>NZ_AYOT01000245.1 GCF_000500045.1 Borrelia persica No12 | reverse complement strand
AAACAAGCAAAAGTAGCAAATAATAATGATCGAGTTGTTAATGTTAAAACAAATAAACCTAAACTTCAAACTGGTAAATTTTATTGTTATGAACGTTTATTATTAGCATCGCGTAATATGCATGAAATTTTGCATGAAAAACCATTTAGTAGCATAAAAGAGATTAATCTGTACTTACAAAATATTTATTTAGGAGATGATAGCAAATTGTTAGAATATTTTAATAAACGAGAAGAATTAAAGAGTGTGAGTTATTGGAGTGGTTTGGTAAAAGAATTTTTTATGAAAGATAAGAATGCGATAACGAAAATCGATTGTCTTGATGCATTCTTAGC
>NZ_AYOT01000244.1 GCF_000500045.1 Borrelia persica No12 | reverse complement strand
GGATTTCCGTACAAACGTGCAGTTAAATTAAAGGTTTCAACCGAAAAACCCGATGATATCTTTGTTGAAGTATCTGATTCTCAAAATATGTATGGAATATGTATAGATATTAATGAACATACTAACGTAGCAACAGTAATACCAATAACAAATAATTTTGAAGGTTATGTAATTACACAAAGCTCTTCTGGTATTAACATGGGTGATAAGTTGGATTTTAATTCAAATGGAGAAGTTATTAAAG
>NZ_AYOT01000243.1 GCF_000500045.1 Borrelia persica No12 | reverse complement strand
ACAAACGTAACTGAACTAGTAAAGCAATATGAAGAAAAAGCTAAAGCTCTTAAAAAGTTAATGAAGAATCCTACCAATGATGCTGGTGTTTTTAGCAATACAGCTGATTTTAAGGGTAAAAATTTACACTTTGCTAATCAAGGTGGTACTGTAACAAGTCGAACTGATAAACTAGAAAATTACTTCTTTAAAGGATATCCATATAAGAGAGGAGTAAAACGAGTAGTTGATACAACATCACAAGATAATCAACCACATTATGAACCACATGTTGAAATTGGTGGTGAAGATGA
>NZ_AYOT01000242.1 GCF_000500045.1 Borrelia persica No12 | reverse complement strand
TTAATTGCAAAAGATGATCAAATTAAAAGAAAAGATAAAGTTAAATTTAATTCAGATGGACAGGTTGAAAAGGATAGTTCAAGTAATAGCAAAATTAATGCGATAGCATTATCAGATGCAATTGCACTTGATGGTACTGAGAAAAAGCTTTGTATCGTACATGTGGCTATTTATGGAAATAAAGGTAAACCAAATTAATAAGTTAAAGGAGTATAAAGATGTCAGAATTATATGATCAAAATTATTATGCTAAAGAGATAGCAAATGT
>NZ_AYOT01000241.1 GCF_000500045.1 Borrelia persica No12 | reverse complement strand
ATTATTCAAAGTCAAAGGATATTCATTCAATTGACAAAGACATCGAGCGCGTTGAAAACACTTTTCAGGCTATTTATTACATCCATAATTGCAATTGTCATCAAAGCATTTGATAATTTTTTTTATAACAACTTCTCTATCAACAACTCAAAATCTATACATAACAAACATAACAATATCAAAAATACATTTCTTGGTAAGCTCAAATTTACATTAATCCGAAACACGATTTTAACTATCAACACCAGCTAAGTTTTTACTACACTCTTTCACAATGACCATTTTTACATCTCAATAAATAGTGTATAATATTATGAGGAGATCTTTATGGAAGAATTGGCATATCCAATCATAACTCAAAAAATGGTACTTTCTGAGCTCGTTAAAG
>NZ_AYOT01000240.1 GCF_000500045.1 Borrelia persica No12 | reverse complement strand
AAAATACTACTACTGTATATATCCATTTATTTACCCTTCAAACTTAAATCTACTATTATCTAAATCTGTTATCTTAAGTTTCTTCATTGTTTCATAACACAACTCCATTGTTTTATCTTCTTTTGAACGTTTTAAATTTTTAAGTCTAGTCTCCATATCTTGTATTTCTTTACTATCTCCTTTTCTTTTCTTAATCTCTTTTTCTAAGAGACTTATCTCTTGTATATAATC
>NZ_AYOT01000239.1 GCF_000500045.1 Borrelia persica No12 | reverse complement strand
GTAACTTTAGTATTACTACCAAATTCTTTTGGATTGTCTCTAATACTCTCCCATTTTTGTCTCATTTTACATACATTCGCTCGTGAAACTCCCATCTCTTTAGCTATTTCAGTATCACTTAAGCGACCTTCATTGAAATACATGACATAATCTTCATATCCCCTTTTTATTTTACTCATATCCCTTCAACCTTTTAAGTTAACAATAAGTTAACAAAAATTAATTTTGTTTACATAAACTTTATAACAAAACATTAAACTTTACAAAACAAATAAACAATAAGATAAATGATATATATTTTTTAAAATCATATATAAGGAGATTTGAATGAAAAAAATCAATATTATTTTGATCTTATTATTACTAATGATTAATAGTTGTGATCAGTATAAACAAAAAAACACTGATAATGACAAACCTCAAAAAGATGAAGCAGAACAAACAGAAGGGATTAAAAAAACACCAGAAGAAATACTCAAAGAAAAGTTAAATGACACTGAAAAAGTAAATCTAAATTTCTTAAAAGAAGCATTGAATAATGAAAGTGATTTTAACAAGTTTTTAAGTCATGATGAATCTGCAATAAAGTCTGTACTTCAACATATCCAAAGTGAACTTAACAAATGTACTGGAGATAATGCAGAAAATCAAAAGAACACATTTAAACAAGTTTTAGAGGGCTCATTTAAATCTAATAGTAATAATTTAGATCAATTTAAAAATGAAGCGTCAAGTGCTTGTAACGGAGCAGGGGGATAAAGATAAAATTACAAACAAATT
>NZ_AYOT01000238.1 GCF_000500045.1 Borrelia persica No12 | reverse complement strand
ATTTTCTATTATTTCAATATTAAGTTTTAGAATATCTTCAATTTCAGACAAAATCTTCATTGATTCACGACGCTCCATTTTACTTAAATTATCTATATACAAGGAATAGAAATAATTAACCACTTTGGTGAAGATATTAACGTAATTAGCAGTGTTATGTTGATTTGGTGTTTTAATAATATCTGTAAATTTGTTTAAGATATGAACACCCAAAGAAATAGTATTATC
>NZ_AYOT01000237.1 GCF_000500045.1 Borrelia persica No12 | reverse complement strand
TGGATGGAGTTTGCAAGTACCGTAGTTTTAACCTTGCGTTCCTATCCATAATTGCCTAAAAATAAATATATAACAAAAACAAAATATTATCAAGTAAAAATCAAGTTTTTGCAAATTTTTTTTAATGCACATAAAATTAATGCAATCCAAGTAATATTGGATTGCAATTAACCTTTTACCAAATATCATAAATCTTTATCCTTGTCTTTATCTTTGGTTTTAAACTTAGTAACTAGGATGTTGATAATGTCTTTAGTTACTGGTTTAAGAAGAAAAACAAATAGAGAACCCATACCTAAAATGAGAAGAGCAATAATAATAAGTTTAG
>NZ_AYOT01000236.1 GCF_000500045.1 Borrelia persica No12 | reverse complement strand
AGCAGTGGCTTCTTCTGTTTTGAGTTTTACTGTGGGACTTTTTAAAGGTTTTGAAGCTGAGAGAATCAAAGCTATAGAAGAACAGAGAGACAAAGATTTAGAAGCATTAGAAAAACGAAGTGAGATCGAGCTTATGCGACTTGAAGAAGGGTTTGATAAAGAAATTGCAATGAGAAAAGAAAAATTATCAGAGCTTGATGATCAGTATAGTAAAGAGATTGATTTTTTAAAAGAGGCTCAACGCAAGGGGCAAATATCTGGTGAAGAATTTCAGAGGCGTTTTACTCAAGTTGAAAGTGAATATAAAACTAAGAAAAATACAGAGACTGAAAAACTAACTAATGCAGAGAATTCTAAGAAGCTTGAGTTAGAACGTGAAAAAAAACTTAAGGCTTTAGAATCCGAT
>NZ_AYOT01000235.1 GCF_000500045.1 Borrelia persica No12 | reverse complement strand
AGAAGTGGATAAAGTAGAAGCTTATTGGAATTATTGGGGAAAAACTGCGGATTTGGCTAGAACTAAAGGACACCTAAATGAGGTTTTAAGAAGAATATCAAAAGTAAAAGCCGCAGCTTCTATAGAGGAGATTAAGCTTGCCTGTAAGGGTGCTAGGTTTATGACCAACAAATGCCTGGTGCAGGATTGATGACTTAGTGAAATGGGACAGAATGAACTTGTAAGAGTAACTCCGGCTCCCATTGATGAGAATTTGAGAAAGCTTGAAGCAAGAATCATTGCAGAAGAAATTAGCAAAATGCAGAAAAGTGAAGGGAATAGT
>NZ_AYOT01000234.1 GCF_000500045.1 Borrelia persica No12 | reverse complement strand
AAGCTTGTGCGTATGTTGAAAGCTAAAGAGCATTCAATGGCATTTAGAATGGCTGACTAAAAAATATATGAAAAAAATTCAGAGACAATAGAAAAAATTGATTGACTTTTTTTAATATTATTGTATAATATTATTTGTACACAAAAACATAATTTATTATCGTTTTTGTGTTACCCCATGAATAAGACCAATAACTTCAGTTTTTGGTCTTATTCTTTTATTTCCGATAGTGCATTTATTTCATGTGTTATAATTAAGTAGAGTATATTAGAAATTAAAACAATCATTGAGGTTATAAATATGAGTGTTGCATTAAAAGAGCAGGTATATGATGAACAAGTAGCTAAGAATTTGGGTAAGTCTGAGAGAGTTAAAAAAGATTATCATAGTGGGGCATTTGATGGGCAGATTATCAGTTATTATGTTCTTGAAGAAAAATTTGATCTTCTTCAAGATAGGATGATGGATAATTTTCATTACTTAGAYGATAAGATAAGTATGCTCAAAATTGATTTGAATGAAAAGATAGATAAAGTTGAGGATAGGCTTAATGAGAAGATAGATAAACTTGATGTCAAGATAGAGACTGTTAAGAATGATTTAAATGCAAAGATAGATGGAGTAGAGACTAGGCTTAATGAGAAGATAGATAAACTTGATGCTAGGGTAGACAAACTTGACGCAAAGATAGATGGAGTTGAGGCTAGGCTTGACGCAAAGATAGATGGAGTTGAGGCTAGACTTAATAAGAAAATAGACAAACTTGATGATAAGATAGAGACTGTTAAGAATGATTTAAATGCAAAGATAGATGGAGTAGAGACTAGGCTTAATGAGAAGATA
>NZ_AYOT01000233.1 GCF_000500045.1 Borrelia persica No12 | reverse complement strand
ACACTCAAATCCCCTCCTCTAAGCCTTCAAAATGACAAACAAGAATACTTTACTCTTATCAACCTTTGCCATAAAACTTAATAAAAGTAAAGTAGCTTGCCTTTCTTCTATTGGAAATAAAATCAATGCTAATAACATAAACAATAAATAAAAATTTGTCAAGATTGCTAACAATAGTATTTTACTAGTTTAATTAATACTCATAAATAAATCTTTAACTAAAAATTAACCTTTAGCTATAATAAAATAGCATACTATCTATTATAAGGAGATAAAATCAATATGATAAAAGTAGAATCAATACAATTATACAAACTTGGAGAAGTAGTAAAAATACTAAAAGAAAACTTTAATTTTAAAATAGACAAGCCAACTCTTTGTAGAAAATTAACTAAACTAAATGCATATGTAATATACAACGAAAAGAAATACATTCCGGAAGACATAATATGTCATTTAACAACAGAAATGAGATACCTAGAAATCAGAATAAATACTAAAAAAATTGTTGAAAATAAAATAAAAAGTATAAAACAAAAAATAAGTATATATGACCAAAAAAATAAAATACCTTCAATAGAAGCTATACAACAAATCAAGACCAATAACAGCAATACAACAAAATTGATTAAAGCATTTTTAGAATTACAAGAAAAAATTCAACACATAGAAGAAAAAACTCAAAAAGAAATTCAACACATAGAAGAAAAAACTCAAAAAGAAATTCAACACATAGAAGAAAAAACTCAAAAAGAAATTCAACACATAGAAGAAAAAACTCAAAAAGAAATTCAACACATAGAAGAAAAAACTCGAAAAGAAATAAAAAACAAAGATGAAGAAATATCAGAACTAAAACAAAAGATACAAAACATAGAAGAAGAAAAACAGACTCAAATAAAGTTAATCAAAGGGTTAATAGATACATCAAATAATTCAATTTACAAAGAATCAAAAAAAAATAATTGTTATATAAAAAAACAAAAAAATATCTAATTTATATAAAAAATATAAATAATTCTAAAAATATTATTTACAGAATATTCAGAATTATTTAATTCAATTTAATTTGATTGGGCAATTTTATTGACAATAATGCATAGTTGATTTAAAATTAGTATTTATGATTATAAACAACATCTTAAATACTAATTTAGTTAAATTTTTTTATCATATAAATAGAAATTTCACAAAAATTGTTTCTCAGCTTTATTCAATAAAAAAAGTGATGTATAAAAAAATCACCTCAACTAAAAAACTAGTCAAGAGTGAAATTTTCATATATAATAAAACATACGAACATCCAAAGATTCTTTTTAAGAAAAAGAAAATCTAAACTTTGGATAAAAAAACAAAAACCATGTTAAGTATAGCAAAAGATAATAAGAATTTCAAATATCAAGACCCAAAAGGTCAAATAGACGCAATATTAAAAAGCCTTGTAGAACTAAATACTTATAAAAATCCCCATAATACTCAAACAATACGAATGTCCTATGTTAAATTGCAAATAAGTAAAATGCTGAAACGATACAACAGATTACTCAAAGTTTACTGGACAATAAATACTAAAAATACAAATTACAAACAATCAAAGGGAATCGAAGAATATTCAGCAAGTGATATCCAAAACATAGTACTTAAATTACTAGAAAATGATTATGCAAAAAAAGTATGTAAACGCACTCTAGAATTAGATATAAAGCTACTAAACAATCTAAATTTAATAAAATCTAAAATTATAAGATTTGGTAAAGGAAAAGGAAGTGTTGCTTATTATGTGCAAAACATGGAACTAATGCCTACTCATAAAGAAGCAATATTAGAATATCTAACACAACTTCTAAAAGACAATTTAAAAGATAAATTCATTATTGGAAATTTTGATTTTAATGAGCTTTTTGATAACGAACCCCAAAATATAAATTCGCAAAATACAAAACTCATAAAAGAAAAAATAGAATCAAAAAACAACGAACAACTTCATAAAAATCGCATGAGTATAATTTCGCATGTGCAAGATTCGGATGRTATTAATAAAGCTAATATAAGCAATAAAAAAGAAAAGAATTCTAAAGAGAACTCAGAAATGCTTTTGAAAAAAGCTGATTTTTATAAAAAAAAGAAAAGAGATTGCAAAATAATTAGGAAAGATGTCGAAACAAGACTGCTATCTGACTACAAAATTAGCGAAAAGTACGTGAAGCAAATAAAAGAGCTAAGTAACAACGATTCGACATACATAAATGCTCTGTTAAATCTGGAGCAAGCAATAACTGATTATGGAATTGAATACAGTCTTGAAGACATTTTAGAGCATTTTTTAAAGCAATTTGCAAATAGATACAAGCACAAAGTCTGGATGATGATGAAAAGAGAAGATGGGATAATAAACGATTATGAAATAATTTGGGAAGGCAGATTTAGAGACTGGTATCCCAATAAGTACAAAAAGCGATATGTTGAAAAATCGGTTTATGGTGAGAGCATATGCATTGGAAAAAAACTTGCAGAAAAAGAAAGAAAAAAAGCAACAAAAAATTTGTGCAATCATGAAACAGAAAAGAAAGCAAAAAAAGAGAAACGCAGGCTAGAATTGCTGAGAAGAGAAGAATATTTGCAGAGGCTTTTTAAACAGGAAGCAAAAGAAAGAAAAGAGAGACTTAGGAGGGCAGAAGAGGAGCGAGCCCATTTGAAGAACCGTGCGAAAGAAAGTATGTTAGCGAATTTGAAGAAAAACATAGGCGATAACGCACAATCAAACGAAACAGA
>NZ_AYOT01000232.1 GCF_000500045.1 Borrelia persica No12 | reverse complement strand
TATTAACGCTAAAAATATTCCTATATTAAGAGTAATAATTGTTCCAAACATCCAACCATGTAACTTTAATGTGCTTTTAAGTTCTGATACTGATTTGTCAATCTTATTATCTAGTTCATTAAATTTAGTATCAACCTTGTTATCTAGTTTCATTTTGTTAAGTTCCATGTCTTTTCTAAGATTATCAATCTTATTATCTAGACCTTTAATGTCTGATTTTAATTCACTTCCAACAATATCAATCTTGTTATCAAGCTCAGTGAATTTAGTATCAATCTTTATATTCAGATTATTCTCAACGTTATCAATCTTGTTATCAATCTCATTAAACTTACTATCTATTCTATGAATAAATTCTTCTTTGGTATCAAAAATCTTTTCTTCTAAATGTTTTAATTTAATATCAAAGTTTTCTTTAAGGTACTCAATATCTTTGTGAGTAAGTTCATTCTTATAATACCTAAGAGACAAATCTTCAGCTATTTCTCGATCAATTCCAGCTTTAACAAGAGCAGCTAATACCATTTGCTGAGTTATCATTCGACGTGCTAATTGTTCCATAAAATCTCCTTATTTATTATTATACAATAATTTACATATTAAATGAACTTAAATTTAGTAAAATGTGCTTTTCTCTCATGATAATTTAATGTTAAGAGTAAATATGAAGCAGATAGTGCCTCAAGTTAATCATCATTACTATTTTCAACCTCCGTATAAGCATAAATATCAGAAATAGCAGATTTGCTACTAAAATCTAAAATACTCTCAAACAAGATGATGTTATGGGTCCGATTAAAGTGGTAATGCGACTAAATTTATTACTTATTGGTTTTATCGGTGTTATTCTGAAATTACCATTCATGTTAATTCTAAGTTTAAGAAATTCTCTCGTTGTACTGCCCTTGTCTAGAAGTATTGTCTCTATCTTCAATATAAAGTGTATTCACATAAATTATTGATGATAATCTTTATCATATTTAAAATTCTTATGTCATTAAGTAAAGACTTTTTTTGCAAGAGAAAGGCATAAAGCTTAGATTCTATTCTCTCTAGTGTACAAACAGCAGTATTATCCCGATCTATACTGTATGCAATATCAGTATACATAATTAATTGATCTTTTATTACATACATTAGTTCTTAAAATTTCTATTTCTTTGGCTATTTCAGAATCACTTAATTGACCTTCACTGAAATACATGACATAATCTTCATATGATTTTTTTAATTTAATTATATCCCTTCTTGTTTTTGACTCAACAAAAATGCATTTTAGTGAACATTACATTTTGTAACAGAACATAAAATTTCACAAAAAAAATAAAAGCTCAAAAAAATATTTATATACAGATCAATATAATTATTTTATATTTAAATCAATAAGGAGAATATTAATGAACATGTATATAAAATACTTATTACTTTGTAATTTATTATTGCTTTTTTGTTGTCAATAGGATAGAAATGCTCGATCCAAGACATATGATTTTAAGCAATAATAAAATATCTTTTTTTAATTTTGTTTTTTTGGTTTATATAATCTGGTACCTTAACTACCATTTCTTATATTACACATACTTTGTGCTTGTTTTATATTATCTAAGTTGCCAGCAGCAGCTTTTATCATTTGTTTAAAAGTTTGTTTTTGATTTTCTGCATTTTCTCCGTTGCAATCTTTAAGTTGTTCCTTTATATGTTCAAGTACAGACTTTATTTCAGATTGGTCGGAGCTTAAAAACTTGTTAAAATCATTTTCGTTGTCCAAAGCGTTTTTTAAGAAATCTAAGTTTGCTTTTTCAGTATCATTTAATTCTTCTCTTAATATTTCCTCTAATTTTTTTTGAATTTCTTCTGTTTGTTCTCCTGAATCTTTTTGAAGTTTATCATCAGAATTGTTTTTTTGTCTATACTGATCACAACTATTCATTAGTAACAATAAGATCAAAATAATGTTGATTGTTTTCATTTTTATACCCTTATTTTTTTATTTATAATTTATTAGTCTTGCCAATTTGTTGTAAGTCCATCAAAATGTTTATTACTGTCATCAGTACATAAAAGTTCTTTCTTGAGACATTCAAACATTTTTTCGTTATTATCTTTTAAACTCATATCATTTAAAATACCTCTAAAAAATTTTTCTATTTCATTGTCATCATTTCCATATTTATTATCCTTGTTACAGTCGTGATTATTAACTTGACATTCAATAGCATCGCTTATATAGGTATCAAAGTCTTTATCATGTGCTTTTTTTTGTCTTTTCTTTTCTAAGAAATCATAAACTTTGGTAAATGCATTAGCCAATTCCTTTTGTTTTTGTTTGTGTTCATTTTTTGAGATCCAATTAAAAAAGTTTGTACATTTGCTTTTATCGTTTTGACATCCAGCAATTTGGTTCTGCAGTTTTTCAATTACTTTTTCAAGTGCAAAATTTAAAGACTTAAATTTCTTTTGTTCCTCAGCAGTTAAAGTAATATTTTCTTTTTTTACTTTAATGTCAGTTTCTTTTTGTTTATTGTCTAGAGATCTTTTAGATCTATTATGTGATTGATTATCATCAGGCACTATATTCACTTTATGTCCTTTACAACAATGTAATAATAATGAGCTGTAAAGTATCAATAGCTTTATAATTTTATTCATATAAACCTCCTTTGATATTTATGATTTAAACAATATATATCATTTATCTTCATGTTGTATGAATATTTTTTAATTGTTTACTTTTTTTATGAGTCTTAATGTTTTGTTATAAAGTTTATGTTAAGTAAAATTAATTGCTGTTAAATTGTTGTCAATTTAGAAATAGGAGGGATATGAGTAAAGTAAAAAGAGCGTATAAAGATTATTCCATGTATTTCAGTGAGGGTCGTTTAGGTAATTCAGAAATAAGAAAGAGATGGGATTTTCAAGAGTTAATGTGTATTAATGAGACAAAAATGGGAAAGTATCAAAGATGATCCAAATCTCATAAAGAATGGTATTAAAATTACCATTTATAAAATTATTCTTAAATATTATATTAGATCGAGTGTTGGAGGTAAATAATAAAGCTAATGAGTTGAAGTATCAATTTGGTATAGCCAAAAGTCAACTTGGATTTGAGTTTGTGAAGGTATTTAAATAAAAATTATTTAGAATTGTAACTTGAGGATTATTTGCAAGAAATCAATACATTGGAAAGAAAGATTAAAAATAGGCAATTTTTATCAAGACTTTACTTTAGAATGAAAATTTATACAAAAAAAATGCAAATAATTTTATTTTAGGTAATACACAAAAACATTAGGACTTGATGTCTTGGGATAATTTAAGGAAATTGCTTATATGCTTTGAATATTTTGAAATAAAATATTCAAATACATCATAATTTGAAGTTGATAAAAATTATTCTTATTGAACATAAACTTAATAATTTCATCTTTGCAAAATATATAATTATTTGCAGAAATATATATACAAATCAACATAATTAATTTATAATCACAAGCAAGGAAAAAGGAGAATATTATATGAGAAAATTTATAAATTATTTATTATTTTGTAATTTATTATTGTTTTGTTATTGCAAATTGGGTACAAATATTATGACTCCAAGTTCAGAACAATCAGGAAGTCCTATGAACTCTTTTAAAGGTGACTCCGTTATCAATTCAAGTGATAAGGAAATTGAAGAAAAGATACAACCTTCATTTGTTGCTTTGACTACCGAAGAGCAAAATAAATTTGATGTCCTTATACATGGATTTAATAAAATAATAGAAGCAAAGAATGATCTCTTATCAGTTGATCAGATGAAGAAATATAAAGACTTTATTGACTATCTGTCAAAAGATGTATCAAGACAAAGAGAGTTAGCTCATGCTTTTCAATATGTATATGACTATTTAGAAAAGAAAAGACCGTTACAAGCAGGTAATTTAACTGTTATTGAACTTATAAGTAATACTCTTATAAATTCAGGAGATAATATAAATAGTAGATATGACGGATCTATCGATCTAGAAATGTTTTTTAGAAATGTTTTATTACAAACAATTAATACTCCAGACCATAATACGAATGAAAAGATGTTTGAATATCTCAAAGCAGAGTTACGTAATCCACAAAATCATGTAGCTGGACTAGTGGGAGCAGAAGAAATATTACAAATATTAGAAGCAAGGTTTGGGAAAAACCAAGTGCAAGCTCTGGACTTTTTAAGAGAGACCTTAGTACCCAAAGGTTCTTACGAGTATAAAGATATAGTTAAAGGACAGAAGGTTGATGCTTTGCTTCAATTAAGCGACACAAAAATAAAAGCAACATTGACCCATATACACCAAGAATACTCGAAATGTAGTGATAATGCAGTGGGTGAAAATAGGTTTAAAGATAAACTAAGAGAATTTTTTGATAAAAATGAAGTTAATGATACAACAATGGAACAATTGCTGAATGAAGTACGGAGTGAATGTGGTTGAAATGAATAAATAATTTCTATCAAATGAATTAAGTTAAAAAGGGTATTTAAGAAAAATAAATTTAAAAATCAAGTAAAAAAGCAATGATAATAAATTTTGTAAAACCAATAATTATACTATCCAAACTTAATGTAGGGTTGAGAATAACGATTATAATAATGATACCAAATAAGGTAATGGTACTAATGCAATAGAACAGTTTTTTTAGAGGTATTCTCAATGATATATCTTCTAAGGCTAGTAATGAAGAGATGTTTCAATGTCTTAGAAATTTGATCTTATTGTTACTAATTAATAGTTGTGATCAGCATAAACAAAAAACAATTCTGATGGTAAGTCTTAAAAAGATCTAGTAGAGCAAACAGAAGAAAATAAAAAAATACCAGAAGAAATACTAGTAAAAAAGTCAAATTGATGAATAAAAACAAAAATTGAACTTTTAAAAGATACATTAAAGGATAATGATAGGCTTAATCATTTTTGAATCTAGATTAATCTAAGATTAAAGCTTTTCTTACGCATATACAAAAAGTTAATTTTAAAATGTAATGTAGATAATGCAGAGAATCAAAAAAATTGGCTTTAAAACCTTTAAAAAAGGATACTTTAAAATTAATAATAATAATTTAGATAAAATTAAAGAAAAAGTGAAAAGTGCTTGTAATTTAGCATAAGCGGGAGATTAAAGGTAATAGTATTAAAATTTTATCAAAGATGTTTAAAAATGTGATTTTAAAGAAAATAGAATAATGTTTTAGCTTTAATAAATACTATAAAATATTATAAATTAAGTCACTAATTTTTTTATTAGGAGATTTAATAGTGCGTTAAACGCACTATTAAAAGAGCAAAAATGAAGCAAAATTAAAAAAATTATCACAAAATTGAGATTTCAGCTTAGAGATTATATTCTCCATAAAGGAAGCTACAATTTATATCATTTATTTTTGATAAATTATTTACATAATACAAATGAATGTCTTGAAAAATTTTAATAATTTTTATACTATTCTCTTTAGGTTGTATTGAAGTATTTTGATACTCCGGAAATAGTAGACTTATGACCTAAGTAGGTTATATTGATGATTTTAATTTAATGTTATCAACATAACCTGCTTTTTATTTAGTGAGTTCTCTTTTTGCGTCCTTCAGAAATATTAATAGTAAAAAATACTAAATTATGCTAAATTTTTATTTTAAATTTTATTAACCAAAGTCAGGTGTTTGTGCGGTATAATTAAGTGTGGCAATGGTACTGAAGCTCGAATTTGCAAAGAAGGTATAAAGGTTTTTTATATAATAAGGAAATATTTAAATCAATTGAGCAATGACTTTAATTGATTGTGTCTAGTTTGAATACGATAAGAGTGATATGGATCTTTGAGTAAAATTAATTAAAAAGATAAGTTATTGTATTATGACATTAAAAGAAGTTTTTAATTGTTAATTATCATTGTAATATCGAATTACTGTTTTTATTTTTTTGCTTTAAAAGTATTTTTGTTAGTTTATTTAATAATTTAGGTGTTTTAAGAATGATCATATATGAGGCACATAGCTAAGAAATGAGAGTATTTATTTAGACATAGTAAAAGAATCTAAGATCAATATTTTCATATTGAACTGTATATTTGTGTATTAATTTTTTTAATTAAACCGATTTATATATATATATATATATAAACCTTATTTTTGGTTTATTAACTTATTAAAGTTAATAAACTAGAATATTTAAATATATAAATCTATTGTAAAGTGAGTCCATAAAACAATGAAAGTATTTATTAACATATCCTTTTAACTAAGGTAGTTGATAGATATTTGATTAATTCTTAATATGTTTGTTAATTATTATTATAACTTTCCTGAATTTTGTAATTAAGAACTTGCTTTGTTATTAGGCTTATCTAGTTTGTAGTTTGTTTTTTGATAATGTAAATTATGTATGATTTTTATGTGCAAAGAAATAAAAAATATTGATTTTTCACATGTTATAGAAGCCATTCCAAGTTTTTTAATATTGTTTTTAATTCCTCTAACTTATAGCATAGCTGTGGGGATAGGAATAGGGATCATTTTTTATGTGATTATAAGTATTCTGTATAGTTTAATTATTGGAGAATGGGTAAAGATTTCTCTCACTACGTTTTTGTTATTTTGTATTTTTGTTTTAAAATTAATATTTTCTCATTAGTTTAGCTAGGTTAATATTTTTATAGATTTATTTTAAGGAATATATAGATAGATTGTAATTTTTTTATATATTTCTTCTCTGATAGTTAAATGGGTAATGTTGTTTGTGGAGTTTACTTTAATTATATCACTACTGTTTTTGCTTTTGTTATAAATTAAGCTAGTATATGTTAATTTTGTTTTTTTATTTATTGAGACTTTCTTTTATTAGAATTGTATTTTAACCCATACATACTTTTATTATTAATTTTCCTTTTTTGTATATCTTATTCTATTATTTAAACTTATAATGTATCTGATATACAGATTAATTCCAAATGTAAACAAATCATTTAAAAAAAATTATATTAAATTTTTATGTTTGTATGTTTTTTAATAACTTTCGTTAAAAGCTATTAAAACAATAATCGTACAACACATTCGTAAGCGTATACCATATATTTATTTTTACATGAAGTAAATTTATTAATTTTCAAAAAAAGGAGTAATATGTGATAAAAATAATATATTATTATGTTTATGTATTGTAACTTTGATGTTTTATGCTCAAGGGCTTGCTAATCCACCACAAAGTGATAATGGTAGTTTAGATACAAGCAGTGATTTCGCAAACTTATTTGGCAAATTGAAAATGATCGATGTAGCCAATATTCATCATGAAGATTTTATCTTGTTAGAGAAAAATAGGAGATTTTACAGCAAATATACGATTCCGATAGATGAGTTTTTTTTGGGATTCCAATGGATCTAAAAACTGGTTTAATATTCAGGTATCCTATGGTAAAAGGTGTTGAGTAAGGAAGATTTGCCAGGTGATGGCAAATTCATATCTAAAGGTATTAGAAGGAAGATTAGATATTCAAGGTGAAGATGCTGTTAAAGAAAGTCTTATTTTTCCTATTTCTTTCGTTTTTGTGATAGTGGTGATTTGCTGAGTAATGTTGTTAAAGGTGATGGTATTGATATTGAGAATCTGGTAAAAGGAATTAAGAATATTGTAGACGTGGTACTTAAAGAATGAGCTGACGATGTTGAAGCTGGTGATAATAAAAGAACTTACGATAATTTTATCCAAAGAAATGATGCTGGTGCTAGTAAATTGTTTGATGGTCATACTGGGGCTGGTGGAAGATAATAAAAAGTAGCAAACTATGCTGTTAAAGTAGTTGGGTTAGTAACTTGTGCTGATATCCTAAAAGCCATGGTTAAAGATGCTTGTAATGCTGCTAAATTAGTTGAGCATACTGGAATTATTGTTGTTTTTAGTGTCAATGCTCCTCAAAATGCGGAAGTTGCAGGAGGGATGATAGCATTAAGAGCGATGGCGTTAAGAATGGTAAATTTGTTAATTGTAGTTCTAATGTTGAGGCTTCAATTAAAAGAGCGATAACAGGACAGTGATAAGGCATTAGATACATTAACAATAACAATAAGAAAAATAATTGATGCAGGGCTTAAGATGGTTAGAGAAGTAATGAAAATTAATTCTGAAGATATTCCTGTAACGACTTAAGCTGTTCCTGTTGTTAAATAAAACATTAAACTAAATAATAAGAAAGATAATTAAGAAAAACATTTTCTCTTTATGGAATAGAGTTGTTTTCCTTAATTGTGTTTTAGTATGTCTTATTAAACATTTATCGTTTTTATTTCATTTTTGATCTTGAAGTAAAGTTGTAAGGGAAAGAAGCAGAGGTCTGGAGAAATGAAAGACTTTTGAATGAGGTAGGAAAAATGAGGGAATAAGAGAGGTGAGAGAAATGAGAGTGATGATGATATGGATGTTGGGTGGTGATGGTGGGATGATATGGCCAACAAGGAGAAGGAGGAGAGAGAGGGTTAACTGGAGCAATGATGGAAGTTAGGAGGAATGCTGAAAAAGAGTTTTTTGTGCATTTTTGGAGTTAGTTTCGGATGTTTTGGGCTTTACTGCTAAATCAACTACGAAGAAAAGTGAAGTAGGAGCATATTTTAACATTCTAGGTGTAAAGCTTGCAGAAGGATCAGAAGAGTTAGAATTGGTAGCAAAGAAAGTAGGAATAGATGTTGATAAAAGCGATTCATCAAAAAGTCCAATTAGAGAAGCGGGGGTCGATTCAGCTAAGGAAGTTTTAACTATATTAAAGGGACATTTAGAGTCCTTAAGGCAAGTAGGCGATGCTAATTTGGTAGGTTATGCATCAAGCGTTGGTGCTAATGCAGGACAGCAGCAGATAAAACTGAATTAAAAAAACCTTAAGGCATTGCAATCAATAGTAAAAGAATCAGCTAAGATAGGTATTGCAAAGTTGACAGAAGGCACTACAACACTGAGTATAAATGAAGTAAATAATAAAGATGGAATGAGATATTGGCTACAAATTCAGGAGTAGCAGTAGATGTGTCTAAAGTAGCATTAATATTAGCATCGGTAAGTGAAGAGGAAATGTTAGAATCAATAGTTAAATCAAAGGATACTGATGTAGCAGTAGGATCATCAAATTCAAGTGTAAGTACAACTGCAATGAGTTTTGCAAAAGGAGGTCTTCAAGCAAATACCCTAGCAAATATCAGGAAATAGTATTACGATCATTGTTTAAGGCAGGTAAACTAGCGTCAGGAGCAGCGTGTAGTTTGTAAGGTTCAGGAAAAGAAGTACAAGGATGAGGAGTAACAGCAGCGAATAAGTTGTTAGTGGCAGTAGAAGAAATAATTAAGAAGACAGTGAAGAATGTGCTTGGAATAGCGAAACAAAAAATAGATAAAGCAAGAGGTCTGCAAGAATCAGTTTTAGAATCAAGTAAGAAATGATAGAATATATAGTTTTTATTATTTTTTAGAGAATTTGAGAGAAAAAAGGCAAGCTTAGATATGTTTCTATGTTCCCTTCTTTTTGATTAGGTTGAAAATCAGGGAAAAGTTATTAAGGAAAATATTTTTTCTTTATGAAGAGAATTGTTTTCTTTTTTTTGTGTTTTGTTATCTCTTATGAAACATTTTTATTTGTTTATTTAACGAGTAAATTTTGATTTATGTATCATTCATTTATTTGTATTTTGCTGTTGAAGTAAAATTGAGAAGGAAGGAAAAATTTAAAGAATAGATCTAAAGAAAAGAAAAAAGAAAGAGAAAAGATGGAAAGAGATGGGAGGAATAAAGGGGAAGATGAAGAAGATTATCAAGAGAAGTTTGCTTATTATGATGATTTTGGGAGTTATGGGATGTGGACAACAAGTAACAGAAGAGAAAGGGAAAAGTTTAAATGAGGTGTTGATTGACGTTGGAAGAAGTGCTGAGAATGTTTTTTATTCTTTTTTGGAGTTAGTTTCTGGGACTTTGGGTTTTACTGTTACTAAAGATACAAAGAAGAGTGAAGTAGGAGATTATTTTAACAGTCTAGGTAAGAAAATTGCATCTGCATCAGAAGAATTGGAGCAAGTAGCAGTAAAAGCAACAGCAGATGTTGATAAAGATGGTGGTATATTAAATAAGACCATTAGAAGTGCAGTTGATTCAGCTAAGAAGACATTAGGAGTATTAAAAGGACATTTAGATTCTTTAAAGGATATAGGTGATAGTGATAAGGTAGGTGTGGCAGTTTCTCAAAGCCAGGGAGTAGCATCGGCTGAGCCTGCATTAAAGAGAGCATATAATGCGTTTCAAGGAATAGTGGATACAGCTGGTAAAGAAGGTGTTGAAAAGCCAAAATCTGGAGAAACAGCAGTAAAAGTGAATAGTGCAGATAATAAAGATGGAGTTAAAATATTAGCTACAGATCAAGGTCCAGGAACTGCAGTGGGAGAGAAAGCAGCAGCAATACTGTCAATTGTCAATGGAGAGGAAATGTTAGCATCAGTAGTTGCATCAGGAGAAAATGATCAAGCATTAGGCGGAAGTGATGCAGATGGTTCAACAAGTACATTAAAGTTTGCATTAGGAGGCAATAAAGATAATTTAGCAAAAGATTCAGCTAAAGCAGCAGCGGTAGCAGGAGGAATAGCCCTACGTTCATTAGTGAAAGGTGGTAAATTGGCTGGACATAGTAATGATGATGACAAAGTAGCACAATTAGTAGGAATAAGTGCAGTAAATAAATTATTAGGAGCAGTAGAGGAAATAGTAAAGAAGACAGTAAATAATGTTCTTGAGAAGGCAAAAGGAGAAATAGATAAAGCAAGGGCAGGAAAGCCAGCAGTTTTAGAGTCAAATCAGTAATAATTATAGATAGTTATTTTTTTAAATAAAATCATTTAAAGAAGACGCTTCTTTTGTTATCTATGAGGGTACAAAGAAGATGTTTTCTTGTTACATGAGGTTATTATTATAGATAGAATGTTTGTATTATAGAAGTAGTTTTTTGCGAATACTATTTTATAAGTACAGATTTTATTTGTTATAAATTTATATATTCTTAAAAAAAATTTGTTTATATTTTCATTTAAGTTTTAATTTTATGTCAGTTACAGATAATCTTAGGGGTTTTGTAAGCTTGCCTGTATTTTAACAATTTATTACTTCACATTTATAAATGATTGATAAAATATTTAATATACTGAAATCTTTAGTAAACAATACGTTCATTTGAGTTATATATCATAAAGAAAAAATATTCAATAAATATTAATCCTAGAATATTGAAATAAATTACACCAATTGATATTAATCTATAGATTTGATATCTTATGTTGTTTTTGTTTAATAAATTTTTAATTACTATTAAAAAGATTATAGAATTTGGAGTCATTTTAATATTGACTTATCCAAATTAGGGTGTGTTTACTTTAAGTGTAAGAATTTTATTAACACTAATATTAAGGTAATAATAGTTCCAAACATCCAATTATGTAATCTTGATATACTTTTAAGTTCTATTACGTTAAGGATAAGAAAAATATTTTATTGTTAAATCAAGTGATTTTAATATATTTCTTTTATTTTTTTTATTAAGCATTAATTTATCGTGTGAGTATTTTATTCATTTGTTTTTATTCATTCATTTATTGGTGTTTTGCTGTTGTACTAGACTTGGCAAAGAAAGAAGGAAGAGAAGGGAAGATCTTTGGAAAAGATGGAAGAGAGGATCTAGTGGAAAAATCGAAGGGAAGAAAAAAGAAAGAGAAAGGGGTAAAAGAGATGAGAAAAATAAAAGAGAAAGAGGAGAGAGGAGTAAAAGTGAAGAAGATAGAAATGATAAAGAGAAGTTTAGTAATGATGATGATAGTAGTGATGATGTGTTGTAATAATGGGATTAGTCCAAAAGGAGAGTTTTTGAGTTCAATAGCGAATTTAGGGAAAGGATTTTTGGACGTTTGTGTGGCAATTTGGGGATATGGTAAGTGGGACATAAACGGGGGGGGATACAAAGAAATCGGAGATAGGGGCTTATTTTACTAAGATTGTAGGGATAATGAAAACGGTGAAAGAGAAATTGCAAGCAGAAGTTTCTAAGAATGGGAATTATGAGAAAGTTAAAACTGTTGTTGGGCAGTTTATTCGTTGATACATTGGATAAGATAGCAGAAGGAGCCAAGGAAGCAGTAAAAGGAGCTACAGGAGAAGATAAAATTGTTGCTGCTCCTAAAGAGGGACAAGATTTTATACCTGGAGAAGCCGTAAGTGTTAACTCACTTGTTAAAGGAATTAAGAAATAGTTGGGGTAGTGTTAAAAAAAAGATGAGGAAAATCCAGAAGCTACTAAGACCAGAGATGATCAACAAAAAGCAATTGGTAAATTGCTTGGTAGTAATGTTAATAGTACTAATGCAGAGGCAGCGCGGCTAGTGCTTCAATTGATATTGCGTCAGTAAGTAGTGTTGATATACTTCAAGCTGTAGCAAAAGTCTGAAGAAGCTAAGGGTGAGAGCCTACTATTGGAGCAATCAAAGAATGTAGCAGAAATTGCTGTAGCTAAAAAGGAAGGCAATTCTGTTCATGCAGTAAATGGAGCAGCAGTAAGTGCTGTAAATAAGGTATTAGGAGTATTGGATATAATAATTAGAGAAACAGTCAATCTTGAACTTGAAAAAGTGAAAAAGGCTGTTCATGGAATAAAGTATTCTGAGGCTTCTGGAACTGATGTTCCAAAAGCTGGCACTATTCACCCTAGTGTTACTAAATAAATTATAAACTGAATAATAAAGTCAATTAAAGGAAATATTTTCTTTAGGGAGAGAATTGTTTTCCTTTCTTGCATTTTGGTATTTTTTATTCAGAATTTATCATTTGTTGGTTTGACAATAGAATTGCGATTTATATATATTCATTTTTATTTCATTTTTGCTGTTGAAGTATAACCTTAATAAGAATTGGATGTGGGGAAATATTTTAAGAAAGTGCAGGAAACTGTGCAAGGGACAAAGGATAAGCTTGAGAAAATTGTTGCTGATATGAAGAAAGAAGGGAATCCGAATGCGGTGGGAGTAGAGAGTGAAGTAAATCAATTTGTTAGTGAGACGCTTGATAAGATAATAGAGGGAGCTAAGACTGCTAGTGAGGCTATTGGTGCTGATAATAATCCAATTGGAAATATTGCTGTTGCTGCTGCAGGTGGTGGAGCAGGTGCTGCTGGAGATGTTAAAAATCTGATAAAAGGGGGAATTAAAGGTATAGTTGATATAGTGCTTAAGAATGAGGGTAATGCAGAAGCTGGCGATGATAAAAATGCTGAAGATGGTAATACTTCAAGAACTGCTAATAATGCTGCTGATAATGAAGCGGGAAAGTTATTTGCTTCAAATAATGCTGGTGATTCTGCTGACAAGGCAAAAAAATCAGCAGCGGATGCGGCAAAGGCAGTTGGAGCGGTAACTGGTGCTGATATTTTGCAGGCTATAATTAAAGATAGTGGTAACGCTGCTAAATTAGCTGCTAATAATATTGCTCAAGTTGCTGGTGCTTCTAAAGATGCAACGATAGCAGGAGGTATGGCTTTAAGAGCTATGGCAAAAGATGGTAAGTTTGCTAATGCTAGTGCTAATGATGCTCAAGGGGGGATTGTTGCTGCTGTAGTTAAAGGAGCAGCAGTAAGTCATTAGATACATTAACTATAGCGATAAGGAAGACAATCGATTTGGGACTTGAAAAGGTGAAAGAATTAATTAAAATTAATGCTAATGACATTCCTGTAATTTCTGATAAAAAGATACCTGAAACCAATAATTAATTGGGATTAATAGTAATAAAAAAATGACCAAATAAAAAGTAATTTCAAGGAAGCACTTCTTTTGTTTTCTATGAGCTAACAGAGAAGATGTTTTCTTGTTAAAATGAGGTTATTTGATTGTAGTATTACGAATACTATTTATAAGTATAGATTTTTTTTGTTATAAATTTACAATTTTTATAAGCATGTTGCTTGTTATAGGTTTCAGTATATTAACGTTTTATAAATCTTTATGAAGTGATAAATTATTAAAATAGCAGGCGTGCTTACAAAACCTTTAAATTACCTGTAATTGACATAAATTAAAGTATTTTTTTTAAAATAATATGTATATCATAGATAAGAAATATTCAGCAAATATTAATCCTAAAATGTCAAAATAAATTATATTAATTGGTATTAATCTATAAATTTTTATCTTATGTATTTTACTTGTTTAATAAGTTTATTGGATGTAATGATTGATAAGGCAGTAAATCTTGAGCTTGGTAAAATTAAAGAAGCTGTTAAAGAGATAAAATACTCTGATACTCCTGAAACAAATGTTCTAGAAACTGGTACTATTCAACCTACTGCTACTAAGTGGATAGTTAGACTAGAAAATAACGTTAATTAAGAAAAATATTTTTTCTTAATAATGGAAAAATTGTTTTCCTTTTTGGTATTTTAATATGTCTTATCAAACATTTATCATTTGTTTGTTTAACAAGTTAAATTCATTTATGTATCAAGTTTTTATTTTATTTAGCTAACTTTATAAGATAATAATAAAAAATGATCAAATAAAGAGTAATTTAAAGGAAACACTTCTTTTGTTCTCTAGAAGGTAACAGAGAATAGTTTTTTTTAAAAATTTAAGTGATTTAATATATTTTTTAATTTTTTGTTGAGTATTCATTCATCGTGTGTGCATTTGATATGTGCATTTCATTCGTTTTTCATTTATTAGTTTTTATAGTGTTTTTCTTTTTTATTTATGAGATTTGATTTTGAGGAGAGATGGGATCTTTAGATTATTTTAGTTGATTAATTTAAAGATAGGTGGGAGTTTTTTAATAGTTTAAGGAGGGAAAAAGGGTTATGAGAGGGATTAGAGATATTAGAGGATAAAATCTAAAGAGAAAATTAGAGAGGGTATAGGGAAGATGAGAGGAGTGATCAAGAGAAGTTTGATTATTATGATGATTTTGGGAATTATGGGATGTAATAGTGGAGTATTAGAAGCAGAGAAGTCGAAGAATAAATTTTTACAGTCTTTGGTTGGCTTGGGAAATGATTTTATTGGTGTTTTTACTTCTTTTGGCGATATTGTTGGGAGTGTATTAGGGTTTAATTTGGAGAGTAAGAAATCGGATGTTGGGAAATATTTTAATGAATAAGCTTAATAAAATTGTTGCTGACATGAAGAGAGAATGGAATCCGAATGCGGTGGGAGTATAGAGTGCAGTGAATAAATTGGTTAGTGACACTCTTGATAAGATAATCGAGGGAGCTAAGACTGTTAGTGAGGCTATTGGTGATGCTAGTGATCCAATTGGAAATGTTTCTGCTTTTGTTTCTGGTGGTACTGTTGGGATTGGAGTTGAGAAATTAGTAAAAGGAATTAAAAATATAGTAGAAGTGGTACTTCAAGATGAAGGTAAACATGATGCAGGAGATTCCGACAAAGCTGAAGATGGTAATGCAAGAGGTGCAAACAATGCTGATGGTGCAGGAAAACTATTTGGTAATGCTAGTGTTGCCGCGGATGATAAAAAAGCAGTAGCTGATGCTGCTAAAGCAATTGGAGCGGTAACTGGGGCTGATATATTACAAGCTATTGTTAAAAATAGTGATTCTGTGAAATTAGCTAGTGTGCATTAATTGTTTTTCTTATTGCTATCGTCAATGTATCTAATGCTTTAGTTATTGCACTTGCTGCTGCTCCTTTAACTGCAGTAGCAGCAATCCCTTGAGCATCATTAGCACTAGCATTAGCAAACTTACCATCTTGAGCCATCGCTCTTAAGGCTATACCTTCTGCTATAGTTGCATCCTTTGTATTAGTAGCACCAGCAGCACCAGCGGCAGCATGCAGGACTTAAAACAGTAAAAAAGGCAATTAAAATAAATGCAAATGATGCTCCTGTGAATTTTGATAATGAGATTTCGGCATCTAAGAATTAATAATTATGATTAATAATAGATATATAATTAGATAATAAATACAATTAAGAGAAACACTTTTTTTTTACTGAGGAAAAGTTGTTTTTCTTTTTAGTGTTTTGCAGTAAGTGGTGCGGTAAACAAGACATTAAGTATTTTTATAATTGGAATGATAAATAGTTGTAGATAATGATCAGTAATATAAAAAAAGTTATTTAAATGAAATACTTCTCTTTGTTTTTATGAAGAAGGATAAGGGAGATGTTTTTTTTGTTAAATTAGGTGATTTGATATATTTCTTTTATTTTGTTATTAAGCGTTCATTTATGGTTTGTGCATTTCATTTGTTTTTTGTTTTATTTATTTTTATATCGTTTTTTCTGTTGGAGTAATGTTGATAGAAAGAGACTCTTCTTCTCAAAGAGAAAAAATAAAAGCTTTATTCTAAAGATAGAGAATAAGTTTTTTAGTATGGAGATTTTATGTAGAGAGATGGGATCTTTGGATTATTAATGGATTTTTAAAGATAGGAGGAATTTTGAATTTTTAAAGAGCAGTTAAGGAGGGAAAAGAAGATGAGAGGAATTAGAGAAATAAACGTTAATTATGATAAGAGAGGGGATATTGGGAAGATGAGTAAGATTATGAAGATAAGTTTGGTTATTATGATGATTATTGGAATTATGGGATGTGGACAACAAGTAGAACAACCAGGGAAACAGAATGGCACAGGGAGTGGATTAAGTGGGGTAATGATGGAAGTTGGGAGGAGTACTGAGAATGCTTTTTATGCTTTTTTGGAGTTAGTTTCAGATGTTTTGGGCTTTTACTCTATCACTAAAGATACAACTCGGGATAAAGTAGGAAAATATTTTAAGGAAAATATTTTAGCAATCTAGGTAAGAAACTTGGAGATGCATCAGATGAATTATAAGAAGTAGCAAAAAAGTCAACAAAAGGTGATGATAAAAGCAATGCATCAAATAATCCAGTTAGAATTGCAGTTGATACAGCCAAGGAAGTTTTAGGTGCATTGAAAGGACATTTAGATTCTTTAAAGGATATAGGTGATGTTAATAAGGTAGTTGAGGTAGCAAGCAATCAACAAGGAGTATCAGTAGATGAAAATGCATTAAAAATAACATATAAAGCATTGAAAGGGATAGTAGAGATAGCTAAGGCACAACAGAGCTTGAAGGACCAAAAAAAATGATATATCACTAGCTGATGCATCAATAGGAGTAACTTCTTCAAAGGATGGAGCTAAGGTTTTGACAATAGGTGCTGTAGGAGCAGCAGTGGGAGACAAGGCAGCAACAATAGTACCGGCGGTGAGTGGTGAAGAAATACTAGAATCAATAGTTAATTCCACAGAAGGAGGTGCAACTGGAGCAATAGGAGCTACTTCAGAGTATCTAGCACAAGATATAGCTAAAGCAGCAGCAGTATCAGGAGGAATAGCCTTGTGATCATTGGTTAAAGGAGATAAATTAGCTGTTAATAATAATAACGATGAAAAAGCAGTACAATTAGCAGGGATAATTGCAGTAAATAAACTGTTAGGAGCAGTAAAAGATATAATAAAAAGACAGTAAAGAATGTGCTTGGAACAGTGAAACAGGAAATAGATAAAGCAAGAGGTCTGAAAGAACCAGTTTCAGAAACAAGTAGTAAGTAAGCAGATTCAATATCTAGTAGACAACAATAAATAATTTTCGATGCAAATTAGTAAATGAAAGTTATTTAAAGGAGACACTTTTCTTGTTTTGTGTTAGGCATACAGGTAAGATATTTGCTTATTATCTTGTTAAATTAAGTGATTTTAATATATTTTTATATTAATGTATCTAAGATTAACCCCAAAAATGAATAAAAAAACATTCTCTGCATTTCTTTCTACTTCCATTAAAACTTCATTCGAACTCTTCCCTTTTTCTTCTGCTATTTGTTGTCCACATCCCATCATTACCACAACATCATCAAAACCATACTTTCTTTCATCACTCTTCCCATCATTCTCCCTTTTTCCATTATTATTCCCTTTCCTATTTTTCTCTCTCTCATTTCTTTTTTTTCTTTCATTTTTTTCTTGCCTCCTTTTTTCTCTTTACAAGCTTAGACCAAGAGCAAAACACAAATAAATGAATAAAAAATGAATGAAATGCACACATGAGAAATAAATGATTAGGATTTACTGTGAAATCAACTATAACTAAGGGAAGTACTTTAACAGTCTAAGTGAGAAGATTTTGACATCATCAGCAAAATTAGAACAAGTAGTAGTAAAAGCAACGGAAGATGTTGATAAAGATGGTGTATTAAGTAAGACAATTAGAACAGCAGTTGATGTTAGGCAATGTTAGTAATATTATTATTAATAATTTAATATATAACTCTACCTTAAAATAAGAGATTTTATAGATTGTAAATTTATAAATATCTATTTGATATTTCAAAGTCTACTTTTTATTTCAAAGTTTACTTTTGCTTTTTGATTTAGATTTTATTCATTAAACTCTTTTAAATTTGAAATTATATCATCTACTTCCTTTTGTTTTTTAATTGTGTAGTGAAGTATTTTTATAACTTTCTCAATATATTCAACTTCATCAAGTTCAAGCTTTCTTCCTTTTCTATATTTTAAGTAACTTTTAAGAACTTGGTAACTTCCAATCATGTATTCATATTCTTCTAAAGAAACATTAATAAACCTAGAAGTTTTATTATAGTAAAGTTCATTTTTATCTTTTTTATAAAAAACTTTTTCTATAATTTTATTTTGATTTTTATCTTCATCTACAATATGTTTTCCAATATTACTATCTAAGTTTGGAATAACTTTTAGTAAATGAACCTTAATAAGGTCAGAGCCAAGATTGCTAAGTGTTTCAAATACTTTTATATCGTCTACAAAAATAATTTTAGGATAGTCTATTTTTAAATGCTCATAAAATTTAGTTCTGTAAATATTTGAATAAAGTACTGCATAAATATATCCAAGTATTTTTTCTGCTTTAAATTCTTTACTATACTTATTATTAATAAAGTTTCTAAACTGATATTCAAAGTTTTCTTTTTTTATATCTTCAAACATTCCCCGATCTTCTTTTATATAAAGTGGAAAAACATAGGATTTACTACAAATACAATCCCTATTGACAAGAATAGAACTAATAAAAGCATGGCAAAAGCTATCTGTAGACAAAAGTCTTGTTATAACAAGTCCTATATTATCTTTAATTTCTAAAATATGTTTCATTGTTTGGTATTTTGGTCTTCCTATAATTCCTTTACTTTTAGAGTAGTAAACATATCTATTATCAAATGGTTTATAAGATATTTTTTTTACATAATCTGAACTAATATTTGTAGATTTTAAAAATTCTTGAACTTTTTCTAAATTCCATTCTGTAGAATCTTTTTCTGTTCCATATTTACTACGAGCGTCTTGTTTTGATAACTTAACTAAGTTTTTAAGTTTATCTAAAAGTTTTTCTTCTGTGTAATCAATCGCTATTCTATCTTTTTGAGTTTCTACTCCAGTACTTTTTATAGTAAAAATATCTACTAAAGATTTTCCTTTACTGTAAATATTTTCTGTTTTAAAATTTTTTTTAATAAAAAAATAATAGGGAGGTTTGTATTCTAACTTTTCTATATCACTACTAAATATAGTGTTTTTGTCTAAAAACTCATATTTTTCTTCTCTTTTGCCTTTTATGCTATTGTAGTAAACATTTGCTAGAGCATTTTTTTTTGACACATCTTTATATTTGATAAATATAGAAATAGCAACTCCAGTTTGAATATCAAATACATTTTCGTCTGTCTCTCCTGTATTAGTTTTTTCTTTTTTACGTGAACTTCCATGTAAATTAATAATATAAATCTCATCAAATGTTTTTAAGAGATGATACCTCATACCTCTAAAAGTTACGTTATCAAGGTATCCATTGTTAGTTATAATTCCTATGACTCCTTCTTCATTATTTTCAAATCTATCTTCCGAAAATCTAATAAATTTAACGTAATCATCATTTAATGAAGCCATCGATTTTTCTTTTATAGACTTACCATTTATTTGTTTGTATTCTTCCATTAACTTTGATATATAATCACTTTTATTTTTTGATACTACGCTATAAGGTGGGTTTCCAAGTATTACAAGTATTGATTTTTCTTTAACTTCATTTGCAAGTTTATTTTCTTTAGAGATTGGTGAAAAAAGAGTTTCAAAAAAGGGGTTTAAATATTTTTGATCTGTTATTATCTTTTTATCAAGAGTATTAGTTAAAAATATTTGCAGTTTTGTATTTTTACTATTAAAATCAATATTGCAAATTTCCTTTAAATATTCTGATAATTTTAGATGGCTAATTACATAAGGTGCCATTAAGTATTCAAAACCGTATAAGTTTTTAAGTATATGTAGTTTTATATAATCTTCTTGCTTTCCAGATCCTTTTGGAATTTCCTTTAATATTGTTTTTATAACTTCAAGTAAAAATGTACCAGTACCTACTGCGAAATCCAGTACTGTAACTTTGTCTCTAACAGCAAAGCCTTTGTTTAAACCAAATTTTCTCTTTAGTACTTCATTTAAACTACGCGTAATAAAACTTACAACCGAATGTGGAGTATAATATACTCCTTTTGATTTTCTTAAAGATGGGTCATATTTGGCTAAAAAGTCTTCATAAAAATATAGGTATGGGTCTTTTGAACTTGTATTGGTGCTTGTAAATGAAAACCGATTAAAAATAAATTCAGTATCAATATTATTTACTATGCTTATAATCTCATCTAAAATCCATTTTAAATTAAAATATTTTTTGTTTTTTCCAATATCTTTAATTAAATCTAGTATATTTTGTATTAATGAAAAATTATCAGGTATAAATTCTCTTACATTATTAAAATTAATCTTGATATTTTCTTTATTATTAAGACGAGCAATAAAAAGTCCATAAGTAATAACTTGTGCAATTGAATCTGCAAATTCTGAAATAAGAAGATTATAACCATAAATAGTTTCAATCAATACATCATAAGCTACAGTTAAAGCATTTGATTCTTTAAATTCCAGTTTTTCTTTATTATTTTTATCTTGCTTATCATCTTTTAAAATGGATTTTAAATTTAATTCTATCATTTCCTTTAGTGTTCTAGTTCTATATGCAAGTAAACTAGTAAGTTCTTCAGTATTTTTAATTTTTTCAGGAGTAGTAAAGAAGAATTCATTTATAATTTTCGTAACACTATTTACTTTTTCATTCTCAAGTTCGGGATTTAATTTCTTTAAATCTTCCCTAGATATTAATATTTCTTTTAAAGTAATTTCCTTATTTCGTATCCATATAAATTCAATATAGTTTGTAAGTATTATATTGTTTGACAATTCTTTATATTTTTGAATTTGTGTACTTTTAAGAATATCATCTAAATTTTGATCTATTTTCTTAACTTCAATATATCCTACTATACTTTCGTTAGTTTTAATTAAGTAGTCAGGTGATCCAAAACCTTCTTTATTTCTTTTAGGTTCATGCTGAATGATAATATTTGAATTTGGTTTAAGTGTATTAAGTAGATTTTCTAACTTAGTTCTGTCAGTATGTTCTGTTTTTTCATCTTTTGAAGTTTCTTTTAAATCAAATAAATATTTCTTAAATGCTATTATATTTTTGCTATTACACACTTAAATATATCCGATATACCAAGTATACTACATATTTTAATTTTTAAGTTTTAATTTTTAAACTTTTTCAATGATATTTCTATTTTCTTTATATTCCATTCCATTTTATTTTCTTTAAATGTTTCCATTATTTTTTAGTCAAGTAGTATACCATGTATTTCTCATCGAATTTTTCAAGTCTTGACTCAATATTTTTAATTATTGTGTTTCAATTTTTGCATTAGATATATCTAAAATCGACTTTGGAGTAAACTTCAGCTAATTTTTCAAAAAGGGGGGGGGTCCCCTCGCCTGTGTCCTCACTACTACCTCTTCCAGGGCCTCTTTAAATATCAATTATTGGATTTTTAGTATCATTGGAGTATTAATCATAACTAATATGAGCGCCAACGCAAATTTCAGTATATTTGTTATAATTATAAGCCAGTTAGCTATTATTCAAAGTCAAAGGATATTCATTCAATTGACAAAGACATCGAGCGCGTTGAAAACACTTTTCAGGCTATTTATTACATCCATAATTGCAATTGTCATCAAAGCATTTGATAATTTTTTTTATAACAACTTCTCTATCAACAAC
>NZ_AYOT01000231.1 GCF_000500045.1 Borrelia persica No12 | reverse complement strand
TAAGCTCAAATTTACATTAATCCGAAACACGATTTTAACTATCAACACCAGCTAAGTTTTTACTACACTCTTTCACAATGACCATTTTTACATCTCAATAAATAGTGTATAATATTATGAGGAGATCTTTATGGAAGAATTGGCATATCCAATCATAACTCAAAAAATGGTACTTTCTGAGCTCGTTAAAGCTGGTATTGATAAAGATGTAGCTAAAGATTTGTCTTTTAGATATTACAGAAACGAACTCACTCACAAAGATATCGAATATCTCAAAGAAAACTTCGATAT
>NZ_AYOT01000230.1 GCF_000500045.1 Borrelia persica No12 | reverse complement strand
CTTGATAATAAAATTGATACAAAATTCACTGAACTTGATAATAAAATTGATACAAAATTCACTGAACTTGATAATAAAATTGATACAAAATTCACTGAACTTGATAATAAAATTGATAATGTTAGAAGCGAACTAAAATCGGATATTAAAGATCTTGATAATAAAATTGATACAAAATTCACTGAACTTGATAATAAAATTGAAACTAATATAACAAAATTTGACAATACAGCAAGATTACATAAT
>NZ_AYOT01000229.1 GCF_000500045.1 Borrelia persica No12 | reverse complement strand
AAAGTCATAATAATTACTTCGGTCTCCTTTACCATCACTCCCCAATCCCTTTACCTGCTCATTAAAACTTCTTGTTAATGGTTCTTTTGCATCTGCTCCTATCTTCGCTTTAATTAATGATAAGGCCTCTTTAAGATATGTCATATCATACTTAATTACTTCTAATGATGATGTTGTTGAAGAACTATAAAATAAGCCGTCATTATTAAGATTGTATTTAAGTTGTTCAAGTTCATGCCTTAATTTACCATTTAATTCTCCAAGTCCAGATTCATTAGAATTATCTTCTTCTGTAAATGAAAAGAAATTCAAAAAATTTGAAAGGCCTCCTCTCTTATTCTCCTTTACTGATGTAACTGCAGATGATAAAACATCTTGTAAGTCTGCTAACGAATCATCTTTGTAAAACAAAAAGTTATGTGTCTCTATTCTTTTACCTATCTCTTCATATATCTTCTCTAGTAAGTACACATCAAGCAAAAAACTTTCCGTATAACATGGTGTATAAGAATGCAATATATAGTCATAATTCTCATATATGATTAATCTGCTCTTATGTATCTTAATTTGTTCAAGTCCATGAATGGCTTCTTCTTTATTTCCTTTTCTGCAATAATAAGTAATATAACTAGAATCAATTCCAGTATCATATACCCTGTCATAGTCTAAATACATAAATCCAGTAGGGAGTTCTTGATTAACTTCTACATTTAAATTGTTAAGTTCATCGGCCGTCTTTACTAAGATATACCCAACTCCATTAAATCTGTAGCTAATAATACACTGCAATAATGCTGATTTAAGCTCTATTTTTAGATTATCTAATTCT
>NZ_AYOT01000228.1 GCF_000500045.1 Borrelia persica No12 | reverse complement strand
AAATTTGAAAGGCCTCCTCTCTTATTCTCCTTTACTGATGTAACTGCAGATGATAAAACATCTTGTAAGTCTACTAACGAATCATCTTTGTAAAACAAAAAGTTATGTGTCTCTATTCTTTTACCTATCTCTTTATATATCTTCTCTAGTAAGTACACATTAAGCAAAAAACTTTCCGTATAACATGGTGTATAAGAATGCAATAT
>NZ_AYOT01000227.1 GCF_000500045.1 Borrelia persica No12 | reverse complement strand
AATGAATTAAATCTAATGTCTAAGTGATAATACTTATTTAGTTTACTATTACAAGTAACTTCTAACTTCTCTTGTACACTCTTTAGAAAGTCATAGTAATTACTTCGGTCTCCTTTACCATCACTACCTAATCCCTTTACTTGCTCATTAAAACTTCTTGTTAATGGTTCTTTAGTATCTGCTCCTATCTTCGCTTTAATTAATGCTAAGGCCTCTTTAAGATATGTCATATCATACCTAATTACTTCTAATGATGATGTTGTTGAAGAACTATAAAATAATCCGTCATTATTAAGATTGTATTTAAGTTGTTCAAGTTCATGCCTTAATTTCCCATTTAACTCTCCAAGCTCAGATACATTAGAATTATCTTCTTCTGTAAATGAAAAGAAATTCAAAAAATTTGAAAGGCCTCCTCTCTTATTCTCCTTTACTGATGTAACTGCAGATGATAAAACATCTTGTAAGTCT
>NZ_AYOT01000226.1 GCF_000500045.1 Borrelia persica No12 | reverse complement strand
ATATATCTTCTCTAGTAAGTACACATTAAGCAAAAAACTTTCCGTATAACATGGTGTATAAGAATGCAATATATAGTCATAATTCTCATATATAATTAATCTGCTCTTATGTATCTTAATTTGTTCAAGTCCATGAATAGCTTCTTCTTTATTTCCTTTTTTTAAATAACAACTAATATAACTAGAATCAATTCCAGTATCATATACCTTGTCATAATCTAAATACATAAATCCAGTAGGGAATTCTTGATTCACTTCTACATTTAAATTATCAAGTTCATCGGCTGTCTTTACTAAAATATACCCAACTCCATTAAATCTGTAGCTAATAATACACTGCAATAATGCTGCTTTAAGTTCTATTTTTAGATTATCTAATTCTTCTTCTAGTGATGTAACAGCAGAAGATGTACTTTGCAAACTAATCCCATTCTTTAATACATCTTCTGCCACATTATCTATATAATTTCTGAAAAATATTGAGTACTTGTATAATTCTCTTGAATTAATTTTAAAATTTAATTTCATCTTAAATAATATCTCACCTTATAACATACATAAATATAAAGCATATTTTAGTTTTTGCTAACTTAGTTTAACAAAAAAAACTAAAATTTTTACAAAAAAAATATTGAAATTTATAGGAGAGAATTTTACTTTCTTAAATCTATTTTATAACTAATGAATAAATTATTGATATTAACGCTAAAAATATTCCTATATTAAGAGTAATAATTGTTCCAAACATCCAACCATGTAACTTTAATGTACCTTTAATTTCTGATACTGATTTGTCAATCTTATTATCTAGTTCCATTTTATTAAGTTCCATGTCTTTTCGAACGTTATCAATCTTGTTATCGAGGTCTTTAATGTCTGACTTTAATTCATTCCTAACAGTATCAATCTTAACGTTCAAGTTATTTTCAACATTATCAATCTTATTATTAAGTTCAGTGAATTTAGTATCAATCTTATTATCCACATCACGAATATCAGACTTTAATTCACTTTTAACAATATCAATCTTGTTATCAAGTTCAGTGAATTTAGTATCAATCTTTATATTCAGATTATTCTCAACGTTATCAATCTTATTATCAAGCTCATTAAACTTACTATCCATTCTATTAATAAGTTCTTCTTTGGTATCAAAAATCTTTTCTTCTAAATGTTTTAATTTAATATCAAAGTTTTCTTTAAGATACTCAA
>NZ_AYOT01000225.1 GCF_000500045.1 Borrelia persica No12 | reverse complement strand
TTGTACTCCTCAGATTTACGTTTAGCTTCCACAACCTTTTGATGTAGAGTAGTTCCAGTAGTTAATGATGAAACCTGTGTACCCGATAACTTACTTCTACCAGAAAGTGTTGCAATACCCTCCATATTGCTCTCTTTTTTTCCAAAAATAACTGCATGATAAACATCTTTCATAAGAGCAAGTTCCAAATTAGCCTTTACCTCATCCTCACTAATCATACCATGCTCTAAACCCCTTAGAAAAATTCTTCGTTCAAATACATGCATTTTATACGAAACTTCTTTGAAGTTATTCCCATTATTATAATATTCAAAATCGGAAATAACATTATGTTCCATAACTGCCTTGCGAGCAACATAACATCCTTGTCTCAAATCACTCCTACTAATCACCTTATAAGGTTATGAGTTCTTCAATACCTTTTTTTGCTAAATTTACAATATCTCCAATATAAGTACCAGTTGTTTCAGCAAAAATGCCTCTACCCATCTCGATTCCTCCTTTGTCTTAATTTTTTTTAGTCAATCTATTTATAAAGAAGCTTTCCTCGCACCACTAGAATTATACTAAAATCCTAGTTGAATATCTAATAACACCACCTTACTTGTATTACTAATACTCACATCCTTGCTCCTACCAACCTGAATCCCCTCTTTTCCCTTGGTAAAATTACCGTCTTTAAATAAAACATACTGACCAATTTTAGGATTTGAAAAGTCAGTACCAAGGTTCACTACAACTTCACCTCTTCTTCTGATAGGAATCAATTCACCTGGTGCATAATTTTCTGTTTCATGAGATGGTATGTTTGTCTTTCGCATAGCAAATCCACGAAAAATTTCTTTGTCTGTAGTACTAGACGTTGCTTTCTTTACCAAAATATCTCCCATAGGAAATGATTTGGTTGATACTACTAAATCCCCAGGAGCTATAACATCTGAGTCAGTGGCTACAATTGCAGTCTCAGTCTCATGCAATCCAGACTTATGCTCATATCCCTGGTGTAAATTTTTTCTGATTGAGTAAAATCAAAACTAGGCATGTACACCCCCCCCTAGAAAGCAATCTTTCTTTATACCTCTGAGCTTTGGTATTATTAATAACCTGCCCAATATTTTTATTACGCACATTAACCATTTGTTTGTAAGCCGTAAGCTCTTGAACAAGTAAACTTATATTTTCGATTTGAGAATCAAGATCTCCAGATTCATCAACTTTAAATTTAATATTGTATTTTCTTTTCATTGCGTCTAAAAATGCCAATTTAGCATCCTTAATACTACCTACATTAGCAAATGGAGGAGTAATTTCATATTGTTCGCATGCCTTCTCCAAGTTTGCTAACAATTTAGAATCTTTAAACGCATCAACTTCTGCCTGCTTCTCAACTTGTTTCCTAGCTTTAGTGAAATTGCTTTCAACCTCAGCCAACCTTCTCTCAAAATCTTCTCGTGAAATCATATCTGGCAATTTCTTAGAATCTGCAACCAATTTCTCATATTCATCAACAGAAATTGTAACTAATTCTTTAGAATTGCTGATATTAGTGTTATTAACATCATAAGAAGCCTCAGCCGAAGAGGCTTCTTGTTCATTATTAATCATTATTCCCTCCTTTAAAATTTTTTTTACTCTAAATCTTCATGAACTCTGAAATCTGTGACTGAATTTTTGAAAAAAGCTCAGAATCACCCATTTCTTTTGACTTTTCTAAAAGATCAACATACAAAGACAAAGTACGTGCCTCCTTCTCATTAATCTCAGCTTGCTCTTTCTAACTAATCGGCTTTACTGCTTTAAATTGCCAATTAGATTCAAGCCCAAATTTATGTAAAACCTCATTAATAAAAGGTTCAACCATAAGCCTACATATTTGCTCAATATTTAGATAAAAAATATCGTAATTTCCAACACTTCCCTCTCCAGATGGAAATGTAGGATATAGTACTTCTTTCGGAATTCCAAAATATAGTGTTATATCCGAAACAATAATATCAAATGCATCCCTTATTGGACTTACAGATCGCGTAATATTAGCAATCTCATCTTTTCTACCAAGTATCATCATCTTATGATTGCTGTCTAAAACTCCATCTATATTTTTCTTAAGTTCAGCAAGATCATACGCTTTCATATCTTTAACAGAAGAAAGAATTACTGAATTTTTAAAAGTGAAATTATTCACCTCTAAAAATTCAACAGTCTTATTAAGCAATGAATTCATAATCATACTGCTCTTTTCTAATGCTCTAAAATTCAAAAAAGAAGACTTCATTTTTACAATACGAATAGGATGAATATTATCAAAAGAATAATCATTAGCATCACACACCTCACCAATGTGAAACAAAGACAGAAAAATCCACGCTTAAGTGGTGGTGTACTAGGATCTTCCTTATGATTAATATCTCTAGAAAAAGCAAATCCTGCATATATTTCCGCAACCTGATGAGACAGTCTAAAAGGATCGCCTATCAATGAATCACTAGCCAGAATATAAGGTGTACTGCAATGCCCCCTATTCCTTGCACTTCTTTCCCTCCACCTGTAACATTATCTGCTGCTCCTGCTGCTAGCTTACCTGTCTTAACCAATGAACGCGTAAAGCTATCCCTCCTGCTATTGCTGATGCTTTTGGATTGACATTATTTGCTAGATTAGCAATTAGCATCTGATCCTCCTTTTGCAAAAGAAATTGCACTTGTATTTGCAGTTGCAGATAGTATCAATGATGCTTTACTAGCATTATTTGCTCCTGGATTATTACCACTTGTAGCCAATATCTTAGCTCCATCCTTATTATGCACACCTCCATATAGTAAAACCTACTTCTAACGCTTTAACACCCTAATTTGTTGTTGCTTTTACTATCTCCTGCAATGATTTAAGAGTTTTCCTCAATCCTATTTCATCTACTTGCGTTCTTAAACCAGCAGAATTATTTGCATAACCTACTACATTATTATCACCTATTGTTCCTAACAAATTTACATTTGTTTTTAATATGTTTAAAGTAGCCTTAGCCTCATCAACTTCTTCTCTAATTTCTTGGGATTTAGAACTATTTACTGCTTTTTTGCTACTTCTTCTAACTCATTGATGCTTGTTGAAACTTATCTCCTAGACTGCTAAAATATTAAAGGATAGAGTTTTGCTCAAAAGGAAGAAACAGAGATTGATGCTTATAATGAGGTTGAGATTGCTGAAGTGGGTAAAGATATATTAGAGGATAAAAATAGTTTTTTAGATTCTTTAGTTAAGATCTAGTAAGGATTTCAGAAAATTTTTGGTGTTTTTGGAAATATTGGTAATGCATTAAGATTTAATGCTGTTAACTCTGAGGATAAGAAAAGTAAGGTGGAAGATACATTTTAAGACTATTGAAGATGGATTAAAGAATACTAAGGGTAAATTATATGAGTTAGTAGAACAAATTATTGCTACTCCTAATTCAGATATTAAAGGAGTGGAAGTTGTTATCCAAGGTGCTAGTGCAGTGATTGTAAAGATAATTTATTCTTTAAGCAAATTGATTGGTACGATTGGTGATATCAATATTAAAGATAATCATTTCTTAGAATGATGATAATATTGCCAGAAAATTAGCTACTGGTATTCCTAGTCATGCAATGATTCTGGCAGCTACCAATGCAGATTTTGTAGCAGCTGTGTCACTAAAAGGCTATAACTAAGAATGGTAATTTTAGTGCTGCTGGTGGCGATATTGGCATTGTTAAATCGGTTGTAGTGATTGCAATAAATAAGTTACTAGGAATATTGGATGTAATAATTAGGACAGCAATTAATTTTGAATTTGATAAAATGAAAGAGGCTGTTAAGAGAATGAAATACTATTCATTCATATTTCTTTTGTTTTTGAAATAACCTTTTAAAAAAAGAAGAGGTCTTTTAAAGAAAAAAGAGAGGAGAAGCACAGAAAGAAGGTATAGAGAAGATAAGGAGAATAATTATCATCAGTTTAGTGATGGTGATGATGGGATGTAATAGTAAGGTGCAAAGAACACTTATGGAGGTACAATAAAATTAGTTGAAGATGTAATTAAAGGGGCTAAATGATGTTTTAAACAACTAATTGGTGTTTTAACTAAACTTGCTGGTGTCACTAATGGTTGGAAAGAGTGCAAAGAATGCTTTTTTGCTTTTTTGGAATTAGTTTCGGATGTTTTGGGCTTTACTTTTAAAGTAGATACAAAGAAGGATGAAGTAGGAAGAATCTGACAAATACTTCTTTATTCTATAATGCAACAAATTGGTATCTTGATTCATTATGACTTTATAATATACGATTGTCATCTTCTAAACCGTAACTTCGGTTTTCAACTGCTCTTACTACAATCAACACCACCACATCAAAACATCAACTTTTCTGCAAAAACTTATGACAAGCATTTTCTAGAATACAGAATCACTAATAGTATCCTCAAACATTAAGCTCAAAAACTCTCAAAACTCATCCACGAGATCATAAATTGCATTACAAGTCCTATCACTAACAATACAATCTTATAATGACTATTGTAAATGGCAATATAAAATATAATTTAGAATGCTTTTCAACATTATAATTTGCAATTCCTCTATGAAAATAGATTGAATAAAAATAAAGCAAAAATTATTAATAAAAATATCAAGTTCTTTTACACTTTGTAAATTCACACCTAGTCAGAAATATTTCATAACAAAAAAGCAGAACTATCTATTAACATGTTAATAAATCCTACCTATTTCAACAAAAGTTGAAATACAATTTCTTATATAACAATAAAATGTTACACTTTTTTTACACAATATGAAAAACTTAAAACTCATAATTTGTCTAATATTAACAGTATATTCCCATATCTGGTGTTTTAAAAACAACAATCATTCATTTACAAATATAAAACCATTACAAATAGGAATCATTCAACATAATTATATTAATTTAACTCCTTACAATCAAAATAACAAATATCATGCATTTATTGGATTAAGCATAACTTACAATGAATGGATCAACATCAATATCATTCCAATACACTTTTATCCGCAAAGTTCAACTCTATTATCAAATTTATATTTCAACCTCTCTATATCCCTTTACATATTAAAATATCAAATACAAATATATTCTTTTATTATTAATATACTCATAGGTACTCAATTACCTATAACCCTTAGAACGGCAATTATTACCGGTAACAATATCTCTGCTTTCCTTTTTCCTGCTTTACCTTTTCTTTCCATTAAATTTGACATTCCAATCAATAATGTATTCTCTTTAACTTCTACTTTCTCTTCTTCTCTCAGTGAATATTTCTTAGTTGATATAGCTATAATATTCTCCATATAATTACCATTAATATTTTATCCCACTAAATAAGATTAATTAACAACTCTCACAAACAACAAAATTACTCCACCTTTTTATATATAAGTATTTTAACTTAAGTCACCATAAAACATAGACTTAAACCTTTTTTTAAGGGCTATATCAAAATATAACCCACATTACACACGAAAATGAATTATATTAAATTATAAAAATAATCATTATCAATGATTATTTTTACTTAAATTTTTTCAATAAACAAAAAATGTTATTTTTCTATATCAAATCCTGTAAAACCCTCTGGAATAAGCACAATATCAATACCTGAATTTAACGACTTTTTAATAGCATGCTCTAAACTAAAATTATTCACAATCGCACCCATATCATATGCATCAGTCATTATAATGCTAAAAATATTTAGACTATTTCTTACAATATCTACAATATCTTTTGACATACTACTAACATCTTTAGAAATCTTAGGCACAAGTACATGAGCAAGCATAAGAAATTTTGCTTCTTTTCCAAAAACAAATGGTACAAAATTATTTAACATCAAAAAATTTTTACTATAAGGCAACAAAGCTAAATCTTTATGAGTATCTACCTTAGTACCTCCAAGTCCAGGAAAGTGTTTAACCACAGCAAAAACTCCTTCTCTTTGAATTCCATCAACAAACGCCTCTACCATAAGACCAATATTGTAAAACGAATGCCCAAAAGTTCTATTACCCAGTGGACTATCAGGCGTCAATTTAGCATCTGCTACAGGTGCCATGTTTACATTTATACCAAGACGTCTAAGTTGTTTCCCAAGAATTTCACCAATCTTATATGCAAGTTGAACATCTCCTGTCTTCCCAACAAATTCCATAGAAGGAAAATTATAAACTCCTAATTGCTCATTTTCACTAGCTCTACTAACCAATCCTCCTTCTTCATCAACAGCAATCAAAATTTCAGAACCAAGATATTCTCTCAATTGCCCAATTAATTCTTTAGTTTGCTTAGCATCTTTAAAATTTTCCCTAAACAAAATAACTCCCACTGGATCTATTTCTTGTATTTTAACAAGTTCACTTTTAGTAAGTGATTGCACAGCACCAGGATTAGAAACATTTCTAATACCAATAAAAATACAATTTTGATTTAAAATATCTTTAAAACTAACTTTTCCTAAAAACTTATCAACATCTATAAGATCAAATTTATCACTTTCAAAATAATCATAATCTATCTCTGGAATAGCTCCCAATACAATAAAACTAAAAAATAAAAATACAAATAACTTCAATTTACACATCCCATTTACCTTGTTTCAAAACTAAATCATATTTACTCTGCAAAATATTATTAAGAGCAATATTTAAATATTTTGCAATATCAGAAAAGGTATTTAAAAATTTATCATTCATATAATTACTCATAACAAGTGTATTAATAAACAATTTAGCAGGTAAAAATCTATCTTCCCTACTTACTTTAAAAATCAATGGATTATCTATCATCTTTATAACTTCCCAAGTTATTTGCTCAATTGAAGTATACTTACCAAAATCTTTAGTATGTTCAATAACTCTTATAGGCATATCTGATATTATTCTATCAATATTTTCTATTAAATATTCTAAATTAAAAAGACCTGTAGCACAATTAAAAAAAATCTTACCCCCTTTACACTCACATTTTAATACTGTTTCCCTAGAAATAGCACTACCAATATCAACACAAGTTAAATGATTATCATCATCTACAATTAAAATCCCTCCCTTAGTATCTAGTGATGTCTTAAGGCTAAATTCAAATCCAGCAGAACAATTAGTTATAGCCATTATAGCAAGTGTTTTTAAGTTAACAGTAAAACCAATATTATCAACATTACCAATATATACAAATTTTTTTCCTGAATTATAAAGCTTGACATAAATATCCCTTAAAACTTTAAAATTTTGACCATGTCCCGCAGGTAAAGTTAAAAAAGTCTTCTTACCATTATTGACATAATTAAAATACTCATAATGACCATCACCTAACTCTTTATAACAATATATCAAAGGCTGAATTGCTGTTAAAATATCTGATTTGCCAAAATTACAATAATTCAAACCTTTAATCAAATCACTATCAAAAATAGTATCTAAAAAATCAGAAATTAATTTATAAGTCTTAACACTAGTCATCTGAAAAATAGAAGGTTTAATACTCTTCCCATAAAGTTCAAAATACTGCTTAGAAAGCAGTAAAAGATGTCGCATTTTTAATGCCAAAAATGAAAATCCATAACTACCATCCTCATTAACATACGCAGGTGTAATTCCCTTAGGCAAATGTCCAAAAAACTCCTTAGCTTCTAATATTTTATTTTCATATAAAAAATACAATTCATTATTAAAATCACTATTTTTAAGTATATCAAAATAACTGGTTGCAGAGCCCCCATTTAAAATACCAAACGAAAAATAAGGATAAAGTGACAACCCTATCTTTTCCAAATTATCAGCAGTGAAAATATAAAAATCACCTTCTGAGGAAAACAAAAACTTTGTATAATCATCAATATATTTTTTCAAATTATGTTCAACGAGTTCCTTTTTAAATTTTAATTTAACAGAATTATCAGTAAGACTTAAAATATTACCATAATTTTCATTTGGAAAATTTTTAAAAGATATGTTTAATGCTTTAATTTGATGCATATTAAGCATATCAAGTATTTCTTTAGAAAAAATTTTATCTATTACTTCACACATACTAAAAAACCTCATTTAAACATAAGGTAAATAAGTATAATTATATTTTAATATTAATATTTATTATAGTACTATACTAATTAAGAGAAAAATATGTTAAAAAATTATATATTAAACATGACAAACTTAAAAAAGTCTATTAACGAAATGATACTCTCTCCTTCAGGATTTAGAAAAATATTTGCACAATCAAAAGAAGAAAATTCAATGGATTATAAAATAAATGACGATGATAAAATATTGGTCGCAATCATATCGCTTACAATATCTAATTATTTGAAAGACAAACCAAAAGAATACATCAATGTTGGATTAGACTCAAGAGCAACGGGAGACATAATATCACAAATAATAATTAAGACCTTAATTTTAAATAATGACAAAATAAATTTCTTTGGCATACTTCCAATACCAGAAATTTTAGCTTATACAAAACTTAGTAAAAATTCAAAAGGTTTTATATATATTTCTGCTAGCCACAATCCTAAAGGATATAATGGTATTAAAACTGGACTAGACGATGGGGGTGTCTTAAATTCAAAGGAAATAAAGAAAATAATAGATAAAATTAAATCTAATATAGAAAATGAAAATTTCATAAAAAGCCTAATAACAAACTTACAAAACTTCAACAATAATATTACTTACTTAAAAACATATAAAGCAATAATCACTTCAAAGGAAAAATCTAAAACACAATCCTATAACTCATATAAATCACTAATGCAGCAAATCATATATTCGGATAAGGATAATCAAAAAAATATTGATATATTAAAAACAAATATCAAAAAAGAGCCTATGGGAATAATAGGAGAAATGAACGGTGGGTCTCGTATTAATTCAATTGATAAAGAAATGCTTGAATCTTTAGGAATAAAATTAGAACTTCATAACACTGAAATCGGTATTTTCAAGCATGGAATGACTCCTGAAGGAGAATCTTTAAACATGTGCAAACAAATATTAGAACAAAAATTTCAAAAAGACAATTCATTTCAATTAGGATATGTACCCGATTGTGATGGAGATCGAGGAAATTTAGTTACAATCAAAAAAAATGGACAAGCAAAGATTATTCCATCGCAAACAATATTTGCACTCTCAGTGCTCTCAGAACTTAGCTATCTTTATCATATAGGAATCAAAGAAAACTTGGCTGTAGTGGTTAATGACGCAACCTCTCTAAACATCGAAAAAATAGCCTCACTATTTAATACAAAAGTTTATAGAGTCGAAGTTGGAGAAGCAAATTTAACAGAAATGGCTGATATTTTACGAAAAAAAGGACTAATAATAAAAATCTTTGGAGAGGGATCAAATGGAGGAAATATTACATACCCTTCAAAAGTAAGAGACCCACTTGCAACAGTCTTGAGTATTATAAAATTACTTAAAATCAAAAATCTTTACAAGATATGGTGCACATTATCTAACAATTCATATAACGAACATTATAATCTTGATGATATACTTAAGACAGTAAATTTTTACAATAATGTAGAAGTATCATCAAAAAAAGCTATGCTTAAAATAAACGTAAAAAATCAAGAAATACTAAAAACTAACTATGAAAAATTACTAAAACAAGAATTCAACAAAAACAACACGGCAATACATAAATTACCAATACATAGTTATGAAATCATCAATTATGAAGGAATAACACAAACTACCACCAGAACCGGCAATTCATCAGGAGGATTTAAAGTCTTATTAAAAAATGACAAACATGAAATAATTGGAAGTTTATGGATGCGTGGTTCACAAACAGAACCTATATTCAGAGTATTAAGCGAAGTTAAATCCGAATATAAAAACTTACTATATACCATTTTGGACTTCCATAAATATCTAATACAAACTGCAAATTCCGTAATATAAATAAAACGCACAGTCTGATCTATGAAGACAATTTATATTACGGACTATTCTTTATCTATTTTTCATAATTTTTTCTACATTTCTCCTAATTCCATTCCATGTTTTTGATATACCAATTAAGTTTTTAGCATCCCTTACAACTTCTAATGCAACTTTTCGAGTCTTATTTGTACCTTCAAAAATTATCTCATCAACATAACCCTTCTTTGCTTTAAAAAATTCTCTTCTATCTCTAATCGGAATTAAAAATTGATCTAAGACCTTAAAAAGTCGCTCCTTAACTTCAACGTCTCCAATTGTACCTTTTTGATATCTACTCTTAAGTTCACAAAGTTCATCAACATCATTATTGAAAAAATCATGATAAATAAAAACAGGATTACCATCAACTTTTCCTGGTACGTCTGCTCTTATTCTGTTTGGGTCTGTAAACATAGACATAACTTTTTTGTGTAATAATTTCACATCATCATTTAAAAATATTGCATTTCCAAGACTTTTACTCATTTTAGTTTTACCATCAATCCCCACAAGAGTCTGAGAATCTGTAAAGACAGCTTCAGGAATTGGAAAAAAATCTTCACCATAAAGAAAATTAAATTTTCTAGCAAGTTCTCTTGTAAGTTCAATATGAGCTTCATTATCACGTCCAACAGGAACTAAATTAGCCTTTGTCATCAAAATATCTGCACTCATTAAAACAGGATAGCCTAAAAGACCATAAGGAATCTCACTAAGTCCAGCATTAATACTCATGTCTTTTATACTAGGAATCCTTTGTAAACGATTAACCATAACAATCATTGATAATATTAAATTTAATTCTAAAAGCTCAGGTATAGCTGATTGCAAATAAATATTCACTCTCTCAGGATCAATTCCACAAGCCAAATAGTCCAAAACCATCTCTCTAACGTTAACTGATATTTCACTAATGCTTTTTAAGTCTGACTTTGTAGTAAGTGTATGTAAATCCGCTATAATAATATAAGTCTCATACTCTTCCTGATACTTTAATCTATTAACAATAGAACCCATATAATGTCCCAAATGAAGAGAGCCCGTAGGTCTGTCTCCAGTAAGCATAACTTTCTTTTGCATCAATTATCCTTATTATCAACATCATCAACGGTTAATATCTTAGAACCGCTTAAAAATACAGAAAAAGGTCGCAAATAGGCTATATTATCTACTATTACTTTTATAACAACTGTAAAAGGATAGGCTATTAAAAGTCCCACAACACCCCAAAGCCATCCCCAAAAGAAAAGAAAACAAAGTAATAAAAAAGGCGAAAGATCAAGTCTATGTCCCTGCATCTTCGGCTCAAGAATATTTCCAATCAACATCTGCACAAATGTATTATATATAAATATATAAAGCACTAAATTTAAATCAGGATAAAACTGTACCAAAGCAGCTATCATAATAAAAAAAACAGCCAAAATTGAACCTATACTTGGAATAAAATTAAAAACAAATGTAAGCACAGCCCACACGCGAGGAAAATCTTGTCCAAATAATTTCAAGCCTATAAATACTAACAATCCTGTAAGGAAACTAACAAAAACCTTAATTCCCAAATACTTACTAATTTGATTATTTATTGTATTTAAAACCTCAATAAACATACTTGAAACAGACTGTTTAAACGCATTTTTGACTTTTATATCAAAAATATGTATTTCCGATAACAAAAAATACAATAATAAAAATAACACCACCAAACTGCTTGCAAATCCAATAATTTCATTAGATATCCGAGTTAAGAAAGGATAAATATACTTAGAAAAATCAATATTGCTAATAATAGTACTATCTAATTTATATTTTTCAAGAATATCTCCTATAATAAAAATTAATTGTTTTTGATAATAAGGAAGTTGATCAATTAAAACAGTAACACTATAATAAACAAAACTAAAAACCAAATAAAAAAATAAAAAAAGAACAAAAAAAATGATACAAACAATTAAAACTCTTGGTATTTTTAACTTTTTAAGAAAAGTATAAATAGGATAGACCAAAAATCCAAGAAATAGTGCAATAGATAAAGGTTTAAATATTGTTTGTGCCACCTTTAAAATGGTAATCAACATTATAATTAATGCTACAACATAAAAAACCGACTGCAACTTAACAAATTTTAATCTATCAGTTGATTTGAGCTCTAAAGCCATTTCAATTCCCCCCATTTAAATCACATTGTGCAAAATACTTAAAAGTAAGCAAAGTCAATACAAAACTTAACCTTACCCATTAAACCTTAAATTAAGTCTATACAATTTAGATAGTTAAAGAAATTTTTTCCATTATCCAATTATACAACTTAGTTCCCTTAGAATAATTAGCCTCAGCTAAATCTCCTACCCTTTTATCCTTAACTAACTTCTTAGCATTTTCATTATTTCCATAATAAACTGTTAATGTATTCCTATAGTGATTTAAATTATTATTCAAAATTTCAAAAGCTGGAATATCATTAAAACCATCTGCAATATAAAACATATTTTCAAAAGGAATTTCTCTTCTACTTTTTGGAATTCGTTTATTAACTTTATCATAGGAACCCTTATTTAATTCAAAAATCACTCTAGTCTTTATTGTGTGATCTACAAAATAACATACACTACTTAAAACCTTATTTGATGAAAACTTATTATCTAAATTTTTATAATAAGGCAAAAGATATGAATCTATAAATTCACAAGCCCAAACCTTAGTAACATAAGAAGCAATACTACTACCCAAAATCATCTGTCTAAAACCACTAGAGACAATATAAATATTTATAACTGCATCTGATTCCTTTAAAGTTCTATTTATATGATTTATTTCTTTAAACAAATCAATCACACCTTCAAAAAATTTTAATCTTGAGCCTAATTCAAACAATACTTTATTATTTAATCCCCTAAAAATACCTTCTCTTACATAAGTTAAAAAATGTGATAAATATATCATCTCATTAGCAATGAGATTACAATGATTTTCGTTATAAGTAACAGATAAATTTTCAACTTCACTCCAAAACAAATTAGCATCAACATTATACTCATCAAACAGCACTTGTTGCATGTTACCATAAATTAAAGTATCATCAAAATCAAATATAAAAGCTATAATTTTTTCTTTTCTACCCATAAATAAAAAATAAATTTAATTTAAGATCAACTTGTATTAAAATATATATACAAGTATGAATATATTCAATATATTATGTATAGTAAAATTACATTATATAAACATAAGTTAAAAAGAAATGCTTATGATAGATATGGATAGCATAAATCAAATCAAAGATATTGTCTCTAGAATACTAGATGTAAGTTTAATTAGCATTTTAGTTTATTACATCTATAAAAATGTAATCAATTCCTATTCAGTAAATTTACTTAAAGGAATGATTATAATTACATCCATTGGTATAATATCCTATTATCTTAATTTATATACAATAAGTTGGTTATTAACTTACATAGCAAATATATTGCCAATTGCAATGCTTATATTATTTCATCAAGAAATCAAAAAAATAATAATGCAAATTGGAAATTTTAACCTATCTTTCAAATTCGCAAACAACAAAGAAGAAACCATAAGAACTATTACCGAAATCATCAAAGCAATCAAACATTTATCAGAAAATAAATCTGGTAGTTTAATTTGCATAGAAAAGAAAATACAATTAGACCAAATAATAAATAAAGGTATAAAATTAGATTCTATAGTATCTAACGAAATTTTAATATCAATTTTTGATTACGAAACACCTTTACATGATGGAGCAGTGATAATTAGCAATAATAAAATAGTATACGCCGGTTCTTTTTTGCCATTATCTAATGTAGAATCTATTAGCAAAACATTTGGAACAAGACATAGAGCAGGACTTGGAATTTCTGAAAATTCAGATGCAATAACAATAATAACCTCTGAAGAAACTGGCTCTATTTCGCTAACAAGAAATGGAAAACTAGAATATAATTTAAGCTTAAATGAAATCAAAAAAAAGTTAAATATTGCATTAATAGAATGAATAATGATTATAACTAAGAAACTTATAAACATAATTAAATTACTATTTGAAGATTGGCAAAACAAAGCCATTTCTATCCTAATAGCTATAATTATGTTCGTTACATTTTACTTTAATAGCATAGAATCGATCAAAATAGAAAAAAACTTTACCATTTCATTGGAAAATGAAATTACATTGGGTAAAATGCCTGATTTCAATAAAATATTACTTACAGTCAAAATCAACAAAAAAGACTTAAAATATTTAGATCTCGATCGAATAGTCTTATTAATCGAAGCTAAAAATATCAAAGAAGCTGGGGAATACGAATTACCAATAAAAATCAAAAACTTTAATCCTATTCCTATAGTTGAATATCAACTTTCAAAAAATAAAATAACACTAAATCTTGACAAAAAAATTTCAAAATTAGTCAAAATTGAACCTAAATTTAAACTAATTGAAAAAGAAGGCAAGGGGGAATATTTCATTGCCAAATACAACATAATACCTGAAAGATTAACAATACATGGTCCTGAAAAAGTAATAAAAACAATAAATGCAATTAAAACAAAAATCAAAGAATTTGACACAAACACTGTCTTTATCTCTGATCATCTTGAAGTAATCTCTCCAGATCAATTAATAACACTTGATAAAAATCACGTAATAGTTAACATCACATTAGGTAAAAAATATATACAAACAACAATAACAAAACCTAATTTAATTTTTAATAATCTAAAAAATGGATTAGAAATAAAAAATAAAGAACAAATTCTAAACCCAGAAAATGAGATGTTTATCAAAATAAGAAGTGGATTATCAGAAAAAATAACTAAAATGCATATAAATAACAATAATATCAATCTAAATCTAGATTTAAGTCAAATTGAAAATCCCGGAATTTATGACATTAAAACAGATATAATACTTAAAAATAACACCTATGGCATAGAAGTATATGAATATCAACCTAAAACAATACAAGTAGAAATAATAGCAAGTGAACAATAAAATGACGAAATCAATAGGATGTGATATAATAAAAGTTACAAGACTTAATAGTTTTTTAAGAGATAAAAAAAAATTAGAAAGATTTTTTACACAAAGAGAAATTGAAAGCTTAAAAATGAAAGGAAAAGGAATTTTAGAAAGCCTAGCTGGTAAGTTCTCAGCAAAAGAATCATTACTCAAGGCATTAAGTCCACTAGTAAACAGCCAAATAAAATATTCACTTAAAGATATTGAAATTATAAGCTTACCAAGGAATAATGTAACGTTTCAATTACACAATGACCTTAAAAATTTAATCGAAAAAATGAATCTAAAATTATATTTAACAATTTCGCATGAACGGGAGTATGCTGTTACATTTGTAATAGTAGAAAATTAATGTATGAAAAAAATATCATATTTTACAAAAGAAGAAATTGAGTGTCCTTTATGTAAAGAAAAATTTAGAAAAGAAGAATTATTAACAGGAGGTAGCAGATTAATATCTGGAAAACTCAAAGTCGATCTAAAGAGAGAATATGTCCCTAATGAAAAGTATGGTGATATTTATCCCAGAATATATTCAATAATAGTATGTCCAAATTGTCATCTGGCGGCTTTCCCCAATGAATTTAATGAAATAACGCTTGTTAATAATAAAATAAAACAATTCTTAATAGATCATACTAATGAACGAAAAAAAATAAAAGAAATTTTTGAAAATGATCTAAACTTTAATCAACCAAGAAGACTTCAAGAAGGAGCTGCAAGTTATATACTTGCAATAATGTGCTATGAACATTTAGACAAAAATTATAACCCAACTCTAAATCAAGCAAAATGTGCAATAAGAGCAGCTTGGATATTTGAAGATCTAGACAAAAAATATCCAAAGAAAAACTATAATTATTTGCAAAGAATATTCTATTACAAGGCAGCATATCTTTATAAATTAACAATAGAAAAAGAACAAAATAATTTAGAACCCATTAATGCTGAAATAATCTTTGGTCCTGATACAGACAAAAATTATGGATATGACAGTGTTTTATACTTATCAGGATTATTAGAATATTTTTATGGAAACAAAGAAAATAAACAATACAGATATAAACAACTAACCGAAATAAAAACTCTCATGTCAAAAATAGCCGGCATGGGAAAATCATCAAAAGAAAAACCTTCAATACTTTTAGATAAAATAAAAGAAGTTTATTTTAAGATATCAAAAGAAATAAAAACTTTAAATAAATGAGAAAAATACTTGCAGAAATAGCATACGATGGCTCACTATATTACGGTTTTCAAACTCAACCTACAAAACCAACAATTCAAGGAGAAATAGAAAAAGCACTAGAAAAAATAAATAAAACAAAAGTTAAAATTCAATCAGCAGGCAGAACAGACAAAGGAGTTCACGCAAAAAGACAAATAATATCTTTTGATGTAAAAATAAATATCGGCCTTAAAAATTTAAAGATAGCTATAAATTCTCTATTAAAAAACGATATTAGAATAATTAAATTAAAATACGTATCAAATGAATTCCAACCCAGATTTCATGCCAAGAGAAGAAAATATAGCTATTACATACTTAACAATGAAAATCATTATCCTTGGGAAGAATACAAAGCCTACTATGTAAGGAAAAAATTAAATATTAATAGATTAAATGCAATGGCCACAATGTTAATTGGTTTACATGATTTTACGACTTTTTCGTGCATAAGAGATAAAACAAATTCAAAATTAAAAGAAATTTATCTAGCTAAATTTAAGAAAAAAAACAAATTCATAGTCTTTGAAATAATAGGCTCCTCATTTTTATGGAAAATGGTAAGATCAATAGTCGGAACAATAATTGATATAGAAATCAAAAATGAACCTATTGATACTTTCATAAAAATCTTAAAGTCACAAAATAGAAAATTTACACGAACAACAGCACCTGCAAAAGCTTTATTTTTAGATAGGGTTTTTTATGAATAAAAACAAACTAATAACAAAAATAATATTATTAAACATACTCAAAAATAATATATCGGGAAACATTTATTACAACTATAAAGAAGAAGCTAAAAAAATTAAAAATAAAATAATAAAAGTTAAGAATAGCAAAATATTAAAACAAATAAATATCAACAAAACTCAACTAACAAAATTACCAGAATATCTAGAATACAACACAAAGAAAAACAATAAACAAAATTCCTTAATAATATACATAGATAAAAAACATTTAAATCAAGACACAAACGAAATAATCAAAAAATGGTGTGAGAGTATTAACATATTAAATTATAAAATCATAGATAACCCTAATACTCTAACTTCAGAGATTGATAATCAGCAACCTAAAGCAATTCTTGCTTGCGAAGAAGTAGAATTATTTTTAAATCAAAACTTAAGAATTCAAATCGTTAGAGGATTTGAACTAAAATTTAAAAAAATTCCAATAGTATTTACACATCTTCCTACAAACCAAATAAGCAATCCAGAACTTAAAAAAGAAATCTGGCACGACCTAAAAATAATAAAAGGTATAATAAAATATGGATAACAACTTGGATCACAATTTTTACTATGAAATTGCATTTAATATACCAATTAATAAGCTTTTTCTCTATAAGTACAAATTAACACTGGAAACAGGAATAAGAGTAATAACAAACTTTAATGGAAAAGAAACAATTGGAATAATCATTAAAAGATATTCTCAAGAAGAACTTAAGGAAAATTTTACATTTGAAGTAAAAGACATATTAAGAGCCATTGAAGCTCATGCAATAATAACAGAACATAATATTAATCTTGCACGTTGGATTAGTAAAAAAACATTCTCGGGATTTGGAGAAACTTTATTTTGTGGATTACCTAAAATTTCAACCTCAAATAGAAAAATAAAAGACAATAAGTACGAAAATCCAAAATCTAAAATACCTATTCAATTAAATGAAGAACAAAATAACATTTATCAAGATATTATTGAGTCAAATAAACAAAATACATTTTACCTATTTGGTGTTCCTGGTTCTGGAAAAACAGAGATATTTATTAAATTATGTGCAAATTATTTAGAACAAAAAAAACAAATAATTTTTTTAGTTCCTGAAATTTCATTAGGTTCTCAAATAATTCAAAGACTCAAAGCAAATTTAAGCACAAACCAAATTTATGAATATAACTCTAAAGTATCCAATACCAATAAAATTTTAATATGGAATAAAGTCAAAAATGGAGAAAGCTTAATTATACTTGGTGTTAAAAGCATATTAATGCTGCCATTTACAAATTTAGGATTAATAATAATGGATGAAGAACATGAACACACATATAAATCCGAAAACACCCCAAGATTTCACTCAAGACATATAGGCTTCTTCTTACAAAACACATTCAATGCCAAATTTGTAATGGGAAGCGCAACCCCATCACTCGAAGCATATCTTGCCATGGAAAACAATCAAATTAAAAAAATGATTTTAAAAAATAAATTTTTAGCAAAAACATTTAAAGAACTTAAAATAATAGATATGAAAAAAGAACCTCAAATAATATCTTCAGAATTACTTTATAGTATACAAAAAAGTTTACTTGAAAAAAGACAAGCATTAATATTTATAAATAAAAGAGGATACTCAAAAACACTTGAATGCAAAATTTGTGGGTATATAACTTGTTGTTCCAATTGTTCTTTTAATTTAACTTATCATAAAAATGAAAACAAGCTTATTTGTCATTACTGTAATTATAAAATAAATATAATAAACACTTGCCCTAAGTGTAACTCAAAAGACATAACATATAAAACATATGGTATTCAATTTATAGAAAAAGAATTAAAAAAATTTTTACCAAATGCAAAAATAGCAAGAACAGACTCCGATCTTACTCAAAAAGAAATTATTCAATCCATAAATGCATTTGAAAATGGACAATTAGATATATTAATTGGAACACAAATTATTGCAAAAGGTTTTAATTTTAAACAGATCAAAACCTTAGGTATCATCAATGCAGACATTGGAATAGATTTTCCTGATTTTAGAAGTAGTGAAAAAATTTTTGCAATAATTTCACAAGTGTTAGGAAGAGCTGCAAGATTTCAAAGTGATAATACAATTATTATTCAAACAAAAAATCCAGATTACTATGCTATAAAATATGCGTATGAAGGCAAATACGAAGAATTTTATCAAGAAGAAATAAAAATTCGCAAAGAATTGAATTATCCTCCCTTTAGAAAAATCGTTAGAATAGTAGTTAGAAGTCAAAAACAAGAAACTGCCAAACATAAATGTTTAGAATTTTTCGAAAAATCTAAAGAAATTTTAGATGATAAAATAGAATATCTTGGTCCATCAAAAGCGCCCATGTCAAAAATATCCAAATACTACAGATATAACATTATATATTTATCAAAAACATTCACTCCACTTGAAAAATTAATACAATATACAAAAGAAAGAATAAAAAATACAAAAGATACCTATATTGAAATAGACTACTATCCGCTTTCACTGCTTTAAAAAAAGCTTGAACTATCCTTTTCAAGGGTCTTTAAAAAAGATGAAAGTACATAAAGTGCTTTATCATTGTGCCCTCCTTCAGGAATAATGAGATCAGCATATTCTTTAGTAGGCTCAATAAATCTGTAATATCCCGCTCTAGTTGTACGTAAATATTGTTCAATAACAGACTCCAATGTACGACCTCTCTTAGACATATCTCGTTCAAGCCTTCTAATAAATCTAATATCATTAGGAGTGTCTATATATATTTTCAAATCTATTAAATTACGTACACGCTCCTCAACAAAAATCATAATACCTTCAACAATCACAATAGGAGTCGGAACTATTTCAATAGTTTCATCCCTTCTTTTATGATTAATAAAATCATAAAGGGGCATATAAATTGATTTATTCTCTTTTAACTTTTTTAACTGCTCATAAAACAAATTGTTATCAAAAGCGTCTGGATGATCGAAATTAACATCTAAAAACTCATACTCATAATCCCCAACACTCTTATAATAATTATCCTGAGATATAAGAACAAATTCAGGAATAACTTCACTAATTTTATTAACAATTGTAGTTTTACCACTCCCAGATCCACCAGATATCCCGATAATCTTAACCATTAATCTCTTCTTTAGATCCAGGCAATTTAGGCATATTTCTCAACGTTCCTGCTACAAACACGTTTTTAAACCCTAATCCTTTTAAAATCTTTTCAGCTTCAAAAGACTTACTAAAACTTTTACCATAAATGATTATTTGGGTATCACTACTACCTAACTTATCTTTTTTTGCAAATAAATTCTTAAAAGGAATATTAATTGCTTTTGTATAATGAGATTTACTGTATTCTTTAGGAGATCTAATATCCAATATTTTTGCACCATTTTTAATTTTTTCTAGTAAAGCTAAGTTTGTTCTCTTCATTTTTAAAATAATAAAAAACCAAATATAAAAAAAGAGAAAAACTACTAAACATATAAGCTTTATATAACTGACAATCATATCTTTTATAAAACAATAATATCAAAAAAAAAGAAATAATTGCAATAAAATTGAATTGTTTTTTAGTAAAATTAGTATAAAATTCAGATGAATCAATAATTTATGCTAAAGAGTGAATAACAAAAATGAAGAAAAAAAAGAATAAATGGACTAGGCTAAAGCAAAAATTTAAATTTATTATGCTTAAAATATTAAGAAAACAACTTAAAAATATTCTTAAAGATCCAAAACTAATATTAATTAGCACATTACAAATAATAACGGGCTCACTCTTAATGGCAATATCTACAAATATTTTATACATACCACATGGACTCTTAAGTGGTGGAGTTGCAGGGATTGCACTGATGTTACACTATCTTGTAAATTTTAATTTAGGACTTACAATATTCGTACTCAACATCCCATTATTTATCATTGGAATTAAATTTTTAAACATAACTTTTGTAATTCAAAGTTGGATTGCAATGGCTCTATATTCTTTAATAGTCAACTACTCGCAATTTTTGCAATACAAAATGCAACTAAATGACATGATACTCGTATCAATTCTAGCAGGCTTAATATCAGGTCTTGGACTTGGCTTAATATTTAAAGCAAAAGGCTCATCAGGAGGTTCAGATATCATTGCTATGATAATTAAAGAAAAATATTCAATCAGTATTGGAACTACAAACTTTCTCTTCAATCTTGCAGTATTATTGATTGCAGCAAGCTTCTTTAATATCGAAATTGCTCTTTATACCCTAATTGCTTCATTTGTAACAGCCGTAATGACAGACAAAACAAGTACAGGATTTGGTAATCAAAAAGCAATTCTCATCATCTCAGACAAAGGAAAAGAAATATCCTACTTACTTACAAATAAATTAAAAGTAGCAGCCACACTACTTGAAGGCAAAGGTGCTTGGATTGGAAACGACAAAACCATAGTTTTCATCGTAGTTCCCACAATGCGTATGTCTCGAATCAAGTACATCTCTCAAAAAGTCGATCCCAACTGCTTTATTACAGTAATTAATACGAACGAAATAACTGGTGGAAAAAAAATCATTGAATCAAGTACAATCAAAAACGACATTGAAACTTAAAGATATTGAAACTTAAAATTTGTCTAAAAAAACACTTAAATCATTAACAAGCAAACTCAATGTTGCTTCATCATAAAAATTCAATAAAAAATCAATAAATCTTTTAGGAAATACTGAAGTAAATTTCTTTAAAAAACCTTCTCTAATGCTAATTTCAAGTTTAAAGGAATGAAGCATCAAAGATACTTCTTTAAATTCTTGATCTACCCTAGAGTAAAGACTATCCCCTAATATCGGATGATTTAAATACTTCATATGAACTCTTAATTGATGAGTACGCCCTGTCTTAGGTTTAAGAGCCACTAAGGAATAATTTCTCATGCTAGCTAATACCTTATACTCAGTTAACGCCTTCTTTCCCATACTTTCATGCACAGTAAATTTTTTTCTATCATATTTATCTCTGTCTATAAAAGTATCAATAATACCATAATCAACCTTAAAATTACCTTTAACAAGTGCAATATAAATCTTTTTAACAAATCTCTCTTTAAACTGTTTAGATAAAAAATTTAAAGTTTCCAAATTTTTAGCACAAATCATGACACCAGAGGTATCTTTATCCAACCTATGAACAATTCCAGGTCTAATTTTATTTTCTTGAAAATTATATCTTAAATCCGATACATGATGTAATAAAAAATTTACAACAGTATTTTCTGAATCAGATATACCAGGATGGCTTAAAATTCCTTGAGGTTTATTTACAACAATAACACTCATGTCTTCATAAAGAATACTAATAGGCAAATTCAAAGGCATTAAATATTCTCCCAAATCCACTTCTTCATTAAATTCTATTAATATTTTATCATTTATAAAAACAGGTTTTGATAATTTTATTGAAGTCAAATTACCATTATTAAGTTTAAAAGCTTTAACCTCTCTTTTTTTAATTTGACTCCTAGTAAAAAAACATAAATTTTCAGACAAATAAATATCTAATCTTTGAGAATCCTGTTCTACAATAAACTCTTTTTTAAGTTTTTTCATTAATAAATCAAACTATCAATCAAAGAAATAATTAACGATATGGCAAGCCCAACTGATGCTGAGATTACAAATCTATTGAAATTTTCATCTTTAGAAAGTTCAAGACCACTTGAGAAAGGATTTGGAAAACTCTTTGCATCTTCATGATTAAAATAATAAGACAAATCAAAACAAAATAAACCTACAAATAAAACTATGGGGAAAGCTCCAATACTTATTGCTGAGAACCTAAATATTTTTTTACCCCAATTAGACTCAATAGTCTTTTCTATGTTTAAATCCTCATTTTCCTGAATATCTTTATAAAAAAAATCATCATCAAATTTAAGTCCATCAAAAATCTTATTGTCAAAATTAAAATCACTTTCGCTGGAATAAATTTTACTATCCAGCGACAATTTTCGACTTAAATCCAAATATTCAAAATCAAATTTAGAATAATCTAAAGAATTTGAATAAAGAATAAAAACATTAAAAAGAAAAAATAAAAATCTAATCATCATATCAATGATTCATGTTTCCAATTCTAATTTCAATGTCAAAGTTATCTCATCAACAAGTTCAGACACACCAAAATATTGAATAGGACCTGGAAAGACATACAAGTTATTTACTTCCCATTCTCCACGATGCTTTACAAATTCATTAAAAGGTGCTCCATTTAAATCAACAAGAGTTTTTTTAATAACAGGTTTTAAAACACCATATCTCTCCTCCATATTCATCATCATTGTTAAAGGCACTCCACCTGCAATCCATTCAATAGCATTTTTATTTAAATTTTTAACAGTAGACATATAACCTGTCAAACCATTTAAAACAAGCACTGCAGCAGTATATCCCAAACTATAACAATAATCACTATCAAAATTTGATGGAGCAACACTTCTACCCTCATAACCAAAAAAATGATCAATTGGAGAAAATTTACCACTATATTCACCAAGTTGTTTTAACTCTTCCAACTTAACACTAACCATTTCCATAAATAATTTCTCAGTAGGCACTCGTGAAACATTAAAATTACCATGAGGATCTCGTTCTAAAACAGAATTTACAAGTTCAATTTGAATAAATACCGGCAAAGATACGTAAACTTTTTTCATATAATCACTAAGCTTTGAGATAAAAACTTTTCTTATATCCTCAACATTTAATCCCTGAAACTCCCCTTCATTATTATCAAATATGCCACACAATTCAATCATCAAAGATTTAACTTCAGGAATAAATTCAATAACACCTTCAGGAATTATAATAACACCAAAATTATATCCTTTTAATGAACGTTTTACCACAACAGAAGCTATATCGCCAACAATATCTGATAAAGTTTTCTTTTGTGCTAAAACTTCCTCAGATATAATACAAATATTAGGATGAGTCTTTAATGCACACTCAAGAGCAACATGAGAGGCACTTCTTCCCATTATCTTTACAAAATGCCAATATTTTCCAGCAGACATAGCATCACGACATAAATTACCCACCATTTCAGAATAAATCTTAGTAGCAGAATCAAATCCAAATGAAATTTGAATATGCTCATTTTTCAAATCAGCATCAATTGTTTTTGGAACACCAATAACTTGAATATCATGACATTTCCTCTTAAAAAACTCTGCCAATAAAGCCGCATTAGTATTTGAATCATCTCCACCAATAACAATAAGAGCATTAAGATCATTTTTCAGAACAACTGACAAAACCTGTTCATATTGAGCATCGGTTTCTATTTTAGTTCGACCTGAAGATACAATATCAAAACCACCTGTATTTCTATAAGCATTTATTAAATCTTGTGTAATTTCAATTTTTTTATCATCCAACAAACCTGAAGGACCACCTTTAAATCCAAAAATTTTTGAATTTGAATTAAATTTTTTTATTGCATCAAAAACACCAGCAACAACATTATGTCCTCCAGGAGCAGGTCCACCTGATAAAATTATTCCCACATTTAAAACCTTGCTAAAATCCAAATTTGAAGGACCTTGAGTAAAAGTAACAACCGGAAGTCCATAAGTATTTTTAAAAACTTCTCTTAAAGCATCTCTATTTCCAAGAGCTTCTGTATTTTCACCAAACACAATACTGATATTTTTAAAATCATCCATTAAAATTTTTGGTAATTTTGGAATATAACTGTATCTTTCGTTTTGCAAAATCGAAATCATATACCTTCTCCTTTTAAGATGTATCTAAATTATTACTAAATAAATACTAAAATAATTAATCATTAATATCTATATATGACTTAAAAATAAAGTAGCATCACCATAAGAAAAAAATCTGTAATTCATTGCTACAGCTTCTCTATAAGCATTCAATACAAAATCTTTACCACCAAACGAAGAGACTAACATTAACAGAGTTGATTCTGGTGTATGAAAATTCGTAAAAAGCATATCAACAAATTTAAACTCATAATTTTTACCTGGATAAATAAAAAGATTGGTTTTCTGTTCACCTCTAGCAAACCCCCTTTGTTTATCATAAGCAGATTCTAATGCTCTAAGAGTAGTAGTTCCAACAGTTAAGATCTTCTTACCTAAAGACTTTGCTCGCTCAAGTCTAAAAGCTACAGAATCTTTTATTGAAAAATTTTCAAAATGCATCCGATGTTCCTCTACTGTTTTAGTTCTAACAGGAAGGAAAGTCCCAAGACCAACATGAAGTGTAATAAAATCGTATTCAATATTATTTTTATCCAACTTAGAAAACAACTCCTCACTGAAATGTAAACCTGCCGTAGCTGATGCTGCTGAACCAATATATTTCGAATAAATATTCTGATAACGCTCTTCATCCTCTTTATCATAATCTCTCCTAATATAAGGTGGCAAAGGAATCAATCCATATTGCTCAAAATAAGATTCATCCACACATCTACTAAACTTGAGTGTAAACTCATTATCTGATTTTGACATTATCTGAGCTGACAAATCCTGAGGAAATGTGTAAACTTTGTCAATTTTTTGTCTCTTAGCCTTAGAAATCAAAGATGTAAATGTATCTCCTGACAATCTGTCTAAAATCAAAAATTCAACCTTACCCCCACAATCTGTCTTAGCATATATTCTTGATTTTCTAACTCTTGAATCATTAAATACTAAAAAAGTATTGTTATCAATATATTTAAAAATGTCACTTATTGAATCATTATGATAGACTTTTTGACTAACAGAATCCATAACCATTAATTTTGCCAAACCTCTTCTTTCGCTTGGATACTGTGCTATTAAATTACGTGGTAAATCAAAATAAAATTCTTTAGTGTTCATTCTACTTACTCATATTGAAAACAGGCTGATTCTTTTTATTTAAATTCAAATGAAAATATGCAAAATCAGTAGCTCTACGTCCTCTGCTAGTTCTTTCAATAAAACCCCTTAAAATAAGATAAGGTTCATAAAAATTTTCAAGAGAATCTGATGTCTCACCAACAGAAATTGCCAAGTTTTCAATACCAACAGGACCACCTTTAAATTTTAATATCAAATTTCTTAAAATAGTTCTATCTTGTTCATCAAGTCCTTCATGATCAATTTTTAACATTTTAAGTCCAGTATTGACAACGTCCTCTGTAATTAAATTATAACCACCAAATTGAGCAAAATCTCTCATTCGCCTTAAAAGCCTATTTGCTATACGAGGAGTCCCTCTTGAACTTTTTGCAAGAAGACAGGCAGCTTTATCATCTAATTTAATATCTAAGATAAGGGAACTTCTATGTATAATTTGTGCAAGTTCATCCTCATTATAAAGATCAAATCTAGATACGATTCCAAATCTTGCATAAAAGGGCGATGCCACTTTTCCCGGCTTTGTAGTAGCTCCAATTAAAGTAAATTTAGGAATTGACATTCTTACAGTCCTTGCAGTAGAACCTTGTCCCACTATCCAATCTATCTTATAATCTTCCATTGCAATATAAAGCATTTCCTCTATCACAGGCTTAAGTCTGTGTATTTCATCAATAAATAAAACACTCCTATCATCAAGAGTTGTTAAAATACCAACAATATCTTTTGGTTTATCAAAAGCTGGTGCTGAGGTTATCTTAATTGTCGTATTCATTTCAAGAGCAATAATACTAGCCAGAGTAGTCTTTCCAAGCCCCGGAGGACCACTTAAAAATACATGATCAAGTACCTCATTTCTATCTCTAGACGCTTTTATGAAAATACTTAAATTTTCTTTAATATGAGATTGCCCAAAAAAATCTTTAAGAAATTTTGGCCTAAGTTCATTTTCATTATTGTCATAAAAACAATTTTTCTCAGAATTTAAAAAGCCCAAATCCATCTAAATTCCCCCCTCTCTTTATTAAAAGATTGACTAATACCTTTAAAATCAAATCTAAAACGAAAGCCTTTTTAAAGTTTCTCTAAATAAAAATTGCTCCTGATCATCTTCTTTTAACATTAAAAATGTATCACTAAACATAATTTCTTTAAATGCAATTACAACCAATTTTCTATCAAAACCCATATTAACAATTGACTGTTCAAGATCTTTAAATTTTAATAAATCTAAATTTGATTCATCACTCTTTAAAAGCTTGCCTCTAAGTTTTAAGAATATTTTTCCCGCTATTTTATTTCCAATGCCTTTAACATTAGAAATAAGTTTAATATCTTCTCTTTCAATTGCACTTCTAAATTCATCATATTTAATTTTAGATAATATTTTCAAAGCTGCCTTTGGCCCTATACCATCAACACTAATAAGATTTTCAAAAACTTCTCTCTCTAATGCATTTAAAAATCCAAAAAGTTTAACATCATCATCTCTAAAATGTAGATAAGTTAACATTGCAACATCTTCTAATAAACCCAATTCCATATTACAAAAAGAGCTAACTAAAATCTCAAATTCAAATGCAAGAGCAGTAATGATAACACTAGATTCTTTTTTATCTACAATTTTACCATAAATCTTATTGATCATAGAATTAAATTATAATACATAAAAATTCAAGCTTATATTATTTAAAAATAAAAGTAAGGTAAAAAAATCAAAGTTTTGATAATATACTAATCAATCTCATCAATAATTTCTAAATTATGAACAACTTCTTGTACATCATCAAAATCTTCCAATTTTTCAATAAGAGCAAGTACCTTATCCATTTGCTCTCTATTTAAAGAAACCTTACTCTCAGGCACAAGAGCAATCTCTGAAATATCTTCCTCAAACTTAGTTCTCAAAATAGATAAAACGGTCTCAAAATTATCAGCACCTGTTATCACTTCTACCTGAGAACCTTCACTATAAATATCTTCCGCACCTACTTCTAATGCAAGTTCCATTATTTCATCTTCAAGATATTTATCTAAATTATAAGAAATCAATCCCTTCTTATGAAACATATAAGATACAGAACCTGGCGCCCCAAGAGAGCCACCACTTTTTGATAGAACACTTCTCACTTCACTTGCCGTTCTATTTTTATTATCAGTTAAACATTTAATTATTAAAGCCACACCATAAGGAGCATAAGCTTCATAAGTAAGCTCAAAATATTCAACTCCTGCATTGTCTCCAATACCCTTTTTTATTGCCTTTTCAATATTATCTTTAGGCATATTAGAAACTCTAGCTTTATTAACAGCAAGTCGCAATCGGGGATTAGAGTCAATATCGCCTCCCCTAATTTTTGCAGCAATGCTTATTTCACGAATCAATTTAGTAAAAATCTTATTTTTCTTAGCATCAAGAGTACCTTTCTTCCTCTTTATAGTTGACCATTTACTATGACCAGACATTTAAACCTCCACCAATTTCACTAATTTTTCTAAAAGATCAAAATTATTATGTCTAATTAAATAAGCTTTAATTGTATTAAACATCAACATCAAAACCGTAACAGGACCAATTCCACCTACTACAGGAGTAATAAACTCAACACGATCCTTAATAGGCTCAAAATCAACATCTCCTACAAGAACACTATTATTATTAACTTCTACTCTAGAAATACCAATATCAATAATATAAGGTTGCCCAACTATCATACTAGCATCTATCAATTTAGGCTTTCCAACAGCAGAAATAATAACATCTGCTTGTTTTACATAAAAATCTAAATTGATAGTTTTGCTATGACAAGTAATTACAGTCGCATTATAAGGTTTACAAGAAAGCAAAATAGAAATAGGTCTTCCAACAAGCGCACTTCTTCCAATAACAACAACAGTTTTGCCAGAAATTTTTATCTTATAATCAAACAGAATTTTCAATACAGCAAGAGCTGTACAAGGAATAAAACCTTTCTTATCACCCAAAATCAACTTACCCAAATTAATAGCAGAAAGTCCATCTACATCCTTTATACTTAATATGCTATTTAAAATCGTATTCACATCTATCTTATTATCAAGAGGTAACTGAACAATAATCCCATCAGTATCATCATTTGTATTTTCCACTTCAATTAATCGCAAAATATCATCTTGATGTGAATCCTCAGTTAACCTAACAACATTAAAATTAATGCCAATTTCTTTAGATACTCTTTCCTTAACCGAAACGTAAAGTTCACTTGCAGGATTATTATTTGCCAAAATCACTTTTAGACAAACTTTATTTACTAAATCATGATGGATTAAAAACTTTTTCAATAACAAATAATATCGCCTTGCAAAACTCTTACCATCAAAAACATTGCCCAAATTAAGCCCTCCACCAATTTAGCTTGAAGTATTATACATTATACTATACTTGTACTTTTAAGCATAAATAAAAATAAATGCACATAAAAATTAATTGTAATAAAACATATTTTTCAATATAATAACTTTTAAAGAAAGAATTTTCGAAATATGGAATATGATGAAGAAAAATTTTTTAATAGGACCTATTTTAATAGTATTGTTACAGATAAATGTAAAAAGAATAGAAGCATATTCGATTGACAGAAACGGAAATTCTATTATGGAAATAGACTTAAGTCTAGGATTTCCTCTCTTTTTCAATGATTTATCAAATATCTTTTCTCCAAACCTGTATCCTGGTGGTATTGGAGCAGTTAAATATAAATATCATATTCTAAACAATTTGGCCATAGGCGCTGAACTTAGGTATCTATTTCATTTTGATATTAATCACTCATTTAATCTATTAAACCCTGATGCTGGCATAGGCAAAACATTCAATACAGGAATCATTACACTCCTAACAACTTATGTATTCGATATAGGCGAGCTCTTTCAAATACCAATATTTTCAAATATAGGATTTAACTTAAGTTTTTATGGAGACAAAAGTGATAGTATTTCAAATTTAAGAACATTTGATTCAATGCCTGTAATATCTATAGGTTCTGGAATATTATGGAATTTCAATTATCAATGGGCCTTAGGAATCACAACTTCATGGTGGACAATGTTTGAATTTGGAAATTCAGCTAAAACTGCCCATTTTTTACTAATATCACTTTCCGTAATAGTCAATATCAACAAATTGTAGGTAGATTATGAAAAAAAAAGATTGCAAAAAATTAATTATAATAATACTAATATTGTTAAATCTATCATGCTCAAGTGAATCTATATTTTCTCAACTCAGCAAATTACAAAAAATCAATAGCAATAGTAATATTTTAGACAGTTCAAGCCCAAGTGGTATTTCGTTAATAAATGGAACTCTTTATATTGCAGCCATGCATCTATTTAAAAAAGAAAATGGCAATGTCACAAGGGTAAATTTCAGTAATTCTTATGAATTTGTAATTGATCTTGTCAATGTGTCAGGAAAAACATATTTGCTAGTGCAAAACAAAAATGCACAACTAGAATTATACTCTTTTGAAAACAATAATTGGAAACTTTTATTTCAAAAGAATTTAACCCCGATCAAATTCTTAAAATCTATAGGTACAAGCGGCATTACTGAAGCTTATATCCTAGCAGTAGAAAACAATGGAAAACAAATGATTCTAGATACAACAGGCAATAATCAAACCCCTCAAAGTGCAACTCAAAATGATAAATTTTACCAAATATCAAATAACAATAAATTGATTACAGGAAGGTTTGCAAAAATCTGGAAACTAAATGGTGGTAGCACTACAAATGTTCACACAAAAAACGAAATAATGGCAATAATAGATACAAACATTAGGGGGGATCAAGAAACTCTAGTGTTTACTGGAAGAGATTCTGAAACATCAGACAATAAATTTGAAATATACTCAAGTAAAGACAATTATCAATCTCCCATATTCAATCGTGAAAGCATAGGAGAATTTACTGCATATTTTGCAAGAGAATTTCATGGAATAATACTTATTGGAAGCAACAATGGATTTGTAGAACTTATTAAAGATAAAAACAATTTTCTTCTACAATCACCTTCACAATCCGTATTACCGGGTCCTTATAATGGGTCACAATTAAGCAAAACCAGACTTAATGACATTATACCCATATCAAACGAAGTAATTTACATACTAACACAAGGAAAAGGATTATGGAAAATTGAAAATAAAAAGCTAATTAAAGAATAAATGATAAAAATTCATTGTAAAATTTGAATATTTAATTTTATTATTTTCTTTATAAAAAAATTTTCTAATTTTAATATCCAAATTAATATTTAATTTAGCCCTGAAGTATAAATAATTTATATTATCCCTATCAAAAATTTGACCCTCATCATTCATAACTTTAATTTGAAAATCTAATAAATTTTTAACAAAAAATATGTCTCTGGTAATCACCATACTATCTTTATCAACCAATTTTAAAATACAAGAATCAACATCATTTACAACTTTAACAAAAGTGTTTTTAGATATCTTTAATTTTAATTGCCTATTTGCGACCAAAATAAGTTCCACGCTTTTATCTAAAACAAAATTTTGCAAAAATTTTATTATTCCCAAATTACAAGAATCAGCATCAACAAAAATTTTATTTAACAACCTTATAATCCATTATTCTTAATAATAAAAAAGATAAAATATCAGATTGATTCACAGGACCAAATACCCTAGAATCATTTAAGATACTTGAATTCTCATTTAAAAGGAAAAATTCATTCTTCTTTAAAGCAAAACATTTAACCACATTATCAAAAGCAAAAAAATCACTTAATTTATAACCTTGCATCAAATTATCATTCAAATAATAAGAATTATTAACCTGTCTATAGACTAAAACATCAAAACCCTTAACATATACTAAATCTCCTTGAGTAGCAACTATTTTGGCAATCTTATAACTCTTCATATTAAAAATTTTATTTAAAAAAAATAAGTCTTTAAAGAATTTTAAAACAAAATTGTCCTTTAAATTTGAATCTTCATAAAGAACAATATCATTTAATGCTAATGGAATAAAGAAAGCCCGCATATACTTTGAGACAAAAACCAAACTATTACCATTTGTTATTGAAAAAAACATTTCATTACCTTGAAAAGTAAAAATTTGAAAAACAAATTTTGTAAAAAAATAATTAAATATTAAAAACAATAAAATAATTTTAAAAAAATTTTTTCTTATTTGTTTTCTTAAAAGCCTCTGTTCAAAAGTCAAATACGCAGCCATTTAAATTAAACCTATTCTAGAAAAAGGAAAATACATAAAAAAAGCCCTACCAAGAATCTTCTTCTTATCTATAACACCGAAAAATCTTCCATCATAAGAATTATCCCTATTATCTCCAACAGGTAAAAAATATCCATAAGGTACATATATTCCATAATCTCTCATTATTGCTTTTTCCATGTAATAATCAACATATGGCATAAAAGCTACTAAATAACGATATTCAAGTCTTTCAATTTCAAATCTATCAACTTCTCTAACATTAAAAAATGAAAAATCAGATATATTCTCTAAATTAACACTTAACTGGTTTAATGCAAGAAACATAGCAAGATTATCATAAACCTTATAATCTGAATCTTCTATAATTTTTTTACTAGTAAAAGTATATCCCAATGAAGATTTATAAACATCTTCCTCCATAAATCCTTCCTCCCCTTCTCTCTTTACAAATGCCAATCCATTCTTAAATCTTACAAGCTTACCATCTGCAAATAACGCTCTTTTGACAAGAAATCTAACATTAGGATTTCCATCTTCATCCTTATCAAGATCAACAAAACTAAAAGTCAACATATAAAGCAATCTATGTAAAATATCAAAAAAAAGCCCTTTAGATTTATATTCTACATTTTCAAAAATCACAATATCTGATTCATATGGTTCCTTAATTCCACCTATCTTCCATATTCCGGGTAAAAGTTCAGGGCCATAAGAAAATTTATCCACAAACAACAAATCTCCAATTTGCAAAGTATTTTCCATTGAACTTGATGGAATTTTATATGCCTGCAAAAAATATTGATTTATGCCCAAAACAAAAATCGAAGCACCTAAAAGTTCAAATACAAAATTAAGCATAAAACCTCGCTTTTTAGCTTTCAATTTATAAGCATACTTCTTCTGTTTCCTATAAGTTAAATATCTCTCAACAATTTTCACTAAAAAATGAGCAAAATGATCCACTTTTTCTAAAAACATAAATTTGTCCTCAACATTAAATTATACATAAAATTAAAAAGTATTAATATCTCTATAAACAAAGCTTCATATTCAAGAAAACAAAAATTAAAACTAAGCATAAATTATAATAATATATTTTTTCAAAACTAATATTAACAAAGAAATATGGCAATATTGAATTTCTTTTAATACTTCTTTATAATTCACTATGTATGCTCAAAGAAAATGACAGTCTTAACATTACGAAAGAATCACTTACAGTAAAATTAAAGCCAATATTAGGAATAACTCCAAAAGTTTATGTTTTCTTTATAATTATTATCCTTCCTTTGATATTATTACTCACTTTAAGCATCAACGCCAAATTAAACAATCCTGGAGCATATGTAAAAATAAAAACTAATATCAAGAATTCATATATTTACATAGATGAAAAATATATTGGAAGAACTCCTCTAAACAAATACATAAGTGCTACCAAAGGAACTTTAAAAATTCAAAGATTTGGATTTGAAACTTACGAAAAAGAAATTGAAATACAAAATAAATTTTTTACAAGTTATAAATTCAATATTGACTTAAAATTAACAGCTCCTGAACAAATTATTGCAAAAAGACAAAAAGAACTTTCAGTTATGACAAAAATTAAAAATACTAACGACAATATAAAATTAATACCCGTATTCTCACTTATTGTAAATGATTTACAAAATAATCCAGAATATATCAAAAAATTTTTTCACACCTCAATTTCACACATAAACTCAAATATGATGTTTAAAGACTTTCTATTAGCATATAAAACTATATACTCAATAAATAACAATGACAATAAGGAGATATGGGAATCTTTAAAACAAAATTTTAATCTAAAAGATAGGTCAATCATTTGGTTTTTTAAAAATTTAGATACAAAGCAACAAAAACAAATAGTTAATGAAAGATGGTTTCAAACACTTATAGAAAAGTTAAAAAATGAAAACCAAATATTAAACTTTGAAACTCAAAATATAAATCTATCTCTAAATAACTTCAAGAAAATAACACACAATAATATTGAAAGCATCAAAAATTATAAATTACAATCACAAAACCTTACACTCAAGACTACCTATAAGTTAAAAGAGTTTTTAATCCAGAATAAAAATATAACTAAAATTGAATATCAAAATTTTTTAGACCAAAATCCTAAATGGACACTAAATAACAAAAATAACCTTATCAAAGAAGAACTTGTAGATGAAAGTTATCTTAAAACCTTTAATCAAATGCCTTTAAATGAAGATGTCACACACATATCTTATTATGCTGCAATAGAATACGCTAAATGGTATTCTTCAACTTTACCTAAAGGATTTAAAGCAAGACTCCCTATATCTCAAGAATGGGAATTATATCAGAAAGAAGTACCAAAATCTATAGATAATTTAAATATAAATGAAATATCTAAAAAAGTTGGATTTTGGAATTTAATGCAAAACTCAAGCTTGAATGAATTCATATTATTTCAAGGCAAAAATGAAATATATTCTGAAAATAATAATTTTAACTCACTAATTACAGAAATTAGGACTTATAATTATGATAACAATGCAACACTTAAATCTTCAACACAAGCTTCTTTTTTAAAATATTGGTGTTCCCCTAACATCGGATTTAGACTAGTAATTGAAAAGGAAGAAATGTGAGCTCAATACTGCTTGAAAACAAAAAAGCAAGATTTAACTACTTTATTGAAGATAGGATAAATTGTGGTATCGTATTAAAAGGAACTGAAGTAAAATCTATTAAATCAAAAAAATTCTCTTTCAATGATAGCTTTGCCAATATCAAAAAAGATGAAATATGGCTTGAAAATTTGCATATAGCAAAATACAAAGAGGGCAATATTTTCAATCACGAAGAAATGAGACGCAGAAAACTACTTATAACAAAAAAGGAAATACAAAAATTAAAAAAATTTAAAGAAAAAGAAGGATATACATTGGTTCCTATATCGATATATCTTAAAAATTCACTAATAAAAGTCGAACTTGGAATATGTAAAGGAAAAAAATTATTTGACAAAAGAGAAGTGCTGAAACAAAAAAGCATCAAAAAAGATTTAAGTCGTGAAATTAAGCAATACAAGTAACTGAAAAATAAATTATAAACTAAATATCTCTATTAAAAAATAATTAACAAAATCTACTTTCAAAGAATATTAAAATAAATACTGATAATATAAACAAAGAGTAGCCATAATATTACTACTATAACTACTCAATAAGTTTAATCTCAATTCTTATAATCAATACTTCTTAGTAAAAGAAAGTTCAAATACAACTCCAGAATTTCCATCGAAACTTAAATCAACTTCAGGCTGAAAACCGCCCAACGCAATGCCTAAATTTTCTTGCAGTCTCTTATTATAGTTATTCGCATATGTAAAAGGAATTATAACTTCAGCAATCCTTGTTAAAAACATAGTTACTCCCCCTAATGCAATTAAAGAAAACCCAAGTACTGGTAAGTCTTTTGATTTATGTTGAGAAACAGAATATATACCACCCCCCATTAAACCCAAACCTAAAGCATCAAAACCCAAAATCAAAAATCCCCCAGCAAGATCACCTTGAACAAAAGATCCTATACCAAAACCTACAAATAAATTCAACAAAAAAGGAATTAATGCGTTTTGTTTATAACTTTCATAAAGCAATAATTTTTCTACACTACCACTACCACTAGCATTTGCGCTCTTACCTCCAATATCCGATTTCATTTCATCATAATCTTTAGCAAAACTTATAAAACTACAAGAGAAAAGCAATACTAAAATCAATACTCTTTTCATAAACACCCCCAAAATAAACTGTTTAATGTTTGCATTATATACATATTAAAGAAATTGTTCAATGACTAATTTTGTATTTAATTTAACTTATTTAATTTAACTTATTTAAATTTAACTTTTTTAATAATACTACTTGAAATTCTCTTACCTACAGACATTCGAGACTTAACCATAAAATTACTAATATCAATCATTTTAACAATATCTCTACTGTTAGAAAATTCTACAAATTTTGCATTAAAAGCAAAATCTATAAATTCATCATCTTTATTTAAAAAATCATAAACTTTATCCGTTAAAAACTTATCTATTTTAAATCTTTTAACATAATAAAAATTATCAGTTTTATTAAGATAAATTATAGAAAACACCTGCTCCTTAGAATTATTTATATCATAAACTAAAACATTAACATTATTCTTTTCAATAAAGGTCTTATCCTCAATATTTTTTAAAATATAGGAACTTTTTTTAAAAATTAATATCTTATCATAATAGCTGGCATTACCAATAAATTCACCATCAATAAGACTACTTCCAACAAACCCTGCCTTTAAATTCACATAAATTTTCATATTCTTAGTAGCAATTTCTCTGGCATTTTTTGATTCAATAAGAGATATTTCTGTCTTTCTATTATACATTTTTGAATATTTGGCAAGCAGTTTATCAATAAAATCTATTGCATAAGTTTTAATTGCCTCAATATTATTCTCCACACGCTTTAATTCTTTACGTAAAACATGAATCTCTTTATCATTCTTATTAATATCAAACATACTTATTTTTCTAATAGGAATTTTAAGTAAATTCTCTATATCAGCTAAAACAATTTCTCTAGAAAAACTACCTCTATATTTTAAAATCTCATTCATTATAATATTAACAACATCGGATTCTTTAGAAATATCTTCAAGAACTTTATAGATTTTATTTTCAATAAATATTTGCTCCAAAGTTCTAGAAAATATTTTTTCAAGTATTTTATTTTTTTCAAGTTCAAGTTCCATTTTTAAAACCTTTTGTAAATGCTCAGCATGAAACTTTATAATATCTGTAACAGTATAAATAACAGGATATCTATCACTTAGTAAAAGCAAATTAACAGAAATAGAAACTTGACAATTTGTATAATGATAAAGTTTTTCAATAACCTCATTGGCATAAACTCCCCTGGGAAGAGTCAATTCAATCTCTACATTTTCTGTAGTAAAATCATTAATGCTTGAAACTTTAATATAATTTTTACGAATAGCTTTTTCAATTGATGCTATTAAACTCTCCGTAGTCTCTCCGAATGGTAATTCTTTTATCAAAATAGCCTTATTATCATCTGTAGGCTCAATTCTTGCACGAACCAAAACTTTCCCATTCCCATCAGCATATTCATTAACATCAACTATTCCACCCGTAGGGAAATCAGGATAAAGCTTATAAGATTCACCAAGTAGCTCACTTTTAACAGCTCTTAAAATCTCATTAAAATTATGGGGAAGAATTTTAGCAGCCATACCAACAGCAATTCCTTCGCTTCCCTGAATAAGTATTACAGGAATCTTAGCAGGAAAAATCAAAGGCTCATCATTACGACCATCATAAGAAGGTTCATAACTCGTTATTTCTTTACTATAAAGAACTTCAAATGCCAGAGGTGTTAACCGACATTCGATATAACGAGATGCGGAAGCAGGGTCACCTGTTAAAAGATTACCAAAATTACCCTGCTTTTCAATAAACAAATCTTTATTTGCCATATTAACAAGCGCTTCATAAATTGAAGTATCTCCATGAGGATGATATTTCATTGTATTTCCAACAACATTTGCAACCTTATGAAAATTACCATCGTTCATTTCAAAAAGAGAATGTATTATCCGTCTCTGTACAGGCTTAAACCCATCAATAACACTAGCAATTGCACGATCTTTAATAACATAAGATGAGTACTGTAAAAAATTATCTTTAAGTAATGTTTTAATATTCATTAAATTAAATTCTCCATAATAAAGTTTCGTCTCTCGGGAGTATTTGGCCCCATATAAAATCCAAGTTGCTCTTTTATTTCTTTAATATTAATAAGATCTACCTTTGTAAGTTTAATATTGGCAACATCAATAAAACCCCTAAATTCACTTGGAGAAATTTCTCCAAGTCCTTTAAATCTTGTAACCTCAGGATTTTTAAGTTTAAGAAGAGCTCTCTGTTTCTCTTCCTCAGAATAACAATAGATAGTAACACTCTTATTCCTTACTCTAAAGAGAGGTGTCTCTAAAATATGCATATGTCCATTTAAAACCAAATCTTCAAAATAAGTCAAGAAAAAAGTTAAAAGCAAATTCCTAATATGAAATCCATCAAAATCTGCATCTGTAGCAATTACTACTTTATTATATCTTAAATTTTCAATTGATTCCTCAATACCAAGAGCTACCATCATGTTATAAAGTTCTTCATTTTTATAAATCTCGGATCTATTTTTCTCAAACATATTTTGTGGTTTTCCACGAAGAGAAAATATAGCCTGTGTATATACATCTCTACAAGACACCATTGATCCTGTTGCAGAATCTCCTTCTGTTAAGAAAATCATAGTTGAATCAGAATGCATACTTTTTTCATTGAAGTGAAATTTACAATCTTTAAGCTTAGGAATTTTAAAAGATATCTTTTTTGCTCTCTCTTTTGCCTCTTTTCGCACACTGCTTAATTCTTTTCTAAGACGTTCATTATCAACAACTTTACTCTCAATTATTTTTGCAAGGGTTTTATCTTTATATAGAATCTCTAAAATTACCCTTTGTACTTCTTTAGCAACATTACTTCTAGTGTCAATATTACCAAGTTTATTTTTAGTCTGACTTTCAAACATTGGATCCTTTATTTTAATTGAAAGAGTTGCCACAAGTCCTTCCCTAATATCAGTAGATGAATATGTTTTTTTGAAAAAATCATTAATGGCTCTTGCAAAACCTTCTCTAAAACCTGTCTGATGCGTTCCTCCATCACTAGTATATTGACCATTTACAAATGAAAAATATGTCTCACCATAATTATTTGTATGAGAAAATGCAAACTCTAAAGTCTTACTAGAATAATAAACGAAATCATAAAGCAAATCTTCATACTGAATCTCGGCTCTTATAAAATCAAGAAGCCCATTATGAGATTGAAAAATCTGCTCATTATAATTAATTTTTAAGCCTTTATTTAAACAAGCATAATGAAAAAATCTTCTTTGTAAAAAATCTTCATTATATTTATATTTGCCAAAAATATCTGTATCGGCCAAAAATTCAATATAAGTACCATTTTGCTCATCAGATTTACCTTCTGTAGTGTTAATTAACTTTCCTTTTGAAAAAACAGCCTCAAAAAAATTGCCTTCTCTGATTGACCTTATCAAAAATTTTGAGCTTAAAGCATTAACAGCTTTAGTCCCAACTCCATTAAGTCCTACAGAAAATTGAAAAACATCATCATTATACTTAGCGCCGGTATTAATAACAGAAACACTCTCAACAACCTTTCCAAGAGGAATTCCACGACCATAATCTCTTACAGTAATGACATTATCCTCTTTTTTTATAACAATTTCCCTTCCATAACCCATAATAAATTCATCAATTGAATTATCAACGATCTCTTTAACTAAAATATAAATACCATCATCAATATTAGAACCATCCCCTAATCTTCCAATATACATTCCAGATCGCAATCTAATATGTTCAAGAGAAGATAAGGTAACAATTTTACTCTCATCATAACAATTTGTTTTCATTTAAATTCCTATCAACAATTATATTGAATTTTCATTTTTTCTAATTTTTTAACTATCTTATCTCTAACAATAACATGAAGCTGTTTTTTTTCAACATCTGTTAAATTAGAAACATATATTAAAGAATGGATATGCACATATACTGACAATCCTGAATTTAATATTAAATTTTTAACAAAAATTTTATGTGTATTAAGCAAAGTCACAGGAACAATTGGAGAATTTGTTCTTAAGGCCAAATTAATAGAACCTCTTTTAAAATCTTTTGTCTCACTACCTCTATTTCTGGTTCCCTCAGGAAAAATTCCAATAGCTCCACCTTGCTGAATAATATTGGTTGCCTTTTTTTGCACAATAGCAGAAGATTTTATACTACTTCTATTTACAAAAATAGCTCCCATAGAAATTAATAAAAAATTAAGTAAAGGAATATTTAAAAGTGATCTCTTAGCAACTATTACAAAAGACCTCATAAAAATATGAATTAAAAAAATAGGATCCATTGAAGCAATATGATTTGCAATAATTACCACACCACCAACTTCTTGCAAAAAAGAATCATCATCCCGCGTAACAACAACCTTAATTCCAGAAAACCATAAACAACTCTTAATAGCAAATCTAATTAATACAAAACTAAACTTTATAAAGCTATTTTCAAATCCAAGTATCCTAAAAATTAAAAATACTGGAAATAAAACAGTAAAAACTAATACAAAGAAAAAAAAATTAATATAAGTAATAACACTTCTTAATATTTTCATATAATTTTTACCCTAACTTTTCTATTCTCTCAAGCTTCAATTTTTGTCTTTTTAACAAATTAACTTCATCTTTCAAAATTTTAATAGGATGAAGAATAATCGTAGAAAATTTTTGATTATGAACTATTCTTTCACTATATTCAACAACAAAAGACTCACTTATCTTTCCTTCATCTATGCTAATTTCATATTCAAGAACTAAATTATTATCTAAATTAAAAACATTAAAAATTCCATAATAAATATTATTTCCAACAATATAAGTAAGGCTAGGATAAGAAAAATCATAAATAATGTCTTTATAGACATAATTACCGTTTGGAATAAACAAAAAATTTCGAACATTATCACCTAAAACAGAATTATTAAACCGCTTAAAAACACCCGAAAACCCGTACTTATCATAAGCATCTGTTCCCGTGTCAATTTTTATTTCAATATTATCAATATCAACAATTTTAATCCAAAAATTATATACTATCAAATCTGAAAAAATAGATTTAGTACTAATATTAAGAATATTATAAGCAGGTCTTGAAATATATTCAATATGCGCAATTTCTTGAGAATTATTCTTAAAAATACTAATTTCATTAAAATGTCTATTAAACGATAAAAGCAAAATATCATCACGGTTTAATTTTTTTGAACGTTGATGTGAATCATTATCATACCAAACACCATATAAAAATTTATAAACTTCATCTTTAGGCAAATTTTTTAAAGTTTTATACACATCATTATCTAACCGTCTCACCTTCTCACTGGCAGATAAAGAATAATATTTACCTTGTGCTTGAGAATATTCATACTTTTCTATCTTACTTACTATGATATCCTCACCCTGCTTTTCATATCTCTCCAAAGAAATAGAATAACTTTCTCTTGATTTTTTATCATCATAAGCAGAAGATCTAGCATACTTATTTATAATAATGTTTCCATTTACTTTATCAAAAAATATAGGTCGATACGATGAAACATCATTAGCAACGGCTCTTTTAAACACATACAAAACAGCATCTTCATCTAAGAAACCTTGAACAACTATATCAAAATCATAATCACCCGTAATATCTTCAAGATACATATTATAAGAATTTTTAGAATCAATATTTACCTGTGTTTTAAAGAGAATAACTGCTTCATGACTCTTAGGATCAAAACCAATAATAAATAAATGTGTTTTAAGATCTGCAAAATTTTGCGCCAAAACCACTTGCTCAAAATAAACATCTAAGTTTAAATTCTCCTGATGAACTGATAAAATTTTATAACCCTTAAGATCAATTAAAGACCCAAACACATTCTCTCCAGCATCTTCACTTACATTTACGTCAGAATAATTTACCTTATCAATACTAATTTTTTTATTAAAATCTTTATTAAATATAATAAAATCCTTATTGCCTTTAACACAAGAAAGTAAAACTAAAAAAAGAAATATAAATTTTTTTTTGAAATACATATCACATGATTTTTTATATCTACATTACAATAAATAAAGTATATAAAAAAACCTAAACCATACCTTAATTTCCAGCATTTAAACTAATATTCTGCAAAGAAAAAAATGCCTCATTAAAATTTTCTTTAAAATTATCTTTATTTAAAATATTATCTAATACCAATTTATTATTTGCTTGATAAAAACTATCAAGAACATGATCTCCTTGAATTAAATCATTAGACTCATGGGAATCATTAAAAGTTGAACGCAAAGAAAATGAATAAACCTTATGATTTGCCAAAAAGGGTTTAGACCATTGACCTTCTTTTAAATCAAAGATTAAATCATAAAAATCCTTACTATTACTAAAAACTGAAAGCTCTTTTAAAGTACTAGGATAAATGTTCATATTATATGCAAGATTAACCATATCTTCTTTTAACGCCAAGTTATATTTTTTCAAAGACTGTTCCTCTCCAACAGCAGAATTGACCTCCTCAAGAATAGTATTAAGCTTTTGCTCAAGAAAAGTCTCAATAACACTAGGTTCATAAGTTTCTATGTAATTTTTAACAGAACTAATATCATGATTTGAATTTTGATCAAAATCATGAACATCACTTAACACTTTATATATCTTATATTCACTTGAACTCTTAGATTTAATAGGAATAGTAAATTCATTTACCTTTAAAGAAAAAATTGTCGCAAGATCTTCTTTCTTTTCAAGCACAAGATCCAAATCAAAATAATATTGCTTAGAAGAAGCAATACCTTTAAAATTAGCAACATCTTCAGAATAAAACTTAGCAACCTCTTCAAAAGGAGTACCTTTAGATAATTTATCATAGGCATCATTAGCATCATTTAAATTCTTAAAACTAATAGAAACAACGTCTAAACTTTTAAATAATTTTTGGTTATTTTTAACATAAGAGATTAATTCATCTTGAGGAAAATCTTCATACGAAAGTGTAACATAAGCAATTTTCTTTTGAACTTTACTCATATCTTTAATATTACTCAAAAGAAAATCTGAAAATACAAAACCACTATTTAGAAAAACCTGTATATTTGAAGAAAGTAAATTTTCTACTGCTTCACTATGAATTTTAAACTTTTGATAATCAGAAACTTTATTATACCTTTTAGGACTAAAATTACCATTAGAGTCTAAATACACAAGAGAACTCATTAAGTTTTTATTCAAAACATTTTTTGAAATATAAAAGTTATTACTCTTTGCCAAATCAAGAAAAGCAATATCTTCAACATATTTCATAAAAGCCAAACGCCAAATAAAATAATCTATATCATAACTATTATCTCTTCTTAATTTAGAATAAAAATTTGAATAAGAATTAACATATTGCGCAAACTTATTATCTTTTGCATAATAAATTGGCTGTCCCTTATAAGAGCCAAACTTCACATTGGAAGAATCAGTAGTATCAAATAATCCTGGCATCAAAGGTGCAACAATAAACCCAAACACAATCAATATAAGTGCTAAAATTCCCCATATTCCAACTCTATTATCATTCAAATCACCACCAGAGGCAACACTTTTCCCTTGACTTATTCTCTTGTCCATAAAAACAACCCTTATAATTTCAATAAAATAGTATTTTAGATATTAAAATAGCATAATTAACACATTATTTCAATTCAGCGCATATAATTATAATATCAAAATTTTGATATTATAATTATATGCTCAAGAATATTTAAAAAAAATTGGAAAATACTTATAATTTAGACAATGGAAGATAAAAATATAATAATGGACACTAGATTTAATATTAAAATAAACCAAGAAGAATTTAAAAGACTTAGCAAAATAATTTATAACAATTTCGGGATTAATCTTACCGAGAAAAAAAAATTACTAATAGAGAGTCGATTGTCATCAACAATCAAAGCCAAAAATCTAAGCAGTTTTACAGAATATATTAATTACTTAGAAAAACAAAAAGACCAAATGTCTTTAATAGAATTAGTGGACAAAATATCAACAAATCACACTTATTTTTTTAGAGAAGCCAACCACTTTGAATTCCTTGAAAAAAAAATTTTACCCAAAATAATTAAAAGAATGACAGAATCAGGAGAAAGAGAAATCAGAATGTGGTCAGCTGGATGCTCAAGTGGAGAAGAGGCATACACAATAGCAATGATATTAAATGAATATATAAACAAAAATAATATCAAATGCAAAGTAAAAATCCTAGCAACAGATATTTCAATTACTGTTTTAAAGGAAGCTAAAGAAGGAATTTACCCAGAAGAACGAATAAAAACTCTTCCAGACAAATTAAAAACCAAATATTTAAACAAACTTGAAAATGACAAATTTATAGTTAAAGATGTGCTTAAAGAAATGACTGTATTTAGGAAATTAAATCTAATGAATGAAGTTTTTCCATTTAAGAAAAAATTTGATTTAATTTTTTGTCGAAATGTAATGATTTATTTTGATGAAAAAACTAGAAACAAACTTGCTGAAAAATTTAATAGATACTTAAAAAATGATTCTTATCTATTAATCGGACATTCAGAAACAATCAGAGGCAATAAAAATCTAGAATATATCATGCCAGCCACGTATAAAAAGATCAATTAAATTAAGAAATTATAATAATACTTATCAATAATTAAAGCAAAAATTAACATATTATTTTCAATTAAGGTTTACTTCCTCTCCTCTTTAACAAAATAAAGTAGTTCACCTATTGTTGCAACGTGATCTCCAACTCTTTCCAAAAAACTATTCAGAAATAATATATTTAAAAGATAATCTAAATTTTCTGGATTATTTTTCATAGCATCAATTAGAAGAGCCTTTTGTTTGGAAAACAATTTATCTATGATATTATCATACTTTATTATTTTAAATATTTTAATAAAATTTCCATCAAAATAAGCATCAAAAATATTTGCAAGCATATTTTTTGCTATATCAGCCATTTCTCTTAAAGGTTTCTGATACATATCACCACAAGAAACAACCTCTACATTAGATTCCAAGAGAAGTACTACCTTCACAATTTTAGTAAAATGATCTGCAATACGTTCAAGAGAGTTAATGACCTTGATGATTGCCAAAATTTCTCGAAGTTCAGTAGCAACAGGATGTTCAGTAGCAATCATGCGTCCACATAAATCTTCAATATGATATTGATAATCATCTATAATTTTTTCATCCTCATTGATAATCTTTTTAGCCAAATTCTTATCGTTAAATTCTAAGGCTGTTAATGAGTTTTCTATCATTTTAAGAACACATTCTGTCATCTTCCGAAGATAATCTTTAATATCTTCAAGTTGCTTAGTAAGCTTACGCCTAATCATATCAATTCCTCCTAAAAAAAACGTTTCAAAAACAAAAACCTTAATTTAGATAATTCATAATAACTGCTAAAAGGATAACTATCAATAACTCTCTTATAGTAACCAATAGACTTTAAAAAATCTTTATATTCGCTCTCAGTTTCATAAAATTTACCCAGCAAATAATTATATCTATCTACAAACCTTGAACTTAAATATTTTGGATAATACAACAAACTTAAACTAAGACAAAACTCATACTCACCATTTGTCAATAAAAATTCAAAAATATCAAGATAAATATTCTCATCAAAATCAATATTATTTTCTACTAAAAATCTAACATCTCTTAATACATTTTCAACTTTACCTAATTTAATACCAAGATCAACTAAATTGACAAATATTTGACTAAAAAACTTATCTCTTAAACTTAAATAATTTAAATAAGAATTCAAATAATCTCCATTCTTATAATAAAGTTCTGCCTTTAACAATATATACTCATCATCATTAAAATCGTATTTATTAAGCAATGCAATTGCTCCCTTGTAATCATTAATATGAGATAAATTCAAAGCTCTTCTCATGATATCTCTCAAATCCACATTATGATCATTACTATCATTTAATCCAAAACTTTTATCATTTTTAAAATCTTTATCTAAATTTACATTATTTTCAAAACTCATTTGATCTGATTTTAAAGATTTTTTTTGTTTTACAATTTTCAAAATCACATTTTTAGTAAATTCTCTAGAATCCTTTACATTTTGATACTTAAATGTCAACACAATAACTCCAATATTCTTTGAAGTTTGAAAAGTAAACATAGCACCATCTTGATAAGATTCTGCTACAAGCCTAATAAAGGCATTATTTTTGTCATTTTGAATATAAATCCAAGCCTCATCTTTTAAAAAAAAACTAAATTTCGAATTAGTATTTACCACAAATTCTTGCTTTTCACTACTAAAATCAAGTTCATAAATATTAAATTTATTTTTTTCAAAAGCAAAACAAGATATTATACTAATAATAAAAAATAAAAAATTACAATAAATAAAATTTCTTTTACTCATTTATAATTTTCCAAAATTTTATCAACTAATAATTCATTTTCATTTTCTAAATTGATATTAAATAAATTGTCTGATTTGACCCAAAGATCTTTCAAAATTTCTTCATTAATCGATCGATAATGCATCACACCATCGCCTAATTTACCATCAGGAAGACTAGGCTTAGGAAAGAAAAAATCATCCATATTAAAACTAGAATTCAAATCAAAATAAAAATCTTCTATATTAAGTAATTTTAATTTAAGATTTAAATTCTCTTCAGTACTACTTCTGCTCTCCTCAATCATTCTAGATGAATACAAATAAGTAAAAAAAGCAACAATAATTGATAAAAATATCAATATTAAAAAATATTGTTGAAAATTAAATTTTTTCTCTCTCATAATAATTTTTCCTAATATAATGAATAAATTATATATTAAATATTACACTTTCTCCATTATCACTAGTAACACCAATTAAATTCTTGCTCCCCTTAGCAACATACATATTATGAGTTATTATCAACAATTGAACTTTTTGACCAAGTTCATTTAAAAGTGTCGAAAGCTTACTACTATTTTCAAAATCAAGAGAAGCATCTATTTCATCAAGTACACAAAATGAAGCAGGAGAATAATAATACAAAGCAAATAAAAATGCTATACTAATTAAAGAATGTTCTCCTCCAGAAAGCATCTTATTTCCCTTAGCTAACTTATCCTTAAAATTTATTTTAATTTCTATATCATCTAAATTTTTATCATAAAACAGGCTGCCACTTCCTTTAAATATTCGACTAAAAAAATAAACAAAATGATCACTAATTTTATCAAAAGCATCATTAAATTTTTTATTAATTTCCCTTTTTATTTTCTTCCTAAGTTTATCTAAAGATTCTTTAGTTGCTCTTAAATCATCTATTTGTAGACCTATTTTTTCAACTTTTTCCTTTATCTCATTATACTCTCTCTCAACATTAAAAAAAATATAATTATTATGCTCAATTACATTAATTTCTTTACGTAAAGCATCTATCTGTATCAAATCCTCTTCAAGCTCAAACTTTTCCATATTTTTATTAATAAGGTTGAAATCTTTTACCTCATCCTTAATATCCAAGCTAGCATGCAATAAAACATCATATTCTGCTTGCTTTTTCATATACTCATAATAAGATGAATTTTTAAAAGCATCCAACAAACTCAAAGAACTGATTTCTTTATTAACAACTAATTCATTACCCTTAGCAGCACTTAAAAACTTATCTAAGTTAATATTAATATCACTTCTCTCCAAATTTAATTCATCTAACTTCAAGTTCAAACTATTCAGTCTCTCCTTAAGATCATCCCTAGTTTCAAATAAAAATTTCAAATTACCCTCAATTAATTTAATCTCATCTTCATTCTTCAGTCTAGAAAGCTCTGTATATTCAATCTCACCTAATATCTCATTTAATTTTGCTGTTTTCTCAGAAACCAAACCTTCAATAGTAGTGATTTCCTTTGCAAGACTGGTTTTAAAATTATTTCTTGTAAGTAAAAATTTCCTTAAATCAATATTTTGTTCAAAAATAGGTTCAATTTTTTCCCTTAACAAATTTAAAAGTTTATCTTCCTTGACTATATATTGAAGTAAATTTTCTCTAATCTCTTGAAGATATTTTATGCTCAAAGTATCTTCAAACAACTTTAAAGAATTAAAAATATTTTTTTTAAGTTGCTCAAATTCTTCTATATTACTCTCTTTGGAAATTGACAAGACCAAATCAACAAGCTCAAAAAAACTCCTAGTATACCTATTTATCTCATCAGTCAATTCAAAAAAATCTTTTTTCTTACTTTGAAGAGAATTATTCAAATTTATAAGCTCTTCATTTATGTTTATCTTTACTGATTCAATTTGTGACTTATTGCTCATAAAAATATTTGCCAAATTCAATTTTCCCATCTTATCACGTTCTAATTTTTGAATTTTAATCTCCATTGCAAGCAACTTAGATTTTAAAGTCTCAATTTCTTTTTTTACAACTTCAATATTTTTAATAACATTTTTTTCCCTAAGAGAATAAAATTCTAATTTTTCCTTAATACTCTCAATAGAAAAACTACTTAAAGATAAAATATTGTCTATATCTTTAATATCCAAACTACTCTTAAGTTTAGTCAATTCAAAGTTAAGATTAAAAAGTTTTTTTAACCTTAACTTTTTATCCAATATTTCTAAATCATCCTTCAATTTTTGATATTTATCTTTAATTAAAAAATCATTTTTAATCTTTTCATATTTTCCATTTAATTCATCTCTTAATATCAAAAGAGAAGTTAAATTTTCTCTAGATTTTTCTAATCTTTTATATGCCTCTTCCTCTTCAACTCTAAGCATATCTATTCCACTAGCCTCTTCTATTAGAGATTTTAAATTAATATTTCCACTTGAAGATATTCTCTCAATCTTACCCTGATTAATAAACATATAAGGCGAGTTTTTAAGTCTCAATTTATTAACAAGATTCATATAATTTTTAAGATTCAAAGTATCATTATTAAAAAAATACTCACTCGTGCCATCTTTATAAAGTCTTCTTCTAATATAAAATTTATCTCTAAAATCACTAACAGAAAGATCTTCATTGTTAAAAAAAAGAGTTACCTCAGCAAAATTAGATTCTATAGATTTTGACACAGAAATCAAATCTGTTATATGCTTAATTCGCAAAATACTTAAATTATCTTCCCCTATACAAAAACGAATTGCATCTAATAAATTACTCTTGCCACAACCATTTGGACCTACAATAAAATTTAAACTACTATTTAATTTTAATTCCTGAAGTTTGACAAAAGATTTAAAACCCAAAAGCCCTATTTTTTCTAAAAACAAAACTACTCCCAACTAAATTATAAACAATACTAATGTATTAAGCATAATTTCATATTATAATAAATAGTAATGATTTGTGGAATTGATGAAGTTGGAAGAGGGTGCATTTTTGGACCAGTTCTAAGTGCAGCTGTTATTTTCAAGAGAAAACCCAATTTTGTAAATGAACTAGATGATTCAAAAAAGCTTACTAAAGCAAAAAGAGAATATCTCTCATCATTAATAATGGAAAATACACATTATGCTTTTGCAGCCATATCCAATGAAATTATTGATAAAATCAATATTCATCATGCCTCGCTCCTTGCAATGAAAAGCGCATACGAAAAACTAAATATAGAGTGTGATTTAATACTTGTAGATGGAAAATTTATCCCCAAAATACAAGCTAAAGAGATCAGAGCAATAATTAAAGGAGATTCTATCATCGATGAAATAAAAGCAGCATCAATTATTGCAAAGGTGCAAAGAGATAAATTGATGGATGAATATGACAAAATTTACCCTTTATATGGAATTAAAACAAACAAAGGATATCCAACAAAAGAACACAAAGACGCAATAAAAAAATATGGAATATTAAACCTTCATAGAAAAAGTTTTAAACTCATTTAAATAAAATTTTAATTACGTCCACGACTAGGACTAAGTCATCTTTAGAAATGACAATGCTTATCAAACACTCTAAAATTTACGATCATTATAATATTCCCCTTTTTTAACTAAATTCTCAGCCACCTTTTTCTTAATCACAGAAATTGCTTTTAATAAATTTGATTCAAATTCCTCAATATTTTCCTCATAAACAAAAACAGAATGTCTCTCAAAATCTCCATTAACATTTCTCTTACTCTCTACAATATTCAAAAAATAATCACCTTTTCTATTTTCTTTGACATTAAAGAAATAAGTCCTATCAGAATTTGTAAACAACTTGTCAGAATATACTTCCCCTCTCTCGCCCATTAATTCCTCCACACAAAAATCCTTTATATATTAGCCTATACAAAAGTTAACATAATTGTACTTACTAAACAAAAAAAATACTAGCCGAAATTAACAATAAAATCAATTGACATAAAATGATTTTTTTTATAGAATCAACTCTGTTATATATGCGTCCTTCGTATAGTGGCTATTACCTTAGCCTTCCAAGCTAATGACGTCGGTTCGATTCCGATAGGACGCTTCCCAATAAATTAATACCTTAAATAAAAAACTAACATTGGAGATGGCGGGAGTTGAACCCGCGTCCTAAAAATAATATCATAAATATCTACAAGCTTAGCTAATTTTTGAAAAAGTAATAAGGCTTGAAAAAACTAGCAAACCACCAAATTACTCCCAAGTTTAAAAGTCCCTAAAAATCAACTTGAAATATTTTTAAGCAAGCTTTGATGTCTTAAAGAGTATAAGTCGAACCTCAAAGCACAATCCAACAAAACTCTCTGCTAATTTAAGCAGCCATTACAAGGTCTGAACTTGTAAAGTTATTAAATTTTGCATTTATTAAAGAATTTTTAAGAGATTCACTCTGCTTGCAACTCATGCTACTAAAGTTTTTAGTCAAATCCAAAAACATCCCCATCTAAATAATTCTCTTAAAAAGAGTATAACACAAATAAATCAAAAAAGGCAAAATAAATTAATTTGCAAAGAAATATCTAAAAGCTTATAATTATTACTAATACACAGATAAATATTAAAATAACAAATAACATAAGGAGCTTTCTTGAACAATGAAATCTTATGGTGCATCATGTTAGTTTGTACCTATTCAATTTTAATCATTATATATAATCTTTTTGGACAAAAAGGCTTACTTGCATGGGTAACATCATCCATCATTATTGCAAACATTCAAGTTTTAAAGCAAATCACAATATTTGGATTTAATGCAACACTAGGCAACATTATCTATGCATCATCATATGTTGCAACAGATATTTTATCAGAACTTTACGGTCATCAAAATTCAAAAAGAGCAGTTTATATTGGATTTATAAGTTTTATAGCATTTGCATTTATTACAAATATTCAACTTTATTTTTCAACAAATAATAGTGATATATATATAGAAGACTTAATAAACATTTTCTCTTCAATTCCAATTTTGTTAGCTGCATCAATCATAGCATATATAATATCTCAATTAAATGACATATACCTATTTCGTTTAATTAAAAAAAAGTTTCCAAAATTTTTATTTATAAGAAGTAATGGCTCAACATTAATAAGTGAATTTATAGATACAATAATTTTTATAAGTATTGCAACATATTTCAATATATTTCCAAAGGAAGCTTATTTTGATATAGTAATCTCCACATATTTGATTAAAGGAATTGCTGGAATCTTAGGCACCCCATTCATTTACATCGCAAAATATATGTATCAAAATAAAAAAAATTTAAATTAATGGGTCAATATACATTCAATTACCACTTAGTAATTTGTTATAATTAGCAACATGATGGACATAATTTTATGGATAATTTTAATAGCATTTGTATACTCAAAATTAACATTATTGTATTATTTATTTGGAAAATCGGGTCTTTTCTGTTTTAACATCACCATGAGTATACTTTCAAATCTTATTATACTAAAGAAAGTAATTATATTCGAACAACAAATAAGCTTATCGGGAATAACCTTTCTTGCAATTCTTTGTTCATTAAACTTAATTACAGAAAAATATAATGATAAATCAGCCATAAAATCAATAATATTAAACATGATCATACATATTACTTTTGTAATAATGATACACTTTACGCTTTATTTTCAACAAAATGAATTTGACACCTCTAACATACATCTAAAAGTATTATTTTACAATGCTTCTTATATTTCAATAATTTTTACTGGAACATACATTATCTTCTTGTGCAATTATGTAAATATCAAAATATATTCTACACTACAAAAAAACAACATAAACAGCAAATGGTTTAAACACAATGTGTCAAGATTGTGCTCCTCTTGTATAGCCTATATATTAGCCAATATTTCGATGTATGTGATAGCACAATTATATCCTGAAAATAATATTAACATAGTACAAAGTTCATCGATCTTTACCATTGCAATAATGATAATCGACACTTTTATCTATTACTTCCTAAATAAAATAAAAATTAAAGACATTCATGTTTCTCAATAATCTTATGCCTTTTTATAATTTTTCTATAATATTCAAGCTTCAAATTTAATTTTTCATCTTCATTCAGCAAATAATTAATAAAACTCTTTTTTAAACGAGTAATTAAAGAATAAAAGACTATAGCCACAGCTACAGAAAGATTATAGCTTTGTGTAAACCCATACATTGGTATTTTTAAATGCAAATCAGCATTTTCCAAAATTGTATGACTAAGTCCTGTTAATTCTGTTCCAAAAAATACTGCCATTTTAGTATCAATTGGAAAATCTTCAAGGGATATAGCATTATCATCTAAAGACGTGGCTACTATTTTATATCCACTCTCTCTTAAATGTTCAAATGCATATTTAACACATCTATACTTATTAATACCTATCCATTTTGAAGCGCCAAGAACAACACCCGGATTTAGAGTATATTTATTATTGGTCTCAATAATATGAATATCACTAAGCCCCAAAATTTCAATTGTACGCATTGTAGCACTTGCATTCTGAGATTGACAAATATCCTCAAGTACAAGTGTTAAGTAATTCGTACGATTATTCAACACCTCATCTATTTTTTCCCGTCTTCCTTGTGTTATAAATTTAGACAATTTCTCTATTCTTTTCAATGTATCGTTGTCAATCATAAAATATAATTTTAAATAAAAAACCAATAAAATCAAATTAAAATGTTAAAAATAATTAATTTTCTATATAATATTAAATGTGGAAGTGAGAATAGAAGAATCCTGGAAAGAAATGTTAAGAAATGAATTTTGCAAAGGGTACTTTACACGACTTGTAAAGTTTATAAAAAATGAATATAAAACTAAAAAGGATAAAATATTTCCACCGCCAAGACTAATATTCAATGCATTTGATACTTTACCATTTAAAGATGTTAAAGTAGTTATACTTGGACAAGACCCATATCATGGAAAAGGACAAGCCAATGGTTTAGCATTTTCTGTCAATTCAGACATCAAAATACCTCCATCATTACAAAACATTTTCAAAGAAATAGAGAGAAGTCTCAAAATAAGAACTATTCCAAATGGAGATTTAACACGATGGGCTAAACAAGGAACGTTTTTGCTAAATTCAATATTAACAGTAGAAGAAGGTCATCCATCATCTCATAAAGATATTGGTTGGGAAATTTTTACAAACGAAGTAATAAAAATTATTTCAAAAAACTTAAATAACATTGTATTCATGTTATGGGGTAATTTTGCAAAAGGAAAAAAAGAATTAATAGATGCTTCAAAACATTTAATTCTTGAAACAAGCCATCCTTCTCCTTATTCTGCACATAACGGCTTTTTAGGTTCAAATCATTTTAGTCAAACTTTAAAATACCTACACGAACATAATAAAACTACAATAGACTTTCAATAAATCAACTTGTCTAATACACTAGAGCATAGACAAGTTATTTAAATTTAATTATTTATCTTCCTGAGATTCTTCATTTAAGGTTTCTTTATTAAGAACATCTTCAGTTTTGTTTGTATCATCATCCCAAAAAGTTGAACTTTTTTCATCAACCTTAACATCTTTTAATAAATCACTATCAACCCTTCTGGTATTAATAAAAGACAATGCAATTACAAAAATAAAAAAAAGAGTAATAAAAAATGCGGTAATTTTTATCGCAACACTTGAAGATCTTGCTCCAAAAATAGAAGAACTTCCACCTCCAAATACTCCTCCAATACCATCACCTTGCTCATCTTGAAACAATACTAACAAAATAATCATAAATGAAGTAATAACAAAAAAAACAAATACTAAAAATCTAAATAACTCCAAAATAAACCTCTCTATTTGGCTATTTTATTAATTATCTTCAAAAACGTATCTGCTTTTAAAGATGCACCACCAATTAATGCCCCATCAATATCACTTTCTCCCATTAAATTTTCCACATTATCAACATTAACAGAACCGCCATATTGAATAATTATGTCATCTGCTGCCGATTTTGAATATAATGATGAAATTTCAAGTCTAATGGCCTTGTGAACTTCTTGTGCTTCTTCTTTTGTTGCTGTCTTTCCAGTCCCAATTGCCCATACAGGTTCATAAGCCAAAATTATTCGTTTAAGATCAGATTCAGATACAGATGCCAATCCACGTCTAACCTGATTTAAAACTACATCCAAAGTCTTAGATTGTTCTCTCTCCTCAAAGGTTTCTCCAACACAAAGAATTAAATATTTAAATGGATGCTTAAGTCCTGTAAGAATTTTTTTATTTATAATCTCATCAGTCTCTCCAAGATATGTCCTACATTCAGAATGTCCAATTATTACATAATCAACTCCAAATTCCAAAAGCATCAAAGGAGCAATTTCACTAGTTCTAGCCCCGCTATTCTCATAAGACATATTTTGTGCACCAAGGAGAACATTAGTTCCCTTAGTGATTTTACAAACTTTACAAAGAGATGTAAACGTAGGTGTTATCATAACGACAACATCACTATTAATATTTTGTACACCATCTACAATTTGTCTAGCAACATCTGCAGCCTCTACACTTGTATAGTGCATTTTCCAATTTCCTGCTAAAAATACCTTCCTCATTTTACATCTCCAACACTTTTATGCCTGGCAAAATTTTTCCCTCAAGATATTCAAGAGAAGCACCACCTCCCGTTGAAACATGAGTGATCTTTCCAGATAAATTAAATTTATTTACAGCAGCCACTGAATCTCCACCACCTACAACTGTAATCCCAGAACAATTAGACACATATTCTGCAACTTTTGCTGTACCTTTGGCAAAAGAATCAAACTCAAATACTCCAAGAGGACCATTCCAAATTACAGTTTTTGCACCAATAAGAGCTTCCTCAATTTTCTTTAAAGTCTTCTCACCAACATCCATTCCAATCTTATTATCAGGAATATCAATAGAATCAACATATTCAGGAGTAGAATATTCCTGAAATTCACTTGCAACAACATGATCAATAGGCAAAATAATTTTTACATTTAATTCCTTCGACTTCTTTAAAAAAGAAGCAGCTACATCAACATATTCATCTTCCAAAAGAGATTTTCCAATAGAATACCCTTCCACCTTTAAAAAGGTATATGCCATCCCACCACCAATTACCATTACATTTGATTTTGGCAAAAGCGATTCGAGCACTGCAATTTTTGAAGAAACTTTTGAACCACCAATGATTGAAACAAATGGACTCTCAGGATTTTTTAAAATTTTACCCAAAAATTCATCTTCTTTTTCCATCAAAAACCCACCAACGGCTGGCAAATAAGCTGCAACCCCTGATGTAGAAGCATGCGCCCTGTGCGCAGTTCCAAAAGCATCATTGACAAAAATATCACCACTCTTAGATAATTGCATTGCAAAAGCATCACTATTTTCTTCTTCTTCCTTATAAAATCTCACATTCTCAAGCAAGACAATATCTCCATTTTTCATAGAAGCAATAGCTGTTAAAACTTCATCACCTATGCAATCAGACAACATTTTAACATCTTGACCCAACAATTCTGACAATCTTTGAGCAACAGGTATAAGAGAATACTTCATATTTTTCTCTCCTTTTGGTCTGCCCAAATGACTCATCAAAACAACCCTAGCTCCTTGAGATTTAAGATATTCTATTGTAGGTAAAGCCGCTCTAATCCTAGTATCATCAACAATATTTCCTTCTCGTAAGGGAACATTAAAATCACATCTAACTAAAGCACGCTTGCCAGAAAAATCACAATCCTTTATCGTTTTTATTGACATTTACAAATACCTCAAGACTACCTTCTTAACTATTTAATTAATTTTTGTGCAAGATCAACTACTCTAGTAGAATATCCAAACTCATTGTCATACCATGAGAGCACTTTTACAAAACCATTTAGCAATACCATAGTTTCAAGACCATCAACTATTGAAGAATGAGAATTTCCCTTAATATCTGAAGATACTATTGGATCTTCTGTATATCCCAAAATACCACTAAGTTCTCTAGACTCTGATGCCTTTTTAAGTACAGAATTGATCTCTTCCTTTGTAACATCTTTTTTCTTAAGTTGCACTGTAAGGTCAACAATAGAACCTGTTGGCACAGGAACTCTCATAGAAGTACCATTAAGTTTTCCTTTAAGCTCAGGTAAAACAAGTCCAACAGCCTTAGCAGCACCTGTTGAAGTAGGAATAATTGAAAGAGCCCCAGCTCGTGCTCGTCTTAAATCAGCATGCGGCAAGTCAAGAATCCTTTGGTCATTTGTATAAGCATGAACGGTAGTCATAAGCCCTTGCTCAATTCCAAAAGCTTCATGTAAAACCTTTGCAAGAGGTGCTAGACAGTTTGTTGTGCATGAAGCATTAGAAACAGCTTTTAAATCAGAAGTAATTTCATGATCATTAACACCAAGTACAATCGTTTTAATATCATCCTTAGCAGGCACTGTCAAAATTACCTTCTTAGCACCAGCATGTTCAACATGATCAAGGTATCCACCTCTATCACTTGCTGCTAATGAGAATACACCTGTTGATTCAATTACAACATCAACTCCCAATTTACCCCAAGGAAGATTTTTGGGATCACGCTCAGCAATAATCTTTATTTCTTTTCCATCTACTACAATAGCTCCATCTCTTGCCTCAACCTTTTTATTATATATTCCAAAAGTTGAATCATATTTTAAAAGATGTGCAAGTGTTTTAGGATCTGTCAAGTCATTTATTGCAACAACTTCTATTCCTCTTTCAAAAGCAATTTTAAAAACATTTCTACCTATACGTCCAAAGCCATTAATAGCTAACTTCATACAACTCCTCCATCATTTTTATTATCTACTAGAATTATTAAATCATAAATTAATTAATAACAAGTGTCAAACTATTTTTTTATAAAAACTGTATATCTTTCCTGAATATAATCTCTTAAGAGTGCAGATGACTTTAAAGTTCCTCTAGAAATATAATCACCTATCTCCTCAACAAAAATTTCACCAAGAATATCTGACTTACTATAACTAATAAAGCTAGCACTATCACTATTATATTTTAAAGCTCCTTCTTTAAGAACTAAAAAGACATCACCCGGTTTCACATCATTTACATAACCAAGGTTCATTAAAACATCATCTTTCTTAATTTGAAGTATTTCTCCCTTTTTCGGTAAATAGTCATTAAAATCTCTAGAAAAAGAACTTAAAATATTACTTAAATATAACACTCCTCCTGAATTATAATTAAAAGTCTTAACTTTAACACCAGTTCTACCTGAAAAGATATCTACCTTTAAACTAGCCAAATTTTGAAAAATATCTACATCAAGATCAAACATTAAAAATAAATCAAGATTATTATTTCTTGCATAAGAAAATTCTTCAGAAAAACTACTTACCAAATAATCTTTATCTTTATTATAATCAAATCTATAATTAACTACTTCTATATTTAAATTACGATCAAGAATTCTCTCAGCATATTTTAAAATTAAATCGTTAGCACCAAAAACCTTGTTTTCATTTTGGGTAAATATCCCCACTCTGTAAACCGTCTGATTATCATAAAGCTTATTTAAATCACCAATGGTTTTATAACCATACTTAAAAAACAAAGAACTTCTAATATCAAATGCAACCACATCATAAAAGTCCAAAATTTTGGTGTCTGTTACCTTTTTCTGCTCTACTAAATAATACAGCTCCTCATAAGCCATAATATCTAATCTCATAAATTTATAAATTTTAGCAAGTAAAAATCTAGCACTATCATTATCAGGATAAATATCAATAGCATTCTTTACATTAAATACCGCTTTATCTAAATTTAAATCCTGAAAAGCTCTAAGCCCTTCATTTTGATATCTTTTAGAAATTTCTATATTAGCACCATTATTCTTTTGAAATGCACTTCTAAAATTAGAAACAAAAAAACTCTCTTCAAGAGCTATATCATAAAATTCCAAGTCTTTTTTCATATTTTTAGCTTTTTCAAAATTGAAAACAGCCTTGTCAACTTTTCCAAGCTTTAAATAAGAATATCCAAGCAAATAATAAAGCTCATCAGAATTTTGTTCAATAATTATTGATTTTTGAAGAACATCTGCTGCATCTTCATACTTACATTGATATAAATAAACAAGAGCAAGCAAACGATAAGCATCAACAAGTCCAAAATCCTTATAAGTAGTTTTTAGTAACATTAAATAATTTTGGGCATATTTTTCAGCAATCCCTAAATTACTCGTTTTAATAGAAAATTCTGCCACTCTTTTATGAAAATCTGGCAAAGAAGTAAAAGTTCCTCTAACCTTATTTATTAGATGTTGTGCCTTGTCATTCATGTGCAATTTTTCATAAATACTCATAAGATGATCAAAAGCACTATAATTTGTTTGACTATACTCAAGCACAGATAAATAATAATTAGCAGCTGCAATAAGTAAACCTTCTTCCTCAAAAATTGAAGCAAGTCCCACTAAAGCATCAACGTTATTTTTTTGTTTAGCTAAAACTTCTGAATAAAATTTCTTAGCCTGTGATGCTCCATTATTTTTAAGCAATATATTTGCATAAAGAATCTTATATTCAGTATCCCTATTTGACATTTTATAGGCTTTCTCTATAAAAAACTGAGCTTGATTATATATCTTTAATTTATAATAAATCTCAGCAATCAATTTATAAGCCTCGTAATAATTAGGATTAATCTTAACAGCTTCAAGAAGTTCATCAATAGCATCATAATATTTTTGCATAAGATAATATGTTTGTGCCTTTTGATAATATTCAATAGCAGTCGTAGTAGCACCTATCAAACTCCCAAAATTTAAATTCAAAAACAAAAGCACTATAAAAAATCTCTTCAAATTCATAAACCTTCCTTTTGGGAAATCTTTATAACTTTAATATTTCTCTGATGCATATTCTTAATAGTAAATATTAAATTATTATATTCTATCTTTTCATTTTTTAAAGGAATTTTTCCAAATAGATCATAAACAAATCCTCCAAGAGTATCAAAATCCCCATCGGGAAGACACAAGCCAAGTTTTTCATTTAAATCTTCAATTAACACTCTGGCTGTACAAAGATAACTTCCATCATCAAGAGAAACTATTTCATCAAGTTCATTGTCAAATTCATCCTGAATATCTCCCACAATCTCCTCAAGAATATCTTCAAGTGTCACAAGACCAGAAACGCCTCCATACTCATCAACTACAATAGCAATATGTACATGATTTTCTTGAAATTCTTTTAAAAGCGAATCTATCTTTTTGCTCTCAGGAACAAACATAACTTTTCGCATAATATCTCTTAGATCTATCTCATAAAAATCTTTTTTCCACATATGTAACAGGATATCTTTCGTATGGATTATTCCAATAATATCATCTATTGTTTCCTTATAAACGGGAAATCGTGAATGATTGCTAGATGTTACAACTTTCAAAATATCATCTTTACTTAAAGAATAATCAATAAATATTACACTTATCCTTGGAACCATAATTTCTTTAACAATCGTTTCTTTAAGTGAATTAAAATTCTTAAGTAAAGACGTTTCAAATCTCGACTTTTCTTCAATATCCTTACCATCAACATATTTCATTTTTTTATTTTTAAAATTCAAAAACTTGAACATCAAAATACCCTTCTGGTTTCTCTTAAAACTTGTTCCTGAATAATCAACATTATTTCATTTTGAAAGTCATTTGTATCATGATTATATCCTATTAAATGTAAAATCCCATGTATAGTATTCCTTTGTAGTTCATCATACATTTCAACATTAAATTCTAAAGAACTAAACTCCAAATACTCAAGAGATATTACAATATCGCCTTGTATTTTATGACTTATTTGTCCACTATCTTCAACATAATTAAAAGACAGAACATCAGTAGGCTCAGATTTTTGCCTAAATTCACCATTTAATTTTTGAATGTACTCATTATTGCATAGGATAACAGAAAGTTCATATTCTTTAATACAAAGAAAATTGAGAACAGATAAAATAAAATTATAATAAGCATCCCAATGTTTAAACTCAACACCCTCTGCCCATAAATTTAACTCCTCTTTTATCAATTCACTATATCCTAGAATTAATTATAACTTAAAAAGAATATTATATAAACAGACAAGATTTCAATTTCTCATCAAAACCCTTTATTCAACTTTAAACAAATCTTTAATTGCATCTTTAAAAGAATTCTTCTCTATAAAGCCAACAGAAACTCTTGGTTTCTCTCCAACAGGAACAAAAATAATGGTAGGAAGACTTTGTACACCAAGTGCCATAGAAATTTCCTGTTCCTTATCAGTGTTAACTTTATAAAAATCAATCTTATCTCCATATTCCTTAGAAAGTTCATCATAAATCGGAGCAAGCATTTTACATGGACCACACCAATCAGCATAAAAATCAATTATTGCAGGTTTTGTACCCTTAAAATTCCATTCCTGATTGTTTTTATAATCAAAAACTTTATCAATAAATTCCTGCTTCGTTAAACTAATTGCCATATTATCTCCTAACTTAATCGATTTTTCATTATAACATAAATATAATATAATTAATAAAGGACTCAATAGAGATAATGAATTTGATATTAATAAACTCAGATGAATTCCATAACGGAATTACGCTTAATGATCCAAGAGTAAAACATATTACAGAAATATTAAAACTTCAAAATAATGAGACTTTTAAATTTGGTATTATTGGAGAAGAATATATATATTCGTGCATATACCACAAAGATACAAGACTCTTTTTGAGAGATAGTCATAAAATATCAAAATCAAATAAACTTACAAGGCTAAAAGTTATCATTGGTTTAATAAGACCAATTGCAGCAAAAAGAATAATTAAACATCTTGGAAGTATTGGAATATCTGAACTTATTTTTTTCAATGCTTCACTCAGTGAAAAATCTTATTTACATTCCAAACTCTTTAGAGAAAAAGAATACGAAAAATACCTAATAGAAGGTGCTATGCAAGGCGGGATTACATATATACCAAAAGTTACCATTTTTAACAATTTAACAGAAGTTTTAGAAAATACAGAATATGACAATATGAATATCACCAAAATATTACTTGAAATAAAAAGCAAAAATAAATTAATTGACTTACATATAAAAACAAAAGATGTTATTGTCATTATTGGACCTGAAAGAGGATTTATAACAAAAGAAATAGATTTAATCAAAAAACATAATTTTAAAACCTATAACATTTCGCCAAATATCTTAAAAACAGAAGCAGCTACAATTGTAGCATCCACAATTATTACGTCAAAAATGGATATCTAATAATATCTTTTAAAAAAACCAAATAAAGATTTATCTTCACAATCTTTAAGAGAGAAATCATGGCTTTCTTTATTAAATGTTTAAAATTTCAATTTGCCAATGTTTGATTTATAAGTTTATCATGTATATAAAGTTCAATTGTAGAACCTTTTAATGCTTCATAAGGCAATCTAAGAAGCCCACCCCTAGATTTAAAAGAATAAAACAAAGAACTATTTCCACTAGCATCTTTTACTTTAATCATGATATCTACACTAGATGGATAGATATCTAATTTATAAGTCACAATTCCAAAAACACTTGTGCTAGTAACTTTTGGTTCATTAACAGTAATTGTTAATTTATCTAAATTTTTAATTTTACTGCCAGGCGATAAAGACTGCTTAATAACACTTCCAAAATCATTCCCCTTTGACAAATTTATATCAAAATTAATCTCATCATTTAAAAGAGAAATTATCACATCTTTATAATAAAGTCCAACATAATTTTTTATATATTTAACATATGTTTCTTCTTGACCCTTACTAACTAAAAACTGAAGATCAACTAAACTTGCAATCTTAGTACCTGGTGACGGTTCTTGTCGAATTATCGTTCCTTTTGGAAGAGTACTCTCAATTTCAACAGGTCTTAACAAATGATAAAGCATTCTATTATTGTTAATTGCATTGGCCTTTAAATTAATAAGAACATCATCAATATTTTTACCAATAAAATTATCAACTTTATTTATCAAAGATCCCTTACTAATAAAGATTTTCACTTTACTGTCAAGTCTTAAAACAGTACCTGCCTTAGGATTTTGATCTATCACTTTTCCTTTATCAAGCGCAGTTGATGAAAATTTAAGCTCAACATAAGGAATTAGTTCTTTATTTTGAAGCTCAGTAATTGCTTCTTCAATATAAAGCCCACTTAAGTTTGGCACAAGAACAATATCACTACCCTTTAAAAAAGTAAAAAATATCGCACATGCAATAATTAAAGAACCAAAAATAGTAAGCACCAAACCCCTAGACACATGTTTTGGCAAATGATAAACCTTATCATTATAATTTCCTTTAAATTCATACGAATTACCATTATTTAAATTTTGAATATCTAAAAATAACTGATCATGTGGTGGTTTATTGTCTATCAATATTAGATCATCTCCTTATACTTTAATTTTAAGAAAAAATTTTGCCTATTAAATTTTTACTTCCATGATAAAATGATGCAAAATCTACAACTTTTCTTCCAGTTTTTTGAAGTTCTAGTAATACCAAAATTCCATCTCCTGTCTTTACTAAAAGACCCTTATTAGGCTCAAAAGCAACAATTTTTCCAATAGCTTGATCATCATAATCACTAGTCTTTATAAAATCAGCTCTATGAAAAATAATTTCATCACCATCAAGCTTAGCTCTTGCAAGAGGCCAAGGATTACACGCATTAATTTTATTTTTAATATCAAATGCACTCAATTTAAAATCAAGAATTCTATGCTCTTTAGTTAAAAAAGAACAATACGTAGCACGGCTTTCATCCTGAACAATGCCAACGTCTCCTTTACTTAGTTTATCTAAAGCTTCAATCACAAGATCAAAACTATTTAAAGAAACATATTGAAAAATATCAACACTTGTATGAAAACTCTTAATTTTAAATTGATTTTGTGCAAAAATATTACCACTATCCATCTTCAAAGCCATTTTTTGAACAGTAATTCCACTAATAGCGTCACCATTTAAAATAGCAGTCTGAATAGGAGAAGGTCCCCTATATTTTGGCAAAAGAGAAGGATGAATATTAATGCAACCCATCGTAAAAATGTCCAAAAATTCTTGTTTAAAAATCTTCCCATAAGAGAAAACTAACATAAGTTCAGGGTCTAAGCTTTTTACCATTTCTATTACATCAGAATCAAGTACAGCTGGCTGCAGAACAGTAATATTTCTACTAATAGCTTCATTTTTAATGTCATTAGGCTTACAAAAAAGACCACGACCACTAGGTTTATCGGGAGCAGTTAATACCCCAACTACATCATATCGATCTGATATCTTTTTTAAAACCTCTAAAGCAATACTCTCAGAACTTGCAAAAAAAATTCTCAAGGGGTCACAAGCCCCCTTTCCTTAAGATAAGATTTCAATAATTTTTCTCTAAGTTTAACCTCATAATAATCAATAAAAAGCACACCTTTTAAATGATCCATTTCATGCTGAATAATCCTAGATAGAAGTTCTGAATTTTCAATCTTAAAAAACTTACCATTCTCATCATAAGCTTCAATTACAATTGATTTAGGTCTTGAAAGCTCATAATAAACCCCAGGAATACTTAAACAACCTTCTTTATAAACACTAAGTTCAACAGAACTTTCCATTATCAAAGGATTAATAAAAACCAAAGGTTTTGATATTAAATTTTCTCTAACTACAAACATAGACAAATCAAGACCTACTTGAGGAGCAGCCAGGCCAACACCACGACTACGATCCATTAAATCTATCATTTGAAAAACAACACTCCGAAGTTCATCATCAATATTTGAAACCACCTTTGTTTGCACTCGAAGCAAATCATCAGGATAGTAAACTATTTCCATAAAATCCTCCCCAAATTCATGATCAAACTTATGGCTTTATTTGCCCAAAAAATTTCCATTCTTCCTTCTCTGATTCCGAAAAATAAATACCACCTTTCTTAGATTTTGGAAAAGCATAAAGCCTACCTTCATTTTCATCCTTAAATACAAAAAATTCCTTAAGTTCTATTTTTGAAGGAAGGAGTTTTTTATCTTTACCATTCATTCTCAATCTCCAATGACCATCCAATGTTTTATAGAAAAAAACCTTATCATCAAGAATATTAATTTCATAGTTATTATTTTTATGTACAACATCATCTAATTTAAAAACTCCCAAAGCATAATTTAAAAACTCTTTATTATACTGAACAGTATCTTTAATAGAGCCAAAATAAACAGCTTTCACTTGTTCACTTTTTGCATCAACAAAAAACAAAGTTGGACTTTTCTTTAAATTAATCTCACTAAAAATTTCATTATTCACATCAATAATCAAAAAAACATTATGTTTGACAATAAGTTTAAACATTTTATCATCTTCAAATGACTTTAAAAAATCTTTTACCAAATTATCTTTAATATCTCTTCCCACCAATATTAAAACATTTTTATATAGCTTGCGAGCTTCTTCAATGGCATCTTTATAAGAGTCATGAAAAACAAAATCAGATGAAATTGAAAATAAACATACAAAATTAAAAAAAATAAAAATAAATATTGCCAATAAGTTTACAAATCTCATATCTTACTAGTCAACATCTCTACAAATTTAAGTTCATCACCACTAAGATATTCTTTTAAATTACAATATACAAATTCATGATAATTATTAATATAATCTAATTCATCTTCAGAAAGCATTTCAGAAACTATCAATTCTCTCTCAAAAGGTACAAGGGTCAAATTTTCAAATTCCAAAAAAGTCCCAAATTCATTTGAATAACTTTGTTTTACAAAAACTAAATTTTCAATTCTAATTCCATATTCAGAATTTCTATATATCCCAGGTTCAATTGAAACAACTTCAGAACCTTTAAAAGAATAAGTAGATAAAGGACTAATAGAAACAGGAAACTCATGAACATTGAGAAAAAATCCCACTCCATGACCCGTTCCATGAGCAAAATTTAACCCTTGCTTAAGTAAAGGAAATCTAGCAATACCATCAAGAGAAGCGCCTGAAATTCCAAAGGGAAATTTTAAAGATAAAAGAGCAATAAAAGACTTAAGAACTAAAGTATAATCTTCTCTCTCTTTATAAGATGCTGTCCCAATTAAAACTGTCCTAGTAACATCTGTAGTACCAAGTTCCAAATAGGAACCCCCAGAATCTATCAAAAGCAATCCATCCTTATCAAGCTTTTTAAATCCTTTTTTGGGTCTGTAATGAGGTAAAGCTGAATTTTCTTTAAATCCAATGATAGAATCAAAACTAGAACTAAAAAATTCATCTCTCGACATCCTAAAACTTAAAAGCATATTTGCAACATCAACCTCATCTAATTCAGAAAGCTCATCTCTACTCAAATTCTTAAATTTATATAAAAATTTAACCAAACTCACAGCATCAATAATATGAGCCTCTTTTATCTTACTAATTTCATAATCAGATTTTATTGCCTTAAGTTCATTAACAATACTAAGTCCAAGTACTGCATTTGCTCTACCAATAGATTCCAATATTTTAACATTACTATTAACTGGTATCAAAAATTTTCCTTCATGATTAATCTCTTCTAGAAACAAATAAAAATTACTATAATCTTCAATCTCAAATCCTTCAACTTCAAGTCTCTCTGCTAAATCGGAATCAAGTTCATCAACATTAACAAAAAGAACATTCTTATATCTTTCACTCCTAGCTATAAACAAAAAAGCATAAAATAAAGCTGATGATTCAATATCAAATCCTCTTAAATTTAAAAGCCAAGCTATTTCATCCAAAGAACTCATAACATAAAAATCAATTGCATTCTCTTCTAATTTTGCATTAACTTTACTAACTTTATTTGTTCTATTGTCATTCTTTTGCGCTTCATTAAGTTCGAATATTTTATTACTCTTTAAACAAGGCCTATCTTGCCAAATTTTAGAAATTAAATCTTCATGCAAAATTTCAATATCTGTATATCTACAATTCTTAACCAAATCATCATAAAATTTTATACTAATATCTTCAGCATAAACTCCAATTCGTAAGCCCTTAAGATTCATATTAATATAACCAAAAATGTCTGGATGACCTTTAACTCCAAGCTTGACTAATTTAAATTCAGTTCCCTCAAGTTCACTTTCTGCTTGCAGAAAATACCTACCATCAGTAAAAAGAACTGATTCCGTTTCTGTAATAATTACTGTACCAGCACTTCCTGTAAAACCTGTAATAAATTCACGAATATTAAATCTAATATGAAAATATTCACTCATATGCGGATCATGACTTGCTATTAAATATGCATCTATCTTGCTTTTAATCATCAATTTCCTTAAAGACAATATTTTTGTACTAACCTTCATATAAGCAAGCTCCTTAGGTTTCAAAAAGTAACTTTTTATTTTATTATAACAAATAATTCAATTTTAAAAAAACTTCTTATTTGATATAATGAAATGCAACGGTAAAATCAAAGGACAAGAATATGAGAAATATTAAGGCTGTTGTTTCTGATCTTGATGGTACACTTTTGCTTTCAAATAGCCAAATAGGAGCTTTTAGTGAAATTGTAATAAAAAAATTAACAAAAGAAAACAAAAAGTTTATTATTGCAACAGGAAGAAGTAAAAATGAAATAATACCTCTTCTTATACAAAATTTAAATTCACATGTTTCATTTTTTATAACATTAAATGGAGCAAGGGTATATAATAATCAATGGCAATTAATAAGCAGTTATGACCTATCTTCTGATATCGTAAATGAAATTTTAACTCTTAGAGAAAGCAAATATCAAGATATACCTCACTTCTTACAAAAATCTGATGATATAGATGAAAGCCTTTATGCCGACAATATTACTAAGAATGCAATTAATGATATATTTAAAAAACACAGATTGTTAAGAAAACATCAATATATCAAACATGAACTACAAGATATAAACATAAAATATAATGAAATTAATAATTTTAAAGAAATTGAAAATTTTACCAAAATAGCAAAAATTTTATTATTACATGATGAAGAATCACAACTCATAAAATACGAAGCAACAATTTTGGACAAATATAGAAAAGAAGTAAATGCCTATTTATCAACACCACACTCACTTGAAATTGTTAATAGTAAAGTTTCAAAAGGAAATGCATTAAAAGATGTTCTTGCAAGAATCAATATCAGCTTAAGTGAAACAGTTGCATTTGGAGATGGATTTAATGACGTTGATATGTTAGAAAATGTAAAAAAAGGATTACTAATGGGTAATGCAAATTATAGACTAAAAAAAATGCTATCATACTTAGAAATAATAGGTACTAACGACAATGAAGCTGTTGCACATTACATCAATGACAACATCTTAGAAGACCCTGCATAATAAGGATAAAATATGAAGACAGATTTAATAAAATATGCAGAACTCATTATCTTAAAGGGAATCAACTTACAAAAAGATCAATGTGTGCTAATTACAGGTCCAATTGAAAATTATGAATTCTTAAGAACTTTAGCACAAAAAGCTTATGAACATGGAGCAAAATACGTAGAGTTAAACATTGAAGATACAGAAATTCTAAAATCTAGATTACAATCAACACCAGAAAATTTCTTGGAATTTATTCCTGATTTCAAACGTAAATTTTTTGAAGAAATGATAAGTGAAAAATGGGCCAAAATAAGAATTGGTAACACAGAAAACTTAGATGCATTAAAAGAATATGACCATAAAAAAATATACAAATATCTTAAAGCACTAGGCTTAGCATCAAAAAACGTTTCAAGTGCAATAATGAACAATGAATTAGCTTGGTGCACAGTTTGTGCTCCAGGACCGAAATGGGCTTCAAAAGTCTTAAATAAACCTGAAAGTCAAAAAACATTAGAAGAATTTTTTGAAATTCAAAAGAAAATTATGTTACTTGACACAGAAGACCCACTAAAAGCTTGGGAAATCCATTCAAAAACACTTCATCAAAGATGCAAGACCCTAAATGACCTTAAATTAGAGAAAGTAATATTCAAAAACAAAAAAACAAATTTAGAAGTATATCTACTAGAAAATTCTATTTGGACTGGAGGAAGTGAAAAAGTAAGTGGAACAGAAATTGAATTTAATGCAAACATGCCTACACAAGAAGTTTTTACAACTCCAAACTACAAAAAAACAAACGGAATTATGTATGCAACCCGACCAGTAACAATAAGTGAAAATCTAATCACTGGCATATGGATAGAATTTAGAGAAGGTAAAATAATCAATTTTGGATGTGATAATGATGCACTACATAAAATATTAAAGAGACATATAGAAACTGATGCACAAGCCAAATACATAGGAGAAGTTGCATTAGTAGACAACAATTCTCCAATATATCAAAGCGGACTCACATTTTACAACATATTATACGATGAGAACGCAAGTTGTCATATTGCACTAGGAAGTGCTTACCCTTCTTGTTTAAGTAATGGAAGAGAACTTAAAACAGATGCCGAAAAATTAAATTACGGATGTAATGTTTCTTTAATTCACACAGACATTATGATTGGAAGTAATGATATAAATGTCATTGGTATTGACAAATCAGGAAAAGAACATGCAATAATACAAAATGGACAATTTGTTATATAAAACGGAGTAATCAAATAATGATAAAAGATTTGTTCACAAATGACCTTTTCTTATCTTGTTTAGTTTCAGGAATTGTTGCTCAAATGATCAAATACATCATTCAAGCAATGAAAACAAGAAAAATCAAATTAAGTCCAAAATATCTTTTAAAAAGTATTTTTTTAGAAACAGGGGGCATGCCTAGCAGTCACTCTTCAACAGTAACAGCTCTTGCAACATCAATATTACTGACAGAAGGAATTAATACTCACTTTATCATTGCACTAGCTTTTGCTTTAATAACAATAAGAGACTCATTTGGAGTTAGATATATGGCAGGCGTTCAAGCAGAATATCTAAATAATTTATCAGAACAATTAAAAATGAAAATCAAAATTGAACCTTTAAAAATCAAAGTAGTTAAAGGACACAAAAAAAAGGAAGTATTTACAGGAATACTTATTGGAATTATCTCTGCATGGGCAATATGCAATCGAATGCTATATCGAATAATATAAATAACAGATCATAAAGGGAAAAATGAATCTACTAAAGTTTTTACATATATTGCTAATATCGCTACTTTCTTGCAATATGGCAAAATTTGGAGACTATAAACCAATATATTTACAAGGAGAAAAAGATTTAAAAATAGCAAATGAATACATAAATTCATTAGGATATAAAACATTATCCGAATACACAACAAAAGTACATATATTAGATTTCCCCAACTTTAAAGAAATAACAATAGACAAAGTAATTCACCTTAATGACTACGATCTTCGAAAAGATCTGTTTTTAAAAAAATTACCTAACCTCTTTAACATAGAAAATAAAAAAATACTTTATGTTGAATCATCATTTACTAATAAAGATTTAAAAAAACTCAAACACGATAAAAATATTGAAGCAGAACTGCACTCTTTTAACTACAAAACAAAAATTCAATATTTTTCAATCATAACTTTCATAATAATGATGCTCTTATTATTATTACTCAACATCAAATATGCTCCCTTCATAATCCTCTTTCTAATAAGTTCATGCATTATATTCATATTTAGTGATGAAATATTATATTTTTATCCTTTAACCATACTATCTTACCTATTATTTATATTGATTGATAATTTTAACAAAAATTATAACAAAATATATCTAAGGGACATCAGTTTTACAGTACTCATTAAAAAAATCAAAATCCCAATATTTTTATTTTTATTCATAGTACTATATTTCACTATAAGTATTAATTTTTTATCCAGCAATCTTGAGGCCATTTTGATTATTTCTGTATCAATATCGACACTTTGCATTTTTTTGATATTTACTTGGATAAAAACTGAGAGCAATTTTAGCAATACATTTTTATCTTTAATTGAAATAAAAGAACAAAAAAAAGAAACCAAAATTTTAAGATATAAAGCAATAATACATACGATGCTATTTATAGGCTCAATAATGCCATTTTTTTATGCCCAAAATGTACTCAATTCTTACAAAAATTTCAATTATCTTTATAGCAAAAAATTGAATTATTTCGATTATTTAAATCCCACTAATATCTATTTAATGGTTGGACACAATGAAGAAATCCCAAATATCGTAGGTTATATGTATCACATATTTTATCAAAATGAACTTAAATACAAAATCACATCACAATACGGCAAAATAAATACAAATGTACAAGAAGACTACTTTAAAATAGAAAACAATAAAATAACTATCAATCCAAAAATTATATACAAGGTAGACAAAGAATTTATATCTAAAAACCTCAATAAAGAACTATCAAAACTATTTTTAGAAAACAAAAATCCAATTTTAATATATAAGGAAACACCTGATAATATCACAATTAATAAAAACAACTTCACAACATTATTTGCTCTTTCATTACCATTTTTTTTATTACTATTTTTATTTAAAGCAATAAGATTTACAATTCTTTTAAATATGAATAAAAAAAGTTATAGAAAATATATCAGAGGAAACACTTAATGTTTAACTCAAGAAAAACAAAAATGACAAGACAGTATAAAGTCAATATAGATGAAATCCAAATACCTGAATGTGTTTTGGTTCCACTAGAAACAGAAAATTCAAAATCTACAATATATATCATTGAAAATCAAAAAATCTCAGAAGGGCAAATACTATCAAAAAACAAAAATGCAGAGCTTTATACATATGCCCCAATATCTGGAACAATAGAAAAAATATATACTGCCAATCTTCCAAACGAACAACAAGTAAAATCAGCATTAATAAGATTTCATGGAAGAATAAAAAATGAACAAGAAGTTTCAATTGAAGAAGAATCTAGAGAAAAAACACTAGAAAAGCTAATCAGACTAGGAATCCCATGGTTCAATGAACATTCATTATTCCAATACATAAGCAAATGTAAAAAAATAGACAAAATGATTTTACTAATCAATGGAAAAGATTCATTTACAGACATATCAGAAATATTAATAACAAAAAAACTAGACCAAATTATTTACGGTTTTGAAACTATTGATAAGATATTCAAATTTAAAGAAATATTAATAATAACCGACAAGCATAATATTAAAAAAGAATTTGAAAAATTAAATATCATTAAAAACAAAAAATTAACAATCAAATTCATTCCCAACAACTCATACCCATATTCAAATCACGAAGTGATAATGCACTTTTTATACAATGAAGGAAACACAAAAAATGATATAAACCCAAATAAAAACATACTATTGACAAATGTTGAAGATCTCTACAATGTTTATACCACACTTAAAACAAACTCTCCATATAAAGAAAAATTCATAACAATAAATGGCAATAACAAAATAGAAAGTCAAATAATCAAAGTTAAAATCGGTACATCAATAAAACAAATAATAAATCAAAATATTGATACAAAAAAATACGACATTTTCTTAAACAATCCAACAAATAATATAAAAATAGACAATCTAAATATACCTATTACAAGAGATATATATAACATTACAATATTAAGAAAAAAAACAATATTCAGCAAAATCAATAAAATCAAACTCATAAACACACCCAGTTTTGCACCATTGTGTATGGAAGAAATGATTTTAGGAAAAATTAAAAATCATAATAATGTTGAAAATACACAACAACAATACTTACAATATACGGAAACTGAAATAGAAGAAGAAATAAGCAAAGTAAAAAGAGAAATAAAGGAAAATATATTAAATATAAGCTTTAATAATGAACCAATATACACTGAAAACAATTTAAAAGATATCTATTTGATTACCATCTTAGCATTAATGCCTAATTTAATATTTTCTTTTGCAAATAATATCAAATTCTTAATTGATAGCCTCATATTAACAATCATAAGTCTATGTTCATACATCCCAATCAGACTTAAATCTAAATACAGATATTTCTCTTTTTTTATATATACTGCACTAATTACCAATATAATACTACCTTTAAATTTTCCTATAATATTAAAAATAACGGCAATATTTTTTACATTTTTAATGTTTTTTTATTTCTCAAGGCTTTCTAAACTCCTTGTAAATCCTATATTAATTTCATTCATATTTTTATTGCTAAATTTTCCACTAAGTTTCAAACAAACATATTACAAGGAACTTATAAAACAAAATGACATAATTCCCACATGGAATAAAATAATTAATCAAAATCCAAACATTCAAAACTTAGAAAGCTTAAAAGAATTCAAAAGGCATGAAAACAAATACATTGATATAGTCGAAAAATTGATCAATGATCAAATATTATCTCATCTAAACATAATGATACCAAGATTTCACATTGAAAACCTATTTGGATTACAAAACGAAAAATATCTATCCCCTATTCTAATTTATATTGGTTTTTCATTTATCCTTGGAAAATTTATTATTAACAAATTAATACCACTAGCCTTTTACATAAGTTTATTACTAATCGCTTATACATTACAAAAAATTGGTCTCTACAGTTATATAAGTTTCGATATATTAAGTTTAATAATATCACCAATTACAATGATTTTAGTATTCACAATGGGCACAGAACTACAAACAGCCCCCCATTTTAAATTTGAACAAATAATTTATGGAATTGTATTATCTTTAGGATATTTTATAACATTAAGCTATATTCCCCTTGAAACTTTTGCAGTTGTAATGTCAATGTTTATACTACAAATAAGCTCAACACTAATTAAAAGATACAGCTTAACATTCCATATAAAAAAAATACTACACTCTTTAAGAATGAACAAAGAAAAAGTAATAGAAAATAAAAATGAAAATGGAGAAGAAATTATTAAGATATGACAAACAATTTAATAACATACTTATTAGTCAACAATTTATTACTAATACACTTTATTGGAATTGAAGATATAAAAATAAAAGACAACAAAACATTATCAAAAAAATATTTCACTATTACAATAACTTCTCTGTTAATTTATTCGAGTCTTTTTTATATTTATAAACTATTTTTAAAATATAGTTTATTATTTATGATACCAATAATGTATATGATATTAATTTACATATTAACAATTATGCTAAAAACACTAAATAATATATCAATTGTCATTTATAACAGCAAAACAAAATATTCAAATGATTTTTTGCTATCTAACAGTAGTTTAATTGCAATAACATTTTTTGCTCTAGATAAAAGTTATAATTTTGTAGAAGGGATTACAATAATTATTTTATCTTCACTAAGCATACTAGTAGCCCTTATATTAACAATAATAATCAAAAAAAGTGTAGAAAAAAAATCAACATCAGTACTACTAACTAATGAGACAATGTACTTTTTTATCATCTTCATTTTATCTTTAATTCCAAATATAATTATATTAATAAATAATAGTGAGAGTTTATAATGAGGGAAACAATAAATGAACTTTTAGAACAAATTGAAAATGTTTGGAGGCAGCTTTGACAGTGATACGATCAAAAAACAGATACAAAACTATGAAAAACAAATAAATAACGAAAATTTTTGGAATGACAATAAAAGGGCACAAGAAATTCTGAAGAATCAAAATATTTTAAAGGCCAAGATTGAACCTTGGGAAAACTTGATATATCAACTCAAAGACCTAAAAGAACTATATGAAATTGCAGAAAGTGAAAATGATAAAGCACTACTAGAGAGAGACATTCACAAATTAAAAGAACAGTATAAACATCTTCTAACATTATCATATTTTAAAGAAGATATTGACATAAATAATGCATTCTTGACAATACATTCAGGAGCAGGTGGAACAGAAGCATGTGATTGGGTTAGTATGTTATATAGAACATATCTGAGATATGCTGAAAGACGTGGATATAAAACAGAACTTATAGATTTACTTGAAGCTGAAGGAGGTATTAAATCCGTTACAATCGAAATAAAAGGCGAATATGCTTATGGATTTTTAAAGAGTGAAATAGGAATACATCGTCTTGTAAGAATCTCTCCTTTCGATGCTGCAAAAAAAAGACATACATCTTTTGCATCTGTTTTCATTGATCCTGTAATTGATGATAAAATTGAAATAATAATTAAACCAGAAGACATTAGGATCGATACATACAGAGCTTCAGGCGCAGGAGGACAACATATTAATAAAACATCATCAGCCGTTAGAATTACCCATCTTCAAACGGGAATAGTAACTCAATCTCAAACTGACAGAAGTCAACATAGAAATAAAGAATTAGCAATGAAAGTATTAAAATCTAGACTTTATGAACACTACAAAACACTAGAACAACAAAAAAGCAAATCTCAACAACAAGAAAAAAAAGATATAGCTTGGGGAAATCAAATAAGATCTTATATATTTCAACCCTACACTCTAGTAAAAGATCACAGAACAAAATTTGAAAATCCCAATATTATGTCTGTTATGGATGGAAACATTGATAACTTTATAGAAGAATACCTCAAATGGAAAAATTTAAGTTAATCATAATAATATTATTTTCAATCTTAACAACCAAACTAGCATATACTCAAAGTAATATTGAGTATGGATTCTCTTACATTATAAATACACAAGATGAAAATAAGGATCTCCAAAAAGGAATTGAACAAACATTAAATAAAATCTACAATACAATAAATGAACACATTATTAATGAGAAAGATAAAGACTTCATCAAACGAATCTACATATACCAAAATATAATAAATAAAGAACGAGAATTTAGCAAACTCAAAGAAGACATGGATAAAAGTAAGCTACAAAATACAATAAGTTTAAAAGAAGAAACTAAAACTAAAACCAAAATTAAAAAACTTAAAAAAGAAATTCTAAACATTAAAATTCAGCAACAAGAACTTGAAAAGTATCTTATGAATTTAAAAAAAATAAAAGCAAATCATAAAAAAAATCAAGATAAAATAAATCTATCAAGATTGAACATAGAATTTTTAACAAGTCAAGAATTATTTTTTATTAATTATATAAACTTAAAAAAAGTAGACAGACATTATTTAGTTGAAATTAGCAATATTACTCCACAAGGAGTAAAGGTTCACAAAGAAATTTTTCAAACATCATCATCCGTTGATAATATTGCATACAAAATAGCAGAACTTAGTCTTGAAGAAATATTAGGAAGAGAATTCATTAAACTTAAAATTAATGTCATCAATAACTCAGATGCCAAAATATATATAAACGAAGAATTTGTATCAAAAGGATTATATAACAATGATATATGGGATATTTCCAAATTACCAGATAAAGAAATTACTATTGACATTACAAGTAAAACTTATAAACCTTATAGAATAAAGCAAAAAGTAAAAAGTGGAGACACTATTGACTTAAATATCACTTTACAACAGACAAATTCTAATCAAATATTAATTAAAAGTAATGTAAAATCTAAAGTCTTCAAAAAAGGAGTATTTATAGGAGAAACACCAATTGAAATTGAAAAACCTGAGAATGAGGAATCCATACTATTGCAAGCTGAAGAACACAAAAATAAATTCACAATAATAAACAACAAAGATAAAGAAGTTTATATAGAAATGATAAGGGACAATAAAAGCAAACTCATTATAAAAAGAGATCTATTTTACATCAATCTTAGTATTTTTACATTAAATCTCATTGGTACTGCATTTGCAATAACAAAATATAATGAATCCTCAGAACTCTACAATATAGCTTTAAAAAATATTATACAACACAGAATAAGCGCTCAAAATTTATATAACGCAAAAGTAGAACAAATGATTGCAACATTTTTACTTGGCACAGGAATAACATTTTCCGTCGGCAGTTTTATACCATTAATCATTCATTTGGTACAATATATTAAGGAAGGAAGTCGAGGTGAATAAATTATTGTAAAATTTATTTAACGCAAAACAAAAAAATAGGAGAATGAAACTTTTGGGTATTTTTAACAAAATAAAAAGTCTATTTAAGAACAAGGCAAAGACACAAACACTTGAAAACTTAGAAGATATACTCTTAGAAGCAGATATTCAAAACGATATAGTAATAGAAATAATAGAATATATTAAAAAAATTAAAGCTAAAGATGAAGAAGAAACAATATCAAAACTAAAAAACTTGCTAAAAAGCTATATAAACCAACAATCTCTTAATTTGGAAAGTAAAACATTAAACATCTTATTGATACTTGGAGTAAATGGAGCTGGGAAAACATCAAGTATTATAAAACTTGCAAACAAATTCAAAAATGAAGGAAAAAATGTACTGATTGCCGCAGCAGACACATTCAGAGCAGCTGCAATTGAACAACTTAAAATACAGGGAGAAAAAATTGGAATTAAAGTCATATCTCAAAACCAAGGAAGTGACGCAGCAGCAGTAATATTTGACAGTATTTCAAGTGCAAAAATTAAAAATTATGATATATTAATAATTGATACGGCAGGAAGACTACAAAACAAAGAAAACTTAATTAAAGAACTCCAAAAAATGGATCAAGTGATAAAAAAACAAATACTAGATACAAATATTAACTATAAAAAGATACTAGTTATAGACTCCATATCTGGAAAAAACACAAGTAATCAAACAGAAATATTTGATAAAGCAATAAAGATTGACGGAATTATAGCCACAAAATTTGACTCATCATCCAAAGCAGGTGGGATAATCAATATTTCAAAATTATTTAAAAAACCTATATATTTTTTTACATTTGGAGAACAAGTAGAAAATATTAAAGAATTTAACAGCGAAAACTACTTAGATAAGTTACTATGACAAAAAAAATAATAATATTAATTTTAATAATTAAAATACAAAATATATATGGAAAAAGTTATTTTAAATCAGATGTATTTTTCAATAAGTATCAGGAAATATATGATATACCACAAACAGGATTTTACATTGAATATAGCAAAATCGATGAAATTGAAAAATTTAGTCTTTTTAAAGACTTAAAATTAATTAAATATAAAACTGAAGAAAAAATAGAAGATAATAAAAAAAAATTAACATTTTACAATGAAAAAAACATCAAAATAAGAGAAGAAATTTCCGATCATCTAAATAATAAAATAAGGGAAACAAAATATAATCACAAAGGAACAATTCTTGAATCTGTAGACTACTTTTATAAAAACAACGATTTAATTTATAAAGAAATTCAAATTTTAAATCAAAAACCCAAAACGATACATTATATGAAAGACACTAATGGCAAGCTATTAAAAATAACAGGATCAGATTTACAAGTTTGGAATTATGGAATCAATGGAGATATAAAATCAACATATTTTGATATAAAAGAATCCAAAACAAAGGTAATCCAATATGATGATCAAAAAAGACACTTAAAAAACATAATACTAGATAATGACAAAATTACATTTCAAGAAAACAATCAATATTTAAATGACAATAAAATAACTAATATCAAAGAAAAAGACAATACAAAAACCATATCAAAATATAAAGATCATAACTTAATCAAACAAGAAGTATACAAAGATAATAAGCTAACAAAAATAATCGATTTTGAATACAATGAATCTGGACATGTTACAATTGAAAATGTCACTATAAAAGACGAAAATAACGAATATACTACAAAAACAACATATGAATACAATTCTGATAATAAATTAAAGTCAAAAACAATCTATGAAAATGAGTTAATATCATTAAAGACTGATTATTTCGGTGATGATGAATATGAACAAAAAATATATCATAATGGAAGCCCTATATTTAAAATAAAGTATAAAAATGATGAAATTATTGAACAAATAAACACAGATACAACTAGAGATAAAAATGAAAATAAATAAACTTTTATTTAAAAGATTGATTATAGAGGAACAAAATAGTTTATCACTCACAATTGTAATAATATTAAGCATAGTACTTGGACAAACCATTATCATTATCACAATATCAATAATGAATGGTTTTCAAAATGATTTTTTCATAAGTACATCTACACTAGAAAGTGGCAACTTAAAAATTGAAAACAAACTCAGTGAAAAAGAATTCAACTCAATTAAAAATCTTAAAGAAATAATTCAAATAAATAAAATTTATGAAACACAAGGAATTGGAATTGAAAACTATTATGATCCAAAAATTTTAAATATAATTGCATTTGATACAAAAGATATTATAAAAGACACAAACTTTATTCTATTAACAGATCTGACACAATCTCAACTCCAACTCAATGAAGATGAAGTCATAATAGGAGATGTGCTCTCATATAACTTAGATCTATATGAAGGAGACACAATAGGATTGATATTAAATGATGAAATTACAAATTTAAACGCACTAAAAGATGAAGTAAAACAATTTAAAATAAAGGCAATTTTCAAAAGCAATGATAGCAAAATAAATAAATCTACAATATTCATGAACATCGATTATTTTTACACAAAACAACTAATTAAAGATTCGGACATTAATTATCAATTAAAGACAAAAAATCTATATCCTAGCAAAAGACTAATAAATGAAATAAAAAATATTAATCCACAAATCAAAGTTAAACCCTGGAATGAATATAATAAAGAATTATATAAAGCACTCAAAATAGAAAGAAATACAATGTTAATCATTTTAACAAGCATATTTCTTGTCATCGCTGTTAACACCTACTACCTACAAAAAAGAATAATAATTAATAAAAGTAAATCTATCGCAATACTCTTATTCTTAGGCCTAAGAGCACAAAAAATTAGAAAAGTTTTCTTAATGCATTCAGTAATAATCTGCATACTGGGAAGCATTACTGGCCTAATTGCAGGCACCATAATATCTTTAAACATTAATGAAATCCTAAATATAATTGACATTGCAACAAACAACCTGATTAATACTATAAATTACATATTAAAATTAAAACTAGAGAATATAGAAATAAAAATAGTAAAAAATACAATTACACCTAAAATATTCTTAAGTGATTTAATGTTTACATTATTCTTTGCTTGTTTATTTACAATATGTTCAAGCTTAAGAGTGACTCAAAAAATTAAATATGCTGACAAAATAAATGGAGCACCATAAATGAACAACACACAAAATATAATGTGCATAAAAGAAATATACAAAACATACACTAAAAACAAAACAAAAATAAAAGTATTAGAAAACTTAAACTTAAATGTTAAAAATGGTGATTTCATTTCCATTCAAGGTAAAAGCGGCTGTGGTAAATCAACACTCTTTAATATAATATCAGGAATTGATAAAATGGATTCAGGAGACATAATATCATGTGGCATATCTTTAAAAAATGCAAATGAGAAAACCTTAAGTTTATATAAAAATAAAAAAATAGGTCTCGTATTTCAAAATCATAATTTAATTGATGAATTTAATGTATTTGAAAATATTATTTTACCTAAAATAATAGAAGGAAAAGACAACTTTGAAGAAATCAAAAAAAAAGCTCTACGCTTAGCAAAAATATTAGGCATCAATACAAGAATAGAACATTATCCTTCAGAATTATCAGGCGGAGAAGCACAACGAGTGGCAATCGCAAGAGCTTTAATCAATGAACCAAATATAATATTATGTGATGAACCTACTGGCAATCTAGATATCAATACCGCCAAAACAGTAGAATCATTACTCATAGAAACATCGAAAACATTTCATAAAACACTTATTTTGGTTAGTCATAATCCAGAATTTTCAAATAAAGCAGACATCAAATACGAACTTAGAGATAGAACACTAAAGAGAATATGATGCGTCCAAATATTAAAGAACTCTTAAAAATAGCATACATTATATTTATAAATTCAAAAAATAAAAAGGCTCTAATAGGTTCTGGAATATCTTTAAGCTTAGTTATGATCCCCCTAATAATTGTTTATTACATGTCAAACAATATTATGAATGCTACAATAGAAAGATACATTGAAAATGAAGGATTTTCGGTGCAAATCGAATATAATGAAATTCACAAAAACGAATCTCTTAAATCTAAACTAGAAAAATTTAAAAAAGAATACAAACATAACGAACTAAGATATTTTTTTGAGAGACGAACTTATGGACTTATTGGAAATAAAAAAAAACAGGGAGCATTAATAAGAGCAGTAGAAAATAAATTTATTAATAATAATAAACACATCAAATTAATAGATGGAAAGAAAAATCTTAACAAAAATGAAATATTAATATCAAAGCAAATCAAAGATAAACTTAATTTAAATATTAATGACTCTATTTACCTAGTAATACCAAATAATAAATATCACAAAATAATTCCCAGAGCACAAAAATTGACCATATCTGGAATAATTGAAACAGGATTAAGAGAAATTGATAAAAATTTAGTTTTCATTTCATTAGAAGATTCAAATATAATGGCAAAAGAACTATCTAAAAGCATAATTGGACTTTCTATCAAATCCAATACAAAAGAAGAAATTAACAATCTTAAAAAAGAGATCGTAAAAGAATTTAAAGAATATAAAATAAAAACATTTTATGAAATTTATCTAAATAAATATGAAAACTTAGATACAAGCAAAAAACTCTTAACATTTATTATGGCATTTATTGTAATATTTGCAAGCATTAATATATCTTCATCACTTTGTATGTTAATACTTGAAAATAAAAAAAAGATTGCAATATTAAAATCAATTGGAATGAATAATTTAACTCTTAAATTAATATTCATCCTAATAGCTCTCGTTTTAAGTTCAATATCATGCATAATAGGAATAATCATTGGCAATTACCTAACTATTAATATAGAACATGTAATTAACATAATAGATATTATAGCTAATACAATTTTAAAAATATTTGGTGCTGACAATAACACGGAGATATTAAATTCTGATTATTATATCTCTGAATTCAACATAAAGATAAATACTAAATTTAGCATAATTATTCTGTTATCCTATACACTAATTAGTATTGTAACAACATTTATTCCTCTAAATATCATTTCAAAATTCAAAGAAAAAACAATTTTATAATTTACCTATATGAAATAGATACTATTTGACAAATACATTAATAATCTGAATAGAAGACAATTCTTCTTTAATATTTGGATAAATCTCTTTTGGAAAAATAGTTTTTAAAGTAAAACTTTGTCTAGAATGAGACTTAAGAAAAGAATTGGGCTCAGAAATTAATTTTCTTTTTAAAGATCTAATAACCTCAATATCCTTAGTAATATAACCTATTTCAATTTCCAAATCCTTAATATCATCATCTGACCTATTATAAACTTCTATTAAAGAATTAACCTCATAAATGCCAAAAGCTTCATTAAAAGAACTACCAAGATATTTAAAACTTAATATTGAAGAATTTGTCTCCAAATCAACACTAGAGAAATTATCACTTTCATTAAAAAATTCAATTAAACGTATATCAATAACCATTTTTTTAGGATAAGAATCAATACTCTTAGAAATATTATAAATAAAATCAATTGGTGCATATACTCCCTTCTTCCATTTATTGGGAAAATCATTTGTCTTTTCAAAAACTTTATTCAAAATAGGTTCTCCCAAATCATCATAAATAGTTACACCATAAGAAATCTTTTTAATAGGATCTCTAGACGAAATAACCCCTGCTTTTAACTGATAAGTGTGTGAATCTTCAAAAACCAATACCTTGGCATCTTCAATTTCAATATGATATAAAACATAAGGATTTGAAATAAGATTAGAAGATTCAACTATTAAACTAGATGCCCTTGTAATTGAAGGCAAACCTTGAACTACAGGCTCTTTAATATCCTCCTCTGCCTCACCAAAATCTTCATGACTACTAATCAAAGGATGTACTAATCTATATGTAGCAAATGCAACAATAGATATTAATATAAAACTCAAAAATAATATTAAGGTTCGTTGCTTTAACTTATCAAACTCATCATAACCTCTTAAATCAACTCCATCAAATATTCCAAATTCTCTAGCCTGCAAAGCTACATGCATTAATTTTTTATTTGCCTCTCGAGTATTTATTTCCGCAACAAGTCTCTTATACAAATTAAAAAACGAAGTAAAAAGAGTTCTATTATGAAGAGAATATAAATACACCGTATTAAGCTCTCTTAAAGAAAAAATCAAATCCCCCGTTCTTTCCAATTGCCTAGCCTTATCATATATCTTAAAGAAATGCTTCTCAATATTCTCTATATCAGCATCAGAAATATCAGCTCGTGCAATAATTTCCTTTATACCATTTTCTTTTAAAACCTTATTCTTATATTTAGACAGCTTAAATAAATAAATTTTAATTCTTTCCTCAGAAGTTTTACTCATTATCTTCTAATTCATCAACTTTTTTTAAAAGCCAATAAGCAATATTCTTAGCAGTATCTTTTGTAATAGAAATGCCAACAAAAGACTTAATCAAAACTATTTTCTCTTTAGAACCCTTAAGCTCTTCAGAAACCTCTTTTAAAACACCTTCTTTGGTTTTAGTATAAACAATCTCTTCAGAAATTTCTGTAGACTCAAAAACAAGATCACAAAAAATTTCTCCAGTATTAGTTACATTTCCATAAATATTATTAATAGGAACCAATTTATAATCCTCTGCTTTTTCAAATCTGTAAATTATTTCTTTCATAAGACGAATTATAACACATAAATATTTATTCAAAATTAAAACACAAACTTAAAAATCAATTTGATTATTTAAAATACAGAACATTTTATATACAAAAATAAAATAAAAAATAATGGTATAATTTTTAAAATAAAATTTTCAATATAAAAACAAAGAGCAATAAATGAACACTAATATTTTAGAAAGTAAAGATGAAAAGATAAAAAACCTAAGAAAAGACTTTCCTATTTTAAATAAAACAATCAATAATAAAAAAATTATCTACTTTGACAATGCAGCAACTTCTCAAAAACCACAAAGCGTAATTTCATCCATAGTAGAATATTACACAAACCATAATGCAAACGTTTATAGAAGCGGACATCAACTTGCAATAGAATCGAGCTTAAAAATAGAAAATACAAGAAAAATTGTTAAACAATTTATCAATGCAGAATCTTCTAAAAATATAATATTTAATTCTGGAACTACAGATGGAACAAACACAATAGCAAATTCACTATTGTTTTCAAAATTTTTTAAAGAAAATGATGAAATTATCACAACAACACTTGAACATAATAGCAATCTACTTCCTTGGATCAATATTGCCAAATATTTAAATTTAAAAATCAAACTTGCAAAATTTAATGCAATGGGAATTATCCAAGCAGAAGAAATACAAAATTTAATTACAGATAAAACAAAAATCATTGCTATATCTGGAATAAATAATTTACTAGGAACAATACAAGATGTAACACAAATAGGAAAAATTGCCAGAGATAATAAAATTATATTATTCATAGATGCTGCCCAAATGGCACCACACATGAGAATAGATGTAAAGAAAATAAATTGTGATTTTTTAGTATTCTCAGGACATAAAATGCTTGCCCCAACAGGTATTGGGGTCTTATACATATCAGATAAGATTATAAACAAACTTGAAAGCTCAAAATTAGGAGGTAATGCCATAGAAAACATCTATATAGAAAATAACAAACTTGATTTTAAAACCCTAAGCTCACCAAATAAATTTGAATCAGGCACACCAAATATTTCAGGAATTATTGGTCTTGGGAAAGCAATAGAATATATAAACGACATTACAATGGAATTTATTCAAGAACATGATAAAGACCTGACTCAATATTGTGTTTCAAAATTAAAAGAGATTGATGAGGTTGAATTCATTTTAAATAAAAATATTAAAAGAAAATCAATAGTATCATTTACAGTAAAAAATATTCACTCACACGATATTGAAACATATCTCGATACAATGGGAATTGCAACCAGATCTGGAAAAACATGTGCTTACCTTGCATTTCTTTCAGAACACATTAAAAAAGATCATTTATTAAGAATAAGCTTTTACATATATAATACAAAAGAAGAAATTGATATTTTTATTTCCTCACTTAAGAAAACGATAACAGAATTTTATAAATATTATTAAAAAATAATAAGTAAAATTTACTTACTATATCAAACCTAAACTAAATCAATATAAAACTATTATTAAAACTATTATTGATTTAATCAAATAAACTTCTTAAAATTGAAACATGTTCTCAGAAGAAACAAAAAAAGAACTAATCAGAATAAGCAAAATAAAGAAATATTGCTTCAAAACAGATCAAAACCAAAATCCCATATATCACAAATCCAAATGTGGGGATCAAATAGCCTTTCAAATTAATGAAGATAATAACAAAATCAGATTAAAATATAACGCATATGGATGCATAGTCCTTCTCTCAAGTGCTTACATTGTAACTAAAATATGCGATAATCAACCTAAAAAAACAATACTAAAAATTATAACAAAAATAATCAACAATAATTTTGAAAATTTAGAAGAAATCGATAAAAACCTTAAAAATTTTGAAAATTTTTTATATACAAACAGAAAAGATTGCTTCATTCTACCATACAAAGCTTTAAAAGAAATTTTAAAGTAATATAAATAACTCTAAAAAAGGAGAATTATATGAAAATATACTCTCATTCATCAATAGGATACGAAGGAGAACTAATTGAAGTTGAAGTAGACATAAAAAAAGGAATATCGGGAATTGATATTGTTGGACTAGCTGGAAGTGAAATTAAAGAATCGAGAGAAAGAATAAAAGCAGCTATTAAAAACTCAAAATTTAATTTTCCAAAAGACAGAATATTAATAAACCTTGCACCAGCAGGTATTAAAAAAATTGGAACAGCAATTGATCTATCAATAGCAACAAGCATTATCACTACAAAAGAAAATAAAAATAATAACTTAAAAGTTTTAATGTTGGGAGAATTGCAACTAGATGGACAAATAAGAGCAATTAAGGGAGTATTACCTGCTATTTCTCTTGCAAAAGAAAGAGGAATTAAATGCATAATAATACCTTTTGAAAATCTTGAAGAAGCCCTCTTAATATCAAACCTAAACATTTGGGGAGTTAAAAATTTAAAAGAAAGTATAGAAATAATTGAAAATCTTAATAATAATATATTTCCCTCAAAACCTACAATCAATTTTAAAACAGAAGAAAAAGAAGAAGAATTTGAATATGATTTTAAGAATATCAAAGGACAACACAGAATCAAAAGAGCACTCGAAATAGCGGTATCTGGAGGGCACAATATCATGATATTTGGACCTCCTGGAAGTGGCAAAACACTCAGTATCAAATGCGTACCATCAATCTTACCTCCACTCACAAATAAAGAAATTATTGAAACAAACAGAATCTGGTCAATTGCAGGAAAGTTAATAGATACAAAAATAATAAGACAAAGACCATTTAGACAACCACATCAAACTGCAAGCAAAGAAGGCATTATTGGTGGTGGGGCTAATGCACTTCCTGGAGAAGTATCACTTGCTCATAATGGTGTTCTATTTTTAGATGAAGCTTTGGAATTTCAAAAATCAATATTACAATCACTTCGTGAACCAATAGAAGATAAGGTAATCTCAATAGTAAGAGCAAGTTCAAAATCGTTTCAATACCCTGCAAACTTTCAATTAATGATTGCCACAAATCCATGTCCCTGTGGAAATCTTGGAAAAAACGATATTGAATGTTTTTGTTCACAGCAAGAAGTTTCAAACTATTGGAAAAAATTTGGAGCAGCCATGCTTGACAGAATTGACATTAGAGTACCAGTTAAACCAGTAAACAATGCCAAATTATTCCAAGAAGATAATGAAAGCTCAAGTGAAATTAGAAAGAGAATAATAAAAGCAAGAAACATACAAAATAAAAGATATGAAAACATTAAAAATATTCACAAAAATTCTGATCTAAAACCAGAACACATTGCAATATTTTGTAACTTAGATAAAATATTGACAGACGAAATGATTTATATATTAAATAAACTTAACATATCATCAAGAGCAACTCATTCAATCCTTAAACTTGCAAGAACAATTGCTGATTTAAAAGACGAAGCTCATATTTCAAGAGCATCATTACTAGAAGCAATTGAACATAGAAAACATGGAGAAAAATTATTAGAAGAATAAAAAAGCCCCCAAGCGGGGCAAAATTAAAATTTTATCTTATCAAGACAACTTTTCAATTGCTTTGCAGAAGCTTGAAATTTTTTAAGTTCTCTATCACTAATTTTAAAATCAAGAACTTCCTTTACACCATCTTTACAAACTACAGCAGGTGCTCCAATATAAAGATCTTTAATAGAATCACCATATTGACCATCAATATATGAAGATATAGGTAAAATAAGGTTTTGATCACCAATTATTGCATTGACAATTCTTTTAATTCCAAGTCCAATAGCATAATAAGTTGAACCTTTAAGCTTAATTACCTCATAAGCAGCATTCACAACCTTATTATGAATCTCATCAAGTTCTGATTCTGCTATTATCCCCTCAATAACGTATTCTGACAAAGACTTCATAGCTATTTTAGTTTCATCCCAAGTAGCAAAAGAACTATCTCCATGTTCGCCCATAATATATGAATGTATATTTTGAGTATTAACATTAAGACGCTCAGCCAAGAAATATCTAAGTCTTGAAGTATCAAGTGTTGTACCTGTTCCAATAACCTTACAGGTTGGAAAATTGGAATACTTCATTGTTACATAAGTCATAATATCAACAGGATTACTTGCAATTACAAAAATACCATTAAATCCACTTGAAACAATGCTTGTCACAATTTCCTTAAAAATCTTAGTATTCTTATCAACCAAGTCAAGTCTTGTCTCACCTGGTTTTTGATTAAGACCAGCAGTAATTACAACAATATCAGCATCAGAACAATCATCATAATTACCAAATTCTATTTTAATATTCTTTTTTAAGAACATCTGACCATGGTTCAAATCCATGACTTCACCTTTAGCTTTATCTTGAGCTACATCAATAATTATAAGTTCGTGAACAAGTGAGTTATCAATCGTCAAAGCATAAGCAAAGCTTGAACCAACACCACCCGCCCCAACAAGAACAACCTTATTACGTTTAAGCATAAACCATCTCCATATAAAATTATTTTATTGGTATAACATAATCTTATAACAGTTTATAACACTTTAAAGCAATTTAATAAATTTAATAATATTTTATAAAGGTACAATTTGATTATTGTCCTTAATAAATGGCAAAATCATACAAATTAACATATTGAATTAACTTAAATATAGATTAATTATCATCAGATTTAAGAACAGCAAGAAATGCACTTTGTGGTATTTCAACATTTCCTATCATCTTAAGTCTCTTCTTGCCTTCTTTTTGCTTGTCTAAAAGCTTTCTTTTTCGAGTAATATCGCCCCCATAACATTTAGCAGTAACATCTTTTCTAACAGGCGAAATTGTTTCACGAGCAATAATGTTGGAACCAATAGCTCCTTGAATTGCTATTTTAAATTGCTGCCTTGCAATCTCATCTTTTAATTTTTTACAAATATTCAAAGCCTTTGTTCTTGCACCATCCACAAAGACTAATTGAGACAATGCATCAACCCTATCTCCATTAACTAAAATATCTAACCTAACTAAATTTGTCTCTTCATATCCTAATAATGTATAATCAAAAGAAGCATACCCACGACTTACTGATTTAATCTTATCATAAAAGTCAAACAATATCTCAGCAAGTGGCATCTTATAGATAACCTCAACACGCTTTGAATCAAGATAAATTAAATTTTCTTGCACGCCTCTTTTAAGCAAACAAACACTCATAACATTACCCAAAAACTCAGTAGGAACAATAACATTAGCTCTAATATAAGGTTCAAGGGCAACTTCAATATTTTCATTTCCAGGAAATTGTTCAGGACTCTCAATAAAATAGAAATTCCCCTTTTTAGGAATAATTTTATAACGAACAGATGGAGATGTTAATATCACGCTAAGATTAAATTCACGTTCAATTCTCTCTTGAATCACCTCTAAATGTAAAAGTCCCAAAAATCCACATTTAAATCCATGTCCAAGAGCAGCCGAAGCATCTTTTTCAAAAGTAAGAGACGCATCATTTAGTTTAAGTCTATCCATTGCCCTTAGGAGATCATCATACTGATTAGCGTCAACTGGATAAACAGACGAAAACACCACAGGTTTAACCTCTTTAAATCCTTCAAGAGGACAATCTGCTGGATTATCAACAAGAGTTATAGTGTCTCCAATTTTAACATCTGATATATTTTTTATGCCTGCAATAAAATATCCAACATCACCCGCTTCTAAAACATCTCTCTTCTCAAGAATGATTCTAAAAATTCCAATCTCTTCTAACAAATATTCCCTATCTGCATGCATAAATTTAATCTTATAGCCAGTTTTAATTTGCCCCTCAAAAATTCTAAAATGAACAACAACACCACGATAAGGATCGTAATGCGAATCAAAAATCAAAGCTTTTAATGGATTTTGTGCATTTCCCTTAGGAGAAGGCACATATCTACAAATAGCCTCAAGTAATTCATCAATACCTATTCCATTTTTAGCAGATATGGGAACAGCAACACTAGAATCTAATCCCAAATCATTCTCTATTTGTTCTTTCACAAAATCGATATTTGCACTTGGTAGATCTATCTTATTAATAACAGGAATAATTTCAAGATCATGTTCAAATGCCATATAAAAATTTGAAACGGTTTGAGCCTCTATTCCCTGACTAGCATCAATAAGTAAGAGTGCTCCTTCACAAGATGAAATTGCTCTTGAAACTTCATAAGAAAAATCAACATGTCCTGGAGTATCTACAAAATTAAGCTCATAAATATTGCCATCACTACACTTATAATCAATAGTTACTGCTTGACTCTTAATGGTAATTCCTCTCTCTCTTTCAATATCCATACTATCAAGAATTTGACTTTTAAAGTCTCGATCCGAGATTATCTTAGCTTTTTGTATAAACCTATCTGCTAAAGTTGATTTACCATGATCAATATGTGCAATAATACAAAAATTTTTTTTATAAGAACTAATTTTTAAACCTCCCCTAAATTCAAAATAAAATATTTAGGAAAATTACATTGATTTATGTCAATTCACATTTTTATTAGACAAAAAATTTTTAATATGAGTCTTTGATTTTAAAACATAAGGCGAAAATTTAGGAGCAAGATCAACTATTAATTTCCAAGTATCTAAAGCTCTCAACTTATGTTTATGTTCATCATAAATATAAGTAGCATAAGCAATATTATATAATATTGCCCAAAAATCTGTAGATTCAAAACCAGATTTAACATCACTATACTGATTTATTTTTTGTACAAAAGATCTTAAATTCTTAAACTCATAAAGAGGTTCATAATAGCTAATATAATTATACATTCTAGTTAAAATACCAACTACAGCTACAAGTCCATGAGTAATTGCAAGCTCATAAGCATTTATCTTTAAATAAACTTTTGATAACAATTGATGCGTATCTATCAGACTATAATTATTAAATCTATAAAGATTAAAAGTAAAATCTATACCAGATGTTCCTCTTACCTGCTTTAAATAAGAATTTATATAAAAAGACATATCAAATTTATTACCTAAACTCTCCCCATATTTTTGTACAATATAGTGATAATTGTAATAATCATCACCACGTGAAAACTTACTTAAAATTTCATTTAAATAATCAATCATATCAACATAATTATTCTCAATCTCAGAAACTTTTGCCAAAGAAAAAAGTATATCTTTCTCAAAAGACTTATCCAATAAATAATCTTTATCTTCTAAAGTTCTTTGAAGATGTAATTTTTGAAATACAAAATTACCAATCATGCTATATGCAATAGACAAATAGTAATTGGCTTCTGGATATATTCCTTTTTTAAGCAATGCTTCCTGTAAAAAATTTATTGCATTAGTAAGATTAGACTTTACAAATCCTTCTTTAGAATAAATGAGTTGCCGACCCTTTTCAAGCAAAATCCAATGTGGGAATTCCTTCACATCCGATGCACTTAAATTCAAATTAAAACTAAAAATAAAAAGGAATAAAAAGAATCTTAACATATTTATAAATATATTAAATTTTCTCACAAATTGCGAGAAAATTTAATACCTCAATCCTTGAATTTAAACAAATTTAAATATCATCAAGAATACCATTACAAAAAGAGCAACAGATTCAATTAAACCCAAAACTAAAAGATTTGTCGCAAATCCCTTTCCAGTCTCAGCAAATGCATCACAAGCCCCTGCAGCAGTTTTACCTTGAGCAAAAGCAGAAAAAGCCATTGCAACTCCACCACCAAAACCAGCTCCAAATAATAACCAAGGATTAGCCTGAGTCATTACCTCTGCTAAAGTATTCATCAATATATAACCATATATTATTTGTGTAAGGGGTGCTGAAACAAAAACAATTAATAAAAAGGGAGCTGGTTTACCCTGCATATAACATCTCTTCCATGCTCCAATAGCAGCACTCCCGGCAGCTCCCATTCCCAAAGCTGAACCTATTGCAGAAACAGTTAAAGCTGAATTCACTCCTATTAAACCTATATCCATCATAATTTTCTCCTTATCTAGTCTTTAATTTTTCTAAAAGGCCTATAAGAATATCCATTCCATTCTTGACCCAAATGGTTTGAAAATTCAAGCATATTAAGTCTTACTCCATGAACAACAACAGACAACAAAGATAATGTTATATTTAATATGTGTCCAAAAAGTATCACAATAATGCCACTTATTACAAGACCAATATTAGATGATTTAAGTAAAGATGCTGACATGCTATTAAAACTATCAGAAATTGCAAGCCCTGCAAGTCCCACAGCAAAAAGCCTTATATAAGATATTATATCTGCAAATCCTGAAACAGTAGCTAGAAACTGCTCTATTATGCCTCCAAAACTTTTCAGTACACACATAAAGAAGTTTGAACCATCCTGTTTATCAAAAATAAAAATAAGCATAACTCCAACATATATCATATTAAGAACCACACTATACATAGGAAAATTATCACTTCCAAGTATTAAATTCAGGACAAGATAATAAAGTCCAGGCATTAAAATAAGCCAACCAATTTGAGCAATTGAATGTATATGTGGCTTTTCTTTTACCTTTTGAATAAAATTCCACAAACGAGCTAAAGATATTTGCAAAACACCTATTGTAAAACATATAAACATCACATGCTGCATACCATTATTTCCTGTCAAATACTCAACCTTAAGAGATTTCAAAATAGGAAATAAGTCAAGTAAAAAAGGACCACTACCAAACCAAGTACCAGTCATTGAACCATATATTATGGCCGAAATACTTAAGTAAAATATTAAAGCATGAACAGAAGTTAATGGTTTATTTTTTACAAAACTAATCAAACTAAGAACAACACCAGTTAACAAAAGTATCACACCATAAGCCGCATCACCAATTATCATTCCAAAAAACACAAAGAAAAATAACATAAAAATACAACTAACATCTCTCTCTTTATACCCAGGAATTGTATCTAAAACATCAAAAATAGGTTTAGCAAGCTTAGATATTCCCTTTCTTTTTATACATGTAGGAACAAAATCACTATCATCTGGTTCTGCAAACTGCACTACAAATTTACCACTAAGAGTCGCATTCTGAAGATATTCTTGCTTATCTTCAGGAATAAATCCTGTAATATACACAAACTCATCACACTCAACATTCATATCAGTCATAACCTGTTCAAATTCAATAATTTGTTCATACTCTTTTATTGAATCTCTCAAAACATCTCTATATTTATTTAGAATCGATAATTGAGTTAATTTTTGATCTAAAACTTCATCGATCATTTTTAACTTATTTTCAATAAAATCAAGATCAAATTCAAATTCATATTCCTCAGCTACATCTATCTTCTGCTTAAAATCATTAATAGCTACGAAATAGGCTGTACCTTTATAATTATTAATAAGAGCAACTTTAATCTGAGAATATAACAATAATTTTTTATATTCAGACATTCCAGATTTAAAAAACTGTACATAAATATTGCGTTCCTTCAATTTATTAATTAAATCAACAGAAAAATACCCCCAAAAAGATATAATATCTTTTTTATGAAGTAATGATTGACGCATATCTTTCAAATCTTTGATTTCAGAACCTAAGCCAACTATACGCCTTGCAATATCTAAAAAATTTTCATTTGAAGAACTTAAAATTTTTACCTCAGAATCATCATCAAGTAAAGACAAAGCCTGACTTAAAATACCTCTCTCTTCAATAACTTTTTGTAAAGATTCTGAAACTCTATTGCAAAAATTAACATGAACAACACCCAATTCTCTTAAAAGCTCAAGTGACTCTCTTTTATATTTTAATAAAGTCAAAAGTAAAACCTTTTTCATTTTTACAATCATTAACACATCCTTATCTATTTTTCATCAAACTAGCTTTTGCCATTTTACCTCTTACAACAGCTGCAGTTTGTTGATCTCCAAGATAAACATTAATCTTCTTTATATTAATTTTAGCATTAGGAATCATAACTTTTTCAAATAAATTTACTCTTTGAGAGGTAGTACTAAGTTCTAATTCCAATAAATTAGTCTGCTCATCTAAAACTTTAAGTTCTGCATTTATTTTAAGCATGCTCTTAATAGCCTCTATCCCTCTATCTACCCAATAAGGAGTTGATAAGAGATCATGTTTAATATCTTCATATTCAACAGACTCAAATACAGGAATAGTAATACCTGCTATATTTGTAAAACTCTTTACCACTTTTTTAATTTGAATCCAATCTTGAAAAGGAAATTTTTCACCAAATAATGCAATCCAAGATTTCATATCTTTTTTTAACTTATCCTGTTCAATCTTTAGCGCTTTTTTAAGAGCCTCAATTTTTTTAACTTCCAAATAAAGTTGTTGCTTTTTAAGTTGCAGAGTAGGCAAATACCTACTAAACATTTTAAGCTCATCTTTTTGTTTCTTAAGTTCATTTTTTGTTAACTTAATTTTAGGCATCTTTAATCCTTTTCTTTAGGCCAATACGTCTCCACAAGTTCTGTCTTAATTCCCGTTTCATTAGGCTCAAAACAACTAGAAAGAATCTTCCAACCCAAATCTAAAGCCTCTTCTAAAGGAATATTAAGAGACAAATCCATAAGTTTACTCTCAAACATACCACTGTACTTCAGAAGTTTTTCATCCCACTCTGTCATATTAAATCCCATAGCTTTTTTTTCTATAGATTCTTTTGAAGATGCATAAAGCTTAATCATTGAATCCATAATCGTCCTATGGTCATCTCTTGTCTTTCCATTAACCATTTGCTTGAGTCTTGAAAGAGAGCCAAAAGGTTCAATTCTGCCTCTCTTTAAATAGTATTGCCCCTCAGTAATATATCCCGTATTATCAGGCACTGGATGAGTAACATCATCCCCAGGCATCGTAGTTACTGCAAGCACAGTAATTGACCCTGCACCTTCAAAATCAACAGCCTTTTCATATCTAGCTGCAAGCTGAGAATACAAATCACCAGGATAACCCCTATTAGATGGCACTTGTTCCATAGTAATAGCAATTTCTTTCATAGCATCTGCAAAATTGGTCATATCAGTCAAAAGTACCAACACCTTTTTTCCCTGCAAAGCAAATTTCTCAGCAACAGCAAGAGAAATATCAGGTACTATTAAAGACTCAACAACAGGATCATTGGCAGTATTTACAAAAAAGATTGTTCTACTTAAAGCCCCACCCTTCTCAAGGGAATCTTTAAATGTTAAATAATCATCGTTCTTAAGCCCCATTCCTCCAAGAATAATCAGATCAACTTCAGCTTGAAGAGCTATTCTTAAAAGAAGTTCATTATAAGGTTCTCCAGACACAGAAAATATTGGCAATTTTTGAGATTCAACAAGAGTATTAAAAACATCTATCATTGGAATTCCAGTTCGTATCATATTTCTTGGAACAATACGTTTTGCAGGATTAACTGACGGTCCACCAATTTCAATTAAATTATCCTCAAGACGTGGTCCTCCGTCTTTAGGATTACCAGCTCCATCAAAGATTCTACCAAGTAAATTTTCAGAAAATGTCACTTGCATTGGATGACCCAAAAACTTAACTTCATCTGAAGTTGAAACACCTATTGTCCCATTATAAACTTGAAGTGAAACCTTATCTCTATCCAACTTAATAACCTCAGCCAAGGAACTTGTATTTTTAGATTTTACAACGGCAAGTTCTCCATACTTAACATTTTCTGCTATAACAGTTATTACATTCCCAATAATAGATTCTATCTTACTATAAACTCTCTTCATTTACACACCTCGAAAATCCAATTTTCTAGAACGCAATAAATTTGTCAAATTAGTTTCTAATTTATTAAACTTTTCTTCCTTAAAGGAAGCAAGATTCATATCTAAAATATTTTGTCTTACATCATTCATAAAACCTCTTGCTTCCAATTTATTATCAAACTTAAAATTCGACTGTAAAATATCATAAAGAATATCAAACATATAATTTTGACGCTCAGAACTCACAGCAGCATCAACACTATCAAATGAATTTTGTTGTAAATAACATGAATCTAAAAGTTCAGCTTTCAAATAAACAATAAAATCATCAATACTCACACCCTCTTCTCCAACAACTCTCATCATCTGATTGATTTCATTTCCCTTTACTAAAAAAGCCCTTGCATATTCTGTTTTTTCATATCCAACAACACCTCCATATTTACTCCAAGAGTCAAGAGGATTAATTGCTGGAAACTTTCTAGCATCTGATCTCTCCCTTGAGAGGCCATGAAATGCTCCTACCACTTTTAAAGTTGCCTGTGTCACTGGTTCTTCAAAATTACCACCAGCAGGACTAACAGAACCACCAACCGTTACAGATCCAATAGTACCATCATTCAAAACAACAACACCTGCTCTTTCATAAAATGATGCAATAACAGACTCAAGATAAGCTGGAAATGCCTCATCACCCGGTATTTCCTCAAGACGACCTGACATCTCTCTCATAGCCTGTGCCCATCTTGAAGTTGAATCTGCCAGTAAAAGTATATCAAGCCCCATTTGCCTATAATATTCAGCAATAGTAATAGCCGTATAAACCGATGCTTCACGAGCAGCAACGGGCATAGAAGACGTATTACAAATAATACATGTTCTCTCCATTAATGATTTACCTGTTTTTGGATCTGTAAGTTCAGGAAATTCTTTAAGGGTTTCAACTACCTCACCTGCTCGCTCACCACAAGCAGCAATAATTACAATATCAACATCAGCATTCCGACTTGTCACTTGTTGAAGAACTGTCTTACCAGCACCAAAAGGCCCAGGAATACAAAATGTACCACCCTTTGCAACTGGGAAGAATGTGTCTATTATTCTTGTTTGAGTTACCATAGTTTCACTAGGAATCAGTCTCTCTTTATAACTAGTAATTGGAACTTTCACAGGCCAATGAAACGACATAGTAATAATGTGCTTACCACCAGAATCATCCTCAATAACAGCAATTTTATCATCTACAGTATAATCGCCATTATTAACTATTTCTGTAATTTTATAAGAACCTCGCTTATCAAATGGAATCATAATTTGATGTTTAATAGTACCTTCAATAACAAATCCAAGATAATCTCCAGTAACAACAAAATCTCCAGCTTTTGCAGTTACATTCAAACTCCATTTCCTATTTCTATCAAGAGCACTTAAATATAAACCTCTCTCCAAAAAGAAACCACACTGAATAGCAAGTTCTGGTAATGGATTTTGAAGACCATCATACACCTGACTTAAAAGACCAGGTCCTAGCTCAACTGTTAAAAGCTTATCTGTAAATTCAATATCATCTCCAACAGCAATTCCCCTAGTCATTTCAAATACCTGAGCATCAACTTCTCCATCTCTAACGCGAATTATCTCAGCTTTTAAACTACGATCACCTGTTTTAATAAAAACAATCTCATTCATGGAAACTGTACCAATTATTTCAATAGTAACCAAATTCCCAATAACCCCTACTACTTTTCCTCTAACATCCATCTAAATTCCCTTCAAAAACTTTTACTTATTTGTATGCTTAATTTTTCATAAACATCATCAAAATTCTTTTCACCTATGTTCTCTATAAAGAGATTTTGTCTTAAAACTAACATCAGTTTTAAAAAATAGATCACCAATTTTTCAAAGTTAAATTCATTTCCAACTTCAAGCTCTGTCAAAAATTGCCACCTTAAAATATCAAGTCCTAATTCCACTTCCAAAGGATTTTCCTTAAGACAAAGAGATTTTAAAATACCCAAATAAGAATTAGAAAAATAATGAGATTCTAAATATACATCTTTTGGAAATCCCAACTTGTCAGCCCTAATAACTGCCAAAGTATACCTTATGATTTCCTCAAATTCAAAAAATTGCCTAGTGACCTTTAAATTTCCTGTATTAAATCTTAACTCTGACAAATCCTTTAGAAAAAGAAAATCCTCTTTACTTAATGCAATCTCAACATTATCAAAAAATTCTGATATGCTCCATACCTTTTCAGCTTTTAAATCAAGATAAGGTAATGAGGATATGATATAGTAATATGAATTTAACATACCACACTCCTTAATTCAATTTTATGACTTCCTTAAACCTTGGATTTAAATATTCAAAAATAATATCAGAAATAGCTTCTGCTGTAAAATCATAATACAAACTACCGTCTCTTTGTCGGATTTTAAACCCTTTATTTATGCCCTTAAAAGGTTTAATTTCAATTGCATCCCCAAACTTATTTCCTATCTCTGCTTTCAAAGTAAATAATAAACTAACAATATCAGCTTCACTAAGCATGATATCTATCTTATCACCCTTACTCCAAACATCTACAACTCTAATAATAAGTTCTCTTAAAAAGTTAGTATCACAAATACTAGAAACAGAATCCTTTAAAGCAGATTCAAAAAGAGACTTAATACTATTCTCAGTACCAATAATTAAATCTCTAACTGCTTGACGAGACGCTTCAAGAGAATATTTTTTATAATCATCAGCTTCTCTCTCAGCTTGTATTTTTAACTCTCTAGCATCACTCTCAGCCTTTAAAATAATAGCTTCAGCATCTCTTTTTGCATTTAGAATAATTTCATTTGCCAACTTTTCAGCTTCATCAAGTCCATCTTTCTTAATTTTACTTATCAAATTCTTAACTTCAAATTGCACTAGAACTCCTTAATATATAAAAGAATAATTCAAAATATTAAAGAAACAAATCTTTAGATAAAGTATACCAATAAATTTTCGACTATTAAAAGTCAAAATACTCAAATCACACATCATAAAAAAAATCACCAATAATCTTATAAACATTAATATCATAAACTATACACAGGTTTTTTTGGGGAAACTTCTCCTTAAGTTTTTCACGAAAAACTTCAATACCCTTTTCTACAATTTTTTTACTAAATTCTACATCAACCGCACAAAGAGTTATTATTTCAATAATGATTAAATATCCTTTACCAAATTTAGAACCATATCCGAGTGTAAAAGAAGTTGTAACACGAAAGAGTCCATCCAAAATTCCATTAGCTGCTTTACCTCTAGAAGGCCTACTTGGATGCATTTCATAAGCATTACCAAATTCATCTTCAAGAACAGAATCAACATAAAGACAAATATTAAACAATGCATTCTCAAATTTTTCAAACTTTGATATACCCATTTAAAATTCTACTATTGTTTTTCCAACTCCTCCATCATTTGGATGAGCAAAATAATATTTTTTAATAAAAGTTATATCTTTTAAAAATGCATGTACCCCTTCCATTAGCAAACCTTCTCCTTTGCCATGAATAATCTCGAAGCGAGAAACATTTCTCAGTAACATATTATCTATTTTTTTACCCAAAAAGTCTATAGCCTCAACTACCCTCATTCCCCTAATATCAACTGTTAAACTTAATATATCATCTTGCTCTTCAAAAGAAACACTAAATTTTTTCTTACAATCTTTCGACAATTTATTATTGTCCAATATTTTCTCTAAACTATCAGCCGCAACTGTAATCTTAAATACACCTGTATTTACAATAAATCCTTTCTTAGTAACACCTATTATTTCTCCTGAAGAACCAGATACTCTAACTCTATCTCCCACTCTAAATTCAACTTTATCAGCAATTTCGTGATTCAAGGTTTTAATTTTAGCAACCTTAGCAGCTATATTATCTGAAATATCAGCCATAAATTCCTTATTCTTAAGAGTAGAAACATTACCTTCTTTTATCTCCCTAACTAAATTTTCTAAAGTCTGCCTTGATTTTTTTAAAAACTCCTTTTGCTCATTGAGAAAATTCTTTTCCAAATCTCTTTCTCTCAAGATAAGATTATTCCGAATATCATTAATCTCACTTTCCTTAAGCTCAACAAATTTAAGTTTATCTTTTACTCTCTCATCAAGTAAATATATTTCCCTTTCCTTCTCTGTAAGTCTCTCCAATATTTCATTAACTTCTGTCTTATTACATGCATAAATATCTTTAGCTCTAGATATGATGTTAGGGTCAATAAAAGATTTGCTTGCAACATTAAAAGCGAAACTTTTTCCTGGAACAGAAAACATTAAATTATAATTGGGCTCCATACTATCTAAATTCATTTGCATTGAAGCATTAATAACATATTCATGGGTATATGCAAAATATTTAAGAGCACTATAATGAGTTGAAATGATCACAAAAGCACTAATGTCAATTAAATATTCAAGGATAGCTATAGCCAATGCCTGACCCTGTTCAATATCAGTACCTGAACAAAATTCATCAAATATCAAAAGACTGTCTTTTGTTGCATGCTCTAAAATATAAGCAATATTCTTCATATGACTTGAAAAAGTAGATAGTGAATTTACAATTGACTGTTCATCTCCTATATCAACTAAAATATTATCAAAAACCTTAAAGGTACTAGATTCATCAACTGGAATTGGAATGCCAAATTGCAACATAGCACTCAAAAGAGCAACCGTTTTTAACGTTGCCGTTTTTCCACCAGCATTAGGACCTGTAATAACCACAACCCTATTATTTAAAGGAGAAAAATTTATGGGTTTGGCATTATCTATTAAAGGATGCCTAGCATTTACAATATTCAAATTATCATTAAATTTAGGGAATATCCCTTTATTGTGAATCCCATAAATTGCTCTAGACTTTAGAGAATCATAATATATAAAATTATCATAAAGAGATTTTAATAGAACAATATGTTTGCGAATTTCATCTGACAGTTCTTGCAAAATTTTAAAAACTATACGTGTCTTTTCAAAATTCAAAAAACTCAATCTATTATTTTCACTTACTATTTCATTTGGTTCAACATACAATGTTTCACCCGATGAGGAAATAGATATAATATTACCTTTAATTTTTTTCTTAAAACTTGATTTAAGAGCAATGGTACATTTACCCGATTTATAATAAACAAGAGTAGAGGTTAAGTAATTTGAATGTAAACCTATTATCTGTTTAATTTGCTTTTCAATTTTTTTATTCAAGTTACCAATCTCAAAATTAATCTCATCATATTTTTTATCAACACCATGCTTTATTGTAAGTTCATCAATATCAACATATTTGCACAAAATCTCTAATAAAGACTTTAAATTTGGATCTACAAATAATAAATTTTTCAAAACTTCAATTTCACTCTGAGTTTTAAGTTCATTTTTTTCTAAAAAAAGCATTATCTTTAAAATTTCTTTTAGAAAAAGAATAATATTTTTAACCTCTTCAATAGAAATTCTAGAATTACTTTTAAGAAGCATAACAATAGAATCATTTATACTCTCAAGATAAGAATTTGGATATTCCTCATAAACCTCAATAAGATTTTTAATTATCTTAACAAAAGAACATATTTGATTAACTTCTCTCTCGGTTTTCAATATTTGTTGCTCACTTAAAAGCTTAAGCGTATCCGAAGTAGTTACATAAGATGCAACTGAAGATAATATTTGATCAAAATCGATTTTTTCCAAATATTTCTCTTGCATAATTTTTATATCTCTTAAGTTCATCTGTAATTTTTAAATAACTATTATACCTAGCTACTGAAATTTTAGCTCCAATTTGACTTATTACAAAACAATTTGGCTCATTTATGTGCAAGCAAGAATTAAATTTACATAAATCATTTAAATCTTGAAATTCTCTAAAATAATATTTAAGATCAAAATATTCTAAACTTTCAATACCAAATTCCTTTATTCCAGGAGTATCAATGACAATCTCACTATCAGAACGAAAAGCCACAGCATAAACCGTAGTATGTCTGCCTCGTGCATATTTATAAGATATCTCATTTATAGCCTGAGCTGCATTTGAATCTATCAAATTTATAAGTGAAGATTTTCCAACTCCAGACTGTCCAATAAAAGAAGTTTTCGAATTTTTAATAATATTTTTTACTTCATCAATACCCTGTAAAGTAACAACAGAAGTCTTAATAACTTTATAACCTAAATTTTCATAAATCTTAATAAAAGAATCAACTCTAAGGCTTATGCCCTTATCAACCTTATTTACCAAAATAATAGGAGTAATTCCCTGTTCCTCAGCAACTACCAATGCCCTATCAACAAATGAATTTTTAAATTCGGGAAGATTAGCAGAACTCACAATCAAAACATTATCAATATTTGAAACAATAACTTGTTTTAAAGCAACCTTTTTATTGTAACGCCAAAGAACATTCTTACGTTCCATTCTCTCTTGAATATACACCTTACTTTCATCATAAATATCACCGCAAACAAAATCACCTGGAACTAAAGGACTATATTCTCTCTCCCGAGTATGCAAAACTTTCCCCTTAATAACACCCTCATAAACCACATTAGTGTCAACTGAAACAATAGAATAAATATTATTAACACCCCATAAAACTTCAAATTTATGACTATTCAATCAATTATCCCTTTAAAATATAAATCATATCGCTTAAAAAAATTTTTATAAAAGCATAAATCTTTATATTGTGTTAAATAAAAATAATGCTTAAAACAATAATCACTATTGTCAATATTTTTGAATAATTTACTAACCTCATTAGTAACAAGTTGACGATTATCATAAACAGGAATTTCTAAAAAATTCTCTATTATATCTTTAATATGTAAGTAATGCGTGCAACCCAAAAAAACCACATCTCTCTTAGTAGCTTTGACCTCAAATTTTAAAGATTTTAAATACTCAAACGCATCCTCTTTAAATCTATCTCCATATTCAACAAACTTTACAAGCTCACATGCAGATTTCAAAATCAAATCTGCATGATTATCTTGCTCTCCTTTAACAAATTCACTATTAATAGTAGTACTTGTTGCAATTAACATCACTCTTTTAAACATAAGTTCTTCTACTAAACTGACTGAAGGTAAAGTATATATTATAGGAAAATTAAAATTTAATTTATTATAAACACTAATAGAAGCCGTATTACAAGCAATAACCATTGAAACAATATTATACATCTGTTTCAATTTTAAAACCAATTTTAAAATTTCATTTAAAAGGAATTCTGAACTCTTATCACCATAAGGAAAATTTTTATTATCCGCAATATAAATATAATTTTTATTAAACAATTTTTTAGTTATATACTCCAAATAAGAAAGCCCACCAATACCCGAATCAAAAATCACTATAACATCTTTTAATTTGCTCATAAACCTTACTTAAATTTAAGTATAAAAATTAATTTATCCTCTTGCAATAACTATTATGAGATATAATCAAATAACAAGGGCTTAAACTATAGTTATAATAAAAGCAAATTATGGAAGGAGCAAATATGTACAAAAGTATCAAAGAAATATTAAACAATCCTATACCAGATAGTACAATCACAGTAAAAGGATGGATTAGAACAAAACGCAGTAATGGTAAAATTTCATTTTTAGAAATTAACGACGGATCAAATATTAAAGGAATTCAAGCTGTTATTGATGAAGATAATCCTCAATTTAAAAAAAAAGAATTTAAAAAACTTACAACAGGCACCAGTATATCTTTAACTGGAACTTTAATTTTAAGCCCTGCAAAAGGACAGACTTATGAAATTAAAACAACAAGTTTCAATGTCATTGGAGAATCAGACCAAGAAACATATCTATTACAAAAAAAAAGGCACTCTTTTGAATTCTTAAGAGAGATTCCTCATCTAAGAATTCGTACTAATACATTTGGAGCTGTTGCCAGAATTAGAAACCACGTTTCTTATAAAATTCATGAATATTTTCAAAAAAATGGATTTTTGTATGTCAATACCCCAATCATTACATCAAATGACGGAGAAGGAGCTGGTGAGATATTTCGTGTCTCTACCCTAAACTTTAATGAACTTGCAAACAAAAAAGAAATTGATTTTAAAAATGATTTTTTTGGCAAACAAGCATTTCTTACGGTAACTGGTCAATTACACGGAGAAGCTTATGCAATGGCTTTATCAAAAATATATACATTTGGTCCTACATTTAGAGCAGAAAACTCAAATACAACACGCCATGCTTCAGAATTTTGGATGATTGAACCTGAAATGGCATTCTTTACTCTTGAAGACAATATCAATTTAGCAGAAGATTTTTTAAAATACATCTTAAAAGAAACCTTAAATCACTGTTATGAAGACATGGAATTCTTTGACAATTTCATTGAAAAGGGAGTAATAAAAAAAATTGAAGATGTAATAAACTCTAAATTTGAAGTTATCACCTATACTCAAGCCATTAAAAAACTTGAAAATGCAACAAAAACATTTGAAATAAAACCTTATTGGGGCATGGATTTACAAACAGAACATGAGAGATATTTAACAGAAGAAATTATTAAAAAACCTACTACGGTTATTGATTATCCAAAAGATTTTAAAGCCTTTTATATGAAAATGAATCAAGATAATAAAACTGTCAAAGGAATGGATATTTTAGTTCCACGCATTGGAGAAATCATTGGTGGAAGTGAAAGAGAAGATAATTTAGATAAATTGAATAATAGAATAAAAGAGTTAAACTTAGAAATAGAAACTCTCAATTGGTATTTAGACTTAAGGAGATTTGGATCAACTCCCCATTCTGGATTTGGACTTGGACTTGAAAGATTGTTACAATATACAACAGGAATGGCTAATATCAGAGATGTTATTCCATTTCCAAGAACTCCTAAAACTCTTTATTTTTGAGAGTTTTAGAAAGGAGAAAAGCATTGCAAATTAGAATCTTATGTAAAATATTATTATTAATATCATCAATATTAATGACATTTGCAAATGAAAAACCAAAAAATAATTTTAAGATATTTTCAAATATAGAAGAAGAAATCACAAAGAAAAATTTAAACAATCAACACGACAAAGAAAAACTTAAGATAAACAAATCAAAAAAAATACATTATCCAAACAAAAAAAGAAATTATAATTATGAGATTACAAGGCAAACAAGAGAAGAAGACACAAATTTTGATATTTATAAAACCAATACAAAGAAAAATATAAATAGACAAACAAATGGTAATGTTAAAATAAAAAAATCAAACAAAGTATATTATCCTAAAGACAAAACTGACACAATCAAAATACAAGAATCAAATTCAGAAAAAGATATATGGTATAATATTAAAGTCTATCCAACCCATGCAAAAGATAGATTTAAAAAAATCAAATCACTAAATAAAATAAACACAAAAATAAAAAAAGATTTTGCTTTAATTGGCCCAATTTTAGAAGATAACCTAGGAGAAATAACAAAAGCATTAAACATAAGAGGATATAAAGAACTAGAATATATCAAGATCGAACAAAATTAAAGTTTTCTTGATAAAAACCTTAAAATATTTCTTAACTCGTCATCTAAATTAACAAAATTTAATTTATACTCATCTTCTGATAATCCAATTAATTCATGATTGCTGTAATGTATCCAAGTAGCCAAATCATTCTCATCGGAATACCTATTAACATAATAATCAGGTTTATAATCTACATGTCCACGCTCTTTATAATCATAAACAGCTATCTTAACATTTTGACTATCTATTCCTCTCTTTAAAACTTCATCTCTTAAATGAATAATTGTACGTCCAGTATCAAAAATATCATCAACTAATAAAACATTATCTCCTGCTCTTAAATATTTCGGATCATATGTCCATCCATCTATCATTATCTTTTTTTGCGTATTTGAAATATCATACGATCTTGCAACAACAGCAGCATAAAGAAGAGGCTTTTCTACCTTAATAAACTTAAAAAACTCACTAATAATATTGCCAAGATAAGCACCACCCCTTAAAGAGACATACATAATGTCAGGAATAAATCCATCTTTATAAATCTTATAAGCAAGTTTAAGACCATTTATTCTAATATCTTCATAAGAAATGAATTTTTTCATTTATATAACACCTCAAAGCACATAAAAATTAATACATGACTCAAAGAAATTGATTACTTGAATCAAAATCTAATTAACACTCACATATTTGCTATTTTTTAACTCCAAAAAAATAATTAATAATCTGAATTTACTTAAAAAACTCATGCAAATAAACAATATTATTTATACTAACATATTTAATATTAAATATTTCTATAAAGATTATATTATATCTTTTAAACTTATAACTGAAAAATATAAAATTTGTACAACTAGATTAAAAATTATAACATAAGACAAAATACCAACTTCAATCTCAAAAGGCTTAAAGAATTAACATCTTTAAGCCTTACACAAAACATAAAATTTATCATTAAAAAGACATTTTTAAAGTCTGTCCATTTCTTAAAATACTATAATTATTTTTTCCATGTTGAAGAGCATCATAAAAATCTCTCAAGGTCTTAATATTTTTTGAATTAACAATCATAATAATATCCCCTGTTGCAATTTGAGAATTAGCAGCTAAAGTTTGATCAACATGATCAACAACAACTCCATTAATCCAATTCCTCAAACCAAGTTGTATTCTAACTTCTTTGGTTAAAGGATAAACAGTAAATCCTGGTATCAATTTTAAATTTACAACATTTACTTTCTCCTTATCGCTACTAATAGGCATAACACCAAGCTCTACGTCAAAAGTCTTTGTCTCTTGTCCTCTTAAAACTTCAACTTTAATTTTTTCCTTAGCATAAAAATCATTAATATACTGCTTAACATCAACAAAAAGATTCATAGTAACACCATTGATCTTGTTAATCACATCTCCTGCTCTAAACCCTGCTTTCAAAGCTGGAGAACCATCATAAATACCTGCAACAATTGCCAATGACATAGACTCATCCTCATAACCTAAACTTTTAAGAAACTCTGTATCCTTAGATTTCAAACGATGAAATGCAACTCCCATCCAAGCTGATTCACTCTTTTGCCCACTCATTAATGCGTCAAAGACACTCTTAGCATTATTAATAGGAATAGCAAAACCAAGCCCAATACTGCCTCCAGAAGTAGTAGAAATCCAAGAATTTATCCCAACAACTTCTCCATGAATATTAACAAGAGGCCCTCCAGAATTACCACGATTAATAGCTGCATCTGTCTGAATAAATAAATTTCGTGCTTTTAAATTAGGATTAAAAGAACGATGAAGACCACTTATAATACCTGCTGTAACTGAAAAACTATAATTATAAGGACTTCCAACAGCTATAACCCAATCTCCTACTTCAAGTTTATCACTATCACCAAGCTCAGCCACTCCAATATCTGCATCAGCAGCTTCAAAACTAACTAGTGCAATATCTTTTTTGTCATCCTTACCCACTAATTGAGCTTTATAACTCTTGTTATTATAAGTGCCAACTTCAAATTCACTAGCATTCTCTAAAATATGACTATTTGTTAAAACATAAAATAAATTTGTTTTCTTTGAATCTTTTCCAATAACAACTCCAGAACCACCCCATTGCGCTTTTTTTTCTAAATTAAGACCTGGAATATCAAAGAAAAAGAAAAATGGCGGCACAGCATCTCGAGTTTTAATTGTTCCAGTAGCATAAATTTCCACAGTTGATGGTAAAACTTTCCTAGATACTTTTCTAAAAGAATCTTGAAGAGAGTGTACAGCATCTCCTTTTTCCTGCGCAAAAACAATAGTATTCTTATTAGACTGCAAATAACCTATTCCAACAAAAAACCCAATAGCCAAAGCTAAAAAACTAGCAACAAACACGGAAATAAAATTTTTATTCATTTTATACACCTCCATAATATAAAACTAAACCTTTTAAATATTTACTTAAGTATGATCAAATCTTGCTTAAAATTAAAGGCAAACCATCCACAACAGCAACAGTATGTTCAAAATGAGCAGAATAACTAAAATCAGATGCAAATACTGTCCAACCATCGTCCTTAAGAGAAACCTTACAACTTCCCAAATTCACCATAGGTTCAATTGCCAAAACCATACCTTCCTGAATCCTAATATTTTTAAAAAAAGGCTCATAATAATTTGGAATATTTGGTTCTTCATGCAATGCAAAACCAACGCCATGCCCCGTATATTCCCTAACAATCCCAAATCCAAATGGTTTAATATAATTTTCTATAGCCCTTGAAATATCTAAAATTCGATTACCAATCTTAATCTCAGCAATTCCTTTATAAAGAGAAGCCTCTGTAACTTCTAATAATTGACTAATCTTAGAGTTTACTTTTCCCACTTTAAAAGTTTTAGCCATATCACTATAAAATCCATCTAAAACAACACCACAATCAATACTAATAATATCTCCATCCTCAAGTACCCTATTCCCAGGAATCCCATGTATCACTTCCTCATTTATAGAAGCACAAATAGTTCCTTTAAATCCATTATATCCCTTAAAAGCAGATTTGCCCCCATTTTTAATAATAAAATTATTAGCAATTAAGTCAAGTGTTTTAGTGTTAATTCCAGGAGCAATATTCTTTTCTATTTCCAAAAGAGTTCGAACTAAAAGCCTAGCAGATTCTTTAATCTTTTCAATCTCTTCCCTAGATTTTAATCTTAATTTCAAATATTTAAGTCCTCTCTTTAAGTATCTCTATCATATTCATACAAAGCTTCCCCTCATTAGTTTCATAAAAAGAATTAGAGATTGAAATGGCTTCTCGTCCCTTTTCAAATTCACCCAAATAAAGATAATTAATCCCTCTCTTTAAATATACTTTAGCCATATCCTCACGCTCGCTTAAAGTAATGTTACTCTTATCATCAAGAGTAAAAGGTAAAAGAGAAACCGCATTACTAAAATATTCTTCTGACTCTTTATAATTTTTTTGATAAAATTTCAAAACTCCAAGATTATAATAAATACCATACAGATATTTACCCGTTTGATCACTTAAGATTACCTTTTCTGCAACAGCTAAGTCCTTTTTAAGAAATAGATAATAAAATTTATAAAAATAATACCAATCTTGCATTTTATCAACAGGATTATAAATATTAAAGAACAAATCTAAATCGTTTAAATCAGAATAAAGAAGTAAATTCCAAGCCAAAAATTGTGCAATATCATTACTATAATCTGATCTATAAAACAAGCGCCATAAAAAAGACTTTTTGGTTTCATATTTTAAATTTGAATAATTTAAAATAAAATAAAGTTTAAAAAACAAAGGATGATCTTTATATTTTTTTGCAATCTCATTTGCATTAAGATAATCATTAACTTCAAAATACATACTAGCCAAATAATAATTCATCATTTCATTTTCTTTAAATTTCTCACTAGCCTTATTTAAATAAGCAATAGCACGCTTTAGATCATTTTCCTTTTTTGCAATAAATGCCAAACCAAGATACACCATCATACTATAATCAGGAAACTCCGTATAAAGTTTTAAATATTCACTCTTAGCATTATGAATATCTCCCTTCTTTAAATAAGCATCTGCTAACAAAAACATCAAACTTGGTTCACTATTGTCATTAAGAAGTTTAAGATTGGCAATAGTAAAATCCAAATTATCAAGACCATAAGAAATATAGGCAAGTTCCTTTGCAAAATCCTTATCTTCCCCTATTTTTAAAAGTATTCTCCTAGCAGAATCTAAGTCTTTTTTCTCTATATATAAAAGCATTGCATTAATTAAAAATGCATTATTTTGAAGATTGAAACCTATAGTCTCAAAAGTAAGAGCATCTCTCTCACTCTCCATTTTAACTAAAAAACTTTTTATATCTTTTACATCATGACTTAAAGTCAAACTTTTAATAAAAGCCTCATCATATAAATACTTATACTCTTTATATCCCAATAAATATTGCTTTGCAACATCATAAGCTTCTAAAACAGCTCCTACCTTAAGTTTTGAATATACCTCAAGTGCTCTAAGCTTTAAATTTCCTGGCAAACTTTTAACGCTCAAGTCCAAAATATTTCTCATCAACACATAATGATTAATCTTATCAGAATAAAGTTTTGCTCTCTTAACAAGAGAAATCCATTTATATTCAGTATCAGCATAATAAGAATAAAATTTGATTGCCTTCTCAGCACCATCTAAATTACCACTTGACAGATAACCATCAATTTCTATAATAATCTCATTAAAATCCCGCTCACCCTTTAACATATACAAAATATATGGGTTTAGACTTAAATAAACAAAAACTGATATAAAAAAGACCAAAAACAAAATTAAAAACAATAAAAATTTATTTGTTTTCAAATTAACTCTCCATATCTTTTAACAAAGCATCCAGTATTCCATTAACAAATTTATAAGAATTTTTGCTACCGTATTTTCTAGCAATTAAAACAGCTTCATCTATTATAACCCTTTTAGGAATATCTAAATTCTGAAATTTAAGTGAATATACACTCATTCTTAATATAGCAAGATCAACTTTATCCATACGATCCAAACACCAATTAAGTGAAATATCACTAATTAATTTGTCGATAGAATCTAAATTATCACAAGTACCATTAACCAAAACAGAATAAAACAATTTGAGGTCTTCTTCTAGATCTATTCCATGCTCTTCAAAACTAAAAATATCAAAAATATTATCCTTTGCCTTACAATTAATATCAATACTATAAATCTTTTGAAAAGCTAAAACCCTAGCCTTATGTTTCAAGTTCATAACCAATATATAAATATATTCTCTTTATTTTAGACTAGAATCCAAAATTTGTATACTAGCAGACTTATTGAGCTTATCATAAATTTCTTGTTGTATTTTAGCAACAATTTGTTGTTGATGAACATTAACCATATTATTTTTAATAGCATCTTTTACAGTCATATTAACATTAGGAGATATCTTATCGTTTAGACCTAAAAATTTTTGAGAATACATCTCAGTAACTTTAACTATATGAAAACCTTCTTTTGATGATATTGGCTTAGAAATATCGCCCTTCTTAAGCATAAAAACATCTTTAATAAAGTCTATTCCAAGAACATTTTGAGCAGTCTGATCACCTCTTGCCAAAAATCCAAGATCACCATTTTTAAACTTAGAACCCTCATCATTTGAATATTTTCTTACAGCCTCTTCAAAGGTAATCTTACTAGATTTTATTTGCTTTGCAATATCTTTTGCTTGATCAAAAACCTCCGATCTTTTTCTATCTTTTGACGAGAAGAAGACATGACTAATCCTTGCTATATCAGGATTCACAAATTTAGTTTTATTAGCCTCATAATATTCAACTACTTCTTTCTCGCTTGGAGCTTTTATTTCTGAAAATTTAGGCTGAGCAGTCTTTAAAATCAATTTTTGAGAAGAAAGAGATCTCTTCATTGAAGTTAAAAGTTCATTCCAATTTGTACCCTGACTTTCTACCATCTGCTTAATTTCTTCATCTGTAAGACCTGTAAGTCTAAACTGAGATCTAACTGTCTGCATAACTTCATCATCTGCAACCTTAATTCCTTGTTTTAAAGCCTCCTGACCAAAAAGAACATCAGCTATTAAAACCTGTAAAACTTGTTTTCTCTCAATATCACTTAAATCTCTACCCTGTGTTTTTTTCAATGTATTCACCTTAGATTCGAATTCTGTTTTAGTAATAATTTCACTACTATGTAAATTAATAATCGCAACAGGGGTATTTTGAGCAAAAGAAGTCATCCCTACAACAAAAAATAACAGAAAACAAAAAAAATTACCCATAAATAATTACCCTTATATCAATCAAACTAAATCTCTTAATAAAATTTTAACAAAACATTAAATTTAAATCTAGTTTAAAATAAAATAAGAATATCACCTACCTATATAAAAAGGCCGCTATACCTTGACCCCCTCCAATACAAAGAGATGCAATTCCTTTTGATTTATTATTAATACTCATAAGACGTGCAAGCGTCAATAAAATCCTTGAACCACTAACTGAAAATGGATGACCTAATGCAATAGCCCCTCCATTAACATTAATAATATCATCCTCAATACCATATTTTTGACGTAAAGCTTTTAAAACACTTAAAGCTTGTGCTGCAAAAGCTTCATTTGTTTCAATAAAATCAATTTCACCTGGATTTAAATCAAATTTTTCTATAATTCCCTCAATAGAAAGAAAAGCTCCAAATCCCATATGCAAAGGATTCAATCCCACACTTTTAAAACCACCAATATAAGCTAAAGGATTGATGCCCATTTTATGAACAAAATTTTCACTTGCCAATATTAAAAAGCAAGCTCCATCATCCAAACTAGAAGAATTTCCAGCAGTAATAGTACCTTCCTTCTTAAAGACAGGTTTCAAAGAGGCAAGTTTTTCTAAACTTAAATTATCACGTATTTCCTCATCACTAGATATCACATTTTCAAGTTTTGTCTTTTTATCAAAAACTGATAAAGGATGTATTTCATCATTAAAATATCCACTATCTCTTGCTATTTTTGCTTTAACATGAGAATTATATGCAAACTGATCCTGCATTTCCCTTGTAATTCCATACATTTCCGCCAAATTTTCTGCAGTAATACCCATCACAGTAGTACTTAGGGTATCAACTAAAGCATCTCTATATATTGAATCCTCTATTTTAAAATCTCCAAACTTTAAACCATCAAATCTTACATTCCTTGGCAACAAATAAGGCGCATTACTCAAATCTTCTACACCACCTGCCAAAACAATCTCACTCTCACCAAGAGATATAGAATTAAATGCAAGTTCCAAAGATTTAAGTCCTGAACCACACACTTTATTTACACTAAAAGCAGGAATATCTTCTCCCAAACCAGCTTTCAAAGCAATCTGCCTGGCAATATTTTGACCAAGTCCTGCTGAAATTACATTCCCAATAATAACTTCATCAAATCCATCAATATTATTCCTTTTAAGCAATGCCTTAACAATATCTGCAGACACATCAACAATATTTATTCCCTTCAATGCTCCCCCAAACTTAGTAATAGGAGACCTAAGCCCATCAATAATTGCTATTTTTTTCATAAAAAACCCCATACAAAAATGATAATTAATTATTAGCAAATAAAATAAAATTTCAAAAAATACAATGTAATGTACAAAACTATTATAAATGATTTAATAAAAATTATCATTAGAAATATTGAACTATCAAATATAGCTTAATTTACTTAAAAATAAAATGATAAATTTATCTAAAAACATGTTAATATTAATGCAGAAATGTACTTAGCAAAAGTTAAACTGAAAACAATAATTATAATGTTAGCAATTAATTCACACGCTTATAATTATTCAATAAAATATCAAAATGATGGAATCAATAAATATCATTTTAAAAACCTAAATGATAGCCTTGGGTTTTCTCTAAATGATTTTTTTGATGATCTAAGAAGCGGTTCTCTAATATTTATCCATGAATCAAAATACAATTTCACAATAAATGCAGAAGCACACATGTTAACCTTTAGAGGAGATAAAGAGAGCCCCGAACACCTGAGAACAAGAGTCGATCTCTTAGAGCTTAGCTTTATGTATTATTTACCATTTTTACTTAAAACAAAAACTCAATATTTTGGAAATATTAATATTGGTATTGGAATTAAAAACCTACTCTATGGAAACTGGGGCGGTTCTTTAATACAAAAAGTAATTCATTTTACTCTAAGACAATTAAGACCCATTCCTACAAACTATGAAGATTACAATTATAGAGGTTTCATAAGTTCAGCAATAAATTACTCTTATATGGGCTTTTTCTATCTTGAAAATTACATAGATTTATCTTATCTTTTAGATTATTTTTTCAAAACAAGCATTTCAATGGATTTTAGGAATCAATTTATAGGCATTGAAACTCAACTATTTTATCAAATTCAAAACAAAATTAAAGATATAAAAACATATGCAAAAGTACAAGAAGCAGAAAATGGCATTGGCATTCAATATAGATTGCATTCCAAAAACTTCTTCTCAATAAATAATCTTTATTTAACAAATTTTTCAAACAAAGAAAAATTTTTCAGCGTAGGAGGATTTGGAATAGTTTTTACTGAAGAATATGATAACACTTTCGAAAACAACTTATACCTTATAAACAAAAATTTTTCTATAGGATATGATATTATGATCCCATTTCAGATTAGAAATATAATATATTACAACATAATACCCAAATTAAACTATTACTTTGCAATCTCAACAAATTATGATATTAACTCTAATAAAATGAATAGCCATACAAATCGATTTTCATCTGGAATGACATATGAATTTTTTAAAAAAAATTTACTAATCTTATATATATCTTCTGGACTATTTTTATCTTATAACAAAGACAAAAAAGACATAAAATCCATTTATAGACCATTAAAAATAAGAGATACATTACAAACAGGATTTGAAATTGAACCTGGAATATGCATAAATGCATTTACATATAACAAAACAAAATATAACGTAAAAATCTTTACAAAAATGAATTATTCCCCACTTGTTTATAACACAAACAATCATACTTTAGAAAAACATCAATTTATTTTCAATTATCTTGGAATTGGTATTAAAATTAACATTTAAATACTAATGCAACCTTGATAAAACAACAATTAAGTTAAAATTAACAAATTAAAAATATTAATCTAAAGAACATATATTATGAATAATAGGCGGCCCCCCCACCATTCTCATTTTGCTTTCCAACAAACTTAACAATATGTGGCAAAAACAATATATCGGCTCTTCCTGTAGGACCATTTCTATGTTTGGCAACAATAACTTTAGTCTCAACAGCATTTGTAAGTATTCCATCATCATCAGCATTGTTCTTAAAATCCTTATCTCTATGAAGCAAAATCACAATATCTGCATCTTGCTCTAATGCACCTGATTCTCTCAAACTAGCAAGGCTAGGTTCACGTCCCTCAGTATCTCTTGTAAGCTGTGAAAGGGCAACAATTGGTATTTTAAGTTCTCTTGCAAGCTCTTTAAGAGATTTACTTATTGAGGCTACCTGTTCATGCCTTGGTACATTTCTGCTTTCAAGAGAAATAAGACTAATATAATCAACAAACAGTATATCTATACCTGCAAATCTCTTAAGTTTTCTAGCCTGAGTTGCAAGCGTTAATAAACTAATATTAGAAGTATCTTCAATATAAAATTCAGAATTACTAATATCATTTATAACATCATTGATTGCCTTAATTTCATGACCTGACAAAATACTATTTTGAATTTTAAAACCATCAATATTAGCCTCAGATGCTATTATTCTTTTAATTAAAGCATCAGAAGTCATTTCAAGCGAAAAGAATCCTACTTTCCATTTTTTTTCATTCTTCAAAGCTATACTTGATGCAATATTCAATGCAAATGCTGTCTTTCCAACACTAGGACGAGCACCAATAATGATAAAATCACTTTCCCTAAACCCACCAATAAGATTATCTAACTTTTTAAAACCACTTGGAATGCCAAAATCCACTTCCCGTTTTTCAACACTCCTCTCATATATTTCAGCATGAACCCTTTCAGCAATCACTTTTGCATGATTAAGATTTTTATTAGAACAATCTAATTCAATTGAAAGAACCTGCCTTTGTGCTTCTTCCACAAATTGTTCAACTTTTTTTGTAGAATCATTAGCCAAATCATTCAGTTCTCTAGAAATTTTAGAAATATCTCTTCTAATACGATGTTCTCTAACAATTTTTGCATAAATGTTTATAGTCTTATCAGTTGGAAGATAACCTGAGAGAAAACTTAAATAATCTTGCAATCCCGTTAAAGCTTTAAAATTATTCAAAAGTTGTGATTTGGGAGTTATAGCAGACACTTCTTCAAATACAGTTATCGGATCGATATTTTCTCTTTTTTCATAAAGAGAAACCATAGCTTTAAAAATCATCTCATGATTATGATTATAAAAATCGTCTGGCTTTAAATATAATAATGCCTCTTCTACTTTTCCCGGATTATAAAATATACTTGAAATAACTGCCTTTTCTGCACCTTCGTTAAAAAGAAGCGTAGAGGCCGTGCTTATCGAAGTAAAAGCCACAAGCTATACCTCTTCCCTAAGCTTCCTTTTCAACACTCTTAGACTTTTTAAGCAAGCTTTTCTTCTCTTCCCTTTTTATTGTAACTTTAATTACAGCACTAATTCCCTCATAAAGTTTAATAGTAATATTATAAGTCCCAAAGGCCTTTAATGCACCATGATGCATATCTATTTTTCTTCTCTCAATCTCAAACCCAAGCTTCAAAAGCTCATCTGCAATATTTAAGCTATTAATACTATGAAATAATTTTCCACTATCATTAGATTTCATTAAAAACTCTAAATTCACTTTATCAAGCTTATCTTTAAGTTCAATTGCTATCTTTTTTCTTGCTTCCTGTCTCTTAAGTATTGCTCTCTTTTTTTGAGCAAAAATATCAATATTATGTTTATTTGAAAAAACAGCAAAACCTTTTGGCAACAAATAATTTCTAGCAAAACCATCCTTTACATCAACAATATCACCTTCTTTACCAAGATTAATAAAATCTTCTCTTAAAATAACTTTCATAACCTCTCCTTAATTATTTTTTTACAAAAGGAAGTAAAGCCATATATCTAGCCTTTTTAATCTCAAGTGCAAGACGCCTCTGATGTTTAGCAGAAGTGCCTGTAATTCTTCTAGGCAATATTTTTCCTTGTTCTGTAATAAATTTCTTAAGGAAATCAAAGTCTTTATAATCAGGAACTCTGTCCATGTCACAAAATTTACATGTCTTTTTTTTAAAAAATCTAAAATTAGGGTTCTTTTTAAAACCATCTTGATGTCCATCAGTTCTTGAATCTCTTTGATGAGAATCTATATCTTTATACATAAATCAAAACTCCTAAAAAGGTATATCTTCATTAAAACCAGTATTAGTATCAGTACTAATATCAATATCAATAGTTGTCAATGAATCTGGCTTCTTATAATTTTCAAAACCAACATTATTTGTCCCTTGAGCAACAGTAGAGGATGATCCAAACATCTGAATTTCATCTACCAAAACACTGCACTTACTTTTCTTATCACCAGTATTTTTATCTTGCCAACTCTCATATTTTAAGGAACCACTAACTACAACTTGTTTTCCCTTCTTAAGAAAGACACTAAGACTTTCAGCTCTTTTGGCAAAAATGACACAATCAAAAAATTGAGCATAATCAACCCATTCATCAAGCTTTTTTATCCTTCTATTATTAGCCAAACCAAATTTAAGAACAGCAATACCTGCTTCACTATAAATAAGTTCAGAATCCCTAGTAAGCCTACCAGACAATACTAAAGAATTAATGTCGGCCATTTAAACCTCCTCAATTTACCTTTACATCATCATCAACACTAGACTCTGATGGTTCTTTTTCCCTATTATCTCTATATTCTCTATTATCTTTATATTCTCTAAAGCTTCTTCTCTTAACTTTTTTGACGCTAACTTTTTTGTTAATTTTAACTAAGATCATATATCTCAGCAAATTTTTAATAAGTTTCAGTTGAATCTCAAGTTCTTTTAAATTATTGCTATCCATTTTAAATTCTATTATTTCATACCTACCACGTAACTGTTTTTTAATAGGATATTCTAGTGCTCTCTCTCCAAGAGAATTTGCAACAAAATCAACTACATTAAAAGCTGTTAACTGCTTTTTTACTTCTTCCAAAGTACTCTTGTATTCAAGCTCTTCACTCCTAAACAAAAAACAAGCTTCATACTTTTTTATCATTCTAACTCCTTATGGTCTTAATTGCACCATAAACATTCTCAATTTATGGCAAAGGTTGTTAATACTATAATAGATTATTGAATATAGTATATAAAAACGCTTATTTTTTTTCAATATTGAGCAAAAATCTTTTCAAAATACTTCTCATAAATAACTGAAATTCCAATCTAGTATTATTAGAAAGCACTCTACCCCCAAGAATCATAAAGATAATACTCGGAAATTTCATGCAGAAACTTACAAAATTAGGATCAACTCTAAATTTAAAATTTAGAGCAAATAAATAACAAATTACAGCATTATCAAAATTAATTTCAAATAAAAAATAAACCTTCAATGAATTATCAACAATAATTTACCACTAAAAATTTATCAATATCATCAAAAAAACATCCCTTTATAAAGGAAATCATAATAAGCTTATCTTCAAAAAAATTTTTATCTTAAATATCTTTTTTTAAAATTCACATTCCAACATATTTCAACCAAAAACTTTAATGCCTAAAGGATATTTTAAATAAACCATAAAAAAACTTATCTAACACAAAGCCATATTTTGACATATTGCCCAAATAAATTTAACTATCTTCATCATCTTTATTAAGTACATAAAGTTTTCCTACTGATCCTTGTTTTTCACGCTTATCATCTTCTTTCATTTCAATGTATGCTTTAATTCCCTGCTTTACATTATCAGATGCAACAATAACACTAGCTTTAAAAAGCCTTTCAGGAGAATAATTTTTCATAGCCTGTTTTATATAATAAACATTTGCTCCATAATCAATTTTAATTGTATTACCAATCATAACAATATTTAGTGCACCTGTTTTTTTAAGAATATCTTCCGACACAAGCTCTGGACTAAAAATTATAAAGTTTAAATTTGTTGATACAATATCAAATTCCTGAATATTATCAAGACCTCCAAGCCCTTGAGCTACCAAATGTGCAATTCCCATTCCTTCAAGCTCACCTTCACTTCCAGCAAAAAACGGCTCACCAACGCCAAGAATCTGAAAATCGAAATAATTATAAACCCATTTAAAGGTAAAATAATACAAAGCAAAGAATATCAATCCTAATGGCAACAAATAGAACCAATTAGTCTTATCATGTCCCTGTAATATCCCAAACATAACAAAATCAAAAAACCCAGAAGAAAAAGTCACGCCAACTGAAATATCTAATATATTCGCAATTAATAATGCAAATCCAGTATAAATAGCATGAATAAAATAAAGTAAAGGAGCTGTAAAGACAAATAAAAACTCCAAAGGCTCTGTAATTCCAGTAAAAAAAGCTGCAAAAGCCCCTGAAAATAATAATGATAAAATTTTACGTTTATCATCATGAACAATTCCTTTATAAACCCCAAATGCCGCCCCAGGAAGTCCAAACATAATAGTAAGATAAAACCCACTATTGAACCTAGCAATACTTGAAGAAAATTTTGTAAGAGAGGGATCTGCTAATTGAGCATAAAATATATTTTTAATACCTCCAACAACCTGATCATTAATAATTTCAGTTCCTCCCACAGAAGTAAAATTAAAAGGAAATGTCAAAATAGAATGAAGTCCAAAAGGAATAAGTATTCTGTTTAAAAATCCATAAAGAAAACTACCATAATAGTTGAACTTGGCAATAAAAAGTCCAAGAGAAGTAATAAATGCATTAAGATAAGGCCAAACTAAAACAAATATTATTCCCAATAAAATACAAAATGGAAAAATTACTATAGGAACAAATCTAAAACCAGAAAAAAAATCAAAAGGTCTAGGTAATTCAATGTTATAAAATCTATTGTGTAAATACCCAACTAAAAGTCCAACAGATAAAGCACCCAAAATACCTGTGTTTAAAGTTTGGATTCCCAAAATCTTAACTTGACCAACAGAAGACATTAGCTCAGGTTCAGCAAGCACTGAAAATATACCAAGAAAATAATTCTCAGTAACACTAAAAATCAAATATCCAATAAGACCTGAAAGCGCAGCAGGACCCTTTTGAACTCTTGCAACTCCAACAGCAATACCTACAACAAAAAGCAATGGAATATTTAAAATAATAATATTACTTGTATCTTTAATAAGACCTAAAATCAATTTAAAAAAAACACTATCAATATAAAATAAATTAGAAGGATTTAAAAATGCTGCTCCTATTCCAAGCATTAAAGAAAAAATCGTAATAACAGAAATTGGCAATCGCACTGCACTAGAAAATTTTTGCAAATTAGCAAATCCAAGAACTTTAAAAAAATTTATCACTCCAAGCCTCTCCACCTAAAAATTAAGACAATTCAACATTATATTGCTTTTTTTATAAAAAGTTAGGTTTTAATATCAAAATTCAACAATAAAATTAATTTAACATTCAATTTTATATTAAATTATCTCCGACTACTTGATTTATGTATTTTTTTTTCATTAATATATTCAAAATAAATAAAAACACATATTATTAGAATAAAAATATATAAAAAAGAGTAAACTATGATTAAAGAAAATAAAAACACATCATATAATGACATAATACCTCAAAATGAACTATTTAGTTCACTATCTCATTTATTTGGCACTGTCCTATCAATTATAGGAACAACTATTATTGTTACACTATCAATAAATTCAAAAAAATATCTTCATACAGTGCTATTTTTAGTTTATGGTCTATCAATGATATTATTATATACAATGAGTACCCTATATCATATATTTACAAAGGGAAGCAAAATAAAACAACTGTTTAGAAAATTTGACCATATTTCAATATTTATCCTGATAGCAGGAACATACACCCCACCATGTTTAATTCTCATACCCAATATTTATGGAAAAATGATTCTCACAACCGTTTGGGTATTTGCAATTTTAGGAATCATTTTTAAATCAATATACGTCAATAGCCCTGGATGGATTAATGGATGCATATTTATACTTATGGGATGGAGTATTGTATTTGGAATTAAACTCATCTATAACATACTCCCTACACAAGGATTTATATGGCTAGTTATTGGAGGTATCCTTTATACAATAGGAGGAATAGTATACTCAATAAGTAAAAAATTAAGTCCAATGGCAAATATGAGAATGCATGACTTTTTTCATATTTTAATCCTACTTGCATCATTTGCCCACTATTGGTTTATGTTTAAGTATATACTTCCTATTAACTAAACTTTTATACTATCTTTAAAGTAGCTTTGTACTACTTTAAAGATTACCCAAATCATTTAAAAATCCCAATATAAAAAGACTTACCATCATCAAAACACCGACAAGATAAAAATAGTAAATAACCTTTGCTCTAAATCTCTTTCCACGCAAAAATTCAATTAAAGTAATCAAAATTTGACCACCATCAAGCATTGGAATTACAACAAAAAATAAATTCATACCAGCAACAATTAAATTAAAAAAAGCAAAAGTATCAAGCCAATACAATACCCCAAAAGAAAAAGACTCTGCAAAAAAATTAATCATACCAACAGGACCTGCTATCTTTCTAGAATTGTTTATAAAATTAGTCAACAACTCAAAAATAGAATAAAGAATACGACCTAAAATATCTAAGACTTTACTAAAAGAATTTTTAAAAGCAACTCCTAAATTAGATGCTCTAACCAATCGTTCTAAATCGGGCAACAAATAAATCCCTAAACTTTTATTAGTATCTTGGAATACTAATTTTGAAGTCAAAATTTCTCCATCTCTTTCATATTGAATATCTACAACATTAACATCAAGTTTATTTATTACATCGTCCAATGCCCCATTATTACTTACAGCTATATCATTAATGCTTACTATTTTATCATTAGGTTTAAGGCCAGCAACTTCAGCTGAAGAATTTTTCTTAACTTTAGCAACAAAAAGATTTATCCAAGGATTAATTTCTTTTAAAAGCTTATCGAAACTTGTATTATCTTCAAAAGTAACATTAGCACCATCTCTTAAAACAGTAAAAGCTACTCGGGAATCTTTTACAGGAACAACTCTCTTTAAATCAGAAAAATACTGTATATTACTATCATTAACGCTCAATATAACATCACCATCTCTAAACTTACTTGAACCATCTTTATTAATAACAATTATCTTACTAGAAGAATCAGGATAAACAATTCCTATCATTTCGATTGCAACAAAAACAATTAATGCCAAAATCAAATTAAAAAGAGGGCCTGCAAAATATATTAACATTCTCTTAAAATGAGAAACACCAAAAATAGAATCCTTATCTGCCTCAAGTTCTTTATTTAATCTAAGCTCGTTTTCAAGATGTTCAGATCCTTTAAGCTTACAATATCCCCCTAAAAAAATAGGAGAAAACCTATACTCAGTATCTTTTATTTTAAATTTAAAAAGACTAGGTCCTATTCCTATAGAAAAAATTTCAACCTTAACTTTAAAAAGCTTTGCAAAAAGCAAATGTCCCAATTCATGAACAAATATTATAAAGGTAAAAGCTAAAATACTAAAAAAGATATACATTAATAACTCCCAAAAACTACGACAAATATAAATAAAATATAGGACCTGTCAAAAGATATGAATCAATTGAGTCAAGGGCACCACCCCTACCAGGAATAATCTTACCAGAATCTTTCACTCCTGCACTACGTTTAAGTCCAGATTCAAACAAATCACCAATAATAGTAAAAAATCCTATTAAAACACCAAAAACCATAGCTTCTCCATAAGTTAAATTTATCAATCCCAAACTCACCACAATAATTACAACAACAACAGAAAATAATATACCACCCAAAAATCCCATTATCGTCTTATTGGGGCTAATAATCGTGGGCTTATAACTATTTTTACCAAAAAAATATCCAACAAGATAGGCAAAAGTATCATTACCACTAACCATAGAAAAAAGTATTAATAAAAGGATAGGTGCTTTTGGAAGAGTAGTAATAGCAACAACAAATGACATTAAAATACCTGGATATATAAGTATAAAAATTATAGAGGTTGCCTGTGACAAAAAATTAACAATTTCATTTTCTTTAATAAAAACCAAATTAACAATCCAATTACTAAAAACCAAAGTTATAACCAGATAAAACACTATATTAATACCCAAATCTAAAATATTAAAATGAACATATGTCAAAATTGGAGGAAATATTCCTAAAAAGAAAGATAAGGTACTAGAAATAGAAGCAGATTTAATTCTGAGCAAATCATTAACCTCTGTAGCAGCAACTCCACTAAACATAAAAATTAAAATATTAATTAACAAATAACTCTTAAATTCTAAAAATATTAAAAATAAAACTAAAGGAACAAAAAACAAAAATGTTCCAAGTCGTGCAATAAACGTTAACTTTTTAGATTTAATACTAAATAAACTTTTATCTCCCAAAATTTCTCTTCCTATTCTTAAAACATTCCAAATCTCTATCATAATGAAGAACAGAATACTCTGGCCATAAAAGACTTGAAAAAACAAATTCACAATAAGCAAGTCTCCATAACATAAAATTACTTATTCTAATATCTCCACCTGTACGAATTAAGAAATCAAGATCACCAATTTCTTGATTATCTAAAAATTTGGCAAATTCAACTTCATTTAAAGTCTCAAACGGTAATCCTTTCTCTAAAATCTTCTTAGTAGCTCTCACTATTTCATTTCTACCGCCATAATTAATGGCCAAATTTAATATAAGTCCATCAAAATTTTTTGTATAATGAACAGCATCTTCAATTGACTTTTTTACTTTATGATCCAAAGCCTCAATATCCCCTGAAACCACTATCCTTATATTGTTTTCACTATAAAATTCAAATTCAGAATTCAAATAATCAGTAATTAAAAGCATAAGATATGCTACTTCAGAATTTGTTCTATTCCAATTTTCTGTAGAAAAAATATAAAGAGATAAATATTTTATACCCAATTCACAAGAACGTTTAACTATTTCTTTAACTTTCTTTAAACCTTCTTTATGCCCTTCAAAAACCGGCAAACCTTTTTTTAGTGCCCATCTTCTATTTCCATCCATAATAATACCAACATGAATTGGAAGGGAATTATTATTCATAAATTTAAACTTCCATTATCTCTTTTGTTTTTAAATCAAAAATCTCATCTATTTTTTTGATATAAGAATTAGTATCCCTTTGAATATCATCTAAAATTCGTCGCAAATCATCCTCAGTAATCTGAGAATCTTTTTCTTCCTTTTTAGCCTTACTATTCAATTCTTGCCTTATATTGCGAGCTGCAACTTTATGATCCTCAGCTATTTTTTTTGCCTGTTTTACTATTTCTCTACGTCTCTCAACAGTCAATACAGGCACCTTAATCCTAAGAACTGATCCATCACTTGAAGGATTCATTGAGAGATCGGAATTAAGTATAGCCTGTTCTATTTTAGATAATAAACTTTTATCCCAAGGCTGGATTACAATAAGTCTTGCTTCAGGAATACTAATATTAGCAACCCTAGCTAATGGAGTTTTCTCTCCATAATAATCAACTGATACTCTGTCAAACAAAGAACTACTTATTCTACCCGTTCTTAAAGACTTATATTCACTCTCAAGAGACAAAACAACCTTTCTCATCTTTTCATCTAGTAAAGCCTTGTATTCCTCCATTCAAACCTCCTTAAAATCAAAAGGATTACAAATGATTATCCAACACTCAAATATCTAAACTCTACTATCTCTATCTTACTTAAAATCAACTTAGAAATTTCTTCTATTTTTTCTTTAACAGTAAGTTTATCATCCTTTACAAATCCCTGTTCTAAGAGAGCAATTTCTCCCAAATGTTTTTTAAGCTTTCCAGATATTATTCCTTTAACTACATTTTCAGGTTTTCCACTAGATTCCATTTGTTTCATAAAAATTTCTTCCTGTTCCTTAATATAATCAAGACAAACATCATCAACACTCAAATAAAGAGGAGAAAAAGCTGCCACATGCAAAGCCAAATCCATTGCAAAACTGCTTAATTTTTCATCTTGCATTTTTAAAGCATCATCTATCTTTAATTTAACAAACACTCCTATCTTAGACTGCTCACCATGAAGATAATTTTTAACAAACTCATTAGATGCAATACTAGAAATATAGATTTTACTTACATGAATATTTTCTTTAATTGTAGCTGCTAAATTTTTAATTTCAAGTTCCTGATGCTCATCCAAAGAATCTCTGCCACTCTCAACTAACTGTTTTATCAAAGAATTTCCAAAAGTCACAAAATCACTATTCATGGCAACAAAATCTGTCTCGCATGCAATAAGTAAAAGACCCACTCTCTCTTTATTCATATAAGAAAAAACTCGTCCTTCCTTAGCATCTCTATCACTTCGCTTATCAGCAGATGCAATACCCATTTCTCTAAGTTTTTTTTTAGCCAGTTCAAAATCACCACCAGCAACATCCAATGCCTTTTTACAATCACCAAATCCAGCACCAGTTACATCTCTGAGTTTTTTTACTTCTTGCGGACTAATACCCATATTACTCTCCCTATATAAATTTTATGATTCTTTATTTTCTTTTTTAACTTCAATTTCACTCATTAAGTCTTCTTCATTCAAATTTTCAACTATTTGAATGCCAACCTCTTTATCACTCTCCAAGATAGCATCAGATATTATCTTGGTAAATAAAGCAACAGAACGAATTGCATCATCATTTCCAGGAATTGGACAGTCAATTACATCTGGATTACAATTTGTATCAACAACCGCAATAATAGGAATACCAAGCTTCCTAGCTTCATTAATAACTATTTGCTCCCTTTTAGGATCAATTATAAAAATAGCACCAGGAAGCTCTTCCATATCTTTAATACCCATCAAATTCTTAGCTAATTTTAATTTTTCACGATTAATTTGAGAAACTTCCTTTTTACTAATCATCTCAAAAGTCCCATCAATTTCCATTTTTTCCAATTTTTTTAATTTTTGAACTGATTTCTTAATAGTATTAAAATTCGAAAGCATTCCCCCAAGCCACCTATTATTAACGTATGGCATATCACTTCTTTTAGCTTCCTGTTCAATTATTTCACTTGCCTGTTTTTTAGTACCAACAAATAAAACTTTTTTACCACTCTTTATAACACCCTGAACAAGTTCATAAGAATCTTTAATTCCTTGCAAAGTTTTTTGTAAATCCAAAATATGGATTTCATTTCTCTCAGAAAAGATAAATCTTTTCATTCTTGGATCAAGTCTTTTTACCTGATGGCCAAAATGAACTCCGGCCTCTAAAAGGCTTTTCATAGTAATTACTGCCAAAATAACCTCCTAAAATCCCTCGCTATTACTCACTAATTATATAGCGGAAATTATGTTTTCTTTAATAAGAATATCATAAAACAAACCAATTGGTAAGCCTATGATATTTGAATAACTACCATTAATATATTCAATTAATATATCTGCAACACCATTTTTAAGACTAATACCCCCAGATTTGTCTTTCCAATATCCAAGAGAAATATAATGATAAACGACATCTGGAGTTAATTCTCTAAATTTAATAAACGAAACTTCACAAGCCTTCACTATTTCTTCTTTTCCTGGAATAAAAATACAAAAACTAGTTTCAACCTCAACAAGCTTATGACTATATTCCATTATTTTAGCAAAAGCTTCTTTTTCATCTTTTATTTTGCCAATATAAATAGAATCATTTTTTATTAAAGTATCAACAGTAATTAAACATTTATCTTTACCATACTTTTCAATAGCACTAGTAAGTTTAACAAGCGCTATCTTTTTTGTAACTTCCGTATCACCAGATTTTATAACTAAATCTTCATCAATATCAACGCTAAGAGACACAAAATTAATTTTTAAAGCATTTAAAAAGTCAATTCTTGCAAGAGAATTTGATACGAGTGCAATTTGAAAATTCTCCTTATAAATCATTCTTACCCCTCTCAGAAAACCTCAATACAGATATTAAAACCACTGAACCAATACCAGGCAACAAATAAAACAAAATATCTACCTGTCTATTATAATAATCGGAATAAAAAAGAGGAATAAAAAATAAAAATAAAACACTTCCCAAAAAACTTATAAAATAAATAAGTAAAAATTTAAATCGCAATATGCCAAAAAAAACAACAAAAAAACTTACTATAAAAGAAATAATAATATTGGTTAAGACCAAATGAAAAAAAAATGCTAACATAGCTTACCTTCTATTAATTTGACAACCCAAAACTATCTAAACTCCCTAAATTAACAATAACACTATACAAATCACCTTCAATAGCATTACCTGCTGCCATAACAAAAATTACCAAATTATACTTAGGAGAAACATCTTTTGTAAAAAAGCTATCACTAATATGCTTAAGATCAAATGGCCTAGTTTTGCTATCTGATACTTTTGATTTTTTCAAAGCATCAAAAAATTCACTATAAAAACCATCAACAACATGAGATCTGTACATATTCCTAACCTCTCTAAGAAGGGGCGCTGAAGAATTATCACCTTTTCTTACAGTAATAAATGCTGAACCAGGAATATTTTTTCTTAAATTTTCAAAATTTAATTCAATATATAAGGGAAATTTGCCCTGAATCCAACTTCTATCCAACTTTAAGGTAGGCTTTCCTGAAAAACGATCACGATCCAAATTTACCTTATAAAACCCTCTTAAATGAAACGCATTAACATTATTGAAAACACTCTTTAATGCATTAAAATCCCTTTGAACACTTTTTGCAAAACCACTAAGATTGTGATTCGTGCCTTCTGGATAAAATTTATAATATATATCAAAACCTCTCACCTTAGAATTACTACCCTTATCAAAATATCCATAAGGTAATTTAAAAGCAAGAACATCTCTAGAAGCTCTACTATCAATTACAGAAGGAGAATCAACTAAAACAATATCTTCAATGCCACAACCCAATAAAAACAAAAATATACTTAAAAATATAATATAACCAACTCCTCTTTGCATAGTTAAAATAAAACAAACCAAACTACCTAAGCTGAAAAAGCTTATTTTTGGCAAAATTAACATATAAATTATTTTCATAAGAGAAATTAGCAATTCTTTCATATATATCAACAGCCAGTTTTTTATCTTGTAATTCAACTAACACTGCTTTCCCAAGCAAAGCCCTAATTTTAATAAAATCTAATTTAGCTTGATTAATTACATTATCATACATCAACAAAGCGTCTTCTACTTGTCCCATCTTTTCATAAATCACAGCCTTATTAATATAGGCCAAATCCCTCTCAATCCATTTGGATTTCACAACAATATCTAAATCTTCAAGGGCTTCTTTATACAAACCTTTACTCTGAGAATAAGTAGACTTTGCAAGATAAAATCGTGGAAGAAATTCATAAGCAACATCGCCTCTCTTATCTAAAGCTTTCTCTATTTCAGACGCCAAACTTTGTTTTTCTTCAACATTTTTTGTTCTCAAATAAAGATTTAAATTTCTCTCAAGATTTTCTACTATTTCTCCTCCCTCTTTAACATAATCCATATCCGAAAAGTCATAAAAATAGATAATAATACCTACAAAAATAATGACTGCAAGAATACCCATAAAAAATTTACTTTTAAACATCAACATTCCTCTTTAACAGATTTGCAAATGGCTTATAAGATTCCTCATCATCTTCCTTAAATAGATAAGAAGAAATTTCCTCACTAGATTTTTGTTCCTTATATGCCCTATAAGAAAGTAAAACTAACTTATTCTTAAAGTCAATATTAGTAATTATAACCTTAATTTTATCCCCAATATTTAAATTCTCAAAAGTCTCTAAACTAGACTCTTTCGTATCTCCAAGTTGAATTTTACTAATGAAACCCATAATCTTATTATAAACTCTTACTTGAACTCCCTTTGATTTCTTTTCAACAATTTCAACTTCAAGAGTATCACCCTTCTTATAACTCTTAGAAAAATCATCCCAAGGATTTTCTTCTAATTGTTTAATTCCCAACTTAATGTTTTGCCTTTTTGCATCAAATTCTATAACTTTCCCACTAATCGAGCTACCCAATTCAAAATATTTTTCAGGATTAACTTCCTCAACCCAAGAAATGTCAAATTTACTAATATATGCGTCTATACCCTCTTCAATGCTTACAAAAGCACCTGTTTTTGTAATATTCTTAACAGTACCCTGAACAATCTTTCCAACACCACACCTATCAGCCAAATTATCCCATGGATTCCCATTGACTTGCTTAATACCTAAAGATATTTTTTGATTTTCCTTATCTATTTCTAAAATCTTAACTTCAACAATTTGTCCAACCTTAACTAATTCTTGAGGACTTTTAATAGATCTTACCCAAGAAAAATTACTGATATGAAGAAATCCCGATATTTCACTATCAAGCTCTACAACAGCACCAAAAGGCAATATCTTGACAATCTTTCCCTTCACAATACTCTCAACATTATATTTAGATTCAATACAATCCCAAGGATTTACCTTTAAAGCCTTAAGAGATAATTCAATCTTCCCTGTATTTGGACTTAATTTAATAATTTTTAACCTTAACTTATCACCGACACGAATAAAATCTTCAACATTTTCAACACGATTAAACGCAATATTTCTTTTATGTAAAACTCCCAAGACAAAATTCTTGATCTTTATAATAGCACCATAATCTGCAATCTTTTCAACAATACCGTCAACCACATCTCCTTCACTATAAGAGCTAACAAGTTCTTTCCTCTTCAAAAATTCTCGTTCTCTCTCCAAAGTTCGTCTATCAAGAATAAGTCTAAGACCATCAGACTTATCTGCCTGAACAATATAAAATTCAACTATAGAACCTCTTTTTAATTTCTCATCCCTAAATTGAGAACTCAAATAAAATGGCATAAACCCATTAACATTGTCATTAATTTGGACTTTATACCCACTTGAAAGCTCAACTAAAATCTTGCCTTTAAGTACTTTTTTATTTGCAATATATTCATCGATTTTATCTTGTAAATTGAGAGAATCAAGTTTTGAAACACTAAGAACCAAACCCAATTCTCCTCCTACTTTTGTAACTATTGCATCAAGCTTATCTCCAACATTTGGAATGGTTTCAAATTCATCAATTTTAATAAAACCTTCAGACTTATAACCAATATCTACAAGTACATAATCTTTCATAATATTTATAACAACACCAGAAACACTACTACCCAGTTCTACCTTCTCAAGAACCTTCAGATAATTTTCTTGTAAATCTTCTTGATTTTCCATTCTCACCTCTCTATCACTTTTTTTTCAAATTAAACGTCTTTATGATAATATCACATACATCATCTAAGCATTTATAGCTTGTATCAATGTAAAAAACTTCTCTACTCAACTTCAACTTACCATACTCTTTATTTTGATCAATTTCATCTCTCCTCTCCAGTGCCTTTTCTAGTTCAATCAAAGCAATATCATCATCTCTTTGATTATATCGCCTTAAAGCCCGCACTTTAACAGAAGCATCAAGATATATTTTAATCTTGGCTTCTGGAAAGACTACAGTAGTAATATCTCTACCCTCTATTATATAATCATCATCCTTGAATTTAACTATTTCTCTTAATTTTTTATTCACTATCTTCCTAACACCTATATAAGAAGAATAAAGAGAAACTTGCAAATCTATTTTTTCATTCAAAATGTGATTTATAACATCAACACCATTTAAAAGAAAAGCACTACCATCATATTTGATATCATTTTGTGATATAAGTTCTATAATTTTGCTCTCACTAAGTAAATCATATTCATTTAAAGTAAAATTCTGAGCAATTAAGGTCACTATTCTATATAAATAACCAGAACTAACAAATTTAAAACCTAATCTCATACTCAATGCTTGTGCAACAGAACTTTTTCCTGAAGCTGAAGGCCCATCAATTGCTATTATCACATCAATGCCTCCAAAAGCTGAGTTTTTAATTTGTTAACTTTAACTAAAGGTAAAACTCTAATCCGCCCTTCTTGCAAATTATTCAATGTAATATTACCTATTCTAATTCTATGCACTTTTTTTAAAAAAATATTCTTACTTAAAAAAACTTTTCGAATCTCTCTATTTTTACCTTCTGTCAAAATCAACTTAGCTGCATTATTACCTAACATAACATAAGACTTTAATTTAAAAAATTCATTATCAATTTTGATCCCATTTTTAAATTTTATAAGCAAATCTTCACTAACAACTCTTTTTGACTCAATAATATATTCCTTTTCAATTTCACTATTTGGATGAACAATACTATTTGCAAACTGACCATCATTAGTAAATAGCAAAAGACCAGAACTCTTAAAATCAAGCCTACCAATTGAAAATAAACGTTCCTTAAACAAAGGCTGAACTAAAGATATTGCTAATTTTCTTCCCCTTGGATCAAAATTAGAACACAGATAATTTGCAGGTTTATTGAGAGCTATATAAATTTTATTTCCAATTTTAGAATTTTGAAAAATAAACACTTGCCTTTTATACTCCACTCTATCACCCAAGAAAACTTTATCTCCAAGCTTTGAAGGAGTGCCATTTACTTTAACAAGATTTTTTCTTATAAGCTCTTCACAAAACCTCCTAGAACCTACACCTTTTTCTGCTAAAAAAACATGTACTCTAAGCCCTTTGCTGTTTATATTCGTCAACACCTCTTCCCTTTATTAAAATTAACTCATCATTGATATAAACCAGATCTATAATATTTGACATTTTATATTCAAGAACAATTAAAAAATAACAAAATCTTTCAAAGAAGTAAAATTTATCACTCACATCCAATAAAAACTCAAAACAAAACTTTTCTTCTTTATCCAAAAGAGCCATAATTTTAGCCTTTTTATCTGAAATCCTAGCATCATACGTACCTAAAATAATATTCAATTTAAATTTATTAGGTAAAATATCATCTCGCTTTCTACTTAACCTAGTTGTTCTAATCCTACTCTTAACTTCATTAATATTAGTCACATAAGCATCATCTACATTTTCTAAAAAGATATCATTCTCCTTCAGAAAAAAAGACTTGGACATACTTAAACATACCTCATCTTTTTGAACAATCTTTTTAGTTTCTACACATTTATCACTAAATTTTATCAATTTTCTTACTATTTCTCTTTCAACAGATTTTCGATCTTTTAACTTAACTGGATAGAGTATCTGCGTCTTTAAATAAAGCAAACTAGTTGTAAAAGAATAAAATTTAATCAATTCTCTAACATCCATTTCAATACTCTCAGAAAACGTTAAAAAATCTTCTATTATTCTATTTAAATTAAAAGTTTTAAGGATTTCTCTCTTATTTCTTATATAATCAAAAAAAATTCCTATTTCCCCTTTAAAATCATTACAAACAATCAAATAATCATCTAAACTTACCATTTTTCTCTATTCTTTATCTTCCTCACTTTTATGAGTATCAACTTCAAGAGAATCCTTACTGGGAGTTTCAAATATTATCTTTTTAAGTTTATTTTCAAGCTCATTTGCAAGTTTTTTTTCTTTACAAAGATAATCAATAACATTTTCTCTACCTTGGCCCAAATTATCATCTCCCATAGCATACCAAGAACCTGATTTTTGAACCAAATCATACTTAATAGCAGCATCTAATATGCTAGCCTCCCTAGAAATACCTTTTCCAAAATAAACTATAAGTTCCGCTTTACGAAAAGGAGGTGCTACTTTATTTTTTACAACCTTAACTCTTATCTTATTACCAATGACATTATCTGAAGAAGTTCCTATTACTTGCTCAACCTTTCTTACCTCAAGACGAAGAGAAGAATAAAATTTTAAAGCATTTCCTCCAGTAGTAGTCTCCGGACTACCAAATACCAAACCAATTTTCATTCTTATTTGATTAATAAACATAATACAAGTATTCGATTTTGACAGTATGGCCGTAATTTTCCTTAAAGCCTTACTCATAAGTCTTGCTTGAAGTCCAATCTGAGTATCACCCATCTCTCCATCAATTTCTGCCTGTGGTGTTAAAGCTGCAACAGAATCAACAACAATCAAATCAACTCCACCACTTCTAATTAAATACTCAGCAATATCAAGAGCCTGTTCTCCTGTATCAGGCTGGCTAAGCCAAAGCTCATTAATATTTACACCCAAAGCCTTTGCATAAACAGGATCAAGAGCATGTTCCGCATCAATAAAAGCTGCAATTCCACCCTTTTTTTGAACCTCAGCAATTGCTTGAAGAGTTAGAGTAGTCTTGCCAGAAGATTCGGGACCAAAAATTTCTATTACTCTTCCTCTTGGATACCCACCAATACCAATTGCCTCATCAAGCAAAATAGCACCACTAGGTATACTCTCCACATTTTTACCTACAGGAGATTCTCCCATTTTAATAAGGCTTCCTTTACCAAAATCCTTCTCTATTTGAACTCGAGCAAGTTCAATGGCCTTTTCTTTATTTAATTTATTTTGCATAGCACTATCAATCGTATCTTTTAGTTTAGACATTTTATCTCTCTTAATTAATCTTCGCAGGCTCTATCTTCTTAACATAATATTGAAAATGAGTATCATTTATAACAAAATCCAGATTGTCACCTTCTCTAGCATCCAACAAATTTTCTCCAAAAGGCGATTTATAAGATATAATACCCTCATCAGGATTTGATTCCCAAGGTCCAAATATTAAATAAGACTCTTCTTTTTCTGTATCCTTATTAACCATAGTAACTTTTGTCCCAAATCCAACAACAGAACTTTGAAGTTCTTTAATATCAATAACTTTTGCAACATCTATTTCAGACATAAGAGAATTTAATCTCTTTGTTAAAAATTGTTGTCTCTCCTTAGCAGAATGATATTCTGCATTTTCTTTCAAATCACCAAGTTCACGTGCCTTGCCAATTTCCTTAGAATTTTCTGGTATTTCCACATCTTTTAAATATTGCAATTCTTTTTGCTTTTTACTAAGAGAACTTAAAATAGTTAAAAACCCTATCTCAACCTTATCTCCCGAAACTTGCATCTTTTCATCTTCAAACTCAATATCATCAAATACAGTTCTTATTGCCGTCTTAATATGTATGAGATCTTTTGGAGGAAAATCTCTTATGTAAAAACAAGTCATATATATTCTCTTAGCAAGTTCCTCATCTATAACCTTACCCAAAACAACACTAAGATATTTATCTTTAATTAAAAGATTGATTACCATTTTATATATTCTCTTATTAGCAACAGAATTATTTTTATTATTAATTTTAACAACACTATCTGTTAAAATCTTAATCAAATTTACCAACAACTCTGCATCAGAATAATCTAAATTAAGAGAATAAGAAGTATAATGTTTTAAAATCCAAATATAAGCATCTTTATAGATTTTATAATTCTTTGTAATATAGTTAAAAAGCTGCTCAGTTTCTTTTATATCTTCTTTATAAAGAGAATCTATCAATTTTTTATTAACATAACAAGGAAAAAGCTGCTTATAATAAGCAACCCAATCAGACAATTCTTCTTTAATTAAAGAGATCAATTCTTTTTTAATATCTGCATTCAAAATAGCTTCAAAAAGATCAATTATACTCTTAGAATATTCCTTTAAGAGAACTTCCAAATTAATATCTCTCTCAAAATTAACTTTTAAAGCAACTCTATTATCAGAATTTTTCAAAGATTTAAGTATTACATAAGAACTTATAACATAATGATCAACTTTTGCAAAATTATTAACATAAATTAAAAAATAATTAAGCATTTCTTCTTCAATATGCAAATCCTTTACAACACCACCAGCAGTATAATAATGCATAAAGATCTCATATCTTTTATAAAAGTCTTTTTCTACCTTAAATTTATCATAAATTTTTTCATTAAAATTAGAAGCTCTCTCATTATATATATAACAGTCAGCTTTTCCAGATGCCATAACGAAATGGGGATTATCTTTTAGAATTTGCTTAGCCTTAACACTCCATAAATTCCAAGCATTTTGAGTCATCAAACTTGGAACAAGTTCTCTTTTAATCCCCTTAAGATCAATTGACTTATAACTTTTAATAATTATTTTCAATGCCCATTCAATATCTCTCTTTATATGCTCAACAAGCTCTTCTTTTGGTTTAATAGCCTTTAAAACTCGAATATCTTCCCTATCAAGGGGGGAGAGAGCAGACATAGCCATATCAAAACTAATAAAATGTCCACGTTTAGACACAAAATCAACTAAAATACCCTGATCATTTACATCCTTAACTATCCCAACAAACCAAGTTTGATGATAAACAAAATTGCCCTTGGCAAAAAACAAATATTTTTCAAAATCAGAATAAACATCAACAAAATTTTTATCTAAATTTTCAATATCAGATTTTTCAAGATATTCTTCTATATTCTTAACATCTTTATACTTTTCCCTTAAAAAAATAACCAAATTTTCTCTTGCTTTTTGATTTTTATTATCAAGCTTCAAAATTCCTCTTAAAATTTCTATTGTCTCATCAATATTGCCACTAACAGAATAATGTTCATATAAATCTTCATAAAGAACCACGACCTTTTTAAAACCAAGTTCTTTTTCAACCTTTTGAAGTATCAACAAAAAGGAATCAAAATCATCAGAGACATATTTAATCAACTTAGACCATATTTCCCTAATGCCTGACATTTGTTTTTTATCTATAAAACGATAAATAGCCTTTCTAAAAAAATATATTGATTTTTGCAAATCAATATTCTCATAATGAGCAGCAAGTTGCCTTACAAAAACAGTATCATCAACATCCGCTTCAACAATACGCATCCAAATATTTGGCAGCTTATCATTTTCATTATTTTGTGAATATATCTTTGCAAGTGTATAGAGTGCATGCTTATTTTCAGAGGTCAAAAGCATCTTGTGACATATATGTTCAACAAGAGACCATTTTAAGTTTTGAGAAAACAAATCTACAACTGTAAGCAAACTCATATCATTAAGTGGTCTTCTACTGTATATAAGCATTCCTGAAATATAAAGACCAGCAATACTCTTTTTGACATCTTTTAAATGTTTACCACAAATATCCAAAGCTTCTTCCGTTAAATTTTCAGAAATTATATTATCTATTAACTCATCCAATTCCTTTATCTTAGCAAGAGAATAATTGTTAACAACTGTTCTTGTCCATTTATCCTCTTGCAAGATATTATCTAATCTTTCTATAGTAATATTAGACATTCAACTCTCCTAATATCAATTTTATTAAAACCAACCTAATTGACATATTGCTGATATATTCCTATATCTATTTCTTTAATATAAGATAAAATTTCATCAATGCGAACACGATCTTCTTTTATCCTTACATAATGATCAATAAGCCAAAAATATTTATTAATAAGCCTTGGAAGCAATATACTCTCATTTATTGACCTATAAGACTTTTCCTTAAGTTCATTACGCAAACTATAAACAGACTGTTTTAAATGACCAAGCTCAATAGGTCTTAATTCTCTTTTTATATTAAAAACACCATTAAGTGCTCCATAAACAGGTATCCACTCCTTAATAAGAGTGTCAGAAATATTTCTATCATTCTTAATAGCTTCTATCAGTTTCAGTATCATCTCAGATTCAAGTGCATCTATATCTATCTTTTGCGGATTAATAAAAAAAGCCTCTCTAAATAATACCTTGGCTTCTTTAATTTCATCAATAAGAGCATAAGAATCAGCAAGTTCAGCAACAACATCTGCATTATCCTTTGCATCTCCCAATATTTGCAAAAAAACAATTATAGCTTTCTCATAATTACCCATTCCTTTATAAGACTTAGCAATCTTTATCAAAATGTCCAAATTTTCTGGTTGTAACTTATATATATTTTTATACATATCTAAGCATAACTGAAATATAAAATACTTAATTGAGTTACGCCCTTGAATAAAATCAAAATTCATTTTTTTTAAATATCTTCTAGCAAAATTATTCCACTCTCTTATTAAAAACTCAGCCTTCTCATAATCTTTATCTATTCTATCAAGACTTTCAATTTGCCCATTCCAATACACAGAACTCTTAAGAGCCGTTAAAATTTCAATATTGTCAAAATCAAGAGAATGTGCTTCTTCCGATTTCATCAAAGCTGTTTTAAAATCACCTTTCCTGAAGCTTAAATAAATATCCTTGATTAATTCCGCGATCTTTTCTGATGACACATTCCTACCACTTTACAATATGTATAAATCCCAAATGACTTACATAATTATAACATTAATAAATTTTTAGTCAAACTGACCCATTGAAAACACAAAACAATATTTTATTTATCATTCTTTTAAGATAATATTTATATATAAAATACTAAAAATAATATCATGAGGGTAAGCTTAAATTTATGGAAATAGCATCTAGAAAACTTATTAACAAATCTATTAGTTACTATAACTCTCATAGATACGCAGATGCAATAAAACTTATAGAAAAAGAAATTTTTTTTTACAAGAATTACTACATTTATCATTATATACTGGGAATGTCTTATCTTAGAATGGGAAATTTAGGCAATGCTCAAACATACCTAAAAAAAGCATATACTCTAAATCCAACAGAACCAGATATTAAACAATCAATAGCAATATTATTAGCAGCTCAAGGCAAAGAAGACAAGGCCATACAAATATGGCTTAAAATGATAGAAGAAAATCAAGAAACAAAACGTTCAGAATTATCATTAGAAATCATAAGAAAACATCCTATTCAAGGAACATTATTTCTCAATAAAAACAAAATATACGATAAGTTATTCCCAGAAATCAAAATAAATAAAGGAGAAAATCTATCCAAATTAATAAAAATACTACTAGCAACAGCTGGAATTTCATTTTTATTAATAGCAATATTCTTATTTACAGATTTTAAATCAAATATCAAATTAATATCAAACGACTCTCAAACAAAAATAAAAAAAGCTATCACAAATATAGCAACATATATTGATGATATAAAAATAAATGACAAAGAAAAGATAAAGAACCATGAAGGACAATTTGTATTCATACTCACTGAAACTGAAATTAAAAATTCATTTCAAAAAATAAAAACTCATTTAAAAAAAGGCAAAGACAATTTTGCAAGAATCGAAATAAATAAGATATTAAATTCAAATGCATCAGAATCAATCAAACTTAAAGCCAAAAATCTTGCAAGCTTTATATCAAGACCAGATTTTATCACATTTAACGATTATTTAGTTCTAAAGGAAATTAAAAAAAATCCATTAATTTATTCAAATGTATATGTTAAATGGGAAGGACTTGTCAATAATATTGAAAAACAAAATAACATAACATATTTTGACTTTTATGTAGGATACAACAAAAATATCCTTGAGGGAATAATAACAACAAAAACAACCTTTGACATTAAAATCAATTCCAAAGATTGCGTCGAAATACTAGGACAAATAGAATATGACTACAATACAAACACATTGACTTTGCATACAATCACAATTCGAAAAATAAAAGAACAAAAAAGCTAAACTTAATTAAAGTAAAGTCATAAAAAATTAAGCCTCTTTAATCAAAAAGGTGTGCACAAAAACTTATCATTACCCTTAATAAATTTAATAGCCTCATCAAAAGACAACAACAATTCTTCATTTTTAGTTAAATCTCTCACCCTTAACTTATTCTCTTTATATTCTTCCTGGCCTACAAAAATTAAAAATCTTATACACTTGGCAATAGCATAATCCTTTTGCACCTTAATATTTTTACCATCTTTGTTTTTAGGATATACCTCACAAGCAATATTATTTATCTTAGAATAATCATGCCCTCTAAATTTATCTGCAAGCCCATAATAATAATCCTGCAAATCATCGTCCAAATTAACAATCAATACTCTAGAACTGGCCTTAACTACAAATACCTTAATATAATGAAATTTTTCAATTGTAATTATATCTTGGATCCTATCAATACCAAAAGATCCTCCAACTGCTGAAAATTTCTGCAAAGACCCAGAAAATAAAGGTAATAAATTACTGTATCTCCCACCACTACAAATACTACCCATATTAACACATGGCATCTCAGCCTCAAATACAAGTCCAGTATAATAATCAAGCCCACGAACTATCTTCAAATTAAAATTAAAGGCATCTTGAATTTTTAATACACTCAAATGTACAAAAATATCTTCAATTCTCTTAACAGCATCATTATCTACTAAAATACCTTTTAATCTCTTTAATTTATCAGAAAAAGTTCCATCTAAATTCACAAATTCTAATATTAAATCGACATGCTCTTCACTTAATTGTACAAGCAAATTTTCTCGTACAGTCTCAATCCCCATTTTATCCAACTTATCTATATTTCTTAAAATAAAAGCGGCATTATCTTCAAGTCCCAATTTCTCAAGATAAGCATGCAATATTCCAATATGGGAAAAATGAATAACAAATTTTCTCTCAAAATCTTTAATAAAATTTAAAAAGATATCTCTAAGTCCGTAATAAACAATAGATAAAATTTCAGCATCACTACGAAAAGTATCCTCACCCACTATATCAAAATCAAATTGCATGAACTCTCTATATCTACCCTTTTGAGTATTTTCACCTCTAAATACTTTTCCTATCTGAGACCTTCTGAAAGGAAATTTAATCTTACATTTATTAGTAGCCATAAATCTTGCAAAAGGAACCGTCAAATCAAAACGCATAGAAACATCTCTGCCTCCATTATCCTTAAACCGATAAATTTGCTTTTCTACTTCATCCCCACCCTTTTTCAAAAGAAATTCAGAATACTCAAGAATAGGAGTATCTATTAAATCAAAATTATACGAAACAAGCACACTATATATTTGTTTTATAATATGAGTACGAATTAACGCATCTTGTGGTAAGGAATCCCTGAAACCCTTTAAAGTTCTAACATCCACTATATTTAAACCTCTATTAATTTCAAATTTACTCTTTTCATAATATAATATTATAAATATGAGAAAAAATTAATCAAACATTCATAATAAAATCCTTAAGTGTTATAACATTTACTCAAACACAAGGAGTATCTAAATACTTGATGAATAAAAATTTTATCAACAGCTTAAGATTAAACATCATATTAGTAATTTTTCTCATAATAACATTGTTAACAATTTATAAATATTGTATACTAATGTCTTCAAAAGAAATACAATATTTCCCTCAAAAAAGAAACCAAATTTCAAGAAGAGGTAATATCTATGACAGGAATGGCAAAATACTAGCTTTCTCTTCAAAATCATATTCATTAGGAACAGATCCAAGTAAAATAAAAAATATTGTAAACACATCAGAAACCCTTGGTGCAATACTTAAAATTGATCCTCAAACAATAAAACAAAAACTATCATCAAAAAAAGGATTTATGTATATCAAACGAAAAATAACAAGAGAAGAATCAGAACTAATTGAAAGAATTCAATCAGAAGGTAGATTAAAAGACATCATACTTTATCCAGACTACAAAAGAATTTACCCATTTAAAGAATTGACAAGCAATATTACAGGATTTGTAGGTACTGATAATATTGGACTTACAGGAATTGAATTCTCGCTAAACTCAATATTAAATGAAGATCTTACAAAACAACAATCCATAAATGAAAAACCAAGTATAAACAACATATATCTAACAATAGACATAGATCTCCAAAAAAGCATAAATCAAATAGCAAAAAAATATTTCAAAGAAAATAAACCGGAAAATATGATTACCATGGTAATGGATGCTAAGAATGGAGAAATTTTATCAATGCTTCAATTTCCACAATATGATGCCAATTATTATTCACAATATTCTAAAGAAATATGGAACAATTTTTCAACATCATTAACATATGAACCTGGAAGCATAAATAAAATATTTACAGTAGCTATCCTATTAGACAGTGGACTTTTAAAACCAAACGAAAAATTTTTAGATAACGGTATATACCAAAAAAAATTCAAATCAGGAGAAATAATTACAATCAAAACATTAAACCCTCCTTATGATTATATTGACCTTAGTGGAATTTTAATCTATTCATCAAATGTAGGAATAGCTCATATTACAGATAAAGTAAGTAACGAATATTTTTATAACAAATTAATAGACTTTGGTTTTGGAACAAGAGTTGGATTTCCTTTCCCTGGAGAAACAAAAGGTCTCTTAAGCCATCATTCAAAATGGTCAGGACGAAGTAAAGTTACAATTGGATTTGGACAAGAAATAGGAGTTTCTGCCATTCAAATATTACAAGCAGCTAGTGTACTTAGTAATAACGGAATTATGCTAAAACCAAAAATCATAAAAAAAATAAGCAATGAAATGGAAGATACAGTTCAAGAATTTCACAAAGAAGAAATTAAAAAAGTAATATCCAAGTATACAGCAAAAGAAGTTTTAAGAATGATGAAAGAAGTCGTAAACAAAGGAGGTATACCAAAACTTAAGACAAAAAACATAAATATTTCAGCAAAAAGTGGAACTTCTCAAGTAACAGATCAAAATACAGGTAAATATTCAGATGAAGATTATACATCTTCAATACTAGTAATATATCCTACAGAAGATCCAAAATATATTATATACGTCGTATATAGATATCCTAAAAAAATAATATATGGAACAAGAATTGCTGCACCAATGGCTAGAGAAATAATAAATTTAATTGAACAGAAAGACAACACAAGCGAATACAATAAAATTCAAATTTCTTCAAAAATCAGCATACCAAAACCTATAATCGAGCATAAAATAAAAGAAACTTTGCCAAATCTTAAAGGACTCTCTAAAAGAGATTTAATGAAAATCTTAAAAAACTACACAGATATAAAGATAAATATTAAAGGAAATGGATTTGTATATCAACAATCCCACCCACCCAATACAAAATTAAAAGACATAAAAGAACTTGAAATAATACTACAATAAATTAAGAAAATAAATTTTTTATCTCATTGCGATAAAAATTTGCAATATAATTACGCTTAATATCCATTTTAATAGACATTTCTTTACCTACTTCAAATGGTTTTTCTAAAAGGACAAATCTTAATATTTGTTCAAAAGGTTTAAATCCATTGGCCCTATTAATAAGCTTTTTTATCTCATCTCCAATAACTTTAAGAACAATATTATTTTCAATAATTTGTTGTTTATTATTAGTATCACAAATTTCTTGGCCCATGCTCTCTAAATACTTATTTATCTCCTCAAAATTAGGAAGAATTAATGCACCTAAAAATTTTTGATCTTGTCCCACAACAACAGCTTTCTCAATAAGTAAAGATTCTTCAAGCTTAATTTCAATTGGCGCAGGCTCAATATTTTCTCCATTATTTAAAACAATAGTATCTTTATCTCTTCCTATAATCTTAACAACATCATTTTTTGACAACTTAACAATATCACCCGTATTTAAGAACCCATCACAACCAATAATTTGCCTTGTAGCCTCTGCATCCTGATAATACCCAAGCATAACTTGAGGACCTTTAATGAATAAAATGCCTTTACCAGGTTTTTTAAGCTTCATGCCATTCTCATCTCTAATCTCAGCAATAGTTCCAGGCAATATCTTTCCACTAGTACCAATAATTATTTTACCATGCTCATTTGATGCAACCCCAGGAGATGCCTCTGTTAAGCCATAGGCATTAGCAAGTTCAATTCCAATTGAATTAAAAAACCTAACAATATATAAAGGTATGCTGCCACCCCCAGTAATGCCAACAATAAAATTCTTGCCTAAAATTTTCTTTATTTTTTTAAAAATAAGTAAATTTCCCAAAATTTTAAAAGGAAATAAAACAATTAATCCCAAAAGACCTAAAAATTTTTTTATGGGCATCAATAGATCCAATCCATTATCAGGATACAATCCTAAAACTACTCTATAGCAAATATCATTAATACATGCAGACTTAACAAAAAGTTGAAATAACAATCTTATACATAATGCCTTTTTTGAAATCTCTTTAACAATATTTTGTCTTATTGCAATCCAAAGTCTAGGAACAGCTGCAATGTAATGAGGATTAATATTCTTAATGTCATCAAGCATATTTCTTGGAACAATATTTGAGAATAAACAAGTCATACCTTTAAGAAAAATATTATAAGAAAACGATCTTTGAAATGAATGCCAAATCGGCAAAATACACATAAATATTTGCCCTTCACTAACACTAATCATCCTACTAAAACTAGACACCTGATAAAGGAAATTAGCATGAGAAAGCATCACTCCCTTAGGATTTCCTGTAGTACCAGAAGTATATATTATTGTAGCCATATCATCAGGATTGATATTATTTACAGTCCTAATAATCTCTTCATCCTGCCTTGCATTTTCTCCAATTAAAATACACTCCTTATAAGTATAAACTTCAAAATCACTAAAGCGTAATTTATCTTCTTCCCATAAATCATCAATAATAACAATAATAGGCCTTACATTAAATTTAAGCTTAACAATCAAGTTGAGAAGATCCACATTTTCCACTATTATCATATTAGGAGCAATATTATTAATAATTATTTCAGCCTCAAAAAGAGTAATATCAACTCCCTTTGGAACATCTACAGCACCTAGAGATAAAATTGCAAAATCAATAACACTCCACTCAATTCTATTCTCAGAACAAATAAATACCTTATCCTGATATCCCAAATTCATTTTCTTCAAAAAAGCAGCAAACTTTAAAACATTATTTTTCAAATCAGAATAAGTAACTCTAAAATAGTCTTTATTATTCTTATATATTTGTGCAATTCCACAACCATGCTTACTAGCAATTTCAAAAAAAGTTTTTACTATTGACATATGATACTACTACACACTCACTACAACGAATATTATTAATAATTATAACATCTTAAATAATAAAATCATAATTCAACATTATTTGATCGTATATTAAATTAATAAAACACATTATAGCTCTTTTACATTAATTTAATAAATTTGCTAAATGATAAATTTATTAATAAACAATTTAAAAATACAAATTGAATAAAGGTACAAAAAACCAACAATCTCAATTACCTATAACAAAAAACCTAATTCCTTCAGTAGGATATTCTTTATCTAAAATCTCAATAGCATTTTTTAATTTTTCTACAACAACTAAACTATCAGTATAAACTATAAGAATAAAATTTTCTTCAGGCCATATTGAATTACACTGTTTTTCACCCTTTATCCCTTTTCCTCTAACATTATATATCTTAGAATAATATATAATTTCACCCAAATCATCTTCTATCTTACTTATATATTCATGAAGATCAACTTCCAAAGACAAATTAGAAATTACTTCAACTCTATACAAATCCCCCCCCATATCAAATCTTAATCTTCGTCAATAAAAACATCATCAAAAATATCATCAACTTTAACATTACCATTAGCATCAATTTTAGAAATATTGTCATTATTTTTATTCTTATTTAACAAATTGACATTTTTCCTTTTGCCATTTATTTTGCAAACAAAAAACAACAATTTCACCAGAATAAAATTTTTTATCGAAAAATTAGAAAAAGCTTCAAAAAGCATAGGAATAAAAAGCAAAGCCAAAAATGTACTAGCAATCATCCCACCAATAAAGGTAAAAGCAATGGGCTTTAAAAGACTACTATTATTTGAATCTGAAAATGCAAGTGGGAAGAGTCCTACTATTGAGGTTAGAGAGGACATCACAATTGGTCTAAATCTAGAACGACCTGCTTCAATTACTGCTTCTCTTAAAGCAAATCCTCTCTTAAGCAACAAGTTAATATAATCCACCAATACAATACCCGTATTAACAACAACACCCACAAGCATAAGCATGCCAAAAGCAGTCAAAACATAAATTTTTTCTCTTGATATAAAATAAACAAGTATAACACCTATTAAAGTCAATGGAATTGTAAATAGAATAATAAAAGGCTTGAGCAGAGATTCAAATTGTGCTGCCATTACTCCAAATACAAGTAAAATAGCCATTAAAATTATCAACTTAAATTGCTTCATAATCTTTTTAAATTCATCGTATTCTCCTTCAAATTTAACGAATATGCCATCCTTTTGGGGAACCTTATTAGTTACAAAATCTACTAAATCTCTCGTAACTGAAGCCAAACTTTCATTTGGAGCAATACCTGCTGTAAGCTTAACTACCAAGGATTGATTTTCTCTAAAAAGCCTTTTAACTCCATTTATTTTTTTAAAATTAGAAATTAAAGACAGGGGAACTTTAACGCCAAATTTATTTATAACAAATATATCATCCAAACCTTTCAGATCAACAATATCACCTTTATCAAGCTTAAGTAAAATATCATAACTAACTCCATCTTCAACATATTTTCCTGATGAAATTCCATGAATGCTGGCTTTAACTTCCCTTGCAATAGTTTCTATACTAATTCCATAAGAATAAGCCTTTTCCCTATCTATATCTATGTCAATTTGCAGATCTTCCTCTATATTAAGTCTAGGATTTACAATACTTGAAAAATTTTTCTCTAAAAGACCAACTAACAATTTCCCATATTCCTTTGCAGATTCAAAATTAGAAGCCATAATTTTAATCTCAATAGTAGGACCACCGAAAGAACTGCTTGATGAGAAAATATTATTAGGATCTAAAATAGGACAAACCCTCTTAACATGCTGAGAGATTCTATATTGAATTTCTTCCTCATTATAAATATCACCATCAACTTCCTTTTTTGAAGGCAATAAGACCTTAAATATAAAACCTTTTGAATATACCTCAGAAATAATCCCTTTATAAGTTTTAATTTCACTTTTCAAAATTTCTAAAACTTTATCTGAATAAAACTTTGAAACATCTAAACTTGTTTCTTTGGGAAAACCAAAAGAAAAATTAATAACAGGAGAATATTCCTTAGGCATAAAAGACACATCTAAAAAAGGAAATAAAAGTAAACTTACAATAAAACTACATGTAACAAACAATAAAAAAACTAGCTTACGATTTAAAACCCAATTTAACAAAATAACATAAGATTTCTCTCCAAAAGCAGAAATCTTATATAAGACACTATCAATTCTTTCGATTAATTTATTTTTAATGGGCTTTTGAAAAACAGTATAAAGCCCAATATAATAACTTGAAAGCACAGGAACTAAAAAAATAGCAACAAACAAAGAAACCGTTAAAGATATAACGATAGTAAAGGCAAAATCCTTGATCAAATCACCAATAATACCCAACTCTGACTTAAAAATAAGCAAAGGAGCAAACACACAAATTGACGTCACAGTAGCAGCAATGATTGGAAGCATCATTTCTTGTGTTCCCAAAATGGCAGAAGAGATAAGTTTTGCACCTTTTTGTCTATATCTATATATATTTTCTATTACAACAATAGAACAATCCACAAGCATACCAACACTTAAAGCAAGTCCCGAGAGACTCATAATATTTAATGAAATATTTGCAAAATACATTAAACAAAAAGTAATAATAATAGCCAATGGTATTGCAATGCCAATAATAACAGTCGCTCGAAAGCTTCTTAAAAAGAAGAAAATAATACATAATGCAAGAAATGCTCCCGAATAAGCTGAATTAGAGACAGAAGAAATAGCCTCTCTAATATATTCAGCATTATCCGCAAAAATATCTAGAGATATATCCTTAGGAAGGATAAGTTTAATTTTTTTTAATTCTTCATTAACCGCATCTGAAACGGTAACAAAATTTGCATCATTTTGTTTTTCTATAGATACCTCAATAGAAGGCCTATTATCATTATGCCTATCATTATAATATACATACCTCTTTTTCTCAGAAATAGCCTTAATAGTTGCAATATCTCTCAATCTAACCTGAACAAAAGAATTATCTTTCAAAGAATAAGGCTTATAAGCAATAACCACATCTTCCAAATCATTAATCGAATTAAAATTGCCAGATACTTGTACTGGATATTTCAAATCATCGTCAAAAACATCACCAACAGACAATTCAACATTTTGAGAAGAAATAAACGGAACAATATCCGATAAATTAAGCCCATATGCCTCCAACCTATTTTGAGACACTTCAACTAAAATATGTTTACTCCCACCTCCACTAACATGTACAACTCCAACTCCATCAAGTCTCTCCAATCTAGGCTTTAAAATTTCATCTGCATACCTCTTAAGGTCTACAATAGATCTATTTGCATATATCAAAAATGATATTACCGATACTCCCTCATCTGGACGAAATCCTCTAGAAACCCTTGGAAAACTTGCATCTTTTGGCAATGAACCTTTTGAGAGCTCAAGCGTGTCTCTTACTTCATTTAAAGCCAAGTCTAAATTCGTTCCATGATAAAACTTAAGAATAATGTCACTATATCCCTTATAAGAACTGCTGGTCATTGTTTCTATATTTTTTACTAAAGATAAATTGCCTTCTAAAATGCGTGTAACTTTCTCTTCCACCTCTTTTGCAGAACTTCCTGCATAATCAGTAGAAATACGAAGACTTGTTGATTTAAACTCAGGAAACAAATCTATATTTAGTCGTGAAAAAGTATAAATACTAAGAATAATTAATAAAGAAAACAATATTAACATTGTTATTGGCTTATTAACAACTTTCTTTACTAACATAAGTAACCTCAAAAATTAAATATTGTCTTCAACACCAAGCCCATCATGAATATCTACCACATCCACAAAAGCTCCATCTGATAGCAAAGAAACACCCTCAGTTACGATCAAATCATTCTCAGCAATACTATCTTTAATAGATACAACATTATCCACTTCAAACTCTACTAAAGGAAACACTCTCTCAACTGTTTCTGTATCGACATTTACCCTAAATAAACAGAGTCTACCCTCTTGTTCGATCAAAGCACGTTTTGGTATTTTAATCACATTTTTTGCATGCTTAGTGACAAGTTTAATTTTAACAAACATGCCAACAACCATTTTATTTATGATATTTTCTATAGGATCAAGATATACTTCAGCAGCACGACTCTTAAAATCTACAATAGGCGACATCTCTGAAACCTTTGCCTTAAACTTTTCACCAGGATAAGATTCAAGCTCAATAATTGCATTATTTCCAATCTTAATATCCAAAAAATATTTTTCAGGAACATAAGTTTTAATTTGCAAAAAATCCATTTTGCCTATCAACGCAACACTAGTTTGAGGAGTAATCGTTTCTCCAATTTTACAATTAACAGACAAAACGTATCCAGAAATCGGGGCTCTTACTGCACTCTTCAAATAAAGAAAACCTGGCTTTGAAGGATCAAGAGTTGCAATAATTTGTCCCTTATTTACATAAGTTCCAAGCTTTATATCAAGAGATATTATTTTACCTGCAACATCCGGAAATACTGCTAATTTAACTTTTGTATCAACATCACCATTCAAAGAAATATAACTACTTAAATCTCCTCGTATAGCCTTCATAACAATAACTGGAAATTTATAAGGCGTATCAGTAACATCACCGGCAATACCATCCCCAGCAACATCATCTTGAATCTCTCCCTCTTTATTACATGAGAAAGCAAATAATAAAACTAAAAGCAAGCAATAATACTTCATATAAACCTCCTCTCATGTAACAAATCAGATTCATAAATATTACTCCATTAATCCAATTTATTTATCAACCCCTTATATTCAAGTACTAAATTAGCATAATTCAGTTTATCTTTTATCAATTGTAAATCGCTCTGCTTATAGGAAAGCTCAATATCATTTAATTTCACAAGATCTATAGTGCCTGCATTAAAGGCATCAAAAGCTATCTGATAATTCTTTTTAGACATCTCCAAAGCCATTTTTGAATTATCCAAAATAGATCTATACAATCTTATGCCTTTACGTTTTTGAATAACATCAGATTTAAATTCACGCATCTTATTATAAATTTGATCTTTTAATATCTTTAACCTATAATCTTGTTCCCATATTCCTGTAAAACTTTTTGAAAAAGGCAACACTTCAGTAAAATCATAAGTCAATCCAAAAGAAACAGATAATCCCTGTCTTGACGAACCAGCAAGATCGCCACCAAAAGAAATACTTCCAGGAGTATAAGACATTGAAAAAGAAAATTTTGGCAAAAAAGCATCTAACCAAAGACTATCAAGAGTAGCCTGCATAATTTTAACGGAATTATTCAATTCCTTTATTTCCAAATGCTCATTAACATCTACAACCTCATTAAAAAATGAAACATCCAATACTTCATCTGACAACTCACCTGTAATTTCAAAATCTTGTAAAACATCTAATCCTATTAACAATCTAAATTTTGATTTCGCATCCTCAAATTTAATGACTTGTTCATTTAAATCAGACTGAAGCCTATTATATTTAAGCTTAGCATCAAGATAATCTATCTCAGAAATAAGACCATTACGATAAGCAATACTCACTTGCTCAAATTTAAGCTTCCCTTTTTCAAGCTGCTGCTCCTTTAAAACTTCTAAAATATTTTTAAAAGCTAGAAGCTCATTATACATTTTAAGAACTTTCAACTTAATATCTCTATTAACTTTTTCTCCGTCTATAACAGCATTGTCATAATTGAAATTATCAAGTCTCATTTTATTAACAACAGATGGCGATATTGAAAGTCCAACAGAAACACCTAAATCTAAATTCCAATGCTCTCCTCTTATAATTGGATTTTGTCTCGAAATATTTGAAAAAAAACCCAAATTTGGCATAAAAACATTCCAAGAATTGTTTTTATGCAATCTCTTTATCTCTTCTTGATGCCTAGCACTTTTAGTCGCCAAACTATTTTTTAAAGCCATATTAACGGCATCAGTAACAGATAATTTTATAATTTCTTCTGCATAAGAAGGAACTGATAAAAGAAAAACTAATATGAAACACTTGATATTAGCAATATTTATAATTAAATAAAGTAAAATATTTTTATTAATATTCAATATATTTATCATTGTCCTTATATAATAACATGATATTATGATATGCATTAAAATACTAAAAAAATTTTTTATGATAGCAAATTTAGCATTTATCTTATTAATCAAGATATACCAAAAAACTTTTTCTCAAATAGTAGGTTTTCATTGTATATATCAACCTAGTTGCTCAAACTATGCACTCAGTTGTCTAAAAAAATACAATATCATAACTGCATCTATTTTAATTATATTAAGACTCATTAGATGCAATGCACTATTTAAAGGAGGTTGCGAACCATTGCCAACTAAAAATCCAATATTAAACTCACTAAAAAAATTTAAAAAAAGATTAATCAAATAAATTTTTATATTTATCTGGCACCCAATTCTTTACGTAATCTTTATGAGTATCAACAAATTCAATAGCATTCTTATATTCTTGTCCTGGCTCCTTATAATTTTTTTCTATCAAAGGCAATAACAAGTCATCACCCCAATAAAAATTATCAAATAAATAATAAGCATCAGGATCACTCTCTTCAAGCCCCAACTTAACAAGAGAATGAATACTCTCAGGACCACCCATTGACAATAATGGATCATCTAAAAACTTAATATCATATTTCACAAATGCCCAATGAGGTTTCCACAAAGGCACTAAAATCCATTCTTGTTTATTAATGGCAGATTCTAAACTCGCAAGCATTACACTCTCACTTGAAGAGATAAGTTCATATTCTTTATCCAACTCATAAAGCTTTAAAGTTTCTTCCACAGAAAGCTGAGTACCTGCTCCTGCATCTATTCCTATCATTTTATTTTGAAATTCAGAACCCCTACCCTTAAGTTCCGAAATATTTGAAATTGTAACATAACTTGGAACCACAAATCCCTGTAATGTCCCCTCATAATTAGGACCAAGATCAACAAACTTATCCTTAAATTTTTCATAATAAAATTTATCTGCCGTAGGAACCCACGCAGATACCATACCATCTACCCGTCCAGACGCCACATACTGATACATTATAGACGCAGTAACAGGTAATATCTCCACATTATATCCTATTCTTTCAAAAACAACTCTTATAATATTGGTAGCAACTGTTTCACCTATCCAATTAACATAAGCAATTTTAACCGATTTGACACTTTGAGAATTATTATTCTCAGAATTATCATTCTTATTACAAGACATAAAAACTAAAACCAAACTCATAAGAACAGATATCAAAACACCTCTCATAAATCAATTCCCCCTATTTAGCAAATAAAATCAAAGTATTATTTATTACACATTTCCAAAAACCTTTTGAATTTATTTTCTTTTTTAACTCCATAATTATCAGTATTTAAATAACTAAATTTAATAAAAATAGCTTGCATAATTCTATCTAAAATAATAGCTATTATCACAACAGCCAATCCGGATATTAAACCTTCAGCAAAATGCAATCTTTCAACAGAATATATCACAGTCCTACCAAGCCCCGATGAACCAACCATCGCCGCAATCACTATCATAGATATTGCCATCATAATTGATTGATTAATCCCTTCTATTGTACTCCGAAGAGCCAATGGTAATTGAATTTGAAAAAGAATACGAGCACGACTGCTTCCAAAAGACTTTGCAGCTTCAATAACCTCACTTGGAACCTGAATAATTCCCAATCTTGTATATCTAATAACTGGAGGCATTGCAAAAATTATTGTAGCAAAAATTGCTGAAGACGTACCCGTATCAAAAAAAGATATAGCTGGTATTAAATAAACAAATGGAGGCATCGCCTGCATCAAATCGAGCAATGGTTTTAAAAACACATAAAATTTTGAATAATACCCACCTAAAATACCTATTAAAATTCCCCAAAGTACAGAAAAAAACACAGATACAAAAATAAGCGATATTGTATCCATTGACACTTCCCAAAGATTGAAATATAAAATAAAACAAAAACCTAACATAATCAAAAGTGCCAATCTTTTTTTCAAAAACAAAAAACTCAAAACACAAATTATTAAAATAAACAAAACAGGATTAATGACTAAAATTAACCTTTTCAAATTTTCGTAAAAAAAATCTACAAACTTAGCAAAACCAATACCATTAGAGTTTGAAAAATTATCAACCAAAAAATCAAACGCCTTATCTATGCTAGCAACTATAAAATTTCTATCCATAAATAACTATCTTGCCAACAAATCAGCAATTTCTCCTAAATCAATGTATCCAATAATATCATGCTCTTCTTTTGTCACAATCAAATAATCCAACTTATTCAAATATTTAACGATACTTTTTATTTCATCATCTAAATTCAAATTTAAAGAAATAACATTACTATACTTTTTATTAACAGAAACATTATACAAACTCAAACTATCATTTTCTTTTTCAATAATAACATTAAATTTACCACCACATCCATAATGATCAAAATCTACTTTAATAATATCTTTAATTTTTAAAATATTCAAAACAGGAAGATTCTTAATAAAATTGGCAATAAACTCTGTCCTAGGCTCCCTTAATATTTTTAATGGCCTGCCCACCTGAATGATTTCTCCATCTTTCATAAAAGCAATTCGATTACCTAATTTAAAAGCCTCAATTAAATCATGAGTAATAAATACAACTGTTTTTTTTAATTTGTCTACCAATCTTAAAAGTTCACATTGCATCTCTCCCCTAATTAAAGGATCAAGAGCTGAAAAAGCTTCATCCATTAAAAGTATATCGGGATTAACAACTAAAGCTCGTGCTATACCCACTCTTTGTTTCATACCACCTGAAAGTTCATTGATATATTTATACTTGTAATCTTCAAGTCCAACAAGTTTTAAAATATCAATAGCTCTTTGAATCCTAATTTTTTTAGGAACATTTTTAACTTCAAGTCCATAAGTCACATTCCTTAAAACGTTCATATGCGGAAAGAGACCAAAATTTTGAAAAACCATGGCAAATTTATCTTTTCTTAAAGCAGAGAGATCCTTTTGATTAATATCATTCATCTCAATATTATCTACCAAAATAGACCCAGAATCTATTTTATGTATACCATTTAAACATCTAACAAAAGTAGACTTTCCACAACCTGACATACCCATAATGACTAAAATTTCATTCTCATAAACATCAAGGCTAATGTTTGCATTTGCAATAAAAACAGAAGATTCTCTATAAATATCAGCTCTATCTTTACCATTCTTATAATTATTTATAGCTTGAAATATTTGCTTTTTATTTTTAGTATAAGAAAATGTTTTATAAAGGTCCCTGACTTTAACGATAGCTTTATACAAAGCAAACTCCTAGTGTAAAAACATAATTTTTATAAATCAATTATACTAAAATATCAAAAATTTTGACTGACACAAATAAAAATAAGGGTCTTGTACAGACCCTTATTAAAAGATTAGATTTACCTAAGCAAGGACAATACGTATTGAGGAACTTGATTCGCTTGAGAAATCATAGCCATTGCAGATTGTGTCAAAATACTATTAGTTGTAGACGCTACAATTTCATCTGTCATTTGTGCATCTTTAATTTGAGCATAAGAAGATTTTAAGTTTTCAATAGCATATTCTGTGCTAGACTTAATAGACTCAAGTCTATTTTGGAAAGCTCCAAGATTTGCTCTTTGATCAGTTACCATTCTAATAGCATCTTCTATTTTTGTAAGTGAAACATTGGCATCAACAGCAGTTGTAACATTAACTGGAGAATTAATTCCACCTTGAGTTGGAGCTGCTGCTGGTTGTACTCCTTCCTGATTTTGAGTTGCTTGTTGAGCACCCTCACCTGAGAAAAGATTTGCAACATTAGCTGCATAAATATTAATAGCAATTGCTTCATCTTGATTTGCACCCACATGTACTCTTAATGTCCATGAAGCTTGTGACCCAGTTAATGAAGTTGGTGTATTAATTTTTGCAGGTTGCATTCCAAGTTCTTCAGCTGTCTTTACATTATCAGCAGCTGATTTATTAGATAACATACGCATTTGGTTATATTGCGCCTGATCAGCAATTCTATTAATTTCATCTGTAAGTTGCTCAATTTCAATTTGAATAGAACCTCTATCTGCATCTGAATATGTACCATTACCAGATTGAACAGCAAGTTCTTTCATTCTTACTAGTACTTGTTCTACTTCATTTAAATTCCCTTCTGTTGTTTGAATAAAATTTATAGCCTTTGAAGTATTTCGAGAAGCCTGAGATAATCCCCTAATTTGAGCATTAATTTTCCCAGCAACACCCATACCAGCAGCATCATCAGATGCACGATTAATTCTATACCCACTAGAAAGTTTTTCTTGAGTTTTGCTAAGATTAGCAACATTAATAGCATTATTTCTTGAAGCATTTATAGCTGACGTATTATGATTTATGATCATATATCATTTCCTCCGTGATAAATTAATATAATTTTTGATGTTTTAGACAAATCCATTTGTCTTTCTAAAAGGATATCACAAAACCAAGAAAAAAATAAATACAATATTCATTTAAATTAAATTTGTTATCTGTTTTGCCTATGCAAATTCAAAGATTTAAGAATTTCTTCCTGTTCTTTCATTCGTTTTACAGTAAAATCTAAAGTATTAAGTTCTCCTTCAACCTTTCTTTCTCTATCTTCATATTTCTTTTTATAATCTTCAACTACATTTTTTTGATTGGGAATTCTTAGATCATAACTTTTTATCTTATTATAAATAAATCCCCCAGTACCTATTAAAAGAGACAAATAATCACCAAGCACCTTAGCAAGCCCATCATCATAAATTCTATCATCATTAAAATCAAATGCAAAAAGCTCCTTCACTAAACCAATATTACTTTGTAACACTTCATTAAATTTTTTCTCATCAAGTTTTAAATAACGTGAAAGACCTCCTGCCGATGACATAGAACTAGTAAATACTCCTATCTGATTAATAATTGAAAAATTGGGATCATTTGTTCTATAAGCATTAAACATGATTGATTCTAATCTAGATTTAAAATTTTTAAGTGTAAACTCAGATTTAAGAATCCCCAAATTTTTATAAGCCTCTTCCTTTTCATCTTCACTTAAATAAGACCATTCCTCCAATACATCCAATCTTCTTCCCTCTTCACCATTTTCATTTAAACTTACAATATTAATTCCAGCCAAAACTTCATTATAAGCAAGTAAAAAATCTAATAAAAGCCTCTTAATTCCTTCATAATCAGGTTCAACTTGCACAACAACAGTATCATCTGATGCCTGTTTTAAATTAAGTGTAACATTTGGAATTAAATCATTAATGGTATTTGAATCACGTTCAACATCAACACCATCAAACTTCACTTTTGCATTCTCTGCAAAGCTTTTAGCATTAATTGGCAAATGTCCATCCCTATTTTTAGGATCAAATATCTCAATATTTCGAATAACAAAAGTCTTATTATTAACCCTATTTTCAATATTGATCTCTTTTAAATCTAAAAGAGAACCAACTTCAACTTCAACTTTTTCAAAATCACTTGCAACATTTATTGGAGGCAACTCTAAAGAATCTTTACTACTGCGAATCTTAATCATATTCATCTGAATATATTTCTTTTCTTTCAAAAAAGGCTTATGGTCAGAATCAAGATTAATGATACTATCCTCAGCTTCAACCTTAGCACCCTCAAATGTAGCTTCACCAGGATTAAAAATGATTTCACTTAAAATACCCGTATCATCAATATCATAATATTTAATTTCAAATTTAATCTTACTTCTATTACTAATCTTAATATTTTCTGGAATACTTATTCCAATCTCTGATAAAGGCTCCAAGACAATATTATCTTCATCAAGAAAAATTTTATTACTACTATTTTGTTGGCTATTAACAATTTCGCTTATATTTGGACTAAAATTTGTCGTAAGCTCACTTAAAATACCTATACGTCTAGCAAAATTTAAAGCCTCATCTTTCATAATAAGTCTATTATCTTCACCTTCCTTTAAAGACTGCAAAATTAATCTACTATTTCCAGCACTATCACTCTTGACAATCTTAGCAGATAAAAATCCCTTACCCTTCTTATTAATATCTCTAACAAGAGATTCAATATCTCCATTATTTCTAACCTTAATCTCTTTATCCCCAATCAAGAACGTATATTCTCCTGCAGGAATATCAATCTCTTTTTGTTTAAAATTCGCAGATAAAAAAATATCAGAACTTGCCACTTGATTAACATCAATTTTATAATTTTCATTTTTAGCGCCATAACGTGCAGACACAGAAAGAACATCATCATTACTAGAATTACCCGACATGTAATTAAAAGGACTACTAAGAGATGTGATTTGCTTTGCAAGAGAATTTAAAATAGAAACTTTTTTATTAATTATTTGCCAAGCACGCTTTTCTTGTTCTAAATTTTCAAGCTTTTCCACGGATGAGTCTACTTTAGCCTTATCGGGCTTAAGCATTGATTCACGGATTTCTTTGGTATTATATTTATTATCCACACCAGGAACAAAAAATCCAGAAGACATCACAACACCTCTTAAATAGAAAGTGTAACATAAAAATGTATAGATATCACATAGAAAACAATATTATAATTTAAAGTTAATAACAAAAATTTCATTAACAATATACATAAAAAAATAAGTATATTTTAAAAAAAGATATTTATTTATAGTAAAATTTAACTTAATAGGAGAGTAGATATGCCAAATTTTTGTTTATTTAATGCAAAATCTGTACTTACCGGAAACGATAAAATAGACAATTCGGCCGTTCTGATTAAAGACAATAAAATTTTTGATATCGTAACATCAGATAGACTTGAAAAACTTGAACTACAAGAATATAAAATGATTGATGTTAAAGGTAACTATATCACACCCGGTCTTTACGATAACCACATACATGGATTTTATGGATATGGAACTGATCAATGTTCAACAGACTCTATAATTAAAATGTCAGAACACTTGGCAGAATACGGAGTAGTAGGCTTCTTGCCAACACTCTACCCACGTCCAACTGAAGAAATGATTGCAACAATTAAAGCATGCACCCAAGCAATAGGAAAAGAGAAGGGAGCAAAAATCTTAGGACTCCACCTTGAAGGGCCATTCTTCTCTCCGGAAAAAAAAGGTGCTCATCCCACATCTTACCTTCAAAAACCAAGCATTGAAACCATGAAAAAATTCATAGAAGCAGCAGGGGGCACTTTTACAGATTCTTTTGGAAGAAGAAGAACACATATTGCAACAATGACAGTTGCACCTGAACTTAAAGGTATGAGAGAACTTGCAATATTTTGCATGGAAAACAATATTACACTTCAAGCAGGACATACAAATGCAAGATACGAAAATATGATAGAAGGTTTTCAAGTAGGCATACTTCACACAACTCACTTTTTTAATGCAATGTCTAAACTTGATCACAGAAATCCACATGCAATAGGAGCTGTCTTAATTCATGGAGATGTCTCTTGTGAAATTATTGCTGATGGACATCATGTCCACCCAAAACTTGTCTTAATGCTCAGAAAACTTAAAGACATAAGCAAATTGGTACTTGTAACTGATGGATTAACTCCAACACTACAACCGTCTGGAAAATTAATAGCTAATGGTGAAGAAGTATATCTTAAAGATAACAGACTATTTCATACTGTAAAGAATGACACAATAGCTGGATCTGCGCTTACAATGATACAAGGAATTAAAAATTTAGTAGAATTTGGATACAGTTTAAGCGACGCCGTTCAAGCAAGTTCATATAATCCAATCAGAATAATTAATCTTGAGAAAAAAGGATTAATATGTCATGGATATGATGCAAATATAAATGTTCTTGACAAAGATTTGAATTTGAAATTAACAATGATAGAATCAAAGATAATTTGCAACAAGCTTTAGTTTCATTAATTCAAAAACACAAGGAGAAATAAATGAGATTAATTATTAGATCTAATTATAACGAAATGTCAAAATGGGCTGCCAATCATATAGCCATGAGAATAAAAGAATGGGTACCTACAAAAGAAAAACCATTCATTTTAGGACTTCCAACAGGTAGCTCACCAATTGGAATGTACCAAAATTTAATTGAACTCAATAAACTAAAAAAAATATCATTTGAAAATGTAGTCACATTTAACATGGATGAATACATAGGTCTCGATAAAAATCATCCTGAAAGCTACCATTCATTTATGTGGAACAATTTTTTTTCACATATAGATATTAAAAAAGAAAATGTACATATACTCAATGGTAATGCTACTAACCTTATCAATGAATGCGAAGAATACGAGAAAAAAATCAAATCTTATGGTGGAATTATGCTTTTTGTGGGAGGAATTGGACCTGATGGCCATATTGCCTTTAATGAACCTGGTTCATCTCTTAAATCAAGAACAAGAATTAAAACACTAACGCAAGACACGATTATAGCAAATTCAAGATTTTTTGAAAATGATATCAATAAAGTTCCCAAAAGTGCTTTAACAGTAGGTGTGGGAACAATTATGGATTCAAATGAAGTAATGATTATAACAAATGGACACAACAAAGCAAGAGCACTTAAACATGCTATTGAGAAAGGCGTAAATCACATGTGGCCAATTAGTGTTTTACAGCTACACAGAAATGCAATTATAGTGTCAGACGAAACTGCAACATATGAACTTAAAGTTGGAACTGTAAAATATTTTAATGATATTGAAAAATATAACTATAACAATGAAATATAAATACACAAATGATTACACATCATCATAATTTATTAAAGTAATACATAAAATCAATAAACTAGGCAAACAATATATAAACATATTTAAAAGCCTAGTTCATGAAACAAATAAAACATCAATGATTATACATCACTACTCTATAATTTCATTATAAATGCGTGAAACTTCTTCCCAATTTAATGCCTTAAAAAATGCATCAACATAGTCAGCTCTTCTATTTTGGTATTTAAGATAATAAGCATGTTCCCAAACATCAATACCTAAAATTGGCTTATAATCCTCCATTAAAGGACTGTCTTGATTAGGCTTTGATATTACCTGCAATTCTTTATTTGCATAAAGAACTAACCAAGCCCAACCACTTCCAAAAATACTAACAGCCAAATTTTTTAAGGCTACCTTAAGATTTTCAAGACTACCAAAAGTAGAAATTACATGTTCTTCAAAATTTTTCAAAATATTATCTTTATTTCCAGGTTTTAAAGTCCTAAAATATAAATTATGATTAACATATCCACCTGCATTATTTCTTACAATTTTTTGAAATTCAGCTGGAAATCGCTGAATATTTTTTAATATATTCTCAATATCATGAGAATAATTTATTTTTACTTGATCAAGCACAGAATTTAAATTTACTGTATAAGCATTATGATGTTTAGTATGATGAACTTCCATTGTCTTAGCATCAATATAAGGCTCTAAAGCATCATAAGTATAACCAAGTTCTGGTAATTTAAACATAACACACCCCCTTCTTTAATTTTTTCCATGACAATTTTTATATTTTTTTTCGCTACCACAATAACAAGGATCATTTCTTCCAATTTTAGGAGCACTTCTAACTATTTGAACTCTTGATGAATTATCACTACCTCTTTTCTCAGAAGCAATACCCATAAACTCTTTATGAGTAGCATGAACATCTTTAGGCTTTTTATTTTTATAATTACTAGAATCAACATCAACCTTAACCTGCAAAGTTCGTCTTAAAGTCTCAACCTTAATATCCTTAATAAGTTCACTAAAAATTGCAAAACCTTCTTCCTTATATTCAGTAATTGGATTTTTATTAGCATAAGATCTAAGATAAACCGACTCTCTTAAAGAATCAAGATTTGCAAGATGCTCTTGAAATTTAAAATCAATATTTTTCAAATACTCATACTTCAAAAATTCATTTAAAAGTTCAGACCCAATTAATTCTTCTTTTGAATCTAAACTAGCTCTAGCAACATCCATCAATTTATTCTTTAAATCAGCAATACTCATTTTATCAACAGAACCAACACTCTCCATCATATAAGCAAAAACTGAATTTATTTCATTTAGCACAGAACTTGTTACCACATCTCCTTTAACTTGATCAAATAAAAAATCAAGATATTCTCTTAAAGAGAGAAGAAGACGTTCTTTAACATTATTATCAGCAAGTATTGAATTCCTCTGAGAATAAATAAATTCCCTATGTTTTGTTATAACATCATCATACTCCAAAAGATGCTTTCTAATCTCAAAATTTCGATCTTCCACACGTCTTTGTGCATTAACTAAGGATTTAGTTAAAAGAGAATGTGCAATAGGCTCACCCGTAGCCATCCCAAGTTTTCCCATCAAAGATCTTAAGTTATCTCCTGCAAAAAGTCTCATCAAATCATCTTCAAGAGATACATAAAACCTTGATCTACCAGGATCTCCCTGCCTTCCCCCACGTCCTCTAAGTTGATTATCTATTCTTCTTGATTCATGACGCTCACTACCAATAACATAAAGTCCACCAAGAGACTTAACTTCTTCATAATCTTTAAGATAATGCTCTCTCTCACTCTGCATAGCCTTCTGAAAATCATCAAGACTCATTTCTGTACCAAATTTTTTACGAACTCTATGTTCAAGATTGCCTCCAAGCTTAATATCAGTACCACGACCAGCCATATTAGTTGCAATAGTAACAGAATATTTTGCTCCTGCTTCAGCAATAATTAATGCTTCACGAAAATGATTTTTTGCATTTAAAACTTCATGTTTAATGCCTCTATTTTTAAACATGTTCGATAAAATTTCAGATTTCTCAATAGAAACTGTTCCAACAAGAACAGGCTGTCCTCTTTTGTAGGCTTCATAAACCTCATCTGTAATTGCTTGAAACTTAAATTCTTCAGTATAATAGATAATATCATCTTCATCTATTCTTGCAACCAATTTATTAGTAGGAACTACTATAACATCAAGATTATATATTCTATGAAATTCTTTTGCCTCTGTATCTGCCGTACCAGTCATTCCAGAAATTTTCTTAAACATCCTAAACAAATTTTGAAATGTAATTGTTGCCATAGTCTTATTTTCACTTGCAACTCTAACACCTTCCTTAGCCTCAATAGCTTGATGTAATCCATCTGAATATCTGCGCCCTTTTAAAACACGACCCGTAAACTCATCAACAATTTCAACTCCAAGATCTCCAACAATATATTCTCTGTCCTTCAAAAAAAGTAAATGAGCTTTCAATGCTTGTGTCATATAATGAACATAATTAAAATTAGAATCAACATACATAGATCCTTGAATTATGCCCTTTGAAACTAAAATTTGTTCAAGATTATTTAAACCATTAACAGTAAAAGATACTCTCTTGCTCTTCTCATCAATTGTATAATCACCATCAAGATCATCTATTTCTAAAGGATAATCACCCGTTTTTGGATCTTTAGAACATTCTTTTAAAAGAGGAACAAGAGAATTAACCGTAAGGTAAGCACTAGTATCCCCTTCTGTTGAACCTGAAATAATTAAAGGTGTTCTAGCTTCATCAATTAAAATAGAATCAATCTCATCGATAATACAATAATTAAAATGTCGTAAAGATTTCTGAGACAAATCAAAGCACATATTATCTCTTAAATAATCAAATCCAAGCTCATTATTTGTAACATAGGTAATATCTTTGGCGTATTCTATCTTTCGCCTAGAAGAATCCATATTGGAAAGCACAACACCAACACTAACTCCCAAAAGCTCAAAAACGGGCTTCATCCAATTTGAGTCACGTTCTGCAAGATAATCATTAACTGTAACAATAATAACACCATCGCCCGTCAAACTATTAAGATAAGCAGCCTGCACAGAGGACAAAGTTTTACCTTCCCCTGTCTTCATTTCTATTATTTTGCCCTGATGGAGTGCAAGTCCAGCAATAAGTTGCACATCATAAGGTCTCTCTTTAAGTCGTCTTCTTGCAGCTTCCCTAGAGAGTGCAAACGCTCTCTCTAAAATATCTTCTAAAGTTTTACCATTCTTAAGTTCGTCTTTAAATTTCGCTGTTTCCTTTAAAAAATCCTCATCTAATAAAGATAGTGCCCAAGACTCAAGTTTATTAATATTCCTTAAAACAGGAAGATAATTCTTTAAATCTCTTTTACTCTTTGAACCAATAGTCGCTTCAAATATAGTTCTTAACATATTAGGTATCAATACTCCTAAAATAATTGACTTTCAACCATTTAAAATAATAACATCTAAAATATGAAAAAGTTGTATAAAATTCATTTAAGTATACTTTTCATGATTATATCATGTAACACTAAAACTTTAAACGAACTTGGAAAACAACAGTTTAAGATACCATTTGGGACATTGCCTGGAAAAATAACCCCACTTACAAACAAATTTACAAATTCAGCTTTTGACATTAAGACATATAACGGTCTTGTATATATTGTAGAGGCAAAAACAAACAAACTCATGATCTTTACCTCTTATGGAAAATTAATTCAAACTTACCAAAACAGCATATTTAAAACAAACGACAACCTTAAAATAAAAAAAGTAGATTTTGAAAATATTCAAGCTATTTATCCCTCAAAAGACTTTATTATAGTATCAGATAAAATAGACAATAAAAAATCTCAATTTGATGAGAAAGAAAATATAGCATACTCTACCCAAATATTCATTTTAAATAAAGACTCATCTGTAGCAATACTGGGACAAGAAGGACATAATGGAACACCATTCCCCGAAGTTTGTGACATCAATATTGATGATGGAAATAACATAGCAATAATAACCATATATAATGAAGGCTACATAATATATTCTTACAAGCAAGATCTCTCACCCCTGTATAAGATATATATAAATACAAACATATTACAAATACCAGAAGAAGAGAAAAAAAAATATAATATATCAATAGACAAAATATTTTTTGAAGTAAATAAAAAAATCATTTATGCAAAAACAACCCACTATGAAAACATTAGAACAAATGAAAATATTAACGATCTTGGAGTCAAAATCAAAAACCAATATTTTTATACAATGAGCTTAAATAAAAATAAAGAATTTGAAATAAAAAATAAAATTACATTACCTCAAAATTTATTAGACGATCAACAAGAAAGCTTTATAAATATCATTGGAATTCAAAAAGAAAAAATAATAGCATCTACTAATATGAAAAATTTGTCTAATACTTTAATATGGAAATTAGACAATAAGGGAAAAATAAAAGAACAAATGATACTCATTGAACCACCTAATCTTAAATTTCTTGCAGAAAGTCTATCTAAAGATGGAATACTTAGTATACTTTATGGAGAGAAAAACGGAGTTAGTGTTTATTGGTGGAACTTAAACACATTACTTAAATTATGAAATAATTTATAATCAATATTTATGAAAAATAATCATTGTAAATACATAATAGAAGACAAAAATAAAAAACTCCTTAAAAAAAAACTAATTCTTGGAATAATCTTTGTCCTTATACTAATTACTACTAAGGTTATAATAATTCCCAAATTACAAAATTTAGAAAACAAATATAAGCCTATAATTACAATAGAACATACAATCAAAAACAACAACCTATATCTTAAAATCAACATTCAAAACAATGACATAAAATATTTAGGTAAAGCCAATATAGAATTATATTTAGATAATAAACTTATTGAAAATAACATGATTTACATAGACAAGATTAATTATACATTATATACTAATGTTGCATATAAGAATGAAAGTTTACTAAATATCATGCTAATAACTCAAAGAGGATACAAGGCATATTTTAATAAAGGATTAAATCTTGGAGGATAAGAGATGTTACAAATATATTTTATATCTGTTTTACTTAATCTTTTAGGAGGAATAATACTAGCATTTCCAACTTTAAGAAACAAGCTTAAATGTTTAATGATCTTTGACGAATTTGTAAATATAATCAACAATAACAACGCTGTAAGAAGTATTTTGGGCACAATTTTTATAACAGCTAGCATATTTGAAATAATTATCCCTTATGATTTACCAATAATTGGCAATTTATTTCCTGCTATCACTTTATTTCTTATTGGTTTTATATTATTTTTAAATCAAAAAATGCCTATCACTCTCCAAAATAACAAAGAATACGGAAAATTTAAATCATTCATCGAAAACAATAAAACATTAATAGGAATACTGGCATTAATTATCGGAATAATTCATTTTTTGGCACCAAAGATTCCTTTTCTTTAAATCTAATAAGGTTTAATATGAAATGCTTCAATCATACAAATACTTTAAATAAGTAAATTCAAAAGCATAAGTATAAATTTTATAGGCATATAATATAATATACAAAATGACCAAACATAAAGAAATAATAATAAACCTCAAAAATCTAGAACATAATTTAATCACAATTAAAAGTTATGCTCATCAAAAAGAATTAGTTGCAACAATAAAAGCAGATGCTTACGGACATGGACTTATGCAAACATTTAAATTTTTAAAAGAAAAAGGAGTAAATTATTTTGGTCTCTTTGGAATAGATGATGCTTTAAAACTTAGAAAAATTGATAAAAACGCAAATATACTACTCTATATCAATAATACAAATAAAAATGCAATAAAAAAACTGGTAGAATTCGATATGATACCTTTTGTAGCTGACTCTCAATATCTATCACTGATAGAAGAAGAATGTAAGAGACAAAATAAAAAAACTAAAGTTCATTTAAAAGTTGATGTAGGAATGAACAGATATGGAATTAAAATAGAGAATGCTTTCAATCTAGCAACTAAAATCCAAAATTCAAAACTAGTAGAATTTGAAGGAATTTGTACACATTTGCCAACAACAGAAAACACAAAAATTACTCAAACACAAATCAAAAAATTTGACTATCTAATAAATAGACTTAAAAACAACAATATAAATCCAAAATTCATTCATGTCTCTAATTCAGAACACATAGCAAGCTATAAAATAAATGACAAATTCAACATGATAAGACCAGGCCTTATTTTATATGGATACCATCCAAATCCAAACAAACAAAACAATAATCTCAAACTTAAGCCTGTACTAAATTTGTATTCAAAAATCATATTCATCAAGAATATAAAAAAAGGAGACCAAGTGTCATACTCAGGACTATTTCAAGCAAAAGAAGATATGCAAATTGGACTCATACCAGTTGGATACTTTGATGGCATTCCACAAAATACATCTAAAAATTTCTACTGTATAATAAGAGATAAAAAATGTTTTATTAGAGGAAAAATATGTATGAACATTTCCATTATAGAAATACCTAAAAATCTAAAAATCAATATAGGAGAGAGAGTAGAAATAGTTTCTGAAAGATTAAGCCTAGATATACTTAGCAAAGAATCTGGAATAAGTACATATGAACTACTCTGTTCTATTGGAAAACACGAGAAAAAAAAATATTTATATTAAATTACCTAAAGAATCAAATTTTTGAAAATCAACTAAATTACCTTTACTATCATATACCCATTTACAAATTGAAATACCCCCAATATTATCTCGCAATCTTAAATCTGGCCCATGATTTGTTTTCTTTGAAATTTTACCAAATTTATTGTATTCATATTTATACATGCTAACACCATAAATATCATCTTGCAACTGACCTAGATTGCCAAAATTTTTCTGACTAATTAATCTATTCTGTTTATCATACTCATAAGCATATTCAAAAACAGCACTTCCATCTGCAACCAAGGTTCCATTTTTAGAATAATTACTCTTCAATATCATATTGCCATTAATATCATACGAAAACTTATACCTAAAAACACCCAAAATATCATTTATAGGATTATCAAAATCTCCATAATGTTCTTGGGATTCAAGAAGTCCATCTCCATTGTAAGCATATTTATAAATCATAACACCATTAGAATCACTGATCAAATTGAAATTTTTATCAAAAAAAAGTCTTTCTATTAAATACAATTTGTTATCATACTTATAACTATAAACTGCAATACCTTTAAAATCATCCATTATCTCATATTTTTCTTCATAATTAGCAGGAACGGCACTATTATAATTCTTATTTATTTTATTACTATAATTTATAACCCTCTTTTCATTATTTTGTATATAAAAAATGGTTTTCCTCATAGCATAACCATTTTGACCAACAGACAAATTATTATTAGCATCATAACTATATTCCCTATAAAAATAATCTTTTTCTTTGAAATTATAATCATATCTATATATTGCCACATTATTCTCATCAGGAGTTAAATTATTTTTAATATCATAATTTACAATTTCAATAAGCTTACCATTTGAATCATAACGATATGTCTTTACCGCAACGGAAAAAGGATTTGAAGATAAGGCAGATTCCTCATCTAAGTACTCTTCCTTTACAATATTATGCGTACTATCATAAGTCAATTTAAAACCATAAATCCCATTTTTAGCCTTTATATTATAGTTATTATCATCGTAATATAAAACTGTCTTTGTTTGATTAGAATTCTCATAAACAATCTTAGTATAATAAACATCATTTAAATCCTTAATTTGAAAACCAACCTCACTAAATCTATAAACATAAAAACTACTATCATCATTATAAACAAAATGATAATAAGCAACTCCATACTTATCCCTTATAATCTCATTAGATTTATTATAATTAAAAATACTCTTAGGCCTGCCATTTGACAAGTATTCTACCTGTTCAACGTAAACATTTTTTGAATTCTTAACAGCAAAACCTTTATTTAAAAACAATCTCCTTTCTATATCTTGAGAATGTTCTATTTTTACCTGATTTGCACCAAAAAAAGAAGGCATTAAAATGCTAAGCTTTCCAATATAATCAACAAATACAAGCTTGCTATCATCATATGTAAATTTATAACCACATTCCTCTTCAGCATCTTCCTTACTAATTTCATATTTTCCAATTATCTTATAATCAATATCATAATCAACAAATTTATAATAAATTTCTTTTGAAAAAAGGCTATAAACCACAAAAAACATTATCAAAAACATAACCATTCCTTGATAAATCAACTTTATTTTGATAAATTTATTATACAATAAACTAATAAAATGAGGAGTTAATATGGCAAAAATTTCCAAGAATGCTCAAAGAAGCGGATCTAAAGAATTGCTAAGCAGATGGGGTGGAAAAATTATCATGAAATCCAAATTTGAAAATGGAAAAATAAAACACTATGCAGAATGCCAAGCTTCAAAAAATACAGCAAGAAGACCTAAAGATTTATTTTAAATAATCATTTCTTATTCAATTTATCTTCAAATTTTAACCAAGCTTCATCTTGCTCACTTTTACTATAAATACGACCTGAAGGATGTCCTGTATTGGAAGTCCCTTTACCTTTTTTGGAATAGGAATTTCTGATCTGTTCTTTTCTCTCTTCTCTCTGTTTTCGTCTCTTACTTAGTTGCCTTTTTACTCTCTCGTTTGGATCAAAAAGACCTCCAACATGATTATTAATTATCACCTTTGAATTCAATCTAGACAAAGCTTCTTTATAACTTTGATATTTTCCCGTCAAAAACAACACAATCCTCCTTAACAAGGATAAATCTCTATAAGCAGAATCTAAAAGATTAGACAAGTTAATTTGATAAATCTTATAAAGTGGTAAGAGTGTGGTACTATTTTTAAAATATTTAGCAGCCTCATTTTTTATTACATCTTTAATCTGAACCTGAAGATTTTGCGTTTTAGAAACTCGTCTATAATGTGACACAATAAAATCAAGAAATGCAACTTTATTATTTAAGCAATAATCATTCAGATCATAATTGGTAATAAATTCAGACAATGTTTTCTCAAGACCCTCCTCAGTAAGAACAACAGAAGAATTTTTACCATTATTAAGCATTTTTGCAAAATCATTTCGCAATTTTTCTCCAATATCAATTACAATTTGAGCGAATTCTTTTAAAAACATAGAATAAGCACATGGCTTATATAAATACATACCATGTTTAATATTAAATATCCTTGGCAAAGAACCCTTAACATTGGATTCAAAAAAATATCCATTAGCTACAGTTAAAAAACTCTTAGCATCAGATAATTTAACAGCATGATCTTGAAGAATACTTTTAAAGTCTTCTATATTAATAAATCCTGGCTTAAATTCTATTGTCTTTTCAATTAATTTTAAAGTTTCATCAATCTTAATATTTTCTAAATTCTTAAGTTCTTCTAATTTTTTTTCATTAACAATATAAATATTTAATATCTCTAGAAAGACAAAATAATGTTTTGAAATATTAACACCTTTCTTACTTAAGATCTCCTCTTTATTTTCCAAAATTCCTAGAAGAAGATTATAAGCAACTCCAATACCATCTATACCCTCATCCAAAATTCGATCATACTCACTAAGCTTTAAATTTTTAGCTCTAATAAAAATGTCTTTAACTATTCTGTTAGAAGCAATTTTAAATAAAATTCTCTTCATAAACTCAACAAAATATAATGCTTGTCTTGAAGGAATTATCAAAAAATTGTACACAAATATCTTATTTAATGAAGAATATTCTTGGAAATATTTAAGATTGATCTCTTCGTTTGTAAGAATAACAAATTCTTTTTCAAAAGTTAACAAATTCTTATCTATATTTTTAATCGTAAGCAAAGTACTAAAAAGTTCTATTCCCAAATAATGCTTTAAGAACAAATCTTCGATAGCATAATAATAAAAATTACAACTATTTTCATCTGTTATTATTATTTTATCAGGTAACAATTCTCCATTAGATGTCACCTTATTAACAATGATTCCTCTCCTAACCTCATAAAGTTTGCGAAATAAAGACTCTAACTCTCCTTTAAGAGACCTTATCTTAACCGAATAATCTTCAACAAACTTAGCATAATCCATAACATTATTTTTACATTCCAAAATAATTCGCAAAATCATTTTTTGAGTATCTGAAGAAATTCCTATTTGAGAAATCAAAATATCCACTTCTTTATCATTTAGATAAAAAATTTCGGGTAACTTTTTCATTTTATACTTTTAATCTCCTCATATAAAAAACAATCAAAAGATAACTTATAATAACATATTGATAAATTTAATAAAATTAAGAAACATTAAATAAATACGCATTATATAAAACATACAAAAACAAAAATAGAATAGAAGGACCCCTATCAAAAACCCCTTTAAATTTAACGATCAATAACAAAATCAAAGTTACAACAAACATAATACCAAAATCAACAAGATAAATATCACTCATAAGTACTGGATTTATAAAACTACTACTAGATAAAATAAACCCAATATTAAATATGTTACTGCCAATAATATTACCAAGAGCAATATCTGATTCTTTTTTCATTATGGCAAAAAGAGAAACAACAATCTCTGGTATACTGGTTCCAAAAGCAACAAAAATAATTCCAATAACCTTTTCGCTAATATGAAAAATATTATGAGCAATGTATATTGAACTATCTATTAATAACTTCGAGCCTAAATATAAAAAATACATACTTAAAAACAACAATATAGAATTTAAAAATAAAAACTTAAATCCATAATCACAATCAAGACTGTCTACATCTTTTGTAATAGGATTATATTTTTTTTCTTCTCTATAAAATAAAAACAAATAAGATAAAAACACAAATAAAATTATCAATGAACTGATCCTATGATAAGATTTTTTAAAAAAAGCTAGAAAACCAAAATCAAAAGAAAGTAATAATAGAAGAAACATCAATACAAATAACACTATAAAAGAAAATTTCAGTCTATTAAAATCTGTTTTAATCTCTAAAAAACAACCTGTTAAAGAAAGTGCAAGCAATATGTTAATAATATTACTACCAATGATATTAGAAACAATAATTTCATTTTTTCCCTTAAGAGATGCTATCAAACTTGTAAAAAGTTCTGGAGCACTCGTTGATAGAGATACTATTACAACTCCTATTAAAAGGTTTGGCACTTTAAAATAGGCAGCAATATTAACAGAACTCTTTAAAAGACAGTTACCACCAAGATATAATAAAAATATGCCACATGTTACATAAAGAAAATGAATATATTCCAAATAAATCTCCTTACAAAAATGATATTAAGATAAACCTAAAAATTCGCTTAAATTATTTTTAACCATATAATAAATATTAGATGCATTCCATAAACTAAAACCATTTCCCAAAGATTCTTTAACACCTTTTAATTGATGAGAAAAATATTTTAAATAAATCTCCTCATTCACAAAACGTTCTGCACCAAGCAAAAAAGCTTGAACATAGGGCCTAATTATAACTTTACCTAAAGAAAACACAAAAGCCCTATTACTTCCTTCCTTATAAATTTTATAAGCCCTGGTAGTATAGTATAAATCATTCTTCAAAAAATCATTAGTATAATGAGAAGGATAAAACATGGGAGAAATAACATCAACATAATCTGATATCATAGAAATATTTTGACCAATACTATTAGCAATAAACCATCCATTATTCCCATAAATATCAATAGAAATAGGAATAGAAATTTCTTCTCTAGCCAAACTCAAAAAAGATTCAAGAGCATCAATTGCTCGCATTTTATATTTGTTAAATCTTGAGGTTATCAAAGACACAGGCCCATCTGTTGGAAACCTAATATAATCAAACTGAATCTCATCAACTCCAAGCAACTGAATTTCTTTTGCAATAGATAAATTATAATCCCACGTATTTTGCGAGAAAAGATCTACCCAATGCTCTTTCTGTACAAATTTAAAAGAACCACCATTCTTAACTTTTACAATATTTCCCCAAGGTCGATTGGTCTTTTTATTCCAAAGAGCATACTCACAATTATTATGTAAATAAAGTTTTGAATCTTTAAATACAACAACACGAGCAATAACATATATTCCAAATTCTTTTGCCTTCTTTAAAATATAAGGAACATCTATTAACTTTTTAACTGCCTTCATCTTATTGGGCAACTCTAATTGACTTGCATAAGTTAAAATACCACTATCATCTTTAAAATCAATAATAACAGCATTCATACCTAATCTCTTAATAAACTCAAATCTCTCATCAACAGCCACTTTATTTCTAAGAGTATAAGCCGTCAAATAAATGGCACCTCTATTAGAAGCAAGATTCATTCTATTTGCTTTTTGAAGATAATCATTCTCATAAACCGAAAATTGACTAGCAAAGCTCCACTTCCCATTAACATACAAATAAAAATGATTATCATAAGTTCCAACCAAAAGTTTTTCCATATTTTTATCAGATAAATCAATAATACGCACTATTTGTTTTTTAAATGGAAAATTTAATTTTTTAACAATTCCTGACATTGTATTAATTAAAATAATATCCCCATAAATTCCATAAGAACAATACAATTCATCTTCATTATTCAGTGAAAATTCTATTGAGCTAATCATATCATAATAACCAGCACCCAAATACGTCTTAGAAATCAAAGGATTTAGGCTTTTGAAATCCAAATTATTATTAATACTTATATAAAGTCCACTATTAGAAGTACCAACAGCAATACGCTTATATTCTCCTCGAGATAATGCACTTGATGTAATATAAGAATTTTTATTAAATTTTTCAGTATCACATAATTTTATAAAATCTTTAAAATAATTATGAGAAACATAAACAGAATCACTTGTTGTTACAAGAGAATTTGAAGAATAAAAATCCTCATAAAGAGAAGTTATTCTCTTAAGCACAGGATTCTTAAATGGATATATCCATCTAGTCTCTATTCCCTTAGGAGCAACTCTAAATATCGTATTATTATGCTTTTTATATAAAGAACCTTTATAAACAAAAAAGAAATTACCATTTTTTAAATACCACGACTCATTTAACGAATATAAACGGAAACACAAAAAAAAACAAGAAAACAGTAAATAAATTACATACAAAAACATTACGCATGAATTCAACCTCATATAAATAACATCCAACCTTCTTTTAAAACAGATTTAAAAACAAATATTATTTTAACAAATAATTAAAATTACTACCTAAATTCTTCCATAAAGTTTTGTAATATTACTAATTTTTTTGCTTAAATCGATGGTTAAATCAGAACTCAAAATCCTAAAATCGCTAACAATTGTCCCTGACATATTTATTTTAAGATCAATTACTTGCTCAAGATAATCTTCCATTGGAATTATTACATTATCTGCAACACTAGCCATTGCACCTCGTATCATATCCCAAACAACAGAATCCTCATTAGTATTAAGATAATCAAAAATATACTCTTTATGCTTATCATCAATAGAATTAACAAATTTACGAATAGTATCACTTTCATTAGTACTTGTATAGACAATACAATTTTTTACATAGTTATGTGGCAGACATAAATTTTTAGGATCAAAATCAAATGCAAACTGCATAACTATAGTTCCTGGAAAATTAAAATAATCTCTCAGCCTAAACACATCCCCACGAGCATTTACAAGGTCCCCAACCCAAATTTCCAAATCATCAATTTTATCTAAAACAGTTCCAAAAAAATCTTTACCGGGACATTTGACCCATTGTCCACTATTGCTATAAAGCAAAAATTCTTGAGCAGAAACTTCCCAAGTTGATACAAATCCTCTAAAATAATCAAATTTAATAATATCTACATATTTATGCATAAAATCAATACGATTAATCCACCATACATAATCATCCTTCCGTAAAGCCTTCCAATTATAAGCTGCATTGCCCCAAAGGTACTCTTGCCCAGATAAATGACCAGGAGGTACACCTGTTACCTTATCCTTACTTGCATCAAATTTCAATTTAAAATATTTTTGATGAGCCCAAACATCAGCAGAATCATAAGACATAAAAATAGGAATATCACTTATTATTTTAATACCAACACTATTAGCATACTTCTTTAAAGCCTGAAGTTGAGAAAAAAAGAAATATTGCAATACTTGTTGAATGTTGATCTCAAGACTAAGAGTTTCTCGAAATTTCATTAAAGCTTTAGTATCTCTTTTTAAGACCTCTCTACTAAATAAAAGATTAAAAGTTTGTGGCTCTTGAAATTTACAATAATATTCCTTAAAAGCAACAAAACTAGAAAAATCTAAAAGCCAATAAGCAGCAGATTTTTTAAATTTTTCAAACGTATACATCTCATCAATTGTTGCTCTACGCAAAAAATTCAAAGCAGCATTTCTTAAAACAACATTCTTGGCTTTTATCTTCTCATAATCAATACATCTATCTTCAAAACATCCAAAAGTATTTAAATCCATATCAATAAATCTATCAATGGCATTTAAATCAATATAACTTATATTACCAGCAAATGCAGAACAGCTTAAATAAGAAAACTCTTCACAATTAGAAAATGCATATGGTAATATTTGCCAATAACTTTGCGATGAGTCGACAAGAAAATCTATAAATTCATATGCCCCCCTCCCCAAATCGCCAATACCATACTTAGATGGCAAAGAACTAATACTTAGCAAAACTCCACTTTTTCTTTTCATTTTTTATACCTCAAAACAATTGACTATTTAATTAAAATCTTAAAACAACTATATACATACAATCATTATAACTAAAATATAAAACTCACAAAGCATTATTAAAAGATTTAACGAAATATTAAAAAAAAATACAATCCTATTATGATATAATTCGTTAGATGAATATTAAAATTATAATATTGCTATGCTTAATAAAAGTTATAACATTTGCATCTGAAATATTAGAATTTAAATATATTAAAGGAACTAAATTTAGAATAGAAACAACAGATCAGCAAGAAGTCTATCTTAATGGTATATTAAACTCAAAAACAAAAACCAATATTCAAGTATCAAGCGAAATAAAAGATGTAAAAAACAATTTTGCAGACATCAAATCTTATTTTAGAGTACTAAAAAGAGATGATGATAATGATGTTTACTTACTTAAAGAAGAAATTGAAGGAAATTTTAGCATAAACAAACAAGGTGAATACAAAATTAATCACAATCAAAAAAGACCTTCTGTTAGAGGTATTCCACAATTTCCAAAAAGACCAATAAAAGTAAATGAAACATGGACATATCCAGCAAAAGAATATATCCAAGCATCTGAAATTTCGAAAGGAATAAAAGACTTCATCACAAAATTTGATGTAAATTACACATATAAAGGTAAAGAAAAAATAGACGGCAAATATTATGACATCATTCATTCAAGCTACGAATCTAAATACAATGTAAAAAACATATTATTTTCTCAAAAAGTCAATCAAAAAATATACTTTGACTTAGAATTAGGGAACATATATAAATACCATGACACATATGAATTTCAAATGAAAAATGGTAAAAACAATATCAAAATGATTGGAAGCTCATCTGGAAAAACAATCTCTATTGAACTGCCAAATGACAATACAATAGAGAACGAGGTTAAAAAATATATTCAAAAAGAACAAATAGATTCTATTAAAATAGAAAAAAATCAAAATGGTATTAAATTAAGCTTAGACATTGAATTTCAACCTGATTCATTTCAAATCCTTAAAAAAGAACATCAAAAACTAAAGCACATAGCCAATTTACTCAAAAAATTCAAAGACAATAACATTCTAATAGAGGGACACACAGCAAAATTTGGAACAGAAGAAGAAATGCAAGAATTGTCTGAAAAAAGAGCTAGGGAAATTGGAAACTATTTATTAAAAATGAAAGTAAAAAACAAAAACCAAATATTTTTTAAAGGATGGGGTGCTAAAAAACCTAAGTATGTAAGCTCATCTCCTTTAGCATCAAAAAATCGAAGAGTAGAAATTACAATTCTAAACAATTAAACATTAAATTGATCGTCTGTTCTTTTTTTCCTTTTTAGTTTGACAAATTATACATAACACTGCATAAGGAATAGCCTCTAACCTTTCTTCTGCAATACTCTTATCACAAGCTAAACAATTACCATAAGTATTTTGAGAAATTCGATAAAGAGCCTGATTGATTAAATCAAGTTTCTTTTTTTCAACTGAACTTAAAGCCTCAAGATTATTGCCATCCATATTGTCAAATGCAATATCAACTATATCTTTTAGATGCATATCATTATTAATAATTTCTCTTTTACTATCTTCAACAGATTTTATAGAATTCAATATTTCTTTTTTTGATTCCAAAAGAAGAGTCCGCATCTTTTCAACAAATTCATGCTTAAAATTACTTTTCTGCATGATATTACCTCCCTATAATAAATTACAATTTTTAAAAAACTCCGTGTAATTATATAAACAATCCCATATAATGTAAACTAGTACATTAATTTTTAGTAAAAAATAATTGCAATGATATTCCTAATTGTGTACAATTTATTCTGTTACACAAAATAACAAGGAGGCATTTTGAATACAAAAGAAGAAGCTATTGAAACTGAAGGCATTGTTAAAGAATCTCTTCCCAATACAATGTTTAGAGTAGAACTTAAAAATGGACATTTAGTCTTAGCTCACCTGTCTGGCAAGATGAGAAAACATTTTATTAAAATAGTTCCTGGAGATAAAGTTAAAGTTGAGCTATCACCTTATGATCTGACAAAAGGAAGAATAGTATACAGAGAGAAATAATTTTTTATGTAAAAAACCTAAAACCAACAAATTCATCCTATTTTATATTAAATCATCCTTAACAGATGCAATAAAATTCTTATGAACCCATCCTTTAAGTCCATGACTTGTCTGAATCAGAATAAAGTCATCTTTCCTATCAAGAACATAAACACTTATATTTCCTTTTAAAAATCTCCAACTTCTAGAAAAATTATCAGGAACTTTATAAAGAGAAACTAAATCACCCCTAATAATGCCAATTTCAGCCTGTTGTTCAACATAAAAATAATATGTTTGAAACAATGTAAAACATGTCATAGATAAAAGCAAGAATAAAATAATTCTCTTTAAATTTTTAGCATAAAATTTATAAGAAGCAATTATAATTGAAATAGTGATTAAAACTAAACTAATGATAAAAAAAACATTGGAAAAAACAAAACTATTATTCCGAATATTATCATTAATTCCATTCTTAGTCTCAATAAAATCAACAACCTTGTAAAAACTATCATTACTTGGAGACGTAAAAAATGCCTTATAAGCCGAATAAATTGAATCAAAAGATCTCTCCATCTTACTTAAAATAAGAGCTCTATTTAACCAAAGTCCTGAATAATGTAAATTTTTCTTAATAATATTATCAATTTTATTAAGGGCTTCACCATAATTATTTGATCTATAATCATCTATTAAATCATTTATACTATCTTCTGATAGAGAACCATCATTGATAGCATTAAGACTAACAGCAAGAGTTAATATTAAAACAATTAACCCACAACCCGATGCAATAAAAAATTTCCTATGTCTAATAAACATAGCTAAAGAAAATAAAATTCCTGGCATGAGGATTAAATAATAAATGGGAACAAAAAATAAAAAAGTTTTATTTTTATGTTTTAAAATATCATGATATGATAGTAAATCAAAATCCGAAGATAACTCCTGATTAGAATCATTGTTATTTTTAAACTCTCCATAATATTCATACTTGAGTCGTTTACCACTGAGTCTATAAATTTTATCATCTTCAGGATCTAAATACGTAAAATCACCAATATTTACAAACAAATTACCCTTATTATCTGGCTTAATAGTATATACATTAGATATACTACCTCGATAACCATCTTTTGAAGGTTCAAAGTTATAATTTTTTTTATTATAAATCACTCTAGAATTATAAGTCTCAATTTCTGGAAAACGAATATGAGGAAGATTACCTTGCCCTGTAATTTTGATTAAAATAGCAAAGGTATCTTGATTGATAGAATTGGAATTGGGAAAATCATAATCAATTTTAAAAGTTCCAACAGCTAAAGATTTAACTTCATCAGGTATTGGTTTGATTTTTAACAAAATCTCAGGACTCATGCGCATAATATTTGCATCTATATTAAAAGAAACACTGGGAATAACAACAACTTTTGCCCCACTAAGAGGAGTTAAAATAAAATTATAAAGAGGAACATCCAAAATTTCTTTACTATTAAAAGTCTTATAATTAATGTTTTCAAATATAGGAGTTCTATCAATCATTGCATCTTTAACTGCATTAAAGAAACTGGCAATAGATTTAACATTATTATTTAAAAGCCAATTCGAACGCAAAACAAATCCAACACTTTGATATTCATAAATTTCTTTTTTATTAAAATCCCAGTATAACCCAACCGGCAAGCCTGAAGAGAGAAATTCATCTTTTCTTAAGATAGCCACTTCAAATTCTGAACTCAAGTAAATATCATCATGATAAATAACTTTTAATGAAGGAATTTTAACAAATCCTAATTTATCGAAAATATATTCAATCTTTATCTCTGTAACAACATTATTTCCATCTGGAACTCTAGATATTAAGGCAATCTTAGCATTATCACTTATATCCTTATTTATTTCAAACTTCAATGCTTTCTCATCAATATCCTGAGGCAAATTTAATCTAATAATATGAATAACCTTAGAATCTTTAAGAACCTTAGTAGATCTTAAATAATCAGTACCAGATAAAGCATAAACTTTAAAATTTATTAGAAATAAAACTACAAATATTACCAATCGTCTCGTGTTGACATAACTTGATCTTCTGCCTTCATTACCCATAAAACCCTCTCAAGATTTTCGATATACCTTAAAAAATTTTCATTATTCTCAATAAAACTTTGACTTTTATTAACATTCAAATTATCCAAATTCCCCGGTATAGTCCTTTTTTTAATTATTGCAAGTTCAAGATTATATTTAGCATTATAACTTGCAGGATTAATTTTTAAAGCTTCTTTAAATGCCATTTCTGCTTTTCGGTAAAGTCCCTGATTATAATATATTATCCCCTCATTATAACTTACATTAAAATTCAAGAAAAAATCACCATCTCTCCTTGCATACGAAAACATCCGAAGAGAGCTTTCATACTCTCCCAAAGAATAATACACAATCCCAAGATTATAATAACCCCATGCAGAACTCTTCTCATCATCTACAAGATTATAATAAGTAGAAATTGCACTCTGATAGTCACCTCTAATATATTTATAATTACCAATGGCCATAAGAGACATAGCTTTAATATTTGAACAAGATAAAAAAAACGTAAACACAAAACTTATCAATAAACAAATTAAAAAGTATCGTCCCATTTAATGACCTTAACAAATATATACAACATCATAAATAAAAAAGAAACAGCTAAAAAAAGCTTATATCTTAAAATGCCAATCAACACAATATTACTTGAACTCTTCTTTATTATACCATTCCTTATCTCATTAATAACATAATTAGCACCTTTCACATATAAATCATAATAAGAACCCTTAATAGAAGATGCTAAGAGATGTAAATTATCTTCATTAAGCACAAGATTTGCCGCACTACCATTTTGATCTCTCACACTCAAATTATTACCAAGAAAAGAAAATGGTTTCTTACTCCCAATTCCAACTACAAAGCTTGCAATATTACGTGCATCAATTAACTTAGAAAAAGTATAATAATTATTCTCACCCCATTCATCACCATCTGTTAAAACTATCAAAAAATTATAATAAGAATTGTCTTTGATCCCCTGTATAGCATTCAAAACACCATCACCTAAAAAACTACCAGACGAACTTATTAAATTAGGTTCAACATAATTTAACATCTTATATAAATTGGCCTTATCCTTAGAAAATGGCGATACTAATAAAGATCTGCCCTTAAAAACAGTAAGAGAATACTCAACATTCTCAAAATTATTTAAAATCAAACTAATAAAATTTTTAGCACTCTCAAGCCTATTAATAGATTTTCCCTCATCAAAGATTAACATGCTACGTGAAATATCACAGACAAAAGATATTCTTACATTTGTTCTCTCATCTTCAGTAGCTTTTTGTCCCCATGAGATATCCAAAATAGATACAATTAAAAAACCAAGACTTAAAACAAAAAAGAAAATCATCAGAATTTTCTTTATATAATAATTTTTAATATAAGAACTATTAAAATACATAATACTTAGGGCTTTAAAAAATGGAAGCGCTTTTCTAAAATTAGAGACATACACAAAAAAAACTAAAAATAAAACTATAAACAAGTAAAAAGCATAATAATTGCCTATACTCATAATACCTCTTTTAAGAAAATCTTAGAAAAAACAAAATAAAGAATTAATAAACAAAATACTACCAATAAAAACTCATTATAAACATCATCATTATCAACTGCTATTTTAACTTTTCTCTCTACATTTTCCTTTTTTGAAAAATCTTGAATTGCAAGTTTAAATGAAAAATCATCACCAACAGAATAAAAAAGTCCTCCTGTTTTATTTGAAATCTCAATAAGCATACTAGGATCGTATACTTCCTTTAAAACCCCCTGATAAAATTCACCAGATCTCAATTTAAAGCCAACATTAAGTTCTTCATTGCTACCAATGCCAACAGAATAAATTTTAACATTTAATCCTTGAGCAAGATTTATCACCTGATCTTTATAAACTTCATCTGAATTAACCACACCATCTGTTAAAACAATTACTGATTTTTTAGGAGCTTCAGAATGTTTTAAATGAGAAAGAGCAATAGAAATGCCAAGTCCCAAAGCAGATCCATTTCCAAGATCCATAATGTAAATATCATCTAACTTCTTAGAAAAAAAATCTCTATCAATTGTAAGTGGAACTATTAACGATGCTTCTTTTGCAAAAGCTACTAAACCAATATTGTCATTTTCTCGCTGATATACAAAATATTCAATCAATTCTTTTGCAAACTCAAGTCTATTTTTCATCAAAAATTCAATAGCTCCCATACTAGGAGATATATCTAATACAATAACAATATCAGCCCCACTACTAAGGTAAGTCATTTTCTTTTTTGAAATAGAAGGACCTGCTAAAGTTAAAATCATAACTGTTAATGCCAGATAAAAAAAAGTATAAGTAATAAAATACAAAAAATTTAATACATAATCTCTTAATTTTATAGAACCAAAATTTCCATAAATAGACATTGGGAATCTAATTTTTCCACCTCTACGCCTAAAAAAATGGCTAAAGTAAATTATTAATGGAAGTATTACAAGTAAAAATAAATACAAAGGTTCATTGAACGTTAACATTATCACCTCTATTAAATTCCTCAAAATTCAAAGCCGCCTTTCTTAAATCATCCAACACAAGAGATAAATTACTACCCGATAAATTAATTCCACTAAATTTACTAAAATCAGAAAGCCTAAGCATATTAACAAAAGTTGAACGAATTTCATGAGGAACATTAAGATTCTGTAAAATTTCAGAAATTTCAGTCGTAGTAATCGCATTAAAATCAAAACCCGTTTTTTTAGACAAATAAACTCTTAAAGATGAATTTAATAAATTATAAAAAACACTATGTTCTTCCCGATTTTTAACATAGTTAGATAAAATACCCAATTGTTTTTGAAATACTCTATAAGGTTTTTTCAAATTATGTCGCATTATTAAAAATGCTAATAATTGCTTTATAAGTTTCAAAAATTTAATAAAAAGAAAAGGGATTAATATAAAAGCCAAAATAAAAATAACAAAATACGTACTTGTACCAGGAAGAAACAGAACTCCTTCTATATCTTGGATCTTAAGAGAATCATCATCTGCAACTAATTTACTAGTATTGATTTTGATATTATTAAGAATTAATTTAAAAGTTTTATCATTTATAATGATATCTCCAATATAAATATGTGGCAGAGTATTACTTCCTATATAAAATGAAACAAAATATATTATTACCTCCCCGCTCTCAGGTCTGTACAAAATGGAACTAACCTCAACAAATTCATTTTTAATTGCTTCAAACTTAGTAGGAATAAATTTTTCATTATCACCAAGAATCAAAGAAAATTTAAACTCAACAGTATCTCCCACATAATAACGAGTAGGAATAAATATTTCATTTTTGATCTCATAGGCAAATAAATTAAAAGATAGAAACGAAATTAAAAGGAGAATTGTATTTTTCAAATACCATTCTCCTTTTTCAAAAGAACTTTCAATTTTCTAAAAACATCATCTTTTGTATCAATTTCTATAAAATTAATACCTCTTTTTATGCACTCTTTTCTCCATTTTATTTTATCTAATGTCCAATAATTTTTATAACTATTTAATATCCTCTTACTAAATCCAGAAACCAAAAAATCCTCACGTGTTTCAATATCTTCATAGGTCAAAACCCCATATTGAGGAAGATTTTCATCAAAAAAATCTGTAAGTCTTATCGCAATAATATTATGACGTTTACTAAGAACAGTTAAAGATTTAAAATAATCACTGGCTTTAAAATCTGAAATGATAATAATCAAAGACCTTTTTTTATAATACTCAGCCGTATTTTTAAACACATAGGTTAGATTACTGCCCCTATTCAATTGTCTATTAATTGTTTCATTTAAAATTAATCCTAAATGCGAATAGCCCTTTCTAGATGAAATAAATTTGTCTGTTTTACTAGAAAAAAAAGTCATACCTATTTTATCATTATTAAAAAATGCCATATGAGCAAAAATAGAAACTAATAAATCTTGAATCTCTTTTTTAGTAATCACACTTCCCAAATTCATGGAAAGAGAATTATCAACAAGCAAATGCAAATTCATGCCCTTATCTTCTCTAAAAACCTTTGAAAATATATTATCCGTTTTTGAGCTAACGTTCCAATCAATCAATTTAGCATCGTCTGTCTCTTCGTATGGCCTAAACTCATGAAATTCAAGACCAAGACCTTTAAAAATAGAACGATATCCGCCAAAATTAAATTCTAAGAGCATTTTCCTAGAAAAAAATTTTAAAGCTTTTATTTTAGTTTTAGTACTAGCACTCGACTCATTACTATATTGCATATCTAATTACATCCTAAGGAAGAGCTACTGCTGAGAGAAGTATCTTAATAATATCATCAGTATTCATCTCTTCAACTTCTGCCTCATAAGAAGGAGTAATTCTATGCCTTAACACATTATAAGCTACAGCCTTAACATCTTCAGGGAGAACAAACAATCGCCCCTCATAAAGAGCATTAACACGAGCACACTTAAGCAAACTAAGTGATGCTCTGGGAGATGCTCCAAATTCAATATACTTAGTAAATGGATAAGTTTTTTTGTCATTCTCACGAGAGGCCGCTATTAAGGTAACAATATAAAGCATTATTTTGTCATCCACCTTAACCTTACCAACTATTCGCTTAAGATCCGCTAAAGAATAAGCATTCATTATCTTTGCAACCTTAATATTCTCAAGTCCACCATCAACTGAAAATATTTTAAGAAGCTTAATTTCATCTTGAATAGATGGATATTTTACATTCACTTTCAACAAAAATCTGTCAAGTTGAGCTTCTGGCAAATTATAAGTTCCTTCTTGCTCAATTGGATTTTGTGTTGCAAGAACAAAAAACGGATCGGGCAACTTATGTGTCTCATCACCAAGAGTTACTTGACGTTCACTCATTGCCTCAAGAAGTGCCGATTGAACTTTTGCAGGAGCTCTGTTAATCTCATCTGCTAAGACAATATTGGAAAATATTGGTCCCTTTCTAACTTTAAAAGTTCCTGTGGTACTTTTATATATCATATTACCTGTCAGATCAGAAGGTAAAAGATCTGGAGTAAATTGTACTCTCTTAAATTCAAGATCAAGAACATCTGAAACTGTTTGAATAGTCAATGTTTTAGCAAGTCCCGGAACACCTTCAAGCAAAACATGACCTTCTGTCAAAATTCCCATCAAAATAGCATCTATCATTTCTCTTTGACCAAGAATTCGACTTGCAACTTCTCTTCTAAATTTATTTATTAAACCTAATGCATTCTCTACTTCAGAATCTATTTGAAAACTACTTTTCATACCACTCCTATCGTAATAAATTTTTTTACCAAAATAAAACATAAAGGATAAAATTTAAAAACATAATTACAAATAAATTAACATTTATAATTATAAAGTAAAAGAAAATACCTCTCCTTATCAGCACTAACTGCTGATGATTTTATTTCTACTTTATCAAATAAATTTTTAATATAATTAACTTCAAATTCAATCTTACTCAATTTTCCCTTATAAGCCATAATTAAACCATTCGCTTTTAAAATAGATTTTAAAATATTTGCATATTCCCTTATATCTCCAAAAGCCCTGATTGTAATAAACTCATATTTATTTTGTTCTTCAGCAATATCGCGCTCCAAAACTTCTACATTTTCTAAACCAAGTTCCAAACTAATCATTTTTAAAAAAGTAGCCTTTTTATTACTACGTTCAATAAGAATATATTTTCTACAATGATCAAAAATAGCCAAAACAATACCTGGAAATCCAGCTCCACTACCAACATCAAGTACTTGTTGCGGATTTTTATCTTTAACAATAGGCAATCCAGCCACAGAATCCAAGGCATGTAAAAGCAGCAAATCAAAGTTTCTAACATTATTTGACACCAAATTAAACCTACTACTAAATAACAAAATTTTCTCTAAATAAAATCTTAATTTATCAATATTTTTTGAAGTAAAATTCACTCCCAAATTTTTCAAAGCAAAATTAAAATCATTCATTATAAACCCAAATTAAGTACTACCCTATTTTTATTTTTAGGATTTGAAAAATATATAAGTAAAACTTGAATATCAGTATTTCTAATACCAGAAATTCTACTTGCTTGAGCAAGATTAGCTGGCTGAATTTTTACAAACTTTTCTCTAGCTTCTCTAGATAGACCATCAATCTCATAACTGAAATCAAGAGGCAATTTAATAAGCTCAAGATTATTCATTCTTCTAATTAAATCTTTCTGTCTATTAATGTACCCCTCATATTTAATATCTAATTCAACTTGTTCAAGAATCACTTTTGAAGCATTTAACTTAGGATCTATATTAATAAGATCGCTTAAATTAATATACGGATCTTTTACAATATGATAAAAATCTTTATTAACATGCTTTTTTAATTGCAAATTACTAGCTTCTTTTTCTTTAAGACGCCTATGTTTCAAAAGCTCTTTAATTTCTTCAACTTGCTTTTCCTTGAAAAAATATCTAGAATACTTTTCCTCACTAACCAGCCCAACCTCATATCCCCATTTAATCAATCTTTTATCACTAGTATCATGTCGTAAATTAAGTCTATGCTCAGCTCTTGAAGTAAACATTCTATAAGGCTCTTTAGTACCTTTAGTAACAAGATCATCAATCAAAACCCCAATATAAGAACTAGTCCTTGGCAATATCATTGGTTCTTTTTTTTGTAATTTAAGTGCCGCATTAATCCCAGCCATCAATCCTTGAGCTGCTGCTTCTTCATATCCAGACGACCCATTAGTTTGCCCTGCAACAAAAAGTCCCTCAACCCTTTTAGTCTCAAGACTTGCATATAATTCAATAGGATTAATATAATCATATTCAACAGCATATCCAGGTCTTGTAATGACTGCATCCTCAAGTCCATCAATACTATTAATTAATCTTTTTTGAACATCTTCAGGCAAAGACGAACTTAAACCATTAAGATACATCTCCTGAGTATTAATCCCTTCAGGTTCAATAAATATTTGATGTTTATCTTTATCTTTAAATTTCACAATTTTATCTTCAATAGAAGGACAATATCTTGGACCATTTCCAACAATTTCACCAGAATAAAGTGGAGAGAGATGCATATTTTCACTGATTATCTTATGAGTTTTTTGATTAGTATAAGTGATATAACAAGAGAGTTGAACTTTATCTATTTTGGTATTTGAAAAAGAAAAAGGAATAATATCAGAATCTCCAAATTGAATTTCTGTTTTTGCAAAATTAATACTTCTCCTATGAACCCTAGCAGGAGTACCCGTTTTAAGTCTACCCATTTCAAATCCAAGTTCAAGCAAAATTTTCTCAAGACCAAAAGCAGCTGGCTCAGAAATTCTTCCCATACAAGCCCTATATTCACCTATGAATATTTTACCTCTAAGAAAAGTGCCAGTTGTAAGAACCACAACACGAGATGTAAATTTATTACCCCTCTCTGTAACAACACCTTCAATTTTATTTCTCATCGAATTAAGCAAAAAATCACTAACAGTATCTTGAAAAAGCTCAAGATTATTTTGCATCTCTAATGTTTCTTTTGCCTTAACCTGATATACCAATTTATCAGCCTGAGCACGCGGTGCTTGCACAGCAGGTCCCTTACTTTTATTTAAGATGCGAAATTGGATCATACTAAAATCAATAAGACATCCCATTTCACCACCAAGAGCATCAATCTCCCGCACCATATTTCCCTTAGCAAGTCCACCAATAGCAGGATTACAAGAAAGTTTACCTATTGTATCCAAATTTTGAGTAATCAAAATTGTTTTAAAATTTAATCTTGCAAGAGCCAGAGATGCCTCAATACCAGCATGTCCTCCTCCAATCACAATAGCATCAAAATCCATATCTATTTTCCTAAACAAAAATTCTTAAACATATTATTAAGTACATCCTCACTAGTAACCTCACCCGTTATTTCCCCTAAAATATTAACCACCTCATAAGCATCAAATGCCAACATATCATAGCTTGTATTTTGTTCTATTTTATTTAACAACTCAATAATTAAAGTATATGACTTTCCTAAAAGCTCTGCCTGGCGACTTGATGATATAACAACATCACTATCATTACTATTAATATAATCAACACATATCAATGACCTTATCTTATCATAAAGGGAATCCATACCAAATAAAGTTTTAGTACTAATCTTTACTATATTTGATGAACTTATATCATTAGAATTCAAAAATTCAACTATATGACTATTTTGCTCCAAATCAACCTTATTTAAAATAAAAAGCACTCTAGAATCTTCCTTAAAAGCATCAATAAATTTTAAATCATCATCCGTTAATTCGGCACTTAAATCAATAACATAAAAAATTAAAGATGCTTCCTTAATTAAAGAATTACTCCTAACTATACCCAACTGCTCAACAAAATCACTAGTATCTCTAAGTCCTGCTGTATCAAATACATTAAATAAAATACCATCAAGTTCAAAGCTTGCTTGAATATAATCTCGTGTAGTACCAGCATAAGAAGACACTATAGCTCTATCTTCTTTTAACAATAAATTAAAAAGAGAAGATTTGCCAACATTAACAGAACCAGCCAAGACCAATGTAATACCATGTTCTAACTTTCTTGCAGTATCATAAGAATCAATCAGCTTTTTAAGTTCAGATTTACTTTTGGAAACAACTTCAACAGGAATAACAACTTCATTCTCATCTGTTTCATAATCAAGATAAACACTAATAGCTGAAAGAAAATTTAAAATATCCCTTTTAATTAAATCAATCTTATCAAATAAAGAACCTGAAAGTTTATTAACAGCAAGAGCATGAGTCTGTTTAGTCTTAGCAGATATCAATTCATTTATAGCCTCTGCTTTAGTCAAATCAAGTTTTCCTGCCAAAAAAGCACGAAGAGTAAACTCACCAGGATCAGCCATTCTAAATCCTACTTTTAAAAAAAAGTCTATAATTCTTCTTATACCAACAAGAGAACCATGAGCCATAACCTCTATTGAATCTTGACCTGTAAAACTTTTTGGAGCTCTATAGAGACAAACAACAACTTCGTCTAACTTTTCACAAGTTTCTTTATCTACAATATATCCATAATGAATAGTATGACCAGATGCCTCAAGCAATTTATTAGGATCTGAGAACATCTTGGAAAATCTCTCAATCGAAGAAACCCCACTACTACGAATTACACATAATGCACTACTAAAAAAAGGTGTAGCAAGTGCAACAATATCATCTTCTCTCTGAAAAAACCTGCTCATAGATTATCAAAATTATAACACAGCATAAATAGCAAAGCTCAAAAATAAAAGGAAAAATTTAAAAACACAAAATAATAAAAAAATAACAATATTCAATATCAATATCTTAAATTTGTAAATATTAAAAATTTCACTTATAATTTATTTTACAGAGATGAAAGCCAAATTAGAAGCTGAATTAAAAAATACACTAGAAGAAGAAACTTTGTTAATAGAAAATATATATGATATGTATCTAAATATAAAAAAATATCTTGATAAAAAAAATGAAATGATGTTTAAAGAATCAATAAATAAAACAAATATTTACTTGCAAGAATTTAAAGATATAGAACAAAAGAGAGATACAATTTGGAGAGAATTTACAAAAAATGAACAATTTGAATCAACTTACATGGCAATAGAAAAACTATGCCCAACTTATGCAAAAGAAATACATAACTACTTCCATAGATTAAGAATTGGAATACTTAATATTCAAAACTTAAATTACTTAATATCAAGTTATGTAGAGACATCCCTTGACATTCTGGACTTAATATTTAAAGATGCGCAAGAGAGTGTAGAGAATATAACTTATAAAAACCCTTATGGACCAAAAAACGGAACGCTAAATGAAGCATCTGTTTTAATAAACAAAAAACTTTAAATACGAAAGGAGTTTAAAATGGATTCAACATTTTCAGGAATAGAAATTGGGAAAAAAAGCTTATTTGCACACAAAGATGCTATGAACACAGTAGGACATAATTTAACTAATGCGGCAAAACCAGGATATTCAAGACAAAGAATTATAATGAAAACCGAAATGCCAATTTATGCTCCTCAATTAAACAGAACAAATAAAGCCGGTCAATTAGGACAAGGAATAATGGTTCAATCCATAGAAAGAATAAGAGACGAGTTGTTGGACATAAGAATAACTGAAGAATCACACCGCCTTGGATATTGGAACGTAAGAGACAAATTTATTTCTCTGATTGAAAATACATATAACGAACCAGAAGAACAATCAATTAGAAAAAGACTGAACGATTTTTGGGCAAGTTGGCAAGATCTATCTAAACAACCTCAAGGATCAGCAGAAAGAAATATCATAATAGAACGTGGACAATCTTTTGCAGAAGCCATAACAAACAGATTTCACTCTCTTAAACGAATATATACAATGGCAAATGACGAGATAAAAATTACTACCGAAGAGATCAATAATTATCTTAAAAACATAAGTGATCTCAATAAACAAATAGCGAAAGCAATTGCAATGAAAGATCACCCAAATGATTTAATGGATGAACGAGACTTCATAATTGACAAATTAAGCAAGTTAATCAGTATCTCCGTAGAAAATAAAAGCGATCCTAATGAATTTTTAATTCACCTAGAAGGAAAGCACCTAATTCAAGGCACAATAGCAAATGAATTTATATTAGAAGCAGCAAATGGCCCCATAAAAACAAAATGGGATGTTTTGTGGAATAATAAAGAAAATGCCAATATAAATACAGGAAAACTAGGAGCTCTTATCAATGTAAGAGATAATGAAATTAAAAATGAAATTAATGAGTTAGACAACATAACAATTAATATTGCAGAACTTGTAAACCAAATCCACATATCAGGATATGGACTTGATCAAAAAAATGGAAGAATCTTCTTTGAGCAAGAATATAAATTAACTGATGAGCGTGGACGATATGACAGTAATGGAGATGGTCAATTTGATTCTGTTCATATATTTAAAATAAATAGCACAAACGAAGTCTTTGCAAACGAAAAATTAGGATTTTCAGGAATACTCAGATTTCAAGCAATAAACAAAAATGATTTCATAGAAATACCATATAATGCAACAGATACTGTTCAAGATGTAATAAATAGAATAAACAATTCTGATGCACAAGTTACTGCAAGAATTAACGAAGAAGAAAAACTTGAAATCAAGGCAGTCAAAGAAGACGACAAAGATAATATCATCTTTAGAATTAAATATATCGAAGATTCTGGATTATTTTTAACAAATTATACGGGCATCTTAAATGCATCAGGAGGTGAAGGTGCCTATAACTATCAAGAAGTTAACACCACAGATCAACTAACAAATACAGCTAGATATTCACTATCTCCTCTCAAAAACCCATCAGCATGGATTAGAGTATCTAAAGTAATTGCAGAAGATTCCTCAAAAATTGCATCGGGTATCAAAACAGCAATAAACAATACTCCTATTGGTGACAACAAAGCAGCACTACGTATTGCATCTTTTGGAAATTCACAAATAATGGTGGGAAAAAACACAACACTCAATGATTATTTTGCAAATACAGCATCAAATATCGCAATAAAAGGACAAATAGCAGAAGTAACAAAAAATAGCCAAGAACAAATACTTAAAAATCTAACTGACTTGAGATTATCAATATCCGGCGTAAATAAAGACGAAGAATTATCAAACATGATAGAATTTCAACAATCATTTATTGCTGCAAGTAAATTCATCACTGTTTCTGCAGAATTAATAGACACAATCATAAACAAAATGGGGGTATAACACATGATTAACAGAGTAAGTCATCCTTTAACATATGATAATTTAAAATCATCTTCAACAGATAAAGAAGTAAAAATAACAAAACTTCTAGAAAGTTTATATCAAGGTGGCAAACGAATTACACACTTGAGAGATGATCCAACGGGTGTCACTCATGCAATAAGATTAGACAGCAACATATTTAAGCTCAATACCTATGCTCAGAATATCAACAATGCCAAAGGAAAATTAAGATATATAGAAGGATATTTGCAATCCCTAGCCAATATTTTAACTAGAGCAAAAGAAATAACTATTCAAGGATCAAATGGTACATACGGGGCTGATGACAAAAAAATAATAGCAAAAGAAATAAATGCAATACTTGAAGATGTTCTTGCAATAGCAAATGTAAAAGGAGCAGACGGGTATAGCATATTTGCAGGGACCAAAGTTGATGCTGAAGCATTTAAAATAACTAGAGCAAATAGAATCAACAAATTAACTCAAGATAGAGCAGAAACTCAAATAGTAAGAGTAGACTATAATGGAAATCAAGCAGAACAAACAACCGAAATCTGTGATGGAATTTATATCTCAACCAACTATCCTGGAAGTGAACTATTTTTTTCGCAAAACCAATATATAACATCGCAAAAAAATGTCAATGACTTTATTGTACAAGAAAACACAAAAATTTACATCGACAATGTTGAAATAAGATTAACAACAGGAGATACTGCCGCTGACATTATTGCTAAGATCAATGAATCATCTGCTCCTGTAGAAGCTTCTCTTGACAATATGTTAAATTCAATAACAATAAATACAACAACACCTCATCAAATATGGATCACAGAAGAAGAAGGATCAACAATCCTACAGGATCTTGGTATCCTTACTAAAAATAATGATTCCAAAGAACCTCCTTATAATATAGCAATCAATGCTGAGATTAGGAATAGAACAATCTTTGACAGTCTCATTGAACTGAGAGATAACTTGGCAGAAAATAGAGAAGAAATTACAGGAAGTAGAAGTTTAGCAGAAATTGATGAAAGTTTAAGTAAAATTTTCTCAACACTAGCTGATCTTGGAACTAAAGAAAACAGACTTGAGTTAAGTTATGCAAGACTCAACAAAGAAATAATAGATATGAAAGACGATATGGTAAAATACACCGATCTTGATGTCACAAAAGCAATCACAGAGCTTAACATGACAAGCTTAGCTTATCAAGTATCTTTAGGAGTTTCCGCAAGAATAATGCAAACAACGTTATTAGACTTCTTAAAATAAAATGAAAAACAAACTCAGTATCAAAGTTAAATTTCCTGAAGGAATATTGGGATTTGAGAATATTAAAGAATTTATAATTAAAGACTCTGAACATAAACCATTTTCTATAATGCAATCAACAAATGGAGAAATAAATTTTTTAGTAACATCACCATTTAACTTTTTAGAAAAATATATACCCAATATAGAAGACAAAGACTGGCTAGATATCCAAGCAAAAACCGAAGACGAAAAAATAATACTATGTATAATTAACATGCATGTAAATAATTATAAAGAAATAACTGCCAACCTCAAAGCTCCTATTATACTAAATAAAAAGAAACTAATTGGAAAACAAGCCATATCTACTCATGAAGAACATTATCTTAGATATAGAGTCTTTAAGGAATAAATATGCTAATACTATCAAGAAAAACAAACGAAAGCATCAAAATAGACTCTAATATCGAAATTTCAATATTAGAAATAAAAAAAGACAGTGTCAAAGTAGCCATCAAAGCTCCAGAAAACATTAAAATACTTAGATCTGAGATTTACGATATCATTAAAGAGGAAAATAAAAAATCAATATTACAAGATAAAAACAACATACATAAAATCAAAAAATTATTTGATTACTTCAGTAAATAAGAATTAATCTCAGCATCACTAAGTCTCACATAACAAGGTCCCGATAAAATATCATCACCATGCCTGCTCTCTAAATACTTCAATTTGCCAAGTTCAGTCAAAGCTGCACCAAAAGCATAAATATCATTAATACTTTTAAATTGACCTTTAAGTTTTTCATTAAGTTTTTCATAAATAAATTCAATGCCATTACCCACAACAACGAATTTAAAATCAAGTTTATCTAAATACTGAAATAACTCAGCTTCAGAAAAACAAATAATATTACCACATAATTTACAATCCCTATAATGTCCAATAAAATATCTACCTGCCGTAAAACTTAAAACCAACACATCCGACTTTACCTTAACTACTTTTACAAAAACATCAAAAGTAGGAACATTAACAAAAGGAATTTCAAGTCCTAAAGAGAGACCCTTAATAAAACTTAAACTAATTCTTAAACCTGTAAAAGAACCAGGACCAGAAGAATTAATAAGTAAATCAAGATCCAAAAGATTAATATTGTTATCTACTACAAAATCATTAAATAATTTTGGAATATTAAGAGCACGATTAACTTCATCTTTATTCTTAAAAAGAAAAAAAATCTCTTCATTAATTTTAAAATAAAACAATAAAGTTTTATATGAATATTCAATTGCAAAGGTATTCATTACTAAATTCTAAAATCCTACTATCATCTTTGATTTCAAATTTTATAAATTTCAATCTACTTTTTGGCAAAACATCAATAATCATCTCTGGCCACTCAATAGCTATGATAGATGACACATCTAACAAAAGTTCCATTCCACCAATAAGTTCAAACTCATCCAAAAGATTCAAACGATACAGATCAATATGATAAAATTTAAAATCTGTAAATTCATAGACATTAATAATATTATAAGTTGGACTTACAAAATGAGAAATACCAATACTTAAAGCCAAACCTTTCAAAAAAGTTGTCTTTCCTGCACCTATCTCACCACAAAGAGCAAAAATTTTGCCGATAGGCAAAGGATTGAAAAAAGACTTAGAGAAATTGATCATTTCATCTTCTGTTTTAAAAGATAATCTCAAGGAAGTTCGCCTTTTATATCAAGTTCAATGACATGTCTCTTGATTGAAACCATTAAACTTAAAACAGGATAATTTAAAGGCTCTAAAAAATCAATAGTAACATGTTTTTCACCCAAAGGTGTCATTTCTATTGCAAATTTCACCCGCTTAATTTCACTAGAACCCTTATATTCATAAAAAGCATCAGCAAAATACACACTTCTATAATATATATGACTATCTTGTTTTTTTATATTGTTAAGGGAAATAAATCTCACAACAACAGTCCTTTTAAAGAAATCCCGAGAAGCCAACATAGAAATATCTTACTTAGCGCTATTTTCCAAAATGGGATTTTCATTCTTAACTTTTAGTTTGCCTTAACAACTATCCATTAAAAAAATACTTAAATCCCCCAAATTTAATGAGATGTCGCAAAAAATAACTCTAATCCCTATAATTAAACTTCCCAGGAAATTTTTAATTTTTTATTTCATAAACAATCTTTTTAAAAATTTCAATATCTTCAATTGCTAAATTAGATAAAATCTTTCTATTAAGCTTAATATTAGATTTTCTTAAATTCTCAAGAAATCTTGAATAATTTATTCCCATACCCGTTAAAGCAGCAGAAATTCTTACAATCCATAAACTTCTTAAATCTCTTTTACGAGTCTTTCTATCTCTTGTAGCATACATCATACCCTTACGAAGAGTATCTTTAGCTTTTTTATAATTACTTTTTTTAGTACCCCAAAAGCCCTTTGTTTTCTTTAAAATTCGCTTTCGCCTTGCAAGGTGCACTATCCCGTTCTTCACTCTAGCCATATAATCTCCTCAAAACAACATTTAAGCATAAGGTAACAGGGTTTTAATCCTCTTAACTTCAACATTTGAAACCAAACCTGACTTACCTAATTTTCGCCTTCTCTTAGCAGACTTTTTTGTCAAAATATGCCTTAAATTTTGCTTCTTATATTTTACCTTACCCTTTGAAGTAAAAGCATATCTTTTCCTTGCACTTTTGCATGTCTTCATTTTTGACATTTATGTTACATCTCCTTATCACTTATTTCCTAGATTTAGGTGCAACGATTAAAAACATTGTCTTACCTTCCATCTTAGCTGGTGACTCTAAAATATAATTAGAATCACCTACGCGTTCAAGAATACTCTCTAAAATCCCATATCCTAAATGAGTATGAGCAAGTTCACGTCCTCTAAACCTTATAGTAACTTTTACCTTGTTTCCTTCTTTCAGGAATCCTAAAATATTTCTATACTTAAAATCAAGATCATGAGTATCTATTTTAGGCTGCATTCTGACTTCTTTAAGTTTAATCATTTTTTGATTTTTTCTTTGCTCTTTTTGACGTTTTTCCTGATGAAACTTATATTTTCCATAATCAATTATTTTACAAACAGGAGGCAATGCATTCGGCGAAACCTCAACCAAATCAAGCTCAACATCCTTAGCACATTTAATAGCATCTTCAATTGACATAACAGATTGAGTACCATCATCAAAAACAACTCTAACTTCACGAGCCTTAATTTTATGATTAATTCTCAATTCTTTATCATTCGATCTCGACCTATCCCTATCCTTACCGGAATTTCTATTTATCATCTAAAAATACGTACTCCTCAAACAATATTAATCAATAACTAATTTTAATATACCTTACTTAAAAAGTAAATTCGAACACAGATATCTTAAATACAATAACAAAAGAATTACCACAAAATTTAAAAAATACAAATTCAATTGATTAATGAATAATTTAAAAGTAAAATTTACTTGTCATGAACATATTTTTACTAGTAAGTTTACCTTTAACTTTGAAAATATATATGCAAATAAGACATCCTCAATTAAAGCTAATCAAACAAAACTATGCTTATGCAATGTCAATATTGCTTGCAATAACTATTTTTTCTTTACTATATTTAACAGAAGAATTCATACTATATAAAAACCTGCTAATCAATTATCAAACAAAATTTAGCTTAATGTATTCAATCTTCATTAAAGAACAAATGTATTACTATATCTTCCCATTGTTGATATTCACATTATTTTTCACATTAAATCCAAGTTCATTACTTAAAAACAATCCAATATTTTTAATATATTTTGCTTTTGGGATTATTTTTGCCAAAAATATCTCTCTAATTATAGCAAGCAATAAAGTTTTTAGTACATACGAATATATTCAAATACCACTGATACATATGTTAGAACTAATATTGACAGCAATTATATGCGAAAATGGAATGAGGTTACACATAACACAAAACATAAATGGATATCAAGCAATTTTCGTTCCTATCTTAATCTTAGAAATAATTATCACGCTTTTAAAAGCATGCATTTTAATTAACGAACAAATATACTCTCTAATTATATTAATAATATTATTAGGAATCACAATCTTAAGTAAAAAAACTATTGGAATTTTAAAATAATGTCACATACAATAAAAATTCTCATTGCAATAATTTTACTTTTATATCTTGGTTGTAAAAAAGATAAAATTACAGACAAAAGTTTTAGCTATGTCATAATTTTTTCAAATGCAACAGAATATTTTTTTAAAATAAAAAATACTCCATTTATACAAGAAGATACACTATTTATAAATGAAAAAGATATTGAAACTATCAAAACAAAACTAAACGACGTCAACAAGATTCTACTAACACATAAATCAAATAATGAAATACTAAATACAGAACAAATTAAAAAAAAAGTTTTTTATCTATCAAAAATTAAGTTTTCATTAAAAAAAGCAATTGATTTTATTTTTAATGATCCTTCAATTGATTTAACAACCTCATTGATAATGAAAGATAACACAATAAATCAAGAAGATTCTAAATATTTAGACAAAATTACACAAGATCACAATATAAACATTACCATTATAAATGAAAAGAACATTTCTCATCTAAAAAACTTACTCACACCAAAAATAAAAAAAGTAATCATATTTTCAATGAGAAACAATCACATTTTTTTAAAAAAATTATCAGAATCACCATTATTTAAAAAAATAGAATTCATATTTATTGGAAATATAAAACAAGATCTCAAAGAAATTAATGCACAATATATAATCAGCATTAATGAACTCAACTTAATTGAAATAATACAAAATATCAATGATAATTTCCAATATAAACTCAATATTTATAAAATAAATAAATAAACTTAATTACAAATTAACTAAAAATCAATGTAGACAATAATTACGAATTTAACAATAAAAGATCCATTAATAATAAAAGAAAATCATTCTTAAATCAAATCTTTAAATAAATCTTTAAAATTATTATAAAATGCAGATATGACATTACCTGTATCAAAATTTTTAATCTTAGCAATTTCAAGACACGTATATCCCAAAAAAAACGGAGTATTGATCTTACCTCTTAAAGGAACCGGTGCCAAAAACGGACTGTCTGTTTCAATTAAAATATCTTGAATATTTAATTTTTTTAAAACCGTCTTTAATAGATCGGAATTTTTGAAAGTTAAATTACCTGCAAAAGATATCTTAAATCCAAGATCAATAAATTTTTTAGCATGCTCATAAGTACCAGAATAACAGTGCAATATTCCTCTATGCATAAAATTAAATGACTTAACAATATTATAAATATCGTCATAAGCTTCTCTGACATGTAAAATAACAGGTTTTCGATATTTATTAGCCAAATCCAACTGAACTCCTAAAATCTCAATCTGTTCATCTTTATTACTTGCCTTGAAATAATCAAGCCCAATTTCTCCAACAGCAATAACATTTTCTGTTGTTAAAATCTTTTCAATCAATTCAAAATCACCACTTAAAGCTTTATTTAAAGGATGAATTCCAACTGTTAGTGCAATATTAGAATAAGTACTTAAAAGTTGTTTTCTTTCATAAAAATCACTAGGATGAAGTCCAACATCAATAAAATAAGAAAATCCATTTTTAAAACATTCACTAATAACATAATGAATATCTATAGACTTTTTCCTAAGTTCATTAAAGTGAACATGAGTATCTATTAGTTTTTCTAAAAAGATAGCTCTATTAAAATCAAATTTCATGCATCCATCTTCTTTTTAAGATTAGTAATATAGTCAATAATAGTAACATTCTTCATTCCAAGTTGCAAGAAACTTGATAAAATATCTATAGCGTCTTCAACCTGTCCTAAAGCCTCATAACACTCAGCAGCATTGACATACAATATCGAATTTTTAGGATTTGTTTTTATCAAATTCTTAATAGCCGTCAATGCTTCTTCATATTGCCCCTGTTCTTTTTGAAGTAATGCAAGACCAAGTATGGCAAACATATCAAAGTCAACATCAAGGGCTTTTTTATAATAAATTTGTGCATTTTCATAATCTTTCAAATATCGATACGTATCCCCCACTCTTGTTAAAACTAAATTATTCTTTGGATCTTTATCTATTATTGTAAGCCAATATTTCAAAGCCTCAGCATACTCTTTACTTCCTCTATAACAATCGGCAAGTCCAAAAATAGCATAAAAATTATTTGGAGAGGTGTCCAAAGCTCTTTTAAAAAAATAAATTCCCTTACCAAATTCCTTCAATTTTCTATAACAATTTCCAATTGAAGTTAAAACACGAACATCTATCTTAACTTGATTTATTTCATACATCTTAAGCCAATATTTTAAAGCTTCTTTATATTCCTTAAAATCATAATACAAATGTCCAATCCCAACAAGTGCATAATCATTATCAGGTACAAGCTCCAATACTCTTAAATATGATTGTCTTGATTTTTGAAAATTTTTTAATTTTCGATAAGAAGACGCAACCCTTGTAAGAACCGTAATGTTCTCAGGATCATATTTTAAATATTCTTCCCATATCTCTGTAGCCTTCTTATAATCTCCCAAGCTTCTATAACAATCTCCCAACCCAAAAAGAGCATAATTATTATTCGAATGCTTGGAAAGACATCTTTGATAATAAATTATAGCTTTATCGAAATTACGCTTTTTTCTTTCAATATCTCCAAGTCCAACAAGAGCATAATTATTATCATTATCCTTTTGTAAGATATCATCAAACAATGATTCTGCTTCAAAAAGTCGCTCTTCTTTGATTAACTGATAACCCCTTTTGGACTTTTCAGTAACATCAAGCAGCTCTTTATCAGAATTTTGCGAGATATCCTCAAAATCACCTAAAAGTTTATTGTCTAACATAAATAACCCCTTCTTAACTGGTTTATTAAAGACATAACATTTATCCATATATACCACTATTAAAAAAACATATAACTTATTTAATATATAAACATATCAAGACATTAATAAAATAAATCTTTAACATCCAATTTCAATAAACATATTATATAAAAAATTAAAAAAATATACTTAATTTTTTCCAGTTAAACTTATTTATTTAAACTGTATCTAAAGAACCTATTAGATAAAATTTATAAACAACTATACCAAAAAAATTAAAAATTAGGATAAAATATTTACTACCGGATTAGGAGAAATAAAATGTTTTTAGAAAAACTAAATCCAATTGAAAGCAAAATAAAAACACTTGAAGAGAAATTACACGACACAAATTTAATTAAAAATCAAAAAGAATATTCAAAAATCATAAAAGAATATAACTATTTAGAAAAAATCAAAGAAAAAAAAGATGAATACGAAAACGTGCTAAATCAAATTAACGAAAATCAAAAAATTTTATCCGAAGAAGACAATTTAGAAATGAAAGATTTAATTAAGCAAGAACTAGCTCACTTAAATTCAAAAAAAGATGAAGTTGAAAATATAATAAAAATATTACTACTCCATCAAGATGAAGATGATGATAAGAATGTTATCATTGAAATAAGAGCTGGAACAGGAGGAGAAGAAGCTGCTCTTTTTGCACAAAATCTCTATGGAATGTATACAAAATATTCTGAAAAGAAAAAATGGAAAACAGAACTCATTAATTTTAATGAAACAGAACTTGGTGGATTTAAAGAAGTAAGTTTTGAAATAAAAGGCAAAGACGTACTTAAAAATCTAAAACATGAAAGCGGCGTACATAGAGTTCAAAGAGTGCCTATAACAGAATCTAATGGCAAACTTCAAACTTCAGCAGCAACCGTTGCTGTATTACCTGAAGTTGAAGAAACCGATATCGAAATCAATGACAAAGATTTAAGAATAGATGTCTACAGATCTTCTGGTGCTGGAGGGCAACATGTAAATACAACAGATTCTGCTGTTAGAATTACACATTTACCTACGGGAATTGTAGTACAATGTCAAAATGAAAGAAGTCAGCATAAAAATAAGGATCAGGCTATGAAAATTTTAAGAGCAAGACTCTATAAATTTGAAAATTTAAAGAAACACGAACAACGTTCAAATGACAGAAAACAACAAGTAGGTTCGGGTGACAGATCTGAAAGAATTAGAACTTACAATTTTCCACAAAATAGAGTAACAGATCATCGGGCAAATATTAGTCTCTACAAACTAGAAGAAATTATGCAAGGAGAACTTGACTCACTGCTAAACACATTGGCACTCAAACTTCAAGAACAATCACTAAAAAACAAACAACTATAATTTTACTTTAATGACAATACAAGAAGCAATAAAACATTCAAAGCAATATAATTTAAACACCATTGAAATTTTATTACTACTCGAAAAAATTTTAAAGATTAGAAAAGAATTAATACTTGCAAAAATAAATCACAATTTAACAAAACAAGAAGAAGATAAATTATTCTCTCAAATAAACAAAATAAAATCAGGAACACCCATAAATTATATAATTGGCACAAAAGAATTCATGGGACTCAAATTCTATGTAAATAAAAATGTATTAATTCCTAGGGCAGATACAGAATGTTTAGTAGAAGAAGCCTTGATTCAAATTAAAGAATACAACTTAAGTAAAATCCTAGATTTATGTTGTGGAAGCGGATGCATCGGATTAACAATTGCATATTACCTTAAACAAAAAGTAACACTAGCAGATATTTCAGATAAAGCCTTAAAAGTATCACTTAAAAACACACAAAGACTAAATTTAACAAAATATATAGAAATACAATATTCAAATCTGTTAAAATACATAAATAAAAAGTTCGAGATAATAATAACTAATCCTCCTTATCTAAATAAAGACGAACTTAGAAAAAAAGAAAAATTAACAAAAGAACCAAGAATAGCTCTTTTAGGATTTGGAAAGGATGGACTTGAGATTTCAAAGAAGATAATAAAACAGGCAAAAGACAAGCTAACCAAAAATGGACTCTTAATATTAGAAATGGCTCCGTGGCAAACAAAATCTCTAAAAAAGTTTGCAATCCAAGAAGGTTTTAAACATTTAAAAACTATATACGATATTGAAAATAGAGAAAGGGCATTGCTTTTAAGGATCAAGAGATGATACAAGTCTACGAAATTGCATATTTACTTAAAATAAATGACATTGATAAATTAAAAAATGTTTTTAAAAAAACTGTCGATAGTACTTATCAAGACGATATTCAAAAAAAATTAATATTTAAAGCTCTTGAAATATCAGAACAATTACACTACGGACAATATAGAGAGAGTAAAGAACCATACGTAATTCACCCAATCATGGTTGCACTATTTCTCATAAAATTTCAGCTAGATTTTAAAACAATAATAGCTGGCCTATTACATGATGTTCTTGAAGACACAAGTGTTAAAAAGGAAGAAATAATTAAAGAATTTGATCAAGAAGTTTTTAGTCTAATTGATGGGGTAACTAAAATTCATGATTTGCACAATAAAACAAGAGCAATCAAAGAAGCAAATACCATTTCAAAAATGTTTTTTGCAATGACCCATGATATCAGAATAATAATAATCAAACTTGCAGACAAATTACACAACATGGCAACTCTTTCTCACTTGCCAAAAAATAGAAGGGAAAGAATTGCAAGAGATTGTCTTGCCACTTACGTGCCAATTGCAGAAAGACTTGGTATTTCTTCCCTTAAAATATACCTTGAAGATCTATCATTAAAATATCTTTATCCAAAAGAATATAAAGAAATAAAGAATTTTTTATCTGCAACAAAGATAGAAAGAGAAAAAAAATTATACAAAGGGAAATTAATAATAGAAAAAGAGCTTAAAAAAATTGGAATTGATGTCACAATCACAGTACGATCAAAACACTTTTACTCAATATTTAGAAAAATGAAAACAAGAAATAACAATATTTCCCAAATCTTTGATACTTTGGGAATAAGAATAATTTGCAAAAAACAAAAAGAATGTTACGAAATACTAGAAATCGTACATAAAGTTTGGAAACCAATACCTGGAAGACTTAAGGACTATATAGCAATTCCTAAGGAAAATAAATACCAATCTTTACATACAACTGTCAGAATACCTGAAGACAATCAATTAATTGAAATACAAATTAGAACAGAAGAAATGGATAGAATCGCCAAATATGGAGTTGCCGCTCACTGGCTTTATAAAGAACAAGTTGAATTAAAAGCTGATGACATATCATTTATTAATCGAATTAAAAAATGGCAACAAGAATCAGCAAATAAAAATCAATACTCAATACATGATATACACAAGGAGCTTCTAAATACATTCATATATGTATATACACCAGAAGGAGAAATAGTGGAACTTCCATTTGGTTCAAACTCAATTGACTTTGCATATGCAATACACACAGATATTGGGGATCAAGCACTTTATGCAAAAATCAATGGCAAAATTAGTGCATTAACCAAACCACTAAAAAATGAACAAATAGTTGAAATATTTACATCTGAGGAGGCAAAACCCGATGCAATTTGGCTCAATAGTGTTAGAACAAAAAAAGCACGTTCAAAAATTAGATCTTGGCTTAATAAAAATGACAATACAATATTTGTAGATAATAATATAATTGCATATCTTATAGGAGCAAACAAAGAACAAAAAAGACTATTTAGTTTATTTAAATCTCTAACAAAATCCAAAATCAAAAGTATTACAATAGCTTCTGACTGCAACCCATTAACAGGTGAAGATATTATAGGCATAATACAAAAAGATACAATAGTAGTTCACAAAGAACATTGTAGGGAAATTACATATCAGAAAAAAAACCATCTTGTAGAAGTAGAATGGGAAGCAACACCAACAAGAAAAGTTTATCATATCATAATATTTTTTAAAAATTTAAAAGACCTGTTTAATTACCTGGATAATCTTTTTACAACATTTGATGTTAGACTAATAAGTGAAAAAATAGAAGATTGCGGAAACGGACATGGAATAATAAATATTATCATATCATCAAACTATAAAAACGTATCAATGATTTTCAATTCACTTAAAGAAAATCCTAACGTACTTCAAATAATGCAAGTGGAAGAAGACATAAAAAATTATGACAATTAAGATATTTTTCTTAATTTTAATACACATATTCACTTCACATAAAACAATAAAAGCAGATAAAGGTGAACCATATAACGAACAAATAATAAAGCACATTACAGAAATCAATATGCTAAACAAATCCTTAGATAAAATAGAAAGAATAAAAAACACATATAATTATATAAAACAATACTTTATAGAAAATCAAATTCAATACAAAGAACACTCCCTCCAAGAAATTGGATTTATTGGATACTCACATAAAACAATTCATACAAAAATAAAAGGAATAGAACAAACTCTCTATAACATCATTATACCAATAGAAACCCAACAAAATTTAAAAAATAACTTAGCAATTGCAATTGCCATCACATTAATAAATAACTTCAAAAACAAAAACATTAAAAACGGCATAAACATCTATTTTATAGAAGATGATTCACACAAACAAATATCAAAAATAAACAGCAGACTACTATCCAATAATAGTATCCTTGAAAAGAATACAAACACAATTTATTTAATGTTAAATGAAGATAAAGAAAGTAACATAATAGAATTTAAAAATCAATCAAATATAATAATTTCAAAAACAAGTTTAGGTTTCTTAAAAAGTTTTATAAAAACATTTGAAAACAACAAAGTAAATTTTAACATATCAAAAATAACCGACAAAAATATTAATGAAATATATAATCTATACATAAAAGAAGAAATTCCAATTTTAATCATAAGTAACAATAAAAATTCACTTTTAAAATATATCAAGAAAAACAACATTCATGACATTTATAAATCAATAGAAGAGGCAATTACAACTGAAAACAACCTTCAAAAGGAAGACATACTACACTATATTATTATAAACACTTTACTTAAAAAATGGATAATCAATGAAAGTACACTTATCATAATCATATATGCCATTTATAATCTTATTATATTAATATGCATTATAAGGTTTAAAAAAACCAGCATCATACTTAGAAAGACAAAAAAAAATTACCATAAAATCATAAAACTATTTTATATATTATTCTTAAGCACCTATATTTCCATTATATTTACAAATAAAATATTATTCACATATGAATATTTAACAGATTATAATACTATAAATCCAATATATTTAATAAATTTCTTTCTAACATTATTTAATTTCAATTTAATATCTTACTTTACATACAATTACAAAATACATCTAAGTATTAGAGAACTTAAATATGTAGCAATATCAATTTCCATCATTGAGCTTGTTACAGTGTTATATATCAAAATAGAATTTATTTTAATTACTATTATAAAAAACATACTAATACTAATCATTCCTGACAAGATAAAAATCTTAAAGAAACTCATAATAATATTTATTTGGTTAATAAACCTTATGTTAATAACATCAATACAAACAACTTTAATGATATCAAAACCCATTGAACTAAGCTATTTCATATCAATATCGCTCTTCTCAGCAATACTTGTCAATATTGTAGAACATTTACACAATAAAACCACAATAATAAAACAGGAGTTTCAAAAATCAGAAAAGATCGAATTTATAATTCTTCTCTTAATAATTGCAATCATCATAATATCACACGACATAGACAAAATTTCAACAATAAAAATATCCCAAACAATAAGATTTCCAGAACAAACTAATGAAATCAATGTCAAATGCCTACAAGACAACAGAAATACAATTCAAATCTCAACACAAAATTTCAATTTAAAGTTAGATAAAAATCAAACACATATACAAAAGAAAAGCAAAATACAAGAAAAATTAATAAACTTATCTTTTGACAAAATAGACGCAGCAGAGAGAGGTATTTATAAAATCAAGATTACCACAAACAAAATGGCAAAACAAATACATTTATACCTAGAACATGCATCAAAACTTATCGTATATCAAAGTAACACACCATACAAAATAGTATCTAACAATATAATATTCACGGTAAACAATATAAAAAGCAATATAATAAACATAACTTTCACGCTTAAGTCCAGTGAAGACATCAGATATAATGCTTTTGCCTACTTTGATGTCAATGAAAAGCATGTAAAAATATACGATCAGCAAACTCAAAAAGAAATAAAAAACATTAATATAGATTACTCATACACAATCAAACATTCTGGAACATTCCCAAAATCTGCAAAACAAGAACTAAACCCCTTCTTCAAGCTCCAAGATGATAAAGAAATCGAAAAGTTAAAAAACTTAAAATCAACTAAGCTTCTAACCTCTTAAAATCAATCCTCTCTTTACGCTTTTCATAACTCTGAAATGCCAAAGATACTAATTTATCAATCAAAGCCTCATAATTAAGACCATCATACTCACACATCTTAGAAAACATAGAAATATCTGTAAATCCTGGAATTGTATTGACTTCATTAACATAAATTGAGTTGGTATCTTTTGCTATCAAAAAATCAATCCTTGCCATCCCTCTAAGTTCCAAATATTTATAAGTCAAAAATGCATATTCTTTAATATCCAATAAATATTTCGTATCAAGATGAGCCGGAATATTAAAAATAATTGAATTTCCAGGCATAGTAGAATATTTAGCATCATAATCATAAAATACAAAATCCTGCACAACAATTTCACCAGGTGTAAATATTTTAATTTGCTCATTTCCAACAACAGCACATTCAATTTCTCTCACCTTCATAAACTTTTCTACAACAACTGTCAGATCATATGCAAAAGCTTCTTCAATACATTTCTCAATCTGAGTAGAATTATATGCAACACTAATTCCAATTGAAGAGCCTAATCCAGCAGGTTTTACAATTACAGGATAATTTAAATTATTCTTTATATCCTCTTCAATTCCCTCTTTGTTTAAAATGTAATCATTTTTTCTAAAACCAATAAAAGGTACTAAAGGTATATTAAAACTTTTAAGCAAAAGCTTACAAAAATATTTATTCATAGAAATAGCACTTCCTAAAATACCGGAACCAACACAAGGAATATCCATCATTTTTACAAATCCCTGAATAGCACCATCTTCACCCGTTCTGCCATGAATAATAGGAAACACAACATCAATCTCAATAGCTTTATTATTCACAAATATTCCACAACCAGGAATTAAACTAATAATAGCAGCACTGTCTCTTTGAATTAATTCAGCACTACTGGGAACAGAATCCAATAAATACCAAATTCCAGTATCCCTATCAATAAAACTTGAAAAAATATTATACCTATCAAGTCTCATACAAGCTGAATAAATCCCATAAGCAGATCTAAGAGAAATTTCATGTTCAAAAGAAACTCCTCCAAATATTAACATAAGATTTTTCTTCATAAAACTAACCTCTATCCTTAGAATTTAAAACAATATCTTTAATGACCGCTTGTTCATCCCAAAAGATATTTTTATCCTTATATATTATTGAATTTTCATGACCCTTCCCAAGAGTAACAACCAAATCACCACTACACGCAATATTTATTGCTTTTTCAATTGCACATCTTCTATTAGAAATAAAAAATAAATCTTCATTTAATGTCTTTGTTACAATCCCCTCCGCAATATCTCTAATTATTTGCATACTATCCTCACCTCTTGGATCTTCATCACAAAGTATTATCACATCCGAATATTCATCTGCAATCTCTCCCTGCAACTTTCTCTTAAGAACATCTCTCTCACCAGCAGAACCAAAAACAGAAATCAAGCGCCTCTTTGCAAGCCTTCTAAATATAGGAAACATCTTAAGAAAAGCCCCTGGTGTATGCGCATAATCAATAATTAAAGAAAACTCCTGCCCAAAGTCAATACTTTGCATTCTTCCACAAAGACTCTTAATATTTAAAAGATTACTTACAATCTTTGAAATATCAACATTCATAAATTGACTAATAACAATCAAAGCTGCCATAACATTCTCAACATTAAAACTGCCCGTAAGATTTACTCTAGCATCATATTTAATATTATTATGATAAAACTCAAACTCAGTAAAACCCATTTGTTCATTAATCTTACTTACAAAAAAATCAGCTTCTGAATTTTTCAAACTATACGTATAAGCTCTTCTAATAGAACTTAAAAATGCAGAAAAATGATTATCATCCATATTAACAATACCAAAACCGCCATTATAATCCGCAGAAGAAAAAAGATTAAGCTTAGCATTCAAATAATTTTGCATGGTACCATGAAATTCAAGATGTTCATGGCTAATATTAGTCAAAACAGCAACAGAATATGCAATATCAAGAAGCCTTGATGTCCTACAATCAAGACCATGAGAAGTTGATTCAATAATAGCATATTCAACATCATTCTCTACCATTTTACTTAAAACTAAATGAATTTCTGTCGATTCTGGTGTAGATTGTCTATAGGGATTTTTTGCTAAAACGCCACTTCCATCTTCAAAGAACACTGTTGAAATAAATCCAACCTTAATACCCATAGACTTTAATAAAGTATAAATATAAAAACAAACAGAACTCTTACCATCAGTACCTGTAACACCAATAATTTTAAGTTTTTTTGAAGGCTCATCATAAAAAACATGAGCAAAATTTGACATAAATCTTTTTATATTGCAAGGATCAATTCTAATATAAGTTACATTGGGATCATAAAAATCAATATCATCAGTATGAACGATAACATTACTACCTCTTCGAATTGCTGACGAAATGAATTCCTGACCATCAAAATGCAGTCCTGGAAGAGCAAAAAAAACAAAATGAGATAAAACACATCTTGAATCATACGCAAGTCCACATATTTCCACTTCACAAGACCCTATAATCTTTTGTATTAGACTTTGATTTAGTTTAGATAAAACATTATTAAGTACTTTTTTATTCATACTCATAAAGTTTACAAAAATAAAACTTATTTTTACATAAAAATTTCAAAAGATAATACTTAAAAAAATTAAATATTAATTAAACTATAAAAGTTCCAAAACACTGTTTACAATTCAAATATTTTTTAATAAACTAACTAATGTTTCATATGGCGCTGTACCCAAGTGGCTAAGGGAAAAGTCTGCAAAACTTTGATTCGCCGGTTCGAATCCGGTCGGCGCCTTGTAAAGAAGGCTAAAACAAAGGTTAACGTATTTTTTTGATAAAGACAAACAAAACTAAAGAAAATGATTTCAAGATAAATTAAAATAATAATTATGTTAGAATTAATCATTATATTCATACTTGTAATACTATCGGCAATTTTTTCAGCATCAGAGACAGCATATACATCATTAAGCCTCATTCAACTTCAAGATATAAAGAAAAAAGGAAAATTAGGAACAGTAGTATACAACTTATCACAAAACCCATCAAAACTCGTCACAACAATTTTAATTGGAAATAATATTGCCAATATAACAGCAAGTACTCTTACAACAAAATTTGTTCTTGATAAATATGGAAACAATTCTCTTGCATTATCAACTGGAATTATAACAATAATAGTACTCATATGCTCAGAAATATTTCCTAAACAGATTGCAATCTTAAATAATGAAAGTATAGTCTTATCTACCTCTATTTTAATTAAAGCATTAACAATAATATTTACACCAGCAATATATATAATTAATGGAATGGTTAAAATTTTATTAAGCCTATGCAAAATAAAAACAAGTCAAAAAATGACTAAAGACAGTATAAGAAATATGTTGTCTCTAGCCGAGAAATTAGGAATTTTAGAAAACGACGACAGAATATTTATGCAAAAAATGTTAAACATAGGAGAAGTTAGGGCTTCTGAAGTTATGACACATAGAACAGAAGTATTCTCACTATCAAGCACATCTAAACTAAAAGACAAAATTAAACTGATTAAAAAAGAAGGATATTCCAGAATACCCGTATATAAAGGTCAAAATAGAGAACAAATAATAGGAATTTTAATAACTAAAGATTTAATTGAAATAAGCAAAAAAAAACTTGAAAAAAGTATTATTAAATTTATAAAACCCGCAGTTTTTGTACAACAAAACAAAAGAATAAAAGAAATACTAGACATCATGAGACAGAAACAAAAAATAATGGCAATTGTTATTGATGAGTACGGAGGATTTTCTGGAATACTTACAGTAGAAGACATAATAGAAAAAATATTTGGTGCAATATTTGATGAATACGATTTTGAAGAGGAAAAACAACTTATTACCAAAAAAGAAGACAATGTTTACTTAATATCAGGAGAGACAACATTTGATGAAATTGAAGAAACAGTGGGAATAAAAATTCAACATAAAGATTATATAAATACAATAGGAGGATATATCATGGACTTACTTGATAAAATACCCACAAAAGGAGAACAAGTTAATACAGAACATGGAGAATACTTAATAGAAGAAATTCAAAATCATAAAATTAAAAAAATAACATTTAAAAAACTTCGAAAGGAATAAATAATTGAAAAATAATTTTTCATTACATAAAATTCAAAATAAACATAAAATACACATTACAAAAAATATTCAGGAATTAATAATAAAACACATATTTTAAAATTAAATAATAAAAAAAGGAGGAAAAAAATGTTAAACAATATCTTAAAATTTTTTAACACAACATATGAATATACAATAATTTTAATTATATTAGTAATAATATCAATAATCACCATTTCAAATGTTTTTGTTGTTGGGCCATCTGATGAAGCAGTTATTCTTCGTCTTGGCAAATTAAATAGAATACTTGAACCAGGTATACATATTAAAATTCCATTAATTGAAGAAAAATTAATTGTACCAGTAAAGATCGTACAAGAAGTTAAATTTGGTTTTAATACAAACAACAATATGAAAATCAATGCAGATGAAGATGAGGGAATAATTATTACTGGTGATTTAAATATAATTAAGGTCGAATGGCTAGTGCAATATAAAATCAGTGATCCATATTCTTTTATGTTCAAAGTAGAAGATCCAGGACAAACCATAATAGACATTGCAAAAGCATCAATGAACAGGCTAATTGGAGACAACACTATTTTTGAAATAATTAACGACAATAGAGTTGGTGTTACAGAAGGAGTAAGAGATTCTATGAATGAAATTATTAAAACATACAATTTAGGCATTGATATTATACAGGTACAAATAAGAAATGCCATGCCACCAAAAGGAAAAGTTTATGAAGCATTTGAAGATGTTAATATAGCCATTCAAGATAAAAATAAATTTATAAATGAAGGAAAAAAAGAATTTAATCAAATAATTCCAAAAATTAAAGGTGAAGCACTCAAACTCATAGAAGAAGCTAAAGGATATAAAGAGAGTAGAATAAATACTGCATTGGCCGATACTGCTTTATTTAATGCAATTCTAAATGCATACACACAAGACCCAGAAATTACAAGAGAGAGAATATATCACGAAGCAATGAAGGAAATCCTTGAAAACAAAGACAATATTGAAATCATTGATAAAAACTTAAACAATTTCCTTCCATTTAAGGAGGTTAAGTAAAATGAAATATATACTAAAATTTTTACTTTATTTTGCCAAAATTCTAGCTTTTACATTAATATTTGGATTAATATTATTAGCCATAACACAACCAATCTACATTTTAAAAGAAAATGAAATATCAATAACTACAAGACTTGGTAAAATTGAAAGAACAGAAGATACAGCTGGACTTAAATATAAAATCCCACTTATTGAAAATGTACACATTTTCCCTAAATACATACTTAGATGGGATGGAGAACCGCAAAGAATTCCAACAGGAGGAGAAGAAAAACAATTAATCTGGATAGATACAACTGCCAGATGGAAAATTGTAGACATTAATAAATTTTATACAGCAATCAAAACAATGCTTAGAGCTTCTACCATAATAAATGCAGCTATTGAGCCTGCAGTAAGAGGTGTCATTGCAAAATACCCTTTACTTGAAATTATCAGAAGTTCAAATGACCCTATTCAACGTCTATCTGATGGCATTTTAACACCACAAAACACTACAAATAATACAACATATAAAATTACAAAAGGCCGCAAAATAATTGAAAATGAAATAATTGAAGTAGCCAATCAAAATACAAAAGATATTGGCATTGAAATTGTAGATGTACTTATTCGAAAAATTGGCTATGATCCAAGTTTAATTGATTCAGTACATAACAGAATGATTTCAGAAAGACAACAAGTCGCAGAAGAACAAAGAAGTATAGGAATTGCTGAAAAAACAGAAATTCTTGGTAGTATTGAAAAAGAAAAACTTAAATTATTAAGCGAAGCAAAAGCCGAATCAGCCAAAATTAAAGCTGAAGGGGATAGTGAAGCTGCAAAAATTTATGCAAATGCATATGGACAAAATGCTGAATTTTATAAATTTTGGCAAGCACTAGAGAGCTATAAAATAACTCTTAAAGATAAACGAAAAATATTCTCAACAGACATGGATTTTTTCAAATATTTACATAATAAAAAATAAGCATAAATTTTATTTAAAACAAAATATTAAATGAATAAATAAGCTAAAAAAATTAAATAAAATGGGTACACACTGCAATATGAAGGCCCATTTTATTTATTAACCTTTAGTTTTTATTCATAAAAATAAAGGTTAATAATACCTGTCATCTATTGTTAATAACAAACATATAAAGATTAAGAAAATAGAACGATACTTTATTTTATTGACAAAAAACTTTGTTTATGAAAGAATTATGTCTGTTAATAAAAATTATAATGTCAAAATTAAAGCCACTGTAGCTCAGTTGGTAGAGCAGAGGACTGAAAATCCTTGTGTCAGGAGTTCGATTCTCCTCGGTGGCAATGTTAACATTGTATAAGATATTCTAAATAAAAGGAGCAAGAACAGACTTGAAGTTCGGTCACTATAAGGCGCTACATAAAAGTTATGTTAACAAATATCATATTATCCAAGTTAATAAATAATAGGACAAACCCTTATCTCATAAATGCAATCGTATTATACTGTGGCAATGTTTGAAGCTTTAAGAGGATTCCAATGATTCTCAAAGAAATAAAAGAAGTAAAAGATTTAACAGAAAAAGATATAATTTTTTCAAATATTGGTAACTTAACTAAATTAAGCACAAAGGTAAATGACAAAATAATAACATTATTAAACAAAGGAAATGTTTCACATATTCCAGTTATAAATAATTACGAAAATATTTCACATGAAAAATTAATCAGTACAATTAATGAAGAACTCTTAGAGAATAAAATAAATTCTTTAAAAGAAGAGTTAATTGAAGCATTAAAAGATATATATAAGCCATTCTCAGAAAAAGACAAAATATTCACAATTTCAGGAAGAAAAACAATAATCAATTTAAATACACTAATGGAAAGAGAACCTGATTCTATTTATGCCAAAGAAATCATCGAAGGTAGCTTTAAGATCTTACCAAGACATAAAATAATATCCATTCAAAAAATATTATCAGAAATATATGATTATTTTGACTTCCAAAAGATAATAGATAAAGACAATCTCCATAATACAATAATAAAAAAATTATATTTATACTCAGTTAGAAGAGACTATGAATTTTTTAGGGGACAAGTACAAACGGAAGGTGATTCTATACTAATGCATGCAGTCGATACAACAATTTACTTTTTATTAACTATTGCACAGTTAAATAAAGAACGAGCGGCAAAAGATGCACCGAGATCAACATCAAAATTTTTTATTGACAAATCACATTACACAGAATTCACAGAATTTTTCTACGATAATGATATAATACTACAAGCTGCATTTGGAGTATTATTACATCCAATCGGACTTATGCATGTCACAATATTACAAAAATTAAGAGATAAAATCAGTCTTAAAAATAAAAATATAGAAGATGAATATATTCCTAAAACAGAATTATTAGAGAAAAGCATTAATGTATCTAAAAATTTATTTAGAATGAGAGAGGACATTTCTGCTATTACAAAAATGATAATTAATGGACAAAAAAATTACCTTAATAGCAAAAATCACGCAGAAACAAAAAAAAAATTCACACATGAACTCATTAGAATTTTTTGCATAATAGATACTTATGATGAGATGATTAACCCAACAATAATCAAAGAACCCGTTAATCCATTAGAAGCCATTGAATTTTTAATTCAAAACAGCGAACAATATTATTGGGATAAAGACAAACCAGAAGAATATTTAAGAAATAAAAAATTTGACATAAAGATGCTAAAAAATTTTCTAAAAATACTTGCACCATTTGATTATGGAGCAATAGTAAATGTATACACAAAGGATTGCGATGAACCCATATTCAAAGCCGTTGTTCTTAAATATACAACAGGTATTTTACCTATCCTATCCATAATAAAACAAAAAGACAAATCATATAAAATTGGAGATATACTACTAAACCTCGAATCTAGAGAAATAATAATAAAAGGACAAAATGGAGAGATTAAAAAAAGTCCATTTAAAAATACTGATAAATTTGAATTAAAGCACAATATTGAAGAACTTAAAAGTCATCAATTTCAATTCTTAGACTCCATTCCAGAATAACAGTTTATACATCAATATTAACTTTAAAAAAATCAAGTTTTGAGCCTCCATATTTTCTAGAATCATACTTTGAAAGTCTTAAAATATTATTATCCAAATTTTCCCTAGTAGGATAATGAATAATAATTTTTGCGTTTTTATTTAGACTTTTATTTTTTGATATTATTTCAAGTAAATTTTCTTTAAAAGGATAGTTAAAGGGAGGATCAAGATAAATCAAATCATAAAAAAGATCACTCCTTGCAAGAAATAACTCAGCTTTCGTAAAAAAAAATCTGTAAGGTTCACTGACAATATCAAAATTTTTAATCAAAACATTTTTAGAGAATTTATTATAATCAACAAGATGTACAAGACTAGCTCCCCTGCTTAAAGCCTCAAGAGACATGATTCCAGTACCAGTAAATACGTCAAGAAACTTAACTCCTAAAATCTGATTAAACAAAATAGAAAAAAATGCTTCTCTAACAACAGCCATCACAGGCCGTACATCACCTACCTTAGGACAAGCAACTTTTAATCCCTTATACTTACCTGCACTCACATGCATAGAAACAAATTTTAAATCATTTTTCAAAAATATTAAATATATATAATCTAAATTTTGATATAATTTTATCTAAGAGAGATAAAATATGAAAGGCATTATATTAGCAGCAGGATATGGTACAAGGTTTTTACCAATAACAAAAACAATTCCAAAAGAAATGTTACCAATTTTAAACAAGCCATCAATTGATTATATTATTGAAGAATTTATCAATTCTGGAATTAAAGAAATACTCATAATAACCTCAAGAAGAAAAAAAGTTTTGGATAATTATTTTGATAGAGAAATTGAACTTGAATATGAGTTTACCAAAAAATGTCAAAAAAATTTGCTAGAACAAATTAAAATTAAAGATATCAATATCTGCTTTATAAGACAAAATGAAATGATGGGAACAGGACATGCTTTGCTTTGTGCAAAACCCTGGGTAGGCAATAAAAGCGTAATAGTTGCATACCCCGATGATTTACACATTGGATCTCCTCCTCTAACAAAACAATTAATAGAATTGCATAAAAAAACTGGAAAAAATATATTATCTGTTATTGAAAACCCTAAAAATATCAATAGATATGGAGTAATAGAATTAAACAAAGACAATATTCATGTAAAAGACATAGTAGAAAAGCCACAAATTGGACAAGAACCAAGTAATAAAGCATCCATCGGAAGATTTTTATATACCCATGAATTTTTTCAATTTCTAGAAGAAGGTTTTCAATTTCATCAAAAAGGAGAATATCATCATATTTATGCTTTAAAAAAACTAATGAATGAAAATAAAGTATTATACAAAAAAATTGAAGGAGAGAGACTTGATATAGGCGATATTGAGGGTTATTTAGAAGCAATCATAAAGATTGCAAAACACGATGACAAATTACTACAGATAATCAAAAATACATTAAGGAATTAAATGAAAATAACAACAAAATATCACAAATTTTATGATGCTCTTAACACACTAAAAAAATACATAAACACAAATGTAGAAGAAAAAATTTTAAAATATAGTATCCTATCAAAACTTTACAAACTTAATGAGCAAGAAATGATAAATCTCATCCAAATAAGTCAAGACTATGAACTAAAAAAAAATACATTAAATATCACACTAGAAGAATATTATTATGAAGAAGTAGAAGACAACAATATAAAAAATTGGATACTAGAAATCATTAAAGAAAAAAATTTACTTCAAATAGAAAAAGAAACTAATCTTCTCAGCAAAAGACCTGGAATAACATATAAAATAAATTCAAGTAACTTTTTAAAAATAATTGAAATACAGAATAATAAGCAATACACGCAAGAAAAAAAAGAATTATATAAACAAATAATATTAAATTTTTCTAATAACTTAAAAATAGAAAATTTAGAACCAACAATAGATATACTAATAGCAGTTAAATACAGAAACAAAGAAAAGATCAAACACATACTTAAAGATAATCTATCATTCCAAAGGCTATTTAAATCAAGCTTAAACCAAAAACAAAACAGAGTAACGAAACTCAAAAAACTGCTTATTCTAACTTACTGGCCAGTAGGATGCCTATCTAAGTCACTTTTTAATAAAATTTTAACAAAAAATTATAGATATATAATAGATGAAGTTTTAACTTTAAAATACGATGAAATTTTAAAATATTTAAAAACAATTAAAACATTTAGTCTTAATGAAATTTTTTATAAAGGCTCAAATAAAAATTCCAATTTCAATTATTTTTTCAGTGAATTTACAAGATATACTCCAAAAGATTTTCAAAACACATTAAAAACGTATTTACTTTCACTTGAAAAAACTGCAATAAAACAATATCTAGAATGGTTTTTTAAAGATAAAGTACCAAATGAATGGGAAGACTTCATTTTTGCAATTGAATATATTGACACTCATAAATTGCTAAATCTTAATGCAAACATAGAAGACATTATCACAGCAAAATTTAAAGCAGAAGAATTTTTTGTATCATTTGAAAGAATGAATTTCAATCCATATGAAAGCTCAAAAATATTTCAAAATAAAGACATGCGAAGGATATTTCTTTTTAAAATAATAAATTACATCAAAGAAAATACAACAAAAGTAGATACATATGGATGGATTTCATTTTACATATATGCAGATAAAGACGATAAAACACAAACATCAAAAGATATAAAACAATTTTTTAAAAGTAAAAATTTCGAAATTCAAAATCAAATATTTGTATATTTCCTATCTTTTTATCCCAATATTGATAAAAAACATTTTGAATTTATATCAGAAATAATGATACATCTTGATTCAAATCAAATCACAATTCCTCAAGAAATAACCCATATGCAAAAAACAGGTCTACATCAATTCAATTACTGTAAATCGTATATTTTTATCAAATCACTAATTTCAAGAACAAGAGTATTTAAAATATTAAATAAAAATATTAAATTAAAATTATTATTTCAACTAACAGAAGTGCAAACAGAAATAGCACTACTCCCAGCCATATACTACATTATTTGCTATTATAAACCAGATGCACTAAAAGAAGAGAAAACAATATTACCTCAACAAAAAGAAGAAATAACAAACTTCATTACATTTTTAACTCAAGAACAAAAGAAATTTGATTTTAAGACACCATAAAATATAGAAATATTTACTAGAAAGTAATAAAATAATACTTATAGAAGATATGAAAAAATGTTTATTATTGCTTAAAAATTTGATTGTCTTGCTTGTTTTATTATTAAATGCAAGTTTAGCATACTCCCAAAGATTAGTTAAACTTGGACAGGAAGAAATAAAAAACAAAAATTATCCACAAGCAATAAAAATTCTCAGCGAAGCTATCCAAAAACATCCAAAAGAACAAGAAGGATACTATTTTTTAGCAATAGCTTATAGAGAAAACAATCAACTAACAGAAGCAGAAGGTGCTCTACTTGATGGAATCGCAATAGGGGGAAATATTGATTACAAATTATATTTTGAATTGGGAAACATAATGTTTAAACGAGGTAAAGGCTATTATAATCTAGCAATAAGGTATTATTCCAGTGCTATTAAAAACATGCCCAACTATGATAAGGCACTCCTCAATAGAGCAAACTCTTATGTTGAACAAGGAAAAATTAATTTCAAAGACAAAGATTATAAAAACGCATGGGATTCATACACTATGGCAATCCATGATTACTCTCAGTTCATCACACTAAGATACGAAAGCGAAAAAAAGAATGCTATTCTACACATGATCGATCTCTTAAGAAATAAAAAATCCGATCTTGAAAAACTTGATAAAACTTTAAAAAACAGAAGTGAAGAATACATTGCCACAGAACAACAAAAAGATCAAGAAAATACACAACAAATTCCAAATGCTCAAAACCAAACAAACGCTCTAAATTTAGCACACGCTCAAAATCTAGCAAACGCTGCACAACAACAGAAAAATGAGCAAGCACAACAAAAACCTGTCCAACAGACACAAAATAATCAATATCCTCAATCTAATCAGCAACTTCAACATAAACAACATCCTAAAAATCTA
>NZ_AYOT01000224.1 GCF_000500045.1 Borrelia persica No12 | reverse complement strand
AAATCTAACAAACGCTGCACAACAACAGAATAATAAGAAAGAACAAAAATCTGTCCAACAGACACAAAATAAACAATATCCTCAATCTAATCAGCAACCTCAAAATAAACAACATCCTCAAAATCTAACAAACACTGCACAACAACAGAAAAACAAGAAAGAACAACAACAACCTGTCCAACAATCACAAAATAAACAATATCCTCAATCTAATCAGCAACTTCAACATAAACAACATCCTC
>NZ_AYOT01000223.1 GCF_000500045.1 Borrelia persica No12 | reverse complement strand
TCCTCAATCTAATCAGCAACCTCAAAATAAACAACATCCTCAAAATCTAACAAACGCTGCACAACAACAGAAAAATGAGCAAGCACAAAAACCTGTCCAACAATCACAAAATAAACAATATCCTCAATCTAATCAGCAACCTCAACATAAACAACATCCTCAAAATCTAACAAACGCTGCACAACAACAGAATAATAAGAAAGAACAAAAACCTGTCCAACAATCACAAAATAAACAATATCCTCAATCTAATCAGCAACCTCAAAATAAACAACATCCTCAAAATCTAACAAACGCTGCACAACAACAGAATAATAAGAAAGAACAACAGAACAAAAAAACAATACTTAAAGAAAAATTTGCTGATAATTTACAAACAAATTCTGTAATTGAATTAGACGAAATTAATTGGCAAGAGGAGTTAAATATAGATGAATAAAAGAAAAAACTTACCCATACTAATAATCTTAATACTATTACTCATCACTTCATTTGGGGGTCTTGGTTATTATATATATAAAGAACGAAGAAATAAAAACAACCAAGAGATAATGTTAAATGAAGTCAAAAACAGCATTATGGATAGAAATTATAAAAAAGCACATTCAATAACAAAAATTCTCAAAGACAAATATCCACAAAACACAGATATTGCAATGCTTGAAAATACTCTCTCAGAACTTGCAAATGATAGCCCTTTTGAATCAAAAAATTTACAAAGAGACACTGCTAATCAAATACTAGATAAAATCCAAGGAAAAGAACAACCAATACCAATTGATAATGAAAACTCCGAAACTGCTTTTAACAACAAATATATCAAAGATACTACAAAAATAGAAAATTATGCTGATAGAAAAAATGATAATGGTATTGCAAATGAAAACATCCTAGAATTCAACAAAAACACAATACCTCAAAATTTAAATAACAATAAAAAGAAAACAGAACAACAACAAAAACCGAATACGAATGATAATAACTCTACTGCAAATAAAAAAAATCTATTTAATTTACAAAAACTAAAAGAAAACTTAAACAAAGAATTAAATCAAACCAATATAATTCAACCAAACACAACTCCAAAAAAAATCATAAAAACAGAGCAACAAAATAAAGATAAAATAATACTGGATAATCTTAAAGAAAATAGTACAAAACAAAATACAAAAATAAATGAAATCCCTACTATTAGTAAACCAAAAACTCAAACAGAAAATATAAACGTAAAAGATACTCCCAAAAACGAAATTATTAATAAAATAGAGAGACCTTATGATTACATCATCAGAAAAACACTTTATGAAATATTAGACAATATTAATACTGGAAATCCTCCACTTGCAAAAGAAAGACTTAATGAACTTATCAAAAAAGGCTTAAGTGAAAAATTTAGTAAAGTTAACGACTTAATTGATAAACAAAACAATCAAGAAGCAGCTGATCTTTTAATTAAATTAATCAAACAAGATGTCGAACCAAACTCAATGAGTAAAAGACAAGCTCCTCTTCACAAGGAGCTTTTAAAACAAAAACTTCCTCAAGAAGACATTTTACCAAAAAAAGATCAAGCAACAGATACCAAAATACAAACAGAAGAAAACCCTAAAATACAAAAAAATCAATCTATGCAAAATTCACAAAATTTAGAGTCTCTTAAAAAGAGAGCATCAACAAATGAAAAACAAGAAAATTTTCAAGAAGCAGAAACAAATTACGAAAAAATCGCAAATATCACAAACAATGAAGAGGACTACTACAAACTTGGAATAATAAAATTTAAACTTAAAAAATACGAAGAATCAATCAAAGCTTTTGACACAGCAATATCCATAAACCCAAAACACAAAAAAGCATACACAAATAAAGGCACAAGTCTAATATTATTAAATAAGCAACAACAAGCAATTGAAGAATTTAAAAAGGCAATTGCAATAGATCAAAATTATGATAATGCCTATTATAAAAAAGGAATCGCAGAAGAACAAAGTGATGATAAACAAAATGCTTTCACAAGTTTCAAAAAAGCTTATGAGATTACCAAAAATCCTCATTATGCTTTAAAAGCAGGTATTATAGCAAACCATCTTGAAGATTTTAAAAACAGTGAAAAATATCTCAAACAAGCAAACACTTCAATAAATACAAAAAATGATGTTATGTTTTATAATTTATCAATAGCAAATTTTAAAAATAACAATCTAAATGAATCGCTAACAAATATAAATAAAGCTCTTAAAATAAAGCCCACACAAACTGAATATTTATATTTAAAAGCATCCATTTATTTAAGCAAAGAAAATTATCATGCAGCAATACCTCTCTACAATACTGTAATTCAAAGAAATCCTGATAATATTACAGCTCATATCAATTTAGCAAAAGCATACGAAAAATTAAAAAATACATCAAAAGCAATTTCAATTCTTGAAAAAATTAGTAAAAAAAACCATGCAATAGCATTAAATAATCTTGGCATACTTTACAAAAATCAAGGAAACTATAAAAAAGCAATAGAAGTTTTTCAAAAAGCAGAAGCTCAATCAGACATTGAGGCAAAATACAATCTGGGAACTACCTTTTTTGATATGAAAGACAACAAAAGAGCCATGGAAAAACTAAAAGAATATATAAAAATAAGTCCAAATAATCCAGAAGCCCTACATGCACTGGGAATAATAGAATATACTGAAAATGGAAATGACAATACACTTAAAGAAGTTATCAAAAAATTTCCTAATTATAAACAAAATCAAACAATAATAGAAATAATAGGTAAATGAATAAAATAAAATTTCTAGATAAAATTCTAGTGCAAAAAATAGCAGCAGGAGAAGCTATAGACAGACCCTGTTCTATTTTAAGAGAACTACTTGATAATGCAATAGACTCTGGAGCAGATAAAATAGAAATTTTTATTGAAGAAGGTGGAATTAAAAGAATATTAATAACAGATAATGGTAGTGGAATCAGTAAAGAAGACTTAAAAATATGTTATTTACCTCATACCACCTCAAAAATCAGTGAAGAACAAGACCTTGAAAGAATCCAAACATTAGGATTTCGAGGAGAAGCTTTGTCAAGCATAGCCATTTGTTCAAATCTCATAATAACAAGCTCCACCACAGGAGAAGATAGTTATCAGATTGAAATTGAAAATGGTATTGAAAAATATCTAAAAAAACAATCTGCAATAAATGGCACAATGGTAGATGTTACAAATCTATTTTACAATTTTCCAGCAAGAAAAAGGTTTTTAAAAAAGGACTCTATAGAAACAAAAATGTGTTTAAAAGTTTTTGAAGAGAAAGCCGTAACTCATCCTGGTATTGATTTTAAATTAAGTATAAACAATGAACTTAAAAAAGTTTATTTTAAAGAAAGTTTAACAGATAGAGTACAAAGTGTATATGGAGAAATAATCGAAAACAACAAATTTGGAAAAATAGAAGCAGAATATGAACATGTAAAAATGAAAATATTTTTTGCTCCTCCCACTTTTTCAAAAAAGGATAGACGCAACATAAAAATATTTGTTAACAGAAGACCTGTTGAAGAGAAAACCTTGTCTGAAGCAATAATCAATGGACACAGCAAAATACTCACTTGCAAAAATTTTCCTATATGTTATCTATTCCTAGAAGTAGACACTCAACATGTTGATTTTAATATACACCCTCAAAAAAAAGAAGTAAGATTTTTTAATTTGCCATTCCTTCCCAAACAAATCTCAAACAATATCAATGAATTTTTTGATAGAGAACAACAAGAAATTTTACAAGATTACAATAATGTAATAATCAAAAGACAATTGACAAATGATGCTCATTTACTACATTCTGAAAATGATTTAACAAATTCTAATTTTAAAGCATATAAAATTACACAAAATGAAGCACTAATTCTAGACAAACCTCAAAACAATAAAATAACAAATATAATAGAAGATAAGATACAATTTGCAAAACAAACACTACAAAAAGATAAGCCATCATTTAAACATCATATTCAAAATATTTTTCTAAAAACTTCTACAATACCAAATAATTTTCAAAAATCAATAAAAAAACATGAATTTAAATACATGGGACAACTATTTTCAGAATTTTTAATAGTAGAAAAGGATAATGAACTTTACTTTATAGATCAACATGCACTTCACGAAAAAATCATATATCAAACCCTAATAAACTCAGAAAAAACTATACAAAAACTTTTAATACCAATTGAATTTCAAGTAGAACATGAAGACAAAGATAAAATATTAACAAGTGAATTAGAAGAATATAAAAAAATAGACATTATAGTTACAAAAACAAAAGAGCAAACTTACAGACTTGAATCTATTCCCAATATTTGCAACAAATATGAAAACACTATCATTCAATTCTTAAAAACAAGAAAAAGTAAAATAATTGATTCTCTGGAAGCTGAATTATATGCAACTCTTGCCTGCAGGCAAGCCATAAAACGTAACGACACGATCAGTCTAGAATTTAGTCAATTCTTAATAAACGAATTCTTCAATCTTAAATTAAAACATTGCCCACACGGAAGAAAAATTTACCATAAAATCACTAAATCAGAGCTTGAAAAAAGTGTCAACAGACAATAAAATAAACATAGAAGTTATTTATGACAAAAAATCTTAAATCTAAAATTCAAAAATTAAATATACAAAGAGATCAAAAATTAATTGAACTTGGAAAAGAACTTAAAAATAGCAATATAATAGAACTTAAAAAATTAGAATCCTATATATCTTTAAAGTTAATTGACAAGGAAATATCTCAACTCAAAGCAAACCTAAACAAAGCAGAAGAAAATGAAAACAAATTAAACGCATTATACAAAAAGAATAAAGAGTATAAAGAAAGAGAAAGACATATCTTAAAAGAACACAAACTCAAACTTAAAAAAAGTATTGCAATAATAATAAATAAATATCCAAACAATCTCTCAACAATTCTAGAATATAAACTGCATTTTACCAAATCAATCCTTGCAAAACATAAATATAAAACAACAGAAATAATCAATTACAAAGAAAAGGTTAATTTTTTCAAAAAACTTGTCATGAATATCAAACTAATTATCAAAGAAATAATAAATAAAACAAATATACAAAAAATGGCAAAAGAATTTGAAAAAAAAATATTAAAAAAATATTTGGAATCAGAAAATTTAGAAAACATTGTTAATGAATTTATAGAAAACAAAGACTTGAGCACAGAAATTATTGAAGAATACAAATTAATAAATGAAATGCAAACAGAAATTTCAAAAATAAACGATGAAATTAAACTTGCAAACAAAACAAATAATATACATAATAAAAATAAAATAAAACAGACTATCAATATTGTTCAATTAAAGAAAGAATCTATTTTGAAAAAGATTGCTGAAGAATTTGTTGAAATGTCAAAAACAGAAAAAGGATTAAATAAAAATGGAGCAATCAATTCACATTTAGAAATAATAAAAGATCTAAATAAACAAATATTAAGATTGAATTCAGAACTCATCAAAGAAATAAAAAAAAGTGAAATTATAAAAATAAAAACAAACATGCAACAACTTATAAAAAATAAAGAATCAATTGAGACAAAATTAAACGAATTAAATTTAAAAATAGAAACCATACAAAAAGAAATTGATGAACTTGACAATCAATAAAAAATCAATATAATGATCTATGGTATTATTTCTAAGCCTTAATAGACATAAAGCGTATTTTGGCTTATGGGGCCTATAGCTCAGTTGGTTAGAGCACCCGACTCATAATCGGGCGGTCCCAGGTTCAAGTCCTGGTAGGCCCAAATTAATTTGCCAAAATTAATTTAGTTTAAAAAATAGATTAGAATACTTACCCATATAATAAAGTCCTATATAAGTATCATAATTATCATCCAGCTGCATATCCGTCAAATCATTGATCTTAACAATTGAATACAACAAATTAATTTCATCCTTAGGAGTTGTAATTAAGTACAAATTATTACTACTAATTTCATTTAACTTATCCATATCTTTTGATTTATATACACAATCATAAACGGATCTCAAATCTTCTTCTGATAAATTTAAACCTATAATAATATCTTTACTATATACCCTCATTCCAAAATCAATAAGATGAACTTGTGCTACAAAACTATCAAAAGTTTTATCAGCAAAATTAAACCTCAAGTCTTTACAATAAAGAACATCTTGTCCAAGAACAGAATTAACAAAAGAAGACGAATATTTATCTTTAACCACTTCAATAAATTCTTTGCTATCCATATTTTCAATAACAAACTTGTTTAGAGTACCAGCATTTAAAACCTTAACAGCAAAATCAAAAGTCATAAAATAACCAAATTTATCCTTGTTAAAATAATAATTAATCACATAATCAACTTCCCTTATCTCAGGATAGCTTATTTCACAAGAACAAAAAATAATTAAAACAAATAAAAATAATAATATATTAGCCTTTAACTCTCTCAGCATATTCTTTGGTTTCAGAATTAACTAAAATTTTATCTCCAATATTAATAAAAAGAGGCGCCTTGACTACTAAACCCGTATGCAGAGTAACATTCTTCATAGCATTAGTAACAGTATCCCCTTTAACAGCTACTTCAGCATCTACAACCTCAAATGCAACCTTTGATGGCAATTTTAAATCAATAACTTCATCATCCCACTTAATAAGAGAATAAACCTCAGCTTCTTGTAAAAACAAAACCTTATCTTCGATATTGACAACATCTTTTAAATTTACACTAAATTGATCATAGGTCTCTAAATCCATAAAAATAAGATTTTCATTCTCTCTATAAAGATATTGCGAACTAACCTCCAATACTTCAATTTCTTCAACTGTATCTGATCCCTTTAAAGTTTCCTTAATAACAAATTTATTTTTAAGATTTTTAAGTTTCAATCTTACAATGGAGCCACTCCTACCCATTTTTGAAAATTCTCGCTCAAGAACAACATGTGGCATACCTTTAAAAATCAAAAAAGAACCTTTCTCAATATCTCCCGATTTAATTTCACTCATCTAATACCTCAAATTTCTAATGTGTATAATAACTTATATCAAAAAATCAAAATATTTACTATTCATTGACTTATCTACGATTAATGATATTATATATAGTTATAAAAGGAGTTAATTTAATGCGGATTATCAAAATACTCTTTGTTATTTCACTAACTTTGTTATTGAGCAATTGTACCAAAAGCAAAGAAAATGTAATTGCAATTGGTGGATCTACCTCAACAACCTCTATTATGGACGAAATGATCTTAAAATACCAAAAAATCAACGATCAAATTAAAGTCACTTACGATGCTCAAGGCAGTAGCATAGGCATTAAGGGATTATTTGATGGTATTTATAAAATGGCAATTTCTTCAAGAAATGCAACTGAAGAAGAAATAGCTCAGGGAGCAAAAATCACAATTATTGCTTATGATGCTTTAGTATTTATCACAAGCCCTGATGTTAAAATCACGAATATTACAGAAGAAAATTTAGTAAAAATTTTAAATGGCAATATTCGCAATTGGAAACAAGTTGGTGGTCCTGACGCTAAAATTAACTTTATAAACAGAGACTCATCATCAGGCTCTTATTCATCCATTAAAGAGCTAGTTCTTGAGAAAGTACTAAAAAATTTTGAAGAAGCTCAATTTAGACAGGATAGCATTATAGTAAAATCAAACGGAGAAATGATTGAAAAAATAAGTCTTACACCTCACTCAATTGGTTACATCAGTTTTGGATACTCAAGGGGTGCAACAGAAAAAGGTGTTCATACGCTATCAATAAACAGCATATATCCTACAAAAGAAACAATAACAAAGGATAAATACGATATCAAAAGAAAGATAATAGCAATAACAAACAATATTTCTGAAGATCAAAATACACTTGATTTCATCAATTTTATGTTAAACCCAAATGGACAAGATATTATTGAAGAACAAGGATTTATAAAGGTTCATGCAACTGAAAATAATTAACATTATGAAAAGTTTGACTAAGTATTGAAATTAAATATAAACTTAATCAAGGTTCAATTTCTATAGGGGAACTCTTTTAAGGAATGCAATTAAATCTAAAAACTAAAAGAAATATTGTTAGATTGGCTTTTAACTGCTTTATTTTTGCATCTGCAACAATTAGTACTCTGGTCATATTATTATTAATCTTATTTATTATTAAAAATGGAATAACACCTTTCCTGAATAATAAAATTAATATTTTAAATTTCTTATTCAGCACAAACTGGGATCCTACGAGTAAAATACAAAAATCGTATGGCATTTTATCATTCATTATCAATTCAGCCTTAACAACATTATTTTCTGTTACAATTGCACTACCAATTGGTCTTGGATTTGCAATTTACTTGTCTGAAAAAACCAAAGGCATGTATCAGAAAACACTACAAACAATAATAGAACTCTTAGCAGGAATTCCAAGTGTAGTATATGGATTTTTTGGAAGCACATTTATATCTTCTCTTATAAAAAAGACTTTTATAAGAGAAGATAACTTAGGATATAACTTAATAAATTCAGTAATAGTTTTAAGCATAATGATACTTCCAACAATAATCAGCGTTTCATATACATCGCTTAAAGCTGTTCCAAAATCATACAAACTAGCATCTCTTGCACTAGCTGCAACAGATTGGCAAACAATATATAAAGTAATGATTCCTTCAGCTAGTACAGGTATTCTAGCAGGAGTGATACTAGCAATTGGAAGAGCTATTGGCGAAACAATAGCTGTTTTAATGGTTGGTGGTGGCTCACCTCTATTTATAAGAAACATATTTTCACCAATTAGAACATTAACAGTAAACATAGCAATAGACATGGGATATGCATCTGGAACTCACAAAGAAGCTTTATTTTCAACAGCATTGGTATTGTTATTATTAGTCATAATAACAAATTCAATCAAACATCTGATCCTATCTTCATCTAAAAGGCTAAAAATCAAGTGAACAAAATTCAAATAAATAAATTGTTTAATCAAATTGCATTTTGCATAATTAAATTTATTGCTTATTTTTTAATAACATTACTGGTATTTATAATAGCTTATATAGTATACAATTCGTTATTCTTTACAAGTAAAAAAGAATCATTATTCTTAGACGAAACAAAACATTTCTTATCATTTAAATTAAATAACAATATAGTCAAAATTGTATTTATTATTAATAAAAGTATAAAAACTAAAGAAATTACTACTCAAGATATTTATAACATATATAATAACAAGATCTCACATTGGGGTAGCATATCAGATCAAAATCTTGATATAGTACCAATTGTAAGCTTACAACCAACTCTTTCAAATAAAGCAATACTGCAAACTTTTACCAAAGACAATAAGTTCAATAATAGATATATAAAACCTGTAGAATCAAGTGAAGATATGATAAGCACCATAAACCAAACAGAAGGTGCTATTGGATACCTAACACAAGATGAGCTTGAAAAATTAGATTTTAAAAAATACCCAAAAATTCAATCATTAAAGATAAGATCCATGTCAATATTAGTGGGCAAAAAAACATTACAAAAGAGTGAAAATGAAATTATTGACATAATAAGCCTTAAGCAAATTAAAAAATTAATTGTAGGAAAAGCAAATTGGAATGACTTAATATCTAAAGATATCAAATTAAACATCATAAAATACTCGGATTATGATCAAAATGCAATAAAAGAAATAGAAAAACACGAAGGAACAATTGCAATTGTACCTTGGCATTACTTTTATAAACACGATGCACCTTTTTTAAAATTATATGATACAAAAAGAAGCATGCCCTTAAACTTCAATTTTATATTATCTACACCAAGAAATTCTGGAAAATATGGCGGTATTTCTTATTTAATCTTAAATACATTTTATGTCATACTATTAACAGCAATAATCTCAATTTCAATAGGAATTAGTACAGGAATAATGCTTGCAGAATATACTTCAAACAAAGTAGTATATAAAACAGTATCTATGAGTGTTGATATCTTGTCATCCATTCCTGCAATCATCTTTGGACTCTTTGGACTTATCTTTTTTGTTCCAATCTTTGGCATGGGAATACTCTCAGGAGCAATCACAAGCTCTTTAATGATATTGCCAATGATTGTCAAAACAACCGAAGAATCATTAAAATCAATTCCAAAATCATATAAATATGCATCAGTTGCACTTGGGGCCAATAAAACAGAAACTATAATTAAAATCTTACTACCTGCTGCAAATCCAGGAATATTAACAGGAATAGTGCTTGCAATAGGACGTGCTCTTGGCGAGACTGCCGTACTCCTATTCACAATGGGGACAAACTTGGGACTTGCAAGCGCATTAAATGAACCGTCAAGAAGTTTAACCGTACACTTATTATTACTATTTCAAGAAGGATATTTAGATAAAGGATTTGCAACAGCATCAATACTGATAATAATGATACTATTAATAAATTTAATATCAAAATTTCTAATTAACAAACTATATAGGATTTAAGCAAATGAGCCAAGATAAAGCAATTATTCAAACAGAAAACTTAAATTTATTTTATACAGATTTTAAAGCATTAAATAATATCAATATATCAATATTAAGGAATAGCATCACTGCATTAATAGGTCCATCAGGTTGTGGCAAATCAACTTTTCTCAGAACACTTAACAGAATGAATGATCTTGTTGAAGGGGTTAAAATAGAAGGAAAAGTTATGTATGAGGGTAAAAGTATTTACTCAAATAACTTTGATGTTTTAGAACTTAGAAGAAAAATAGGAATGGTCTTTCAAACTCCCAATCCATTCTTAATGTCAGTTTATGATAACATAAGTTATGGACCTAAAATCCATGGAATTAAAGATAAAAAAAAACTCGACGAGATAGTTGAAAAATCATTAATTAAATCTGCACTATGGAATGAAGTAAAAGACAAACTTAATAGAAATGCATTAAGCCTTTCAGGAGGCCAACAACAAAGACTTTGCATTGCAAGAACTCTTGCAATAGAACCAAATGTAATATTAATGGATGAACCCACTTCTGCCCTTGATCCAATATCAACAGGTAAAATTGAAGAGCTAATAATAAATTTAAAAGAAAGTTATACTATCATAATAGTAACTCATAATATGCAACAAGCTGGTCGAATATCCGACAGAACTGCTTTCTTCTTAAACGGATACATTGAGGAAGAAAGCAATACAGACGAGTTATTCTTCAATCCTAAGAATATCAAAACAGAAGAATATATCACTGGTAAATTTGGATAAATCAACCCAAAGAAACATCAAGAAACATCATCAAAGAAAAACCAATAACTCCAAATATAGTTGGAATCTTATTATCAATATCTTTCCTCTTAGCTTCAGGTATCAATTGCTCAATTGAAACATAAATCATTGCACCAGCAGAAAAAGATAAAGCAAAGGGTAAAATCCTAGTAAAAGTATAAACAGCATAAGATCCCAAAAGTCCGCCAACAATTTCTACCAATCCTGACATTTGACCATAATTAAAACACTTCCATAAAGGAACATTACCTCTTCTTAAAGGCAAAGAAATAGCTGCACCTTCTGGTATATTTTGAATACCAATTCCCAATGTGAGAATCATAGCTCCAACCAAAGTATGAAGATCAGGAGAAGATGCTATAGCACCAAAAGCAACACCAACAGCAAGTCCTTCAGGAAAATTGTGCAAAGTCACAGCCGTAAAAAGCAAAAAATCCTTCTTACCATGCCTTGTTAAATCTTCATCAATAAATGTCAATTTATCAAGATCTGGTACAAATACATCTACAATATATATAAAAAATGCTCCTAAAAGGAAACCACAAACTGCGGGTATCCAAGTAACATAACCAAGTTCTTCTGCCATCTCAATTGCTGGTTTAATAAGTGAAAAAAAACTAGCAGCAATCATAATTCCTGCCGAAAATCCAAGCATGGCATCCATTATTTTATTATTCACTCGTCTAAAACAAAAAACGGCAGCTGCACCAAAAGCCGTAGTAAACCAAGTAAAAGAAGACCCTAAAAATCCTAAAAAAATAGGATGTAGAGTTAATAAATAATCGCACAAATGTTTAAACATAAAGTAACCTCCATAAATTTGTATTATCTCATCAAAATTGCCCTTATTCTTCTTATGCCTGAAGATGAAGCTTGTTCTTTTTGTATCTTAAAAGTACCAAGCTCACTAGTATTATTAACATGAGGACCACCACAAACTTCAATTGAAAAACCATCTATTTCATACACACTCACAATATCTTCATATTTTTCACCAAATAAAGCCATAGCCCCTTTAGCCAAGGCATCGTCCAAACTAATGATAGATTTCTTTACAGATAATTTATTTTGTATCTGTAAATTAACCATATCTTCAACCTTTCTTATCTCATCATCTGTCATTTTACAAGGATGACTAAAATCAAATCTTAATCTCTCAGAAGTAATATTACTACCCTTTTGTCTTACATGATTGCCTAAAACCAATTGAAGAGCCTTATGAAGCAAATGAGTAGCCGTATGTAATTTAGTAGTCTCATATGTACAATCTGCAAGCCCTCCTTTAAAGATCTTATCACTTCCCTGTCTAGAAACCTCTTGATGTTTTTTAAAATGTTCGTCAAAACCTGCCTTATCCATACTAAACCCATGCTCAATTGCAAGTTCTTCTGTTATTTCATAAGGAAAACCATAAGTATCATAAAGTTTAAAAGAAATATCACCCGGTATTAATTTTGATGACAATTGCTGAATCAGCTTGACAAATTCTTGTTCTCCATGACGTAAAGTTTTAAAAAATTTTTCTTCTTCTATATTCAATTCCCTCTTAATAAAATCTTTTTTTTCTGTTATTTCTTTATAAAAAGATTTATAAATCTCTTCAACAGAATCAACAAGATCTGCCAAACAATGAGATTCCATACCAAGTTTTTTTGCATATCTAATAGCTCTTCTAATAAGCCTTCTTAAAACATAACCTTGCCCCATATTAGATGGCAGAACTGAAAAATTATCAGCTAAAATAAAACAACTGGCTTTAATATGATCAGCAATGATTCTAATGGCCCTATCATCTTCTAAATTATTTCCATAAACTTTACCAGAAATTTCTTCTATTTTACTAATTATAGGTCTAAATGCATCAGTATCATAAACTGAAGATTTTCCTTGTAAAAAAGTAATTGTTCTTTCAATACCCATACCCGTATCCACACATTTCCGCTGGAGTTCTTCATAATGGCCATTATTATCCTTTTTATATTGCATAAAAACATTATTCCAAATCTCAAAATATTTGCCACAAGAACACGTAATATCACACGTATTAGAACATTTATCTATTCCCGTATCTACAAATATTTCGGTATCTGGACCACAAGGTCCTACATTCCCAACAGGACCCCAAAAATTATGCTCTCTTGAGAGATAAAATATTCTATCTCTAGGAATTCCAAGTCCTTCCCAAATATCAGCTGTTTTTGTATCTCTAGGAATATCCTCATCACCTTCAAATACACTAACATAAAGTCTATCTTTTGAAATATTCAAATAATGAGGTGAAGTCAAAAATTCAAAGCTATATTCTACAGAAAGCTCTTTAAAATAAGCACCAAGAGACCAATTTCCAAGCATCTCAAAAAAAGTTAAATGACTCAAATCTCCAACCTCATCAATATCTCCCGTTCTTAAACATTTTTGCACATCAACTAACATGTCCCCAGATGGATGAATCTCTCCAAGTAAATAAGGTACAAGAGGTTGCATGCCAGCAGTATTAAAAAGAACTGTAGAATCATTATCAGGAATCAAAGATTTACCTGCAATCTCACAATGTCCCTTACTTTTAAAAAAGTCTATATACTTTGCACGTAGCTCATCAAGTTTCACTAAACAAACTCCTCATTTTTTCTATATATTGTCAACTCACCTTTTACAGTCAACTCCTTAATATAACTAACAAAAGACATAGTCATTGCCTTTACATCTTTTTTTCTTACCGACTTTAAAAAAGATTCTTCTTCCAAGACAAGTTCTTTACGTCTTCTTGAGATATTACAAAGAATTTTATTTCTAATCTCATCACTTTTATCTTGAATAATCATTGCAATATCATTATCTTTAAACTCTCTTAAAATATTATGCATATCATTATCTGTAATTCTAAGTATTACATTAATATCAAATATTTTTTCTTTAATCTCAATATCTTTAACAGGATCTAAAACCTTCATATCAATATTACTCAAAAGATTTTTTTCATCCTCAAAATCCATATAACTTAAAATATCAACAAGTATCTTAGAGCCATCAAGTTTTTCAGTCATAAGCTTACCTTGAATTTTTAATCTATCCTTCAATCTATTAGAAATAATCTCAATTATATCCACATTCAACTGCCTTGGCTTAGCAAGGGCTTTGATAAACTGTTTCTTCATATCCATTTCCAACATAGAAAAAACATATTTTTTTTGCTCTCTAGTCAAATAAACATATATTATCAAAAGTGTTTGCACATTTTCATTTCTAATCAAAGCCCAAAGTTGTTCATTTTCAATGCCAGATAAATAATCAAAAGGCAAAAAAGGATCAACACCTGTAACTTTTTTATAAATCTCTTTTGCCTGTGTTTTACTTAAAGATTTATTTAATAATTCATAAGCAAACTTATCATCAACTTTTAAATATTTTTTCTCACCTCTAACCAACTCTTCAAACTCTTCAATAACCCGTTTCTTATCATCAGGAGTAATATATTTAATCTTTGTAATTTCCCTAGTAATAGCAATTACATCAGCATCATCAAGTTCAGCCATAATTTCTGCCGACTTTTCAAGACCAATAGCTAAAAAATACTTTGCTATTTTAGATATTTTACTCTCCCTACGAATGAACCCTGGTTTTTCAAGTCCTTTCTTAGATAAATTTAAATTACTATCTTTTTTTCTTTTTTTAATCAGATTAATCCAAGATTGAAGCATTGAACCTTGTATCGCAACATCATCTAAATCATCATATAATTTTTCATTTGCAACGCGTTCATTCTTTTTGATATTTTGAAAGGTTTTTGTTCCCAAATCCTTTACACTTTGATATCTGGAGAGCCTAGGATCCTGCATAGACCCCCTCAATATTTGTAAGAACTAATAAATGTGAATGGTCCCTAAAAATTTTAGCCGGACACTCTCTAAAAGAAACATCAGAACTCAAAAAATTTTTTAAAGCATCTCCCTTTTCATGACCAATAAAGAGCAATACAACTGCCTTAGAAGCAAATAAAGATTTAGGGGTTAAGCTAATTCTCATATTTGGCAACTTTGGCGAATCATACTCATATTGATATCCCTCCATTTCAGAAAATAAAAGTTTCCTTAAAGGAAAAATAGAGGCAATATGCCCATCTTCACCAACAGACAAAATACTTAAATCCAATCTTGTGAATCTAGAATTAAATTCAACATTATAATTATCAATAGAAGATCTCTCATCAAGTTCATTGTAAATAAAAGGATGTAAATTTAAACCACAGATTAAATTTTTTTCAACCATTTTAGAAAAAAAATTTTCATTTATAAGTTTAAAATTACTATAGTCGTTATTTAAATCAACACAACGCTCATCTACTAAAAAAAAATGAGACTCCTTAAGAGAATAATTTTGTTCATCAAAAACATTAAGAAAAGAAATAATACTACGACCACCACAAATTCCAATACTAGTAAAACTATCTTGATTAATATTATTCAAAAAAAAATCAAAGAACTTACTCCTTAAATCATTCTCCCTATTAGAATACAAAAATTCCATCAATATGCCTTTGAACAAACTCAATCTAAATAATAAGCAACTGTAGTAACTACCCTTAATATCTTCTTTTGATAAGAAGAATGCACATTTTCACTTCTATCAATTGGCAACAATTCAACTTTTTCTTGATTTACTGTTTTCAGTTTTCCTAAAGCAACACCAAAACGACGTGCAGATCCTAATGCTAACTCAAAAGCATTTTGAACAGAATCTGCCAACATATCAGGACTAACATTATCTATATCATCAAAATTATATACTGGACCACTATGATGATTCAAAGGTATTCCTTTATTTTCAAATTGAACAATATCCTTACTTATTTGCTCCATCTTAGCTATTTTATCAACATCTTTCGTAAAAACGAGTAAGGATATGTATTTAGAATACTTGTAATGAACATCACGATAATTGCTAGCATTCAAACTCACACTACTCACCTTTATCTCATCTTCAGAAAATCCATAACCCATAAAAAAATCCTTTATTTGTCCAAAATACTCATTATGTAACTTATTGAGCTCTTCTAAAGTATTACCAAATAATTCATAACTTAAACGCCAACTTAAAGAAGTTGCAGAAACTTCTCTCTCACTTGCTCCCTTAACAGTAATATAATTTGCATTTTTTATTCCAATACTCTTAATGCCACTAGATATAACAAATGCCGCTACCAAAAATAGTATAGACGATAATACAATCAAAAATCTTTCTACAAACACAAATCTTACCCCCTCCCTTAATTTCATAAAAACAACATTGTCAAACTGAATGATTTATTTTAACATATTATGAAATGTTAATAAATAGAAAAATAGCAATAGCACCAATGGTAGCAATTACAGATGAACACTTTAGGTACATAATAAGACTATTATCAAAAAAAATCACTCTATACACTCCAATGATTTCTGCAAAATCAATTATCATGGGAAATCTAAATACAATTGTAAAACAAAATACCAATGACTCTCCAATAGCAATTCAAATAGCAACAAACTGTGAAAATGACGCTGCAAAAGCAATAGAAATTCTTGAAAACAAATTTAATTTTGACGAATATAATCTCAATGTTGGATGCCCATCATCCCGTATTCAAAAAGTAAATTATGGGGCTTGTCTAATGCAAAACCCAACTCAAGTAGGCAAAATCTTAAAAGCAATGAAAAAAAACACAAAAAAGCCCATTTCAATCAAACATAGAATAGGCATAAGACAAAATAAAAAAGAATATCACGAAGAAACCTACACAGAACTGAAACACTTTGTAGACAAAATCATAGAATACGAAATCAAAAATTTTATTGTTCATGCACGAATAGCCATATTAAATGGATACTCTCCTGAAGACAATCATAATATTCCAAAACTAAAACACGATTTTGTGTATCAACTCAAAAAAGAATACAAAAACATATTTATAGAAATAAACGGCGGAATTACCAATAGTGAACATATAAAAACACACTTATCTCATGTAGATTCTGTAATGATTGGAAGAGCCGCAGCACAAAATCCTTATTTTGCTGCAAAAATCGCAAGAGAATTTTTAGGAGAAAAAAAAGAAATACCAACAAGAAAAGAAATATTGCTTAATATGGTAGAATATGTCAAAGAATACAACGAACACTCCGCAAGTAACATTATACTAAAACACATGATGAGAATAGCATATTCTCAAAAGAATGCCTGCAAATTTAGACAAGCTTTAACTGCACCTTTTCCCCCAAATCTTAAAAAACATGAAATATTATTAAGTGCAATTGAACACCTAAGAGAAGACACCCTAAACTCTAATTTTTAGGACTAATCCTTAGGAGATATATAATCAAAACCCGTATACTTAACCAGATTTTTAGGTATACGCACACCTCCTCTTTCATCTTGAAAATTTTCAAGTATAGCAATAATGGTTCTAGTTGAGGCTATTGCAGTTCCATTTATCATATGTACAAATTTACTCTTACCATCATCTTTATATCTAATTTTAAGTCGCCTTGACTGATAATCTGTACAATTTGAAGTTGAAGTCACCTCTCCATAATCGCCATTCTCGCCCCTACCTGGCATCCAAGCTTCAATATCATACTTCTTATAAGCTGAAGCACCAAGCTCACAAGAACAAACGTTTAAAACTCTATATGGAATTTCAAGTTCTGTAAAAATTTCTTCTTCTAATGCCAAAAATTCATCGTGAATACGATCGGAATCTTCACTCTTACAAAGACAAAACATTTCGACCTTACTAAACTGATGAACCCTATAGAGTCCCTTAGAAAATTGCCCAGCTGCACCAGCCTCTCTACGAAAACAATGTGAAAGCCCTGCCATTTTGAGCGGAGATTTGAGGTCTAATATAGTATCATAATAATACCCACCAAGAGTAATCTCAGACGTGCCAATAAGATATTTATCCGTATCTTCAATTTTATAAATATTACTCTCAACACCACGTGGATTAAACCCAATCCCATCGACTATAAATTCTCGTGCAACATCAGGTGTAATGAACAAATCAAACCCCTTTGATTTAAGTTTACTAAAAGCAAAATTAATCAATGCAAGTTCCAAAAGAACAGCCTCATTTTTAAGATAATAAAACTTATTACCACTAACTTCACGTGCTTTTTCAAAATCAAAAAGATCCAAATGCATACCAATCTCTAAATGATCTTTTGGCTTAAAATCAAATTTTGGAATATTCCCCGAAACTTTTAATACAACATTATCCTCCTCACTAACACCAATAGGAACATCAGGGGCAGAAATATTTGGAATTCGTTTATGTTCCATTAAAAGTCTTGATGTCACATGAACCAATTTTTCTTCTAAATCTGAAATTTCAGATTTTAAAACTTTACCCTTCTCTATTAAATGATGCTTACCAGAATCATCCATATTGTCTCTCATAGCATTAGCATTTTCATTCTTAGCAGCATTCAATTCACTTATCTTTGTAGTAAGTTTCCTGCGCTCATCATCAAAAGAAATCAACAAATCAAGTTTTAATTTCAATCCCCTATTTTTAATATTTTCCATAACAAGTTCTAAATTATCCCTTATAAACTTTAAGTCAAGCATCACAGAACTCCCAACATAAATTTAATTACAAATAACTAAAACAAATAAAAAACAAATCATATTAATTATGTATAATAAGTATTATATAATATTTGATGACAATAATAGAACAAACTTATATATACGGAGAAAAATATCTTTATGGTAAAATCATCAACGGCTCAAAAAATATTTATTTTAACGTCCTTACTGATAACTTTGCTAGGATGTGCAAAAAAATCAAAGAAAGTAAGTTTTAATGACATTAATACATTTTATAACACAAAAAATGAAATGATAATTCAACCTATCTCAGCAGAAAAAGAAAACGAATTATTTAAATATAAAATCAGAATACCCAAGGTAATAACTCAACAAACAGAAAACAATAATATAAAATCACTCAATGATGAGATTACAAATTATGCAAACGAAATAGTTTCTAACTTAGAAAGCGCAACTCAAAACACCAATCAAGATGCCCAAAAACCAAGTTTAAACATAGATTATGAAATTTACCATGGATATGATATTCACACAATAATAATAAATACAACTCAAGAAATAAATGATACACACATAACAAACTATAGAAGTTACTATATTAACAACAATGGGAATTATATTTATAATATAGACGAAATCATTAATGTAAAGGAAGCATTTCCTTATTTTACTCACAAAATCAAAGAAAAAGTTACAAAAACATATCAAAATGAATTACTATTTGATTTACAACAAGCAGTAATTTATTTTGAAAATAAAAAAATAATAGTAAAATTCCCACTCTACGTATTTAATTTAGAAACAACAGATCATACAGAAAACATATTTGAATTTAGCGAAGAAGAATCACAAAAATATATCAAACAAGGATAAAATAAATTATTAATGAAGAAAAAAAAATTTTTTAATTTAATCTCAAAAACTTACTTAGAAGAATATGATGCTGAAGGATCTTATTTTAAACACGAAAGTGGGTTAGAAATATTTGAACTAAAAAATAGCACATTTAAAGAAAATGCCTTTGGAATAGCATTTAAAACTATTCCTTGCAACAATACAGGAGTTGCACACATTTTAGAACACGCAATTTTTTGTGGGTCAAACAAGTATAGAATAAAAGATCCATTCCTCTATTTAATGAAAGGCAGCCTAAATACATTTTTAAATGCAATGACATTTCCAGATAAAACTCTCTATCCAGCAGCATCTACAATACAAAAAGATTATTTTAATTTATTCAAAATATATGCTGATGCCGTTTTTAATCCCTTGCTTAAAAAAGAAGCTTTTATGCAAGAGGGTTACAATATAAATCCAAACACCTTTAAACCATCTGGTATTGTTTTAAATGAAATGAAAGGCAATTATTCAAGTAAAAATTCTTTAATTAACGAAATTGCAACTAATTCTCTTTTCTCACAAGGGCCCTACCAATACGACTCTGGAGGAAACCCTATCAATATTATTGACCTTACATACGAAGAATTTATTGAATTTTATAAAAAACACTATACACTAAAAAATTGCAAAATATTTTTATTTGGCAATATTGACACCAATAAAAATCTTAATTTCATTGAAAAATATATCATTAGACCCAACACAAATAAAAAATCAAACCTTAATCACAACATAGATAAAATCACAAGATGGAAACAAAGTAAAACATTAAGTTTTGACATTCCAAAAGAAACTGAAACTACACTAGGAGTATATGCAATAAATTGGTTATGTACTGATATTGAAAATATTAAAGAAAATATTGGTCTTGAAATTTTATCAGAAATACTTCTAGACAGTTCCTGCCAATTTACTATCAATATGCTAAAGAGCGAAATTGGTGATGTAATAGCCAATGTTAGTGGAATTAACACAGATATAAAAGAATGTGTATTTTCATTTGGATTACAAAATGTACTTCCAGGCAAAATAGAAGAATTTAAAGACAAGGTTTTCAAAGAACTTAAAAACCTTGTAAAAGTAAAAATTCCACAAGAATTAATACAGGGTATTCTATTTGGTTATGAATTTGCACTAAAAGAAGAAAAAGGACAAGGTTGGCCTATTGATTTAATGATGAAAAGTTTTAAAGGATGGATACATGGAATGCATCCAACTGAAACTTTAAAAATTAATTGTCATCTAGATGAGATTAAAAACAAATTAAAGCAAGGGGAACCTTATTTCGAAAATTTAATAGAAAAATACTTACTAAACAATAATCACCATACTCTAATCCACTTTAATCCATCAGATAAAGTACTTAAAGAAATGGAAGAAGAAATAGAAAAAAAATTAATGGATAGAGAAATTGATATTAAAAAAAATCCAGAAAAATTTTCAGAATTTACTAAAGATTACAACCAATTTAAAAACTATCAAAAAAAGGACGATCTCAAATCTGATATCGTCAAAATTCCGATACTAAAGATAGAAGATCTACCAAGAGAAGTTGAAAAAAGTTTAATTTTAAATCAAAATCCCGAACTTCAGGCACATACATTTGAGTTGAAAAAAAATAACAACATATTTAATGTATACCTATTTTTTAAATTAGATTTTCTACAAAAAGAAGACTTTATGTACCTATCTTTATTTAAAAGAGCCATTCAGGATTTATCTACTAAGAATTACTCATATATAGATTTAAATAATAAAATTCAAAATACTCTAGGACAACTCAATATATATGAAAGCTATGAAGAAGATATTCAAGGAAACATGATCAATATATTTAATATAAATTTCAAATCATTTAACAATAAAATACAAGAATCGTTTACATTAATCAAAGAAATTTTAATCAATACAGATTTTCATGATTACAATAGATTAAAAGAGATAATCTTAGAGCTAAAAAATGATTTCAAATCAATACTCATTCCCAAAGGACACATATTAGCAACAACAAGATCAGAATCAAAATTAAGTCAAAGCAAATATCTACAAGAACTTCAATTTGGTATTACAGGAAGAGAACATTGGCAAAAAATAAAAACCGACATAGACTCTTTAAAAGAAATTGCATGTAATTTAGAAAACTTAAAAAATAAAATAATTTTCAAAAATAATCTCTCATCACTACTTATAGGTAATACCAAAGATGTTATTCAAAAATTAGAAGATGAATTACTTAGATTAAAAGAAAGCTTAAGCGAAAAAGTTTATACCAATAACTCAACCACAATACAACCATCAAATAATGTCTTAAGAGAGATAATGATCATTCCATCAAAAATATCTTTTAATTCTATGAGTTTTACAAGCTATAAAATAACAGACGAAGCTTATCCAAAAATAAGTTTCTTAACACATATATTAAAAAGCGGAATATTGTGGGAAAAGATCAGAGTTGCTGGTGGTGCGTATGGTGCATTTGCGTCTATTTCAAATGGAATATTTTCTTTTGCATCATATCGAGATCCAAATTTTATAAAAACGTATCAGGCTTTTGAAGCATCATTAGAAGAATTGGCCAATAATGAAATTAAATATGACGAAATATACACATATTTAATAGGAGTAATTGGACTTAATACAAATGCAAAAACAAAATCTACAGAAATATTACAAAGCTATAAAAGAAAAATACTAAATATTAGCGATGATTTAAGACAAAATATAAGAGATAATTATTTTAAAATAACAAGTAAAGACATAAAAGAAATATCTGAACAAGTACTACATCAATTAAAGCAAAAAAACAGTATCACATCTCTTGTTAGCAATACAATCTATGAAGATGATAAAATAAAACTAGAAACATTTATTGGAAAAAAATATAGGGTAAAAAAAATATATTAAAAACAAAAAATAAAAAAGACTAGTTAATCTTTTTATATTTTTTGTTAAACTTGTCAATTCTACCTGCTGCATCCACAAACTTTTGCTGGCCTGTATAAAAAGGATGTGATTTGCTTGTAATCTCAACAGTAATTAATGGATACTCTTTATTATCGCTATACTTAATTGTTTCTTTCGAAGTTAAAGTTGATCTAGTTAAAAACATAGTACCATTAGCACCATCTTTAAACACTACCAAATTACTAACAGGATGTATGTCTTTTTGCATAACGCCTCTCCTAATTTAATCAAAATTTAGTTTAAATTTTAAATAAAGTCAATTTTCTTAATCCCCATTGCTCATGGTCTTTAAGAAAATTTCATTGTTTTTACTCTTTTTCATCTTCTCAACTAAAGCCTCAACTCCTTCATAATCATCAACACCACCTAAAATTTTTCTAATAAGTAAAATTTTAGAACGCTCTTCTTCACTTAAAAGCAATTCTTCCTTCCTTGTACCTGATTTTTTAATATTAATAGCAGGAAAGAGTCTTCTATCTGCCAAACTTCTATCAAGAATCAGTTCCATATTACCAGTACTCTTAAATTCCTCAAATATAACTTCATCCATCTTACTTCCAGTATCAACTAAAGCTGTAGCTATAATAGTAAGACTACCTCCTTCTTCAATATTTCTAGCAGAACCAAAAAACCTTTTTGGTTTGTGTAAAGCATTAGAATCAACACCCCCTGAGAGTATCTTGCCAGAAGTTGGCATAGTCTGATTATAAGCTCTAGCAAGCCTTGTAATTGAATCTAAAAGAATAACAACATCTTTCTTGTTCTCAACTAATCTTTTTGCCTTCTCTATAACCATCTCTGCAACCTGCACATGTCTACTAGCCTGTTCATCAAAATTAGATGCAATTACCTCACCCTTAACACCACGAATCATATCAGTAACCTCTTCAGGTCTCTCATCAATAAGTAAAATCATTAAGATAATGTCTGGATAATTAGTAGTAATTGCATTGGCTATTTTTTGAAGTAAGGTAGTTTTCCCAGCTTTTGGAGGTGACACTATTAGCGCCCTTTGTCCTTTTCCAATAGGTGCAAACAAATTAATAAGCCTTGTAGAAATATTACAATTTTCATACTCAAGATCTAATTTTGAACTAGGATATAAAGGTGTTAAATTATCAAAAGGTATTCTATTTTGTGCAAATGTAGGATCCTGATCATTAATACTTTTAATCTTAATCATTGCAAAAAATCGCTCACCTTCTCTTGGGGATCTAATTTGTCCATACAAAATATCACCCGTCCTCAAATTAAAAAGCCTAATTTGAGACGGCGAAACATAAACATCATTGCCACCAGATAGATAAGAATTAGATGCTGTACGCAAAAAACCATAGCCATCACTTAAAACATCAAGAACACCAGTAAATAGAACATTAATATTATGTTCTGTTAATATTTTAACAAGCAAAAATATCAATTCTGTCTTTTTCATTGTTACTGCAATAGTATGATTAGTACCAAGTCCTTCAACAACTTTTCTAATTTCAGTAATTGGCTTATCATAAAGAACATCAACAACTATAGAATCCTTACCACCTAAAAAATTAATAATATTACTTTGTTCAAGAGTCTTAATACTGCTCTCCAAATCTGAATCGGGTATATCATAATCAAAATCAGGCAATATTTCATTAGATTCTCTTAATTTATCAATATTAGAACTTTTAGAACCACCAGAAATAGGTTCTTTTTTGGTGACAACTTTAACTATTTTTTTCTTATTATTATCTTCAATTTTTAATTCCTTAGAAGAATTTAAACGCTTCATTTCATCCTCTAAATCAAATTCCTCACATTTTTTATCCATAATCTCCTCTATGAGATAAATTTTTAAGAAGGGTATTTTTATTTAAAATAATAATTAATCATTAAATAATAAAACATAACATTAATTCACTGCAAAGTATCTTTTAATTGTGACACTGTAAAAGAAAATAAATCTATGCTCTCATTAGATTTAATCATTTCACATTTACCATCAAAAACTATATTATCATTAATAAATATCTTTTTTGTCTTAACATCACCATATATTTTACAACCACTATTTAAATAAACCTTACTACTAGCATTAACATTTCCCTTTAAAATTCCCTCAATTATCAATGTATCACAAATTACTACATCAGTAATCACTTTACTATTTTTACCTATAAAAAGTATTCCTTTTTCTGAAAATATTTCACCTTCAAAAGACGAATCAAGATATAAAGCACCTTCAAAATTCAACTTTCCTCTAAAAATTAAACTTGAATCAAGCTTACAATCCCATTTGTAAGAATCCTTAACATTTGCAGGCATTAACTATCCCTTAATGCTCCAAACCCGTTCTTTTAAATCTTTTCCTGGACGAAAATAAGCAACATGATGATCATCAACATTCACATATTCACCTGTCTGAGGATTACGAGCATTTTGGCGACCTTTTCTCTTTCTAAGCTCAAATGTACCAAACGATCTAAATTCTATAACATTATTAAGACAAAGACTGTTTTTAAGTTCTTCAAAAAAAGCATCAACTACAAGCCTTATATATTTTTTTTCTAATTTCTCATTATTACTTTTAATGTTCAAAAATATTTGGTCAACAATATCTGATTTAGTAACCTTGGGTCTTCTTAAAAAAGACATAAGCTAGTTCCTTACTGTAATAACAAAATACTCAAATTTGATTTTTTACGTGCAGCTTTGTTTTTATGTATTATGCGCTTTCTAGCAGCAGTATCTAACTTTTTTGAAACAAACTTAAAAAATTGCAAAGCTTCATCTCTCTTGCCTTCTTTTACAAGATTTATACAACGTTTTTCTAGCGTCTTTAATTCACTCTTAACACTTACGTTTCTCAAATTTCGCTTCAAATTTTGCCGAGCTCGTTTTAATGCTGATGGATTATTGCCCAAATTAAACTCCTTAATGCAGCAAGCATAATAATAAATAATATACCAACTAATTAGAATATAGTCAATCACACACTAAGAACGCTTATTAAAATACTTATCAATATAAGCAAATACTTTTTTCATAGAATAAGACATTCCTTCATTACTGATATAAACTTTTCTAAAGGCATTCTTATAAGGATAAGTAAAAGATAAATACCCATTTCTATTTAAATCAGAATCATCAACAAACACCTTAGTGAAAAACTTATAAGAATACTCTTTGCCAGAAAAGATCTTTCTCTCATAAACAAGATTTTCCCTAAATTCATAAAAAATCACTAAATCTCTAAAGAGCAAAATATCTTTTATTAAAACCTTAGTTCCTAAAAATACAACAAAAGAAAACATTATTATACTATCAAATGAAATATAATAAACAAAAATATTAATCAAAATACGAAATAAGTACATTAACAAATAAATACCTGATACATAATATCTTATGGGAAATTCTTGTACTTTTGTAATAAATAAATCACTTCTTATAAGTCTAAGTTTCTTAAAAAACTTACCCAAATACTCTTTTCTTAAAAAACACATTTTGATTCGTAGACCATTATTTAAACTTAAAATCAACATATTATCTAACAATCTTTTTTCAATCCACATGATATCATTAAAATCAAAATCAATTTTAAAATAAAATCTTTTATAGAAAACTCTATTTTCTCTAAAATCAATTTCATAAAAATATCTTAAATAAGAGACCATTACAAAAAGATTTATAAACGTTAAAAAAACAATAAAAATACTCAAGTTGCCTCTATACAACAACATATAAAATATAGAAAAGCTTATATTAAGACAAAAAATAAAAATTAATCTGATTGTATAAAAAAACAATTTGCGCATCTTAATGTTTTATCTAAACATTAAATTTAAATAAAATTATATCACCATCTCTTACCAAGTAATCTTTTCCCTCAAGTCTAAGGCGCCCCTTCTCCTTTACACCATTAATGCCCTGAAATTCAACTAAATCATCAAATGAATACACTTCTGCTTTAATAAAACCTCGCTGAAAATCACTATGAATAATGCCTGCAGCTTCTGGAGCTTTCATTCCATCCATAAAAGTCCACGCTCTAACTTCTCGTTCTCCTGCAGTAAAATAGGTCCTCAAACCCAAACTATAATAAGCAGTCCGTATTAAATGACTAAGACCACTCTCTTTTATTCCCATAGACTGTAACATTTCTTTTCTTTCACTTAAATCTTTAATTTCAACAAGTTCCGCTTCAATCTTAGCACATAAAATTAAATAATTATTACCCTCACTTAAAGCTATATTTTTAACGATATCAGTATATTTATTACCACCAAGTGAATTCTCATCAACATTGCAAACATATATAACATTTTTCATAGTCAAAAGATTTAAAGATTTAATAAAATTATAACCAAAATCATCAAACTCAAATTTGCTTGCCGGTCTAACATCCATTAAATGTTTTTCAAGCTCCTTAAGAAGCGAAACGATCCTCTTTGCATTTTCTCTAATATTTTTATCGGCACCTTGTGTATTTTTTTCATTTTTTAAAATGCTTTTTTGTACGGTTTCAAGATCTGCAAGACATAACTCTGTATTAATTGTACCTATATCTCGTTGTGGATTTATATCTCCATCAACATGAATAATTTCTTTCTCTTCAAAGCACCTAACGACATGAACAATAATAGAAACTTCGCGAATATTTGCCAAAAACTTATTACCAAGTCCTTCTCCCTTAGAAGCTCCCCTTACAAGACCTGCAATATCAACAAATTCTATTACAGCAGGAATTGTTTTTTTTGATGCAACCAAATTAGCAATTTTTAAAAGTCTCTCATCAGGAATTTCTACTATTCCTATATTAGGATCAATGGTACAAAAAGGATAATTAGCAATCTCTGATTGTGACGCCGTTAAGGACGAAAATAAAGTAGATTTGCCAACATTAGGCAACCCCACTATTCCCACATTAAGTGCCATAAATAAAACTCCATAAAGTAAAATCTAGTTAATTAAATATGCAAATTCACCTCTACCTATTTGTTGATTAAAATTTACTTCAACAGACAAATTGTAATATCCATTAAGTTCTTGAGAGCTTGGATAATCATATTCAAGCAAATAAGTTCCTGTTTTCTGTTTCATCATCAAATCATAAACTTTAGATACTCCCTCATAAGATGAAAAAGGAATAATTGCGCCACCAGTTTCATTTACTAAATACTGCAATTTAGACTCAATAGGATTATTTCCAAATAATATCAAATAAAATCTAATATCATTATTCTTATAATAATTTAAAATAGTATCTACAGAATATCTACTAAAAGCAGAATGATTCAATGATCCATCACTAAAATAAATAACAGCTCTTCTTGCACTCTTTGACATAAGTTCAGAACCTGCAAGTTTAAGACTAACATCCGTCTTTACATCATTTGAATCATAAACGCCAAGAGAATTTGTTTTATGAATTGTACTTAACAAACTCTCAATATTATCTACCAAAGGTAGATTTGTTGAATTTATAAAACTAAACTTTTTGTTCTTTCTAGATTTTATAAGAGTATTGACACTAATAATCTGTTCTGACTCGTAATTTCTCATAGAAAAGGATTTATCAAAAACAATTGCTACATTCATATCATTAGAAGTATTAATATCATAAGCAATTTTAGGATTTACAATATAATATCTATCATTAGCAATCGCAAAATTTTCACTCTTTAAACCTATAATTGGCAAGCCATTCCTATTGCTAACATTAAGCTCCACATAAATTTTAGAACTTCCCCCCACCCTAATTACTCTACGAACATCAACATTTAAACTATCATAGACACTAACATCACTTTTATAAATTGAAATTTGAGCATTATCAAAATCTGATACAATCATTTGATTATTAACATCAATAATTGAAGACGAAATTTTAGAATCAATCTTATCTGCTTTTAAAAGCTTAACAAAAGTTTTACTTAAAATACTGTACTTATAAACACCATACTTTGAAGATATAATAATACTATTACCTTCAACATCACTACTAAGACCTTCTATTCCTTCAAAAGAAGTTGTAATAAAATACAAATGATTACCACTAGTATCAAACACCTCAACAGAATTTTTAGGTGCATCAGCAACATAAATATTACCATTCAAATATGTAACACCCGTTGGCCCCAAAAGTCCTGCATATCCAACTGTTTTCATGCCAAAATTTAAAATAAAATTACCCTTAGCATCAAATTTACTGATCCGTTTATTTCCCCATTCACTAACATAAATGTAATCTCTCTCGTCAACTGTTATATATTGAGGAGCAAGTAGCTCTCCAGCAGCAGTGCCCTTCTTCCCAATTGAACCTTTTTTAATACCAAAAGTCTTATCATATATACCGATCTCATCGTTTGAATAAAGCGTCACATACAACAGATCACCAAGCTCAATCACATCATAAGGCGATTTTAGAGAAGCAATGCCATCCTTCACTAAAACACGAACGTTATTATTAGCATCAAAATGTAAAATTTCGTTTCCTACAAAATTAACAGCATAGTAACCACCATATTGATCGGCTTTTAAAGACGTAATCTGATATCCATTTGGTCGCTTATAAATGGAATTATCAAGAGATGCAACTTGAATAAACTTTTCAACATTGCCAAGTTCATTATTTAATGATATACCCCTTCTTTGTTCGATTATAGATATCAATTGTCTAAGATAAGCTGCCTTATATCCTTGAGATTGCAAATTTCGCCATTCCATCAAAGCTTCTTCAACATGTCCCAATCTATAATAAACATTTCCTATCCAAAAATGATAATCAAGATTACTTGGATCAAAGCTTAAAACTCTCTTAAAAGACAATAAAGCATCATCATAAAGTCCATTATTATAAGAATTGAGTGCCCATTTAAATTCTTCTTGAGCATCCTTATTAGTAACAATACCTTGAGCATATAAAACAAATACATTTATAAAAAAGAAAACAATCATAGTAAATAGTAAAATCATTTTCTTTATAATTAAACAAATACTACATAAATTTAACATTTTCACACGAAAGATATAAAAAATATAAGACACACTACACATACTGTATATATTATACTATGCAATATTGTATATTAAATATATTCTTTAATATACAATATATTTTTATAAACAAAAATTAATACAAAAAGGAAAACAATGAAAACAAGATATTTTTCTCTAGCTACATTTTCTGGACTACTTACAAGTCTAGCGATTCCAAACGAAATAAACAATATGGGATATTCAAGCATTGGTTTGATAGCATACATACCACTTTTCATTGCACTAATTAAAATAAAAGATAAAAAAATTATAATTACTTTAACAATCTTTTATTTTTTAATAGCCAATAGCTTACAAAATTTTTGGCTTGCATTCTTCTATTCATTCGGAATCATTACGTTCCTAGGAGCAATAATTGGATATATTCCTTATGCTTTAGTTTTAGGATATTTATTATACTATTCACTTAAAACCTTTAATAACAAAACATTAACACTAGCCATACTTTTTACATTTTATGATTACTCAAAATCAATTGGATTTCCAGCATATCCTTGGGGATTTTCAGCATTTATGGTACATAATTTCAACGATCTGATACAAGTAGCTGATATCTTTGGGGTCTTTTTTGTATGTTTTGTAGTCTACTTTTTTAATGCAGGAATTGCAAATTTTTTAATCAATCAAAACAAAACAAACACATTAAGCATGTTATTTTCGCTTCTATTAATAAGCACATCCTTTGCTTATGGAAACATAAAAAAAATAACATTAAATCCCATCTTAAGTAAGGAAACAGATACATTAAATATTGCAGCAATTCAGGTTAATATTGATTCTTGGTTTCCTGGAAATCGTAAAGAAGGTATTAAAAAATCCATTACAATTACGCAACAAGCATTAAAAGAACATCCAAATACGGAACTTGTACTCTGGAGCGAAGGAGCATTAACTTATCCCTTCAACAATTACAAAGATTATACTTATTACGATCACGAATTGTTTGAATTATATAACTCAGTAAATGAGCTTATAAGAAACAATAAAGCCTATTTTGCAATTGGTTCACCATCAAAAACAAACAAAGAATCACTAACATATCAAAATTCTGTTTACGCAATAAAACCCAATCTTGAGATAACCAATATATATTCCAAAATATTCTTAGTCCCATTTTCAGAAAAAATACCATTTTATGAATATCAATTTATAAGACAATTTTTCAATAACAATTTTGGCATCTTTGGACAAAGCAATGGAAATAAGCTTGAAATATTAAAACTAAAAAAATTTAATATAGGTTTTTTAATATGCTATGATGATGCGTTCCCAGATCTTGCAAGAAGCTATAAACGACAAAAAGCCAATTTACTATTAAACTTCTCCAATGATTCTTGGTCACATACAAATTCATCAGAATGGCAACATTTCGTAGTAGCAAAGTTTAGAAGCATAGAAAACGGAATTAAAACCATTAGAGCCACCAATTCGGGAATAACTGCTGTCATAAATGAATATGGTGAAAATATGAAGAACTTAGAAACATTCACAGAAGGATATCTAATATCAAAAATAAAATTGCCTCCAAGATTCACAACAATCTATGAATACACTGGAGACTTATTTATATATGCCTTGGCAATAGCAATCGTAATTATGACACTAAGATCTTATTTTACTGCTAAGAGTACCCATTTGTTATCTTGATTTACAAAACATAAAGTTTGAACATCTCTCCAAAATGATATATTTTTAGTAATATCATTTCTCTTAGCTTTAACTTTGACACTATAAGACGTATCTGTAGTTTTTGTAATATGCAAAGATTTTAAATCATAAAAATCGTCAACTGAAAGATAACTTAAATCGTCTTTACTTAAACCATCTAAAGCAAATTCCAAATCGGCAATAAAATCAGCTTTAGGTGTAACATTTCCCAAAACTTTAACATCATCAGCCACAACAGAATCAAGCAAGTTCAAATCTTGTAAAAGAAAAGCTCTCACAAATTTGTTAAACTGAAATCTCACTGCCTGCTCTTTATGATTTTTTCTCTCTCTATCAGCAACATATTCTATTTTAGGAGCATTTGTAACTTCGCTAATTTCAATATTATCATGAGTTATTCCTGGAATATCATCAAGTTTTACATCATCAAATGAAAGAAAACCTGTATCACCTTCTAACTTCATTTTAGAATCAATATCTTCTACAGCACTTTTAATATCAACTTCTTCTTTTAAGTTTGGATACATTTCCAAAGCTTTCTTTTGAAAAATTCTTCCCTTTGCAACCTTTCCAACATCAATATATCGTTGTCCAACCTCATAATAAAAAATTGCAAGTTCTTTTTGTCTATCATCAATTAAAGAACCATTACTTGCAAATAAATTAATAAAAATACAAGAAAAAAACAATAATACCAGCTTTTTCATGTTAACCTCCAATAAAACCTAGTCATTCCAAAAAAACAAAATCAAAATAATAATTTCAAAGATTATAAACAATTATATTACAAGTTTTTCTTTAATAAAAGTCATAAGATTGTTTTTATGTTTATCATCAAAAATATTTATTCTATCATAATTAAACATTAATTTGGGTGACAAATCATAACTATCATACCAATCCAAGTATCTATTATTAAGTTTTTCAAGATAATCTTTAGAAATACATGCCTCACAACTCCTATTTCTTCTTTTAATGCGATTCTCAGCCTCTGCAACACTACAATCAAGATAGATCATCAACGCCGGTTTTTGAGAATACTCTAACATATTATCAAGCAAATTAAGATATATCTTATATTCATTATCAGACATATATCCTCCATCATTCAAAAAAGAAGCAAAAACACAATCACCATAAATAGATCTATCAAGTATCCCTTCCCCCTTAGCCTTAAATATATTTTTTATAAGTTTAAATCTTTCATTTAAAAAATTAATCTGCACTGGAAAAGCCCATCTGGCTTTATCCTTATAAAACTCATTTAACATAGATAATGTAAACTTATTATTTAATTCAGTATAAAAAGGAATTCCAAGCTCTAGAGATAAAACATGTCCCAGTGTAGTTTTACCTACCCCTATTAATCCTTCAATTATAATTACCAAGCCTACCTCCAAAATTCACAATTAACCAACCAATTAATAGTAAGAATGCATAATTTAAACATATAAAAACATAACTATATATTAATAAAAAAGACAATCAAAGATTTTGATAAACAAATTCAATATAAGTAAATTTAAGATTTTAAATCATTGACATTGACAACAATAAAAAATAAAATTTCTATAGTTATGAAGTAATCCTATATATGTTAATCAATTTAGAGGACGCAAATGGATCATCAATCCAAACTAATCGATTTTAAAGCCAAAATGATATTGCCTAAAAAAATAATTAACAAGAACATAGAAAAAATACATGACAAATTTTGTAATATAAAAATAAAATTTATAAGTAAAATTAAAATATTGATAAAAATTTTAATCATTAAATATAGATACCATATAATTAAAGGTATTATGAGAACAAATAAATCAACAATAAAAAATATCATATTGGTTATTGGTTTTACCATAGATACAATGATTTATGAATTCAAATTAAAAGGTAAAAAATGATTTTAAAATATAACCTTGATAATACAAAAACAAAATGGATACTAGACAGCTTAAACATTCCAAAATCACTCTTACCTAAACTGCAACAAAGCTCAAAAATATATGGAAAAAATAATTATTCAATAAGAAGAACAGAAATAATCATTTCAGAAACCTCAGGTAAGCAAATTCAATGGCTAAGAGATAATTTAGAACTATTAAAAATACACAGCAATATAAAGACAATAGCAACCTTTGTAAACGATAATGAAGATACCCATATTGTACCAATATTGATAAGATTTGGAATACATCATTGGAACCCCTATTCCACAAAACAATTATTAAATCTAAATATCTGGCAGGACTTGCCATAGGATATTGGAAGATTATAAAAAAAATTAAAAGTCTTAAAAATTAACAAAATATTTAAAACTTTGATGGAAAAAATAAAAGGAAAGATTTAATTGACAACTGGCATAAAGCTATTAAAAGAACAAAATCTTAGATTGAATCATCAATCACTATTTTTAATACTAATCTTTTAAAATTTAAGTAGTATTTATTATACAGTTAAATATATAGAATTAATAATTTACAAAGAAAATGGAGATGTTAAATTATGAAAAAGATATTTAATTTTTTAAAACCAGCACCTCACATACAAAGGCTAGAAAAAGAATTACAAGGCCCATTGTATAAAGAATTAAGACTACAAATCTTTATTTCAATACTTGTCGGATATGCTGGATTTTATTTAACAAGAAAAGTTTTTTCATTTGCAATGGACGAACTTCAAAAAGAAGGCTTTAGTAAAAGCCAATTAGGAATAATTTTATCTGGAGTTTCACTTGCATATGGATTTTCTAAATTTATTATGGGAAACGTATCAGATCGAAGCAATCCTAGATATTTTTTACCACTAGGATTATTTTTAACAGCAGCAATCAGCTTGATATTTGGATTCTTTCCATGGAAGCCAATTACTATAACAATTGCTGCAATATTAATGTTCATTTTAATGTTTACAAATGGATGGATTCAAGGTATGGGATGGCCAGCATGTGGAAGGACTATGGTTCATTGGTGGTCACAAAAGGAAAGAGGCACAATTGTTGCCACTTGGAACATATCTCATAATATAGGAGCAGGACTAGCTGGAATAATATCTAGTTGGGCTTTGAAATACTTTAATGAATGGCAAGCAATATTTTATGTACCAGCATTTATAGTAATAATAATTGCAATATTTGTATTGATTACACTAAGAGATACTCCTCAATCTGTAGGATTACCACCAATTGAAGAACATAACAACGATTATCCTAACAATCATACAGAAAATGTTGAAGAAGAACTTACTGCAAAAGAAATATTTATGAAACATGTACTTAATAATAAGTTACTATGGTACATAGCCGTTGCTAATGCATTTGTATACTTTGTAAGATACGGAGCATTAGATTGGGCACCACTATATCTTAAAGAAGTTAGAAATTTTTCTATTAAAAATACAGGATGGGCATATGCCTTCTATGAATTCTCAGCTATTCCTGGAACACTACTTGCTGGCTGGATGTCTGACAAGGTTTTTCACGGAAGAAGATCTGAAACTGGAATAATATATATGATTGCCACTCTTATTACAGTGATTATATATTGGTACTTACCAGAAAATACTCCAATACTCACAACCTTTTTACTAGCAATAATAGGATTTTTCATCTATGGACCTGTGATGCTTATAGGTCTTCATGCTCTTGATCTTGTACCTAAAAAAGCTGCTGGAACTGCTGCAGGATTTACAGGAGTATTTGGATATATAGGAGGGGCTGTTTCTGCTAATGCCATAATAGGTATTGTAGTGGATAACTCTAGTTGGAATGTTTATTTTTATCTATTAATAATTTCATGCATACTCGCAATAATATTTATAAGCCTAACACTCAACAAAGAAAAAAACTATCAAAATAACCGACAATAATAATTGTATAAAAATGAAGGCTTAATAAATAAATGTATATTATAATATACTCATAAAATATAAGATATAAGAGGTCAAATGAATGAAATCAAGTAAATTTAAATTATTGATGTTTGCAATAAATACTTTTCTCATAATTTCTTGTGCAAAGGAAAATCAAAGCATGAACAAAAAATCAGCATTAATTATAGCTCACAGAGGTGCAAGCGGATATTTGCCAGAACATACCCTAGAATCTAAGGCATACGCTCATGCATTAGGAGCTGATTACATAGAACAAGATATTGTTTTAACAAAAGATAATATTCCTATCATAATGCATGATCCAGAAATAGAAACAACAACAAATGTTGCCACACTATTCCCAGACAGAGCTAGAGAAAATGGAAGATATTATTCCGTTGATTTCACATTAGCAGAAATCAAATCATTAAGTCTTAGTGAAAGATTCGACCCAGAAACAAAAAAACCAATATATCCTAATCGTTTCCCTGTAACTGGATATGATTTTAAAATTTCAACCTTAGAGGAAGAAATACAATTCATACAAGGATTAAACAAAAGCACAGGAAAGAATATTGGAATTTACCCTGAAATCAAAAAACCTCTTTGGCACAAACAACAGGGTAAAGATATATCCAAAATAGTAATAGAAATTTTAAACAAATATGGATATAAATCAAAAGAAGACAAGATTTATCTTCAAACATTCGATTTTGACGAAATTAAGAGAATAAGAGAAGAACTTGGATATCAAGGAAAATTAATAATGCTCATTGGAGAAAATGATTGGGAAGAAGCACCAACAGATTATGAATACATTAAATCAGAAGAAGGCATGGCTGAAATTGCAAAATATGCTGACGGAATTGGACCTTGGATACCTCAAATCATAATCAATGGAGAAATCACAGGTCTTACAAGTTTAGCACATAAATATAACATGAAAGTCCATGCTTATACATTTAGAACTGATGCATTGCCTTCATATGTAAAAAATGAAAATGAACTATTAGATTTATTATTTAACAAAGCTCAAGTAGATGGCCTATTTACAGACTTTGTTGATATAAAAGTAAAGTTTATGCAATAAGAACCATAATTTTAAAAAGGAGAATATCTTATTTATGGTAAAAAACAAAAAAAAAGCATTAAGGGATATTGATAATCAAGATTTTGATTTAATAGTAATTGGTGGAGGAGCAACAGGCCTTGGCATTGCTGTAGATTCAATTACAAGGAAATATAAAACCTTACTTATTGAAAAATGCGACTATGCAAAAGGCACATCTTCTCGATCAACCAAATTAATACATGGAGGCGTAAGATATTTGGCACAACTCAATTTGCCTTTAGTCAAAGAGGCCTTACGTGAACAAGCTTTACTTGAAACAAATGCACCCCATTTAATCAACAAACGTGCATTTGTTACGCCTATATATAATATCTTAAGCATTCCTTACTACTATTTTGGACTAAGTTGGTATCATAACCTTCTTGGTAAACACAAAAAATACAAATATAAGACAAAATTATTATCAAAATCAGAAACAATAAAAAAAATGCCAAATATAAAAACTAAAGGTCTTAAATGTTCCGTTTTATACTATGATGACTCATTTGATGATAGTCGAATGGCAATCAGCATGCTTAGAACTTTCATGAATAAAGGAGGAAATGCTTTTAATTATGCAGAACTTATAAAATTTAACAAAAAAAACGGTAAAATATCTGGTGCTATTATTCAAGATAAAACAACCGGAGAACAAGTAACTGTCAATAGCAAATGTATAATAAATGCAACAGGAATTTTTTCAGATAAAATTAGAAAATTAGATGATATTAATGCTCCTAATATCATAAAACCTTCTAGAGGAACCCATTTAATAATTAAAAAAGATAAACTAGATACACAATACGCAATGTTAATGAATAAAACAAATGACAATAGAATTTTATTTACTGTACCTTGGTATGATGTCATCATTTGTGGAAGTACAGACATAGCAATAGATAAAATTGAGGAAGAACCTCAAAGATCAGAGAGTGAAATTGAATTTCTATTAAACAATATGAATAATTACTTAAGTATTAAAATAGACAGAAATGATATTCTAAGTACGTATACAGGTATTAGACCACTAGTAGTAGACCCCAAAGGACAACAAAATACATCCAAAATATCAAGAAATGAAAAAATAGTAATATCAGATTCAAATCTCATTACAATTGCTGGAGGAAAATACACTACTTATAGAAAAATGGCTGAAAAAGCCTTAACAAAAGCAATAAAGGCAAAATTAATACCTAAGGCAAGACCCATAACAGAAAATTTAAAACTACACGGATATATGGAAAGAGCAGAAATTGTCAAAATTCCAGAACACTTTAGAGCTTACGGAAGTGACTTTCAATATTTAAGTCAAATGAAAGATTTTAAAAATAAGATCCACAAAGACTTACCATTAAATGAAGCTCAAATAACTTTTGCAATTAAATTTGAACAAGCAAAAACTGTTGAAGATATTTTATCCAGAAGAACTAGATCACTACTTCTTAATGCAAAAGCCACAATAGAAGCTACACCAAAAGTTGCTGAAATTATGATGCATCAACTTGGAGAATCGAAAGCTTGGAAAAATGAACAAATCAAAAGCTTCAAAGAAGTAGCAAAAAAATATTTAATCTAATAAATGAAGGATAGATACAATAAGATCCTTCTTATTTTTAATTTCTACATATCATTATTTTTTTAACTCATCATTCAAAAAATGAATCAATAAAAATCAAAAATTACATTACCTAAACAAATTTACAAGCAATCCCTGAATCTCTTCAAGACTGCTTAAAAGTTTAAATTGAGAAACCTGATTTTGTAAAACAGAATAAACAAATTTATCAAGTTTTTCATTAATAATTTTAATAATTCGGTATTTAGGTCTTTTAAACCCACCATTACTACCTCCCTTTTGTTCTTTAAGTGAAACAGAATAGGATAAAACAACAGATAAAAATTCTCCTATGGTTTTTTTATAAAAAACAACATTATGACGCGAAGGTTCGCTTAATAATCTCTCACCAATATCATTAATTTTATCTAACATATTTTTAATCAATTCAAGATTAAATTCACCATTTTCAAATACAATAAAATGCTTATCTTCTCTTGCAAGCTCAGATTTAAATATCGAAGAAAAAATATTTGTCTTATTAGAATTAATCTTTTTCTTAGAAGCCTTGTACTCTTTCAAATCAAGATGCAAAGCACCTGCAACCAAATTATCAATCTTCATCTATCTTTCTCACATCATTAAATAAAGACTTATCATCTTCACTCATACAAGTCTTAATTAAATCTTCGCATTTCATTTCCTTATTAATTTCAATTAAAACATCCTCATCAACTTTATAAGATCCTGTATAAATTAACACATCTTTCTCAGGAAAATTAAGACTGCCTACTCCAATATTCATATATCCATCAATAATTGCACCCTCTTCAACTTCAATTGATCTACACGAAATATTACCAATAATACATCCTGACTGAAAGACTTTAATTTTATTATTAGCATGCACATTTCCAAGAACTATCCCAGACACAACAACCTCATTTGCATTAATATTAGATTTAACTCGTCCCGTATCTCCAACTACAACTCTTTTAGTAGAATTAATAGTACCCAAAAAATCACCATCAACTCTAATAAAATTATTTGACACTAACTCCCCTTTAAGAAAATCACCCTGCCCAACAATTGTCTTCACCTCATCACCAAGCAAAGACAATTCAATTCTTCTATCTCTTTTAATACCCAATAAATTCAACATCTATTTTGAAACTCCAGTAGCCAAATTTAAATACATATCAGGATTTACAACTTGGGATCCTATACGAACCTCATAATGAAGATGAGGCCCTGTTGAATACCCTGTTTGACCCAAAAAACCAATAACTTGACCTTTTCTAACATAAGAACCCTTAGAAATATTTAATCGCGACATATGTGCATAAAGAGTCGAAAGTCCATATTTATGCTTAATTTGAACAAAATTACCATAACCCGTTACCTGATAACTAGCTCTTACAACTTCACCATCAGCAGTTGCAACGATAGCTGTTCCAACTCTAACCCCTGCAATATCTATACCCTTATGAATATACCATTGTCTAGTAAAAGGCTCAATAGCTGGACCAAAATGTAGAGAAACAATACCATCTCCTTTAACAATAGGCCAAAGCGAAGGAATATCATTCAATAATTTATTTTGAGAATGAATCAATTTAACTATACTCTTCAGTGGAGAAATTGAACCTTCGATCATGTTCTTCACATTTTTAAGATCATTTAATTCCTTAAATGAATTGGCTTCTAACATTTGCAAATCAATAAAATCTGCAAGGTCTCCATCTAATTTATTCCGACTTAAACCAACATTACTCTCCTTTATTCTTAAAGAAGAACTAAGCTCGTCTAATACTTTAGAAAAATTATTAGAAACAGAATTAATATCTACAACTGTATTTCTGAAATCCTCAATCTCTGACTCTGCAAGTGCATAACTTTTCTCTGAAGAATTAACAATAGATTTAAGAGTAACATAATTAATAGCAAGAAAAATAAATCCTATAAAAATCACAAGAAAAAACACAAAAAATAAAAATAGAGTCAAAAAAGAAATTTTTATATTCTTAACATTTCCTCTAACATGAGGAATAATCATAAAACTAATATTTTGTCTGAAAAAAGAATAAACATTACTTAAAAATTTAAAAAAGGAACTAAAAATCGTAAAGAACAGCTTATCTAATTTTTTTAAAAATGATAAAATGCCAAATCCTCTCTTATCTCTCATCACAAACCCTCACCACACATTCGTCAAACAATGACAATTAACAAATTTAACATGCTAATTGTAACTTAATGCTAAACACCAAATGATACCACCAAATTAGAAAATTTACTCCTAATATGACACTCTCTTAATCAAGTTATAATTATTTACATAAACGCAGTGGCAATACTAAAAATACACATAAATGATTTATTATTATATACAATGAAAACATTATTCTTTGCAACTAGTAATATAAATAAAATAAACGAAGTAAAACAAATTTTAAACATAGATACAATAAAAATAGAAATTCCCCAAAACTTTGAAGTACAAGAAACAGGAAAAACATTCAAAGAAAATTCAATATTAAAAGCAAAAACCTTATTTGAATCTTTAGGTAGGCAACAATTTGTTTTTAGTGAAGATTCCGGATTATGTATAGAAGCCTTAAACATGGAACCAGGAATTTATTCAAAAAGATACGATCAATATAAATTTGGAAAAAAACTGGACAATGATGAGAAAAACAATCTCATCATAGATTTAATGAAAAATCAAAACAATAGAAAAGCATGTTTTATATGCATAGTCAGTCATATTGCTATAGATGGAACAATAACTAATTTTAAGGGCATATTTAATGGAACGATTGCTTTAAATATTGATCATAGCCAAAAAAATGGATTTGGATATGATCCAATATTTTTAACTAAAAATAATATAAGACTAAGCGAATTAAGCATTGAAGAAAAAAACGAAATATCTCACAGGGGAATTGCATTTGCCAAATTCAAAAAGTTTTTAATGCAATCTTTAGATTAATAACAAAGGCTAAAAAATTTTAAAAATCAGTACAACTTTCAATTTAATTGTAAAATTACACATAAAGATTTAAAATAATTATTGTTCACAAGCTATAAAGCTTCACACCATATCAAGGAGATAATTGAATGATAGAAAGAAGTAAAGTTAATGAAAACGATAAATGGGATTTATCTTCTCTATTTAAAGACAATGAAGAATATAAAAATACAGTTAAACAAATAAAATTAAAACTCCAAAACTTCATAAAATACAAAGATATAGAATTTGACCTAAATACCTTTAAAGAAGCAATAAATGATTATTATGAAATTGAAGAAGAAATAGAGAGAACAGTATATTACACACACATTCAACTAGAAACAGACATAAGTAATCAAGTTTCAAATGAACTTCGTATAATGAATCTCAATCTCGAAACAGAAGCATCAAATATTACATCATTTTTTATTCCAAAAATTTTAAAAATAGACACAACAAAAGTAAAAGAATGGCTTCAAGACAAAGAACTTCAAGATAAAAAAATAGCTATTGAAAAAATTTTAAGAGAAAAAAAACATGTTTTAAGTGAAAGCGAAGAAAAAATACTTGCAAATTATACATCTCTCTATTCATCATACAATAATATATTCTCGGCCTTAACAAATGTCGATATGCAATTTGGAGAAATTGATGGTATGGCATTAACTAATGCCACTTATAACCTATTTCTTCAAAATGAAAATCAAGAAATACGAAAAAAAGCTTTTTTCAAATTTTATCAAGAATATGAAAAACATGAAAATACTCTGGCCAATCTTTTAATTTTTGATATTAATAAAAATAAATTTTTGGCAAAAACAAGAAATTTTGAAGATACTATTTCAATGAAGCTTTTTCCAAATAACATTGATAAAACAGTTTATACAAATTTAATTGAAACAGTTAATGAAAATTTACCTGTACTTCATCAATATTATGAATTTAGAAAAAATATACTTAATCAAGAATATCTAAATCATTATGACGTTTATGTCCCTCTAACAAAAAACATTAAATTCAAACATTCTTTTAGCGAAGCCTGTGATAAAATTTTAAATTCACTTGAAATATTAGGAAGTGAATATACTGATGTACTAAGAAAAGGACTCTTAGAAGAACGTTGGGTTGATAAATATGAAAACAAAGGCAAAAGAGCAGGAGCATTTAGTGCAGGTTCATATAATGGTAAACCTTATATACTAATGAACTACAAAGACGAATCTATAAGAGACATGTTTACCCTGGCTCATGAGGCAGGACATTCAATGCACTCATACTTTAGCATCAAAAACAATCCATTCCCGCATTATCAATACTCCATTTTTGAAGCAGAAATAGCATCTACAGTAAATGAACAAATCCTTGCAGACTACTTACTTAAAAATGAAAATGACATTGAAAAAATAAAATATATTAAATTAAACCAAATTGATGATTTACTTGCAACATTTTTCAGGCAAACAATGTTTGCAGAATTTGAATATATCATTCATGAAATGATCAATAAAAATGAACCAGTAGTAAAAGAAACTATAAAGTCAACCTACTTCAATTTATTAACAAAATACTTTGGCACAAGTCTTAAGTTCGATGAAAAGAGCTCGCTAGAATGTTTCAGAATTCCCCACTTTTATTCTCCATTTTACGTATATCAATACGCAACAGGAGTAACGGCTGCTCTTTTAATATATCAAAATATCAAAAATAATAAAAAAGACGCCACTAAGAATTACATCGAATTTTTAAAAACAGGAGGCTCAAAATACCCCCTAGATTCACTAAAAATTACTGGTATTGACTTAAGCTCAAAATCAACAATAAAAAATACAATTAATACCTTTAAAGAACATCTTGATAATGTAAAAAAATTATTTTAATAAAGGAGTAAGCTTTGAGGAAATTAAATCTTCTTTTGGCCTGGTTAGTACATATTTTAACAGCTTCTGGACTTGCAATCGGTTTTTACTCAATAATCTCCATAATAAACACAGATTATGATCTCTTACTAAAACTCACAATTTTTGGACTACTAATTGATGGAATAGATGGCACACTGGCAAGAAAACTAAAAATCAAAGAAATAATACCAACAATTAATGGAGAACTTCTTGACAATATTGTAGACTATATAAACTATACATTTATCCCCACAATATTCTTTTATTATGGAAACTTTATACAAGAGAACTATAAAATAATAATATGTATTGGGATTTTACTTGCATCAGCATACCAATTTTCACAATCAGATGCAAAAACTAGCGATGATTATTTTAAAGGTTTTCCATCCCTATGGAATTTCTTCATAATCTTTAACTTAATATTTACAATGAGTCAAAACACAAATCTTATCATGACATCATCATGTATTGCACTTAGTTTTGCACCAATTAAATTTATCTATCCCTCAAAAACAAAAGAACTGAAATACATAACGCTTCCCATAACAATAATAACCGCATTATCAGTAATGCTTATAACATTCACAAAATTACCAGAAATATACTTATCAATAGGTAAAATATTAGTAATTAGCTACTGTTTGTATCTAATCTTAACAAGCATATATTTAACTTGGAAGACAAGACAAAAATAATGAGACACTTATGTATATAATATTAGAATTTATAGATCTAAATATTGCTTATGCACCAATTGTATTCTTCGGATTACTTATCCTTGCAGGACTTAATATCCCAATTTCTGAAGATGCAATAGTAATAATGGGTGGAATACTTGCTAGCCGCAAAAACGAATACACAATATTAATATTCTTAGGAATTTTTTGGGGTGCTTATATTGGAGACATAATTTCATTTTATATAGGCAGATTCCTAGCTAATAAACTACTTAAACAAAAAATAAAAACAAACAAACTATTAGATAAAATGAATCGCTACTATAAACGTTATGGAAGTTTAACTTTACTATTTGGTAGGTTTATTCCATTTGGATTTAGAAATGCAATATTTATGTCTGCAGGAATGGGTAACATGCATAGTAGTAATTTCTTTATAATTGATTTCTTTGCAGCAATGATATCAATTACTACTTACTTTACATTAAGTTTCAAAATAGGAGAATCATTTAACACAATATTTCCTAAAATAAGATTTACTTTACTAATTATATTTATCATAACCATAATACTTATTTTATTAGGATGTATTATCAAAAAGAAAAAAGTTAAAAAAGTTGACAAACTTTTTCAATAGCAAATATAATATGTATGCGCTGTGGTGGTGGAAGTGGTATACACGCTAGCTTGAGGGGCTAGTGGGCGTAAGCCCATGCTGGTTCAAGTCCAGTCCACAGCATATATTAGGAGCAAATGGAAGGTTATTAAGCTAAAATAAATAAGATTAACAAAATAACCATGTAAATACTAAAAGTATTTAATACGCACTGAGGAATAAATGTCTGAATACGACTTTAAAAAAATAGAAAAAAAATGGCAAGATTATTGGAATCAAAACAAAACATATAAAGTAAACGAAGATCCAAATATCCCAAAAGAAAAAAGAATTTATATTCTTGATATGTTCCCTTATCCTTCAGCCAATGGACTCCATGTCGGACATCCTGAAGGTTATACAGCCACTGACATATTAACAAGATATAAACTATTAAATGGATTTAATGTACTTCATCCAATGGGTTTTGACAGTTTTGGATTACCCGCAGAAAATTATGCAATACAAACAGGAGAACATCCAAAAAAAATAACAGAAAAAAATATTGAAAAGTTTAGAAAACAAATTAAAGCACTAGGATTTGCATATGATTGGGATAGAGAAATCAAAACTCACGATATAAATTATTACAAATGGACACAATGGATTTTTCTTCAATTATATAAAAAAGGCTTAGCTTATACAAAAGAAATGCCCGTATGGTACTGTCCCGATCTTGGAACAGTACTTGCAAATGAAGAGGTAATTCAAACACCCGATGGACCTAGATCAGAGAGAGGATTCCATAAAGTGCAAAGGAAGCCTTTAAGACAATGGGTGCTAAAGATCACACAATACGCAGAAAGACTAATTGAAGATCTCGAAGAAATAGACTGGCCTGAATCTGTTAAAGAAATGCAAAAAAACTGGATTGGAAAATCAACAGGAGCTGAGATTGAATTTCCAATAAAGGCAAGTGAAGAGAAAATAAAAGTATTTACAACAAGACCAGATACAATTTTTGGAGTAACATACTTAGTACTTGCACCAGAACATCCTATAGTAGACAAAATCACAAAAGATGAACTTAAACTTATGATATCAAAATACAAAGATAAAGAAATCCTTAAAAGCGATCTTGAGAGAACTTCTCTTGAAAAAGATAAAACAGGAATATTTACAGGAGCATACGCTATTAACCCAATAACTAAAGAAGAAATACCAATATGGATAGGAAGTTATGTACTTGGAACTTATGGCACTGGAGCTGTAATGAGTGTTCCTGCACATGATGAACGAGATTTTGAATTTGCAAAAAAATATAATTTGCCTATTAAACAAGTGGTCTCTAAAACAAGCACTGATGAAGTGCTCAGACAACCATTTACCGAGGATGGTATTTCAATTAACACACCTACAGAATTTAACAATCTCAAAACAGAAGAAGTAAAAACAAAAGTAATAGAATGGCTAACAGCAAATAAAATGGGCCAAGAAAAAATTAATTACAAACTTAGAGATTGGATTTTTTCAAGACAAAGATACTGGGGAGAACCTATTCCTATTTTGCTTGATGATAACTTAAATGAAATACCACTCAATGATGATGAATTACCCCTAAAGCTCCCAGACATAGAAAATTATCAACCATCAGGCACAGGAGAATCTCCTCTATCTAGAATTCAAGACTGGGTCAATGTTAAACGTAACGGTAAAACATATAAAAGAGAAACAAACACGATGCCTCAATGGGCAGGTTCATGCTGGTATTATATACGCTATCTTGATCCCCATAACGAAAAAGAATTTGCAAGCAAAGAAAAAATCAACTATTGGATGCCAGTTGACCTTTACATTGGAGGAGCTGAACATTCAGTACTACACCTATTATACGCAAGATTTTGGCATAAAGTTCTCTATGACTTAGGATATGTTAATACAAAAGAACCCTTTAGAAAACTTGTAAATCAAGGAATGATAACATCATTTGCATATCAAGACGAAAACGGCATTTTAATTCCCAATGATAAAGTTGAAAAGAGAGACAACAAATTCTTTTTTAAAAAAAATAATAAAGAATTAAAACAAATAATAGCAAAAATGTCAAAATCACTTAAAAATATAATAAATCCAGATGATATCATTAAAGAATATGGTGCAGATTCAATGAGAATATATGAAATGTTTATGGGCCCTTTGACCGATTCAAAACCATGGAATACACAAGGACTCATTGGAATTTTTAGATTCTTAAATAAAATATGGCTCATCAAAAACAAAGAACTTACAAAAGAAGTACCTCAAAAAGAAGTGATATCTGAACTTCATAAAACAATCAAAAAAGTTACAGAAGATATAGAAAATTTAAATTTTAATACCGCAATTTCAGCATTAATGATATTAACAAATGAACTTTTAAAACATGACAAAAACTACTTAGAAATATTTAAACCACTAACCATTCTTTTATCACCATTCGCGCCTCATTTAGGAGAAGAATTGTGGGAACACATGGGAGAAAAATCCAGTATATTTAAAAATGCAAAATGGCCAAAATATGATTTAAATCTAATTATCGATGATACAAGAGAAATCGTACTACAAGTTAATGGCAAGATAAAAGACAAAATTATACTAAAGAAAGGTACTGATGAGGAAACTCTAAAAAAGATTGCTCTTAACAATCACAAAATGATGCAAAGCATACAAGATAAAAAAATAATAAAAATTATTACAGTTAAAGATAAAATTATCAATGTAGTAGCAAAATAACGAGGCAATAATGGATCTAGAGACTCTAATTATTAAACATAAAATTTTCATAATAATAACATTCACATTGATAACAATTGTTTTGGGATTTTTCTTAAAAGACATACAATTTGACTCCAATATATTAAAACTTATCCCTAAAAACGCACAAATTGAAAAAACTCTAGACATAGATAAGAGCAATTCTTTACTATCAACAATAGTAATATTTAAAGACAAAAAAAATATTTTCAATAAAGAAACTTTTGGAAAAATTAATAAAGTGGCAAATGATATAGTAAATATCTTAAAAGTAACACCCAACTCTGTTACAAGTATATTTACCTACTTCCCACAACTAAAAAAAGATGTATATACAGATGAAGATATCATAAATATAAAAAATAAAATCAATTCAACACCTTTTATTAAAAAACTATTTTTAAATGATGACGAAACTTTAATATATTTTATAATAATATCAACAACAGATACTAATACAAACTTCAGTCGCAATTTAAAAAATGAACTTGAAGCAATGGAAGCCACAATTAAAAAATATGAAACTGACAATCTAAAACTTTACTTAACAGGCGATCTTGTAATCAGAGAAAAAATACTAAATTATATGGCTGACGATTTTAAATTTCTAGGACCATTTGCCACGCTTGTGGTCATTTTATCACTCTATTTTATTGTAAAAAATATATTAGGAGCAATCATTCCCGTACTAATTGCAGCATGTGCCCTAATTTGGACTTTTGGAATTAAAAGCATTTTAAAGTCTCCAATTACTGTCCCAGAAACAACAATGATAGTTCTACTTATTTCAATTGGATGTGCTAATGCTGTACACATAATCAATGGAGTACTAAAACAAATTAAAAACAAACCTTTGACTGCGACAACAATCATCACTACAATTAAAACATTAAGGACACCAATAATTTTAACTTCCCTCACAACAGCTTTTGGGTTTTTATCACTAATAACTTCATCAATTCAAGCATATAGAACAATGGGAATTTTTATGTCACTAGGAGTCATTATCGCAATGTTTATGTCCCTATTAGTACTCCCTGGAATACTAGTTAAAACACCATTCAAACACAACAACAAAAAAAATAAGTATGCTTTGCTTGAAAAACTTTCACTAACAACCCAACTCATTACAAAATGGATATTAAACAACAAATATATTTCATTAATTACAACTTTAATTATTTTATTAAGTTCAATTGTAGGACTTTTTAAAATAGAAATTAATTTTGATGAAAAAGATTATTTCAAAGAAAGTACAAGTGTAAAAAAAATACTCAATTTAATGCAAAAAGAAATAGGAGGAACATCTATAATTAAAATTACAATTAATGGAACTCCAGGTGAATTTAAAAACGAAAAAAACATGAAAAATCTGGATTTAATTACAGATAATCTTGACAAATTTAGTTATAAGACACAATCCAATTCAATAAATGGAATTATAAGGCTGATGAATTTTAAATTTAAAAAAGAAAATCCAAAAGAATATAAATTACCTGAAAATCAAGCTGTACTAAATAAGTTAATATTATTAATTAGTAGAAGCAATTCAATAAAAAATATGACTAATATGTATATCAATGATGACTGGTCGCAAATATCAATCATCATAAGAACTGATCAAAATTCAACTGAAGAAATTCAAAAATTTGCAAACTATGCAAGCAATTTGATTGAAAAATATATGCCAGGACATGAACATCATTTCTCAGGTGCTTACGACAAGATACCAATATCACAAACTATGGTAAGAGAACAAATTACAAACATTATTACAACGCTTGGTTCAATAGCAATATTGTTGATAATATTCTTTAGGTCCATAAAAACGGGTATTATAATCACAATTCCAGTAGCATGGTCAGTATTTTTAAATTTTTCAGTAATGAAAATTTTTGGAATAACATTAAATCCAGCAACAGCAACAATTGCATCTGTAAGCATGGGTATAGGTGTAGATTATTCTATCCATTTCTTTAATGCATTTACATTAAATTATCAAATAACTAAAGATTATAAAAGTGCTTTAATCGAATCAATTCCCAATGTATTTAATGGAATATTTGCAAATTCAATATCAGTAGGAATAGGATTTTTAACACTAATATTTTCAACTTACAAAATAATTGCAACACTTGGAGCAATAATAGCTTTTACAATGTTAACAACATCTATCGCATCTTTAACACTACTTCCATTACTAATTTACACATTTAAACCAACAGTTAAAATAATCAATACAGCAAAAATATAAAGATTACAAATAATATATTAAAGTCAGTAACCACGTTTAAGATCAAGCTTTATGACTTTAAAATTTTAAAATAACAATTTAATCACTTCTTTCATATTATCTACAAGATGAAAATTTATACCATTTTTAATATTAATAGGAATATCATCAAGATCAACTTTATTTGACTGAGGAATAATAATATGTTCAACTCCACTTCTCTTTGCAGCAATTATTTTAGCTTTTAATCCACCAATAGCCATCACATTACCCGTTAATGACAACTCTCCAGTCATAGCCAAATTAGGTCGTACCGCTTTATTAAGAGCCAAAGATACAAAAGCACTAGCAATAGTAATTCCAGCAGAAGGTCCATCCTTAGAAATAGCACCTTCTGGAATATGCAAATGTATCATATATTTCTCAAAAAAAGACTTACTCAATTTAAGTTCATGACCAATACTATTGACATAAGTAAATGCAATATTAGCAGACTCTTTCATAACATCTCCAAGTCTACCTGTCAATTTAATACCAGGAGACTTGGATTCAGTTTTTACAGTCTCAATTATTAAAACTGACCCACCATAATTAGTCCATGCAAGACCCATTACCATACCTGGAGACATCGCTTTATGCAAAAATTCTTCTTTTCTAAATACGGGAATACCAATATACTCTTCCAAATTTTCCTTAGAAATCTGATACGCTTTAACAGATTTATCCTCAACAAGCTTTCTTGCAATTTTTCTAACAATTTGTTTCAAATATTTTTCAAAATTTCTAAGTCCATTATCCCTAGCATACTCCCTAGCTATTTGAACAAGAGCAGAACTTTGAAATTTCAAAGAATCTTTATCAACACCATTTTCTCTTAAGACCTTTGGTATCAAATATTTCCTTGCGATCTCTATTTTTTCATCATCAACATATCCTGAAAGTTGAATTACTTCCATTCTATTTAATAAAGGAGTAGGTATTGTTTCAAGAGAATTGGCTGTTAAAATAAAAAACACATTAGAAATATCAAAAGGCAAATCAAGATAATGATCTCTAAAATTAACATTTTGTTCAGGATCTAAAACCTCAAGAAGAGCCGAGAATGGTTCTCCATAATTAGACGCTGAAACCTTATCAATTTCATCTATTAAAAAAACGGGCGAATTTGTTTTTGTAATTCTTAGTCCTTGAATAATTTTTCCAGGCAATGCTCCCACATAAGTTCTTCTATGTCCCTTGATTTCTGATTCATCTCTAATGCCACCTACAGAAAATCTAAAAAATTTTGTCTTAAGAACTTCAGCAATAGCTGTTCCTATTGAAGTCTTACCCACTCCAGGAGGCCCAACTAAAAGCATAATAGCCCCCTTTTGAGATTTTCTTAATTTAAGAACAGAAATATACTCAAGAATCCTATCCTTAACTTCTTTCATGCCATAATGAGTTTTATCTAAAATCTTTTCTGCTCTTTGTAAATTAAATTTGTCAAAATTAATCTTAACATCTCCCCAAGGAAGATCAATAATAAGTTCAAGATAGTTTCTAACTACAACATATTCAGACGAATGTCTCTCAAGAAATGAAAACTTATCAAGCTCCCTACCAACTGCCTCTAAAGCTTCTCCCTTTAAATCTAAAGCAGAAATTTTGGACTTAATTTTAACAAATTCACTACCCTTCTCATCTCCAACACCAAGTTCAGCCTTAATAGCTTTAAGCTGTTCCTTTAAAAAAAATTCTTTTTGTTGTTTTTCTAATTTTTCCTGAATACCTTTAGCAATTTTATTTTGAATCTCAATTAAATTTAATTCTTCATAAAGCAACTCTAAAACCTTTTTAAGTCTATCTTTAACACTTAAGGTTTCAAGCACCTCTTGATGAGACTCCTTTGAAGATGCAATCATTCCTACAACAACATCACACAACCTACCCTTATCTTCAATATTAACCATATTTAACTGAAACTCGGGCATTTTTCTATGTGAAAATATTTCTTTAGTTTTAAGCAAAATACTGCTATAAATTGCTTTTGAATGAAGATCACACTTTTTAATTGGAATTTGTTTTAAGTACTCAATTTCAATGATTGGAAACTCTACATTAAGAACAAGTTTGACAAATTTCACTCTATCAATAGTTGAAACAAAAATATTATATCCACCATCAGGAAGATTAATTTTTTTTACAATCTTAGCAGTAACACCAACAGAATAAATATCTTTTTCATAATTAATAGCTAATTTACCATCTTTACTACCCGGTTTTTCCAAAAATTTATCACGCAAAACAAACAAAGAAATGATTCCATTACCTTTAATCATGTAATCAACAGCCCTCATATCACAATCAGAAACTATAACAATTGGAATAAACATACTTGGAAATACAGGGTGTGATGGAACTGCAATTAAAGGCACTCTTATAGGTTTATCAAAATGCGGCAAAATGCCTCCAGAACTTTTTGAACGCTTCTTTTCCTTAGAAACAGTATCTTTTACTTCTTCCATAAAGTATTAAATCTCCCTAAGTTCCATTATAACAAAAGAAAATTTTTATGAGAATTCATTTAATAATGAATTCTTTTATTATACAATAATGTATAATGCTGTTTAACAAAATCAATGCTATCATAACAAATCTATATCCCAAAAAAAATTATTCATTACTAAACCTATTTCATTCAAAAGGCATTATTCACACACTAATTCACGATAACACAATAGAAAAGTTTAAATTAAATATCAATAATTTAGTAAAAGCCAATTTTGAAATAGTAAAAGAAAATAATTTGTACAGAATAATAGAAGTTCATGATGAAGAATTTATTATAAAAGACTTAACATATGAAAAATTAATAATCATTAAACCATGGATCAAGCTTATTAATTTAAGTCTTGATGAAGGAGAATGCTTCACTCTATTTAACGAAGCCATAAAAATGTTAAATGATTCAAGCTTAGATAAAATACAATCAATTGACTTACAGTATAAAATACGATTCCTAATCATAAAAGGATTTTTATATTTATCAAAATTATGTTTTGAATGTAATAGACAAATTGAAGAAAATTATTATTACGATACACACATTCATGGATTTCATTGCATTAAGTGTGCCAATAATAAAAATCAATATATTGATACAGAAAGTTTTAAGTATTTAGAAATCACAACTAAAACAAATATAAACACAATTTTAAATGTAGAGTTAACTAATAAAGCAAAAGAACTTATAACACTTATGATCAAAAATAAGCTAAATATAGAATTTGAACAAATATTACTATAAAGAAAGCAAACCGGGAACAGAAATGAAAATTTGGACAAGGACAGAACTTGATATTGCAAAAGAAAACATAGTCAACATCACAAAGAAATATAATATTAATCTTTTTGAAGCAACACTACTAATTAGAAGAGAATTTAAAGAAGAGGATTTTTTATTTTTTCTTGAGAGTAGTGTAAATTTAATGCACAATCCATTTTTTTTAAAAAATATAGACAAATTCATTCATAGAATCAATGAAGCCATTTTAGAAAAAGAAAATGTACTAATATTTGGAGACAAAGACGCTGATGGCATTACAGCCACAATAATAATGTACGAAACTCTTAAAGAGTTTGGCATCAATGTAAGTTATAAAATACCCTCCAATGGAGAATTTTATGGACTTACTAAAGAAGTAATTGATAAGGCATTTGAAGATAAAATATCACTAATAATCACTGTTGACTGCGGTATTTCTCATATTGAAGAAATACATTATGCAAGATCAAAAAATATAGAAATAATAGTTACAGATCATCACCTTCCAAACCAAGAAATTGCAACAGAAAATATTACCATAAATCCTCACTTAAAAGATGATTCTTCAATATTTAAAGAAATAGCTGGATGTTATGTAAGTTTCAAAGCATGTCTTGCACTATATCTATCTACTACCAGCCTTTATAATAAAAACTTGATATTTATGTTTTTAGAAATATCAGATAATAACATAAAACTACATGCAATAGAAATTAACAACTACATTTTAAAAAAATGTATCACTCTAGAAAATCATAATGATTTACAAATCAATATCAACAAACTAGAAGAATTTTCACAAAATAAATATATATTTGTATTTAACAAAACTGATCAAACTCAACTTTTAAATGAATTTTTTAATCAAAAAATAGATATTGAAATCACTGATATTAATGAAAATTTTATAAAAAAATATCCTCAACATGCACAAAAAACACTAAAAGAACTTATGAAAATTACTAAATATTTTAAATACAGAAAAACCACTATTTACGAAAAACTATATTACATATTTTACAACATAATATTTGAAGTAAATAAAAATTTACTTCAAAACTGTCTTAAAAGACTCAAATTTGTTGCAATAGGAACCATAGCCGATAATATGCCAATTATTGATGAAAATCGAATAGTTGTAAAAGAGGGACTTAAAGAAATAGCACTAAGAGAAAACATATCGATCAATTATCTATTAAAAGAAGTCAATATATTAACAAAACCAATAATCACTTCAACAGATATTGCATTTAAAATTGCCCCAATATTAAATTCAACAGGAAGACTTGAAAAAGCAGATATTACAATTAAATTTTTATTAAGTGAAGATACCAATAAAATAGAAAGCAAATTTAAAGAAATTAAAGAAATAAATACTTTAAGAAAATACAAAGAAGATATATCTTGGAATACACATCATGAAAACACCATTTTAGAAAATGATAAATTCATAGTATGTTATGATAAAAATACTCCAAAAGGAATTAGTTCTAGAATGGCAACAAGACTATCTTATTATTACAAAAAAGTTGCCATATTTCTTACAAAACAAGCAAATATCATTAAAGGATCTATCAGATCAAATAATAAAGTAAATTCAAAAGAATTAATTTCAATGATACCAAACCATCTATTAATAAATTCTGGAGGGCATAAAGCTGCTGCTGGATTTACGCTGTATGAAGATGTATTAAAAGAATTTATAAAAGAACTTGAAAATGCTATTGAAAAAATAGAATATACAGAATTTCAAGAAGATTCAATACTAATTGATGCTATCATACCTCAAGATTTAAGTAAAACAGAACTTATAAAAACAATAGATCTATTTGAACCTTACGGACACAATTTTAGAGAATTTATTTTAATGATGGAAAATGTATGCATTCAAGATATTAGAACGATTGATAAAAATGGAGCTTCAAAACACATAAACATGAAAATTATCAATAATAAAGACTATTATAAAGCTATTTATTTTAATGGCACTCAAACTATTCAAGAACTTAATATCAAAGATGGCCAAAATATAGACATAATATTTACAATTAATGAAGATTTTTACAATCAAAGTGATAAAATTTTAAAAATTATTGATATCAAAAAGAGAAACAATTAGTGCCTAATATTAAAAAACTTATATTTATCCTTGTATTCACATTTATAATAGGCTTCTTTAAAATTAATGCAAAGAATGATGACATTAGAATCTACTATAAAAAAGAAGCTTTCCAAGGAGAAAATATTTATTTTGTAAGCAATAAAAATTTCAAAAAATTATCACTCTTGGCAACAAATCAAAGCCCCATTCTAAATGCTTCACCTTTTAAATTTAATATAAATCATAGAACATACTACATAGCCTTAATCGGAATTCCACCAATGATTAAAGAAGGAAAAAGAAAAATTCAAGTAGAATTTGAAAATGAACAATACACAAAAGAAATTGAAATCAAAAAATTTAAATTCAACAAAACAACTGTCAAACTTAACAAAAATAAATCTAAGCTCATTAAGAGTCAACAATCACCCAAAGCAAAAGAACAGGCTTTAACATTATGGAACATTATTGGAAATGTAGGTGACACAACAATTTACCATTACGACACACTGGTCCATCCAATCAAAGACCAATATCAGATAACCAGTCCTTATGGAGATCAGAGAATTTATATGCAAGATAACAAAAAAATATCAGATCGAAAGATGCATAATGGAAAAGATTATGCTCCATTGAAAAAAGAAAAAACACCTATTTTTGCAGCTGGTAGAGGAAAAGTAGTATTTGCAAGAGAAAGAGAAATTACTGGTAAAACCATTATCATTCAACACTTACCAGGAATATTTACAATTTATCTACATTTATCAAAATTTGGAGTTAAAGAAAATACAATAGTAAATACAGGTGAATATATAGGCAATGTAGGAAATACAGGAATATCAACAGGTCCTCATCTACACTTTGAAGTTAGAATTAATGGAATTGCAGTAAATCCAGATTTTTTCTTAGAAGAGATGCTTATTGACAAAAATCAAATAATCAATAACACTAAAAAGATAAAGCAAAAATAAAAGGAGGTGATTTTTTGGTAACTGTCAATGTTGACAAAAATGAAGGATTAGAAAAAGCATTGAAACGTTTTAAAAGAATGATTGAAAAAGAAGCAATAATTAGAGAATGGAAAAGAAGAGAATATTATGAAAAACCATCCACCATTCGTGTAAAAAAAGAAAAGGCATTCAAAAGAAAACAAGCAAAAAAAGTAAGAAAACTAAAACAAAAAATCGGAAAATAATAAAATCGGGATATTCATGGCGAATGTCCTTTTTTTTAACTTTCAAATAAAAACATCCCGTGGTTTTGAACCATTAACAGGACCTATATATCCCATCTCTTCCATCAATTCTATAATGCGTGCAGCTCTATTATATCCTATTTTTAAACGCCTTTGCAGATAAGATGCAGATGCCTTTTTAGTAGAACGAACAATTTCAAGAGCTTCCTCAAACATAGGCTCATCTGAAGGATTCATAATCACAGCTTCAGGTTCAACAACACTATCAATAAATATCTCATCATCAATATAATTTGGTGCACCAAATTTTTTAACCTCTTCAACTAACTTATAGACTTCCTTTTCTGTCAAAAATCCACCTTGAATTCGTTGTGGAAAAGGCGTAGTAGGACTCACATAAAGCATATCACCTTTTCCTAAAAGTTTTTCAGCACCTGATGTTCCAAGAATTATTCTTGAATCCATAGAACTAGCAACCATAAAAGAAATTCTTGAAGGAAAATTGGCCTTTATTACTCCAGTAATGACATCAACAGATGGTCTTTGAGTAGCAAGAACCAAATGCATTCCAACAGCCCTAGCCATAGCTGCAAGCCTAGAAATCAAATTTTCCAAATCCTTTCTTGCAGACAGAATTAAATCTGCAAATTCATCAATAATTATTACCAAATAAGGTAATGGTGCCTCATTTAATCCCTCTTCTGCTATTTTTTTGTTATAAGAATTAATATCCCTAACAAGAAAATTATCAAGAATAACATACCTCCTCTCCATCTCATCAAGACACCAACGCAAAGCTTCTAAAGCTCTATTTACATTGGTAATAACTGGAGTTAACAAATGAGGAATATTATTAAAAAGCTTAAGCTCAACCACCTTAGGATCTATCAGCACAAGCCTAACATCATCTGGAGATTTTGAAAAAATAATTGAAGCAATAAGTGAATTTACACAAACTGATTTCCCAGCACCAGTAGCACCAGCTATTAAAAGATGAGGAGCAGTAACAAGGTCAAAAACAACATTATTCCCACTAATTTCTTTACCAAGTGCAAAAGGCACCTTAAAATCATTTTGAAATTCTTGACTATTTATTATCTCTGATATCAAAATAAATTTTCGTCTCTTATTAGGTATTTCAATTCCAACAGCTTCCTTGCCAGGTATTGGTGCAATAATTCTAACTCTGGCTGCTGCAAGACGCAATGCAATATTATCAGATATAGAAGTTATTTTTGAAAGCTTAATGCCTTTATCAGGACGAACAGCATACATCGTAACAACAGGCCCTTTAATAATATCAATAAGCTCTGCACTAATATTAAATTCTTTAAAAGTTTCTTGCAAAACCATAGCTTGTTTTTTGATTTCTCTCTCATATTCAATATCCTCAGTTTCACTCTCAGGCTCTCTTTGAGCAAAAACAGAAATATCGATTAAATAATTTTCATTAGCTTTATTTACAAATAAATTTTCATCCTTACCTTTGACAATATTATTTATTATTCCATTATGTCTTATATCACTAGCCTTAACTTTTCCACCAACTACTAATTTACCATCCTCAAATTCTTTAAGTATTTTATATTTAGCATTATTCTCAATATTTGAATCACACTTAACTTCCTCTAAAGGCTGTTCTTCTGAAAATTTATCATCTCTAACCTCTGATTTAGAAAAAACAGTTTTATCCAAATCAACATCTAAAGACTTATTAGGATTTCTTAAAAATGCTTTAAAAGACCATAAAGCCTGGTACTCTTCATCATTAATAATATTATCTTCCTTGCGCAAAATTTTACCCGAACTCAAATTGTCATCACGATCCTTATAAACCTTAATATCCTTCTTAATCTTTAGAGTACTTAAAAACGGCAAATAAAAAAATATGCTTTCAAAAAAGATTTTTAATTTAAATATGACAAAATGAAAAGTGCTCAAAATAAAACTAGCATCCTTAAAAAGGACATAATTTAAATAAACCCAAACAATAAGTTCTAAAATGAAAATAAGGCAAACAAATAAATTGCCAACTATAATCCCAAAATTGCTTAAAAACCAATTAACAAAATTAGAACCCTCAGAATCAGAATTAATTCTTAACCAAAACGTTAGAGTAAAAAATAAAACAACCGTATAATTCCAATTGAATATAAATCTTTTATTAAGCATGTTATTGCGATAAACATACCAATTTACAAGCGGATAAAGTATTAAATAAAACGACAAAAATGAAAAAGTATTAAGAAGCATCTGACCTATAAGATTAAACACAAAAAATATGAATATATTTCCTATAGGAGTTAATGCAACAAAAAGAGAAAATGATATAACAGCCAACATAAAAAAAAATAAAAACTGAAAATAACGATAAAAATTTTTCATACTATACTAAAAATAAACAAGGAAATAAGTTAAATTTACAATTATAATTAAATAAATCGAAAAATAATACAATCTACTATTCTTAAGCATCTTAACAAACAAACTAATTGAAACCATACCACATATAAAAGCAAAAATTGCTCCCAAATTTATTTCAAAAATATTAAAAACCATATCCGACTTAAACAATTCATCATACTTTAAAAGTAAACTTCCAAAAACAATGGGAATTAAAGATAAAAACGAAATTTCAAGTGATTCTGACCTACTAAATCCAAGTAAAATCGAAGCAAAAATTGTAATTCCTGAACGAGAAATACCTGGCATTGTTCCAATTCCCTGCATAATCCCAATAAACAATCCTGCAAAGGCAATATTTTTTTTAAAATTAAAATTTCTAACTTTAAATTCAAGTAAAAACAATAAAACACTCGTTATAATAAAATTAACTAAAACTAACTCAAAAGTAAATAATTCTTTAAATTTTTCTATAAAAATTCCAATCAATGCTGTAAAAAAAGTGATTATTAATATAAGTAATATTAACCTCAACTTTGCAAAATCTAATTCTGTCATTTTTGGTTTTCTTAAAACAAATTTAATAAAAACTATTGCAAGCTCTAATATTCGTCTTCGATAATAAATTATTACAACTAAAACTGTTGCAAAATGTAAATAGATATCAAAGACAATGGGAAGATCAATATGCATAAATTTTTTTAAAAGTAACAAATGCCCCGAACTAGATATAGGCAAAAATTCAGAAATTCCTTGAACAAAACCTAAAATAATAACTCTTAAGATATTTTCCATCCAGCTTCACAACCTAAAAATGCTTAGGGAATTTACCCATAATATACTCTATAATAAAATCCATTCCTTTCTTGTCATATAAAGCATCATACAATATAGAATAAACCAATATTTTCTTAATGTAATTTCTGGTTTGTCCAAAAGGAATAGCTTCAATAAAAATTTCTTTAGGTAAATGCCCATACTCTTTTTCCCATTTTCGCACATTTCCAATACCACCATTATAAGATGCAAGAGCTTTATACACGTCTTCTAACATGTCTATTCTTTTACGCAAATAATAAGTCCCTATGATAATATTATCTTTTGGGTGTTTCAAATCATAAGGATAATATTTATAATATTTAATTTCCCTAGATATATCAGCAGATGTTGAAGGCATAATTTGCATAAGTCCAATAGCACCAGGTTTAGATACAGCATCTTCCTTAAAACTACTCTCAGCCTTTATTAAAGAAAATACAAGACTAGATTCAAGGTCTCTTTTTTTTGACCAATATTTAATTAAAGTATTATATAAACACGGATAGAGACGTTTATAATCATCTTGATTTAAAACTGACAAATCTTGCTTTACAAGGTAATTAATAGCAAGTATAGATTCATAATAATACTCATGCTTCACAAATTCATCATAAAGATTACGGTAAAAATTAGGAGAAAATCTATAACCATTCTTAAAATCATTGGCAACAAACATACTAACATAAGCATGCAAATTAAATTTAAAAAATCCTTCCAAAAACCTCTCATAATCAGACTGATTATAATTCACACCCAAATCATTTTTAAAAAGATCATTAATACTTTGATCAAGCAAATACTTACTCATAAACGACGCATAAGATATTTGATTATATTTAATAGCAGAACGCAAAAGCTCCCCATATTCATCTTTTGATTTAGATTTAACAAATTTATGATGCATGAGCCTTGCATTAATAAAAGCAAGTCTTGATAAGACAGCATTATCAATAATATCTTGACCATTATAATAAAGCAAATATAAATTATCATAATCTCCAAGTTGTACAGCCTCTAAGATATACTCATCCAATGCTTTAATAAAACCAAGATTACTTTTATCTTTACTTGTATAAAATCTAGCTATGTTTTGAGAAAAATAATCTCTTGTATTTTTCATAAATATTAGACTTCTAAAAATTTCATTAAGTATATCTAATCTATTAGGTTCATTTTCAAGAGAAGTATTCTCTAAATATTTAACTATAGTCAGAAAACCCAAGTCTTTTTTTAATCTCAAATTAATGATGCCCAAATAATAATCTTTATAAACACTATCTAAACTACTAAAAAAAGATAATGCTTCGTTCATGTAACCTAAACTTAAAAAAGCCTTATAAACATCATTTAAAAAAATGAAATTATTATAATATCTCTTAAAATCATTATTTAATATATTGATTGCACCTCGAAAATCACAATTAGCAACCAAAGCTTTAAATTTAACGAGATTTACAAAACTTGCATTTAAAAGATTATATCTTCCTTCAAGAATAAGATAATCATGCGCCCTTACGTGCAAATGCTCTGCTGGCAAATTCTCAAACAATTTTTTAAAATAAGTTAATGAAGTATTAATATTAGAAATATTAAAATTAAGAACTGCTTTAAATAAAAGATTTTCATTTTCTTGCGAGTGAGCAAAATCCATTTTTTCTAGCTTATTTAAAACTAACAGAGCTTCATCATTCTTCTTTTGCCAATAAAGACTTTTAAAGTATTCTAATATAATTAATTTATTATCATTATATTTTTTGTAAAGCTTGTGACCAATAAGTTCAGCATCATAATATTCTTTCCTAGAATTATAATATTCAAGCAGTTTAACACCAGCAAATTGAGATGCAATATTATTACTATTATTTATTGCTTTATGCATATATTCACCAAACTTTTCATCGTATCCTATTTTTTTAAAAAGATAAGCAATATAAACATAAGAATCTGAATCTATACCAAAATATTTATCAAAATTTTGCCCTTCATAGTCAAAATTCCACAACCAATTTAAATGATTTAAATCAAAAGCATCAACATTTTTATTAACTATATTGCTATTTAAAGACTCTTTTACAAATGAACAAGACAATAAACCTAATAAAAACAAACAAACAATTTTGTTAAGCATTATTTTTTTCACATTCAGTAATTTTTTCTTCTCTATAAAAAGGACAATAAGAAATAGTAAAATTTTTAGGACTTAATACTTTAGAAAAAATCAAAAACAATGAAAAAAATATTAAAAGAAATAGAGAAACAAGACTTAAATAAAGCATAGAAGTTTGAATACGATCTCCCTTTAAATCAGAGTCCAATTGAGGCTCTTCAAAATCTGCAGTAAAATTATCTTCACTAGAATTTAAAACAACATCATCAAATTCAACATAATCTAAACTATTACTAACATCTTCAATGATATCCTCAACACTAGAATCATCAGAATAAGAATTTTGGAGCATATACACATTAAAACTATCCAAATTATCACCCTTATCTTTAACTGATTTTACATCATTCTGATCAGAATTATCAAAAACATCATTAGTATCATCAATAGAAATATTCTGTAAATCAGAAACATTTTGATTTGCAGGATATTTATCATTCTCATCAAGCACACGCTCAAGTGCAACTTCTTCAGTAATATTATTCTCCAACTTATCCTTTGCAATATCAAAATTTAAATTCCCTAAATTAGAATCAGAATCTAAACTTTTACTTACCTCACTTAACAATGTATTATCGTCTGTGTCATTAGTTACATTTGAAGAATCTAGCAATAAATTTAAATCATCCTCTTTACTTAAAAGATCTTTATTTAAAGGTAACTCTTGAGAATCAGATAGATCATTAACATTATCTAAATTTAAAGGATAATCTTGCTTCTCTTCAACAATACTATCAAAATTCTTAATAAAATTTTCTTTGTTGTCCATATCATCAAAAGCAGAAGGCAAATCATTTGATTTATCAATTTCTACAGAATCACTATCAACTTCATTTGATTTAAAAGAAAGATTCATTAAACTCAAATCAAATTTGGTTTTATTTGAAATCCCATCACACTCACCATAAACATAAAGTATCATAGATTCTATTTTAAAATAAACATTTACATTCAAGTTATCTTTTCCAAGACCATCTAAGAAAAAAGATCCAATAATAATGAGATTAGAAAAATCTTCATATTCACTAACATAAAAATCCAATTTTACATTAGTCTCATCTGCAAGTTTACCCAATACAATCTTCTTTACAGAAGTATCACTCAAACTTAAAACCGAAAAATATTCATCATTAGAAAGCCTTATACCTAAAAAACCTTTCAAAAATTCCAACCTCTTTGTTCTTTCATAAAAAACAAACTAATATATGATTAACTATAACAATAATATAATATAATTAATATCATATTCAACTTATGAATAGGCTTTTATTTCAAAGAAACGATATTATATTTAAAACTGTAATTATCGTTTATATAATATTACTAAGTATGATTTTTAGGAGAAGTTAGAGTGTTGCCATTATTCATAATATTTTCTTCAACAGTAATATCTGGTTTAGTATTTGTTCTGTTTAAAATTGCAATATTAAATACACAAACAAGAAAAAAAGGTAAACATAACAAAATATTTCACAAAGCAAAAAAATTAAATGCAAGGGCTATCAGTATATTAAAAACAAATCCAAATGACATAGGTGCCCTACAAACTTTAAATGATTATTATTACACCAATAAAGACTTTGAAAATGGAATTAGATATGCAAGAAAGTTATGTCAACTTATCGAAGAAAACCCTACAAATCGAAATATAGACCATCTTAAAGCATTTTTAAGTTATGGATTTTATAACCTTGAGAGAAATTTTAATTCAGAAGCATTAGGATTTCTCAAAAAAGCATATAGCCTCAAAAAAGATAATGTAGACGTAAATTATTATCTTGGAATAGCATTTTTAAAAAATGCACATTACAAAGAAGCACTTCACTACCTTACAAAGGTATATCAATTTGACAAAAACAATAGTGAAGTTCTAAAATACATCGGAATAACTCTCTTTTATATGGGAAATCATACCAAAGCTGTTGGAATATTTAACAATATAAAAAAGTACATACAAAATGACATAAATGCTCTACTAGCATATGCTCACTCTCTATCCCAATTAAATCAAGATCAACTTGCACTTGAGATTGCAAACAAAATCAAAACTAAAGACGGAATGATATATGAAGCTCTTTTAATCGAATCTGAAATCAATTCAAAAAATCATAACTTGATAAAATTAGAAAATAATATTAAAGAAATAATGAAAATTAAACCCGACTTACCTACAAAAATATTTCTTAAGCTTTTTTATAAACTAGGAGAACTTTATATAGAATGTGAAAATTACAAAAAAGCAACTGAGGCATTTACTCAAGTTGAAAGGATTGACCCACACTATCAAAAAATTGCAGAAAAACTAGAATTTAGTAAAAGACTAAATGAAAATTTAGCACTAAGAATATATCTAAAAAGTACAAAAGAAAAGTTCGATAGCCTAGCCAATGAAATTATCCTTAAACTATATCAAAACAAATTCCAAGTAAGAGATAAAAAAATAAATGAAATAACATCACAATTTATAGATATAAATTTTCAACTATCAAATAACCAATGGGAAGAAAATTTAATAGTCAGATTTGTAAGAACAGATCAAAAAAATTTTGGAGAACTATTTTTAAAAGATCTGATTTCAAAAACTAAAGAAAGCAAAATCAAAGGACTATGTATTGCACCAGCAACATTTTCTGAAAAGGCTAAACAAATTATTGAAGGAAGGCTAATTGATCTTGTTGAAGGAAAAAAACTCATGCAAATACTGAGAACAGTGGATATATCAAAATACATATAGCACTATCTAAGATATTTCATAGGATTACTAGTTTTACCATCTTTAAAAAGAGTAAAATGCAAATGATTGCCTGTACTGTATCCTGTACTTCCCATACGCCCTATTATTTGTCCTCTAGATACCCTTTGCCCAACCTTAACTGCAAAAGAGCCTAAATGAGCATAAAGGGTTTGAAAGCCATTATTATGAGAGATCACAATATATTTCCCATATCCTCCACTACTAAATCCAACTGTAACAACAATACCTTCCTTTGTTGCAACAATAGGCGTATTAGCAACATTTGCGATATCAATTCCATTGTGAAAACTAATAGTCTTAGTAAAAGGATCAGGACGATAACCATAACTTGATGTAATAATCCCTCGTGTTGGAAACAAAAAAGTTTCACCCAAAGCATTTCTAAGCAAGTCTTTAGCCATCCTACCACCCGGAACAAATAACTTTTGATTCAAAGATAAAACCTCATTATCAAGATTATTAGCATCAAGAATATCTACTTTAGGTATTTTGTATTTTTTTGCAATTGATGATAGTGAATCATTTTTTTCAACGGTATGAAGAATCCCTTTCATATTAGGAACACTAATAGTAATATTGGGTTTAATATTTCTTACATCCTTAATATTATTATAAGAAATCAAAGTTTCACTAGTAATATTATACCTAGCTGCAATATGAGAAAGTGTCTCTCCCGGCTTAATTTTATGTTCCACAACCTTTAAAACAAAAGGTTTTTTGAGAGTAGTTGAATCATAATTATTAGTATCTATACCAAAAAAATAATTATTAATTTGACTTAAATCTTGATCACTATAATACAAAAAAGTATCTATAAAATAATCTTTGGGAAAGCTTAACTTAGTTAAAAAAACATATGAACCATAATACGAAAATATATTTAAATAAAACATTAATATTAAGATAAAAACTATAACATTAAATTTAAAAATAAAATTATAAGTTAAATCACAAGAAAAACCGACATCATAAGCATTAACCATTTTAAATTGAACTTTACTATAAGAAGATCGACATTTATAATCATTAATATTAATCATCCTACAAAATAAAGCAATAAATAATAATTTAAACAGATTAAAAAATCTCGTAAAAATATTTAAGAAACACAAACATCTTCTACGTTTCCCTCTATTAAAATTACGAATATTACCAAAATCTCTCAATTCAAAATTACCTTTAATTGCTTTATTAAATAAAAAATTTTTGTTTCTTTTAAATACATTCTGATCTTTTTTTGGTATAATCATATTATGCCTTATTATACACTATACAATAGAAATTTCAATTCAATAAAAATTTAAATGGAAATTTGAATAATGCTTGAAATCCACAAACAGATACTAATACCTATGGCATTGGCATGCATATTCTTATTAATAATAATTAAAACGTCATTGTCTTTTCATTTAGTTAAGGGTTCTTCAATGTTACCAAAAATTTTAGATAAAAATTGGGTAATAAACCATAAATTAGCTTATGGCATTAGACTAAAAAGCAAAGAAACATATGTTGTATTATGGAGCAAACCTAAAAAAAATGAAACAGTGCTGATTAAAGATCCCATAACAAAAAAAATATCCGTTAAAACAATTTTTGCAATACCAGGAGAAAAATTTATCAAATTGCAAAAAAATGTAATATCCATACACAATCTAAACTTTAATATAAACCAAGAACACCTACAAAAATTAAAAGATATATACATCCCAAAGGATCATTATCTCGTAATAGGAGAGAATAAAAAAGTTTCTCTTGATTCAAGAGAATACGGATTTATAAACATTAACGATATTATTGGTAAAATAATATATCAACTGTAAAATGCTCAAATAATAAAATTGATATCTAAACCAATACTATTATAATGATTCAATCTCATCGTCTAATACATCTCTAGATTCAAGATCTTCTAACAAAACAGGAATACCTTCCTTTTCTTGAATATCAAAAGAAGCACTTGTCATTCTTATTTCAATTGACTTAGAAACATTAATATCTAAATCTCTTGCAGCAATACTTAAAATACCACTCTCATCCAAACTAAAAAGTATCTCTATCTTTGGAACACCCTTTAAAGCATTTTGTATATTACCAAAAAAAAATCTACCTATAGAATAATTTAGGGATGCCTTATTAGATTCACCCTGCATCACATGAATTTCAATTTCCTCTTGATAATCATTCGTCGTTGTAAATATTTGTCTTTCGCAAACTGGTAATAAAGTATTTTTTTTAATCAATGTAAAAAATCCATCATTACAAGTTTCAATTCCAAGAGAATAAGGTGTCACATCTTTAAAATCAATAAGGGTATTATTATTTGCAAGACTAAAAGCCTGAATACCCGCACCAATTGCAACAACCTCATCTTGATTTAAAAAATCCAAAACTTCAATTCCAGGAAAAACCTCATTTAATTTATCTTTAATTAAAGGGATTCTGGTTGAACCTCCTGAGAGTAGGATCTTTAAAATGCGTTTAAGATCAACACCCGCATCTGCAATACATTCATTTGTAAGCCTAATAGTCTTATCTATAAACTCCCCAATCATCAAATTAAAATCATCTCTTGTAAGCTTATAATTCAAATGCTTGCCATTAATAAAGGGCAATACAATATTAACTTCATCCATAATAGATAAATTTTTCTTAGCCTCTTCAACTTTTTCTCTTACCTGTTCAATAAGCACAATATCATCCAAATTGATATCAGAATACTCTTCTTTAAAACTAGCTAAAACATGTTTTTCTATAACCTCATTAAAATCATTCCCGCCAAGTCTATTTTCACCCTTAATTGCAAGGACAGTATAAGTATCATTTTGCTTTTCTAAAAGAGTAACATCAAAAGTCCCACCACCAAGATCATATACAAGGAATAACCCTTCTATTTGCTTTTCAAATGCATAAGCCAAAGCAGCTGCCGTTGGCTCATTAAGTATTGCTCGACATTGCAATCCTGCAATATTTGCAGCTCTAACAACACCTCTTCTCTGAATTTCAGAAAAATAAGCAGGAACAGTGATAACAGCATTATTCACTTGCTCACCTAAAAATTTTTCAGCATTCATCTTAATATTTAATAATAAATGAGAAGCAATGTCTTCAGCTTTATATACATGATCATCGACCTTATAAACAACCTCAGTACCTATATTAACTTTAAAATTATAAAAAGTCTTATCCGGATTTACTAATATCTGATGCCTGGCAACACTACCAATAATAACACCAGAATCTGAAAAAGAAACAATAGAAGGTGTCATTCTCTCACCTCTATCATTTAATATCAATCTAGAATTAACATCAAAATAAGACGCTACAGTATTTGTAGTTCCAAGATCTATACCTATCCACTTTTCCATCAAATACCCCTATGAATTGAAACAATCAATTCAATTTCACCCAAATCTAATTTTAATTTCTTAGCAATCACTTCTAAAGACATTCCCTGTTCATAAAGTGAAATAACTTGCTGACGAATATTATATCCTTCTTTGATTATATTTTTTTCAATAGTAGGAATTGAATAATCTAAATTATTTTTATAAGAACCATTATCACCTTTAATTCCAAAATTATTATTTACCATTGAAATTGAATGGGCATTAAATCCTAACAATCTTTGATCAAGTATTTCTATTCTCTCATCAACTTCTTTAATAATCCTATTTAAACTTTCAATCTTAATTTCAATAATACTAATATTCCTATCAGTGGCTTGATTAATTTCAATAATAGTTTTGTCTACCTCACTTTTAAATTTTCTAAGTATACTATTAGATTTTATTTTTAAACTAATATAAACATGAAAATATATAAAAGTAAATATAATCAAAATGAAACAAAAAACAACTAACATACAGAATGTCCTATAGTCACATTATCTCTCAATATCAACATTTTTTCCAATCTTTGGATCATGCAAATCAATGTCACACGAATCAGATAAATCTTTCTCATCACCATTATCCTTAACCTTTGATACTGTAAAAAAATGAAAGTCATTATCTTTGATCTCATCAGTAGGAGATATAATATTTACCTCAGCATGATGACCTTTACTATGACTTAAACTCAAATTTTGATTCTCTTTTCTCCTCTTTTTCCTTAAAGTTTCACTTGAAACTTCACTAGCTTTAAAAGCACCTTGCACAATTATCTTTGTAACTTCAGATGAATTATTAATATCCATAAAGCTACTCCTATAATTTAAACCTATTTAGATTCAAAAGGAACATAAGATACCATTTTAATCATACCGTCATCCTCTACAAAAGTGATATTATGATAATCTCTTACAAGCTCATAATAAGCATCCTTAATAGACAATTTAACTCCAGCATAAGCTATATATTCAACAAAAATCTTACCATCAGTTTTACTCTCTTCAAGAGCTTTTTGCAAACTTTCCTGCTTATCTCGTACCATCTTTATTTCTAAAATTAAAATATCTCTCTCATTAACAAGTTCATTACAACTGTCAATTTTTAAAGACTTTTCGGCTTTATCAACAGTAATCTGAATATTTCTCTTTAAAGCAGAAATATCTTTTGTCAAAACCTCAAGACGTTTCTCCATTTTTACAAGATACTCAGTAAAATTAGATAATGAAGCTTTTATTTCAGGATCACATCCCACATAAACAAAAGTCTCAGTATTACCCTCAGATCCAATAGAATACGCTCTAACTTCTTCTCTTGCACGAATATCAGAACCAACTATTTTAGACTTTTTTCCAATACAGAGTACTTTTTTTGTACAAGAAACAAATGAATTAACAATCCCTCTTACAACCTCAATATCACCTTCACATCGAACATTTACATTTTCTAAAAATTTAGACTTAATAGACTTCTTAGCATAAATTTCTGAATTACCCTTTCCATTAGCTCCACTGCGAAGAACAATAGATCCATCCGTACTTAAATTACACCTACCAACAAGTCCGGTAACTTCTATTCCGCTCTTAGCCATAATATTATATCCATCCAAAACACTTCCCTTAACTAATACCATACCATTATTTACTATATTTCCAGTAGCAGGACCAACATCGCCCTCAACAACATAAACATCATGTACAGAAATAATACCATTTTCAATAAATATATATCCATCACATCCTGCAATAATCTTATTTCCTTCCCTTAAAGTATTATCTCCCAAAACCAAATTTAACTCTCGACCACTTTCTGCTCCCAATATTTTTCCAAAAACAGTATATCCATCAATACCTCTTGAGAAGGGAACAATTTCTGCAAGTTCATCTCCCTCATTAACATTTCTAAACTCATTACTCACAGCACCATATTCAGCTGAATACTTACTCTTAACAACAAAATTAACATAAGCATCTCTTCCCTTAACAGAATTTACTCCCTTTGCCATCTCAACTGGTTCACCATAAAACGGATAGTCAACAAATTCTTTTATTTTATTTTTAAGAAATGCTTTCTCTGTTATCCCATATTTTTTAAGAATATTATAAATATCCTTCTCTAAAACTTCAGCACCATTAGGTCCAGGGGTAGTAAATTCAATCGTTACTGACATTGAATCTTCTGATATATGAACCATCATAGTTACACTATCAGCAGGATCAGCTTCAAAATCAGATACACGTTCATATTCACCATTAGCATTTTCAACTACTGTCCTAATAAAATTTTTATCCAAATTTTTAATATTACTATACGATGCAAATTTATCCAGTACATCTTTAAAAGTTACAACACTCCCACCTCCTTGAGCAGGTGTAACTTTTAAAAATGCTCCCTTAGCACTTCGCCTTATAAAAAACTTTCCATCCAAAGACATAACCTCTTCGGATTCACGTTTTGAACTTAAAACATCAATAACACCAAATTTTGAATAATAATTTTTATAAGCAACTATTTTCCATTTTTTCCTACCATATCCAAATATTCCATTATGCCCACGTACTAAAATCTCATAATCTAATTCTTTATATGGAACTGAAAGTTCCAAAGAAGCATCGTTTAAAGCCTCTTCAAGAGTATCAGCTTCTATTTCTATTAAATTAACTTTATTTTCCTTTTCTAAATATTGCCTTATTTTTTCCCTAAAATCAGAAAAATCACAAAGATCAGTCATAATTATTCCTTTTTATTAATCAAAGTTTTAATAGCATCAGCAACAACTTTAGGATCACTTCTCTTAACATATGAAATTTGTTCTGATAATTTACTATCGGAATCAATATTATTTAGACTCTCATCAACAGCTTCGTATTTGTTCAACTCTTCCGAAAAACTATAATTGTCATTATTAACTTTATTACCGTTACTTGAAAAATCATCTCTAGAACCAGAATCTACATTGCCAGATTCAGACTGAGAATCATCATCTTTTTTAATAACATCATCTTTATTACCACTCAAATTATCATCTCTAAATAGTTCATACAAATACTTATTGTATATAAATTCAATTAAAAGCCCTATAACGAAAAAAATTACAAATTGGAAAAAAGCTCTAAATAATACTGTAACAAAAGATACACGAGCAAAAACACCAAGAATCATTGCAAGAATAAATGCAAATGAACTAAATAATAAAACATAACTTCTTTTATTACCAAATAACATAATTTACCTATTCCATGCCAAAAAATTTAGATATAAAACCTATTACACCTCTTCTTTTTTTATGATCAAGAGTAATCTCTTCAAGAGCAGCCACAATAGAATCAAGACAATAACTAGCTTTACTATTAGGATTTAATAAAATAAAAGGTCTTTGCTTAAAAACAGAATTTTTAATATTTTGATCCTCATAAACATAACCCAAATAATCAATATTTAAATTCAAAAATTGACTTGATATATCAATAACTTTCTTAGCCACTACTTTTCCTTCACTAACATTAGAAACTCTATTTACAATAAGTCTTAAATTTTTCAAATTTTCCATCCTATGAGACAAAACCTTAATTATACCATAAGCATCGGTTATAGAAGTAGGTTCTGGTGTCGTTACAATAACTACGTCATCACTAGAAAACAAAAACGAAATAACCTGTCTCGAAATTCCAGCACTGGTATCTATTATCACTATATCATATTCATAAACTTTTAATAATTCTTTTATAAACTGGTTCATCTCAGCCTCTGATAAATCCAAAAGTTCTGTTGTCCCAGAAGCACCAGCTAAAAGATCAATATTATATTCAGTCTTTGTAATTACATCCTTAATATCTCGACCCTGCATAATCATATGATAAATACTGTACTTAGGAATAACCCCAAGTAAAATATTAATATTAGCCATACCAATATCTGCATCAAAAACTAAAACTTTTTTACCAAGATGTGCATATTTAAGAGCAAGACCCACAGCAATATTACTTTTCCCAACACCACCTTTACCACTAGTAACAGAAATAAATCTTGTTTTATTATTTTGTATTTTTTCATCAACAATAAAACTGGCCTTATTATTTAATTTCATAATATCACGTAAACTTTGAGCCTGATCTTCCATCATATATTATCCTTAATAATAAGATTTACTTTTTAGCTTGCGAATAAATTCAACATCATCACTTATTCGATACCCATTTATTTTCTTAATAAAGGTAAGCGGTTCTGCAATACTAATATTATGAGGAACAATTTGCCCATCGGTAACATAAGAAACTTCCTTTCTCATCTCATGAATCAAACTTATCAAATTACCAACACACGTTGTCTCATCAAGCTTTGTAAAAATTACAGTCTTATAACTAAAGGGAGAGAACTGATGAAATATTTCCTTAATATCAGATGTCTTTGTAGTAGAGCTTACAGCCAAATGAAATTCAGCATCACGACCACAAGCATTAAGAAGTTCCTTCATCTCAGCAAGCTTCATAAAATCCTTAGGACTCTTACCAATTGTATCAATAAGAACAAGATCAAAATCCTTTGATTGTGTAATTTCTTCTTTTAAATCTTTAAAAGACTCAATTGCCTTAACAGGAATACCCATAATATCACCATATGTCTGAATTTGCTTTTTAGCACCTATTCGATAATTATCAATAGTAATAATCTTAATATTTAAACTCTTATCATCACTATTAATTCCATAAATAGCTGCAAGTTTTGCAATGGTAGTGGTTTTACCAACACCTGTTGGCCCAACTAAAATAAAAATTCTTTTTTTAAGATTATCAATAAGAGAGCCCGAACATTTGATAGTTTTAGCAATATATATTATCACACTATCTTTAACTTTATCATAATCATCAAGATCTGATAAACTAAACTCCCTTCTAATAAAATCATTAGTATCTCTGATATAACTTTCAGAAAAATCATTACTACGTAAAATATCTTCTATTTTGAAAATCGTCGGATGATTAACTTCTTCCTTTTTATGTGCAAGTTCATTTTTAAGAGACTTAACTTCCTTAATCACATCTTCAATTGAAGAACTCTCTTCTTTTTTAATACTTTGAAGAATCTTACGCTTTTCTTCCTCAACATTTATTTGCTGTTGTCCAATGTCATATCTAACATAACCTGAAACCTCAATCCAATCCCTACTAAATAAGCCAAATATTCCTCCATGAGATACTGTCTTATAAGTCATAACCCTAGCATTTTTTCCATATTTTCTCTTAACAGTTTCTATAACTTCATTATAGGTAGGACCTCTTTCTGTAAAATACTGAACCATAATACTACTCTTCAACCTCTACTGTTTTAAGTACATTAACTTTAACATTTTTAGGAACCTCTAAAACAGATATAACAACAACATCTGCAAGTTCTCTACTTGTTAAAACCCTTATCAAAGGCCGTGCAGATTCACTAGATAATATAACGGGATAATGCCCTTGCGATTGAACTTCATTTACAAGCCTAAAGAGTTCATAAAGAAATTTGGATTTCAAACTTGGATCAAGGGAACTTACAAGCTCACTATTGGCCTCAAATCTTGAATCAATGATTTTTTGTTCAAATTCTGGATTAATTGTTATTACATTAAGTTCCAAATTAGAATCCAGATATCCATTAACTATTTGTCTACCAATTGCCTGTCTACACTTTTCAATTAAGAAAAATGTATCTTTAGTAACACTTGTAAAGTCAGCTATTGTCTCAAAAATTGTAACTAAATTACGGATTGAAACTTGCTCTCGCAAAAGGCCTTGTAACACTCTTTGAATTTCTCCTACTGAAAAATCTTTTAACACTTCTTCAACAATAGCTCCATAGTCCTTTTTAAATACATCAAGAATATTCTGGACATCTTGACGTGTTAAAATTTCATAAGAATGTCTCTTAATAAGTTCAGTCATATGTGTAGCAATAATTGAAGGTGGATCAACTACAGTATAACCTAATTTTTCAGCCATTTCTCGCACATCATCATTTACCCAAAGAGATGGAAGTCCAAATGACGGATCTTTTGTAAGATCTCCTTCAAGACCAGAATCCAAACCTACATTTATAACTAAAAACTTACCTAATTTAATCTCCCCACGACCAATTTCTACTCCCCTAAGTTTAAACGAATATTCATTAGGTTCAAGTCGCATATTATCTACTATTCTAATCTTAGGAACAACCATTCCAAACTCAAGAGCAATCTCACGACGTATTTTCACAATACGATCAAGAAGTTCTGATGTTTTTGAATCATCAACTATTGGAACAAGATTATATCCAATCTCTAAAGCCAATGGATCTAGAGGAACTACAGGTGTCATTTCTTTATCAGCATAACTTAATACTTGCTCTTCGGCTTTTTGCTTTTCATGAAGTTCTCTATTTCTAGATAAAGTAGAAAGTGAATAAGCAAAATACGCTATCAATAAACCCAAAATAATTAGTATTAATGTAGGAAATCCTGGCAGAAATGCCAAAAATAACAAAAATACAGATACTATCCAATAAATCCCTGCATAGGAAGTAAATTGTTCAAAAACCTCACCTCCAAAACTATTTTTTGATATTGATCTTGTAACAATAAGACCCGTTGCTGTTGAGATCAATAAAGCTGGAAGTTGAGACACAAGTCCATCTCCAACAGTTAAAGACACGTAATTATTGATTGCATCATTAAAATTAAGACCTTGAAGAGTAACTCCTACTACAAGTCCCCCAAAAATATTTATAAGGGTTATTAAAAATCCAACCTTTACATTCCCAGAAACAAATTTAGAAGCACCATCCATAGCCCCATAAAAATTCACTTCAGCTTGCAAATCATTTTTTTGTCTTGTGGCCTCTTCTTCCGTCAAATTACCAGAACTATAAGCAGAATCAATAGCCATCTGTTTCCCCGGAAGAGCATCAAGCGCAAAACGAGCAGCAACCTCAGCAACTCTCGTAGCGCCCTTAGTTATAACAATAAATTGAACTGCAATTATAATAAGAAATATTATAAATCCCACAAAAAGACCTTGTGGTCCAGAACCTCCAACAACAAATGTTCCAAAAGCCCTTATCATTTGACCATCAAAATTTATTCCTTTTATCAAAATTAATCTAGTAGAAGAAATATTTAAAACAAGACCAAAAATAGTCATAATAAGCAAAAGCGTTGGGAAAACTGAAAAATCAAGTGAACGTTTAGAATAAAGAACAATAAGAATAATTAAAAGACTTACCATCAGATTAATCGCAATCAAAGCATCCAAAATAAATGCAGGAAGCGGTAAAATAAAGCCAGCAACAATAAGTATTAATCCGACTGAAACTATTAAGTCCACCTTATTATTAAGTCCAAAATATCCTAATACAGAATTTTTTCCTAAGTCCAATGAATTAACCCCTAATTAAATTTTTTAGCAATAGAATATACTTTCACAAGAATTTTAGAAACAATTTCCCAATACTCTCTTGGAATCTCTTCATTAACATCAACATTGAAATAAAGATCCCTTGCAAGTGGTTTATTTTCCATCACAGGAATATTATTTTCTCTTGCAATTTGTTTAATTACCAATGCAATCTCATCTTGTCCTTTTGCAAGAACTTTTGGTGCTAACATAGTATTACTATCCCACTTAATAGCAACAGCAAAATGTTCTGGGTTTACAATTACCACATCTGATTGAGGAACTGCCGTCCTTAAATTAACACTTGCAATTTCTCTCATTCGCTCCCTAATCCTAGAACGAAGCAGAGGATCTCCTTCCATTTCTTTTCTCTCTTGTTTTACCTCTTCTTTTGTCATTTTTAAATTGTCAATATAACGAGCTCTTTGAAAAAGATAATCTAGTATACTAAGACCCATCAATACAATTAATGAAAAAAAACATATTCTATAAGCAAGGTTTAATATAACAGAAATACCGCCTTCAAGACTATACTCAGGCATTCTAGAAATTTTACCTATATTGCTTTTTAACATAATATAATATATAAGAGATATTATAGCAATTTTTAACAAACTTTTAAACAAATTAAAAAAAGCATCAAACGAGCCAAAAGAATTTTTCATCCATTTCGAAAAATTTGGATTTATTCTATCCCATTGAGGCACAATAGGCTTAAGAGTTACAACAAAACCAACTTGAATAATATTAATTAAAAGTCCAACCACAAAAGATATTATAAAAAACATACTCACATATCCAAATATGGGTCTAATATAAGCAAAACTTAATGAATAAATACTAATCGACATTACTTCTGGTAACTTACTAGCCTGCCATCTAAAAACATCCATCAATTCTTTAGCAAGATAAGATAACATAAAAAAAAACACAGAAAACAATATCAAAAGAGAAATAGCTGAATTAATCTCTGTTGATTTTAATACTTGCCCCTCACGTCTTGCTTTTTGCTTTTTCTGTTCAGTAGGAACCTCAGTCCTACCCTCATCTTCTGCAGCAAAAAAATCAAGGGATATATACCAACTCTTATTTAAAAATTCATCTTTAACATTCATCTTACAGTCTCAGAAAACAAATTCAATGCATGACGCATAGATTCTAGACTAAGTTCAATTACTCTTTTAACAGACAGCACAAAACTTGGAAAAATGATATATAAAACAATTAATCCCAATCCCAATGAAACAGTAAAACTAATCATTAATAAATTAATCTGGGGAGAGGTTTTTGAAATTATACCTAAAATCAAATACAAAAGTAACAGAACTCCTAATATTGGAAGAGACATTACTAAAGATTTTTCAAAAAGAAAAGCAAAAGAATAAAATATTAATTTTATAAGTTCATAATTTTTTATATTAACTATATGTTCAACTCTAACATTTAAAACAGAATCATAAACTCCAATCACCAAAAAACGAAATAAAAAATCATTTGATAAAAATATAACCAAAAAAAGATAAGTAAATATTTGAGATATTACCAAATTATCTTCTTCTGAAAAAACATCAAAAATATTTGCATAGGCAAGTCCCATCTGATTTGAGAAAAAAAAACCAATTAAATGAAACACATGAAAAATAATACTTATAAAAAAAGCTTGAATTAAACCTAAAACAGCCTCTCCTGCTAATATTAATACAAATGCAGTTAAATTATCCAAAGGATAAATCAGATTTATCTTACCTACAACAATAATAGATAAAATCAATGCAAAGAAAAAATTTAAATAACCCATTTTAATAGTTGAAAAAAAAGGTGAAAATCTTAAAAAAACAAAAATTCTAATAAATACAGGCAACACAGTAAAGGATTTTAAAATCAAGAAATCTATATTCATAAACTAATCCAAAGATTACATATTTTCTATCTGACTAAAAACCAAAAATGTAAATTGCATAAGCTTTCTTAAAATCCAAGGACCAAATATCACAAGAACTAAAAGTATTATAATAATTTTGGGAATAAAACTAAGTGTTTGATCTTGAATTGAAGTAACAGCCTGAAAAATTGAAATTAAAAGGCCAACTATAAGAGCCGTAATTAACATTGGAGCTGAGAGAATAATAATATTTTCAATAGACATTTTAATTAAATAAATGATTTGGCCTGTTGTCACTTATACCTCACATAAAACTTTTAATAAGCCCACTAGTAATTAAAGTCCAACCATCCACTAACACAAAAAGCATAAGCTTAAATGGCAATGATATAATTACGGGTGGCAACATTATCATACCCATAGACATTAAAACTGCAGCTACAATAATATCTATTATGATAAATGGTAAAAATATCAAAATACCCATCTTAAAAGCAACCTTTAGTTCATGTAAAATAAAAGATGCAATAAGAACATGTGTGGGAACTTCACTAAAATTCTTGGGTTTTGAATAATTACTAATACTCATAAATAACCTAATCTCTTCATGTCTACTATTAGACATCTGCTTATACATAAAATTTCTAAGTGGAGCAATTCCCCTATCATAAAATTCACTAAAACCTATTTTAGAATCCCTAAGGGGCAAATATGCATCCTTATATATTATGTTAAAAGTTGGCCACATAGTAAAAAGGGTCAAAAACAAAGCCAAACCCATTACTACCTGATTTGGCGGTGATTGCTGAAGCGATAATGCTCTTCTAATAAAATCTAATACTATTGCTATTCTTAAAAAGGAAGTCATTAAGACCAAAAAAGCCGGGGAAAGGGTTATGATGCTTAATATCAACAAAAGCTGCAAAGGAAAAGCTATACCACCGCCAAAAGAATTCACAAAATCAACAAATGGAAAATTCAGTCCGGTAGTAGGTTGCAAAGACTTAGTTTGAGCAAATGCAAAATTTACAATTCCAAATAACAAAAAAAGACTTAATTTCTTATTCAAATTTAACCTCTAAAACTTTTTTAATCTATCCTGTTTACTTTTTAAAGAAGTCTCAATATCATTTTCCAACTCTGCACATTCATTATGATCATCAAGCAATGATTTCTCTCTTTTATCATTACGCAATATCTTATTGAAAACTAACTTAAATGAATTTATATTACTAAAACTCTTATTAAGTTTAAATTCCAAATCAGCCAACTCCTCACTCCCTGTTATCTTTTTTAGCACAACGGAAGAACTACTTGATACTAAAAGTACATAAACAGTACCCAATACATTAATAATTCTTATAGAATTTTTATTATCTATTTCATAAAAAGCAAGCTCTCTTATTAAATCTGATGTATTATTATTTTGTACTTTTTTTTTCAAAATTAATTTTTTAAATAAAAAAATACAAACAAGAAAAAAAAGAAAAAATAAAAACAAAGTAACCAAATCTTCAATATTGAAAAGAGATATATTTTGTTTTATAGCTTGATTATCTAAAACAACCTTCTCGTCATCAAATATTGGCAAATTAACTTCATTTTCTAAACCAGAAGGAGAAACATCTTTATCATTTTGTGCAAACAAATTTTTTGAAAAAAATATAATAAAAATTAAAAACAAAAATCGAAATAAAGCTAACCTACTCATTTTTAATTTTAATTATTTCGGTAATTCTGACACCAAAATTTTCATCAATCACAACAACCTCTCCTTTAGCTATTACTTTTCCATTTACCAAAATATCTACAGGTTCACCAGCAAGTTTATCAAGTGTAATAATCGTTCCCTCAGACATGCCAAGTATATCTTTTATTTTACGTTCGGTCCTACCAAGTTCAACTGTAACTTGCATAGAAACATCCATCAAAAGACCAAAATTACTAGGATCAACACCCTCAGGCAAAGTATCAATTAAATCGGGAAGTTTAACACCTTTTATTTCAGGTTTTTCCTCACTAACATAATTATCATCATCTACAGCCATTAATTTACCCCTCTATTAAACTTATTAACGCATTTAACTTTTTAAGCTATTCAACCTCTTCCGTAAGTTCTTTTAATAAATCAAAATCCTCTATTTCACCAATCTTTTCTGTAATTTGAACTGAAATTTTATTTCCAACAAGGCCCATTCTACATTTAAATTTTTCTTTGGTACCTACTTTTAAAATTAAATCCTTATCTATCGAAGAATTTTCAAGATTAAGAACATCTCCTTGCTCTAGAGATAATATTTCTCTTACTCTTAATTTTACCTCTCCTATCTCAGCCACTAAAGGCATATCCGTATTTTCAAGTTTTTCTCTAAGTACAGCAAGATTCTCACTGGTAGTACCCACACCAATCAAAGAATGCCAATATCTTGTTGAAAGCTTAGAAACAATAGGTTCTATTGTAATATAAGGTAAACAAAAATTCATAAGTCCTTCAACTTTACCTATCTTAACTTCAAGAGTAACTAAAATAACCATTTCTGTTGGAGGCACTATCTGAGCAAACTGAGGATTAACTTCTATGTGTCCAAATCGAGGCCTCAGATCAACTACTTGAGACCAAGCCTCTCTCATATTAGCAAGAATACGAATAATAACACTTTCCATTACAGACTGTTCTATTTCTGTTAAATCTCTACTCTTGTCTTTAATAGTATCACCATCTCCTCCAAAAAGCCTATCAACTATTGCAAATGCAATAGTCGGATCAACTTCAAATATAGCAGAACCTTTAAGAGGATCCATATTAATTATTGCCAAAGTGGTAGGATTTGGAATAGATCGGATAAATTCTTCATAAGTCAACTGATCAACTGAAGCCACATGTACATGAACCATTTTTCGCAAAAGTGCTGAAAGTGAAGTTGTAGTATACCTTGCAAATGCTTCATGAAAGCTTGATACTGTCCTTACTTGTTCTTTTGAGAATTTATCTGGTCTCTTAAAATCATAAACTTTAACTTTCTGTTTTTTACCCATAGGACTAGAGATAATATTAGAAAGTGAATCGTCTGATGATAAATTATCAGACGAATTAATAGATTCTAAAAGATTATCTATATCATCTTGTGATAATGCTCCTGGATTACCTGCCATTTAAAATTCCTTAAAATTTCTTTTAAAAATCACATATCAAAAATATCAATTTGCGTCAATGCTATTTCTTTTATTTCACCATTTCTAAGAATACTATTAATTCTAGCCTTAATTTCTGCTTTAATCTGACTTTCATTTTTTATCTCTTGACCTGTTCTTTGACTAAAATATTCCCTAATAATATCTTTTAAACGAACTTTTTGTCTTCCAAGTTCACTTAAAATATTGACATTATTTTCAGCATAACCTAATGCAAGCTTTATTACAAAAGTTTTTGGAGGAGTATCTTGAGTAGTTCCCCTAATTTCATCTATACTTTCATACCATATAAGCATAGGAGGTTTTCCCAAATATTCATTAGAAAAAATTGGAAAATTATTAGGAGCACCACTTTGACTTACTACCATCTTAGAAACAAAATAGGAAACTATTATCATAATAACAACAGTAAATAATCCTATTGACAATATCTGTAAAATCCTTATTACCACATCAGGTAGTAGTCCCATTCTCTTACTATCAGAACCCCCTACATCAATACCATCATCACCTTTTTCAGGCATATTACCTCCTATAAAATACTTATCTCATTGAAAAAAAGTATTATCACTCATTAATTCCTTTAGCAAAACTCAAAGAAGCATCACTAATAATCAAAATATCTATTCTTCTATTATAAGCTCTACCTTCAGGAGTATCATCAGTAGAAACTGGTCTACTACTTGCAAATCCAGATACCTCAAATTTAGTCTCAATACTTTGTATTTTAGAGTGATCAGTGTAATTCAAAATCTGCTCTAGCATGTTTACTGCTCTTGCTGATGAGAGTTCCCAATTGCTTTTCCAAATCCCATTGATATTAACATCAATATTATCTGTATGTCCTTCAATTTTAAAATTATATCCTTGATTATCTAAAAACCCAATAAAAGAAGCTATCTTTTGTATAACGTCTCTATTATCATCAAGTTTAACTTCAGCACTAGCCGAATCAAAAAAAGCATCAGCTAAAAGAGATACAATAACACCACGCTCATGATGTCTGATAATAACTTTATTAGACTGAATTTTTTCAAGAAACTCGATAATAGATTTATTTTTAGATGCTTGAGAAGCCTGCTTGTTTTTCTCAGTAGAAGGTAAAGACATAAAACTATTACTTAAATAAGAAAGTTTATTAATGTCTAAAGTCCTACCACCCTTCAAAAATCCAGAACCCGTAAATGAAGCTGTCATTATTCGTAATACATTTTCTCTAACAATAACATCATTTAATGAAAACATAGTAACAAAAAAGACAAGTAACAAAGTAACCATATCTCCATAAGTCACCATATATTCAGGAGCACCACTCTCTTTACACTTTAAACGCTTCTTTCTGATTTTAAGTATCATTACTCACCCCCAAGAACGCCACTTCCAAGTTGATTCCTATCCTTAGGAGTTAAAAATGTTACAAGTTTTTGTTCTAAAATTCTAGGATTATCACCTGCTTGAATTGATAAAATTCCCTCAACTATCATTGCTCTCACTGACGCCTCCTCGAGATCTATAGACTCTAATTTAAGTTGAATAGGAATCAACATTAAATTTGATATTATTGTACCATAAAGAGTTGTAATCAGAGCAACAGCCATAGAAGAACCAAGTGCTGATCTATCTTCCAAATTTCCAAGAAGAGCCACAAGTCCAACAAGTGTACCTATCATTCCAAAAGCAGGAGCAAGTTTTGCCCAAGTTCCAAAAAGATCTGCACCAACCTTGTGTCGTTCTTGCATCTGTTCAAGTTCAAGGAAAAGCATAGTTCTAATTATCTCAGGATCAGTACCATCAACAACAAGTCTCATACCAGACTTAAAAAAGATATCATTAATTTGATCAAGTTCATCATCAAGAGATAAAAGCCCCTCTTTTCTAGCCTTTTCTGAAAGCTCTACTAAAGTCTTTATAATAGGAATTTTACCAAAAGAATTTTTTTTAAAGAAAAACCCTAAATACGTAGGGATTCTCTTAACAATAGGAACTTCTGAAGAAGCCATAAGCGCAGAAAAGGAACCAACAATAGTAATAAACACAGAACTTAAATCCCAAAAAACCCCTAATCCTGTAGGAGTAAATGCCATAGAAATTAAAATAGCACCAAATCCAACTCCCCATCCAATTATACTAGCCAAATTCATAGCCCAACTCCCTTATTCTCTTGTGTAAGTCTATCTAACAAAGCAATTTCTCTCCTATACATCTTGATTCTATTTACCACCTCTAACACACTATCTTTTACAACCAATTTTTTACCATTCAGAAGTAAAATTGTAGTATCAGGATTAGCTTCAATACTCTCAATATGAGAAGGATTTAAATAATAACTATCTCCATTAAGTTTTGTCACATAAATCATAAACTAAAACAAAAAAATCAACTCTTAAGTCTTACAAGTTCTTGCAATAACTGATCTGAAGTGGTTATGGTCTTAGCATTAGCTTGAAAACCTCTCTGAGTCACTATCATATCTGTAAATTGTTCAGCAAGATCAACATTAGCCATTTCCAAAACTCCTGCCCTAATAGTACCAAGACCTGCAAAACCAGTCTCACCTATTCTAGCTTGGCCTGAATTACTTGTTTCAGTAAAATTGGTATCACCAGCCTTTGCAAGACCTCCAGGATTAACAAATGAAGCAAGAGCAATCTTTCCAATAGCCCGTCTAACACCATTTGAATAAATTCCTGTTATGACACCACTCTGATCAATTTCATAGTTTTCCATATATCCCATGCCATACCCATTCTGAACAATAGCTTTTGTAGTACTTACATCAGCAAATTGAGTAATTGAATCAGCATAACTACCTACAGTCCCAAGTCTCAGACTAATAGTCTGCTGCTGACCAGCCTCTCCAGCATTAGCACCAACAACATCAAAAGTTATGGGAAACTCAAGTAAATCACCTGACTGACCTGCTTGACCATTTAAAGAAAGCAATGCTCCCTCATTATCAAATCCTATTGTAAAATTGGAATTTTCTTCTCCATTAATTAAAACTCTAGCATTCCATGTATTAGGGGTAGTTGCATCTCTTAAAACTCGAAGTTCAACAGTACTAGTATTTCCAAAAGTATCATAAACAGTTTTGTTGACAACCCAAGTACCACGAGCAGTATCTATTTCGTTTGCACCCTCTTCAACTATAGGCAATCTTTTATCAAGATTGCAAGCAAAGGTAATATATTCAGTAGCCTTAGCACCTTCTTTATCTCCAATAGGAATAATTAGATCATTAACATCAGCAGATGTATTGATAATTTGCTCCCCCCCAACAGATTCTGCCATCCAACCCTGAATTTGCATACCGTTTGCAGGATTTACAAGACGCCTATCAGAATCAACATCAAATGCACCAGCTCGTGTATAAAAAGAATTATTACCATCCTTTAAGATAAAAAATCCATTACCACTAATTCCAAGATCAGAAGCTTTTTGAGTACTCTGAAATGAGCCTTGAGTATGAATAGTATCAACAGTAGCAATACTCATTCCAAGACCAATTTGCTTTGGATTAACACCTCCACGTCCATCAGTAGGACGAGATGCTCCAGAAATGCTTTGAGATATCATGTCTTGAAAATTAACTCTTCCCTTCTTAAAACCAATGGTATTAACATTGGCAATATTATTACCAACAACATCCATTCTTGTTTGATGATTCTGCAGACCAGAAACACCAGAATATAAAGATCTCATCATATGCTTACTCCTCCAATCCTACTGACAAAATATTATTATAAATATAATATTTGCCATCAATCATAATTTGTGGAATTATTCCTGTCTTAACATTTGTAACCTTACCCTTAACAATTTCTCCATCACCATTTTCAAATTCAACTATTTTACCCAAAAAATCCAAATCTTTACTTATACCAAGGGTAGATGATAGATTTTCAAAAGATTTACTCATATTTGTCATTTGTTCAAGCGCTGAAAATTGCGCCATTTGAGAAATAAATTCTTTATCTTTCATTGGATCTGTAGGATCTTGATACTTAAGCTGAGTAATTAATAATTTTAAAAAATCATCTCTACCAAGATTACTTCCTTTAATATCTCTTTGTACTTTAGCATTAACTACCTCTCTAGAACGGCCCATGTTAACTAAACTATCAATGTTATTAATTGTATTCATCTATCCTCCATTTTAAACAATTAAATTAATACTTTCCTCTAAATCACCAGAAAATTCAACATAATCTTCAATCCTAAAAATCTGATTATTATTTAAATAAGATCGATGATTCTGAAAATCATCCTTAAAATTACCACCAGAAGAAAACCCAGAATCACTGCCTGCAAGAGAAAGATTTAAACTAGCATTAAAACCATTATCATTTAACATCTTGCTGATTGAATACATATTTTGTTCAAAAAGAGTCCTAACATTATAATTATCAACTATTATCTTGCCTAATAAATTATTATTAGAATCAAGATTTAAATTAATTCTTATACTACCAAGTTGCTTAGGTTTTAAAATCAACCTAATCTCTCCTGTATCATTCGATTTTAACACAATTTTGGCTTTATTAACAATATTATGATTAACTTTTAAGTTCCATTCTGATATCAAATTATCATCAATTTTGTTTAAAAAAAATTCTTTCATATCTCTTATATTAGAACTAGAGAGATCATCCATAAAAGCCCCAGACCTATCAAAAGCTTCCTTAATAGCATATTTGCCAACACAATTATCACCATCAACTAACTTAAATTTAGAACTTAAATTCAATAATTCCTTAACACCACCATTTTTCTTAAAATTCTTAACATCAATACTAATAAGATTGTCTTCTTTACTTTTTTTTGTAATACCCAAATCTTCACTTTTCCAACCAGTATCAATATTTAGAACATCAACATTAAAAATCGAACCTAAATCACCAATTAAAACATTAAGCTCAGAAAAAACCTTTTCAACATTATTTAATATTTCTTTTTTATTAACAAATTCAGGATCAGAGGATAAATTTTCTTTTAAATTTTGAAGACTCTCAAAGTCAAACAAACCGCCCATTCTTTTAACTAAAGATTTCAAATCAGACATAAAAGTTTTATCTTTAAACTTTTCTAAAACAAAAGAATGATTCAAAGAAATATTATTAGAATTTTTCTTTATAAGATTATTACTATTTAAAAATTCTAGTAATGAATTCTTCAACTTAGATATATCTTGAACTTTTGAAGAAATAAAACCTGAAAAACCAACCTTCTTATCTTGATTAAACACAATACCATTTAGAGAACCAGAAACTTTATTTAAATTTGACAAATTAGCAATAATTTTACTTAAATTACTCATACACTACTCCAATGAACTAACAGACATCTTTCTAATCAATACAGCGGCCTTTTTAGAATTCATAAGAGACAACCAATGAGGAACAATAGATACACGCCCTTCTTTTTTAGCTATATCCTCTACCTTACGCATATAAGATATAGCAATTTCATCATTAAGTTCTTCAATTCTCTTAACAGCATCCTCTGGTGGCATATTCATTAAATACAAAGCAGCCTGCATAAAATTTGCATCCTCATCTCTATATTTATTCACAATATCATCAATCAACTTCTGCTTCAAATCCAAATCTTTTTGCTTTTGATTAAGTTCAGCTTCCAATTTATTTAAACTATCTTCCCTTTTCTTCAATTCCTCTCTCAATTTCTCAACTTGCTGACTCTTAATATAAATAGCCTCTTTTTCCTTTATCATCCTAATCTCATCAAGACTAATATGTGTATAATCAAGTGACTGATCATCATCTTTAAAAAATAAAGATCTAATATACTCAGGCATATAATCTCTAGTATGATAGATACCAAACAAATCTGTTAAAAAAAATGAAAGTCCTAAGAAAAAAACGACCAAAAATGACCACAAAAAAAATCTAAATAAAAACAACAAATAATTATTCATTATTCTGCCCTAACTTCTTACAAATCTTATAATTAAGATATTCATCCAAAGACAATATTTCACTTCTTATTTTGTCTTTAATTATAGTATTATTTAAAGTTTTTACTAATATGTCAACCTTTTTTTCTTCCTCATATCTTTTTAAATAAATATCATAATACTTATTATATTCTCTCTTAAGTTCCTCAAGTTTTTTCAATTCTTCTTTTTGTTTTAAAAATACACAATCTAAATAACTGCCTTTTAAAAAAGGATCCAAATTTCTTAATTTATTGCAACTTTGAGCAATACCTTCCAAAAATTCTTGTGTTGCTGCAATTTTATTATTTACACCCATCAAGTCATTTTCAATAAATTTTTTACTATGAGTTCTAATACTTAATATCTTTTCAAATTTTTTTTTCTTTAAAAGTAAATCATTCAAGCCAATATTTCTCTCATTTCATTATCTAAATTTTCAAAATCACACTCTTCTTGCATGCCTTGGGATAAAAAATCAACAATTTTTGGATATTTTGCGATAGCCAAATCAACTTCTTTATTAGAACCCTTCATATAAATCCCTGTTTTAATTAAATCTTCATAATTTTTATAAACTGATAACAAATTTCTAACCTTAGATATCAATTTTTGCTTTTCAAAATTTGTTATCCTATGAAGAGATCTTGAAGTTGAACTTAAAATATTTACCGAAGGATAAATTCCTCTATCAGACAAATCTCTATCTAAAATAACATGACCATCTAAAACAGCTCTCATATTATCAGCTATAGGTTCACTTAAATCATCACCCTCAACAAGCACAGTATAAAATCCTGTAATACTACCCTTTCCATTTAATCCTGAACGCTCAAGTAAAATAGGAATTTCTACAAAAACAGAAGGAGGATAACCTTTAGTCGCAGGTAACTCTCCCATAGAAAGGCTAATTTCCCTTTTAGCATTTGCAAACCTTGTCATTGAATCAAATAACAACATAACATCCATTCCACGATCTCTAAAATATTCAGCTATTAACGTTGCAGTATAAGCTCCCTTATATCTTGAAATAGGAGACTCATCAGAAGTCGACACAACCAAAACGCTTCTCTTAAAACATTCATCTCCAAGTTCATATTTAATAAATTCATTAAGTTCACGACCTCTCTCACCAATAAATGCAATAACATTAATATCCGCTTTAGAATTTTTAGCAATCATACCAAGCAAAGTGGATTTTCCAACACCAGCACCCGAAAAAATGCCTACACGTTGACCTCGTGCCACTGGCAAAAATCCGTCAAGAACTCTAACTCCAGTAACTATTTGCTCAGCAAAAACACCTCTATCTAAAGGATTAATACTATTAAAACTCAATTCTTTGTAATGATTGCCAACAAACGGTCCTTTATTATCAATAGGTCTTCCAAGAGAATCAATTACCCTTCCAAGTAATTCATCACTCAAATTAATTTGAGGTTTCTTATTTAAAGAATAAACTTTATCACCAACTTCAATTCCATCAAGTCCCTCATAAGCCATAAGACTAACGAAAGATCCATTAAAACCTACAACTTCAGCATATATTTTTTTACCACTACTCTGCTCAATCAAACATAAATCACCAATACCGCATTTTGGACCCAAGCTTTCAAGTAAAAGACCATTAATTTTTTTTACCCTGCCAATAAGAGATATAGTATTAATATCATCCAATATTTTTGAATAACCTTCAAAAAAATTGTTCATCACAATTCCTTAAGTCGTTAGAATATAGAAGAAAAATTTTTAAATCTCTCTTCTATCCTATCAAGTTGAGATGAAATTCGTGCATCTATTTCTCCAAAATCAGTCTCAATGATACACCCACCTTTTCCTATATTAACGTCTTCAACAATTTCAAGGTTTTCTATAAAATCAAATTTAGAAATAAACTCATGCTTTTGATGACTTACAACATCTATATCATCAAGATTAACACGAATAACAATATTTGTTTTACTTTTTATCTTTTTCAAAGCCTCATTTACATTTTCTATAACAACACCTTTTTGGGTGTCTACAATTTTTTTAACCACTTTAACCGCAATTTGCATCACAAGATTCACTATATGTTCACCTGAAGACTCAAGAATTTCTTTTCTCTTGGCAATCAAAGAAGATATAATACCATTTAATTTTCCAAGTATTTTATCAAAATCTTCACGTCCCCTCTGAAATCCATCATCATATCCCTCATTTCTACCCTTTGCAATCTCAATCTCAAGCTCTCTTTTTAATTTTTCTTCATGTTCTTTAACTATTCTTTGAATTTCTAAATCAGATTCTCTCTCAATTGTTCCTTTTTTGTTTTCAGCCTCTTTTTGTAAATTCTCAGCTTTTTCATGAGCCAAACTCACTATTTGGTTAGCCTGTTCTCTAGCCTCTTCAAGAATTTTCGAACATTCAAGATCTATTTCTGTCCTAGCAACCTCATGTCCATGTTCAATCTCTTCTTGTAGTTTTGCCTTTTGACTCATTAAAGCTTCAAGCTCACTACGAAGCTTAACATTACGATCCTCTACATTAGAAATCTCATTTTCCTTTCTCTTAATTTCTAATGACTTAAAAATAGGATTTGTAATTTCAACAAACTCTAACTTTACTGCATTTACAACTTCTTTTGATTTATATAAAACCTTAGGCAAATACAACTCCTTTGTTAGATAAGCACATCTTCTTCACCACCTCTTGAAATCACTATTTCACCTTGCTCTTCTAATTTTCTAATAAGAGAAACAATTTTTTGCTGAGCTTCCTCAACATCCTTACGCCTAGTAGGCCCCAAGAATTCCATATCTTCTTTAAGCATTCCAGCAGCTCTCTTAGACATATTTTTGAAAATCTTATCTTGTACAGGAACATCAACTGATTTTAAAGCTTTTGCCAATTCCTGACCATCTATTTCTCTTAAAATACGCTGTATTGATCTGTCATCAAGAAGAACAATATCTTCAAATACAAACATTTTTTTCTTAATCTCTTCCGCAAGCTCAGGATCTTCTTCTTCAAGAGATTCAATAATAAATTTCTCTGTCTTACGATCAGCCATATTAATTATTTCAACAACATTATCAACACCACCAGCTGAAGTATAATCTTCTGAAGATAAAGAAGCCAATTTCTTTTCAAGAACTCTCTCGACCTCTCTTACAACTTCAGGAGAAGTTCTATCCATTAATGCTATTCTTCGTGCAACATTAGTTTGAATTTCAGTAGGAAGACTAGAAAGAATAAATGAAGCCTTTTGTGGATCAAGATATGAAAGTATTAACGCAATTGTTTGCGGATGTTCTTGTTGGATAAAGTTTAAAATATTAGCAGGATCTGCCCTTCTAACAAATTCAAAAGGCCTTGATTGTAAAGCAGAACCCAAATTATTAATAATATCCACTGCCTTTTGAGTCCCAAGTGCCTTTTCAAGAAGTTCTCTAGCATAATCTATACCACCCTTCTGAATAAACTCTTGAGCCATCATCAATTCTTTAAATTCCAAAAGAACACTATCTTTAAGCTCAGAAGTAACAACATCAAGTCTTGCTATCTCAAAGGTTAAAGACTCTATTTCTTCTTGAGATAAATATTTAAACACTCTAGATGAAATCTCAGACCCTATTGAAACCAACAAAATAGCAGCCTTTTGCTTTCCTGTTAAAGTAGAAACACCAAATATTTCTTTTTCATTTTGCTCTTCCATATAAATTATTATCCTTTATACATTCTTCACAATCCATGTTCTAATAAGCTTAGCAACATCTTCAGGTTTCTCCCTAGCCAAAATTTCAGCATTACTTTGAAGTTCATCCTCTTCTCTAAATCCACCAACAACATCATCAACACCAATATCATCACTATCCATCAATGCCTGTTGACGCCTCAAATGTGCTTGTCTTGCAAATTCTTCTTCTCTAAGACGTCTTCTTCTCTCAAGTTCTCTAGAAACAACGAAAAATATTGTAAACAATAATATCAATAATGCAGCTATTATACTTACAACAAAAGTAAGAAATTTTAATTTTTCACTTGCAAAATAAGCTTCATCTATCTTTCTAAATTCGCTTACTCGATCAAAGGCAACATTTCTAACAGTAATTGAATCACCTCTTTCTGGTTTATATTCAAAAGAACTCTGCAAAACATCGGTTATATTTTTTATAGCCTCATCAGAAATAGGCTTATATTCCCTTTTACGCATGCCATTTTCCATAACAAAATTTCCAGACTCATCATAAACAAAATCCCAAATACCATCTACAAAGATACCAAGCGAAATTCCAGCAACCCTAGCAGGCTCTTTTTCACTTAACGATTTTTTTTCATTAAGGGCAACATTTTTTATTTCCTGAAATTCACTTGACTTCCCAACAATATCACTCATATCTCGGTACTCAGGAGGAGTATTGCCCTCCTGTCCAGGTGGACCCCATGGACTATAACCTTGCCCTTCATATTCTCTTTTATGTACTTGAGAAGATATTAATGTCGAATCACTCACTTTTCTTGTAGGATAAGAAACTTTTGGATCCTGAGGTTCAAGTTCAATAGGAGCATACTCTTTAGATTCTGTAGTTTGCTTAGAAGTGTCTAACGTCACATTAACCCTTGCAATCATAAATCTATCACCAGACAAAACCCTACTTAAAGCAAAATCAATTTCATCGCGAAGCATAGATTCATATTTTAATTTAAGCTTTCTTTCTTTCTCAGCCAAATCAATTCTATCAACACCATCTAAATTAGAAAAATCATTTAAGATAGTTCCTTTATTATCAACAATAACAATATTATCTGCTTCAAGACCTTCAATAGCATATTGAATTAGCTTAACTAGACCTTCTACTTTTTTGCGATTAGTTGTAATATCAGAACCTGGTTTAGGAGTAATTCTAACAGATGCCCTAACTGACTCCTGTGACTCTTTAAAAAGAGCTTTCTCAGGCATAACAAGATTAATACTCACAGCATCAACATCATCAAGAGCAACAATATGTTGCTCAACAGCCCTTGTAATCGACCGTCTAAGATTAATATTTCTTTCAAAATCCGTAATAGTCCATCTATCAATATCGAAAAGAGACCAAGGATCCATATGCATAGGCACAAGCTCTTCTCTTACAAGAATTGCTCTTATTCTTTTAGACACACTCTCATCATTTAAGTAAATTTTTCCATCAGCAGTAACAGTATACTTAACATTCTCTCTATCCAATCTTTGCACTATCCTATCTAACAAATACTGATCCTTAATTGCAACACCAAAAAGGGCAATACCTTGTTTTTTAGTAGAAAAATTTACCAAAAAAATAAGCGACAAAATTATAAATAAAGCAATAACACCAAAAGCCACTTTTTGAATCATACTGGCTTTTTTAAAACTTTTATTTACTGATGCAAAAAACTTAGTGATAAAATTGCTCAAACTGCATAGCTCCTTAACGAATATTAATTACATCTTGATAAGCCTTTATGCTTTTCTCAACAACAGCTTTTGTGATACTTAAATTCATATTAGCTTTAGCCATAGATATTACAACATCATGAACATCAACACTATTTGGATGTAAAATAGATTCCTGTGACATTTGATACACATCCAACTGACTCTTATTCACATCAGATATTAAATTAAAGAAAAGATCTCTAAAAGTTTTGGCTTGCTTTTCACTCCTAACATCAAAATCAGGAAAACTTTTATCAAAATGCAAAGGACTTTTACGAATCAAATAAACATTATTATCTGTAAAAAAAGAATCTACTCTCATTTTTCACAAACCTCCTTAATTTTGAAGTATTGATAATGCACTCCTAAACATTGATTTACTACCATTAATTACAGCAGAATTTGCTTCATAAGCACGAGAAGCAGAAATCATATCCACCATCTCTTCAACTACATTTACATTAGGAAATTCAACATATCCCTTTAATTCGCCAAACTTTATTGCATCAGGATGAGTTGGATCATATTGTAACTTTAAAGGAGACTTGTCTTTTTCAATACCAGCAACTCTTACACCCTGCCCAACTCCATTATCAAGATAATCAGGCACAAAAAATCCCTTCCAATAAGGACTTACAACTCGTGGAGAAAAAATTATTCTCTCTCGTCTATAAGCTCCCCCCTCAGCAGTTCTAGTAGTTTCTACATTTGCAATATTATTTGCAATAACATCGAGTCTTAATCTTTGAGCCGTTAAGCCTGTTGAGGCAGTATTAATACTTGAAAATAATCCCATATATAAATATTCCTTGAGGTTACAACTTATTTTATTACAATATTGACACTTTTAAAATAATGAGCTTGAATATTTGTAAACAATCCATACATCATTTGATTTTGAACGAGACTTTTCATCTCAGAATCAATATCGACATTATTACCATTGTTATTTAAAGTCGAGAAATAATCAAGCATCCTTTGGGGTTTTACATCCAAATACCCTAATTCTTTCAAGCCATCTAAATGTTTATCATTACCTCTCTTTAAAGACAAATGATTTGTCTTTTCATTCAAAATTGCTCTCTCAAGCTCAGCCTCAAAAGTAACTTTACTTCTTTTAAAATTTGGAGTATCTACATTTGCAATATTATCAGCTATTACACTTTGTCTTAATCCCAAAACATCCAAATACCTATGTGCTAAATCTACTGATCTTTGAAAAATATCCAAACTAATACCCTCTACACTACAAATTGTTTTTTACTATATTATATAACAATTTAAGTCTTTTTGTTCGTTAATTTTTATTTTTTCATTAACATAGTCCAAATTTATTTCTATTTTCTTCAACTTACTACCAGGAGCATCAAAAAAAAGATCGGCAAGAATTTTTTCCATAACTCCATGCAATCTTCGTGCTCCAAGATTTTCTCCTTCAAAATTCATATTAAATGTAAGTTCAGCAATTCTATCAATTGCCTCTTCGCTAAATGTTAAAGTCAAATTATAAACCTGAAACATTGCAATATACTGTTTTATTAAAGAATTTTTAGTATGTTTTAAAATATTCTTAAAATCATCTACGCTTAAACTCTTAAGTTCAACCTTAATTGGAAACCTACCTTGAAGTTCTGGTATTAAATCAGATGGTTTTGATAAATTAAATGCACCAGCAGCAATGAACAAAATATGAGAAGTATCCACTATTCCATATCTAGTATTAACCTTAGATCCCTCAACAATTGGCAAAATATCTCTCTGAACCCCTTCTCTAGAGACATCATTTCCCGTTCTATTTTTAGTAACTATCTTATCAATCTCATCAATAAAAACAATACCCATATTTTCAACTCGTGATTTGGCAATATCTACAATATTCTCGTAATCAACCAATTTTTCAAGCTCTTCAGATATAATTATCTCTCTAGCCTTTTTAATCTTTAACTCTCTTCTCTTCTTTCTATCAAATATATTACTGATTAGTCCTCCAATACTCATATCAATCTCTTCCAAATTACCACCTGAGAATATTTCTATGGTAGACACAGGCATTTTACCTGAAACATAAACATCAATAAGACTCTCATCAAGCTCCCCTTTTCTCAATTGCTTTCTAAACTTATCTCTCAATTTCTCACGAACTCTCTTCTCTTCATCGCTGATATTATCATTCTCAGAATTTTCAGAATTTTTCAAAAGCTTGTCTATGATTCTCTCCTCAGCACGCTTACTTGCCTCTTCTTTAACAGAAGCATACATCTCTTCTCTTACCATATTAATTGCAATACTCATCAAGTCACGAATCATAGATTCAACATCACGACCCACATAACCTACTTCAGTATATTTTGTAGCCTCAACTTTAATAAAAGGAGCCTTAATAAACTTTGAAAGTCTTCTTGCAATCTCAGTTTTTCCAACTCCAGTTGATCCAACCATAATAATATTTTTAGGCATAACATCGTCTTTTATATCTTTAGGAAGCTTTGATCTTATATATCTATTAACAAGAGCAATTGAAACCAATTTTTTTGCTTCTGACTGTCCTATTATATACTTATCTAATTCTGCAACAATCTTCTTAGGTAATATACTTTGATCCTCAATTTTATTCATCAATCAATCTCCTCAAGAACAATATTTGAATTTGTATATATACAAACCCTTGCTGCTACCTTTAAAGACTTAGAAGCAATATCAGCAGCACTTAATTTTTTATTTTCCATATAAGCAAGAGCTGCTGAATATGCATAATTTCCCCCACTACCAATCGAGATCACATCTTCTTCAGGCTCAACAACATCTCCGGTACCTGAAATTAATAAAATATTATCAGAATCAGCAACAAGCATCATCGCCTCAAGTTTGTGAAGTATTTTATCAGATCTCCAATCTTTTGCAAGTTCTACAGCAGCTCTCTTAATATCAATAATTCCATCTTCTCTGGATTTAACCTTTTCTTCAAATTTTTCAAAAAGAGTAATAGCGTCAGAAGTTGAACCCGCAAATCCTGCCAAAATTTTTCCATTAAGCAATTTTCTTATTTTTACAGCATTAGATTTTAAAACAGTATATCCAAAAGTCACCTGTCCATCTGCTGCCACCACAGTCTTGCCTCCTCTTCTTATTGCAATAACCGTAGTTCCTCTAAAACCCATGATGTCCCCCTATTTAGATATTTCATTTAATAACTCACTAATAAGCATACTCGATATATCTTCACCTATACAACAATTATTCAAGTCATCCTTCATTGCAGGCTTATTATACTCAACATTTAAAACCTTATAAAGATCTGGCACTGATTTTATTTCTAAAGCTCCAGAATCATATAAATCCCTAGAACCATCACCAGAATAATTAATATTATAAACATAAACATCAAGACCCAAATCAAGTCCAAGCTCAGCAGTAATTAAAGCTCCAGACTTTTTTGGTGCACATGTAATAAAAACAACATCTGAAAGACCAGCCACTATTCGATTTCTTTTTGCAAAAAAATAATTTTGTATTTTCTCATAAGGCAAAGTCTCAGTAAGAATACCCCCACCATTTTCCAAAAGACGAGTAACATATTTTCTATTTTGTTTTGGATAAATATTATCAATATCTGTAGCAATAACCGCATACGTTCTTTTTTTCTCATTAATTGCACCAAGATGAGCAGCAATATCAGCTCCTATTGCAAATCCAGATATTACCTCTACATGATTTTTAGCAAGATGGGATGATAATTCTTGAATTTTATCTGCCAAAAGTCTACTAATTTGTCTTGAACCAACAACAGCCCAAGATACAGAATTAGAATCTGGAAGATTCCCTCTATAATAAATGGCAAATGGAGGATCGTAAATTCTCTTTAATTTTAAAGGATAATCTTTAGAGCCAAGAACCGCAATCTTTGCACCTACTCTGTCAATAATCTTTTGTTGCAACTCTATTAATTTTAGATCTGGCAACCTATGGATTTTTCTAAAATTTTTAGATAAATAATTAGCGATATCTTTTAAATTCAACTTACAAAGCTCTTTTAAATCAAAATTTTTAAAAATTTTTAGCTTTTCTTCACTTTTTAAAAACCTCAAATTATCAATATAAAGCAATTTAAACATAAAAACTATTTAAAATCATTTATTATTCTAGCAACTCCATCCTTTTGTTCTTGACTTGAAGCTTCACTTTTTGCCTTATTATAAAACAACAAAGCATTATTAAAATCACCAAGAGAATAATAATTTGCACCCCTTAACATAAAAAATTCAAAATAATTCTCCCCCATAGACTCAAGCTTATTTAAATAACCTTTAGCCTCTAATTGTTTATCAAGATCATAAACATACATGGTAGAGAGAGCAAAAATTGCTTCTTTAAAATCATCTTTAATGGATATAGATTGTAAAAAAGAATTTTCAGCAAGAGTAAAATATTCATCTATCTTTTCCTTAGCTTGCATTCCTTTAGCCAAGTTATAAGAAGAAACTCCTATATAAAAATGAGACAAATAATTATCGGGCCCATACTCTAAATTTTTATTAAAATACTCAATAGCAGGCAAATATTGACCAAGTCGAATCAGTTCAAGCCCAATTAAACTAAAAAATCTGGCCTTTTTGTCAATAGAATTTATTATTTTTAAAACATTGTGTTCTTCTCTATTAATAAACTCTTTGTAAACTTCTATTTTTTCTGCTGAACCACCACCGGATAATTCTATTTCTCTTATTCTAAGTCCAAGATTTGATTTTTCTTTAGCTGCATCTCCACAAGAAATCAATAGAAATAAAAATACCGATACACACTTTTTCATTCAACTGTCGCCATTTTTCTTATTTAAATTTCTAAGAAATGTGGGAACGTCAATATCATCCTCAAAATAATTAGCATTCTTTGATTTCGCTATAAAGTTATCATTAGCCCCATAAGTATCCTGACTACCTGACATCAAACTATCAAATTCTTTTGAACTTAAAGTATTATTTTCAACAACCCCAGATAACTCCTTTTGTTTTTTAGCAGAAAACCCAGTAGCAACGACTGTAACATAAATTTCATCATCTAAATTTGAGTTAATCGCATGTCCATATATTACAGTAGCCTCATCATCAACACTAGCAGTAATTATTCCCATAATTTCTTCAAGTTCAAGCAATGAAAAATCTTCACCTCCAGTGATATTAACAAGAAGACCCTTAGATCCTTCTATTCTAACTTCCTCAAGTAAAGGATTGCTAATAGCAGAAGTAGCAGCATCAACTGCTCTATTCTCGCCCTTACCATAACCAATACCCATCAAAGCATCACCCTGCCCTTGCATAATACTCTTAACATCAGCAAAATCAATATTAACTTCTCCATGTTCAATAATAAGACCCGCAATTCCCTGTACACCCATTCTAAGTACATCATCAGCTCTCTTAAATGCATCCTTAATTGTAGTTCTCTTATCAACAACAGTTAAAAGCTTTTGATTTGGAATAATGATCAAAGTGTCAACAGATTTCCTTAAATTATTTATTCCTTGCTCAGCAAGTCGCATCTTTTTAGGCCCTTCAAATTTAAAAGGTTTAGTAACAACTCCAACTGTCAAAATTCCAAGCTCCTTAGCAACTTGCGCAATAACAGGAGCAGCACCCGTTCCAGTTCCTCCCCCCATTCCAGCAGTAATAAATACCATGTCAGCACCTGCTAAATGATTTTTAATAACATCAATATCTTCTTCTGCTGCAGCCTGTCCAATTTCAGGTCTTCCACCAGCTCCAAGACCTGCTGTAACTTTAGCACCAAGAGCAATCTTTATAGGAGCAATAGAAGTCTGAAGGGCCTGAAGATCAGTATTTGCTACAATAAATTCAACATCCCTTACCCCATATTCAATCATACGATTAACAGCGTTACTACCACCACCGCCCGCACCAATTACTTTAAGAACTGTAGGATTTGTAGCAGAATCAAACCTTTTTGAATGACTATCAATAATATTATAATCTTTCATCTAAATGCCTCCATGACTGATCAAAACCACTCCTTCAAAAACCAACCTTTCAATTTTGAAGATATTTTACTTTGTCTTTTAGATTTATTATTTCCTTTCTTTAATTTATTAAATTTTTGCTGTTCATGTTTATAAAGAACAAGACCAAGAGCCGAGGAAAACTTAGGATCAATATATTCCTCCCCAACTCCATTAATATTCATTGGAAATCCTATTCTTGATGGATACTTAAATATCTCTTCTGTTAAATTAGAAATGCCAGAAAACAAAACTCCCCCTCCAGTTAAAACAATTCCTCCATTAATCTTATTATAAAGTCCTCTCTTTACTATTTCGGCTTTTATAATTTCAAAGATTTCACTTAGCCTTGAATTAATAATTATAGCCAACTCTTTTCTACTCTTTTCTTGAGGTGGTCTAGTGCCAAGATTAGGAATAATAACACTCTCCATTTGACTCTCAAGAGCAGCAATATGGGCAACTCCAGCAGTTATTTTAATATTCTCAGCAACATCTTCAGGAACCTTCCAAACTTGTGCAATATCAAGAGTCACTCTATTTGCACCTATAGGAATCACGCCTGTATAATAAGGAGAACCATCGATATAAAGAATTATATCGGTTGTACCTTTGCCCATATCAACAAACAAAACTCCCATCTCACGCTCTTCTTTAGACAAGGTGGCATAAGATGAAGCCAAACTTCCAAGCACAACCTCATCAACAGAAAACCCTGCTCGATTTACACATCTAACTAAATTTTGACTTGAAGAACTAGATCCCGTAATAATATGCACTTCACCTTCAAGGCGAATTCCCATCATATCTATTGGATTTTTGATATGAGGAATTCCATCAACAATAAACTCTTGAGGAATTACATGTAAAATCTCTCTATCCATTGGAATCACAATTGCCTTAGCAGCCTCAATAACACGTTCAACATCCTCATTATCAATCTCTCTGGTTTTTGAATTTATTGCCACAACTCCACGAGAATTAGTACCCTCAATGCTACTGCCTGACATAGAAACAGAAAGAGTAGCAATATCACACCCAGAAATAAGTTCAGCAGCCTCAATAGAATTTGATATTGAATCAAGAGCTGCTTCAATATTAATTAGAACTCCTTTTCTCACACCTCTTGATACACTAGTGCCTATACCAACTATTTCCAATTGATTATTCAAATTAACCTCAGCTACAACAGTACAAATCTTTGAAGTTCCAACATCTAATCCGACTATCAAATCCCTAGACACTAATCTTCTCCTAACAAAATAATATCACCACTTCTCAAATCAACAGTAACAAATCTATCCTTAAGTAAATGAGATATCATGAATACCTTATGCATCACACTTATTAAATCCATATCCATTGTTATTAATATCTTATTATATATACTTTTTATATACAAAATAATCTTGTAATCATAGAAATTCAACTTTAAAAAATTAATTTCTGATATTAAATTATACAAGGTATTTTGATTTATTTTAACATAATTAAGGTTCTTTATAATAGTTAACATCCCATCTTCCAAAAAATCACCAACTTCACTCCCACCTAAATTCAGTCCACTAATTATAGGCAAATCATAAATTAAATTTTTAGATTTTTCTAAAATAATACCATCTGAGGCAATAAAATAATAAATAAAACCACCATCAATATTCTCATAAGCAGTAACTATAGGAACTCGTTTTTCAATATTAATGCTAATCATATTAGGAAATCTAAGCTCTATTGTAACATTCTTTACTCTTAAATCTTTCATAATATTACTCCTGTAAACACTAATATCGGCATTATAATAATAAGTATTAGGTTTAATTCCCGAAATATTTAATATATCTTCCTTAGAAATATGAATATCATCATTAAAACTAATATACCTAATTAAAAAATAAGGAGAAATAAAAATAATAAAAATAATCTCAAATAATATGAAAGACATCACTATGTAAATATAAACAACCAAAATTTTTCTATAAATCATCATAAATTTAAGATTATAGTGTTACCTCTAACACTATTTACTCTCAATATCTCCTGAAACATTTGCAATAAGCCCAGAAAGCGCCATAGTAACAACAATAGAAGAACCACCTGCTGAAAAGAATGGCAAATTTATACCTGTGGGGGGCAAAAGACCAATTGCAATTAAAATATTCATGATACTTTGAAGAAAAATTGTAAGACTTGAAATAAATGCAATAAAAAATTTAAACTTGGTCTTAGCATAAATAGCAATAAAATACCCAAAACAAAAAAACAAAAAAAATAATATAATAGCAAAACAAATTCCAAAAAATCCCAACTCTTCTCCAAGCACAGAAAAAATAAAATCAGAATTGGCCTCTGGCAACCTTCCAAGCTTGATTTCACCCATTCCAAGACCCTTACCTAAAAGACCACCACTCTTTAAAGCATTAAGTGATGCTATTATTTGATACCCCTTTCCCAAAGGATCATCATAAGGATTTAAAAATGCAAAAATTCGTACAACTCTATAAGGTTCAAATAACAAAAAAAGCATGGAAATGGGAATAAAAGTAAATAAAATAGCAAAAATATATCCTAATGGCATTCCAGCAACAAATAAAACAATAAAAAAAAGAATAGCAAAATAAATAGCTGTTGAATAATCATTTTGTAAAATTATAAGCAACCAAAAAATACCAAAAATCAACATAGGCTTAATCCAATAAGAAACATGATTATCTGATTTTAATTTAAACTTACTCAAATAACTTGCAAGATAAATCGTAAAAGAAACCTTAAAAATCTCTGATGGTTGAATACTAATTCCCTTAAAAAATATCCACCTTTGTGCTCCAGAAACACTAGGAGAGAGAAAAGTTGCCAAAACCAATACAAAAGTTATAAGCAATATAACAAAAACCGTTTCTTTTAAAAAATCTAAAGAAATCTTTAAAAAAACAAAAAATACAATAGCACTTAAAAAAAGATATTTAAGACGCATCAGAAATAAAAAATTGGGATCTCCCGTAAGTTCTAAACTTAAAAAAAATGAAGACGTATAAAATACAACAAGACCATAAGCAATAAGTGAAAATAAAACAATAAAATAACATTTTCTAAGAGAAGTTTTCTCTACAAACATAACTCTTAATCTAGATTTTTATCTAATCTTAATAGTACTCAAAGCAAGTATAGCAAATATTAAACCTATTATCCAAAATCTAATAACAACTTGCATCTCAGACCACCCAAGTTCCTCAAAATGATGATGAAGTGGTGCCATTTTAAATACCCTTTTTTTAGTTTTCTTATAAACCACAACTTGAATAATTACAGACAAAGTCTCTAAAACAAAAACTCCTGCAAGAATTGCAAAAATAATTTCACTCTTTAAAACCAAAGCTACCATTCCAAGCACTGCACCTATTGACAGACTGCCAGTATCACCCATCATTATTTTAGCAGGATATGCATTAAACCACAAAAATCCAAAACTACCTCCAAGCAACGCCCCAAGAAATATTACAAGTTCTTCACAACCCTTAATATTTGGAATATTTAAATACAATGCAAAATCAACTCTACTTGTAAGATATGCAATTATCATCAAAGCACCAGTTACAACAATGCTAAGTCCAATAGCAAGTCCATCAAGTCCATCTGTCAAATTAAAAGAATTAGACGCAGATATTAAAACAAACATTCCAAATGGAATATACAAAATTCCCAAATCTAATTTGAGAGATTTAAAAAACGGAAAATAAATTATACTAACATGTTCTCCACCAAAATAATAAAGAATAGCAACTGAAATACAAGAAAATAATACTTGCCCATAAATCTTAAATCTAGGATTAAGTCCATCCGAATTTTTTCTTTTTATTTTAAGTAAATCATCCATAAATCCCAAACATGCAAAACTAAGCATAACAAAGAGTACAATTAAAAAATAAACATTTAAAAAATGAATCCAAAAAAACAAAGAAACTAAAACACAAAAAAAAATAAGAATACCACCCATAGTAGGAATTCCAATTTTTTCACTTAAATGACGTTTTGGCCCATCTTCTCTTAAAATTTGATCCAATTTTAATTTTTTAAGTCTTGCGATAATAAATGGACCAAAAATTAAAGCAAGTAAAAATGCAAAAATAGTAGCATAAGCGGCTCTAAAAGTAATATATTTCAGCAATCTAAGCCCTAAAAGACAAAACATAAAACCCCCATAATTCAAAGATAGTCAAAAATTCTCTCAAGCCTATTGGACCTTGAACCTTTAATTGCAATAAAACACCCAGCTTCTAAAGCTTTCATAAAACGATCAATAAAACTTTCAAAATTATTAAAGTAAAATAAATTATCTGAAGTTAAATTTTCAATTCTCTTAACTTCTTGAAATTCTTCACCAATTAAAAACACTTTATCAAAATTCATCAAAATAACTTCTTCAATAGCCGTTTTATGAACTTCATATGCAAATTTTCCAAGTTCTTTAAAAGACCCAAGAACAATAATTTTTTTATCCCTAATTTCAAGATCTAAAATCATTTCTTTTAAAGCCATAAATGAACTTAAATTACCATTATAAGAATCATTTAAAATTAAATAATCTTTTACCCTTATAAGCTCTGCCCTACCCTTTGGAAAATCAGCATGCAATAAACCATTACGAATTTCATTTTCACTAAGTCCAAGAAGCAAAGCTAATTTCACACAAGATATTGCATTAAAAATATTATGTTTACCGGGTAATAAAATGGAATAATCACATCCTTTATAAGTAAAATCATAAGAAAATTTATCATTCACAAACGAAAATGATCTAATCTTAAGATTATGAAACTCAAAATAAAAAATATTAATATCTGGATTTAAAGATTGAGCCACTTCTTTCAAATACACATGATAAGGACAACTTTCATTTAAAATTAACATCCGAGTATTTTCTGTCATAATTTTACTCTTTTCACAAGCAACAATTTCGAGCTCCTCAAAAGCTTGCATATGAGCATAACTAACATTTGTTACAATGACAATCTCGGGATTTAATATTCCAGCAAGAATATCCATCTCCCCAACATAACTAATTCCCACTTCAAAAACAGCATACTCCTCATCTCCCCTAGTCCTTAAAATGCTTAAAGGCAGTCCAATATCCGAATTTAAATTTCCCCAAGTTTTACAAGTCTTATATCTCTCTGACAATATGCTACAAAGCATTTCTTTTGTTGTAGTTTTTCCATTACTACCCGTAATAGCTATTCTTTTAAAACGTGCTTTTTTAATAAAATGAGCTGCTAAATTTTGAAGACAACTCACAACATTACTGGTTAGTAAAAAAATTAAATCATTATCTCTATTTAAGTACTTAACACAAAAAGGTTCACAATCTTTAGAACATACAAAACATTTAACACCAATAGCAATTAAATACTCAACAAAAGAAAATCCATCTACTCTATCACCTTTATAAGCAAAATAAAGACTAACTCCACTATTTTTTGAATTTATCTCACGACTGTCAAGTGAGTAAAATGATACAATTCTTTGCACATTACGTACATCCCCAACAAATCTAACATCCCCTAGAGAATCTAAAATATCTTTAATTTTTATATGCACCAAGTACCCTCATCAGATATTGTCATTTAATAACATTGATATCTTTATTATCTTTTTTTTCTAAATCTAAATAATTTTGACTAAGATCTTCTATTCTCTCAATACTTTGAAGTTCATATATTATGGTCAACAATCTAAGATTTTCATCAATAATATCATTTTGTTCATTACTTAATTCATCAAATTCACGCAACTTCACAACATAGCTAAAATTGAGATAGATATTTAAACATAGTATAATAGTTAACATTAGAATCAATAAACAGTAAAATCCAATCTCAAATCGTTTAATATCACTCATACAGTCTTTTTATGGCTCTAAGCTTAGCACTCCTTGATGCATTATTGCATTGCTTCTCTTTAAAACCTGCAGTTATAGGTTTTTTAGTAAGTGTGCAATACTGTTCTTTGTCTAAACTTTTAAAAAATTCTTTTACAATTTTATCTTCCAAAGAATGAAATGTAATAATGGCCAAAATCCCATTCTTTGACAAATTTTGTACCCATAATGGCAAACTTTTCTTCAAGCGAACAAGCTCATCATTTACACAAATTCTTAATGCTTGAAAAGTTTTGGTCGCTGGGTTTATTTTAAATTTTCTATTAGGATAAGCTTTACAAATTATTTTCTGAAGTTCTTTTGTGGTCTGAATTTTATTAACTTTCCTATACTCTAATATAGCTCTAACAATTCTTCTAGAATAATATTCGCCACCCAACTCATAAATCAAGTCTTCAAGTTTTTTTTTATCGAAAGTATTAACAATATCATAAGCACTAAGACCCCCCTCAACAGGACAAAGTCTCATATCTAATTTTTCATCTTCCAAAAAAGAAAATCCTCTGCCACTCATTTTGTAATGAAACATAGAAATACCAAGATCAGCTAAAATAAAATTAACTCTACCATGTAAAGGATATTGACCAAAGAAATCATCAAACCAAGCATTAAAATATGAAATTTTTCCATCAAATTCCACAAGTGATTCTTTTGCCTTATTTAAAATAATATAATCTCTTTCAATTCCAACCACATGAATATTACGATACTTACCAAGCACAGCCTTTGAATGACCACCTTCTCCAATAGTACAATCAACAAAAACAAACCCATCATCTACATATATAGTCTCTACAAGGTCAATAATGTCATCAACAAGAACAGGAATATGGCAAACATTATCCATTAAGTGTAAACCTGTAAGTTAAACTATTATTAACATTATAAACACTTCCATATTTGATCTTAATTTCATTGATACCACTAGTAAATTCAAGATTATCTATCTTAATGCTTCCATTATCTCGTTTTATATTGAAAACATCTAAATTATAATTTTGACTTCTAGAAATAACGTATGAATTACCATTTAAAGACATACTTTGAAAATCAGCACGAAAAACACTATTGTTATTTAAAAACACTTCAAAATAATAAATATTACTAAGAACTTTTGAATTGCCAACCTCCCTTTTTGAAAAATTTAAAACAAGAGTATAATCCCCAAGCTCCAAATCCAGATCTACAACACCTTCCTTTAATGCAAACATAATATTATCCTTACCTTCCAAAAAAAGCTCAGACACAACAAAAGAAGACACAATATTCAAATTGTCTCTATTTTTTATAACAAATAAAGGATTAATTATCTGACCAATATGCTGATCAATTACCACCACATCAAAAACTTTATTATCATTCAGAAAAACCTGATTGTCCTTATAAACAAAATCACCAAAAAGTTCCAAATTAAAACCCAAGTCTTTATCCAAAAGAATTAAAACACTCTTATCATATTCATTTACCTTATTTTTATAGTATAAGATTTTATAATTATTTGAAAAAACAGAAAAATGAGTACCCAAAGCTCTCAATTTTATTCCAATATTTAAAGCATCATCTTTAATTTCTCCAAAATCACTAATCAAATCAAATTTTTCACCCTTCCCAAATTCGAGAAATGAATACAAATTAGATACAACAAATAAAAAAAGAAAAACAATCTTCATGATTCTACAGCCCCAAATATTTTAAATCATTCTTATCATTAAAATATAAAATTCCTTTATCAAATTCAATATACGATCTTATCCTGTCTTTAAAAAAGATATTATCAAATAAATTATAAGAATCTACAGAATAAGTTCTTATATTGATCATACTACTACTTAAATCATAAAAATATACTCTATATACATTAGATAAAGAATCGTAACAGGCTTTCAAAACAGAATTTTCATTATTAATTCTAAAAGTTCGACCACTCCTAACATTAAGTATTAAAAATGAATCTACGGTCTTAACAAACAAATTATAAAATTTATCTATCTTCAAAAAAGGATTAAAATCTTTAAGCTTTAAATCTGTCACATACAAGACTTGATTATATCCATTTTCTAAATTAATCACTTCCAAAGAATAAAGCTCATTCTGTCTTAAAATACATAAATATTTATTATCAAAGCTTAATTTAACACATATAATTGGCAAAAAACCACGATCTAACAAATCACCACTATAAATCATCTTACCATGCTTATATACATAAGTATTTCCATCAGAAAGTCCCACAACCAAAACATCATTATTATAATCAACACTCAATATTGAAGCTACAAACTTAAAAGATGAAATTTGATTTCCATCTTCTCCATAAACTTCCAAAATTTTATACAAATTATTTAAAGCAAAAATAGCATTACCTTTCGTAAAGACAAGATCTCTATATGATAAGGAAAACAAAAATTTATCTGTTTTTTTAGAATATACAGAATAACTATTTTGAAACTTACCAAGCACATAATAAAGTTCTGAAACACTTACTAAACGATCACTTAAAACATGATAATAGTATTTATCTAAATCTAAATTTAAAATTTGATCTTGAACAAAAACAATATTATTTGAAGGCATCTCAACCAAACCATCATATTTTGAAAAATGACTAAACTTATAAGAAACCGAAATACCAATCTTTGATTGAAATAAAGAATTGAGCAATATTATAAATATCAATAAAAAAAACGACAACAAAAAAAATCTAATTTTTCTAAATCCCGTTAAATCTTCTCTATAAAGATCCATCTTTATTATATCCTCTTCCCCCAATTTAATTATTTATTTCTGCTCAAATCTGACTGAAATTTAACAGACCAAACTTCATGAAATTTTGAAAATTTTTCAGCCATTTCCTTTTGAGCAGTAACTGTAGCTAAAATTTTTCCAGCCTGAATATAATTTAAAATTTCTTCTGATAATCCATAAGCCCCATTTGCTTCATATCTTGCTCTCAATAAGAATGCTCCTTCTTCTAATAGTTCTAGAGATTTAACTAGATGTGATAACTGGGCCTTATAAAAAGGACTATCAATAACCAAGTTTTTTGCTAAATTTTTAAAGTCAATAAAATTTTTAGCTAAAATAATAAACTTAAGATATATATCTTCCAAGAAAAGAATCGATTTGGAATCACCTTTACTAAAATATATTCCCAAATCAATAAGGTATCCCAATTTTCTAATAATTAAAAATCTCTCTTCAGGATTCAAATCAATAACAGATTCGATTGACATAAGCTCACTAATAGAAATAAGCAAAATCGGACTTACAAATGATGACAAATCAGAAATAAAACTAAAAAGATTTGTTCGAAAATCATAATTAACCTTTAACCTAGGTCTTGTATAAAAGTAGTTTAACGACAAAATATAACTGAGAACATTTAAATTTAAATTAATATAACTAACGGTGACACTTGAACTTGACCCAACCTTACCTAACTTTTTTATACTTTTTATTTCATTTAAAGTTTGCAAAATAAGATCATCAATAAACAAAATTTTGTGATAATTTTCATTATGCACTAGATCCATAAATACCTACACTTGTAATCAATTATTACTTTTCAAAAGCTCTTCTGCATGCCTAAAGCTAATATCATTAATGTGACCACTTAGCATTCTAGCAATCTCTAAAGCACGCTTATCGCCCAATAACAAAGAAGCCTGAACATAGGTCTTCTCTTTAATCCACTCTTTTTTTACTAAAATATGAAAGTCCGAAAGGCTTGCAATATTAGCAAGACGAGTGACAACAAATATCTGCATATCTTTTGATAAATCCTTCAAATACTTACCCAAACTAACACCAGATTCACCTCCTATGCCAGAATCAATTTCATCAAATATTATAAGTTTATTATCATCAGTATTTTGAATACTTTTAATAGCCAAAATTATTCTTGAAATCTCACCTCCATATGCAACTTTATATATTGGCTGTGCTTTTAAACCAATATTACTAGAAATCAAAAATTTCACATCATCTATACCTGTTGGTTTCATTTTACCTTCAGATATTGATACAAAGAATTTTGCATTACTCATATTAAGTTTATGCAACACTGCAGTTACCTCGGACCCAAATTTTAATGCAGCTGTTTTTCTAATATCTGAAATATCAAATGCCAATTTTTCTAAATTTTTAAACAAACTATTTAATTTTTGTTCTATAGCTAATTTTTCAGCTTCAAAATCAAATGACAAATTAATAATCTCACTACACCTCTTTCTTAATGCAATAACATCCCCAAGACTTGGTCCATATTTTCTCTTAAGACGAGAGAGAGAATATAAACGCGCTTCTATCAATTCATGTTCACCCTCATCATAAACTCTTTCAAAAAAACACCTACTATAAGCTTGACCAACATCTTCAAGCTCATAGCAAGAATTTCTCAGACGATTTTCAAGTTCAAAGTAACTAGCATTTATTCCTGCAAGATATTCAGCATCATAAATCACTTCCTTTATTTCACTTAAAGCAGAAACACTATTATCCAAGCTTAAAACACTTCTTAAGTTTAAAAGTGAACTACATATAGCTTTACAACTTTTAAGTTCATTCAATTTTATATTTAAGATTTCATCCTCATTAACCTTAGGACTAACAAAATCTATTTCATTAATTATGCTTTCACATTTCTCTCTATTATCATTATGCAATTTTTGTTTTAAAACAAAACCATCATAATCATTTAAATACGCAATATACGACTCATACTCCAATTTATATGCTTCTAATTTAACACCTAAATTGGCATAATGATCCAAAATCTTAAGATTATTTAAAGGATTTTGAAAAATCCAATATTCCTGACTTGGAGAATGAACCTCAATTAACATATTAAAAAGCGGCTTTAACACAGAATTAGAAATTGGCTCATCATTAATATAATAATTACTTAAAATTACATTAAAAGACTCAAATATTATTACTCTCTTGATAATAATAAAATCCTCCACCAAAATTCCTTTAAGATACAAATAATCTCTAACATCATCATTTGCTTTAAATTTAGCAAGCAAAACACCTCTACGCTCTCCATCAGTAATTATATTATTCTTAATTTTTCCACCAAATAAATAATAAAGCGAAGACAACAATAAACTCTTTCCACTACCAGATTCACCCGTAAGTGCAACTAACCCCATATTTAACCTAATAGATACCTCTTTAATTAAAATAAAATTTTTTATAAAAAGTTCAATCAACATACAAAACTTCAAAATAAATTATCTTTAACATTATAAAATCCATACTTTATAATAACTTATTTTTAAGTCTTCTAACAAAAGTATCTGTACAAAATGAGGCAAAACGTAAACTTTTATTAGCAAGTCCCAATTCAAAAACAATTTCAACTCCAAATATACCAATACTAATACCATCAATAAAAATTGATGCTGAATTTAATGAATATCCTTTTTGAAATGCAAGCGAAAGTTTACTTTTACTTGAAAAAACAAAAGAACGATTATAAACAGAATGCGGTGAAATGGGGGTTAAAATAAAAGCCTGAAGATCCGACTCTAAAATAGCTCCTCCCGATGAAAAAGAATATCCCGTTGATCCTGTTGGAGTTGCAAATATTACTCCATCACTTTTATATGAAAGGAAATCTTCTGAATTAACTTTAAGATTTACATAAATCAATTTATTAAGAACACTAGAACGAATAATTACATCATTTAAAGCATATTTAGTAAACAAATCATTCCCATCTTCATAAGCACTAATACGAAGTAGATATTTTTTATGAATAACTAAAGAATTATCAAAAAACTTATCTATAACATCTTTAAAATCTCTAGGTTTTATATCTGCTAAAAATCCCACCTTACCCAAATTAATTGAAATAATTGGAATATCAATATCATTTTTTAAAAGTAAGTTACTGGCTAATAAAACTGTACCATCTCCACCCAAAGTTACTGCAAAAAGTAAATTATCTTTATTTGATATATTAAACAAAGACTCATCCATTCCTGCAAATAAACTTAAAACACCATACTTAAATTCAAGATATTTTTGTATTTCAAAAGCAAGAATCTCAGCATCTGAATTTGAATAATTTATGTAAATTAAAACCTCACTCTTCATTATTCCCCTTATATGGAATCTTTTCAAACTCACTCTTATCAAAGATGCGTTCAATATCAATTAAAATCAAATACTCACTCTCAAAATTTTCTTCTTCATCAATTTTAACAACACCAGATATGTACTTCTTATCTAAAGTTTGCAACGTTGCAGGAGGTTCTTGAATTTTGGAAACATTAAAACTAATAACCTTTAAAACTTTATCTACAAATATTCCCAAAAGCTTATTTTGAATATTTACTATCAAATAACCTACCAAAAGCTTATCTTCTTCTGTGGCATAAACGGAAGGGATATTAAACCTAATATTCAAATTGATCAAAGGAATAACATTCCCTCTAAGATTATAAATACCCGTAATATAATCAGGAACATTGGGTATTGCATAAACACCTTCCAAAGGAACCTTAATCACTTCTTGAATATGATCTATTGAAACGCCATAACTCTCTTTGCCTATTTTAAAACATGCAACTTGTAGAGATTTTTTTTCAATAATTTTATCTTTTACAAACATACCTTAATAACCTTAAAAAATTTCAACATCACTTAAACTTTAACAAAACCTTTGGACAAAAAATAAATCTCAAAGGAATTTTTACGAACAGCTTTAGGCCTAATTTTTTTAACAGATTTAAAACAACTCTTAAGCTTACAAAAAAGCTGCTCTTCTTCACCTCCTTGAAAAACCTTAAGTAATAAATTACCACCTCCCTTCAAACTCATAGAAGCTAACTCAAATATTTTCATATTTAAATTAAACGAATTACTAGTATCAACCAATCTATTACCAGTAGTTTTAGGAGCTGCATCACTTAAAATTAAACTATAAGGCGCAAAAGTCTTAATCTTGTGACAAACCTCATCAAAATATATATTGCCTTTGATGAAATAAAAATTACTATTAAAATTCAAACTTATATCATTAAGATCAACTGCAACAAGCACTCCATTATTCAGATTGGAATAAGCATACTGAGAAAAACTACCAGGCGATGCTCCAATATCTAATATATTACCAGAAGAGAATAAAGAAAATCTTTTGTCAATTTCAATTAATTTATAAACAGACCTAGCAAGATACCCTTCTTTTTTAGCTCTTTGTGAATATTCATCAACAACATCGTACATATTAACTCTCGCAAATACACTTAATCATCATACTTTTTATTATAATTATAATTATGCAAAATAAATCATTTTTAGATAAAATCGAAAAAAATATTAATGATATATTTTCAAAAGATCACTTCCTAAATTTGTTTAAAGACAAAAATTTTAAATTAAAATTTGATATAAAAGAAAATACAATAAATACAATTCAAGCACCAATAATAGAAATAATCAGTAGAGGGGGAAAGCGAATAAGACCAATGCTAATGATTCTATTGGCACATGCACTAGGATATAACGACACAGATACTGAGAATCTATACAAACTAAGTATGCTACTTGAATTACCTCATTCTGGAAGTCTCATTATTGATGACATAGAAGATGGTGCTACTAGAAGACGTGGAAAGCCCGCTGTTCATTTGATTTATGGACTGGATAACAGCATTAACACAGCAAATCTTATTTACTTTTTGCCGGCAAAATTAATACAAAATTCAAATTTAAAGACAAGGCAAAAATTACTAATTTATGAAATTTTTTTTACAACTCTATCAAATCTCCATTTAGGACAAGGAATTGATATTGCATTACATAATGGAACATATATTCCAAATATTGAAGAATATATATCTTTAGTTGAACTTAAAACAAGCTCGCTTTTTGGAATGGCTGGATTTTTAGCAGGAATAATTACAAACAATGATAATCAAGCAAAAAATCTTTACAATACGTTTTTAAATATTGGAACATGTTTCCAAATAATAGATGATATTAAAAATATCAAAGATGGCATTACTGGAAAAGACTTTGGAGACGACCTTATTGAAGGAAAAAAAAGCTTACCAATAATATATTTTTTAAGAGAAAAAAATTTTGATGAAAAAATTATTCACGAACTATCAAAAATCAAAAATCAACCTATAGATAAAGTAAAAGAAAAAATATTACAATTTAGCAATATGATAAACTCATCAAATGCAATTCACAATTCTTCAATTATTGCAATGTCATATCTTAATAAATTTATAGAAGAGTTAAATTCATACACACTGATTACCAAATACAAAGATATGATCATAAAAATTGTAGAAAAAATACGGGAGGATAATTTATGAAAAAATGTACAATAATGCTAATTTGGCTCAATATCATTACTCCTATTTATGCAATAATTCCTACGCAAGATGCAAGTATAAATCAAATAGAAGAACTTTATACAAAATCGATATTACTTAAAGAATTCAAGAAATATAAACAATCTAAAGCACTATTAAAGCAAATTATCAATCAAGATCCAAAACAAGTTGATGCATACTTACTACTCTCAGAAGTAGAATACCTAATGAACAACTGGCTAAAAGCAATTAAACAAACAAACGATTATCTACACATAATTGATTTTAAAGATACAAAAAATTATCTTGACATATCATGGGCATATTTTCTTATTGGAGAATTAGGAAATTCAATGGATTATATAATGCAATTTATTCAAGATAATAAAGAACTACTAAACAATAATATATACGTACTGATTGACACCATTTTAAAAAAAGGATTTTATCATCTAATGCAAGATGAAGATTTAATGTTTAATATAATAATGAATACCATTTTTCAAATAGAAACACATGATGACACCATATTCACAATTTTTTTAAATAATTTGGATATCATTAAACAAATTCCCTTTTATGAATTCAATCAAACTAAAATCAAAGATTTAGAACTGCAAATTAAAACTTTAAGAAAGCTTAAAAATGAAAATAATGATATATCATTAAAACAATTTGGTTTTTCTACAAAGGGCAGCAAATATATTAACCAATATAGCCATATAAAAAGGTAAAGAAAGAGCAAAATAAGAATTAACATAATCCTGAAGATTGAAAAATTTATATTCAATAAATACCATAAAAAATGAACTTGGAAAAACAAGCCAAGGATTTGCAAACGCAATATATAATATACAAATAGCAAGCCAACCATTATTCAATCCCAAATCATAAGAATAAACATTAAAATTTATAGCAAGTAAAGAACCTGCAATGCTTGCTGATATTACAGATACAAAAATTGCAAAAGACTTAAAATAATTACTAATTTGCTCACCTAATACGTTTTCATAGTCATTTGAACGAATAAATTCAAATACCACTCTAACTTTTGAATAATTGATCACATAAATAGTCAAACTTAAAAAAACGAAAAAAAATATAACAAAAAAAACAATGGCAATATTATTGGAAATATTTAAACTAAATCCTGGAACAAAGTTAAAATTGGCTCTCATTAACACTTTAACTAAGAAATAACACAATATATTAATTCCTATACCCGCTATAAAAATGTTATAACCATTTTTTACAATAAAAGATAAAAAAAAACCAAAAATCAAATTCATACAAATCATCATAATAACAGAAATAAATATTCCATAACCTAAATATATAAAAAGCGAAGTCAAAAAAACAGATAAAAAAGAAATTCCTTCAATAGATATATTTAAAAGCCCCACTCTCTCAGTATAAAGAATCCCAAGAGCCAAATATGCAAATATTATAGAATGTAAAAAAATACTAAACATTTATTTTCGACCCGTATTAAACAGAAACAATGAAATAAAAATAGAAATGGCTTGATACAAACCAATAAATTCATATTTAAATGAATAATTTATTTTAAGATAATGATTAAATTCATTAAGCATTGCAAAAAACAAACTAAAAAATAAAACATAAATATAATTAAACCCTGAAACCACAGCAACAACAAATCCATTCCAACCAAGTCCAGAGGTTAATCCTAAAAACAAATAATTCTTAAAAAAAATCACAAATATTGAACCTACAAGACCATTTAAAAAAGCACTGGTAAACACTGTACAAAACTTATATTTAAATTCATTAATGCTAAAAAATTTACTTAATGTTTTTCGATCACTTAAGATCTCAAGTTTTAATCCCAAAATAGTTCTCTTATGAATAAATACATAACATCCCCAAATTAAAATGCTCAATAAAAGCAAATATGGCAAAGCAACATCAAGAGCAAATATTTTATTAATACTCCTCGTCTGATTTAAAAGACCATCCGAACCTAAAAGCTTTGATATAAATCCATCTACCAATCTCTGATTTCCATAAGACATTAAAAGACCCGTAAGCATCCCATTGACTCCAAAAAAAAATGTTAATAAAAAAGGAACAATCCCTATGAACCCAACCAACAATGAACTCAGTAACATTATCAATATAAAATTAAAATATGTAAGCCCACAAAAATCACAAAACAAATAAGACAAAAAAGCTCCAAAATAAACATGACCTTCATCACCAAGAGTTAAACTATTACTCTTAGCACAAGTTGAAATTCCCGTTGCTACTAATAATAACAAAATAAAATTCCATAAGATCACTTTTATATAAGAAAAACTAAAAAATTCATTAAAAAAATGACTAATGCATAATACGCTAAGTGAAAATATCAATAAAATATATTCTTTTTTAAATGACTTCATACAAACAACATTTCCTTTAAAGTTGCCTTATCGACACATTTTCTTTCCAATCTCAAGACAACTTCACCTGTTTTTATTGCCAAAATGTCATCAGATAAAAGGAGCAATTCATCTAAATTGGGAGTAATCAGTAGTACAGGCTTTTCATTAGCAAAATTACGAATAAAATTAGACGTTTCAATATATGCCCTACAATCTAAATTACTAAGAGGCGAAAAACAAATTAAAAAGCTCTTTGTAATATATTTTTCTCTAAATAGAGCAAGTCTTTTTAAAGTTCCTCCAGAGAATGCTAAAGATTTAGAATAAAAAGTTTTTAATATCTTACTATCACAATATTCCATATCCTTTTTAAAAAATTTTTGAAGTTTATTAATAGTAGATTGCTTAATAAAAATTTCATTTTCAAAACTCATTATTTTAGCTAAAAAACTATCCAATATAGTAGTGTTGTCAGAAAATAAATTGCCAATTCCTAAAGGCAAAAAACCTGCCTTAAGCTCATCAAAATTAATATGTTCATATCTCCGTCCATTCATTTTTATACATCCTACAAATGGTATATTTCCTAAGAACAACTTTTCCCATGTTTTTATTGCTGCCTCTTCTGCAACAATGCCTAAAACCCCTCTCTTTTTTAAAGAAAAATTGATATCATATTTCCAAAAATCTTCAAAAAACAAATTAAATTTTATAAAATCTTCATTTGAGTCACCACGTTTAACACTTGTAGCAATAAATTTATCGGTAGGTATTCCAAGTTTACTAAGTATAATCTCTTTATTTATTGTCCTAAAACATTTGCCTTCTTGTAAAATAATAAATTCATCACTAAATTGTATGGCATCGCAAATCTCTCTATGCGTAATAAAAAGAGAAGTAATACCCACTCTTTTAAGGTCTTGAAGCAATTTCACAAACTCTTTTGCCTCTTTTTGAGAAAAATAGGCAACACTCTCATCAAAAATAATAATCTTTGCATTTTTTTTAAGGGAAGAAATAATCAGTAAAAAATATATTTCTTTAATATTCAAATCTTGTATCTTTGTCTCTAAATCAAAAACAATATTATAAAATTGTCTAAGCCATTTATAATATCTATAGGTTGCAGATTTATTCATTGGCATAAAAAACTTAGAATCAAACCAATAAATACTAAGATATTCCCAAACCTTCAAGTTCACATTAAGTTTCGGAATTTGTGACACAACATAAATACCGTTACTTTTTGCCACATCCACATTCCAAGTTTTTTGTTTAACATTATTAACAAACACATCACCACTATCAAAACGAATAAGACCAGATATAATTTTCGATAAAGTACTCTTACCTTCCCCATTTCTTCCAATTACAGTTAAAATTTTAGATTCTTCAATTCTTAAATTAACACTATCTAAGATAGGTCTCTCGATATCTGGAAAAGATTTGACTATATTCTTAAACTCTACCATAAATCATTCTAAATCTATTTTGATTTCAGTATCATTCATCTCTTTCATCTTTTCCTCAAGCTTTTCTTTAAGCTTCAAATCTATATTCTCTAAATAAAATTTATTTAACAAATTAAATGAAACCCCCCTTTCTCTAAAACCAAGGACTTTATAAGTTCCATACTGAATCTCACCCCCAATAGCTTTAATCAAAACTTCTTCTAAAAACAACCTTTGATTTGTAATACCTGACCCAATAATATTATCTTTACTATCCAAATAATCTTCACCATCAAAAAGAACAACAAAAACACCATGTTTACGAACTGCTGATAGCACTCCTTTAATAGCCGCCCCAACAATTGGAAGAATTACAGACACCTTTGAATCTAAAATTAAAGATTCAGTCAAAACTTTAACTCTATTACTATCATGCCAATTTCCCAAAGTTCTAAAAAACACCTCTGAATCTAACACTTCTCTAATACCACTTTTAAAATAAGGAAAAATATAATTATTCATAATAGGATATTCTTGTCCAGCAATTAAAGCAACATTCTTATTTACTAAATTTGAATCTTTTAAAAACAAACCAACATAATAACCCAATAAATAAGCTTCTTCTGCAACATTATACGAAAGAGAATACACTTGAGGATTAGTATTCTTAACCAAAGAATCAAAAAGCAAAAATTTAGTGTGGGGATAATTTTTAGAAATTATGTCTATAATTCCTTGCATAGCATTATTTGTTGTTATCAAAAAATCATAATTTTTAGAATTTAATAATTTTTCAAGTAATTCTATCCATTCATGCTGATTAAACCCAGCTTCAAATAATTCAATATCAATATCACTCTTAATACTTTGAAATTCAATTAAAAAATCATACATTGCTTTATAAGAGGGCGAACCACTAACACATCCAGGAATAAATAAAGCAATTTTTTTATTAGATGAAAATTTAAGTTCTCTAACTTTAAAAAAATTAATATAAACAAATAATGATAAACAAACTAATGAAATAGAAACCCAAAAAATTCTAAAGAAAAAAGCTCTACTCACAAAAATAAAACACCTTTTTCTCATAAAATACAACAAATCCTGATACTATAATAAAAAAATGGAACAAAATTAAAAACTTCACACTCACAACACACCAATCATTTTCATAAAAAGCTTCTTTGTAAAAAGATATCATAAATCCACTATTACGTCCAACTTTACAGCCAATTTTGCCTAAATTTAAGTAAAAATATCAATATCAAAAAGACAAAAAGTTCATCTATAAATTCAACATCAAATAAAGAAAAGACAAATTTTATTAAAGCTTAAAAAGCTTACTATATATTGCAAATTAAATTTTTAATTTCTTATTTCAAAAGCATTTTTAAATATTAAAATTCTTTGGGAGTTAATAAATAAAATTCATTAACACTCAAATTACTAGGAAGATCACCATTTGTACGAATTAAATACATTTTAAAAGCATGAATTGTCTTAAAAAATTTCTTTGATAGAGCTGATCTATTTTTTTTATAATTTTCAAAAAATTTCAAAACAGATCCATGAACAACCACTTGAGCAAACATATCAGAAGTATGTTTAACAATATCTTCTATAAAAAAGAAAACATTGGCCAAATAAATAAAATTATTAAAAAGAATACCCATTCTTCCCTTTAAATAATTAACATCATTTATCATATCAACCCTATTGCCTAAAGTATAATTTTTATCCTCCAAGCTCCATTTAGAATATATGACATTAAATTTAGGATCTCTTACTAAATAATCGTATACAAAATCAAATCTAAAGCTATCCTCAACATAATTTGAAAATACATAAGTTGAACGCTTATTATTTAGAGCAATAAAGTTTTTACGAGACATTTCTTTTAAATTTTGAATCACATTTTGTGGCACAGTATCACTAGTCTTATACAAAAAAGAATTATTATCCCAAAGTAAAATACTAGTGTTTGCTAAAGCCCAATACGCATCCTTATTGTAATGTTTAAGAACACCATCAAAAACACTGACAAAATAACTATTAAAATATTCACAATTGACATAAAATTTCGCCGGAGCATCTGTTTTAAAAAAATAATTATTAACATCAACAGACAATGAAGAACCTGGAACAACTTTATAAATTATCACATCTAAACTTCCCTTAAATAAATATATTTTTGCATCTTGCATATCTTTAAGAGAAGAATAACAAACAAGACTATTAGTGTTAGAATGCAAGGTCAAATCTGCCTCAATGCCATTTATTCCATATAAGTTTATTTTGATCTTAGAATTATTACCCACCTCAATAAAATCATATTCAAAAATTTCATCTCCCAAGTCCAATGTAACAGAAACAGAATTTCGTATAACATTGATTTGTCCTTCCATTTCCTTAATAGATGCTATTTGAGAAAATAATATTACTTGAGAGAAGAACAATAAAAGAACAACAATATATAATTTCAAAACCAAATTTCCCTTTTAGACAAACTCTTATAATTTTTATTATACCTTTTTTAAAGAGATTTATTAACTTTAACAAAAATGAAAAATACGTTATAATTCATCAAAAAGGATAAAAAATGATATTTTATGCTGAGCCTATTCTTTTCAAGAATCTAAGGCATTAGAAAAGTTGCACCGTGTGTAGCCAATTTTATATCAAAAGGATGTACTTATGACAAAAAAAAACAAACTTTTATTTTTAATATTATCTATATTTACACTTGTCCTAGCTTCATGCCAAACTACACCTCAAGAAGAAAAATGTGTAGAACCCATAATTTTTAAGGCAGATTAAAAATGAAAATTAAAACATTGATTGAATAAAAATTAAACATAATATGCAACAAAAAATTGTATAATACCAAATTGTGTAATAAGATACTACTTAGAGACTTTATACAATGATAAAGATTGTATTTAAAGGGTAAAGTTTTTAGTTTTATGTAATCAATATCACATAAAAAGGATGTATTTATGATAAAAAAAAGCAAATTATTATTTTTGATGTTATTTGTATTTGCTCTTTCCCTAATTTCATGTAAAAGCACACCAGAAGATCACAAAAATGACAATTCCAAGATCTCAATTAAGGAAACTGGAGATATAAAAAAAGACATTGAAGAAATGAAAAATGGAGTTATCAGAGAAAGGGGCAATTTATTTTATTCTAAAGAATTTAATGAAGCTGAAAAGCTTGAAAACAAAATGAATGATAAATTTTCAGAGGGAATATTTGAGGAAGGCAATGAACTCGCCCTAAAAGTCTTAGAACGATACAGAAATATTGTAAGAGATACAATAGAAAAGAAAGAAAAAATAAATTATTTAAAAGAAAACATTGAAAAATATTTAAATGATGCTGAACTTAATGAAGCATACATATGGATTCCATTAGAAATCGATGAAGTAAATAATTTATATTTTGAGGCAACACGAAAATACAAAATGTATGATATCGAAAGCGCTCTTGGAATGTATAGCAAAGCATTTACCAAAGCACAACAAACGGCAAAAAAAGCAAAAGAAGCAAGAGCTCTTCAAGAAACAGAAGAAAGGATGTATAAACAATTAAAAGCATTGGAAGCAGCTTCTAATCTCCCTATTTATAACAATGACAAACTTATTAAGCCATCACCATGGAATGGGAGAAGCTTACTTAAAGACAAGCATGAAAAAATCAATCTCTTAGATTCTCAAGTTGACACTTATTTACTTGGACAAATAGATGCATTAGTATTACCTTATGAAGAGAACATCGAAGAGAACAAACAAACAGAAGCAAGTCAAGTCAAAACACTTCAACTGATTGAAAAAGCCAGACAGCTATGGGAACAAGGACTTGAAGCTAAAAACCTTAATAATTTGCGACTTGCTAACGAATTATTTATAAATTCTGCAAGATATCTAACAGCTTATCAAAGTTATTCAAGTAAAGAACTCTACATAATCAAGCTTGGAAATACATTATGGGGTATTGCTCAAAAATTATATGAAAACCCTTATTTATGGCCAAAAATTTGGTTTGCTAACAGACAAAAAATTCAAAACCCAGATTTAATACTTCAAGATTGGAAAATAATAATTCCTTCTAAATAAAACACAAAAAAAGAAAACGAGTTTACACTTGTTTTCTTTTTTTATATCTAATAAAATTAAGCTAAACATTTCTTATAAGCAAGAGAATAAAAAATGAATAAATTAATAATAACAAGTATTTTATTACTCTCCTGTTACTCAACAGCTCATTTAGATAAACAACTTACAAAAGAAACTCCCTACAGGATTTATTTAAAAGAAGCTCAAAAAGCAACAAATTTAAATGATTATCAAAGTGCTTTAAAGATATACGAAAAAATGATCGAAAATTACAAAGATAATAAAGAAATTGTTGCCACTGGAAAATATGAAATTGCATTCATATATTATCTTAACAATAAAAAAGGAATTGCAAAAAAACTTTTTGAAGAATTAATACAATCTGACATAAACACACCTAAATGGATCGTACCACTATCTCAAAAAATATTACAAAAGATAAAAACCCAACAAAAAGATAAAACAAAAGAAAGTTAATGAAAATCACTATTTAAGCAATATGCCATAAATTGTAATATCTTTCTCCTTAGCTGATTTAATAACCTCCTCATAAACTATGGGACCTCGGGGATATTCATGAGGAGGTGCATTGCCAAGAACAATAATAAACCTATTATCTGCCTTCCAATCAAATTGAGTAACAGCAGCATTGATTCCTTCAAATACCGCTTCAGGATAATCTCCTCCACCTCCAACATTAATACTTTCAAGAACATTATTTAAATATTCTCTGCTATTAAAATCAAAAGATCTAGTTAAAAAATCTTCAAGATAATCCTTATAAAATACAAAACCCACTCTATAAGAATTAAATTGACTCAATTGAGGTTCTACCATATCAAAAAGATGTTCTCGTAAGATTTCAACATGATTTTTCATACTATCAGTTACATCAATAACAAAAACAAGATCTAAATCAGCAAGCGGATCTTCTGATTTTTCTAAAATATCTTTTATCTTATCAACAATATCAATTCCCTTCTTTGCAGCAACAACATCATCAGCAAATCTAGAAAATCCTTCCTCTAAAACACTATTCTCAACTGCAGTCTCTCGTTGCACATCTCCAAAGAACAACTCATAAGCATTATCTTTATATCGACCTAAATAATCATTATACTTTTTTTCAAAAGTTCTAATTGAAAACCAAAAAGGTTCCCTATTATGTTTTAAAACTTCCAAATCAATATCGCCACTTCTTGTTGAGAAATTAGGAAATCCATATCTTAATTTCTTAGGTATTAAAATATGAAAAGCTTCTCCAAATTTTTTATTTTGCACAGGCGTAGAAGATGTTAAAGATAAAAGACTTCTATTTTGAATAACTCTACCATTTAAAATCCTAATCTCATCACCATTAACATGATTATATTCTAATGTTCTAAATGAATAAGTCGAAGCATCTTTATTTTTATCTGGAATTTCAAAAGATTCAGTTAAAATCACTGACTTAATACTTGGTTTTTTTCGGATAAAAAGATGAAAGCCATCATCATGAGCTTCAACATAAACATCCTCAACACTAATACTCAAGCGATCATTTGCTTCAGAAAACAAGTTAAATACGATAAACAAGGAAATAATAAAGTAAGCTTTTTTCATATAGACCCTATACATCATTAATTGGACAAACTCACATGTCCTTTAGCTGATAAAAGCTATAAAAAATCTAAAGATTATCAGCTAAATTATCATAAAATAAAATTTTCAAACCAGCAAAATCATTCTTAAAAACACTTCTAAGATTTAAACTGGCAAGATCTCTTTTAACATTTTTTACCATGTCATCATCACGATTTAAGAGATCAAATATTCTAGACGACTTTGTTAAATTTGCAATTCCTGAATCAAAGAGATCATTATCTACAACAACACCAGAGCCAACCCTATCACCAAGAGATGCTCTTATCTCTACAACACCAAGATTATTATAAACTTCAATCTCTCTTAACAATAAAGCTCTATGATGATCATTGACCTTAGGTCTAAAACTTAAAATGCTAGACTTCTCTGATTCCAAATTTCTTAATACCCTTAAGTAATAACTCCTAGCAGCCTCGAAATCATCCATTTTATAAAGAACAGATGCAGTTAAATTTAAAACTTTATTACTATTTGCAAATCCAGACATATTTTCAACTTTAAATAAATAAGTTAATGCATCCTTATAATCCTGTTCCTTATAATTAAGTAATGCCAATTTATAGTAAACATCTGGTGAATTAACCCCTTCATTTATTGCCATTTTATAAGAAGATATGGCCGATTTAAAACCATTTAAAGTCCTCAAGATATCTCCCTGCTTTTCATAAATTAAAGCAAGTTCTTTAGAACCTTTAATAAGGCCATTTTTTTTATAAAAATCATATTCATTTAAAGCCAAACTAACAATATTGCTTACCTTAAGAGTATCATTTCCCTTATCATAAATATCTGATAGAATTTTATAAGCAATAATCTTTTCAGAAGCATTATCAATTGAATCTTTTTGTCTAAAGCTATTTATAGCTGTTAATAAATATCCTTCTGACTTTTTAAAATCTCCCATATAATAAAAATATCTACCACTCTCAAATAATGCTTTATCATAATCAGGATTTTTTAACAAAATTCTTCTAAGAATGTATTCAATTTCTGAATTAAGATTAACATCAGTTAAAACATCGGAAACATTTTTAGCACTAGCTATTTTAAAATTAGAAAACTCCCTATTAAATAAATTCATTTGAGCACTTAAATATTTCAAATTTCTAGAAAGAGCATTTATTCGTTTATTATAAACTGTAAATTCGATATATTTATCTATCAATTTCTTAACATATTTAGTATAAACTACCTTATCAATATCTAATTTCTTATTTGCCTTAATAAAAGCATTTAAACTCTCAGCTTCTCTCTCAGCGCCAGCTTCAATGTAAGCATCAAAAAGCTTAAACAAAATTTCTTTTTTATGCCCATATTTGGAGAGCAAAAGAGTATAACTATTTATGCTATCTTTATAATACGTAGAATCTGTTTGCGCCCACTGAAAATAATTATCACCCTTAGCCATTAATGCTTCATAATCATACATATTGTAAGATATAACTTCATCTAAAATCGAATTGGCATCAGAATATTCACCAAGCTTCATTTTCATAAAAGCATAAGATATATATCCATTCTTATCAAAACTTTTACGTCTCCTTGCATAAGCACCCTCTGAGAAAGGATCAAGAGTAAACAACTCTTCATATTTTTCTTCAGCACTATCAAAATCTCTCACACTCTCAAAAGCCTTAGCATAAGTTAAAAACCACTTTTTATTAGGACGCATATAATACGCATCCTTAAAAGTAGCCTTAGCAAGTTCTCTTTTATTCTCATGTATATACGAAATTCCTTCTCTATATTTTCTATCAGATGCAATATAAAAAAACATAACATCGACTAAAAGATAAAAAGATAAAAATGTGAAAACAATAGACATAAATGCCATTTTAAATATTGGCTTTAAGGCTTTTGATAATCTGTAACTAAAGTGCTTCTCCAGCTTGCTAAATTCTTCTGCTTTAGCATACATTACGGGCAATTGAACAGAACGGCCAATAATGTCTCCAACAAACTTAGCAATAAAACTAAGTCCCTTTTGATTGTGCTCAACAAGATCAACTAATGCCTCAATTTTATGTCTAGGAACATTTTTTAACATTAAAGCTTCAGCAATAGCAATTCTTAAATTTCTAGGATAAGAATTTAAATGTTGAAAAAATAGATTGTGATTAACCTTAAAATCAAGCTCCTCAAAAGATTTGCTTTCCTGATCCTCTGGAAATTCAAAATCACCTGCAAGTTTCGACCAATCATTTTCCTCATTAGAACCAAAATTCGAAGCACTCTCATTAGAAGCAAAATTCTCAGAAGGAATTTCATCGTCTACCTCATTGATCCTACTAATCATATATTCAAGATCAAAATCATCATTGTTATCATTTGGAGATTCTTGAGTAGAACTATTATTTTCATTATCAAAAGGTTCTTCAATATTAAATAAATCTGAACTTACATCATCCTCTACATTCGAATTTTGCAAATTATCATTATCAACATCATTATCAGAATTATCTAAATTCAAATTCATAGCATCATCTAAACTAACAGAATTATCATCAAGAACTCTATCTAAAGTCTCTTCAAAATGAGAACTTAAAACATCAAAATCATCATCTAAACCATTAAATTCCGGATCAATTTCTACATTTTCAGAATTATTTAAAACATTAATTGCATTGCTAATATCATTCTCATCAACTTCACTTTCCTGTTTTTCTTCGCTATCAAGAGCACCAAGAATAGCATCCAAATCTGGCTCTTCATCACGTACCTCTTCCAAATCAAAAATATCTTCCTGTTCTTCCCAAGGAACAATAAGTTCTCCATCCTTTGGAGGTTCAATATCCATGCGAATGCCCAAGCTATTCTTTAAAGCTCTCTCTCCAGCAATATTATCTATTATTTCTTTTTTAAACTTATTTATTTTATCTATATCAGGCATATTACAATCAAAATCCTAAATTAAGTCATTATATATTTTAGCCCCATCTTTGTGAAGAAGTTCAAAACGTCTCTCTAAATCATCAGCAATTTGAGAACCTAAAATTTCTTTTGTTGGGCTTAAACCATCTTGTCGCAATTTTTCTAAAATTAAAGCCTTATATTCAACTATATCAAATACTTCGGTTGCATTATATACAAGAGTATCTTCTCTAAAAACATCACACGACATATCACCATTCGACGACACTTCAAGAATATTGCCATTAATACCAACCATAATAAAATAATCAAAAAGCTTAAAATAATTTACAATTTCTGAAATTATCTTTTTAGTCTCAGGTCGACCTTTTCTATATCTTGTAGCAGTTGGAAAAATAAGAATCATATACCCATTATTTTTCTTATCTGCAACATATCTCATAGAATTAGCATTAAAAATTCGTCTCTCTCTCACAGTTTCACGCTCAGCACCAATAAATGTATGTGGAGGATAAATAAATATTACGTTATAACCCAAAGTTAAACTTTTTATTAATAAATTATCTTTAAAAAGTTTCACACCAGCTACAGGAATAACATGTTCTGCAATTTCTTTACAATTCATTTTATCAAGTAAAAATTGAAAACAAGGAAAATCAAAATTACTATAATGTTCCATTAATATCATTGAAGATTTACCAGACTTAGATTTTTCATAAAGTTTAAAAATATTTTGAATACCAACAATGGTAGAATTACTCTTAAGGAGTCTTTCAATCATTGTATCAACCAATTTTCTGCTGACAGAATCAGCCTCATGATACGAACTATTTAAACAATCCCTCTTTTCACAGGCTTCAAACCTACTAGAGAATTCATTCTCAATACCTTTAAAATACTTATTAAAACTCTCATTCCGTATAAACATAAAACTTCATCCTTTAAAGTTTTTGAAAAATAACACACTAGAAATCCAAAAATATTTAAATGTAACATACAATTGTATAAATTATACTTTATTTATTTAGCAAATTAAAGTAAAATCCATTCAAGTATATGAAACAAGAATAACTCATAAAAATAAATACAAAATATTTTCATAAAGGAGAATAAATCATGAAATATAAAGTCATATTTTTGTTATCTTTGTTAACTATAGGAATAATTTCTTGTTCCAATGATGAACAAAGGGAAAAAATAATATTTAGGACAACAGTTGACTCTGAACCTGATTCACTTGATCCTCAACTTGCTACTACATCTCAAGCATTTAGGGCAATCATCAATATGTTTGCAGGTTTAACAATAAAAAACTCACAAACTGGAGGATATAAACCAGGACTAGCTAAATCTTGGGACATATCTAAAGATGGAACTGTATACACAATGCACCTAAGAGAAGATATATCCTGGAGTGATGGTGTTCCTATTACTGCTGAGGGAATTCGAAAATCTTACCTTAGAATCTTAAATAAAGAAACGGGTTCACAATATGTTGATATTATAAAAACAACAATCAAAAATGCACAAGAATATTTTGATAATAAAATACCAGACTCTGAACTTGGTATTAAAGCTATAAACGATTCAACCTTAGAGATAACATTAATTACTCCAAAACCTTATTTCCTTGACATGCTAACACACCAAACATTCATTCCAGTACCAATTCACATTATTGAAAAACATGGACGAAGTTGGACAAACCCTGAAAATATAGCAGTAAGTGGTGCATATAAATTAAAAGAAAGAATCCCAAACGAAAAAATAGTTCTTGAAAAGAATAATAAATATTATAACGTAGCAAATGTCGAAATAGATGAGGTAGTAATCTATCAAGTACAAGGAAATACTGCTTATAATATGTATATAACCGATGAACTTGATTTTTTAACAATAATAGCACCAGAATATTTAGATGAAGCTAGAATAAGAAATGACTATTACTCTCATCCTTTAAATAGATTAGTCTACATGGCATTTAACACAACCGTTAAGCCACTCGACAATGTAAAAGTCAGAGAAGCTCTAACCCTTGCCATTGATAGAGAAGCACTAAACAAGATGTCTCTAAAAGGTCAAGCAAAGCCAACAAGAAATTTAACCCCATCATTTGAAAATTATTCTTATGGAAAACAACTCAGATTGTTTGATCCAGAAAGAGCAAAAAAATTACTAGCTGAAGCTGGATACCCTAATGGCGCAGGTTTCCCTACCCTTAAATATAAAACCTCACAACAGAATATAATGAAAATAACTGCAGAATTTCTACAAGAACAATTAAAAAAAATATTAAACATCAATACCGAGATTGAAATTGAAGAATGGAGCACATTTCTAACCAGCAGAAGCACAGGTAATTATCAAATATCATATATGGGATGGGCAGGAGATTATATAGATCCGCTAACATTCCTAGAAAGCTTATTTACAACGGAAAATCAAATATTTGGATCATATGGTTATTCAAACAAACAATACGACAATTTAATCAAACAATCCAATTTTATAAGAGATCCTATAGAGAGACAAGAAATCTTACGTAAAGCTGAGGCAATAATCGTAGAACAAGATTTCCCCGTAGCTCCACTTTCAATACTAAAATCGTATGCCCTATTTAGACATGATAAATGGACTGAATGGAAGCCCAATGTTGCAGAAGCTTACCTTTATGAAGATATAAAACAACAAAAAGAAAAAATATAAAATGCAATTAAAATTGATAATAACAAAATTAATAGATTTTCAAATATTAATAACTATTTAAAAATCAACCACTTTGATAAACAAATTATCAAAGTGGTTTTTTAATACAAAAACAAAATTAAAAGCATAATAAAATTTTCCAATTAACATATCATTTAAGATCATTTGCTAATTTTGACAAAATATTAATCCCCTAGTTTCTTAATCTTAGACTTCTTTATAATCTATTAATTGAATACACTTTATGCTACAATTAATCACTGAAAAATAATACTAAATAACCTGACAAAAATTATAAAAAAATTCTTTAGAACTTCTAGCTATTTTAATTAAAATGGAATTAAAGTTGATAAATATGATTAACTTTAAATGGGAGATAAAAATAATGAAAATAAAAAAAGTCATATTTACGATGTTTTTTTTAATAACTATACTATCCTGTAATAAGGAAAGCAATAAAAAAAACATAACATTTAAAATAGGTGTAGCAGGAGAACCTAAATCAATAGACCCACAATTAACTGAAGATAAAGTAGGTGCAATTATAGTTGCACAAATGTTTGATGGAATCTTAAATGGTGATCCAAAAACAGGAGGATACAAACCAGGACTAGCTAAATCTTGGGACATATCTCAAGATGGAACTGTATATACATTCCACTTAAAAGAAAACCTTGTTTGGAGTGATGGGGTACCTATTACCGCTGAAGGTATTCGAAAATCCTACCTTAGAATTTTAAACAAAGAAACAGCATCAAATTACGTCGGCATGGTTAAATCAATAATTAAAAATGCGGAAGACTATTTCGAAAATAGAATATCAGATTCTGAACTTGGTATTAAAGCTATAGACGACCTAACACTAGAGATATCAATTATTGCTCCAACACCTTATTTCCTTGACATGTTAGTACACCAAACATTCATTCCAGTACCAGTTCACGTTATTGAAAAACATGGAAACAAATGGATAGAACCTGAAAATATAGTAGTAAGTGGTGCATACACACTAAAAGAAAGAATTCCAAATGAAAAAATATCACTTGTCAAAAATGATTACCACTTTAATGCTAAAGATACCGAAGTGCAACAACTTATATTTCATACAATAAATGATGCATCAACTGCATATAGAATGTATGAAAACAATGAAATGGATGCTATTCTCTCAGTAATTCCACCTGACTTAATAAAAGAAATAAAATTAAGAAATGATTACTATTCATCAACTATTAATGGCCTTTATTACTATTCATTTAACACACACATAAAACCCCTTGACAATGTAAAGGTCAGAGAAGCTTTAACTCTTGCAATTGATAGAGAAACATTAACAAACAAAATTATAGAAAACGGTTCCATTCCAACAAGAAATGCAAGTCCAAATTTCAGTAATTATTCCTACAAAAAATCATTAACACTATTTGATCCACAAAAAGCACAACAATTAATGAGTGAAGCTGGTTATCCAGATGGGAAAGGTTTTCCTATACTAAAAATCAAATATAATACAAACGAATCTCACAAAAAAATTGCTGAATTTATCCAAAATCAATGGTCAAAAATTTTGAATATCAATGTTGAATTAGAAAATGAAGAATGGGCATCATTTTTAGAAAACAGACGAAAAGGCAATTATCAAATATCAAGAACTGGTTGGATAGGCGACTATGCAGACCCAGCAACATTCCTAAAGCTACTCCAAAAAGAATTTTCACATTTTTCCTCATACAATTATTTTAATGAAGAATATGAAAATTTAATCAAACAATCTGATCTTGAACAAGATCCGATTAAAAGACAAGATATATTAAGAAAAGCTGAATCAATAATTATAGAACAAGATTTTCCCATAGCTCCAATATTCATATATGCAGGAAATTATTTATTTAGAAACGATAAATGGACTGGTTGGGAACCTAATATTTCAGAAAGATTTCAATTTTCTGAACTTAAACAAATCAAATAAAAAAACAGACATCTAAATTTTAGATGTCTGTACATTAAATTACTAACTTAAAAAAGTTAAAAATCAACCATATATTAAATACTAAACAACCTGATTTAAAAACAAAAAATCTCAAAAAAACAATTCGAAAATAAATTAATCACATATGCAACATATTACCCAGATCAATATTAAATATAAGCAAGACAAAAATAATAAAAAATGTTAAACTTACTTTAAGAGTAAAAAACATCAAAGATAATGCCATCTTTATAAAATGGAGGATATTGTAAATTTATAAAGTTTAATGAGTAATAATTAACACAGATCAAAATATGCATCAAAAAAATATAGTTATTTACAAATCAATGAAAATAAATTCAATTTTTTTTGAATAATATTTCATCTTATATGTTACAATGGTTCATTATGTCAAACATGTAAATCTTTATGTTTTATAGTAAGGAGCAATTATGTTAAAGTTTAGTATACAAAAATTATTAGAAACAATACCAACTTTAATAATAATAATTTTTTTATGTTTTCTAATAATGAGTCTTGCTCCTGGAAATCCATTTAATTCTGAAAAACCAATTGATCCTCAAATAAAAGAAAAACTAATGCAAAAATATCATCTTGATAAACCTTTTTATATGCAAGCTTATTACTATATCAAAAATGTATTAAAAGGAGACTTTGGTCCATCATTAACAAAGAAAGACTTTAGTGTAAATCAATACATAAAATTAGGATTTCCTAAGTCACTTACAATGGGAATAATAAGTCTAATAATATCTCTTACATTTGGAATTGTACTGGGATCATTAGCTGCAATTAAAAAAAATACACGTATCGATTATATAATAAGAACGATAGCCATATTCGGAATCTCTGTACCCACATTTGTAACAGGTCCTATTTTACAATATATCTTATCTGTCAAATTAAAATTATTTTACACTTCTGGATGGATTTCAGAACGGGGGGGTCTATCAAATTTAGTTATGCCAATATTAACAATGAGTTTGCCGTGGATAGCTATCTTTACACGCATAATTAGAGGTTCTATGCTAGAGATACTAAACAGCGATTTTGTACGCACAGCAAAAGCTAAAGGCTTAAGCTTTAACGTAATAATCAGAAAGCATGTACTAATAGGCTCTATACTTCCTCTTGTAAGCTATATAGGCCCTGCATTCGCTGGCATAATTTCTGGCAGTATGGTTATCGAACAAATATTCAGAATTGCTGGAATGGGTGTATTTACAGTAGAATCATCTCTAAATAGAGATTATCCATTACTCATGGGTTCATTATTAGTATACTCAACAATACTACTAATTTCCATCTTGGCATCTGATATTATCTACAAAAAACTTGACCCAAGAATATAGGAAAATAAAATGAACAAACACATAAAACAAAATAAACATGTCGAAATTGATATGCAAACAGCAAACAAAAGAGCATGGTTAAGATTTAAGGAAAATAAACTTGCATTTATTGGAATCTTTATCATTGGATTTTACATGTTAATCGCAATACTGCAGCCAATATTACCAATATATAAATACTATACTCAAGTTGTAGAACATACTGATTTACCTCCATCTTTTAGGTATGCTGGAGAACTTTGGTATGAAAAAGAACTTAATTTCATGAAACGATTATGTAAAAAAGAAAATCGAGAAATGAATGAAGAAGAAAAAGCAAAGCTTGAAGAAATAAAAAGAAAAATAGAAACCGAGATCCAAATAATTGAAGGAAAAGAAACTAAGGTACACAAAAGAATATATTTACTAGGTACAGATAATCTTGGACGAGACTTACTTGCAAGAATAATACAAGGAAGTCAAATATCAATATCTATAGGATTTATTGGAGCATTAATATCAATGCTCATAGGAACCATCATAGGCGCAACAGCAGGTTTCTTTGGTGGTATTATCGATAGGGTTATAACTAAAATAACAGAAGTGCTTTATTCTTTGCCTACCTTGCTTGTCATAATAACTTTAATGACTCTTATGGAAAGAAATATTATCGGATTATTTATTGCAATAAGCATAATATCATGGTTAACAATTTCTAGGATTGTAAGAGGACAAGTAAAATCACTCTCACAATCTGAATTCATACAAGCCGCCAGAACACTAGGTGCCACAAATAAAAGAATGATATTCAAACACTTAATCCCAAATAGCTTTGGAATGATAGTAATCATTACAACAATGAATGTTCCGTCGTTTATTATACTTGAATCATTTCTATCATTCTTAGGTCTTGGAATATCAGCACCAATGACTAGTTGGGGCGAACTCATTAAAAATGGAATTCCTACACTTATTGAATATCCATGGAAGATTTTCATACCAGCATCAGTCATGACAATATTCTTATTATTTATGAACTTCTTAGGCGACGGATTAAGAGATGCGTTTGATCCAAAGGACAATCTCTAAGGAGACAATAATGAACGAAAACTATATACTTGAAATAAAAAACTTAGAAATTGAATTCCGGTTGAAACATACAACAATATACCCTGTAAATGGAATAAATTTAAAAATGAAAAAGGGAGAAATCAGAGCTATTGTTGGAGAATCTGGAAGTGGAAAATCTGTTACAAGCATGGCAATACTAAAATTATTACCCCCAACAACAACAGCATATAAAGCTGGAGAAATACTATTTGAAGGTCAAGATTTGCTTAAACTTAAAGAAAAAGAACTTCAAAATATTAGAGGTAATAAAATAGCAATGATATTTCAAGATCCAATGACCTCCCTAAATCCATATCTAAAAATATCCACACAAATTGAAGAAACAATAATGCTACATCAGAAATTAAATAAAAGAGAAGCAAAACAAAAAGCAATAGAAATGCTAAAAACAGTTGGTGTTACAAATGCAGAAGAGAGAATAGAACATTATCCACATCAATTTTCAGGAGGAATGAGACAAAGAGTTATGATTGCAATGGCATTAAGTTGCCACCCATCATTACTAATTGCCGATGAGCCTACAACGGCTCTTGATGTCACAATTCAAGAACAAATACTATTACTAATTAAAAGTCTATCTAAAAAATTCAATACCTCCACCATATTAATAACCCATGATTTAGGAGTAGTAGCAGAAATATGCGATACAGTTTCTGTAATGTATCAAGGAAAATTTGTTGAAGAAGGAACAGTACAAGAAATATTTAAAAATCCTAAACATCCATACACAATTGGACTTTTAAAATCAATACTAACTCTTGATCAAAATCCAAATGAAAAACTTTATTCAATGAAAGATCATCCTATTGAGATTACTACAAATTAATATTGAGGGTATTTTAAATGAAAGATGAAAAAGATATAATTCTTAAAGTAGAAAATTTGGTACAAACATTTACACTTGGAGAAGATTTTTTATTTTGGAAAAATAAACGTAAAGTCAATGCTGTAAATGGCATAAGTTTTGAGGTTGAACGTAACAAAACACTAGGACTTGTTGGCGAATCTGGATGTGGGAAATCAACAACATTAAGAACAATAATGCAACTCTATACACCAACATCTGGCAGCATATATTTCAATGGTAAAGATATAACAAAACTATCAAGAAAAGAACTTTTAAAGACAAAAAAAGACATGCAAATGGTATTTCAAGATCCACACACATCTCTAAATCCAAGAATGACAATAAGAGAAATAATAGCAGAACCACTGGTGATATACAATGAAAACAAGATTTTTCCAAAAACAAAACAAGAAATAGAGCAAAGAGTAAATGAATTAATGGATATTACCGGTCTTGCAAAAAGCATGTTATCTAGGTATCCACACGAATTTTCAGGAGGACAAAGACAAAGAATAGGAATAGCAAGAGCACTTGCACTAAATCCTAAACTTTTATTACTAGATGAAGCCGTATCTGCATTAGATGTATCAATTAGAGCACAAATTTTAAATTTACTTAAAAGTTTACAAAAAGAGTTAAACCTATCTTATCTCTTTATTTCACACGACTTATCGGTAGTCAAATACATGAGTGATAAGATTGCTGTAATGTATCAAGGTATCATTTTAGAAATTGCACCTAGGGAAATTTTATTTTCAAATCCTAAACATCCGTATACAAAAACACTAATAGCATCTATTCCGGAAATTGATCCAGAAAAAATAAGGGATAAAACTATTAAGCTTGATGAGCCATCTCTAACAAATATACGAAATACATATTCACCAACAGAAAATGAAATTCTTGAGGAAGTAGAAAAAGATCATTTTGTATCTAAATATCTTTTTGACGAAATGAATAACTTACTCAATAAAAATTGAAAATACTAAAATGAATAAACTTATTTTTATTTTACTTTTGCTCGTTAAACTTGGCAAAGTGAGAATTTCAACATTTAATTATCAAAATAAGAAACTTCAAAATCCATCTTACTGTCAATACTTTCAACTGAATACAAATTAATTCTATTTACATTATTCTTATCTATAACTTTATTTCCAGAATCTACAAAATAATAATAAATCCTACCTTTGGGAAGATCTTTAAGTTTAATAGTATAAACACCCTTATGTGATTTTTTTTCGACCAATCTATTTAAAAACGGATTAAAACTATTAAAATTGCCAGCTATTGTAACAATATGTCCAGGAGCACCTATATAAAAAAGTTCAACTTCCCTACCATCAGAAGAATCAATTGGATTTCGAAGAGAAGAATAACCATAATCCACACCTATATCAATTATAGAAAATGGTATTAAATCCTTATTAAATGCTACATTCTTATTATACTCATCATTTGTCCAAATACCATCCACAACAAGCCTATACTTAATTCTATCAATTCCATGAGGAAGATTAATTTTTACAAAAAAAAGTCCATACTTGTTCTTCTTAAACAAATACTTTTTTGCATAATCATCAAAATCACAAGCAACAAAAATTTTTCTAATATTCTTATTTGCAGGATAAAACATAATAACTCTCTTAGAGTCAACAATCGGTGACAAATTATCTTTTCTCGTTGAAACTTCTAAAAATTCATTTAAAGACAAATCAAAATTTTTAATTACATAGCTAGTTGAGAAAATATTAACAACATGAGCGAAAAAAAATAAAAGATAAAATAACCATTGCAAAGTCTTTTTCATGATTTATCTGCAAAACCTGTTAAACAATTCTTTTATAAAAATACTACACATTTATTTTGTTTGTTATTATACTAAAAATATATACTAAAGTAAATATACAAATATTAACCAATAAGGAGCGGAAAAAATGGGCTTTCATATTTATGAAATAAAAGCTAGGCAAATAATTGATTCTAGAGGAAATCCAACTGTAGAAGCAGATGTAATACTTGAAGATGGCACTCTAGGTAGGGCAGCTGTGCCATCAGGTGCATCAACAGGAATTAATGAAGCCGTTGAATTAAGAGACGGTGATAAGTCTGTTTACATGGGAAAAGGAGTACTTAAAGCGGTTGAGAATATAATAAATATAATCTCTCCAGAACTTGAAGGAATGAGCGCTTTAAATCAAGTTGAAATCGACAGAAAAATGCTTGAACTTGATGGAACTCCTAATAAATCAAAACTTGGAGCCAATGCCATTCTTGCAGTATCAATGGCTACAGCCAGAGCAGCAGCTGAACACCTTGGACTTAAAGTTTATCAATACCTTGGCACATACAAAGCCAATATTTTACCTACACCTATGTGCAATATCATAAACGGAGGTGCACACTCTGATAATTCTGTCGATTTTCAAGAATTCATGATAATGCCAATTGGAGCAAAAACATTTAGTGATGCAATAAGAATGTCTGCTGAAGTTTTTCATACACTAAAAAGCATCTTAAGCAAAAAAGGTTATGCAACATCAGTGGGAGATGAGGGTGGATTTGCACCAAACTTAAAATCAAATGAAGAAGCTTGTGAAGTTATTATGGAAGCCATACAAAATGCGGGTTATACACCTGGAACAGACATTGCAATTGCTTTAGATCCAGCAACATCTGAATTATACGATCCAAAAACAAAAAAATATGTACTTAAATGGTCAACAAAAGAAGAACTTACATCCGAAGAAATGGTTGAATATTGGGCAAAATGGGTAGAAAAATATCCTATTATATCAATTGAAGATGGAATGGCTGAAGAAGACTGGGATGGATGGAAAAAACTTACAGATAAGATTGGAAACAAGGTACAACTTGTAGGAGACGATCTGTTTGTAACAAACACATCATTCTTAAAAAAAGGAATTGAAATGAAAGTTGCAAATGCAATTTTAATCAAAGTAAATCAAATTGGAACATTAACTGAAACTTTCGAAGCTGTAGAAATGGCCAAAAAAGCAGGTTACACCGCAATAGTGTCACACAGATCGGGAGAAACAGAAGATACAACAATTGCCGACCTTGTCGTTGCACTTGGAACAGGACAAATCAAAACAGGTTCCCTATCAAGAACAGACAGAATTGCCAAATACAATCAACTATTAAGAATAGAAGAAGAATTAGGTAACATTGCCGAATATCATGGCAAAGATGTATTTTATTCAATTAAAAAATAATAAGCAATAAAGCCCTCATTAAAAGGGCTTATTTTTATATTATCTTGTTTATATAAAAATAAATAACTATCTCTTTGAAAACTGAAAACTCTTTCTAGCCTTCTTTTTTCCAAACTTCTTACGCTCAACTTTTCTTGAGTCTCTTGTTAAGAGTCCATTAGATTTAAGAACCATTCTATACTGCTTTTCATCAAGATCAAGAAGAGCCCTTGCAATACCATGCCTAATAGCACCAGCCTGACCTGAAATACCGCCACCATAAACATTAATATAAAGGTCATATTTTCCAAAAGTATTAGTTAAGACTAATGGAGAGAAAGCAATTGCTTTTAACTTTTCAAGCTGCATATAAGAATCACAATCCTTACGGTTAATCTTAATATCACCCTTCCCTTCTCTAATATAAACTCTAGCAACAGAAGACTTTCTACGCCCTGTACCCATCCCTAAATTAATACCCTTATTAACATCTGACTTTGCCATTTTTCCTCTCTTAATTTGCTTCTAATTTATAAAGATTTTGAGATTTAAGTGTATGATTAGCATCAGCAAAAACTCTTAGATTCCTAAAAAGCTCACGACCCAAAGGTCCTTTTGGCAACATACCCTTAATAGCAATTTCAAGGGGAGCTGTTGGCTTTCTCTCAGATAATGTCCTATAAGTATCAGAATAAAGACCTCCAGGATATCTTGAATGTCTGTAATAGATCTTTTGCGAATATTTCTTACCAGTAAGCTTAATCTTTGAAGCATTAATAACAACGACATTATCGCCCAAATCCTGGTGAGGAGTATAATAAGGCTTGTGCTTGCCCCTTAAAATCTTAACAACTTCTGTAGCAATCCTACCAAGAACTTTACCTGAAGCATCAATCACATACCATTTTTTCTCTACATATTTTGGTTTAACCCATATTGTCTTATTATTAGTTATCCTATTCATAATAATATAAAGTCCTCGCTTAGATATTTTACAAAATTACACCTTTCTATTGTATTATTTGTAAGTTAACCTGTCAATACTAACAGAAAAATTTATCTTGAAGCTTAACAGAAACTTTGCGGAAACCATCTAAATCCCCTTTAGAAAATTTTAAAGGAACAAGTGAAGGAAAATCAAAAAAAGGACTAATTAGATATCCATTACTTAAATACTCCTTAAACACCTCATTATGATATTCGGATTTATAAAGGGGAAACATATACCTATTAACCAATTTAAACATAGGAGTAGAAAAAATATTAAAATTAATTTTCAAACTCTTCTCATAAGATAAAATTTTAACAAGCATATGCCTGGCAACTGCCAAAGTTAAAGCATCAAAAGGATCTCTAAATTCCATTTTCTTAGATAAATTATCCACTATAACAATATTAATAGACATACACCCAGGTATTGGAAGCTTTACAAGCATAGGATACCTAAGATTATCAAATCCAAATCTAAACTTATATATACCTTGCCTATCTTCCCAAGGCTCACTAAAATAATCCTGACCCGTTAAAGACAACAAAAAATCTTTAGCATCCCTTTCAAACCGGAAAACACGCACAAACCCTGCTTCTTTAAAGTAAGAAAAAAAAACATTTTCAAATTGCTTTTTAAATACAGATGGATAAGATGCTGTAAGTCCTCTTGAAAAAGTTTGCTTAAGAATCAGATTTAATCCTGGAACCCTATGACCTAAAAAATTTAACCCTTCATTTAAATATAAATCTAAATAACGATTACCCTTAATATCATAAAGATAGAAAAATCTTGCTCTTTTAATTATTGGCAAACAATTAAACAAAACTTCACTACACATCCTGCAATTTGCTCATTAAAATTTCATTTGAAAGAACGGGATTGACCTTACCAGAAGTTTTACACATAATTTGACCCATCATAAATTTAATAGCATGACTTTTACCCTTTTTATAAAGCTCAATTGATTTAGGATTTTCATTTAAAACTTCAAGCACAATTGATTCAATTAAAGATCTATCATTTATCTGTTCTAATTTTTTTTCATTAATAATAGTAGCAGAAGAAACATTTCTTTCAACCATTTCTAAAAATACTTCCTTAGAAATCTTACCACTTATTTTCCCACTAACAATAAATTCAACAAGCTCATTAATATATGACGGTGGTAAATTAAAATCAAGTATACCTATTTCTCTTTCATTCAATACACTCAACACTTCAGACAATATCCAATTGGCCACCTTCTTAGGATCACTTGAAGCCACAGCTGCCTCTTCAAAATACTTAACTAAATTTCTATCCGAAGTTAAAGTTACAACATCAAAATCACTAAGCCCATACTGATCTTGCAATCTAATTCTTGCATCAAAAGGCAACTCCACCATTTTTTCAGATTTTATGCTTTCAATATAATCATTATCAATTCTAATTAGAGGTAAATCAGGATCTTTGATATAACGATAATCAGATATTGTCTCTTTGCTTCTTTGAAGAACTGTAACACCCTTCTTATCATCAAATCCCATAGTACATTTACCCACACTTTCAAAAGTTTTTCTGTACAAATCCCATTCTTCTTTTTGTCGTGACTCCTCATAATCAATTGCCAACCTGACTGCTTTAAAAGAATTTAAATTTTTTATCTCAGAAATAGGTGTTTTATAATTAATATCATCCTCATTAACAAGCAAATTAACATTGACATCACAACGAAACGATCCATTTTCCATATTACAATCAGACAAACCAAGATATCTAAAAATTTCTCTTAAAGCATTCAAATAAGCCACCGCCTCTTCTCCACTACGTATATCAGGCTGTGATACAATCTCTAGCAATGGCGCTCCTGCACGATTAAAATCAATATAACTTTGATTGTCACTTGTAAGCAAATGTAAGCTCTTCCCAGAATCCTCTTCCATATGTATTCTTGAAATATTAATTTTTTTTAAACCCAAATTAGTTCTAATAACAATAAATCCGTTCTTACAAATAGGTTCCTCATTTTGAGATATTTGATATCCTTTAGGCAAATCAGGATAAGCATAATGCTTTCTATCAAACCTAATAATATTGTTAATTGTAGAATTAGTAGCATGTCCTGCCAAAATTGCACTATTAATAAGTTCTTTATTTATGCTAGGTAACGCACCAGGAAGGCCAAGACATGTTGGACAAACACGAGAATTTGGAATTCCACCAAAATCATTCTTGCAACCACAAAAAGCCTTAGTCTTTAATCCTAATTGTACATGTACTTCTAATCCAATAAGCAATTTATATTCCATCTAATTCTAATTCCTCTATTACATTTTTTGCAAAATTTAAAAGTTCAAAATCTCTCTTAACTCCGCCAATCAATTGCATACCAATAGGTAGTCCACTATCATCTCGAGCAAATGGAATTGAGAGCGCAGGAAATCCAATAAGATTGGCAATAACAGTACACAAATCAGAATAATACATTTTTACAGGATTATCAAAATTCTCACCTATTTTAAAAGGTTTCAAAAAACTTGTAGGGGTTATAATATATGAATAACTATTAAAAATTTCATCGAATTTTGGAATTAATACATTCTCAATAATCTTACAAGCCTTCGTATAATATTGCAAATCATACCCTTCTGACAACAAATAATTACCAAGTACAATACGCCTTTTAACCTCTTCTCTTAAAAATGCACTCCTATGTTTATAATAAAAATCATCAAGACTCAACTCATTATTCAATCTTTTTCCATAATGAAGAGAAGTATAACGAGCAAGATTAGATGTAGCTTCAACAGAAGATATTGAATAATAAAGAGAAAGCACAAAATTAACTGCTTCTATTGAAATCTCATGTATCTCAACACCCTTACTTAAAAGCTCAGATTTAAATCTTGCAAATTCACGAGAAATATCACCCTCCATCAAATCTTCACTAAACTCCTTAATTACAGCTAATTTAGTACCCTTTAAAGGCTTATTTAATAGCGGATACGGATCTTGAACAATATCTATGCTGGTAGAATCCATTGTATCAATTCCACAAGTATATTTTAATATTAAAGCCACGTCATCAATATAATTAGCAAAAAATCCTATCTGATCAAGTGATGAAACATAAGATGCAAGTCCATAGCGAGATAGCCCTCCATAAGAAGGTTTAAACCCAATCAAACCTGCAAATGATGCAGGGAGTCTAACAGATCCACCAGTATCACTCCCAAGCGAAAAAGGAGCTTGATTGCCAGCAACAACAGCCGCAGAACCACCAGAACTACCACCCACAACATATTCTTTATTTAAAGGATTACGAGTAACTCCATAATAAGAAAATTCACAAGAAGAACCCATTGCAAATTCATCCATATTAGTTCTTCCAATTAGGATTGCACCATTATCTTTTAATCTCTTAATAACAGTTGCATCATAAGGAGAAACATATCCTTGCAAAATCTCAGATGCACAAGTTAAACTTTTATTTTTAATTGCAATATTATCCTTAACAGCAATGGGAACTCCAAGCAAAGGAAAATCTTGTCCTTTACCTATACTCAAGAGTTCATCATATTCTTTTGCTACTTCCAATGCATCATCAAAAAATTCAACATAACCATTAATATCCTTATTTGCTTCATAAACCTTTTTATAATAGAGAATAATGTCATAAATCCTACATCTACGCGCCAATATTAATTCTTTAATTTTTATTAAACTCAAACCACTTAAGTCCAAATCATTACTCCCTATTCAAGTACTTTAGGTGATGAAAAATAACCATCAACAAAAACATTGCTAAAATTTTTAATAGATTCAATTGTCAAAGAAGGTAAAACTTCATCATCTCTTAAATCAGACAGATCACATATTGTTTTATGAAATCCATCTTTAATTTCAAATGCAGAAATTTTATCCAACATACAAACAACTTGTTCAAATTTCATTATAAATTGTTGTTTTTCATCATCGCTCAACTTTAATAAACTCAATTTTAAACTATTCTCTAAATGAATATCTTCCAAATTTCACCTCTATGCTTTAGAAAGTTTTTTAATATAACTTGAACTTAAAATAGCTTTTTTACCATTTTTTAGATTAACTTTAATAAATGGTTCACCGTCTTGATACCACTTGTCAACAATCACGCCATTCTCACCATTATAAATTATATAATCACCAATATTAAAGTTCTTATTAAGACTTTTTGTAAAAAAATATTTAAAATTATCCTTCAAATATTCTGGAACAAAAACAACATCATAATTATCTTTATGAATGTCTTGAAAAAAAACTGATATGGCCGTATTTTTTAGTATTCCTCTAAAAAATCTCTGCAAATTGATTGTAACAATAAGTTCAGATTTAGCCCTAGTAATAGCAACATAAAAAAGTCTTCTCTCTTCCTCCAATCTCTCATTAGTCAATTCTTCAATCTCAGCAGGTAATAAACCTTTCTCAAGACCAGATATTATTACCCTATCAAACTCAAGTCCCTTAACTCCATGAATTGAAGAAAGTAACACACTAGACGCAAAATCTCCATGAACTAAAGGAGATAGGGATGAATTTTCAAGAAATATCACAAGACCCTCAAAACTACCAGAATATTCAACTCCACTACTAATAAGTTCATCAATATTTTTTGATTTTTCATCCTTATCAAATTTTTGATAATAATTCCAAAGTCCAAATTCCATTGCAACATCTTTAATAAATTCAGATAAATTTACATAAACATGTTTTTGTATGTTTTCTTTTAACTCATCATATAAACTTAAAAAAGCAGTAAGAGAATCTTTTGCCTTTCCCTTAAGATTTGCAACAACTTTTCTACTTGCAAGAATTAAATCAAGATTAACATCAGGATCATTTAATACCGCAATTATCTTATCAGTAGTAGTTTTAGCAAGACCCCTTGCAGGCTTATTTATTATTCTTATAAAAGAAATTTTATCTCTTTTATTTACAAAAAGTCTTAACAAAGAAATTACATCCTTAATTTCTTCTCTTTCATAAAATCTAATTGAACCTAATATTTTATGTGGAATATTATTTTTAAAGAAAGCTTTTTCAAATTGTAAAGATTGATGATTAAACCTATAAAGAACAGCTGTTTCAAGCTTATTTTCAAGAAGAAAATTTGCAAAATATTCAGCTTCCTCTATAGGGTTTTGAAAGACAAAAAATTTTATCTTTTTACCCATCTTGTTTTCTGTAACTATCACCTTATCATACCGATTTTTATTTTTTGAAATAACGTCATTTGCAACATTAACAATACTTAAACTAGAACGATAATTTTGTACCAAATAATATTTAGACACATCATCAAATGTTTTTTCAAATTCAAGAATATTTTCAACTCTAGCACCCCTAAAAGAATAGATAGACTGATCCTCATCTCCCACTACCATAAAATACATATCTTTGCAATAAAGTTCTCTTAAAAATAAAAATTGGGAATAATTGGTATCTTGATATTCATCTACAAAAATAGCCTTAAATCTCCTCTGTACCCTCATCTTAATATCTTCGCAATTTCTTAACATCAACACAGATTTAAGAACAAGATCAGCAAAATCAAAAGCATTACTCCTAGATTTTTCTTGCTCATAAAATTCAATCTCAGCATAGGTTTTTTCATCAAGAACCAAGCTATTACCCAAAGAATAATTTTCTTTATGTTTTAATATCGATGATGTTACATACTTTGCACATTCAACATTTGATGCAAGTCCAATTTGTTTGACAAATTTAACAACATCATTAATATCCCAAATTGTAAAATTTGAATCATAATTTTTATCATATTCTTTAAAGTAAAGTCTCAAAAGCCAAGCACCAAAAGAATGAAAAGTTTGAATATGTAAAGCCCTATTAAAATTAAAAAGAGAATTTAATCTAAAATTCATCTCACTTGCCGCTTTATTTGTAAACGTCAAAGCAAGGATCTCTTCTGGTTTTGCTTTACCTTCATTTATCAAATGTGCAATCTTAGCAGTTATAACTCTTGTTTTACCACTACCTGGACCTGCTAAAACAAGAATAGGAGTTTTAGCGTCATCTAAGACAATTTGTTTTTGATAAGAATTTAAACTAAAAAGAAATTCTTGTATCTTATTCATTAATAAACTTCAGAAACTTTAAGATCAAAACCACCCGGTGTTTTTAACCAAAAAAATTGAATTGCCATTATTTCCCTTCCATAATTCTTTAAAACCGAAGTAATATCCTTGCCTTGAACAAGAATACTCACATCAGAAAGTCTTGAAAAAAACAAAATTAAAGACTTTTTAAAATTTAAATTCAAAGGAGCGCTGCCCTTAGATACAAACAAAGATTTACCATAAAGATTATTTTCATCAACATATCTTAAAAGCGTATTATTTAAAAAATTAACTACTAAATCAATATTAGAAATATCTGTAGAAGAATATACTGTAGGATATTCACTAATAACTCTACTCTTAGGACCATTAACTTCAAATCCCCAATTTAAAATATTAAATCTACTAGAAAGATTGGTCTCAAGCACATATTCAACATTAAACATAAAAGATTCTAAACTTAAATGAGCCTTTCGAATTTTACCTTGAGAATAATTATCATATACAATCTTAACTCTCATATTATCACCCAAATCTATTTCCCGAAAATTACCTAACTTGAAAACATATTGTCCATTTTCTAAATCATTTGTAATAACCAAATCATCGTTCATAAAAGAAACCCTATATTTTTCAATAGCATTTCCAGCAATTAAAGATAAAAAATCACCATCAACAAGCGCAACATTCCAAAAATTTTCTTTATCAAATAAAACCTCATGAACTTCTGGTGATCTCTTTGAAACATGATTTACCTTAAAAATTTTTCCTAAAACTTGCTTAAGTTCACTAATATTTAAAATCAAAAGAACTAGCAAAAAAATGCTCACTATTCCCAGCAATATTTTAGTTATTTTAGAAAAATTCATTCTCGTAATATCAAAACACTTATCTCCAAGTTTACTCTCACTTACAAAATCTACATTGCCATTTTGATTATCAGGCTTAATACCAATATAATTACTATTAAGTCTCCTCTTATATTCCTTAAAGAGAGATGAAACATACCAAACATCAACTCCCAAATACTCACTATAAGTTCTTAAAAAACCTACAGCCAAAACTTCATTTGGAAATAATTCAATATTAGAATCTTCAAGTGCTTTAAGATATTTAACGGAAATCCGAATATCATCAGCTATCATCTCCAGAGTAAAACCCTTATCAATTCGGGTTTTCTTTAAAAAATCTCCAAATCTAATGAAATTACTTCTGTTCATATCTTACACCTCAGGTTTTCTTAACATCATATAAAAAATTATCCACCTTATTTGCATTTTTGGGTAAATCATATTGAAATTTACTATCTGGAATTCCAACATTAAACTTGACAGATAAAAGATCAATAACTATTTCTCGACCACCACCCGTAGGATAAGCAATTACCCTTCTAATTACACCATTTGGTGTAAACGCAATCATAAAAGAATCAATTGTAGCAGCACCCTTATAAAGCCGTCTTGAAAAAGTCAGTTTCATAAAATTTTCAAATCCTCCAACTCCAACAGATTCATCCAAAGGTTCCAAATTGGGAGAATTAGTATAAGATACACTATACTCAGTATTCAAAATTTTCATAAAACCACTTCCCGCTTTCCCCAAAGTCAACTGTTGTCTAAAAGAAGTACCAAGAGACGGAACATAAATGGTTAAAAATTCACCATCACTTACAAAAACCTGATTATTTGAACTTAAATTAATAATAAATTTATCGGGAGATTTATATAACAAAGTTCCTGTTTGTTTAAGACCTTTGATGTTAAGACTAATCTTAGCCTGCATATCATTTACACTTTGATATTTTGAATAAACCTCTTCAAAATACTGATTGGCAGATATTTGGGCAAAAAGCAAATAAGGAAATAAAATTAGTATTATCTTTTTCATTTTATTCATTATAAAACTCATACACTACTTAAGCTCAAGTTAATAACAGATACATTTATACCAATAGTATAACTTGTTATAATAAGCTATTATTTATAATAATATACCATTTTACAAACTAATAATAAACATACTTTAGCAAAAGATCAAAGGAGATAAAATGTCATTAAACTATAGCGAAATAAACATTTTACTTGAAGAATTGCCATTAACAAATTCATTCTTAAGAAAGATAAAACAACCCAATCATAAAAACCTAGTTATGGAACTTTATAATAAATCAATAGATGAAAAAAATTTTAGTGTATTAATATCGCTAGACCCACAAAAAACAAGAATCCATAAAACAAGCAAAAAATTTGAAAATATTAAACCTCCTTTAAGATTCTTTGAATTTTTAAAATCAAAAGTTCAAAATGGCAAAATATCTGAAGCATACCAAATAAAAAATGAAAGAATAATTTTAATCAAAGTAAACAAAGATAAAAATCATTATTGCATCTTTATAAAATTATGGCCATCATCCCCCAATATAATTGTAACAGACAGCAATCTTAAAATTCTTGATGCATACTACAGAAGACCAAAATCACAAGAAATCACAGGTAAAATATTTATAAAAGTCAAAAAAATTATTGAAAATAATGATATCAATGATAAAACAAAGGTCAAACTTAAGGACGAATACAATAATGAATTACCCTACTCACAATTCATTGAAAATTACTATTACAATTTAGAAATAAAAGAAACTAAAACACATAATATAGAATTGCTTAATAAAAAATATGAACAAGAAAAAACCAACTTAGAGAGAAAAATAAACTCTCTAAATAAGCAACTAAATTCAATTGAAATAATAGAAACTCAAAGAAAAAAAGGTGAAATGATTTTATCAAATATAAACAATATTCAAAAAGGAATGAGTGAAATTATTTTACAAAATGACAATGGAAAACAAATTAAAATAGAATTAGAAAAAACATTGTCCCCTCAAGACAATGCTCTAAAATATTTTAAAGCATATAAAAAAAACAAAAATTCTCTTAAGAATCTGCAAGAACAATTACAATATGCACAAACACAATACGACGCATTAATATCAAAAATGGCTTATACAGACGAAAAAAAACATATAATACTAACCAATGAAAAAACACCAAAACAAAAAATCATAAAAAAACCATCAACCGGTCTTCATTTTATATCTTGCGGATTTGAAATCGTTGTAGGCCGAGATGCAAAAGAAAATGATGAACTCTTAAGAAATTGGGCAAAGGGCAATGATTACTGGCTACACACAAGAGACTATCCTGGTGCTTATGTGTTTATTAGAAACAAAAAAGAAAAAACACCTCCTCTTGACGTTTTAATAGACGCTGGCAATTTATGTGTATTTTATACAAAACCTGCAAAACAATCGGGAAAAGCTGATCTTTACTATACTAATGTCAAACATCTAAGAAGAATTAAAGGAGAAAAAAAAGGACTTGTAATACCTCACAGAGAAAAAAACTTAAATATCAAATTAGATCTCAATATATTAAACAAACTCAAAAACACAAACTAGGTTTATAATATATTTTAATTTAATCTCAAAAATTAAATGACAAGTGCTTCAAAAAATATTGTTATTGGGGTTTAAAAAGCATAAAATTTAAATACTTGTAGGAGAAAAATAAATATGATACAAAAATTAACAAAAATAGTAGCAACAATATCGGACCTAAGATGTGATCCAGATCATATAAAAGAGCTATATGAAGCAGGTGTAAATGTAATACGATTAAACACTGCTCATCAATCACATGAAGACGCAATAAAAGTAATAGATAATGTTAGACAAGTCTCAAATAAAATAGCATTAATGATTGATACAAAAGGACCAGAAGTGAGAACGGCTAATATTGAAGAGCCTATTACTGTTAACATAGGAGACAAAGTAACGATCTCAACAGAACCTATGAATAATCCTTACACATTGCAAACCAATTATGATGGATTTGTAAATGAAGTTCCAAATGGAGCAAAAATCCTAATTGATGATGGTGAACTTGAAATGATTGTCATTGAAAAATTTAAAGACAAATTAGTTTGTCAAGTGAAAAATTCTGGACAAATTAAAAACAAAAAATCAATAAATACACCAGGAATTTCACTTAAATTACAATCTGTTACTGAAAAGGATAAGGGCTTTATTGAGCTTGCAGCAAAACAAAATATCGATTTTATTGCTCATTCTTTTGTAAGACATGCACAAGATATTCAAGACGTTAAAGACATATTACATGCAGCAGGAAATCCAGAAGTCAAAATCATTGCCAAAGTTGAAAATCAAGAAGGAATTGATAATATAGAAGAAATTGCTAAAGCTTCATACGGAATTATGGTTGCAAGAGGCGACATGGGAGTTGAAATACCTGCCGAAGACGTTCCTTTAGCACAAATTAAAATAACCAAAACTTGCATAAAATATGGAATACCAGTAATTACAGCAACACAAATGTTACACACAATGATTGAAAACCCAAGACCTACAAGAGCAGAAGTGTCGGACGTTGCCAATGCAATTCTCAATGGCACAGACGCTATAATGTTATCTGGGGAGACAGCCTATGGCAAATATCCAATTGAAGCTGTTAAAATGATGACCAAAATTGCCAAAGAAGTTGAAAAATATAGAGAAAAAACACTATTTCAAGATGAAATTTTCTGCAGCAAAAAGATAATAAGAAATTATATTATCAAATGTACAATTGATGCAACTAAAATAATGCCTATTAAAGCTATTATTGTTGATTCACTTAAAGGAAGAACTGCCAGAATAATGGCAACATATAGAGCAAGCGTACCTTTATTTATTACGACAAATAATGAAAGAATAGCAAGAGAATTATCACTATCTTATGGTGTTTATTCTAATCTTGTTGATCATAATTTTAAAGTAACAAATGAATTTGTAGCAACTTCTCTTAAGATGCTCAAAACACAAGGCATAGTTCAAGATTCAGACATTATAGCAATTATTTCTGGAAATCCCAATAGAGACACCAATAAGGGTACAGAATTTATGGAAATAAATACAGTAGCAGAAGCAATTAAGGGACATGATTTATAAATAACATAAGAAATAGTTTGGTTGATAACATCTTTTATTCAACTAATACTTTAAAACCAAAATTATTTAAGCTATATAAAAGAAAGACTCATAAAGCACTCCTGACTAGTTATGGAACTTATGAGTTTTTCGTGAATAAAATTGCTATATTTAAAAAAATAATAACTTACAACACAAAAAACGTGTTTATATTTTCACACACAAAAGAAAACTCAAAGCTTAATATATCAAATCACACAGCTTGGAAATTTTTTAATAAAACAATTGATGTTAATTTAGACATAATAAACTCAATAAAAAATTTCAAATTTGCAAACATAGAAAACAAAATGATAGAAAGTGATCATAAGATTGAAATTGTATTAAATTTCATTAAAGATATAAAACAAAATATCAAAATTATTCCTATCATTTTGGGTGATTTTAAAAGCCAAACTATTAAAGAATTTTGTACATTTTTAAACCCATTAAAAACAAAAGAAGAAAATTCTTTTATTTTTTTATCTCATTTTATTTCACACTCTACAAACCTAAATAAGGCTATTCAATCAGAAACAACATTAAAGCAATTATTAAACACGCCTTATTCAAGTCCATCAATTTTACTCGAACATTACAAATCACGCAAAATATTTCCTGAAAATATAATAGCAATTATTATAATTCATAAACTTTTCAACAAATTTGAATTCATAAACAAAGAAATCATCAACAATAACAATGAATATAGAATAATAGAAAATATACTGATAAATTAAATTAATCAGAATTAACGATTTAAATAAAATCGCCTATTTTTTTATTATTTTTTTTCAAAAAAACACTCAAACCTATTTTTGAAATACTTCTTAGAGCACTGGCAGAAATTTTAATATTAACATTTTTGCCAAGTTCTGGAATAAAAAATTTCTTATTTATTAAATTCACCTTAAAAGTTCTCTTTGTTTTAACACCAATATGTTGTCCTGCCCCACCCTTTTTTTTTGCAAGTCCCTTTCTTGGAACATTGTTTCCAAACATTGTCTTTTTACCTGTTATTTCACATTCTCTTCCCATTTAAAATCTCCTAAACTGTATTTTCCTTATCTAAATATAAATCCATTAATCTCAAAAATAAACTTAATCCATCAACCATGTTTTTAATTATACTACCAAAGTTTACGTTATTGCCATAACTTTTTAAAAGATCAAGATCAAGTTCTTTCCAATTATAAATAAGCTCCTTCTCTGAAGAAGGCTTGACATAATCTTCCAAACAATCGTTTAAGCGTTTTATTAAAGAATGAATTTTTGAATAATAATCATTTAATAAAACTAAGGCCTTTTTATTAACGTCTACTATTATATTCAATAACAATTTTTCTGACGATTTGTCTCTTCCAGTAGAAACCCTATGCAAAAGCGCATTTATTCTCTTTCCATACATACCCTGTTCTCCGAGATTATTATCCAAATCAACAAGATTAGAATAAATACTAACCAAGGAATGAATGTCATTAGAAACATACCTAGCAATTTCCATATCTTTCCACTGTCCCTTAATAATAAGGATATTAACAATATCATTCAAATCTTTTTTTACAAAGTTAATCGCATGCATTTTTAGATAACCTAAAATACCAGCATAAACATATCCAGTAGTACTTGTAACTTTAGACATAATTTTCAAGCTCACCTGTTCATTATAATTATCCAGAGTTACAAAAGTAATTCCTCGAAATAACTTCTCTGCCAAAATATGAGCTTTGTTATTTTTTTGCAAAACTTTAATTTTTAATATCTCATTTGAAACATGTTTAGAGAGATCATTAAAAAACGACTTGGCTTTTGCTCTTGATTTTTGAACACCAGACATGGGCAAATAATCAGGATCACCACTAACATATTTTATAAGATATAAAATCTCTTTATTTCTATTTATTTCAACTATAGATGTTATCATTTTAAGCCAAACATTTGGGCTCATAGGAAAGTTGTCTGCATCTCCATATATTTTTAAAAGAATATCATAAAGATTTCTCCAGATAGCAATATCTCTAATAGAATATATACATTCCAAAAAATCTTTAATATCATCCAAAATTACTCCACAACTAACAGCACCAAATCTAGGTTTATATATAAAATCATCTTCAGGCAATAAAGCATCAAAATGTTTAAGAACCAAATAATACTGATACGAGACTAAATCAAAAAAGATCTCCAAAGCCCCACAAGTTTCATCTATCAATCTGACCTGTTCTTGAGTTATATTTTTCAATAGATAATTTAAATTAGTATCCAAATTTTTACTTATATCGGATGTAAAATTAACCACATTATTAGCAGAAAAAGAATAAATATGTTCTAAAGATTGCTTTTGAGTATCATTTAAATACTTTTCAACCACAAAGTGAATCACTTCATTTGAAGTTCGATATCTTTGTACAAATAATTTAAAAGGCACAAAAGTTTTGTAAAGATTATAAATAAATTTAGCAAACTGAGGTAAAGCCTGAATTTTAGAAGCATTAAAAAAGTTACTCACCTTACTTAGATTAGTTTTTACCTCTTTAAGCCTTCTTTGTTTTATTTGTTCAGGAAGAAGCTCTCGACTAAAGATAGAAACTAAAAAATCAACCAAACCCAAATTAACAACTCTCCTTTTTAACATAAAATTCAAAGTTATCAAATATACCTAAAATTATAAAATAACTATAAAAATTATACATAATTTAGTGTAAAATGAAAGTCAATATAACAAACTATTTTTTATGAATATAAAGAAAATATTTTTAATCACAGTTTTAACTTTAATTTTTAGTTGTTCAAAAGAAAGTACCATCACCATATTAACTGACAATAAAATTATTCCTCTATATATAAATCAATTTAATGTTCAAAATAAAACAAACTTTATTATCAGATACAAAGAAAATATTAATGCACAAACTATTAATGAAAAAAATGCCCAAATCATCATTGCAAAAAATATAGATAATATAAATACAACTAAAAACTTTAAAAGTATTCAAAAATATTATTATTCCGACTATCCAATATTAAATAATATATCAGAAAAGTTTGCATATAAAATTGTGCCTCTAAGTTTTGATATTCCAATCTTAATATACAAAAATGAATATAACATACAAAAATACCTTGATATAGAATCAATCAAAGAAATATACACAAATTTCAACAAAAAGAAAAAAATTTTTATCTCTCCCTATATTTCTGAAAACTTACTTTACACAATATCTGAAATCAACGACATCAATATTCGTTTTGAAAACAACAAACCAGAATACGATAAGCAAAAAATGTTAGATATAATCAATCACTTTAAATCTTTCATAAATGCAAATGAACTTACATTGCACAAAAGCTTTACAGAAAAATATAAATATTTAAATTTAGAAAAAATACTGCTACAACAAAAAACTATTTTAATTGCAGGTTTAACTAACTTAGCATATTACAATAAATTAAATCAAGATATTAAAAATAAACTCAATTTTTCATATTTAATAAATAAAGAAAAAAAATCGTCAATATGTAATATCAGCTTTATGGGAGTTAAAGAAATATCACAACCCATATCAAAATTTATTCGATGGATATTAAATCAAGAAATACAACAATCATTAATTACACTTAAAGATAAAGCAAAATTTAATGAACATTTTGGATTTGCCAATGGATTTACACCATATAAAGGATTAAACTTAAAATTAAAACATGTAATTAAAGAAATACCTCTATTTATTATAGATGAAAATTATATAAATCAAGATTCATACATACTTAATCAAGAGCAAATAGAAAAAGAAAATAAAATGCTCAATCAACTATTATTATCTAACATAAATAATGCAAATTCTCATACAAACGATTTATCTTCCTTATAATTAACTCGCATTACATATAACACAATAATAAATAAAAAAGAAAAAATCAAAATGAAAGACACGTATATATTAACAAATATCTGAATGAAGAGTGCTATTAAAATTAATAATAAATAATTTATTAACATAGACATAATACCTGAAAAAATAGCTATTATTATAGATACAAGAAATACCATAAATTTTAGATCAAATTCAAAATTTACTCTAGAAGCCACAGCAATGAATAAAACACCAAAAAAAACCAATAAAATAGGACTCATCATTAAAAAAAGACTTGAAGAAAAAATGGATATCAATCTTAAATTAAGCATTTTAACTTGATTAAACGCACTTATTAAGACTTGAATAGGTAAAAAAATATTACCTTTAACAGAATTGGCAAATAAATGTAAATTATCAACATCACTACTTAGATCAATGATTTTTGTATCATTTAAATCAAACTCTTGAAGCAACACAAAAACCCTAGTAGCAGTAATATCACTATTCTCATTTTTCTTATCCAAGACATTTCGATAAACTGTATTGCCCTTAATAGTGGCAAACGGTACTTTTATATGCAATACAACATTACCTAATCTATTAAACCTCATTAACTCAAAATTTTTGATCATCTTTACATCAGAAAAAATGGTATTTACAACCTTTTGCATATAAATATAATCATATGTGTTATCACCAGCATTGACCTGCAATAAAAATATATCATTGATGCCATAATGTTCATAATATTTTTCAATCTCATCAAAAAAGAAATACTGAAGTTTAAGTTTCTCCAAAGACTTATTCTTATAGTTTAAAATTTCATTATCGTTTGGAAATAAATTATGAAGTCTTGAAAAACCATAGTATGCAGATTTAAATTTTTCCGTATTCAGATATAAAAAATTTTTTTGTTTCTCTCCAAAAATCGAAGCTTCTCTCTTAAGTTCATTATTTTTATACTCATTAATAGCTTTAAAAGTTAAATTTAAAAGCGCAGAAAATTCATCATCTTTAGTTGCAACCAATCCCATATAAGCAAAATAATTAGCAGTAGGATAATCACCCTTATCAATAAACCCATTAACAATATCTTGAAAATCTTTTTTGGTTAAATTTTTAATCAAATACATTTTAAGCGTTTTTCTAACTTTTTCTAAATCAACATCATAAACAGGCATTCTATCATATTCAGATCTAACCAAGTAATAATTAATTGCAAGTTCATCATTATCAGAAATAAGTCTCATTTTTTCATACATTCTAAGTAATTCTTCGAGATACTTTTTTTTATGTTTTAAAATCTCTACCAATTCACCAACATCTAATGTATTATTTGAAGACAAATTCATATCTATGTTTTTAACCTCATTATTTATTGTATTTACCTGATTTACAAGAAGATGATATCTTTCATAGTTATACTTATATTCACTCCTCTGAGCAAGAATATAATAAAGAATAGAGTTGAAAACTAATACGAAAACAATACCTATTACGAAAAACAAGAACATAAAAGGATAAAATTTTTTAAATAAATACCCCTTATACTCTCTTAAATAATACCGTGTCTCAGGTCTAGCCAAAAAAATAAAATAGATCAAAACAAAAAAAATAAAAAAACCATGAAAATAATGATATATACTCAAAACAGTATCAAAAAAAGTAGCTATCAATACATGTTTGTCTAAATAGGCAACTCCAAAAAAATATGTATAACCAAAAACTAAACCAACAAATAAGAACAAAAAAACAATAAAATTACTTAAAAATGTATACAATTCTCTTTTCACATCTAACAAATTTTTCATATCTAACAAACTAATTTAATGTAACCTACTATCTAATCCTTCGTTAACTTTAATATAATCAAAAATAAAACTAATCAAATAAGTAGAAAAGAATGTAAGTGAACAAAAAATAAAAGGAAGATAATCAGATATTACATTCTCACCTATAATCAAATCCAAACTCTCAGGAAATTCAATCGCATAAATATTATAAACCTTAAAAAACAGTATAATAAAAATGGGATAAAGAAACAAAGATAAACTATCTAAAAATATAAGATTAAAAACATAAGAAAATGAAAATAAAAGCAAAACAAATCCAAATATATTAAACATCAAACTGAGAAATTCTAAAGAAAGTAAAAAATTATTTAAAATATCTAAATCATTAAAAACATAACTAACCAAATCACTATAAAGCTTTTGAGTAAAAAACGCATTTTCATTAAAATTCATGGTATCAGATTCAGAAAACCCTGAATGATATGAAAAAGATTTAAAATCCTCATCATCAAACTCATTATCTTTGACTTTTAAAACACCTTTAAAACCAAACGATTTAATATCCTTACTATAAAAGACTATTTGATCATCAAAAAAATGCACAATCCCATCTTTAATGTTCTTATCACCCTTTCTATGCAAATCAAAAAAGATAGTATTAAAATTAACAGAAGCTAAAAATCCAAAATAAGATAAAAACAATATAAAAATAAAGACAACAACATATAAAGTCCTAGAAACTTTAAGTGTACTTATATTAAAAGGATAAGCAATCCTTATAAAAGTAGCAACTAAAGATAAAGGAAACGCATAAAGATAAGCATCATAATAAAGTTCAAAACTTAAAAAAGAAAAATCTACATGCAAAAAAGTATATTTCAAATAATATGTACAAACAAAAATAAACGAAAAGAAAAAAAACATAAAAATAAATCTGCAAGAAATTAAAAAAATAAACCTTAAAACATTTAACATATAGATTCCTACAAGTTATAAACAATCTAAGACTGTCCCATAGAAATAACTTCTCTAATCTTCTCTTTAGCTTCTTCAAAACTAATTTGCAAGGCCAAACTAATTTCATGTTGTAAAATTAATTCAAAATCATTTAAAATCCTCTTCTCATAAAAAGGCAACTCTTTTTGCATAGATTTTGTATACAAGAATTTATACAACTTAGCAGTACTCAATATATCACTCTGCTTATAAAAATCATGACTACCATCTTTTATCTTTTTTTGATCTATTTGACCCTCAAAATCTTTAATAACACCAAAAACTTCTTCCACCTTTTCCTTGCTAACCAAAGCCCTAATTCCAAGATCATCTGCCCTAGCTACCGGAACCATAAAAGTCATTTCATTAAATGGAAAATATATTTCATAATAATCAATAAACTCACCATTAAATTCCTTATTTTGAATATTCTTGATTTTTCCCACTCCCTGCATTGGATAAACTACAGCTTGATCTAATACAAATGCCATTTCCTTACCTCATATAACTTATAGTACTTAAAATAAAAGCAATCACAAAAAAACACTTAAATTTGTTCTAATGCCAAATTTATTTATATAAAACAAAGTTTCAAGATAATTACTACTACAAAAACTTATTATCATACTAGGAGTAAGTTTATTAATATTGGCAAAAAACATTTCCTTGTTTCTCTTAACAGCTTTCAAGTCATAATAACCAATAAAATTAATTTCTTTATGTGACTCTTTTAATCTTAAAAAATTTTTTTTAGAAATTATTTTATCTTTATCAATAATATAACATGTTTTATACGTATTTTCCAATACACTCATTAAAACAAGTAAAATCGAATTTGAATCATAACAACCAATATCAGTTCTTTTAAAAAATTTACAAAATGATCTAAGCGATTTTGAATTTGAAAAAACTAGAGAAGCATTTTTAACAAGATTTCTATACTTTTTAAAAACCAAAAATTTTAATAAGGATTTACAATCAATAAAAATCACCATTGAATGATATGGATGAGATATAAGATATTCAAATCGGCTAATCAATTTATCATTATTTTTAAAAACATCTATTGGCATTCCAAAAAAATAAATTCTATCTGGTTTTGAATATATATCTTTTAAATTAGCCATTACTACCCTCTAATAATAATTTAAAATGAGCAAGTGAATAAACAATAGCCGTATCTGCTCTTAAAATAGAAGTATTAAATCTTACAAATCTAAAATTCATTTTTTTAAAAAAATCAATCTCTGCATTTGAAAAACAACCCTCAGGACCTATTAAAATTCCAATTTTGCCAAAAGCACTGATATTATCGCCACAACGCAACAAATCACCCTTACTGTGAGCAACGTAATAATTAACAGATGAAGAATAAGGAATACTAAAAAAATCATTATAAAAGTTAACATTGGGTATTTGAGTATTTCCACTTTGCTTTAAAGCTTCATCAATTATCTTCAAAAATCTTGAACTTTTAAATTCCAAATTATCTATATCCAACCTAGCAATAGAATTATCAGCATTAACAATATTTATCTGGCTAACACCAATCTCAACAATTTGTCTTAAACTTAAATCTAATTTTCTACCCTTAAGATTTGATATGAACATACTTATTTCAAAACGACACATCTGAAGCTCCTCTACCCTTAAAGTAGAGAGCCTAATTTGGTTATTCTTTATACTAACAACCTCAACAAATCTGACCTCTCTCCTCCCCAAGAGAACATTTAAGCTATCACCTACTCTTAATCTCCTTACATTAACAAGATAGTGATAGATCCCAACATCATCAATAATGATATCATCATCAAATAGACAACTATAATCTAAGACTATTTGTTTCACAAATTAATTTAAGGTTCCTTTTTTTACAAGATATTCATAAGCAGTTTTTAAAACCTCATCATAATGCAAATTATAAAGTGGCTGATAATTGTATATATCTTGATAAACCTGCAAATATAAATAACGCCCTAAAACTTTTTTATCTATATTATCACTATCATTACCAGACGTTACATAAGAAGTTTTAAGAAATTTATCCACAAAAATATCTATCTCTTTCTCAGAAATTGATCTTTTTCGTTTACTACTATTTAAAAACTTTTCTACAGCTTTATCATTAATCATTTTAGCATATATTCCCAATTCAGCTTCAGATAATTCTTTTTCTTTAATCTCTAAATCAGGTTTAATGCCAACACTATGAATGCTCTGACCAGAAGGAGTATAATACTTTGAATGTGTAATCTTAAATCCTCCCGTATGGAAAGGCAATATACGCTGGATTACCCCTTTACCATAAGATTTTTCCCCTATAACATAAGCCCTCTGATGATCTTTTAAAGCCCCAACTAAAACTTCTGAAGCTGATGCTGAATATCTATCAATCAAAGCAACAATTGGCATATCTAAAGGTACTACATGTGAAGAATTAGCCCTATACTCTCTAGTTACATATTCTAAAGGTGTCTTAAAATCTCTTGACTTTGTTGAAACAATAAGTCCTTCAGTCAAAATATCATTTGCAATTTCTATTGCATCATTAAAATAACCTCCAGGATTAAGTCTTAAGTCCAAAATTAAAGATTTGATATTTTGCAATTTAAGTTTTTCAAAAGCTTTTTTAAAATAAATATTGGTGCTGGGATTAAAACTTATTATCCTAATATACCCAACATCACCATTAATAACATCATATTTAATTGTCTCTATATCTATTTTTTCCCTAACAAGTTCATATTCAAGTTCTAAACTTTTATTTCTCAAAACAGAAATTTTAACTTTTGTACCCACTTTGCCCTTTAAGAGATCACTAACTTGCTCCATTGTCATTGAATCAGTACTCTTACCATCAATAGCTATAATATAATCACCAGGACGAACACCAGCCTTATAAGCAGGTCCCTCTTCAAAAACATTAACAATCATTATATAAGGAACATTAGAAGCAGTATTGCCAGATTTTGCAGAAAGTTCCTTTTTTGAAATAACAACTCCAATTCCTACATAATTCCCCTCAGTAGTCTTTGAAATCTCTACTAAATCTTTTTTTGTCAAATATTGAGAATAAGGATCATCTAATGCCTTAAACATACCCTGCAAAGCCCCTTCAAAAACAGCCTCTTCATCGACAGGTTCAACATAATTTTTACTAATAAAGTTAAAAGCTTCCATCATCATCTGCCCATAATTTGACGCAGACAACTTACTCTTAGAAAAATTAGATTGCGCAAAGATAGACTCTCCAATAGCTGAAGAACTAATAATTAAAGCTAATACAAAGTATAAAAATACCAAAAATCTCTTCTTCATTGACAAATTCCTACACAAATAAAACTTGATTTTATCTTCATAATATAATATTTTAAGATTATGTTAAAGATAAATAGCTTGAAAATAAAAAGAATAATTATGGCTCTCATTATTGCACTGCAAACAATTGCAAGCATGTTAATCTTAACAGCATTATATGAACTTGTTAAGAGTACAGTATTTATAAACAATTCTTCTATAAAATTTTTAATAGCATCTATTATATTTTCACCAGAATTATGTGTAGCAATGTTAACAATACACTATGTACTCTACGATCAGTTTAAAATCCTAAACAATTTAATTAACATAACAAAAAGCCTGCAAATAATAATGAACATTTTGCTTATTACATTGATGTTAATCCTCAATTTATTTTACATAAGTCAAGCATGGTTACTTATTTTCTTAGCAACAATAATAATCACTTACGTCATATTTAACTTAGTAATTTTGATGTTACTTAAATTAAAGGATAAAATAACGGAGTAAAGATTGATTATAATTCCTATAGCTAGCGGAAAAGGAGGAGTTGGCAAATCTTTTTTTTCAATAAATATCGCAATTTGTCTTGCACACGAAGAAAAAAAAGTATTACTCGTAGATCTTGATCTTGGTGGTTCAAACTTACACGCCATGCTCAATATAATACCAAAAAAAAGTATTGGAACATTTCTTAAAACAAAAACTCTCTTTAAAGATATTATTATTGAATCGGGAATAAAAAATTTAAGTTTTATTGCAGGAGATTCAGACATACCAGAACTTGCAAATATAGCCATCTTTCAAAAACAAAAAATAATAAATAATTTGAAAAATTTAAACTACGATTATCTAATAATTGACCTTGGTGCAGGAACAACATTTAATACAATAGATTTCTTCTTAATGTCAAATCGAGGAATAATAGTAACAATTCCAACAATAACAGCAACAATGAATGCCTATCTGTTCTTAAAAAACACAATTTTTAGGATTATATCAAAAATATTTAAAAAAGAAACAAAAGCATACAAAACAATATCAGACATAAGAAAAGATTCTATCGACTTACAAAAAATATACATACCCAACTTACTACTGAAAATAGAGGAATGCGATCCTGAAAATTATGAAAAACTTATGCAAACACTTGCACGATTCAGTCCATTCATAATATTTAACATGTTAAACAAACCCGATGATATTATCAAAACTGAAAGAATACTAAAATCAGCAAAAGATTATCTAAATATAAATTTACAAAGCATAGGCTCAATTTATAAAGATGAACTTGTCGACCAAGCATTAAATCATAAAATACCAATTACCATTTATCAACCAAGAAGTCTAACTTCTAAAAGCATGAAAAAAATAGCAAAAAAATTAATTGGACTTGAAGCCGTAATGAATGATGTAGAACTTTTAAGCGAAGAAGATTTAAATGAAAGCTACCATTTTGTAATGAAAGAAGCACAAGATGAATATTTAGAAAAATATGCATATCTTGAATCATTATTGATGAATAAAACAATAGACAACAATTCAATAATTGATATAATTAAATCACAACAAAAAGAAATTACAACACTTAGAAAACAAAATATGATGTTTAAAAAGAAATTATTTGCCAAATTAAACAAAGATTAAGGAAAAAAAATGCCAAATTATATAAATTATCCTAGTTGGTTACACCCTGAAATAATTAAAGGAATTCCAATTACATGGTATAGCCTATCTTATATTATCATTATAATCATTTCTTACAAATTTATTTGGTACCAAATCAAAACTGACAAACTTGATATAGATAAAAATGATTATGAAAAATTAATGTTTGCAATTGTACTGGGTGCAATAATTGGAGGAAGACTAACATCCACTTTAATTTATGACAAAAGTGGCATTTATTACACACACCCATGGATGATTTTCCTACCATTCGACCAAAACTGGAATTTTACAGGATTTAGAGGAATGGCAATACACGGAGGATTTTTTGGAGTTATCATTGCACCATTAATAATGATAAATACAAAACTCAAACACACAAATGTGAAAAAATATTTTAAAAAAATAACAGATTATGGCTCAATAGCTTTCTCTTCAGGATACATACTTGGAAGATTTGCCAACTTTGCAAATGCAGAGCTTTATGGAAGACCGATTAAAGGTGGTATCATATTCCCAAATGCAGAGCCTTTTAAAATAAGCCAAAATGGTGTCAAAGAATTTGCAGAAGCAGTTGGACTTGAAATATCACCTCACGATCTATTTATCAATCTACCAAGAATTCCATCACAACTTATTGAAGGACTATTTGAAGGACCTGTAATCTTTTTACTATTATGGTTTATCTTTAGAAAAATAAAAAAATATGACGGATTTATCTTTGGTGTATACATAATCCTTTATGGAACATTTAGATTTTTGATTGAATACTTAAGAGAACCTGATAAAGAAATAGGATTTGTTATAACTTACAGAAAACTTGAAAGCATATCTGATTTTTCATTTCTAAATATATCAATGGGACAAATATTTTCATTAATTTTGATATTATCAGGAATAATTTGGCTTATATGGCATAAAAAACAAGCGCAGAAAAACCAAATAAATAAACAAAAAACATAGATTTATCTAAAAAGTAATATAAATTTGTTTAAATAAGATGAGGAATAAAAACCCAAATGCAATTGTAATATCTGAAGAAACTGTAAGTGATAATGATATTGTAAAGATAAAATCTATTTTTACAATATCACAAATAATCAAATCCAGAAAAAATGTCTCTAGCAGCTATATCAAGCAAAACAATATTCAATTTGCAGTCATTTATAATCATAAAAGACCAATAGATTTCTCAATCAATATGGCAAATGACTTAAAAAGCATCAATAATATCTATTCAATTATCATAAATAACGAATACATAGACGAATCAACTTATAGACCAAATTACATAGAAATATTAAAAAGCATACAAGAACTTAGTGACAAAAACACACTAATACAACAAAAAAAATTTTACTATGATAATAAAAATGCCAATCTTGATTTTTTCTTAAATTTATCTGAACTTATTCAAGAAATCGTAATCATTACAAATATCGAGAATGAAATCATCTATATCAATGAAAAAGGTAGCAAAGAACTTGAACTCCCAATCAAAATTATGGGAAAAACAAACAAAATAAGTGATATAAATATCATAGATTTAGAAACAGAAATTAAAATAGATTTAAGTTATAAGATAAATGATATCCCTGAATTTAAAAATATATTGATAACCGATTGTCTCTTAAAAGTCAAAAATAACAAAAAATTAATCGTAGACTTATTTATAAGTACAATTGCTCAAAATAACATTGATAAATTAATTACAATAAAAGATATGTCTGATTTAAAATCCAAACACAATATTCAAGATCTTGAAATAATCGATCAACAAACTGACCTATATAATATTAAAGGACTTAAAAAGTTATTGACAAACCAAATTGACTCCTCTCACAAAAAGACATATCTATTTGACTTAGATCTACATATAAATACAGAATACGAATATAAAGGGAATAGGAATAACTTAGACTCAAAAATACTTAAAAAAATTACTTCTAGAATAATGTCATTCTATTCAGAATACATATTTAAATTAAAAGACAATAATTTAATAGTTATTATATCTACAAGTGGAGGAGAAAAAAGAGTAATTTCAATTGCAGAAGAAATGAAAAAAACTATCTATAGCAAACTTAAAAAAGAAGGTTTCATAATACGTAAATTTAATATAGGCATAATAGAAGTAAACTTAAAAGAAAATATAGAAACAAAAATTTCAAAATTAAAAATAGCAACAAAAATATCTGATGAATACAGAGATTCTATGCCTATTTTATATAAAGATGAATTGCCAGAAACAATACTTATTAAAAATCAAAATAAAATATTTGAATACATAATCAAGGCAATAAAGAATGATTTTTTCAGTTTGTACTACCAAAAAATTACCCCTCTTAAAAAAGATTTAAAACCTAAAATTGAAATATTAACAAGACTCTTTGATTACACCGGAACTCCTATCCCCAACAATCATGTCTTTAATTTAATAGACAAATATAATTTAACTGTCGAAGTAGATAAATTAGTAGTCACCAAAGCATTAAGAGAATATACAAACTTTGTAGCAAAAAACGGTGTTCATGTCTTTTCAATTAATATTTCCCCATATTCACTCAAATCCAAAAACTTTAGAACATTTTTAAAAGAAACACTTCTCCAAAGTCATGTTCCACTTGAAAATATATGCTTAGAGATAACAGAAACCGGCATTGTAGAAGATTTTGAATTAATCAAAACATATTTTAATGAACTTAAAACTTTTGGTATCAAACTTGCACTTGATGATTTTGGGAGCGGATATACATCCCTCTCATACATCAAAATATTACCAATAGACATAATCAAAATAGACGGTTCTTTTATTCAAGTAATAAATTCTAGTCAAATAGATCTTGTAATAATAAAATCAATAAAAGAAATTGCCGATACAAAACAAATAAAAATTATAGCTGAATTTGTATCTAATGAAGAAATTTTTAAAAAAATAAGTGAAATTGGAATAGATTATGGTCAAGGATTCTTATGGCATAAACCAGAACCAATATAAAAATACACGAAATTTTTATGCACAACTCAAATTGCATCACAAAATGTCATTCGTATGACAACACAATTAAATCAAAATAAATTTACAAATGTTAGAATGTTATAATAAGTAATTAGGAGGAAAAAGCTTATGACCAAACAAAATCCTTGGCTTTCTTTAGACGAAGAAAAGAAAAATAATATCTTCAAATTTGCTCAAAAATACAAAAACTTCTTAAGTACAGTAAAAACCGAACGAGAAGCTACCAAGTATGCCATACAAAAGGCAAAAGAAAAAGGTTTTATCTGCGCTTCCCAAAAACAAGGACTTCAAGCTGGAGATAAAATTTTATACACATGTCGTAACAAAAATGTTGCTCTTGTATTTATAGGAGAAGAACCAATTGAAAATGGAATCCATTTTATTGTTTCACACACAGATTCCCCAAGACTTGATGCCAAACCATCACCAATTACCCAAGAAAATGAACTTACAATTATGAAAACAAATTATTATGGTGGCATTAAAAAATATCAATGGCTCTCTATTCCATTATCAATCAGGGGAATAATATGTTTAAAAAATGAAACTCAAGTCGAAATTAACATTGGCGACAATAATGACGATCCCGTATTTGTAATTCCCGACATTCTACCACATCTTGACAGAAAAGTACAAAGAGACAAAAAAGCTGATGAGATCATTGAAGGAGAAAATCTAAAGATCATAATTGGAAGTCTACCTATTGAAAATAAAGAAAAAGAAAAAGTAAAATTTGCAACTCTTAAATTAATAAAAGAAAAATACAATATAGAAGAAGAAGACTTTACCTCAGCAGAAATAGAAATAGTACCAGCAGGAGAAGCAAAAGATGTAGGATTTGACAGAGCACTAATTGGAGCTTATGGACAAGACGATAGAGTTTGTGCATACACATCATTAAAAGCCATCCTAAACTTAGAAGAAACACCAAAGAAAACTGCTGTATGCTTTTTAGTAGATAAAGAAGAGATTGGTTCAACTGGATCAACTGGTTTGCAATCAACATATCTTTCATATTTCGTATCAGACATAGTAGCAAAACTTGAAAAAGGAGCATATAATAACCTTCTTGTACATAAAGTATTATGGAACTCAAAAAGCATATCTGCAGATGTTTGCGCTGCAATAAATCCACTATTTAAGGTTCATGATGAACAAAACGCACCAAAGCTAGGATATGGAATACCTATAATAAAATATACAGGTCATGGAGGTAAAATTATGGCAAGTGATGCTGATGCTGAACTTGTAGCTTATATTAGAAATTTATTAGATGAAAATAACATAGCTTGGCAAATAGCTACACTTGGAAAAGTAGACGAAGGTGGGGGAGGAACTGTCGCAAAATTCTTAGCACATTATGGAATTAGAACAATAGATATGGGACCTGGTGTTATTAGCATGCACTCACCATTTGAAATAACATCTAAATTCGACGTATATACTTCTTATATGGCCTATAAAGCGTTCTTTAAAGGATGATAAAATGAATCAAAAAACAACAAAAATAGCAGAACACATTTTAGAATGTTTTGGAGGAACTGCAAATATCAAACAGGTAGTTAAAGATCTAACTAGAATAAAAATATTGGTTGACAGTAATTCTTTAGTTAATAGAAAAAACCTAACAGAAAACAAAAATATCATAGGAGCAATTAAATCTAATGAAGTTACAGAAATTGTAATGAATTCGGAAATCATTGATGATGTTTACAATAACATAATGTATATGCTAAACAACAAAAAATAATAAGCCCAAATAATTGGGCTCTAAACTTTAAAACTTTTGATATAATCAACAACTGCTTCCGGTTGTAACTTTTTATTTAAAATTTTATACACCACATTTACCAAATTTTGATAATCCGAACTAATGCCTAAAAAATTAGAAAGCAAAGCAATTTCTCTAGCAGCAATTATCCCTTCAGGCAAATAACCAATTTTATTAATGTTATTAATTAGATCATCCACATCCCTAAAGCACTCCAAAATATTTTTACTAACAATTTCACGACCAAACCGTCTGTTTCTACCAAAAATACTTCTACATGTAACATCTAAATCTCCAGAACCAGCTAAAAATAAAAATGTTCCCTCATTGCAAGCTCCAAGCTTAAGTGCAATATCCTTCATATCATTTAAAGCAACTGAAAATAAGAAAGATTCTGTATTTTGACCTATTAAATTAGGATTTTCAATCTTCAATTCATCCAAAATTCCAAATGCAATTGCAAATATATTTTTCAAAGCCGATGCTATTTGAACACCAAGAATGTCATCACTATAAAACATCGAAATACAAGTACCACTAAATAAATTAATAAATTCAAAAGCATTGTCTCTATTTTCACTAGCAGCAACAAGCCCCGTAATAACCCCAAGTCCAACTTCCTCAGCATGACTTGGTCCTGCAATATAAGTGATTTTACCCTTATATTCGCTTAAAACACTCTCTGCAACTTCTATAATAGGACAAGGCTTATTATCAATTGTTATAAAGCCTTTTGTAAGTACTGCCAATTTGAACCTATTAATACTACACACATGCTTCAGTTTGCTAAATACATCTAAAGTATAAATAGAAGGTGTTGCAACAAAAATATAATCAGATTTTTTTGCAACATCAATTAAATCACAATTTGCAACCAAATTATCTGGCAATTTAATACCTTTTAAATACTTAGTATTTTCATGATTATTATTAATACTTTCTTTAACATCCTCTTCAAAAGACCATATTAAAACAGTATCCTTAAACTTATCCGCTAAAACTCTAGCAACCGCAGTACCCCAAGCTCCTGCTCCCACTATGGATATTTTCATACATACCTCCTTATAACCATAAAACTATAATAACTCATATTTTATTGTCTCGTCTAGAAAAATCCTGATCTTAGCATTTTCTTTAAATTTTTTTAGAATCAAATCATTAACTAATAAACTCCCAATCTCTTTAATTACAATTTTACGCACACTCTTAATACCAAGCCCATTTTCATAGATTTTTCTTTGAAAATACAATATAACTTCTTCTTCAAAAAAAAGATCAACTTTTTCATGTTTTAGCATTTTAACAAAATTATTCATTTCTTCAAGAATAACTTTTTTAAAATCATCCTCACTAACAGGCCTAAAGAAAAAAACATGATCTACAAGATCCAAAAACTGAGTAGAAAAACGTTTTTCTAATAAACTTTTGCTGTCAACTATTTCATTTTTAAATCCAATGCTATCAAGCTCTCTATATTCTATATTAATATCAATTATTACTATGCTGTGTGCCAAACTTACACTTCTACCAAGACTATCAAAAAGCCTACCAGTATTGAACCCTTCAAAAAAAAAATCTATAACTCTCTTAGAAGATTTATCAAAATCCGACAAAACAATAATTGAACTTAAAGACTTATTTAGAAATTTAAAAAATTTAGTAGGTTCATCATAAGATTCAGAACCATATATTGGTCCTATAAGTCGATTAATACCATCAAAATCACCATATTCACTCATTCCCAAAGTCAATTTAGGAATATTAAGTTCTTCTGATAAAATACACGCAAGTTTATTCTTATCTACATCAGAAGGACCAACTAAAATAAACATACCAAGAGTATTATTTTTAAAGAAAAACTTAATTCTTAAAAGTTTGATATGTAAAATCAATGCAGATAAAATATCCTCATCAATTATCATACTTGTCCTTATTTTATGCTCTAAATTCATAAGTGAGTTTTGATCATAATCATCAAAATTAAAAATATTAGTCCCAATCATAGACTTGACAAAATCTCTAACATCATCACCCGTTATAATTTTTCTATTATCTTCAAGTTTAAATTTAGCACCAAGACCATCTAAGAGATCAAAAGCTTTATCGGGCAAGGCTCTATCTTTAATATACTTAGACATAGTAACTGCAAGCCATATAGCTTCATCTGTATACTCAACACCATGATGCCTTTCATATTTCTCCTTAGAACCTTTTAAAATATGATACGTATCTTCTAAACTTGGTTCTCTAAGTTCTATGCTATGAAATCTTCTTATCAAAGCTTTATCTTTTAAAAAAAACTTTTTATATTCCTTTTTGGTAGTAGCTCCAATAAATTTTACTTTCCCCAAAGTCAAGATAGGTTTCAATAAATTTGAAACGTCTATATTACTAAAAGATGTGGCACCAGCACCAACTATCATATGAATCTCATCTATAAAAAGAATTACTTTTTTCTTAACATACAAGAAATCTAAAAGTTTATTAACTCTATCTTCAAGATCTCCCCTATATCTAGTCCCAGATATAAGCCTACCAATATCAAGAGAATAAACCTCACAATTTACCAATTCCTGAGGCACCTGACCTTCTCGTATCATATAAGCAAGTCCTTGAAGCAATATTGTCTTTCCAACTCCAGGCTCTCCAAATACAATTGGATTACTTTTATGTTTACGAAGCATTATTTGAATCAATGTATACAATTCTTTTTTACGACCAATCAAAGGATTTGCATCTAAATTTGGATCCAAAGTATCAATAACATTAACTAAAAAATCATCAACTAAATTGTTATCATTCAATGAGTCATCATCTTGTTCTAATTTACAATAATCTTCTTCAAAAATATTTAAACCTCCATACTTATCTATATCCTTATTAAAAAGATCATTTGTAACAAATCTATCATTTTCAAAAAAGTTTAAATCCAAGTTTGAACCTAAGTAGTCATAAACTTCCATTATCTTATCAAAGATAGTCAAATTAAAGCCCGACTTTAATAAAGTATCTAAAATTGTGTTTTTTCTTTTCCTAATTAATACCCATAACAAATCTTTTTCTTGTAATCTATAAGGTTTTTTATAATAAAAAATTGTATCGATTATTTCTTGATATAGATCATTCATTGTAAAAAGATGATCATGAAGCCCAGAATTTCTTATAGGAAGTCGTTTAAAAAACTCTTCTAAAACTTTATTAAAACTATAAAAATCAAGTGCACACAAACTAAGTAACTCTTTAATTTCCTCACCACTAATTAAGCTATAAAAAATATGTTCTTCAGTAAAAAAAAGATGTTTACGTTCCACAAAAAACAGAAATGATTTAAAAAATAAATTATTTAAAGCTCTTCTGTCATACATGAAACACCAACTACAAAATAATTCTCAGAATCTTTTTCTTGCCAATTCTAAGTTCAATTTCACCATTGATAAAATCATTCTTACTAAGGTAACAACTTTGATCTAATACCCTTACCTTATCTATATAAACTCCACCAGAATCAATAAGTCGCCTAGCCTCTGATTTACTAGACACAATTTTTGATAAAAACATCAAGTCAATTAATAAAATACCACCTTCTAAGTTAGTCAATGGCAATTTAAAGAAAGGAATATCAACTCTTCCTGTACCTCCTTTAAATGCCGCATTAGCTGCTGAGGATGCTTTTAAAGCCTCATCTTTACCATGAACAATCTTCGTTATCTGAAATGCCAAAATTTCTTTTGCATCATTTAATAAATGCCCCTTAAAACTTGATATACGTTCAATCTCTTCATCTTCTAAAAAAGTAAATAAATATAAAAATTTCTTAACATCCAAGTCTGGAATATTTCTAAAATATTGATAAAAATCATAAACACTATAAAGTTTTGAATCAAGATAAACAGCCCCTTTTTCTGATTTACCCATCTTCTTACCATCACTTCTTGTAATAAGTGGCAATGTAAGTCCAAAAACCTCTGTTCCCAACTTTTTCTTAACTAAATCAACACCTGAGACAATATTTCCCCACTGATCATCACCCCCAATCTGCAATTTACAATTTTTCATACAACTTAACATATAAAAATCGTACGACTGTAAAAGCTGGTAATTAAACTCAATAAATGAAAGACCATCTTTAAATCTTCTTTTGTAAGTTTCAAAACTTAACATACGATTAACAGAAAAGTAAATACCAATCTCTCTTAAAAACTCAATATAATTAATATTATCAAGCCACTCGGCATTATTAAGAATACTTCCACCACCACCAAAATCTATTATTCTAAATAACTGAGAACTTATTGTCTTAACATTTTCATCTATATCTTCTTTTGACAAAATCTTACGCATTGAATCCTTACCCGAAGGATCTCCTATTTTTGTAGTTCCACCACCAATTAAAGCAATTGGAATATGACCTTGTTTTTGGAGGTGCACCATTGCCATAAAAGGAATCAAGTGTCCAATATGCAAAGAAGTAGAAGTAGCATCAACCCCAACATAAAAAACTATCTTCTCTCTATCCATCAATGTACTTAAAGCTTCCAAATTGGTACACTGTTTTAAAAACCCTCTCTTTGCTAAAACTTTTAGGGCAATATTCATCTATTTGAAACTCCCCTGTAATTTAGGATTTCGGTTTTAATATATGAATACAATTCATCAACAGGAATCCTTGTTTGAGTCATAGTATCTCGATCCCTTAAAGTTGCAGTTCCATTTTTAATGGTATCATAATCGATTGTTACACAATAAGGTGTACCAATTTCATCTTGGCGTCTATAACGTTTACCTATTGTACCATTCTCATCATAAATCATGTAAAAATCATCACGAAATTGCATAAATACCTTTCTAGCAAGTTCAGGTAATCCATCTTTCTTTACTAAAGGAAGTATTGCAACCTTATAAGGAGCAATTTTAGGATGCAAACGTAAAACTATTCGTCTATCTCCTCCATCAAGTTCTTCATTAGAATAAGCATCACAAAGAGTCATCAATACACTTCTTGTAAGCCCAAGAGAAGTCTCAATTACATAAGGAACATACCTATCACCAGTTACCAAATCATGATATTCAAACAACTTAGGCTTACCACAAAATTTAGCATGCTGATTTAAATCATAATCACCCCTATTATGAATTCCCTCAATTTCTTGAAAACCAAATGGAAATTGATATTCAATATCAATTGCAGATTTAGCATAATGAGCAAGCTCATTATGATCATGAGCTTTAAGTCTAAGATTATCAAATTTTATTCCAAGAATATCTGTAAAAAAATGCATTCGCTTGTGTTGCCAATATAAATACCACTCATCCATCTGATCTGGATGTAAAAAAAACTGCATTTCCATCTGCTCAAATTCACAAACTCTAAATATAAAATTTTTTGCTATTATCTCATTCCTAAATGCCTTACCAACCTGCGCTATTCCAAACGGAATCTTAAGTCTTGTAGAATCTAATACATTACGAAAATTAACAAAAATACCCTGAGCAGTCTCTGGCCTTAAATAAATTTCACTAAGACTATCTTCAACAGCTCCAATATTAGTCTTAAACATCAAATTAAAACTTCGTGGCGCAGTAAAAGTTCCCATAGAACCACACTTGGGACATTCCTTAGATAAATCAATCAAATCTGTCCTAAATCTACTTTTACAATTTTTACAGTCAACCAATAATTCCACAAAATTATCAACATGTCCTGAGGCTTTCCAAACTTCAGGTCTCATCAATATAGTACTATCTAATCCCACAACATTTTCATGCAGGTAAACCATGCTTTTCCACCACTCTTCTTGTATGTTTTTCTTAATTTCAATACCTAAAGGCCCATAATCCCAAACACCTGATAGACCCCCATAAACTTCTGAAGATTGGAATACAAAACCTTTCCTCTTAGCAAGTGAAATAATATCTTCCATTTTATTCATATAAACATCCTACAAACTTAGTTTACAATTAATATTTTTTAAAAACTGCTGTGCTTGATTTATTCTATCAAAAACCTTAACTTCGCCAAGTAATTTCAAAGAATCAAAAAGAGGTGGTGATACCTTACTTCCAAGAACTGCAATTCTAATTGGCAGAAGAACCTCTCCTATCTTCAAATTATTCTCTCTAGCAAAATCATAAAAAATTTGTTCATTTTCAGACAATATTCTCGTTTCAAATCCTTCTAATATTGGCTTAATTTTTTCTAATAATAAATAGATATCATCCGCTGTTTTTTTCTTACCCAAAAACTCATCTAAATTCCAAGTTTCAATATTTTCATAAAAAAATCTAAGCATCCCCACAGCTTCACTAAGTTTTCTAATCCTTGGCTTTATTAGCGGAATTAAAAGCATCAATTCTTGTCTGTCACAAGTACTTATATTCTCTTTAATATAACCTGCTTTTTGCAAAAAAGGAATTAAGAGTTCGGCTAAGTCATGATCTTCCTTTTCTCTAATGTAATGACTATTAAAAAAATCCAATTTATTATAATCAAAAACTGCGGATGATTTATTGATCCTATCAATAGAAAACAATTTTTTAAGTTCATCTTTTGTAAAAAACTCACTCTTATCATCATAAGACCAACCAAGCAAGGTAATATAATTAATAATAGCCTCAGGAAGATATCCATCATCAATAAATTGCTTTAAAGCAGTAGCACCATGTCTCTTACTCAATTTTTGTCCATCACTTCCCATTACCATTGGAAGATGACAATAAATAGGGGGATTCCATCCAAAAGCATTATAAAGAAGCACATGCAAAGGCCCTGAAGAAACCCATTCTTGAGCTCTAAGTACATGTGAAATTTCCATTAAATGATCATCAACAACATTTGCAAGATGATAAGTTGGAAGCCCATCAGATTTTAAAATCACAGGATCAGGACTAATATCTTTATTTGCCCATGTAATTTTATCAAGCAAAATATCATTAAAAGAAGTCTCGCCATCAAAAGGAATTTTAAATCTAATAACGGGATTAATTCCTAAACGCAAAGCATCTTTAATTTCACTTTCGCTTAAATTCCTACAATGTCTATCATAACCTGGTGCCATCTTATTAATGGTTTGAATTTTTCTGATTCTCTCTAATCGATCAGGAGAACAATAACAATAATAAGCATTGCCCGATTCAATCAACTCTTTAGCATATTTTTGATACATTGCAGTCCTTTGCGACTGAACATAAGGAGCATAAGGACCTCCACAAATAGGACCTTCATCAAAATCAATACCAAGCCACGCTAAACTTTGATATAAATCTTCCTCTGCCTCCCTGTAATATCTAGTCTGGTCAGTATCCTCTACTCTAACCAAAAACTTCCCATTACAAGACTTAGCAAAAAAATAATTAAATAAAGCTGTTCTAATTCCCCCAATATGTTGCAAGCCAGTCGGAGAAGGTGCATATCTAACTCTTACATTCAAAACATAACCTCTTTTAATAAAAAATGTCCTTTTTTGAAATATCATAAATATAATAGAAAACTATAAAAAACAAACTTGAACCAAGTAATTTTGTATGTTCAATATTAAGTCTATCTTTACGTTTAAAATATTTATTTCTAATTTCAAGTCGTTTCTCTTCAATTAAATGATGCCCTAAATTTGATTTCTTAATAAGATAATAAAAATAAATTTTAAAAATAGAATCTCTTTTTAAAAGGTATTTTTTTAAAAAATCTATTTCATTACGCAATTTTTCATACTCTTCATCAACAATAGCATGCAGTGCAACGCAATATCTTACCCATTTGTTCTTACTATGTACATGATTCATAATCAAACTATAAGCTTTTTCTTGTTCCCTAAAACTAACACACATAGCATAAAGTTCTATTATTGTCTTACTACTCAATTTAGTATCTTTTAAATAAAGATAGATATCATCAAAACTTTTTTTATCTTGCTTTATTAAAGTAATTTTCAAAAGAAGAGAAATATCAAATACACTCTTAAGTGTCTTGCGAATTACTTTAAGTCTTAAAAAAGTATAAGTATTATCTACACTATTGAATATAGAATATAATCTTGAATACAAAAACTTAGAATAAACAAGATTAAAAACACATACAGACACAATAAAAGTTGCAATAAAGTATCTATTTAAAATAATAAAATCTACAAGATTAAAAAAATTAAAAATTCCTAATAAATAAAGAAAAAACAAAAAAGCACAAAAAAACACAACATTAAATATAAAAAGTATTCTGTCAACCATCAAAAAAATCTCTTATAATGAAGTTCAATTTTAAAATTACGTATACATGTAGTACTATTATACTAAATAGATAAGAAAATTAATAAATAATGTGCTTTACATATTTATTATTAAATCTTACGCTTAAGGAGACAAATGCAAATCTTTGACAATCTGGCAAAAGACGTAAAAAATTTCTCATACATACTAGAAAAAGATTTTCTAGTATGGCCTAGAAATTCATTATTACAACCTATCAACACTGAACTTATTGAAAAATGGGGACTTAAAAATATACTCAAAACAGAAAGAAATTTCTTTAATGAATCATCAATGCAGGAAACAAAAAAATTTATCAAAACTAATGAAGAATACGATGAAGAATGCATTGCCAATTATCATATACTAATAAGCAATTTAGAAGAAATATACGAAACCTGCAAAAAAAATAAAAAAATTTATTATCAAGATGTCATTCCCATTGTAAAAAAAGTAATGGAATTTTACAAAAAAACCCAACAAACATTTATCAAATATATGAAAATACCTAAGCTCCTATCTGATTATCATATTGTTCATTCAATCAATACTGCAATACTAACTGTAGCACTTGGCAATGAAATGAATTTAAATAATCATAAAACAGTTGAGCTTTGTACAACAGCTTTACTCCATAAAATAGGTTTTTTATTTATACCAGCAAGCATAAGTGAAAAGAAAGAAAAACTAAGTGACAAAGAATTTGAAATAATAAAAAAATATCCCGTACTTAGTCATAAAATAATTTCAACCACTAATTTTTCACGATCTATCTGTTTAGCAATACTCACACATAAAGAAAATTTAGATGGATCAGGATACCCCAATAAACTTAAAAGCGAACAAATTAACATTGAAGCCAATATAATAGGTACTGCCAGTGCATATAGTGCAATCCTTTTAGATAGGATATATAAAAGCGCCTCAAGCTCTGGTGCATCTCTTATTGAACTCATACAAGATGCTGACAAAAAATTTGATAAACGGGTTTTAAAATTAATAATTAAAGTTTTATCTCAATGTCCCCTAGATTTCATAGTCGAACTTAACGACAATTCAATTGCTAAAATCATTAAAATTAACGAAATTAATATTAATGTTCCATACATAAAATACATAATCAAAGATGGAAAAATCATACCTCCTGATGACAATCAAAACTATGTTAAATCCATACCCAAAACAGAAACGGGAATAAAAAAAATACTAAGACAAGATGAAATAGAACTTATTATAAAAAAATATGGTTTAAAAGAAATATAAAGGAGAAAAACATGATTTTAATAACATCTGCAATGGATGAAGAAGCAAGAGAAATACATAAGATTATTGAAAACAAAGAAGAAATTATAGTAGATGATTACATAGGTAAGAAGAAAATTTATAAAGGAAAAATTGAAGGACGAGAAATAATATCTTTAACTACCGGCATTGGAAAAGTAAACGCCACCATGTGGAATAGCTATATTATAGCAAAATACAAAATTACCCACATAATCAACTCAGGAACTGCTGGAGGACTGCAAGAATCTCCAAATATTAAAATATCAGATATCATAGTATCATCACAAACAGCATTTCATGATTTCAACTTGACTCAATTTGGCCATAAAATAGGACAAGTACCAGGCTTCCCACAAAAATTCAAGTCAGATGAAACCTTACTTAAAAGCGTTGTCAATATTATCAAAGACAAGCTTACAAATATTAATGTACATATTGGTTTAATACTTACAGGAGATCAATTTATTGAAGATGAACAACAATTAGCAAAAATTAAAAATGACTTTATAGATGCTTTGGCCGTAGAAATGGAAGGTGCAGCAATTGCCCAAGTAGCACACACATTCAACATACCATTTATTGTCACTCGTGCAATATCTGACTTTCCAAGCAACAAAAATAATCACATGGATTTCAATAAATTCCTACAAAATGCATCAATAAATTCAGCTAAAATGGTAAAAGAACTAATTAAGTGCATATAATATGTAAGGTAATAATATGAATAATAACAATTTAACATCAACATCTGAAGCCGTATCTGAAGGACATCCTGATAAAATTGCCGATCAAATTTCTGATGCTATACTTGATGAAATGCTTAAAAAAGACAAAATGGCAAAAGTAGCATGCGAAACTTTAGTATCACAAAATTTAATAGTCATAGCAGGCGAAATAAATAGTAAAGCAAAAAAAGATATCGATATCAAAGAAATTGCAAAACAAACAATAAAAAATATTGGATACACAAATATCGAATATGGACTTGACTACAAATCTGCCACAATCATTGATGCTATTGGTTCTCAATCAGTTGATATTACAAATGCAGTCGAGAAAAAAAATACAAAGGATATAGGAGCGGGGGATCAAGGGATAATTTTTGGTTATGCATGCAATGAGACTGAAAATTTTTTACCCATAGCATACGAATTGTCTAATTTAATATTAAAAGAAGCAAGTAAACTTAGAAAATCAGAAGAAATTAAATGGTTACGACCGGATGCAAAATCCCAAGTAACCATTGAATATGACTCTAATAAAAATCCCATCAAAGTCAATAACATTGTTGTATCTCATCAACATGATCCTGACATTCCTTACGATTTTTTAAAGCAGACGATTGTTGAAAAGATTATAAAACCTGTTTTAAAGAGCAGATCAATGTTTGATACTAATATCAAATATTATATCAACCCTTCAGGCAATTTCGTAATAGGTGGCCCTACTGGAGATACGGGCCTTACAGGAAGAAAAATTATTGCTGATAGCTATGGCGGATTTGCAAGACACGGTGGTGGTGCTTACAGCGGCAAAGACGCTACTAAGGTTGACAGATCAGCAGCTTATATGGCAAGATATATCGCCAAAAACATGGTAGCAGCAGGTATTTCTCGAGAATTTGAAATGCAACTTGCATATGCCATTGGAATCTCTAATCCAATATCTATTAAAATAACTACAGGAATTAATGATAATGAATATGAAAAGAAAATATTAGATTTTATAATAAATAACTTTGACCTAACTCCTAGTGGAATAATTAAAAAATTAAATTTAAGAGAACCCATATACTCTAAAACATGCACATACGGACATTTTGGAAAGAATGAGTTAGAATGGGAAAAATTAGATTTCGTAGACATAATAAAAAAGGAGTTCAAAATATGAATAAAATATCAAGTTTTACAATTGACCACACAAAATTACAACCTGGCATATATATCTCAAGAAAAGATGTATTTGAAAATTTAACACTAACTACCATAGATATTAGAATGAAAGCCCCCAATAAAGAACCCGTAATGAACAATGCAGAAATTCATACAATTGAACACATAGGAGCAACGCTACTGAGAAACAATAAAGTATGGGGAGATAAAATAATATACTTTGGACCAATGGGTTGTAGAACTGGCTTTTATCTAATACTTTTTGGTGATTATGAAAGCAAAGATTTAATTGATTTAATATCTTGGCTTTTTCATGAAATAGTAAGTTTTCAAGGAAATGTCACAGGTGCAACTGAAAAAGAATGTGGCAATTACCAAGATCACAACTTAAACATGGCAAAATATGAATCTAATAAGTATTTAGAAACACTAGAAAACATCAAAAAGGAAAATCTAATTTATCCTTAATACATTTTAACATTAATGTTATAACAACAATGCCATATCATTTATAAAACTCATAGTACATGACAAAATATTTTAAATATTCTGAACTATTTTTTTGGACAAATCTAAAAATTCATCTCCTGAAAGCTCAATACTGCTATTTCTTTTAAAACCTAAATTATCACCCTGAAATCTTGGAATTACATGAAAATGAGTATGAAAAATCACTTGTCCTGCATCAGAACCAATAGCACTGTAAATATTAATTCCCTGACAAATACTTAAATCCAATTTTTTTAAAGAGCATGCTATTTTTTTACAAACTCCTAATATTCGTCCATTAATTTCATCACTCATATCCAAAGCATCATTGCTATGTTGTTTTGGAATAACAAGAGTATGTCCAATATTTAAAGGATTAATATCAAGAAAAGCAAGTATTAAATTGTCCTCATAAACCTTATAACATGACACTTCATTTTTTACTATTTTACAAAAAATACAATCACTCAAAATTGCCTCCAAATTAATTTTATTTTAATGATCATTAAACTATTACTATTAAAAATTATTATTAAAAATGATTTGCCAATACCAATTTTGCTATATTAAAATAAGCAATTAAGGTCACAACATCGGCAACAGTAGTAATTAAAGGCCCAGCCATCAAAGCCGGATCGATTTTTACAAGCTTAGCTAAAATAGGCAACAGACCTCCCAATATTTTTGCCACCATCAAACCAATCATCAAACATGCAGAGACAACAAAAGCTATTCTAAATCTTTCATTATGTTCAGGAATTACAAAAAATACAATTCTTAAAAAATTAATACTAGCAAGAATCAAACCAACTAAAACACTTACACATATTTCCTTAAATAACACTTTAAAAAAATCCCTTACCTTAAGAGTTCCAAGAGCAAGCTCACGAATAATTAATACAGATGCTTGAGAACCAGCATTACCAGAAGTATCCATTAAGAGCGGAATAAAACTAGTTAGAATAACTAAAGATAAAACTAAATTTTGATAATTAGTAATTATAGTAGCAGTAAGAGTAGAAGATATCATAAGAACTAAAAGCCAAATTATCCTATTTTTTGTCATATCAAAAATAGAAGTATCAAGATAAGATTTACCCAAAGGCGTAACCGCAGCCATTATTTGAAAATCTTCGGTATTTAAATTTTGAATTACTTCAAGCATATCATCAATAATAATGACTCCTATCATTCGCCCCTCATTATCAACAACAGGAACACTGGAGATATCATGATTTTGAAAAAGAAGAGCAACATCTTCTTTTTCATCACTAACTTTTACAATATAAAATCCACTATTTTTCATTATTGCAGAAATAACAACATCATCACTAGATAACATCAAATCTTCAATCTTAACAACACCCTTTAATCGTTTCTCTTCATCTGTAATATAGTAGGTATAAATATCTTCTTTGGTTTTTGCAACCTTTCTAATATAATCAAGAGCTTCTCTAACACGAAAATGATCTTTAAGCTCAATATATTCTATAGTTACAATTGAACCAGCAGAATCATCACTATAAGATAAAAACTTATTAATGATCTCTCTATTCTCTTCAGTAGAACTTGCCAAAAATCTTTGTACAACATTTGCCGGTACTTCTTCTAAGAGATCAATCACATCATCAAGATTTAATTCATCCACCATTTCTCTGATTTCTCTATTTGTAAAAGAATTGGCCAATTTATTTTTTGTAACCTGATCAAAATTAGAAAAAGCCTCAACGGCAACTTTTTTGGGAAGAAACCTATAAATTAAAATCAAATCAGAACCACTAAGCTCTTTTAAAGCTTCACTAATATCAAAAGCATCGTATTTTAAAAGCTCTTCCTTTATATCAGAATATTTCTTTTCTTTAAGCAAGGTTTTTAAAAATACAACATCGATCATATCAATATCTCCAAGATTTCAATTTAAAGTAAATGTTTACCTAACCTATTAATTAAAGTTTATCTAAAAGCATTGAACATCTACCTGAAGGTATAGGTAGAGTCTTCTCCTTTTTGTTTAATATGTTTATTGTAAAGTAATAAAGCTTTTCAGATTCCATTTTGATCTCCCATCCTCTCTTTCCCTTATTACATATAATTGTGGTCTGATTTTTCTTAAGTGACAAACTCTCTATTCCCATAACTTCAAGAGCAGGAATATTCCAATAAACCGTCTTATCTGGCAAACTAATTGTAAGTCCAATAATATTTTCTATCATAAGGCTAATACTAAAAATCGCAAGATAACAAATAACATCTTTTTCTGGAAGAATTTTTTTTTCAATATCAACATATGCAGGCCCCTCTTTCATTGGCTTATATGCTTCCCAAACATGTCCCTTAACTTTACCATCTGGTAATAAAGTATCTAAGATATAATACAAATGTCTTATGGTAAACTCTCTTGCTATATTTGCACGTCTGCAATATTCAAGTCCCTTAATTACAAAAAAATTCATATAAGTATAAACAGAACCATAATACCCATTTCCATCCAAATTAAAGTTAGGCTCATTAACTGAAAGAGTAGGAAAAGGATTCGGCGTTCCAAAGTGTTCATGACTCTTTAGATATAAAACCATTCTCTCAATTCTATCTTCACTTGGAATCTCAGAGAGAAGTGGCAAAAATCCTACTATTGTCTTAAGTCTAATAATATTTTCATTACTATCTAGATCATAATAAAAACCATCTCTCTCATCCCACATCAACGAATTAATCTTAGCCTTAAGAGAAAAAAACCTTTTCTTATATTCCAATGACAAACTCTTATCATTTAGTATATCTGCTAACTTGGCAATACAATATGCACTATGCACCTGAAATGAATTGAAATCTATAGGATAACATACATTAGTTCTCGGAGAATTTTTATAAAAAATTTTATTCACATCAATTGAATAAAGACCGTTTGATTTTAAAAACTTTTTTTCTATCCATTTATAGTACTTATCAAGAACTGGCAAAACATCATAAATACGCCTTTTATTGCCTGTTTTATGATATAAATTATACTCAACCCAAGCAAAAATTGGGAATCCAATACCATCATCATTACCATCCAAATGAACAATATTATTATTGTGATCATAACGCGATCTAATTGCACCAGACGATTCTTGAAGTTCATAAAATTTATCAATAGTAGATGTGGGAGAATATTCCCCATTACTGTAAACAAGAAAAAAGCTTGAAAGACAAGCTTGCAGTTGATCTATAAACTCAAGATTTTCAGAAAAATAGTTTTTATCCTTTTTACCTTTTTCCAAAGATTGTGAAAAAACAATTTTGTCTCGAATCCAAGAAAGACTCTTATTGTAAATATCAATAAAATCCTGATCGTAATAATAAATTTTGGGAAATACACTCTTATTCAATGCTAAAACCTCTGAAAAACATATATCAATCGACTCCTATCTATTATACATTAATTATAATAATAAAATGAGATTTAAAACCAAAAATTTTAGTGTTAAACATAAATTAAAAGTTAAGCAATATCTAATTAAAACAAGTTACTACTCGTTAAATAAATTACAATAATTAAAATTGCAAAAAACAAATTGATACATTTAAGACAAAAAAATTTAGTCACTAAAAACATACACCCAAATTGATGGGTTACTGTAAAAATATTCAAATAAATTCTTTAATAATCAATCAAAATTCGTATTAATTAAAAAATATTTTTGAAATCTATGATAAGTATCTTTATTATTTGGAACCACAATTTTACCATTAATGATCTTTTCAGAAATTTCATCTAATTCCTTTTCAAGCTTAAAAGAAATTTTTTTAGGGTTTTTAACAAAATCTATCAAACCCTCTTTTAACCCATAATTTAATAATCGTCCTCCTTCAAAAGCTCTAGTTTTCAAATAATTAGACATAAGAATACTTATGATTCTTCCAATATCTTTAATAGAAGATGTAATAACATGTTCAGGTGCAAGATGCGACTGATCCTGATCAACTCCAATAACATAATGTCCATCTCCAAATTTCTTTGCAGCCTCAATAACCCCAAGTCCAGATAAACCAGAAGCATGATAAATAATGTCTACGCCACCCACATACATCTCATTTGCCAGTATCTCTCCACGCTTAGCATCAACAAAACTGCCAATATATCTATTATCAATACTAATATTACGATTAGCATAAATAACACCAGCCTCGTATCCATACCTAAATGCATTAATAATTACATCATCCATTCCACCTAAAAACCCAATCTTACCCGTATTAGATATTTTAGCAGCAATATAACCTACTAAAAATGCTCCTTCCTCTGATCTAAAAGTTATGGCCGACAAATTTTTAGGAATGCTTAAATCAGTATTATATACAGGATCAATAACCACATATTTAATTCCTGGATTTTCCAAAGCAACACTAACAGCCACATCACTAAACCTATATCCAATTAACCAGATAAAATTAGAACCATTTATTTTAAGTAAATTTAAATCAGATAAATAAGAATTTGCACTGGATTCTTTTACAATTATCTCTAATCCCAATTCCTTTTTCACTTTTTGAATGCCATTCCAAGCACTTTCATTAAAAGACTCATCATTAAAAAGACCATCCAGTAAGACAGCAACTTTAATAGTCCCACCATCAACTTCAGAAGCAGAACACGAAAAATACAAAAAACATAAAATTAAAAATAAATTTATCACACATATCTCCCTTTTTCAGCAAAGTCAATCTAACGCAATTCCTAATCTATAATTAAAGTTTATTATCTTAATTTAAATAGATCAAATTCATGTTCAGTAACAGGAACAATAATTTCCTTATTAATTATTTTATTTTGAAGTTTTGTAAGAGCATCAATTAAATCACTATCAAGAACACTAGGATCCTTAACAATATCTATAAAATTTTCCTTAATTCCCACACTAATGACTTTACCACCATGAAATTTATGACCTTTTATAATATCTATCGAATTTTCATATATTGCTTTTCCAACATCCTTTATTACAGAAGTTATAACATGACCAGGTGCAAGATGTGATTGATCCTTATTAACCCCAATGATATAATGACCATCTCCAAGTTCCTTTGCAGCTATAAACATACCAAGTGAAGCAGGACCCATTACAGGAAAAATAACATCAATATCATCTTCAGTGTACATATACTCAGCAAACAATTTGCCAGAAACTTCATTAACATCATCTAACATTCTCTTTAAAATAACTCTTGTTTTAGGATTTGCATAAAATGCTCCTGCTTTAAATCCAACCCAAAATCTTTCAACATAATCTACACGAACACCTGTTACAAATCCGATCCTATTACTCTTACTCTTCTTAGAAGCCAAATATCCAGCCAAAAATGCTCCTTCCTCTGATCTAAAATTAATAGCTAAAAAATTTTTAGAAATTAAAACATCATCATAATGAAAAGGATCGATAATTCCATAAAAAATATTCGGATTTTCGTGAACAAATCTTATAACAGGCTCTGAGAAATGAGCACTAATAAACCAAACAAAATTGGCTCCCTCCTTTTGTAGTGAATAAACATCTTTTGATAACACTTCATCAGCAGTCATTATCCTTTCTCCCTCAACAGAATAAGAAGGTGTAGTAACTTTGGAAATAAAATTAATTCCAAATTCATCTTTGACACGAACGGCACCCTCAAAAGAAGTTTGTAAATATCCATTATCATCAAAATTACCCAAAGCTACCATTCCCATAACTACACGCTCATTAATATTATTAGAACTATTTAAAAAATTACTTTTTGAATTAAAACAAGACATGAATAATAAAAAAAACAAAAAAATAAAACATAAGCCTCTACACATAGCTTGTCCTCTCCTCATATAATACAACCTTTTTAATTATTTTCGATTTCTTAATAAAAACTTATAAACTATTAACAAGAAATAAGTTATAAGCATTAAAATTTAATCAACACATGAAAACAAATCAGAAATCAAACATTAATGGAATGAAACCTCTTCTCCCTAAGAAAAGAATTAATTTAATAGATATGAATTTAAAAATTCATTATATTTTTCAAAATCATTTGGCACCGTAAAAGAATTGTCAATTATCTTCTTTTCTATAATTTCAATCTCAGTTTGAAGTTCATCTTTAATCTTAACACTACTCTTAACAATGCTAACAGCATTATCTTTAAGTCCCAATTTCAATACCTTACCACCATCAAAATTATTCGTTTTTAAATAATTTTTTGTTACCTCATAAATAGAATTTCCAACATTCTTAACAACCGATGTCAATACGTAATCAGGAGCAAGATAAGACTGATCCTGATCAACTCCAATAATATAATGTCCATCTCCAAGTTCTTTTACAATCTCAATGACACCAAGACCTGCAAGCCCTGCTGCTACAAAGATGATATCAACATTATCTTTGTACATTTTTACAGCAATAGTCCTAGCTAAGAAGACATCTACAAAAGATCCCAAATATTGAGAATCCAATTTAATATCTTTATTTGCATATTTAACACCAGCTTCATACCCATATCTAAATGCATTGATAACTGTACTATTAATTCCACCTAAAAACCCCACTTTACCTGTTTTAGATGTCTTAGCAGCAAGATACCCGGCCAAAAATGAAGCCTCTTCAACTTTAAATGAGATACCAAGCAAATTATCAGGAATATTGGCATCATCTTCATAGACAACATCAATAGCCCCATAATGAACATTTTGATTAAGCATAGCAGACTGACCAATAGCCTCTTTAAGCCTAAAACCAACTCCCCAAATAATATCAGAACCTTTATCTTTAAGATTTTCCAGATCACCAGCATAAGTAATACTTGTTGAAGCTTTTCCAACAATCTCAGCTCCAAATTCCCCTTCTAATATCTTAGCACCTCTCAAAGCATCTTCACCAAATGATTTATCATCAAAAGTACCATCAACTATTAAAGAGATTACCGGTTTTTTTGAAGCATCAAAAATAGATGATTTCTTACTACATCCTAAAAAAATTAATACCACCAAAATTAACAACACAAATTTATTTATAAAATTATTCATAAAGCAAAATCCCTCACCTAATATTAATTCTGGTGTAAATAATTAGTAATGAAATTATCATAGGATATTTCATCTTTAGGAACTTTAATCTCATTACTAATGATTTTTTCTTTAATCTCTAATAAAAAATCAGATTTCTTGATTAAATCTAAATTTATTGTTTCATTAAAAATCAAATCAAGTGCTCCATCTTTAAGTCCAAACTCTAAATTTCCACCCTGCCACTTACCAAGTTTTAAATAAGATCTTGTTAAATCGCAAATAACTGCATCAACTCGCTTAACATATGATACAAGTACATTGTCAGGAGCAAGATAATACTGATCCTGATCAACTCCGATAATATAATGTCCAAGCCCAAGTTCTTTTGCAACCTCAATAGCACCAAGACCTGAGAGACCTGCTGCTGCAAATATAACATCAACCCCAAACGAATACATTTTACTTGCCATTGAGCGTCCAAGTGAGAGATCAGAGAATGTTCCTACGTACTGAGAACTTACTTCAATATCTCTATTTGCATACTTAGCACCAGCTTCATATCCATATTTAAACGCATCAAGAACAACACCTTCTATTCCACCTAAAAACCCAATTTTACCTGTTTTAGATATTTTAGCCGCAAGATATCCAACTAAAAACGCTCCTTCCTCTGATCTAAAATTTATACTTACCAAATTTTGGGGCAACTTAACATCTTCTAAGTAAGAACCCTCAATAATTCCATAATTTAAATCGGAATTTTCAAGAGATTTACGTAAAAATATATCTGAAAACTTAAAACCAACCCCCCAGATTAAACTTGAACCACCTTCTTCTAAACTTACAATATCAGATAAATAATCAGAAGCTCTGGACTCTTTTTGAATTACATTAACCTTAAATTCTTCCTTAATTTGAGTCATTGCCTTAGAAGAACTTTCATTAAAACCCTTATCATCAAAAGTTCCATCAACAATAACAGAAACAGTATTAGAGAATGAAACTTTATCTTGTGAATCCGAACAACTTAAGATGAGTAAAAACAAAACAACCTTTCTTAACATAATACATAAACCTCCGGCCACCTCTACTGAAGCTCAAACAAAGCACAAAATAAGAATACAGGAAAAATCAATCTATTGTTATATTACCATCTATAATGTGTAAAAGCTTTGTTTGCATCTGCCATTCTATGAGTATCTTCCTTCTTTTTACAAGCAGCACCCGTCGAATTGTAAGAATTAATAAGTTCATTTGCTAATTTTTCTTGCATCGATTTTCCACTAGCTTTTCTGGCAGCTGTGATAATCCACTTTATTGCCAAAGCCTCACGTCTTTCCTCTCTAACTTCAACTGGAACTTGATAAGTAGAACCACCAACTCTCCTACTTCGAACCTCTACTAAAGGTTTAACATTGTCTAAAGCTTTTTTAAAAGCAGCAAGCTTATCAACCTCTTCAAGTTTCTCTGCAAGAACATCAATTGAATTATAAACTATAGATTCACTAACAGATTTTTTTCCATCATACATCATTCTATTTACGAATTTAACAATTAATGGAGAATTATACTTAGAATCTGTAAAGACTTTTTTCTTAATTTTTTTACTTTTTCGTGACATTCAATTTATACCTCTTAAGCCTTTGGTTTCTTAGTCCCATACTTAGAACGACCTTTCTTTCGATTATTAACGCCAAGAGTATCTTTAGCTCCTCTGATTATATGATATCTAACACCTGGCAAATCCTTAACTCGTCCACCTCTAATTAGAACAGCTGAATGCTCCTGTAAATTATGACCAATCCCTGGAATATAAGCTGTTACTTCAAACCCATTTGAAAGCCTAACACGAGCCACCTTTCTTAAAGCTGAATTGGGTTTTTTAGGAGTAACTGTCATTACACGAGTACAAATTCCTCTTTTTTGAGGACAATTCTGAAGCGCAGGAGACGCTGTCTTTTCTTTTTGACTTTTTCTTGGCTTCCTAATTAGTTGATTAATTGTAGGCATCTATGCTCCCTTTTTCCTAATTTTACCAGTAAATGGTATCAAATATATGATTTATTTTCAAGTTACAAATTAGAGCTCGAATTTTCTCTCACCCTCACTCTTTTATACAAATTCATTCCTGTTCCTGTAGGAATCAAATGACCAATAACAACGTTTTCTTTAAGACCTTTAAGATCATCAATACTACCAGAAATTGATGCATCTGTTAACACTTTAGTTGTTTCCTGGAAAGAAGCAGCTGAAATAAATGAATCAATATTAAGAGATGCTTTTGTTATTCCAATAAGAATTGGACTAGCTACCGCAGGCTCACCACCTTGCTCAATTACCCTTTTATTTTGTTCATAAAAAGCATGCTTATCTACTTTTTGATTATAAACAAAATTAGTATCACCCACAGAAACAATCTTAACTTTTTTCATCATCTGTTTAATAATAACACCAATATGCTTATCATTAATACTTACACCTTGTTTTCGATAAACATCTTGAATTTCCGCCAATAAAAATTCTTGCAAACTAATTCCACCAAGAATCTCAAGAACATCATGAGGATTAATTCTTCCATCACAAAGCATATCTCCAGCTTTAACAACGTCTCCATCTCTAACTAAGAGATGTTTTCCAGCAGGAATATAATGTTTATGTTCAACGCCATATTCATCTAAAACATTAATAAGTCTTTTACCTTTTTGAATTGCCTTAAATTGCACAACCCCACTTACTTTGGCCATTTCAGTTAAGTTTTTAGGAATTCTTGTTTCAAACAAATCATTAACCCTAGGAAGACCACCCGTAATATCTTGAGTTTTCTCAGATCCTTTAGAAAGCTTAGCAATGATATCTCCTATATTAATATCTTGCCCATCTTCAACTTGCAAATAAGCATCTCCAGGCAAAACATAAGATGCAGCCTCAACCCCTCTATCGTTAATAACTAAAATTCTAGGATCAAGAGATTCAAAAACTTGGTCTGTAATTCTTTTTTCAATATTTCCTGTCTCAAGATTGATTTCTTCCTTAAGAGTTGTCCCCAAAATAATATCTTTAAACTTAACTTTTCCTTTAACTTCAGCAATAATTGGTTCTGCAAATGGATCAAATGTTCCAATGACACGTCCAGCCTCAACATAATCGCCCACATTTATTTCAAGTATTGTCCCAACTTTTAGAGAAACTTCTTGTTCTTCAGAAACAATCATCAACTTTTTATCTCTAATCTTAATATAACCAATATGAGATGATAATATTTCAACTCCATTTTTATTGACAAACAAAGGCATTCCCTTAATTACTTTTTGAGAATCTGAAACCTTAAGTTCCTTCACTTCCTTAATATATTCCTCATAAATTACATTTATCACTTTTAAGATTCCCTTTCTTGTAAAAAGCAATCCGCCATCAACTTGTACATTAAAACCTTCAAGCCCATTAAGAATAAAGGCATTCTTAAATGCAATCTTATCATCTTCACTACCAGCTTGTGCAACTCCTCCAATATGGAAAGTTCTCATAGTAAGCTGTGTTCCTGGCTGACCTATTGACTGTGCAGCTATAATTCCAACAGCCTCTCCAATATTCACAGGTTTATTATTTGAAAAATCTCGTCCATAACATTTTTGACAAACCCCATGCTCAGCCTCACAAGTTAAAACAGATCTAATGATAAGTTTATCAATACCAACCGTTTCTAATAATTGTATTTTAGCCTCTGTAATCTCTTCATTTACATCTAAAATAATCTCTCCAGTAATAGGACTTTTAATTCGTTCAATTGAATAACTCCCAACGGCTTTTTCTCGTAAAGGTTCAACTATTTCTTCACCATTTTTTAAAGCTTCAACTTTTATACCATTAATAGTTCCGCAATCTTCTATTCTAACAACAACGTCTTGTGCAATATCTACCAATCGTCGTGTTAAGTATCCAGCATCTGCCGTCTTAAGAGCAGTATCTGCAAGCCCTTTTCTTGCACCATTTGTAGATATAAAAAATTCTATTACGGAAAGTCCTTCCTTAAAGTTAGAAATAATTGGAAGTTCAATAATATCACCCGATGTCTTAGCCATCAATCCTCGCATTCCTGCAAGCTGTCTTATTTGATTTCTACTACCACGAGCACCAGAATCAGCCATCATGTAAATCACATTAAATCCATCTCTATCTTTTTTAAGAATTTCCATCATTTTATTAGTAAGCTCTTCATTTGTCTTTGACCAAACAGAAACAACGTTGTTATATCTCTCTTCACCAGTAATAACACCTTTAGTATAATCATTTTGTATTTTTGCAATCTCTCTATTAGCCTTCTCCACATATATTTTTTTCTCTTCAGGAACAATAATATCACTCATACTTATTGTACAGCCAAACTTAGTAGCATACTTAAATCCAAGTTCTTTAATAATATCCAACATCTCAATTACAATAGAAGATCCACAAGTAACATAAACTTCAGAAATCAAAACTTGTAATTCATAATCACTAAGAGTCTTATTGACAAAAGAAATTTTTTCTGGCAATGCCTCACTAAATACAACACGTCCTGCCGTAGTCTCTACATATTCACCATCAACCTTCACATAAATTCGCGCATTATAATCCAAGCTTCTATTATTGATTGCAAGAAGAACATGATTAAAATTAGAAAACTTACGCCCCTCTCCCACCACGTTCCGTCTCTCCATAGTCAAGTAATAGAGACCCAACACAATATCTTGAGATGGGAATACTATAGGATGTCCATTTGCAGGATTTAACAAATTATTGGTTGACAACATCAAAGCCCAACTCTCAGTCTGTGCTGCAGGAGTTAAAGGAACATGAACAGCCATCTGATCACCATCAAAATCGGCATTATATGCATGACAAACAAGAGGATGTAATTTAATGGCCTTTCCTTCAACTAAAACTGGTTCAAAAGCCTGTATTCCCAATCTGTGAAGCGTTGGAGCTCTATTTAGAAGTACAGGATGCTCTTTAATAACATTATCTAAAATTTGCCATACTTCATCTACTTCTTGTTCAATTAAGCTTTTAGCTCTTTTTATATTAAATACTGATTCACTCTCAATTAATTTTCTAATAACAAATGGCTTAAAAAGTTCAAGGGCCATTTTTGCAGGAATACCACACTGATGAAGCTTAAGTTCAGGCCCAACAACAATAACCGAACGACCAGAATAATCAACTCTCTTTCCAAGAAGGTTTTGTCTAAATCTACCTTGTTTACCTTTTAATGCATCAGATAGAGACTTAAGAGGTCTATTAGACGTTCCCTTTACAACCTTTCTTTTATGTGAATTATCCAAAAGAGAGTCAACCGATTCTTGAAGCATTCTCTTTTCATTTCTAACAATAATCTCAGGAGCATTAAGAAGTAAAAGTTTTCTTAATCGATTATTTCTATTTATTACCCTTCTATAGAGATCATTTAAATCAGAAGTTGCAAATCTGCCACCATCAAGTTGAACCATAGGTCTAATTTCTGGCGGAATAACAGGAAGAACATCCATAATCATCCATTCCGGTTTATTGCCAGAAACTTTAAAATTCTCAATAATCTCAAGACGTCTTAAGAGTTTTTTATCGGTCTTATCATCTTTATCAATCATCTGAAGTCTAAGTTTAGATGAAAGCTCATCGAGATCAAGATTTTCAAGTAAAGTTTTAATTGCCTCAGCACCCATTGAAGCACTAAAAGACATTCCATATCTTTCTTTTGCTTCAGAATATTCATCTTCATTTAAAAGTTGCATCTTTTTAAGGTCAGTATCACCTGGTTCAATAACAATATATTTTTCATAATAAAGAATAGAATTCAAATTAGAAGCCGTAATATCAAGCAAGAGACCAATTCTAGAAGGAATATATTTATAATACCAGATATGAGCAACAGGAGCTGACAACTCAATATGTCCCATCCTCTCACGTCTAACTTTAAAATGAGTCACTTCAACATTACAACGATCACAAATAATGCCTTTGTATCTTATCGACTTAAATTTTCCACAATAACATTCCCATTCTTTAGTCGTACCAAAAATTCGCTCACAAAAAAGACCATCTTTTTCAGGTCTTAAAGTTCTGTAATTAATGGTCTCAGATTTTTTAACCTCTCCATAAGACCAACTTCTAATTTGATCGGGAGATGCTATCTTTATTCTTATCTTTTCAAAATCTTTTATCTCTTTCATAAAATCCTCAAAACCTAAGTCTTATTAATTAACTCCTCTTCCTTTTCTGTTAAAGGAATTTGATTTCCATCATCATCATAAATAGATAAATCAAAACCAAGACCTCTTAGTTCCTGCATCAAAACATTGAAAGATTCAGGAATTCCAGATACATTAGTAGGAATACCTTTAACAATATTTTCATATATTTTAACTCTTCCTGACATATCATCTGATTTTACTGTTAATAACTCTTGGAGAGTATGAGCAGCCCCATAAGCTTCAAGCGCCCAAACTTCCATCTCTCCAAGCCTTTGCCCACCAAACTGAGCCTTACCACCAAGAGGTTGTTGAGATACAAGTGAATAAGGACCTGTAGATCTTGCATGCATCTTATCATCAACAAGGTGATGAAGCTTAAGCATGTATATAACCCCAACCATAACTTCATTTTCAAATGGCTCTCCTGTATATCCATCATACAAGATGGCCTTTGATGTTTCATTAAATCCAGCTTTTTTTAATTTCTCTTGAATACACTCATTTGTAGCAGACTCAAACACAGGAACATCATAATATTCACCAAGATACTTACCAGCAAGACCAAGTTGAGACTCCATCAATTGACCAATATTCATACGAGATGGCACTCCCAAGGGATTGAGACATATATCAAGAGGAGTTCCATCTGCAAGATATGGCATATCTTCAACAGGAAGAATTTTGGCAACTACACCCTTATTTCCATGTCTTCCCGCCATTTTATCGCCTTCTTTAAGTTTTCTTTTTTTTGCAATATAAACCTTTAATATTTCATCAACACCAGGTGGAAGATTGCTAACATCCTCTTTAGTGATTCTTTGAACATCAATTACAGTACCCTCAGTACCATGAGGGACTTTTAATGAATTATTCTTAACATCTTTTGCTTTCTCACCAAATATAGATGTTAAAAGTTTAAATTCAGGAGTAATATCTCCTTCCGATTTTGGAGTAACTTTACCAATTAAAATATCACCCGGTTTTACATAAGTACCTATTCGCACAATTCCATTTTCATCAAGTTTACTTAATATTTTGCCACTAACATTAGGAATATCAGCCGTAACTTTTTCAGGCCCAAGCTTAGTTTCTCTTACTTCAATACTAAATTCTTTAATATGAATTGAAGTATAGAGATCTTCTTTTACAATTCTCTCAGAAATCAAGATAGCATCTTCATAATTAAATCCATTCCAAGGAATAAAACCAACCAACAGATTATTACCAAGTGCCAACTCTCCATATCTGGTAGCAGGACCATCTGCTATAATTTCATCCTTACTAACCATTTGGCCATTCTTTACCAAAACTAAATGATTGAAAGAAGTATCCTGATTTGTTCTCTCATATTTAGCAAGCTCATATTCATCTAAATCTTTCTCAGAAGTTGCATCCTCAGGTTTGATAACTATTTTTTTACTTGTTGCCAATACAACTCTGCCCGCTCTTTTTGCTTTAATAACAACACCAGAATCTTTTGCAACTATTCTTTCCATACCAGTACCAACAATAGGTGGTTGTGGAAATAACAAAGGAACTGCCTGACGCTGCATATTTGAACCCATAAGAGCACGGTTTGCATCATTATGCTCAAGAAAAGGTATTAATGCTGAGGAAACAGATATTAACTGTCTAGGTGAAACATCCATGTAATCGATATTTTTAGGCATCATCGTAGTATAATCACCAGAAATTCTAACAGAAACCAAGTCATCAGTATAATTACCATCAGCTCCAACAGAAGCATTTGCCTGAGCAATACATTTCTTCTCCTCATCAATCGCAGATAGGTATTCAATCTCATCAGTTACCTTACCATCAACCACCTTTCTATAAGGGGTCTCTAAGAAACCATAATCATTTACTTTTGAATAGGTAGCCAAAGAAACAATAAGTCCAATATTTGGTCCCTCAGGGGTTTCAATAGGACACATCCTACCATAATGAGTATAATGCACATCTCTTACTTCAAAGCCTGCTCGATCTCTTGAGAGTCCTCCAGGACCCAAAGCATTAAGACGTCTCTTATGAGTAAGTTCAGCCAAAGGATTAACCTGATCCATAAACTGAGAGAGCTGACTGGTTGCAAAAAATTCTTTAACAGCAGAAACAACGGGCTTCACACTGATTAATTCTTGAGGTTTAAGGTTAAATACCTCTTTATTAGACATTCTGTCTTTTGCAATCTTTTCTACTCTTGACATTGCACCTTTATATATATTTGTAAGCAACTCACCAACAGAACGAACTCTTCTATTTCCAAGATGATCTATATCATCAAGAACATCATGTCCATCATATATCCTTAAGAGATGAGATATAGTATTTACTATATCTGTCATAGTTAGAACTGATGTTGTAAGATCATCAAGACCAAACTTTTTAGAAAGCTTATATCTTCCTACATGACCCAAATCATATCTTTTTTCTGAAAAAAACACAGTTCTCAAATCATTCTCAGCATTATCAATAGATATTGGTTCACCAGGTAAAAGCACACTATAAACTGCAAGCATCACAGATTCTCTTGATAGCTCTTTAAATCCATCTTTCAAAGCAAAATAAGCATCTTCTTTTTCAAAACAATTTAAAATAACATCGGAACTAATGAAATGTTTTCCAGGAACACTATAATATCCCTCAAAATCAATGAGATCTATTTCTTTAACTCCATTCTGCAAGAAATCTTCAATGTCTTGCAAAGTTATCTTATCACCTGCTCTATAGGTCATATTTTCTTTTATAGTAACATTTGTTGCCAAATACTGTCCTGTAATTTCCCTTTTAGTATCATCATTCACTTCAATTTTTTTAATCTTATAAAAAGTCTCTATTATCTTCTCTCTAGTATCAAGTCCCAAAGCTCTTAAGAAAAGAGTAACAAGTATTCTTTTTTTCCTGTCTATCTTAACATAAAGGTAATCTTTCTTTGAGTCAATTTCAAACTCTAGCCAAGAACCACGATAAGGAATAATACGAGCATAGTACAAATCTTTTTCCTTATAAAACACAACCCCAGGAGATCTATGGATTTGTGATACAATGACTCTCTCAGCACCATTAACAATAAAAGTTCCCCTATCAGTCATTAAAGGAATAGTTCCCATATAGACATCTTTTTGTCTTATCTCTCCTGTCGTTAGAAACTGTAAATTTAATCTTATCTTTAAGACAGCCTCATAACTTTGCCCTTTTCTTTTACATTCTTTCTCAGTAAAACTAAGAGAATCATATTCGATATAATATTTTTCATACTCAAGAGCAACTTCACCATTGCTACTTTTCATAGGAAAAACATCTCTAAATACAGATTCAAGGCCTTCATTGAGTAAAGGTTTATTATTTTTCAATCTCTCAAGTTGCAAAAATTTTTCATACGAATTCAATTGTATTTCTATTAGGTTAGGTAAGTTTAAGATCTCTTCGGCTTTTCCTTGTCCTAGATGAACCCTTTTTATCATTAAAAGACTCCTTTTTTAAGACACAACAAACCACATGCCACTAAAATGACATGTGGAATAAACAATTTGGCATATTTTTAATGCTCTATTTAATTTCAACTTTTGCACCAACTGCTTCCAGTTTCTTCTTTATCTCATCAGCATCTGCTTTTGAAACACCTTCCTTAACTGCTTTAGGAGCAGATTCAACCAAAGCTTTCGCTTCTCCAAGTCCAAGTCCAGTAATAGCTCTTACTTCTTTAATAACGTTTATCTTACTATCCCCAAAAGACACAAGCATCACATCAAACTCTGTCTGCTCCTCAGCACCACCACCAGCAACAGCAGGTCCAGCAGCAACTGCAACAGCAGCAGCAGTAACTCCAAACTTTTCTTCAATAGCTGTTATAAGTTCTACAACTTCACTTGTTTTAGCTTCTTCAAGCCATGTTAAAATATCTTCTTTATTTAGTGCCATATTAACTTAACTCCTTTCACATTTATTTTAAACAGTGATAGCATGCACTCTATTAAGACTAACACTGCTTTACGCTTTAACATCAGACAAAGCCTTTAAAGTTCTGACTAGTTTGGACATTGGTGCTTTAAGCACACTCATAAACAAAGAGATAGCTTCAAGCTTAGTAGGAAGCTTACTATATGCATTAAGTTTAGCTTCATCATAAACTTCTCCTAAAACAAAACCGCCTTTGACCTTTAAAGTACTAGTTTTTACAAATTCATAAAAAATTTTTGCAACAACATTGGCTTCATCAACAGCAGTAACAACAGCTGTTGGACCTAAAAGATAAGAATCAAGACCTTCGATATTTTTATCTTTCAAAACCCTTTTCATTATATTATTTTTAACAACTCTTAACGCACCCTTCTCATCCTCAATTTTGTTTCTCAAATTAGTAAGTTGTGCTACTGTTAAACCTCTGTAATCTAAGAAAAAAATATTATCCTTACCATCTAAAAATCCTCTTAACGAATCAAACATTTCAACCTTTTTAGGATTTATCTTTTTATCCATAATGCAACTCCTAAATAAAATCAATCTTTACAGAAGGTCCCATAGTAGATGAAACATAAACACTATCCACAAAAGTACCCTTTAAATCACTTGGGCGTCTCTTAAGTAATTCTTTAATAAATTCATCATAATTCTCTTTTATCTTATTATTATCCATAGAAGATTTACCAACAGAAAAATTAATTACACCATTTTTATTCGCCCTAAATTCTGTACGTCCCTTCTTAAGACTAGCTATTGTATTTTTCAAATCATTTGTAATCGTTTGCGTTTTTGGATTTGGCATCAACCCTCTTTTACCCAAAATTGGACCAAGTTTTCCCACATCTCTCATCATATCAGGCGTTGCAACAACGATATCAAAATCACTAAAACCGCCTTTAATCTTATCAATAAGATCATCATCCCCAACATAAGTAGCACCACATTCTCGTGCTTCCTCAGCCCTTTCACCTTTTGCAAAAACAAGTATCTTTTTCTCCCTCATAAACTGATGCGGCAAAACAACTGTATCTCTAACTGTATGATTTTTCTTTAGATTAAGATTAATAGATACATCTATAGTCTCATCAAATTTCACAAACTTAATCTCTTTCAATAAAGATATTGCATCATCAATATTATAAGATTTAAGCTTATCCACCTTAGATAGAGCTTGAATATATTTTTTTCCACTCTTAGCCATTATTTTTCCACCTCAACACCCATAGAACGAGCACTTCCCGCAATAATCTTAAATGCTGCCTGTTCTGTTTTTGCATTCAAATCAGGCATCTTAACCCTTGCAATTTCCATTACTTTTTCTTTTGATATAGTTCCAACCTTATCTGTATTTGCTTTCTTAGAACCTGTTTCTATTCCAACAGCTTTCTTAATTAAAATCGAAGCTGGCGGGGTTTTAACAATAAATGAAAAACTTTTATCACTGTAAACAGTAATAATAACAGGAACAACAATTCCTGGCTCCATTTTAGCAGTTCTCTCATTAAATTCCTTAACAAATTGAGGACCACTAACACCATGAGGCCCAAGAGCTTGTCCTATTTTGGCTCCTGGAGCAGCCTGAGCAGCCGGAACTTGAAGCTTAATCCAAGCAACTTCCTTTTTTTTCTTAGACATAAAAAACTCCTTATGGTAATAACGCTATCAAAGCTCCCATTAAACTTATTGCTAAATTTTTTCTATATGTTGAAAATCAACTTCAACAGGTGTTGACCTCCCAAAAATTTGAACTGCAACTTTCAATTTTTTCTTTTCATAATCAATAGATCCAATAACACCCTCAAAAGAATCAAAAGGTCCCCCCTTAATTCTTACTCGCTCACCTTCCTCAAAATCATAAAGTATAAAAATAGACTTATCTGCCTTAATTTCTCCAGCAAGCATAAATACACTTTTAACTTCTTCATCACTAATTGGAAGAGGTTTTTGTTCTTTAGTAGTACCAACAAAATTTACAACACCAGGTATCTTAATAATGTTAGCCACAGTACTTTTCCAATCCTGATCAGGAAGATCCAATTCAATTAGAATATATCCTGGCCAAATTTTTCTCTCACGTATTCGTTTTCTTCCATTTCTTATCTCTTCTACTCTCTCAATAGGAGCCTTAACATCCAAAACATTACTACCAAAAACACCTTCCCTAATTAAAAGCTTTATTTCTTGTTCTATTTTTTTTTCATACTGAGAAAAAGTTTGCAAAACATACCAGGCCCTAGACATAATCTTTCCTTAAAATATACGAGTTATAGCAAGATACATGATATAATCTACCATACCCAAAAAAACAGAAATAAAAACAACCAACCAAAAAACTTGTTTTCCACTTCCTATTACTTCACCATATTTAGGCCACGTTATTTTTTTAAGCTCTAAAATACTTTCTTTAAAAAATTTAAACATCTAAAAGCCTCTCTTTAATAATACAGACAACAGGTCAGAAGGGAATCGAACCCCCAACATGTGGTTTTGGAGACCACCGTTCTACCATTGAACTACTGACCTATCACTTTAATCACTTTATTTTGCCTTCTTTATGAAGAGTATGCTTTCTGAGAACCGGACAGTATTTCATCAATTCCAATTTTTCCTGCTTATTACGTCTATTCTTAGTAGTAGTATAATTTCTAATCCCTGTCTCCTCACATACCAAAGCTATAAGCTCAACAGCCCCTTTACCTTTTTTTTTGCCCATAATAAAACTCCTGAATATAAAAAAGCCCTCAATCGGACTTGAACCGACGACCGCCACCTTACCATGGTGGTGCTCTACCACCTGAGCTATAAGGGCATTACTTATCATGATAATAAGCCCTTATAACATGTTAATTTATTATCCCAAAAAAGACAAGTATTATTAAAGTATAATTCAAATTTTAAAGACTATCACTTAATAACAACAAACTTACCCTCTCTTAAAAGATTGATATTATTTTCATTTGAAAAGATCTTATTTATAGAATAATCATCAAGTATAATATCTGAGTGATATTTCCCATAAACCCCTTTAGCAACCAATCTTAAAGGATAATCTCCAATCCTGTCTTTATTCTTATAAGAGATATCATTTGTATATTCAAGCATGCCCCATTTTTTAAGAGCATCTGGTTCAACCATTCTTTTGTCAAAATAAAGCTTAATATTTTCATCATAAATTTTAACAAAAAAAGCATCATTTAATCTAACAACAGAATTAGAAGAAGATTTATAATCATCACCCGCATAAATAATAATTCCTGTATATACAAACTGCTCAGCAGTTGTATTAACCAATGGATAGAAAGCTTTATAAGGCTTAATATGACCTAAAAACAAATTTATAAAATCAGGGAAAAGGCAAAGCTCATACCTAACGGTTATGCTTTTTAAATCTTCCGAATACTTCATATATCCCCTTTTTAAAATACTATCAAGTCCTGAAAAATACATTATTAAATGGGGATCAGAATCAAAATAGTCTTTAAAAGTAAAATCAGAATCAATTATCATTTCAAAAAGAGACTCTCTTATCAAAGTATCCTTAAAATCATTAACACTAAACACTAATCTAGAAGTAGAATCAATCCCAACCTTACCAAATCTGTCTTCATCTACGGGTTTAATAATGTCAAAATAAACCAATTTTTCATTCCAATCAATTGTTCTCTTTATGCTAGATTTAGATGAAACATCATTTATAGTAGAAACATTAGAATAAAACAAAAATAAAAAATTCAAAAGACCATTAAGTAAATTCACACAAATCTCCCTATTTTTTACCCAAGTAAACACCTATCCAAGCCCAACCATTATTAATTTCTGGATCTTTTGGATAAGAAATCTTTTTAAAAACAAAATACCATTCCCGAATATGCTCCCAACCAGTAGATCCAAGATAAGATATATCATCACTAGAATCCTCTTCAAAAGTAGTTGCGAACTGTATGCCATTTTTTCGTCTACTACTAAGCTTAATCATAGTTGTCAAAAAGCTATTTGTATTAATTGAATTACTTCTTCCACCTCGTTGATCCCAACTTTGAATAAAAAAATTATGCTTATCTCTTATACTTAATAAGCTTGTAGTATTGCCTGAAAAAATATACCTCTTAACATAGTAAATCAAATCATTCAAATTTCTATAAATCACAAAATCTGGATTATCATAATAATTAACTTTGGTAATAACACCAGAATAATCTCTTGAATCTATTTTCAAGTTTGCTCTTGGTATTGTGAGTAATTTTTTATAATAAAAATACGCCTCATCATAACTTTGAATACTCTCTAAACTTAAAGCAAGATTATAATAATAATTACCTCTATCCTCATTAGTAAGATTTTCAGAATCATAATTAAGCAATAATTTATAGTAGTTTACTTTATATCCAGCATCAATATTTAAACCGATCACTCTCTTTGCAATATCTAACTTTATGGAACTATTTTCATAAATATAATCATCAAAATTATCAACAACATATCTATAATAAGTAAAAGCTACGGAATCTTCCTTAATAGAAGAATATATATTACCCATCAAATAAAAATATAAAGGATAATATTCATTACTCTCGTCATTAGCAACTCCTTGATTCACAAATCTCAAAGCATCTTCATAATCTTTATTATGCATATGAATATCAACAATCCTATCAATGATAAGAAATCTATCGAGGCCTTTTTTGTTTGAAGCTTCTAAAAGACTCATCAGACTCTGAATTTCACTCTGCTTAATTTTATAACAGCTCAAAATTAACACTAGTCCAAACGCTCGAATTAATAACTTCATTGTTTTTATTATATAATAAAGGTCATGCATAACAAAACACATCTTAAGTTAAATAACAACTACTGGGATATAATATGAATAAAAAATTAATCCATCTTTTATTGTACTTATTATTTTTATCTTGTCTTAATAAAAATAATAAGTACGGTATTGTTTTAGATTCAAACGATAGAAAAAAATTACCAAATGGATCTCTTGTAGAAATAGAAAACATTAATAAAGAGAACAAAATAACGATAAATTATAATGGAATAAAATTTATTGTACATAAATTTACAATAGAAGAATTTCAAACAAAAGAAGACGCAGAAGAATTTAAGAACAGCATTCAACCATATATCAATAAATATGCTATAAGCAAAAAAGATCTCTTACCCCTAAGAACATCTCCAAATAATTACAGAGAAAACATAATACACAGAATACCAAAAGACACCATACTCAAAATAATACATATTGGAGACGAAACAGAAGCAGGTGCACTTAAAGGAAAATGGCTATACGCATTAACAAAAAATGGACACAAGGGTTATGTTTTTGACTATGCAGTTGAAATTTTTGATAATATTCCTGGAAAAATAATTAAAACTCCACTAGATCAAGCCTCACAAGATAATGTAATAAACACATTTAAAAACATTAAATACTTAAGGCCACTGTATTTTGAAAAAATGATTGCAAATAACACCTATGATAAAAATCTATTAAAAAATGAATATGGATTATTTTTCACACAAAGAAATGAAATAAAAATTAATACGCCCAAATCGAGTTTAATTTTTAAATTTGATATTGTTGAAAAGGTAAAACCTAATGGATTTTTATTTCAATCCAAAAACTCAGAAAAAGATTTTATTTTAATAACAAAAACAAACCAAAATTATTACAAAATAAACATAAAAGTTAAAGAAAAGCAACTTGAAGAAAATTTCATTATTATGGAACAAAACATTGAAAAAATCATACTTGAATATGAGAGACAAAATCAAAACCTTATAAACAGATTAACTTCTTACGGGACCTTAATGAATACACAATACGGAAATATCAAATTTAACAATGACAAAACTTTTATTTGGGAAATAGATAATAAAATTTACAATCTACCAAGTTCCGGAACATTTGAAATAATAGGATTAAATCCAAATTTGCAAATATCATATAAAAATGCCTTAAAGCTTACAAACAAAGAGGGCAAAGAATATTTTTGTTTGATAGACTATACAAATAACGCATTACAACTTATATTCATATCTCATAAAAATGTAGAAAACAACTTGATAATCAAAGACGATAAAAACAAAATCGTAATTATTATATTTCACAGTGAATATTCAAACCAAGACATTATTACAAAAAGGTTGCAAAAAATTATCTAGAGGTGAAATCAATGAAAATAATATTGATACTATTATTAACACAACTTATCATACCTCTAAATGCAAATGAAGACATAAAAATAATAGAAGAATTATCAAAAACGGTTTATAACTTCAACAATCAAGAATACGAAACAAATAAAGAAAAACTAGAGAAATTTATAGAATCAATAGACTTATATAACAAAAATATCGTACAAAAATTACAAAAAATCAAAAATGAATTTTTTATAACATCCGTATATTTTCAAAATATAAAGGGCACTATAATAGCTCTAAGTCTATCTGCAGAAATAAATTTTCAATATAAAATATCTCCTCTATCAATTGCAATAATTAACAATGATTTTAAAACCACCAAAATATTAATAGATTATGGTATTAAAATTAATAAAACAGACGAAACAAAATATTCATCAATATTTTGGGCAATATATCTTAATAATGAAAAAATATTTAACCTTTTAAAAGAAAAGGGGGCCGATTTAAGCTTCACTCTTAAAAATGGAAAAACACCCATACAAGCCGCAATAGAAACTGAAAACATAAATTTCATTGAATTATTGCTTAAAAAAAATGTCTATATCAAAGATGAATACAAAAAAGAAATTAAAAAACTAAAAAATAAAAAAATAATAAACATCTTAAAAAAACACAAAATAATATAAAATATCGTATGTATAAGCAAAATTAAAATTTGCAAAGAAATATTTGCACATAAATAGTGCTCATATATTTGAGTCATGGAGAATATACTATCAAGATCTATATTTACAAAAATCTAGTAAAATTTATTATACTATTAAGTGCTACTTTACAAACTCAAAAAGGAAGAATTTATGAATGAAAAAATAAAATTTTTTCTCACCATACCTATTGGAATATTATTTGGACTACTTCTTCCATATGAAATTTACAATACACTAGCACACATTTTCATAAGACTAACCTATTTTGCTTTAATTCCTTTCTTAACATTTGCAATTTCACTTGGAATAGAAAACATTATAGAAAATAAAAAATTTAAAAGGCTATTTGGAAAAATAATTTATTATGGCATATTAATTAATATTGCAGGAATAATCATGTCCATTGCTGTTGCAACAATATATCTACCACAAAGAATTCCAATATTAGACAAAAATATTCAACATCAATATTTATTCGACAAAAAAGTATTTCTTGAAACTTTTTTCCCAAAAAATATTCTCACCATATTAATAAACAGTAATCCAAATCTTTTAAGTATTTATTTAATTTCAATAATTATGGGTATCAGTTTTTATTATGCCAAACAAAAAGGAAGAATCGTCAAAGAACTTCTATTAAGCGTATCCAATCTTTTTTATAATACAAACGACATTATTGTTAAAATATCACAATTTGGAATTATTTTCATAACAGCAGCATATACCACTAACCTAAAAAATTTTAAGAATTATCAATATTACATTGATAGCATAATTTTGCTATCATCATGCACAGTTGTTATTATTTTAATAATAATCCCAATGATGAGTTATCGATTAACTAAAAATTTCAAACTATCATATAAAAACATATTAACATCTCTTCACAATATAATATTTGCAGGCTTAACAATGGATGCTTATGCTCCCTATTCGCTTTTAATAGCAAACATCAAAAGCGAAAAAATAAACATCAAAAAATCGATAATTATAAACATACCAATAATAAACTTTGTCTCTAAATTTGGCACAATTTTCACTTCAACAATTTCTTTTTTCATTATTTTAAAATCTTATTCTAGCTTACCCATAGCAATTTACGAAACAAGCTACATGAGCATATTGGCATTCATCTTTACCTTTGCATTTCCACACATTCCAAATAGTCTAATTTACATCATTACAATGTTATGCTCAACTTACACAAAAGGAATTGAACTTAGTTATTCAAATATAATACCAATCCTTCCAATCCTAACATCACTAGCCATAATGATCGACTTTGCCTCAAGCATTGCCATAATGCAAATAATAGATTTTAATGAATCAAAAGACACTTAGCATCTTTAACATCTTGATTTTAAAAAAGTAAGGACTCAATAAGCCCTTGCAAATAAAACAAAATGCTTAGCCGATGCATTGCAATAAATACAAGTCACACTATCTAAGGATTTTGTATTTTGTAAACCTTCTGGAATACACCGTATTGTAGCCTTAGTATCATTTTTAATATTCTCTTCACAAACCTCACCACCACACCACGAAGAGAGTACAAACCCTAAATGCTCATTGATATAAGTTTTAAAAGTACCATAATCATTTCCCTCAACTCCAATAATTTCCTTGGTATTTGAATTTTTAAACTCTAACGCTTTATTAAATAATTCGCACTGCATATCTTCAAGTTCTTCTTTCATTTTAGACAACAACTCTTTAACCGATACTTGATACTTAGAATTTTTATCTCTATCTCTTCTTGCAACAGTAACACAATCCATTACAATATCATTAGAACCTATTTCAATTCGTATTGGAATTCCTGCAAATTCTGCAGCAGCAAATCTAAACCCTGGTGTGTTTTTAAAGTCTTTATCAATCTTAACCCTAAATTTTTCGTTTACTAAAATATCAAAAATACTATTTGTATATTCAAGAATTTTTTTATTAATATCATCATCCTTTTTAAAAATAGGAACAATAATAATTTCAATTGGCGCTATCTTAGGCGGCAAAATTAAACCCTTAGCATCAGAATGAACCATAATCAGTGCACCAATTAACCTCGTTGAAACTCCCCAACTAGTGGCAAAAACATAATCCATCTCACCTTTTTTATTTTGAAATCTAACATCAAAAGCTTTGGCAAAATTTAATCCCAAATAATGCGATGTTCCTGCTTGCAAAGCCTTTTTATCTTGCATTAACGCCTCAATTGTATAAGTAGATACAGCACCCGCAAATTTTTCTTTCTCTGTTTTCTTGCCATAAAATACGGGAATAGCTAAATAATCTTCAACAAATTTTTTATAAAGATTTAAAATAAATAGAGTCTCTTCCTTAGCTTCATCGGAAGTTTCATGAGCAGTATGTCCCTCTTGCCACAAAAATTCAGTAGTACGAAGAAATGGTTTTGTCTTCTTTTCCCAACGAACAATATTTGCCCACTGATTTATTTTAATAGGTAAATCTCTATAAGATTTTATCCATCTGCTATACATATTCCAAATAATTGTCTCAGAAGTAGGTCTTAAAACCAAAGGTTCTGCCAACTTTTCACCACCAGCTGTTGTTACAACAGCAAATTCTGGTGAAAATCCCTTAACATGCTCTTTTTCTCTCTCTAAAAATTCATAAGGAATAAGCAATGGAAAATACGCATTCTCATGTCCACTCTCTTTAAATTTATCATCAAGTATACTCTGAATTCGTTCCCAAATAGCATATCCATAAGGCATAATAACCATACAACCCTTAACAGGGCTATAATCAACAAGTTTAGCCTTTTGCACTATATCCAAATACCACTTAGAAAATTCTTCTTCCTTTGAAGCAATAAAATCATCCATAAACTTCACCTTACCTAAAAATTTAAAACCTACCTATAAAGACATAAAATAATTTGCACTTAAAAGCAAAAAATTTATTTTTTATCATAAAGCTCTTATTATATATAATAATATATATAATAAGCTCAATCCCAACATTATCTCAATATTCTAAATTCATTCACACCATAACCTTAGAACAATAACAAAATAAAGATATTTAATAAATTCTACATTAAAAATTAATTTTACAATGATATCAAACAATAAAAAAAATAATTTATAAGCAAAATCTATATAAATTTATATCCATATTAAAAACTATTAATAATTTAAATTATTAGAAAAATGGTAATACGCACATAATATCAATATAAAAAACATATACAATAAACAAAATAAAGCAAACAATATCGACTATACAAGAAAACATAAACATCTTGCATTTTATGAAATATAATTTTTAAAATCATACACATCTAATCAAACATAAATTGGAGGAAAATTTATGAAAACACAATTAAAAATAATTATGATTTTCATGAGCATAAGTTTATCTGTCGCAACAACCATCGATACAGACGCGCTCAATAAAGCATTAAATAAACAACATTCCAAGAACAGCTCTCATCAAAAACAACAGTTTAGCATAGGATTTGGAATTGGAAACCCTATAACCAATATCATGTTCGATTTCCCTTATGTAGGAGTAGATTTTGGATATGGAGGTTTTAACGGACTACATCCCAATAATTTTATACCTTACATTGTCGTTGGAACTGATATTTTATTTAAAGAAGAAGTCTATCACAATACAACTCTTACCGGTGGAGTTGGCATAGGTGTTGACTTATCTCAAGTAAAACAAAACGAACAAGATGCTTCCAATGTAACACTAAATAACCAAAATCAAAATAAACAAGAAGAGTTTTCATTAACTTCATCCAACAACAGATTGGGCATTACACTTAGACTTCCCATTATATTGGAATATGCTTTTTTAAAGAATGTTGTCATAGGTTTTAAAGCTATTACAACAATTGGTGGAACAATAAAATTTAATCCCAGCACATCAATGGAAGGAATAAGATTTAGTTTTCTTGGTTTTGGATTCATAAAACTATACATGTAAAACATGATATAAAGGAAAATGAATGAAAAAAAAGACTAGAAAAATATTTACATTATTGTTAATCTTCAGCTTATACCATTCTGCCTTCTCTCAATCTGATAGTATGTATTTTATAGAATGCAAACACGAAAATGATGGAACTATATGTACCACCAATAACAAACCCACTGTTCCCAAGAAACCAAAGCCTAAGCCAAAGCCTAAACCAGAACCTAAGCCAGAACCTAAGCCAGAACCTAAGCCAGAACCTAAACCAGAACCTAAGCCAGAACCTAAACCACATAAGGCTGCAAGTAATAAGAAAAACAAACATCCGTACTCATTTGCAGCAGGAACAGGAACAGGAAATCCTTTCGTTAATCTTTTAATTTCAATTCCATACATAGACATAGATCTTGGATATGGTAGCTTTTTGTACTTCAATACTCAAAACTTTAAACCTTACAATTTAATTGCCATCGATTTAATTTTTAGACAACAAATAGGAAAACATTTAATAGTCGGAGGAGGTTTTGGAATCGGAGCAGATTGGTCCCAAGCAAATTTAACTCCTAAGAAAGCCACAGAGCCATCACCTTATGACAGAATAGGAATAGTAACCAGGCTACCCCTATCAATAGAATACAAAATAACCAAGAATTTATTGTTAGGATTTAAAATTTACCCCACACTTGGTCCAACAATATTTTTAACAGAACCAAAGATAATATTCGAAGGAATGCGATTTAAGTTTTTCGCAATTGGGTTTATTAAAATATCTATATAAAACTTATATAAACATTAAGTTTACCTTAAAACCAAAAATTAACATATGAAACATACTAATCACAAAGAAAGTGCAATAAAAACTTCTCCATCACCACAAATCAGTAATTCTCTCTCACAATCACAATTTCCTATAAACACACTCTCTCCCATCTTAAGAGCAATCTTATTATTAATCCACAATTTTCCTCTTATAACCAACAATATCATAACACCAACTCTTTTAAAGTAACTCTCTCCGACTATATACTTTTGAAACAAACTTAAGTTGGTACCTGGTAATTTGAATACATTAAAACCATCAATATTTTCACTTTTTAACAATGAAAACACTCCTTCATCAAACCTCGCAACCTTCAAAATTTCATCTCTGTCAACATGCTTAGTCGTAATACCTGCTCTAATCACATTATCAGAATTAGTCATAAGTTCAATGCACTCACCTCTAAGATAAGCATGTACTTCCCGACTCTCCGTATAAATCACTTCACCTGGTTTTAATTTAAAAATATACATTCCTAAAAATAACAAAAGACCAATATCAACACCATAAATCTTATAAATTCCACTAAACCAAGAAGCTCTAAACTCGTCTATAAAATTTAAATTGCCTATCACTTTATTAATAACATTATCAATTTCGAATTCTTGTAAATCAAATACCGTTTTTACAAATGACTCATGCGTTGCAAAATTAAAATCCAATCCCAATCTTCTATATATATGGTTAATTTCAGTTAGAGGCAAAAAACCTTTAATAGCATAAAAGTCACTTAAAGCATAAATAAGTTCTATCTTAGGATTTTCATCCTTATACATTCTCTTAGAATCATTAATACTTATGCCCTTATGATTTTCAAGCTCAAAGCCTTTTAACGCAAGATCTTTTGAAGGATGTATTTGAATTGACAAAGGTTTATAAGCCGAGAGAATTTTTAATAAAAATGGCAATTCATTCTTAAGTCCCAAGAGATCTGTATGTTTTTTTAAAAAATAACAAAGAGAAACATACTCCCCATCAACCAATATTTGACTAGAAAATGTCTTATGAGCCCCAAGCCACATTTCAGCTTTAGGTAAACCATCTTCCTCTTGACCTAAAAGAAAGGGAATGAAGCTAGCTCCACCCCAATCATACTCTTTAATTTCATTTTTCATCAAAAATATATTATCAACATTCATTTAGATACCCTAACCTTTAAAGATTTTAAGAAGAGAACCATAGACGTAGCCACAGCAACACCAATGGCTATTGAAATAATAAATCCAAATTTATGATCAACAACAGGTAACACTATTGGTCCTCCATGTGGAGCGTGATCCGCAACACCCCAAAATGCTGCAACAATACTTGAAACAGCACCTCCAAGCACTATTGAAGGCAAAACTCGTGCAGGATCACTAGCAGCAAAAGGAATAGCACCCTCACTAATACCAATAAATGAAATCAAGAATGATATTTTTCCAGATTCTCTCTCTTCTTCTTCAAATAATTTAGGCATAATAAAAGTAGCAAGTCCCATAGCCATAGGAGCAACAGGAATAGCTGATGCAACCATACCCATTATTTGTGGAACCTGAGAAATCATACCAACACCAAACAAAAATGCAACTTTATTAAAAGGCCCTCCCATATCAATTGATACCATAGCGCCAAGTATTGCCCCAAGTAACAACTTTCCTATAATGCCATGCACCTCTGAATTACCCTGAAGCTCCCTAAGACCATTTTCAAGAACTTCCATAAATCGACTAATATAAACACCTCCATACATCATAAAAAATCCAATAATAACGGTACTTATTAAAGGAATTACAAATATAGGCATTACAGGTCTTAGCCATTCAGGTACTTGTCTTCTTGCTATCCATCGTGCAATAAAACCTGCCATAAATCCTACAAGTATTGCTCCAAGAAACCCTGCCTTAACATCTCTGGCAAGTACTCCTCCCACAAGACCTGGTGCAAGACCTGGCTTATCAGCAATTGACATTGCAATAAATCCCGCAAGTACTGGTAACATCATACTAAAAGCCACGCCACCAATATTTGTAATTTTTTCATAAAAAGGATATTGAGCAAAATTTGGACCATCAGAACCAATTCCTGCAAGAGATATTCCAAGAGCTATTAAAATACCACCACTTGCCACAATTGGAACCATGGGAGAGACACCACTCATTAAATATTTATAAAAACCAGATTTGCCCTTATTAGACTTATCTTTAAAGGCATGAATATCTTTAAGTGCCAATACTGGAGCACTAAATGCTTCTCTAATAACATTCTCTACATCATTAATAGCCCTTGCCGTTGAAGTCTTATAAACCCTCTTACCCGCAAATCTTGCCTCATCAACATCCTTATCTACTGCAAGTATTACAACATCCGCAGCCTCAATATCCTCTCTACTTAAAGGATTATCAATACCAATAGAACCCTGGGTCTCTATTTTAATATCGTATCCCTGTCTTTTAGCTTCAAATTCAAGTTTCTTAGCAGCAATATATGTATGTGCAATTCCTACAGGACAAGCACATACAGCCAATATCTTGTCTGATTTATGAATACCAATATCACCCTCTGAACAATTATTTTCAACATTTTCTATGTAAGAATAAATTTCATCAGGATTATTTTTATCTTTTAAAAAATTTTTAAAATCATCATCCTCAAACAATCTGGCTATGAAGGCAATTGACTTAATATGTTCAGTACCTTGTTGATCCTTTGACATACAAATCAAAAATATTAAATTAACAGGTGGATTGTCATCAGACCACTTTATACCATCGCCCTTTATGTAAAGTAATGAAATAAAACTTGTTTTAAAAACATCTCCTATAAAGTGTGGAACAGCAACTCCATTCTCCCAAGATGTATCACCAACATTTTCCCTATCAAGTAATCCTTGCATAAATTCTGATTTATCATACGTATAACCTCTTTCACTCACTTGATCTACTAAAAAATCAATTGCTTCATCCTTGGCACTAATATTAGTCGATACAAAAATAAGTTCCTTTTTTAAAAAATCTAAAAACATAACCTTAAACCTCCTAAGTACTTAAATTAATTTTATCACAGTATAAAGATTAAATTTCTATTCTCCATCCCACTCACTCTTCTTTATTTGCAAATTATTGTATATTATTTAAAATAATTTAATTATGAAAAAAAGAATATATTTTTACTTACTATTATGCGTTAACTTATATTCATTAAATAATGAAATAAATAATAAAGAAAATCCAACTTCAAAAGAAAAAGGAAAGAAAAATAGTTTATTTTTAATAGATAGAGGTTTCACTTATTCAACAGGCATAGGACTTGGAACGGGATTTTTTCTAAATGCAAAAACCAATCACATAATATTTAGACCCTACTATATATTTGCAACCAATAATCTTGATTTTATGGCCGTTTGTATGATTCTAATGATTGAAGACTATAACATATCCAAAAAAATCCAATTTTCAAGTACTTATATTGGTATAGGAATAAATTGGAATATCATAAACCTATTTAACCAATCAAAGTACTTATCTATTAGCACGGGTATTGGAGGACGATTTTATCTAGCAACAAATCTAATAGGAAATTTTAGATTTTATAAAAGAATACCCTACGTAATAGAACCTTACATATTTTTTGAATTTTCGACAAAAGAATCCATTTCTAACCTCAATATATATTCAAAAATTGAATGCCTATTTCTTGATACTTTTAACATTTCTTTTGACTTTGGTATCAGATATAATCTAAATAATCAAAAAGGAGAAAATTAATGAAAAAAAAGCTAAAAAATCTGATCGCTCTTAATATAGCAATTATACTAGGAATCTTATTTTTATATACAAATCCAAAAATCGTAGACAAAATGAAGGAAATGGCTTCTAATTGCTTAGAAGCCATTAAAGATAGGATTTACGGACCTCAAACTCCAGCAGAACTACAAGAAGAATACCTATTACCACAAGGATATCTTACTACCCAAGTATTACACAAAAAATATTATTCCTTAGGATATGCTGAGAGCGCAAGACAATCAGAATGGGTAGCTTACCAATTAAAAAGAGAAATGGTCGAACTGGCCTTAACTTTACTTAGAGAAAGAAAAATAACTCGAAGTAGAAGATTTTTTGAAGATCCAGATATAGAAGGTATTGCACCAAAACTAAGTGACTATCTACACAGCGGATATGATAGGGGACATATCATCAGTTCCGCTGATATGTCTTTTTCTAAAGAAGCAATGCTAGAAACCTACTTCTTATCGAACATTTCTCCTCAAGACAGGTCATTTAACTCAGGAATCTGGCTTAGACTTGAACAAAGAGTTAGAAAATGGGCTATTTCAAAAGAAAAGATCTATATTATTAGCGCAGGAATTTTAACAGAAAACATAGGATTTATTGGAGATAACAAGATTTTAATACCAAAAGACTTTTACAAAATCGTGTTGGCATTAAACAATAATAGTAATAATTATGAAATTGTAGCTTTTATTATCCCAAACGAAAAAGCACAAGATACAGATTTAAGAAATTATGTTGTGAATGTCGATTCAATTGAAGAGAAAACACAAATAGATTTTTTTGCTAGACTTGATGCTAAAATAAAAAAGATAATTAAAATGCAAAAAGATATATCTACTTGGGAATTTCAATGAAAACATTATTTTTAAAATTAAACTTTTTTTTATTAACAACCTTAAGCTTAGGAATAATTGTTATATCAATATTTATTTACTACGCACATACTAGCATAAACTTCTATAACTATCTTATTAAAATCTATAATACAAATTTATTGACCTTGGTTAATAAATTCTTTATATTCAACATCGGAGTCATAGGATCAATTTGGACATATATCAATTACAAGAGAACAAACAATATACAATTTGTATTTTTTTATTGTTTTATTTGTTCTTATATACTTGAGCCCATTGCAATTTTTAAATACTATCTTTTAAGCAATACATTGAGTTTAGAACTTTATTTCTTTATGAAATTTTATCACTTAATAGTTATATTCTCATTATTAAATCTATTTTTTTTAAGTCTATACATATGCGATTTTCAAATTAAATCAATAACTTATGCCATTTATTTAATTTTTACTTTTTCTATGATCTATAGCTACCTAATACCTATCAATACTTATCAAAACACAAATAACTTTCTCTCGCCAATAGGAGAAAATAAATTTTATGTTTATTTATTCCTACTACTAATATTAATAAATTTTTTAGTAGCCTGTTTAAGGAAAAAAAATTTAAGTTACTTTTTACTTTTCATATCAATATCATCAATAATACTTGGAACATATCTCAATTTTACAGAAATGCCTTACGAATTTATCCCAATTTTAATAGGAGTGCCAATATATTTAAAAGAAGCAGGCAAACTTTTCTTTTATTGGCTGTAATCTAAAACCAATAAATTTAAGTTACCAATAAAAAAGATAAAGTTGCAACCCCTAAAGGTAAAAACAAATTATCGTATTTTGCAAAATCAAAAAGTTCTACAAGCATAGCTCCCATCCCAACAATTGACGCCAGAAAGCAATTTGGAAAAAAATAATAGCACACTATAAAAGCAACTAAAAACACAGAAAAACTTCCTGCAAATGTTTTATTATTTACAAGCGTAAAAGACGGAATAAGTTTACCAAAAAGACTTGCAAAACCATCTCCAAGACATGCAGACAATATCCCAATATAACTAAAAGGTTTTTCTATAAAAAAATAAGTACAAAATATACTTACTATCAAAAATATTGGAGAGAGATATATCTTACAAGAAGGTACTTTCCTAGTCTTCACCAATATATCTGATAAATTTTTGAAAAAAAACAAATTTTTTTCCATGATTCTTAATAATTCTAATATTAAGTAAACAACCATAAAAAATAAGCTAGCAAAAAAACCTATCCAAAAATTTACTTTATAAAGCAATAAAAATACTAAAGTAGAGATATGAAAAAATTTTCTATAAAATTCATATTTAATATTTTCGTCAAAAAAAACTCGATTGAACATTAAGTAACTTTCCTTAAAATAATATTAAATTTTAAAAAAGAATTTGCCTTGATAAGATCCCCAATCTGTTTATTTCCATAAGCAAGATTTGGAGGAATTATTATCACTCTCTCTTCTCCTTCACACATATTTGACAACATTACATCCCAACCTTCAATCACTTGACCACTACCAACCACAAGCTCTATTGGATTGCCCCTATCAATAGAACTATCAAATTTCACTCCATTAAGCAAAAAACCTTCATAATCTACTCTTACAACACTACCATCCTTAACGCATTTACCACTTCCCGATTTTGTCAATTTATACAAAACACCACTTTTATCTTTCTTAAAATCTTTGTAATCCTTATCAATTATCTCAAGTTGCAAAGACATATATTTTTCAACTTCTTCTCTCTTTTTTGCTTCATAACTACTTTTCAACTTTGCAAATTCTTCATCATCAACTTTAAAAGAATTTGCATCATCACCAACACGAACAATCCTTACTTTCTCTATTTTATCTCCCTGACTTATACTCTGAACTATGTTCATTCCCTCAATAACCTTACCAAAAATTGAATGCTTATAATCAAGATACGTAAGATTATCTGAAAGAGTAATAAAAAATTGACTCCCATTAGTATCAGAACCTGCATTAGCCATGGAAACAATACCTGCCTCATTATGACTTAAATCTTTACTAAACTCATCAGGAAATACATAACCAGGCCCTCCAGTACCAGTACCAGTAGGATCACCTGTTTGAACAACAAATCCATCAACAACTCTATGAAAAATAAGATTATCAAAATAAGGTTGATTTGTAACAGAATTTTTAATAACACATTCACTAAGACCAATAAAATTCATCACGGTTAAAGGAGCAAGTTTATAATAAAGTTCAATTTTTATAGTACCTTTATTTGTATCAATTAATGCAAATATTCCATTTTTTTTCATTAAATCTTCCTTTTTGCTAGAACAAGCTACTAGCATTAAAATAATAACAAAACACAATAAATATTTATTCACAAATGTATTCCTTAAACTAAAGACTAATATTCAAATTAAATTTACCAGCACTAATTGTACAATTTTTTTGAAAAAAATTATGTAAATTCACTGGAAATTTGAAGCAATTTAATAATACTATGTTAATAATATATAAGAAATTTCATATAATTGGACTTTATAAATGTTGAACATTAATGATGAACTGCTAATCAAATTTTGTAATTTCATATATGACAATAGTGGTATTTGTTTTGATGAAAAAAACAAGATTGTATTAAAAAGTAGAATTCACGATGCAATACATGAACTTGAAAATATCAATACCCCACAACAACTATATAAACTAATAATTTCAGATAAATTGAAAAAAGAATATTTCTTAGATCTAGTTACTACAAATTTAACAAGATTTTTTAGAAATACAGCTCATTTTACAACTTTTGAAAAATTTATAATTCCAAAATTAATAAATATTAAAACACAAGAAAATAAAAATAGAATTGTTATATGGTCTGCAGGATGCTCAACAGGAGAAGAACCATATTCATTGGCATTTGTGCTTAAATATTATCTTCCAGAAAATTTTGACTTTATTATTATAGCTTCCGATTTAAGCTTAAAATCTTTAATGATAGCAAAAGACGGATATTACTCAACTCAAAAATGTGAATATATTCCAGCACAGTATAGAAAATACATTAAACCTCACATGAATGGTTATAGAGTAGTAGACGACATAAAAAAACACATACGATTTGATTATCATAATTTAAATTATGAAAACGGATTTTCAAATATAGATGTCATATTTTGTCGAAATGTACTTATATATTTTGACGAGAAATCACAAATTAAAGTCTTAAACAAGTTTTACTCTTCTATGGCAATGAAAAGTTATTTATTTATTGGGCATTCAGAATCGCTCTTTGGTCTAAATCTTCCTTTTAAATTCTTAAGGACACCTTGGACCATAATATATGAAAAGGATGACGATAATATTCCCAAAGGAAAACTAACGTTCCGAAACAAATATAAACTATAATTCGACACAAGCAGGTCTATAGGAGCAAAAAGAAATGCGAACAAAAATTTACGTGCTCGTTATTGAAGCTTCGTCTGTCAATAGAAAGACTATATCAGACATAATAAATTCCTCTTCAAAACTTGAAGTTGTTGCAACCGCAGCAAATACAGACTTTGCACTCAAAAAATTAAAAAAGCAACCAGATGTAGTATTACTCAGCTTAGAAACAGAAACTATAAAAGAAATTGAATTCATACAGAAAAAGCAAAATATCAACAAAAAAATTCCCGTCATCATACTATCATCCAACAAAGACATTGCAATAGATGCCATAATCAAAGGCGCTGATGATTCTATAATAAAAATTGACAACAAATTAGAAAAAATAAAAGATAAAATCATAAATTTACTTACAATTTATGGAAATAAAACCATAAAGACCAAAATCATAACTAATATTAACTCTAATTCAAAAACACACAATTCTCCCACAAAGAACAAAGCCAAAGAAGATAAATTGCATATAATAAAAATAACAAATCGTAACTTAGCTAACACAAAAGACAAAAGCACAATAACAAGCCTTAATCAAAAACAAATAGTAGACGAAAAAGATTTAAAAAAACTTAAAAATAGAAAATTTGAAATAATTGTTATTGGAATATCCACAGGAGGTCCTGCAGCATTAAAAACAATTTTGCCAAAAATTCCCAAAAATTTTCCCATTCCAATAGTGATTGTTCAACATATGCCAAAAGGATTTACCAAAGAATTTGCAAAAAACCTTAATAACATTTGTAACTTAAGTGTAAAAGAGACACAAAATAAAGAAATAATTAAAAAAGGATTTATATACATAGGTTCCGGAGGATATCATATAAGAATAAACAGGGTAAATAATAATTATCAAATAGAAATTTTTGATGCGGAAAATGTCAACGGACATAAACCTTCTATAGGAGTACTATTTAAATCAATATCAGAAAACGTCAAAGACAAAGCTATAGCTTTTATAATGACCGGAATGGGAAATGACGGTTCTAGAGAAATTGGAGACATTAAAAAAGCTGGCGGAGTGACTATTGCACAAGATGAAGAAAGCTCAGTAGTATTTGGAATGCCCAAAATAGCAATAGAAGAAAATAATGTAGACTATATAGTTTCAATAGGTCATGTGGTAAAATTATTAGAAACCATCCTTCTTGATGGTTAAATTTTAAAAAGACAAGGATAACTTTTGGAAAACAAACAAGAGAACACAAAAAACTGCTTTTCACACGTCAATACTCTCGAAATAGGCCAATATAAAATATATATACTGGGAACAGCACATGTATCAAAAAAAAGCTCACAAGACACAGCTGATTTAATTGATACATTAAAACCAAACTTTATCGCAGTTGAGCTTGATGAGGCTCGTTACCATAAAATTTTAGAAACAGATGAAAATGAAAAATGGCGCAATCTAGACATATACAAGGTAATCAAACAAGGAAAGGCATTTTTATTAATAGTACAAATCATTTTAAGTAACTTTCAAAACAAATTAGCAAAAGAACAAGGAATTAACCCTGGAGAAGAAATGAAAACAGCCATTTTAAAAGCCAAGGAATATAACATACCTTTAATACTTGCAGACAGAAAAGTAGAGACAACACTAAAGAGAGCTTGGAACCTTGTGCCAATTTTTGAAAAAGCCAAAATAATATCAAGTCTGTTTTCATTTTCAGATATAAAAGTTACAGAAGACGAAATTGAAAAACTTAAAGAAGAAGATGCCCTATCAAATATGATGGAAGAACTTGCAAAAGAAATCCCCACTGTAAAAAAAGTCTTAATTGATGAACGAGACGAATTTATAGCAAGTAAAATACTCGAAGGCTCAGGAACAATTCTTGCCATTGTTGGAGCTGGTCATGTAAAGGGAATAATAAAAAACTTAAGAGAAATTCAAGATAATAAAAAAAATACTAACATTGACGAACTCAATACTGTACCTAAAAATAAGTTCACAATCGGCAAATTAATATCTTACTTAATAACAATCTCAATTATTATGCTGATAGCAAGTTCATTCTACTTTAAAGACTTTGCATTTGCATATAAAAACTTAGAGATCTGGATAATATGCAATTCTGTATTTGCAGGCATTGCAGCCATTTTACTAAGAGCTAATATCATCACCATACTAACAGCAGCACTTGGCGCTCCAATATTTTCTCTAATACCATTTATTGGAACAGGTATGGTAGCAGGACTCGTTGAGGCATATATCAATAAACCAAAAATAAAAGATTTTGAAAAACTACAAGAAGATTTGCACAACATAAAAGGATATTTTAGGAATAAAGTTACAAAAATTTTATTAATAGTATTTTTCGTAAACATCGGATCCGCAATTGGAACAATTGTTGGTTTTAAATTCTTATTAAATATCTTCAGTTAAATATCAAATAAATTATACAGGAGTTATATTATGAAACTTGTTTTTTTAGGTCCTCCAGGTTCTGGAAAGGGTACAATTGCCAAGATCTTATCAAATAAACTAAATTATTATCACATTTCAACAGGTGATTTGTTTAGAACAAGCATAGCAAATGCTACACCCCTTGGTAAAGAAATCAAACAAATAGTTGAAAATGGACAACTAGTACCCGACTCAATTACAATTAAAATCGTCACAGATAAAATCAATACTATTGAACATAAAAACGACTTTATTCTCGATGGATTTCCCAGAAATATCAATCAAGCCATAGAATTAGATAAATTATTAGATAATATTAAAATAATAAACTTTTTAATTGACGAAGAACTTTTAGTAAAAAGGCTTTCTGGAAGAAGAATATGCCAATCTTGTTGCGGAATATTCAACATATACACACTTCCAACAAAAGAAAAAGAGATTTGTGATTTTTGCAAAGGTACTCTTTACCAAAGGAAAGATGATACACAAGAGTCTCTAAAAATTAGACTCCAAGAATATAATTTACAAACAAAACCACTAATAAATTTTTACTCACAAAGCAATAGGCTTCATAATATAGACGCATCAAAAGATATTAATGAAGTAGCAAAAAGCTTAATCGATATTATATCAAAAACTTGAAAAGTAATCTAAAATTACAATTAAAACAATTAACTTTATGCAAAAAAATAAAGTATAATAAAATAAACAATGAAAATATTTTATATAAAAAAGGTGTTAAAGGTTTCATATGTTAAGAAAATTATTTACAATACTAATATTGTTAAAAGCTACTTTGGGATACTCAAAAGAAGAGTCAGAAAAAAAACAAGACAAAACAGAATATTTCTACATAAACATTCAAATGGCCTATTATCCACCAAATGCACTTGGAACTTTGGATAGTAAATTTTCTCCAAGTTTTATTACTCCTAAATTCGAATCGGTAGCACCAAACAAACAGATTGAATCCAGCTCTTGGGGAAGTGCTCAATTGATATCATATTTTGGATACCATAAGTTTTTCAAACTAGCAGATAATCCCGATTCACCTTTACTTCAAAATAATGGAATAGACATTGATGCCTGTTTTGGACTTGCACCCGTAATTGCACTATTGCAAGGAAAAGTCAGTTTTACTCCCATAGCATTTGTAAATTTATACACAGGAATTGAATTTGGAATGGGTTGGCAAGGATTTGGATTTAAAGGCGTTGGAGTACATCTTGGCAATGGGGAATACTCAACTTCTCCTGAATTTTATTCTGAAATTATGATGGGAGGTAGGCTACAATTTGATCTAAATGCCATACTTGATGGAGAGTGGACACACATTATAACAGTAGCTGGAAATAATTTTACATATAGAAATAATCCTCATGCTCATAGTAATCAACTTTGGAAATATAAGGCTGATGAGGGCAAAAATGTAAATGGACTTATAACGAGCCCTTATGCGCTTCTGGCATATAAAATGCCAATACCGCTTAATTTAATTGGATTCTTATATGAAGGTCAAACATATATTGGCAATGCAAGAGGTATAAGTACAACAAAAAATAAAGGATGGGGAAGTGACTTCTTTTACCACAATTTATCCTTTGTTGCAAAAATTCAAATTATAGAAAATCTAACATTAGATATGCTATTAAAATTCTCAACAGCGCCTGTATATACAGCAAATACAATAGGACTAGCTGACATTACAAAAAGAATAATTACAAATAATTCGTATATTTATTATGACTCTATTGGATTTTCTTTGACTTATAAGTTTTAATTTTATTTAAAAATTAATATTTAAATTGATTACGTCCTGAAATCTTAGCTTCATACAATTTATCATCAGCAAGTTTAATGATACTAGTAAAATTGGAATCTTGTGGAATTTGCTCTGCAAGACCAATTGACACTGTAACGAAATTAGAAACACTACTATAATCATGCACTATTGCTAAATTTCTAATATCTTCAATTAAAATACTTACAATATCGATCATTTCTTTTAAGCTTTTATTTACAGAAAATAAAATAAATTCCTCACCGCCATAACGTGCAACATCTATCTTATACTTAATAGCAATTTTATTTAAACTTTTTGCAATTAATTTAAGACATTCATCACCATTGGTATGTCCATAATTGTCATTATATTTTTTAAAATAATCAATATCTAACATTCCTACAATAACATTATTTTTTTGTTCCAATGCCTGCATCCAAGACTTGGCAAATTGATCTGTAAAAAACCTTCTATTAGGAATTTGGGTTAATCCATCAATTCTTGCAAGATTCTTAAAATAATCCCTAAGTCTTTTAAGTTCAAGATGGGTTTTAATTCTTGCATTAATAATTTTTGCATTAAAAGGTTTTAAAATATAATCAACACCACCAACATTAAATCCTTCAAGTTGAGCATCAATAGAATCTCTTGAACTTATAAATATAACAGCAATATCTCTAGTTTCAGGATCATTTTTAAGTCTGCTACAAACCTCATAACCATTAAGATCTGGAAGTAATACATCAAGTAATATTAAATCTGGCTTATCAGCCTCCACTTGTTTTAAAGCATCAAACCCACTCAGTGCAACTCTAATATCATAATCATGTTGCAATATATCTACTAACAAATCCAAATTTGTGGGCGTATCATCCACAAGTAATAATTTTTGAGGTTCAACTGCAATTTCCTCAAAACTATCTAAAATCATACCTTGCATCATGACTTCTCTATCTTATTATTGCTTATCATACGTTTAACAATGTTAACACTCTCATTAAATTTATATAATCTTAAATATGTAACAAGAGAATCAAATAATACAATATTATCGCCCTCCAAACGATATTTTTTAAGAATTTCAAGCATATTCTTATATTCTTTTGGATTCCTACTTTCTATACCATGTAAAAGGTTTTGCATAATACCTAAAAACTCATCATTGCTTTGAAATTCCATCTTCTGATTATTATCAATCTCAACAATACCCAATATACGCTCTCTTATTTGTGTCACAAGCAAAACTAAGTCTTGACGTGCCTTAGAGTATAGTATTTTAAGTTCACGTATTGAATCTGGACTATTCTCAATTTGTTTAAAAGCATCAAATAAACCACTACGCATATTACCAAGAGCACCTGCCATTGAATGTGCCAATTCCTTTATTAACACCACATTATTTACACTAAATGCCTCATCAAAATCACGTATAATATTATCACTCATCTCAACAAAGCCCCTGCATAAATCAATATACATATCATAAGAAATATTTAAATCTTCTAAGGCACGATTAATATCTAAATTGGTAAAATCAGACAATGCATCCAAATTCTCATCTCTTACATCTCTTATAACACTATTATCCTTAACTTCAATATGTAAGTATTTTTTTAAAATACACTTAATTGAACTAATACGTATGGGTTTTGCAAGATAATCATTCATTCCATTCTCCAAGCATCTATCCTTATATTCTCTTAAAGCATGTGCAGTAACAGCTATCAACACACATGGATTTAAGTTATTTTGGCTTTCATACTCTCGTATTTTCTTAGATACCGTAAATCCATCACAATTTGGCATTCTTATATCAATAAAAGCCATATCATATTTATTTGTCTTTAAATATTCAATAGCCTTAACACCATCATCCACAATATCAATATACTCTTCCCTAACACCTATAACAATCAAAATATTTTTTAAAACTTTTTGATTAATCTCATTATCCTCAGCTATCAATATACCAATATTATCCTTAAGTTTAAGGACATTAGAATCACTAATTACTGGAGTATCTACAAGTGAACCATTTACAATCCAGTCAGAATAAAAATCCCATCTTTTAAAAGGTTTTTGAATACATTCATATTTAAAATTAATGATCTCATCACTCTTTAAATAGTAGAACACAAATACTATTCTTACATTTAAATTTAATTTTTTAATCCGATCAGCAAATTGCAAACAATTGTGTAAACCAGAATCATCAACATTGATAAAAACAAAATCATAATAAGGATATTTATAACACTCTTTATAAGCATCCTCATAAGAATAAAAATTAATTACATTCTCTTTATAATCCAAAATTTCACTTATCTCATTTAACAGAGTAACTGTTCTCTTACTTGAAAACAAAATTAAAATCTTTTTATTCTTAACTAATTCAAATTTACTTGTCTCCTTATCTTTAATCTTATTACCCAAAATAAAAGGCAACATAAATGAAAAAGTTGTTCCCTTGCCAAGTTCACTCTCAACCGCAATGCCAGGGCCACCCATCAAACTGATAAGCTTTCTAGATATTGCAAGTCCAAGTCCCGTTCCTCCATATTTTTTTGAATCAAAATCATCTCCCTGTTTAAACAATTCAAATATTACGGGTATATTTTCTTCTTTAATTCCCTTACCTGTATCTCTGACTTTAAATTCAATAGTAATTGTTTTGTTTCCATCATTATCTTCGCCAGAAAATATCATTTCATAGTTTATAACTATAATTCCGTCCTGGGTAAACTTAAAAGCATTACCTATCAAATTAATAAGCACTTTTTTAAGTCTAGACCTATCCCCTATTAAATAATTTTTTAAGTCTGTTTTTGAATAAAAAATTAAATCAAGATTTTGCTTTGCACTTTGCGACTGAAAACTTTTGACAACTTCTTCAATTTCATGTTCTAAATCTATCTCATTATTTTCAATATATATACCATTCATATCTATTTTAGAGATATACAATATCTCATCAATTAAAAAGAGTAATGAAGTAGATGAATAATTGATCATTTGAACATACTCTTTTTGAACGCCCAAAAGATCTGTATTACATAAAAGTTCGGTAGCCGCTATTATTCCATTGATGGGAGTACGAATATCATGGCTCATACTCGCTAAAAAAATAGTTTTAGCAGCAATAGCATCCTCAATAACTTTTTTTTCACTAATTACATAAGAATACATTTTTTTTCTAAATCCTATTTCTCTCAATAACTTAAATAGGAAAGACATTAAAATAGTTAAAACAAAAAAGACAACAGTTAATACTAACATGCCAGATTTTTTCAATCTCATATCTTTAGAATGCTCATAGATATTAAATACCCAATCATCAAAATATAATTTACTACTAAGATTTGTACGAAATAAAATTTTTTGTATAATTCTCCCCAAAATATAATCTTGATTGTAAACGGCAATATTTAAATCAAATGATAAATTTGAAACAGTAATAATTTTTTTAATATCTCTAACATTTAAATCTTCAAAATTAATATTAGCAGTATACTCATCACTAAGAATTCCATTAACCTTTCCCCTGTATATAAGATCCAAAGCCTCTTTAAAACTACCTACTTGTACCAATTGTGCTTTTACTTGCGTTTCCAATTTTTTAGAATACAAAAAATCAAGCACCGCAATACGATCAGATGTTTTGGGAACAAATAAGCTTGTTTTATTAGAAAAAATATACAAAGGAATCCCTGAAACTGACTTAATATTAAAAACATAATCTGTATTTGAACTATCCAAATTAGAAGACAATATGTCGATTTTCCCCAACTTCATCAACTCTTCAAGCTCCTTCTCAGGAGCATTTATAATATTAAAATTCAACTTTGTTAGTCTTCTTATCTTTTTAATTAACCATTCATTTATTCCCTTGTAACGACCAGAATCAATATAATCAATAGGATACCAATCCTTAACAGCAAGATTTAATTTTTCATTGTATTGTAACCAAATTTTTTCTTCAATATTAAAATTGGTGCTGTTTACATTTCCATAAAAATGATTTTGATAATCTTCAATCCCATTCTGACTAAGCCAATTTTTACCTATCTCTAAAAAAGTATTAAATAAAATATTTGCTGTTAACGCATCTAGCATATACGAAAACAATTGTAATTTTTTACTATTAATAAAAAATACCAAATACTTCTGCTTATTAAAATTTGAATCTTTGAACTTTAACACATTATTATGTCCATACAATCTTGATAAATAGTTTGTGGTAATTGAATTTTCTATAAATCCATGCGAATTACTAATTATATCTGTAAAATTACTAACTATATCTGTACTTTTATCCGATGTAACTCCAGTTAATGAAAAATCAATCATTTGTGAATTTAAAACTTTATTACTATTTTTAGAATTAGTAAAGTATAAATTAAAATCAAGTAAACATATTGGATCTGTTGCCTTGTATATCCTCGAATTTAAAACATTATTATCTTCAATGATTCCACCCCAAACAGATACATATTTATCATCCAGACCCCATTTAATGCTTTCCTTTGGAAATCCTACAAATTTTACTGAAAAACAATATTCTCTAGAAAGCTCATTCCATAAATCAACTAAAATTCCTGAAAATTGACCTTTAGAATTAATAAAACTAAAAGGAGGATAATCATTATATATTCCAACATCAAGCTTAAACAAGTAATCCAATTCTTTAAAAGAAGCATACTCTCTCTTAGAGAGGGCTTTCATATAACTTAACAGATCAATATTTAAGCCTTTTAGTTCACTAATAGCATTTCTACTAATAGCAGCTCGTATACCAAAACTATAAAAATAATCAGAACTAAATACTTTTAAAAAAGATGGATCAAAATAGATATGCCATAAAAAATATAATGATTTATAACTTCCATAAATCAAATCAATCTTATTATCTTTTAATGCTAAGAATAACTGTTCTGTATCTGAAAATAAAAAAATATTGTCATCATGACCATGCAATCTTAAAATATTTTCATATAAGCTATTTTTTACAACCCCTACACGCAAATCTTTTGAAAAAAATGAATTTGTAAATTTTTGTTTTTTATTTGAATTATAAACCAATGCTGTTACACATTTGCTAATTTCATTTTTAAAATACAGATGCTCACTTAAATCTGAATTATATGTTAATCCCAAATAAACCACATCATCTTCGATTGTATTTTGATCAACATAGTCAATAGACTCTATACTAATCTCATAACCATAATCTTCTGCCCATTTATCAAGAAGATAAAAAATCATACCCGTAATCTTACCTTCTTGATTTTTATAATATAACGGATAATATTGATCCACAAGCTTAAATTTAAGAATTTGTTTGGCAGACAAACTGATATAAGAAAAAAAAAGTACAACTAAAAAAACATTTAAACTTCGCATAATTCATGCTATTTATATGTCTTAAGATACACATTAAGAGTATAATAAAACAAAAAAACCCTGGCAACAACCTACTCTCCCGCGAACTCGCAGTACCATCAGCGAATAAGAGCTTAACTTCTGTGTTCGGAATGATAACAGGTGTTTCCTCTTTTCTTTAATCACCAGGGTATTTACAGGAAGACAAAAATATGGTCAAAGATTCGGGTAATTAGTATTAGTCAGCTTAATATATTACTATACTTACACTTCTAACCTATCAACCTGGTATTCTTCCAGGACCCTCTAATAGGATATCTAATCTTGAGGAAGGCTTCCCACTTAGATGCTTTCAGCGGTTATCCCTTCCGAACGTAGCTACCCAGCACTTACCCTTGGCAGGATAACTGGTACACCAGAGGTTCGTCCATCTCGGTCCTCTCGTACTAGAGATAGCGCCTCTCAAATATCCAACGCTTGTGGCAGATAGGGACCAAACTGTCTCACGACGTTCTGAACCCAGCTCGCGTACCGCTTTAAATGGCGAACAGCCATACCCTTAGGACCTGCTCCAGCCCTAGGATGCGATGAGCCGACATCGAGGTGCCAAACCCTTCCGTCGATGTGAACTCTTGGGAAGGATAAGCCTGTTATCCCCGGAGTACCTTTTATTCGTTAAGTGACGGCGCTTCCACTCGCTACCGCCAGATCACTAAGACCTACTTTCGTATCTGCTCGACTTGTCAGTCTCACAGTTAAGCTACCTTATGCCTTTACACTTACAGAGTGATTTCCAACCACTCTAAGGTAACCTTTGCGCACCTCCGTTACTCTTTGGGAGGCGACCGCCCCAGTCAAACTACCCACCTGGCACTCTCCTCATATCGCTATGAGTTAGAAACTTAATTAAACAAGGGTGGTATTTCAAGGACGACTCCACTATCCCTAACGAGATAGCTTCAAAGTCTCCCACCTATCCTACACATATTTAACCAAATCTCAATACCAAGCTATAGTAAAGGTTCACGGGGTCTTTCCGTCTAACCACAAGTAATCGGCATCTTCACCGATACTTCAATTTCACCGAGCTCCACGTTGAGACAGCGTCCAAATCGTTACACCATTCGTGCGGGTCGGAACTTACCCGACAAGGAATTTCGCTACCTTAGGACCGTTATAGTTACGGCCGCCGTTTACTGGGGCTTGAATTCAATGCGTCGCTTTTACACTAACATCTCCTCTTAACCTTCCAGCACCGGGCAGGTGTCAGTCCCTATACTTCTCTTTACAGATTTGCAGAGACCTGTGTTTTTGGTAAACAGTCGTTTGGACCATTTTTATGCTACCTAATCTCTTAGGTCATACTTATCCCGAAGTTACGTATGTATTTTGCAGAGTTCCTTAACGTGGATTCTCTCGCGCGCCTTAGAATTTTCATCCCACCTACCTGTGTCGGTTTGCGGTACGGTCCCTTATAGCCTAACCTTAGAAGTTATTTCTTGGCACCTTGACTACCTACATTTCGTGTTGCCGAAACAACACTCATCATCACATCTCAGCTCTTTTAGCGGATTTGCCTACTAAAATCAACACCTTAATGCTTAAACTAGGACAACCATCGCCTAGCAGTAGTTAACCTCATGCGTCACTCCAATCGAAACTATAAGAGGTACGGGAATATTAACCCGTTTCCCATCGACTTCGCTCTTCAGCTTTGCCTTAGGGGCCGACTAACCCTGGGAAGACGACCTTCACCCAGGAAACCTTAGGTTTTCGGCGAATGGGGATCTCACCCATTTTTTCGTTACTCATACCTGCATTCTCACTTCTGATACCTCCATCAAACTTCTCAGTTTAACTTCAAAGGCTTACAGAACGCTCCTCTACCATTCTAATCGAAATTAGAATCCAAAGCTTCGGTAATGTATTTAGCCCCGTTACATTGTCGGCGCTCAAGTACTCGACCAGTGAGCTATTACGCACTCTTTAAAGGTATGGCTGCTTCTAAGCCAACCTCCTGGCTGTTTACGTACCTAAACATCCTTTTCCACTTAATACATTTTTGAGACCTTAGCTGTTGGTCTGGGTTGTTTCCCTCTCGACCATGGACCTTATCGCCCATAGTCTCACTCCTATTCATCATACAATAGCATTCGGAGTTTAACTGAGTTTGGTACCCTTTGACAGGCCCTAGCTCAATTAGTGCTCTACCTCTATTGCACTAAAATAAGGCTGAACTTAAATCCATTTCGAGGAGAACCAGCTATCTCCGAGTTTGTTTAGCCTTTCACTCCTATTCACAGCTCATCCCTGCCTTTTTAAACAGACTAGAGTTCGGCCCTCCACTTGGTTTCACCCAAGCTTCAGCCTGGCCATAAATAGATCACTCGGCTTCGGGTCTACCACATCTAACTAAATCGCCCGTTTAAGACTCGCTTTCGCTGAGGCTCCAGCACTACTATGCCTTAACCTTGCTAGACATGATAACTCGCAGGTTCATTATGCAAAAGGCACGCCATCACCATGAATATTCATGGCTTTGACTGCTTGTAAGTCCACGGTTTCAGTTCTATTTCACTCCCCTCCCGGGGTTCTTTTCACCTTTCCCTCACGGTACTCTTCACTATCGGTAGCTTTATAGTATTTAGCCTTGGAGAGTGGTCTCCCCAGATTCAGACAGGGTTTCTCGTGTCCCGTCCTACTTAGGAACATCTCTAAGAAGATATTTACATTTAAATTACAGGGCTTTCACCTTCTCTGGCTAACTTTTCCAAGTTATTCTTATATATAAATATTTTGTAACTTCTCAGCTTATTGCAGACTAAGCTTCAAGTGTCCTACAACCCTCTAAATGCAACGCTCTGCAGCTTGACACATTTAAAGTTTAGGCTCCTCCCCTTTCGCTCGCCACTACTTAGGGAATCTCTTTGATTTCTTTTCCTCAGGGTACTTAGATGGTTCACTTCCCCTGGTATCGCCTCTACTACATAAGTAGTAGATAATTAGCATCTAGCTAATTGGATTACTCCATTCGGTAATCTTGGGATCATAGAATGTTTGCTTCTCCCCCAAGCTTTTCGCAGCTTACCACGACCTTCTTCGCCTTAAAGCTCCTAGGCATCCACCATAGACTCTTTATTACTTTGACCATATTTTTATCTTCCATCTCTAATTTGCCAATCGTTTATACAACATAAGATAATATATACTTTTAATTTTACTATGTCAATACCATTATCAAACTTTTTATAAAATATTTTTTTAAATCAAAGAAAAGAAAATAAAAGAAAAAATACTAAATATCAATATCAAGATTAAAAAACTCAATTAAAAATCTTGCAACCCCATCATTATCATTACAAAACGCTGTAATCTCATTATTTGGTAAATTACTCTTAAGACGATCATTTGCATTTTTCATTAAAATGCCTTTCCCAACATTTAGCAACATCTCATAATCATTATCATTATCTCCAAATGCTAAAATAGAACCAACATCAATACATTCAGACAAAGCAATATCCCTAATAGCATTATATTTACTAGCAGCAACACTCGTGATTTCCACAAGATCGCTAGTAGAATAAAATATGCTTATGTCTTTAAAATTTTTCTCTCTAATTTTATTTGCAAACTCTTCAAGCTTCAAACAATCAGGAGAATAATAAACTATTTTAGAACAAGCATCTATTTTAAGTTCAGATAAATCGGTAATAATTGGTTTAATTCCCAAATCCGAAATAAAATGATTCATAATGGGACTTCTAATATCTCCATCAGAATACCAATCATGAAGATCATAAAGATTAATATCAATATCTTCCAGTCTTATCTTAAAAATTTCCCTCACTATACCATAATCAATCTTATATCTTAAGAATAAATCATTTCTCAAAAATACGTCAGCTCCATTGGCTGTTACAATATAACTCTCATCAATCTTTAAATCTTTAACTTGATCCAAGACATCCCTAATCTCATACAATCTCCTACCAGTAGCAATAATAATATGAAAGTCATTCTTTAATCTTAATAGAACTTTAAGAGTCAATGGTGTGATTTTGTGATTGTTGTTAAGCAAAGTCCCATCAAGATCAAAAACTAACATCTTATACTTTTTATAATTAACATTCATTTGAATACCCTCTTTTTTAATAAATAATACCATACCAAATTTATGAATCACAATTGTCGCTTGAATTAAATCAATAAAAAAAATATAATTACTATGTCTACAAAGGTCAAAAACAGAGAGTTAAATGTAAAAAATAATGAGTGATAAAATTTCAACTCTGTTTACAGAGCGAAAAATAAAAAGCAAAATTAAAGAATTGGCCCAAAAAATTAGAAATTATTATAAAGACAAAAATAATATCGTTTTTATATCACTTCTTAAAGGTTCTTTCATGTTTTTTGCAGATATTACAAGAGAGATTGGACTTAACGCAAAAATAGATTTTCTTCAAGCTTCAAGTTATGGAAATAAAACCCTATCTTCATTAAACGTATTAATTAAAAAAGATATTGAAATCAATATAGAAAATAGTTATGTAATAATTTTTGATGACATTATAGATACCGGACTTACATACAAAAAAGTCATTGCACACTTACAAACTAAAAAACCCAAAGAGATCAAAATTTGCACTCTTTTCAATAAACCATCTCGAAGACTCACAGAAGTCAAAATAGACTATACAGGATTTGAAATTAAAAATGATTTCATAGTAGGATATGGCATTGATTTCAACGAAAAACATAGGACTCTAAAGAATGTAGCAAAAATAAATCAATAGGAGATAGGAATGACAATTTATGCAGTTGTTGGAACTCAATGGGGTGATGAGGGAAAGGGAAAAATTATAGATTTCCTCTCATCAAAAATAGATTATGTTGTAAGATTTAACGGCGGAAATAATGCTGGACATACAATAGTTGCAAATGACAAAAAATTCATTTTTAATCTATTACCATCAGGTGTTTTGCAGGGAGCAAAATGCATACTTGGACCTAGTGTAGTAATTAACCCATCAATTTTAATTAAAGAACTAGAATTACTAAAAAATAACAATATAAAAACAGAAATATTCATAAGCGATAAAGCACACATAATAATGCCCTATCACATTAAATTTGATGAACTTAGTGAACAAAGAAAGGGTATCCATAAAATTGGCACCACAAAAAAGGGAATTGGGCCATGCTACGCTGACAAAATCAACAGAATAGGAATAAGAACTATTGATTTACTCAATATAGAAATTTTTGCAAAAAAATTAAAAACAAATTTAGAAGAAAAAAATGAAATTATAAAAAAAATATATAATGACAAACCTTTTGAATATGAAGAGGTTCTAAATGAGTATAAACAATATATAGAGATATTTAAATCTAAAGTCACCAATATAGAAACAATAATACATAATGCCATCAATTCAGAAAAAAATATTTTAATAGAAGGCGCACAAGGCACAATGCTTGACATTGAACATGGCACATTTCCATTTGTAACTTCAAGCAACACATTAATTACAGCGGCAACAGGATGTGGTATTCCTATTTCAAAAATCAAACACAAGATTGGAATAGTAAAAGCATTTTCATCAAGAGTTGGTGAAGGGCCTTTTGTAACTGAAATTTTCGACCACATTGGAGATGAAATTAGGGAAAAGGGACAAGAATACGGCTCAACAACAAAAAGACCAAGAAGAATTGGTTGGCTTGACCTTTTGACAATAAAAAAAGCAATAGCTCTTAATGAATTAAATCATTTAGCATTAACTAAACTAGACATATTAAATAATATAGAATACCTCAAGATTTGCACAGCCTATGAATTTCAAGGTAAAATATATGATTATATACCAGCTTCTTGCGAAATACTTGAAAAAGTTAAGCCCGTATACAAAGTCTTTAAAGGATTTAAAGAAGATATTAAAAATATTAATCATTATGATGAATTACCTATTGAGGCTAGAGAATACATTGAATTTATAGAAAAAGAAGTAGGTACTCAAATTTCAATTTTATCTATTGGAGCAGAAAGAGAAAAAACTATTTTTAGGAATCAAGAGTGGATCAATACCTAAACCCATTAAAATCAAGATATGCAAGCAAAGAAATGCTTTACATTTTTTCACCAAAATTTAAGTACACCACATGGAGAAAACTATGGTATAACTTGGCTTTGGTACAAAAAGAATTGGGACTAAATATCAATAATACCCAACTTAACGCACTATTTCTACAAATTGAAAACATTGACTTTAAACTTGTAGAAAAATATGAGGCAAAATTCCAACATGAAGTTATGGCACATCTTTATGCTTATGCCGATTTAGTTGGAAAGGATGCTAGAAAAATTTTACATCTTGGTACTACAAGTGCATATTTAATGGATAACACAGATCTAATCCAAATCAAAGAGGCTTTATTATTAATTGAAAAAAAACTAATACAATTAATAAAAATTTTAAAACAATTCTCAATAAAATACAAAGATCTAGCAACACTTGCATATACACATCTACAAGAAGCACAACTAACAACTCTTGGAAAAAGAAGTAGTCTGTGGTTGCAAAGTTTAGTTTTTGACTTTAGAGAACTTAAATTCATAATGTCAAATATGTGTTTCAGAGGAGTAAAGGGAACAGTTGGCAATCAAAGTAGCTTTAAAGAATTATTCCTATCTAATTTTGAAAAAGTAAAAGATCTAGATATTAATCTAGCAAAAAAAATGGGATTTGAAAAAGTTTACAAAATAACTAGTCAAATTTACGATCGAAAATTTGACTCATCAATACTAAATTTTTTAAGCAATCTAGCTCAAAGTGCACATAAAATTACAAATGACATCAGATTCATGCAACATCTTAAAGAAATCGAAGAAAATTTTGAAAAACATCAAATAGGATCATCAGCAATGCCCTATAAAAGAAACCCTATCTACAGCGAAAGAGTAGCTTCACTTGCCAAGTTTATAATGAGTCTACAATCCAGTGGTGGATTTATAGCAACAACTCAATGGCTTGAGAGAACTTTAGACGATTCAGCCTGCAAAAGACTCAATATTCCTCAAGCTTTTCTATCTGCTGATGCTATCTTGATATTACTCAATAAAATATTTAACAATATTAAGGTAAATGAACGAATAATTGAAAAACATGTTAAAACAGAAATGCCATTTATATTGACAGAAGACATACTAATGAAAGCAACAAAAAATGGTGGCGATAGACAAATTTTACACGAAAAGATAAGAAATTATGCAATGCAAGTAAAAGAAAAGTTATACTCAGGAATAAGTGAAAACAATCTAATTCAATTAATCCTCAATGATGAAAGTTTTAAATTAACATCCAAAGACATAGAGGAGATCTTAAATCCAAATAACAATATAGGGTTTGCACCATCTCAAGTTGAAGATTTTATAAAAGAAACAATTGATCCTATTATTGAATAATAATCATCAAACTAATATTTAGAAACAAATTTATTACCTCTTATATAAAATCTCCAAAGTTTATTTGCATACTCTTCACCTGAATAATCAACATTTATTCTTTTGGAACATGAAATTTCAAAATCCAAAGATAAACCCTTCCTTAAAAAAAGCTCACTATTACTCAAAAGATCTATTTTGTTAAATCTTAAATCTATATTCAAAAACTTGGTAAGTTTACCAGGCCCATTAGTCAATACCCCGTCAATTTTTGGCAAAATAGGTTCAATTCCTCTTATTAAAACAGCATGAGGATTATGCTCATCAGATGCCACGACATTTAACATATAATACATACCATAGATCATATAAATATAAGCATATCCGCCAATATTATACATGGCACCAGTACGATTCGTTATTTTTCCACCATAAGCATGACAAGCTTTATCTAGAACACCCATATACGCTTCTGTTTCAACAATCCTTGACACAATTTCTCTATCATCTATCTTCCTCACTAATAAATGTCCAAGTAAAGATCTAGCAACAATAACAGCATCATGCATAAAAAACTCTCTATTCATTAATACAATTCTAAACAAAATAAAAATCAAATTCAAAATTTCTTATAATCAAAACGTACGTCAAATAACAATTTGACAACAATAAACCATTATCACAAGAAAAATAAAATCATAGAAAAATAAATCTTATATTGACAAATCTAATAAAGTTCAATAGAATCTTATAGGATAAGAACATTTAAGGGATCATAGCTCAGGTGGTTAGAGCGCAGGTCTGATAAACCTGAGGTCGGAGGTTCAACTCCTCCTGGTCCCAATCAATGAAAATCGATAAAGGTCCATCTAAGCAATAATCAAATATTTTAAAGACAAAGCTCAAGCTCAATGCTTGTTAAAGCAAAGCACTAACACGCATATTTAAAATCACGAACTTACTTAAAGAACACAAATAAAAATGAATAATATACAAAAATTATAAAAAACAATTTATTCTAGGATAAAGACTATAATAAATTTGATGGATTTTACTACAGTTTTAAAATCGAATACAACTCACGTAGCAATACTAAAAAGCAAAACCTCCATTTATTCGACCTAAAAACAAATGGAGGTTAAGGGACTCGAACCCTTGACCCCCGGCTTGCAAAGCCGATGCTCTAAACCAACTGAGCTAAACCCCCAAAAAATGGCATTTAAGAAAACAAAGGAAGAGTTAAAGTATAATTTAACCTTTAATAATACCTTTCTCTTAGAAAGGAGGTGATCCAGCCACACTTTCCAGTACGGCTACCTTGTTACGACTTCACCCCCCTCACTAAACATACCTTAGATACCTTCCTCCCTTGCGGGTTAGAATAATAGCTTCGGGTATCCTCAACTCGGGTGGTGTGACGGGCGGTGTGTACAAGGCCCGAGAACGTATTCACCGTATCATGCTGATATACGATTACTAGCGATTCCAACTTCATGAAGTCGAGTTTCAGACTTCAATCTGGACTGAGACCTGCTTTAATGCGTTTTGCTTCACATCACTGTTTCGCTTCGCTTTGTACAGGCCATTGTAGCACGTGTGTAGCCCAGGGCATAAGGGCCATGATGATTTGACGTCATCCTCACCTTCCTCCGGCTTATCACCGGCAGTCTCATCTGAGTTCCCATCTTTACATGCTGGTAACAGACAATAAGGGTTGCGCTCGTTGCGGGACTTAACCCAACACCTCACAGCACGAGCTGACGACAACCATGCAGCACCTGTATACAGACCCCAAACGGGGAATAATTATCTCTAACTACATCCTGTATATGTCAAGCCCTGGTAAGGTTTCTCGCGTATCATCGAATTAAACCACATGCTCCACCGCTTGTGCGGGCCCCCGTCAATTCCTTTGAGTTTCACTCTTGCGAGCATACTCCCCAGGCGGCACACTTAACACGTTAGCTTCGGTACTAATCTCTCAATTAACACCAAGTGTGCATCGTTTACAGCGTAGACTACCAGGGTATCTAATCCTGTTTGCTCCCTACGCTTTCGTGACTCAGCGTCAGTCTTGACCTAGAAGTTCGCCTTCGCCTCTGGTATTCTTCCTGATATCAACAGATTCCACCCTTACACCAGGAATTCTAACTTCCCCTATCAGACTCTAGTCATGCAGTTTCCAGCATAGCTCCACAGTTGAGCTGTGGTATTTTACGCATAGACTTGCATATCCGCCTACTCACCCTTTACGCCCAATAATCCCGAACAACGCTCGCCCCTTACGTATTACCGCGGCTGCTGGCACGTAATTAGCCGGGGCTTATTCATAAATTAACGTCATCACCTTGTCATTTCCTACAAAGCTTATTCCTCATTTATAAAAGAACTTTACAATCTTTCGACCTTCTTCGTTCACGCAGTGTCGCTCCGTCAGGCTTTCGCCCATTGCGGAAGATTCTTAGCTGCTGCCTCCCGTAGGAGTCTGGACCGTATCTCAGTTCCAGTGTGACCGTTCACCCTCTCAGGCCGGTTACTTATCATAGCCTTGGTAGGCTCTTACCCCACCAACTAGCTAATAAGACGCAGACTCATCTACAAGCGAAGCTTTAAAGGCTTCCTTTCATCAATTGACATCTCAACTGACCTTATTCGGTATTAGCTACTATTTCTAATAGTTATCCCCATCTCATAGGTAGATTATCCACGCGTTACTCACCCGTTCGCCACTGAATGTATTGCTACATCCCGTCTGACTTGCATGCTTAAGACGCACTGCCAGCGTTAGTTCTAAGCCAGGATCAAACTCTTCGTTATTTTTATTTTCTTCTTTTAAAATTAACAGGTTATTTATTCATTTGGCTTTTAAACCTTACTTAACTCTTCCCTTCTCTTCTCTGCCAATTTTTAATATCAACTCATACTACTTTATAACATACTCTATTCTTTGTCAATACTTAATCTTTATTTTTTTACATCATTACTTAAAGAAAGAATATTATCATGTTATACAAACTCCATCAATCACCAGCAAACACTCAATCAATGTTTAAAATATCAACCAAACACAAATACATTTTTGCAAAAAATTAATACATAAAGTCATTTAAAATCATTTATTTATAAAAAAATCAAAAATAATATTAGCTTTTAGATTTTCTACTAATCAAAACTGTAAATTCTCCTTTATTTTTATTATGCATTTCAAAATATTCTCTCAACTCCAAAGGCTTACCAATTTTATATTCTTCATACAACTTAGTCATTTCACGACCAACAAGAACATTGGCATTTAAATCCACCAAAGAAATCTCATACAATAATTTCAAAATTCTATGACTAGACTCAAGCAAAATAAATGCATCTCCTCTGCAATAAAGCTCTTCAATTCTCTTTACCCTTTTAACTCCTTTATTCGGCAAAAAACCTTCAAACACTATAACTTTGTCTTTAAAAGGATTAACACTAATGATTGTATTAAAAGAACTAATACCCGGAATAGGACAAATTTTATACCCGTTTTGCAAAGCTGCATCAACAAGCAAACTACCAGGATCACTAAGACAAGGAGTTCCCGCATCACTAATAAAAGCCACAATTTTTCCATCAGACAAATAACTCAACAATAAACCAATTCGCCTATGTTCTGTTATCGCATTACAAGAAATTAATTTTTTAACGATACCATAATGCGATAAAAGCTTTCTAGCAACTCTTGTATCCTCAGCAAATATAACATCAACCAACTTTAAAATATCAATTGCACGGTATGTAATATCACCTAAATTACCTATAGGTGTTCCCACAATATATAACACATAATCTCCTTCAAAATTTGATATATCAATCTATAAGAACTAAATTAATTTAATACTGTCTAATAATAATATTTAATACTCAATAAAAGCCAATTTGCAAAAAATCAAATATAAACTTAATTATCCGTAAAATATATACACTGTAATAAAAATACATAGTTTTCATATACCTATATAAGAAAATATTTATTTTTATGTTATATTTATATTGTTACTTAAATTTAACAATCGAAAGCTAAGAGGCGGTAGGGTTTTATGTTAAAACTTGTTAAAAAGATATTCATAATCTATTTTCTATGTATCACACTTGCTGGACTTGCTATGGTTTTCATTGACAGTAAATTTTCTGAAAAACAAACTATTCAAGATGGTAAGACTCAAATTATTAAACACACAATAAGTCCAAATATAATTATGCTTACCTCTGCAATCGGAGGATTCTTGGGAACTTATTCGGGAATATGGCTTTTTGATTATGAAAAGGAAAATTTTTACTTAAGTTGGGGAAGCCTATTAATGTTAATATACAACATAGGATTAATCCTTTCTATATATTCTAAAACAAAGAGTAAATAAAATTCAAACCTAAAAATTACTTACAATAATTCCTCTTTTAATGAGGTATTTATACACTTCTTCTGGATTTTCCAAACTTTCAATTAAGTTTTCAGTCTTATCATTTATTTTTTCTACCAGTTTCTTAAAACTTACCTTTACTCCTCTACTTTCCAAAAAATCTTTAGCTGGCTGTGAAATAACACCTGCTTGAACATTTTGAAACCCAATATTATAAATAATAACAGCGGCTGCCTTGCCTACAACTTTGTCATAAATCTCTAAACCTTCTTTATTTTGAATGTATTTATTAATAAAATTATCAACCTCTAAAAGAGGTTTTAAACCCCTCTCCATATTAGAGTAAAGTATTCTATGTTCTTTAAACAACCTCAATGTAGGATTTAAGCCTGATATCATTATAAAACCCTCTTAAACACTTGAACCCAAAATTTCTTTAAAAAAATAATCCTTATTAATAATATACATAAATTAAAAATACTTCAACATAAAAAAGATGATATATTATTAAATTAGATGATGCTAATTCCTAAAGAAAATATTTATTCAAAAATTGAAGTAAAGAGATCAATTTTCTTATCATACATTTTCCATGTAGAGAAAAGAGAAGAAATAAATAAAATATTAAAAGAATACAAATTAAAATTTAAAACAGCAACTCATGTAGTTTATGGATTTAGAATTGGTAACTCAAACTCATTTATGAATGGTATGAGCGATGACAAAGAGCCCAAACTTACAGCTGGCAAACCTACTTTAGATGCCATATTAAACAAAAATTTAACAGATACTCTTATACTTACAGTACGGTATTTTGGTGGCACTCTACTTGGAAAACAAGGCCTAAGCAGAGCATACTCTAAATCAGCATATGAAGTAATAAACAAAGCAAATTTAATAGAAAAGGAAACAACTGAAACAGTATCTCTTAATCTCAATTACAATCAATACAATTTACTAACACGCATGCAAAACAAAATGGGAATTAAAATTATAGATGCAAACTTTTTAGATAAAATAAACACTAAAATAGAATTTAACACAAAACACAAAAATAATATTCTTGCATTTTTACAAGAAAACTCACTCATATAAGTTTCCGTATATTAAATTAATTTACAATCTACCCATACAATTTTATCACAATTTAGACATTAAATCAATCTAAATGTCTAAATTGTAAATATCATTAAATTTATTAGTTAATTATTTAGAAATAATTTTTAGCATAGTATTATTTTTATTATTTATGTTTTACAATAAAATGTTATCAAAATAAATAATAAGAGAAAATTTATATGAAAATAATATCCATTATTAATCAAAAAGGTGGTGTTGGAAAAACAACTAGTGCTATAAACATAGCATATTCAATAACATTGCTTAATAAAAAAACTCTTTTAATAGACATTGATTCACAAGGAAATACCAGTAGTGGGGTCAATGTTTCAAAAAAAGAAACCTCAAATTCAAGTTATGAACTGATTTACAAAAAGAAAAAAATCACACCTATCAGAAATTTCAATTTGGATATAATCCCTTCAAGTCTAAAATTGGCATTACTTGAAAAAGAATTAATACACGAAATAGCAAGAGAAAATTTTCTAAAAAATGCTTTAAAAAAATACGAAGAAGACAATTATGATTTCATAATCCTTGATTGTCCTCCTACCCTATCAATACTTACAATAAATGCTCTTATTGCAAGTACATACCTCTTAATACCAATAGAAACAGAATTTTTTGCATTTGAAGGAATTAATCTATTATTAGACACAATCAGTGCCGTTAAACAGATCAATAACAATCTAGAAATTGCTGGGGTATTCATCAATAAATATGATATTAGAAATAAAAGTAAAGAAAAATACATAGATTCATTAAAAAAAGTATTTAAAGACAAATTTTTAAATACCAAGATAAGAAAAAACATCAGTATTTCTAAATCCCAAGAAAAAAACATACCAGTATACATATATAATAAAGAAAGCAATGCTGCAAAAGATTTCTTAGCACTTACAAAAGAAATAATAAAAAAAATTGAAGGTAAAAATGTCAGATAATTTAGATACTTTAATGGCTTTAATGGGCCAAAAATTAAATAAACATGAAAAAGATGAAAACACTTTAACTAAACAAGAATTAATAGTCATTCAAAAGAAAAATTTTCAATATGAAAAATTAGATAAAGAAACGGCCGATTTTTTAAAAAAGAAACAATACGAAATCTTTCATATATTTAACAATACATACACAGAAATCGGAAGAATATTAAAAGAAGCACAAGAGACACTACGTGGAAATAATCAACATGACGGCCTTTTTTATAAATGGTTTACTAGCATGGGATTTAAAAAAGACAAAGTTTATTCATTAATTTCCCGATATGAGTTGCTTGTCGAAAATTCCGACAAGCAATTAATAATAAAAAATCTACCACTATCACTATCGTATGAGATTTCTAAAAAATCGTGTCCTACTGATCTAAAAATGGAAGTTCTTAATGGAAAGATAAAAACTTTAAAAGAATTTAAATTACGCAATCAAAAAGATAATAACAATCAAAATAATACAAAAATTCAATTTAAAAAAGAAGACATTATCAAATTAATAAAATCGCTTTTAGAAGAATTAGAAAAAATTAAAAACAGTGATATAGACAAGATAAAAAACAAAAAAGAATTTATGCTCATTTTAAAAGAAATACAACAAAAAATAAATAATATAAAAAAATTACCTAATATTCTCAAAAATAGAAATAATTCTCTTTAAATCAGAAGATGTAAAATAACTTATTTCTATTTTCCCTTTTTCCTTACTTCCTTTAATACTTATTTTAGTTTGTATTCTACTTATTAAAAATTCCTTAATGCTATTTAAAAAAGGATCTCTAGAAATTTCTGATTTATCACTGACAGCCTTATAAAAATTTTTAACATAATTCTCTGCATCTCTAACAGACAATTTTTTTTTAATGATTAAAAGATAAAGAGCATATCTATCTTGACTATCCTTTAGTGACAATAAAACTTTAGCATGCCCCAATGATATTTCTTTTTTATGCAAAGAATTTAATATCTCTTGTTCAAGCTCTAAAATTCTAACCAAATTGGCAACATGAGATCTATTTTTACCTATTTTTTCAGATAAGGCTTTTTGAGTTAAAGCATGCTTGTCCATAAGATTTTTATAAGCATATGCTTCTTCAACAGGAGTTAAATTTTCCCGTTGAATATTTTCAATTAAGGACATAAAATCTTTATTTCGCCTAGAAGGCTCTATCTCTATCACAGGAACCCGTTTCATACCTGCCAGTTTAGCAGCCCTAAATCTTCTCTCCCCTATTATTAGGTTATACCTACTATTATTAGGATAAACAACAATAGGTTGCAATATCCCATTTTCTTTTATAGAGATACTTAATTCTTCAAGCTCAGCAAGATTAATAGACTTTCTAGGCTGTGATTTATCTATATCTAAAAGATTTATATCTATAATTTTTAAAACTTCATCCATTTTATCAAAACCCTCCTGTAATAATACAAAATTTTATAAAGTTGTTCTATGACAACTCCAATTAGAATTACAACCACAAAAAAAAGGATGTTCCACGTGGAACATCCTAATAATACAAAATTTTACAAAGTTATTCCATGACAACTGCAATGATAATTACAATTAAAATCACAACCACAAAAAAAAGAATGTTCTACGTGGAACATCCTAATAATACAAAACTTATAAAATTATTCTATGACAATTTCAATGATAATTACAA
>NZ_AYOT01000222.1 GCF_000500045.1 Borrelia persica No12 | reverse complement strand
AAGACTTAAGAAAAGAAGAATATGAATCACTTGCTAAAAAAAATAAATTCATAAGTAAAGTTGCTTCTAATGTTAAAGATATATCTAGAATTGCTGCAGGTACTGCTATTGGTAATATAATAAGCACCTCTTTTCAAGGTGGTCTTGGAGATATAATGAATTTTGCAAAAAAATCTATTCAAACTGATGCCATGGTTAGCAAGATAAGTGCAGTTACTTCACAAATATTTAAGACTCATGAAAAGAACGCAATTAATAGCATTCTTGATTCAATGTCTGGATTTGCCAGAAGCATTGATAAAGAAGATTTTCTTAATTATGCAGGCGTTATTAGAAAAAAATTAGAATTCTTAGGACAGAATAATCATCAAAACCTAACTCAAGCAGTATCATTTGCAGCAAAACTTAAATCTACGGGAGTTGTTAAAGATAATGCTACTGC
>NZ_AYOT01000221.1 GCF_000500045.1 Borrelia persica No12 | reverse complement strand
ATGAATTTGCTAGTTCACAATATGACCAATTAGCACCGGGACAGGCTTTATCTTTTCGAACTGATAAACTACAAGACATTATTAATGACTTTAATTCTCTAGGAATCTCTACTTTTGCAAGTAACGCAGAAAAAGCCAAAAATAGTTTAGATAAAGCTGAAGATTCTTTTGGTGCACTTATGGCTACTACTTTACAACCCCTTTTAAAAAAGTTAAGCGATCTAGTTGATTGGCTTAAAGACTTCACTTTTAAGACTCATATTATTGATCCCATACTAAAAGAAATAAAAAATTTTTTTGGAAATCTTAACGAATGGCTTATAAAGATTGGAAAGCGAATGCTCAAATTAATACTGCCTACTAAGATATACAGATGGTTAATTGGTGAAGATCCAGAAACAGAAGAAAGCCATTCACCACTCCCAAGTATTGACACTGAATCAAAATTAGAAACTGACGCAAGTGT
>NZ_AYOT01000220.1 GCF_000500045.1 Borrelia persica No12 | reverse complement strand
ATTCATGGCTAGTAAAAAAACCACTAGACTATATGGGGCTTACACCATCTCAAGTAACAAGTATTTTAAAAGAAACTTTCAACCAAATTTCCAGTTTATTTATGGACTATAATTTCTTAGCTTTAATGCCAAGGATGGATTTTAAGGGACTTGGATATGTTCCACAAATATTCTGTATTTTACCCAAAAGTGAACTAATAAGCATGAAT
>NZ_AYOT01000219.1 GCF_000500045.1 Borrelia persica No12 | reverse complement strand
ACATTTGCTATCTCTTTAGCATAATAATTTTGATCATATAATTCTGACATCTTTATACTCCTTTAACTTATTAATTTGGTTTACCTTTATTTCCATAAATAACCACATGTACCATATAAGTATTATCATCATTATCAAGTTTTATTGAGTCTGATAAGGCTATGGCATTAATTTTGCTATTATTTGAACTGTCCTTTTCAACCTGTCCATCTGAATTAAATTTAACTTTATCCTTTCTCTTAATAGAATTATCTTTTGCAACAAGATATCCTTGAAAATTATTTGTTATTGGTATTACTGTTGCCATACTGGTAAATTCGTCTACGTCAACACATACACCATAAAGATCATCACCACCACCTGCTTCAACATGTGGTTCATAATGTGGTTGATTATCTTGTGACGTACTAACTACGCGTTTTACTCCTCTCTTATATGGATATCCTTTAAAAAAGTAATTTTCTAGTTTATCAGTTCGACTTGTTACTGTACCGCCTTGATTAGCAAAATGTAAATTTTTACTCCTAAAATCAACTGTATTACTAAAAACACCAGAATCGTTGATAGGGTTCTTCATTAACTTCTTAAGAGTTTTAGCTTTTTCTTCATATTGCTTTACTAGTTCAGTTATGTTTGTCGACACTTTAACCTCCTAATTTTCTTATTTTAAGAAACCGCCTTATTGCCATAAAGGGATATCTTTATTAAATATAATTTATAATCATCTTGGCCTTTTTTAGATTCATCATCGCTAAGATACAAAGTATGTATATCTGAGAGTGCAACTGCATTAATTGAAACTGATGAAGAATTAGATACTTTAATAACTTCTCCATTTGAATTAAAATCCAACTTATCACCCATGTTAATACCAGAAGAGCTTTGTGTAATTACATAACCTTCAAAATTATTTGTTATTGGTATTACTGTCGCTACATTAGTATATTCATTAATATCTATACATATTCCATGCATATTTTTACCATCAGATACTTCAACAGAAATATCATCGGGTTTGTCGGTTGACACCTTTAATTTAACTGCACGTTTATAAGGAAATCCAAAAGCCGGATATTCTTCTAATTTATCTTTACTACTTGATACAGATTCACAGATAGAATCAAATGTTAATAAGTTTTTATTCCTAAACCCAGTCTGAGCTTTAAATACAGATAGTTCATTATCAAAACTTTTAGAATATTTCCTTAATTTTAATATATATTCTTTAAGTGTTTTACCTTCTTCAGTTTCAAGCACTGGTGCATGTCTTTTACCTCTTCTTTTACCCCTTGTAGAAGTTTCTTGTCTTTGACCCTCACTATCAAGCTCTTCACTTAAGTCATCACTATCAATTAACGGAGAACTAATATCATGATCAAGCGATTCTGAATTTTCATTTGATATCAAGCTTGTTTGTTGATCTTTGCTACTCACCATTAATTGATCCCTTTATTCCCGAATATACTTACAAGTGCTATGTAAAGATTTTCGTTAATTTTAAATGCCTTTGATAAGGCAATACCATTAATAGTACGAGAACCCGAACCACTGTCTTGTTCAATTTCTCCATTTGTATTAAATTTAACTTTTACATTAGGTGTAATACTGCTTTGATTATCTTTTTTGACTACCAAATATCCAGTAAAGTTATTTGTTATTGGCATAACAGTTGCAGTTCCCGTAAATTCGTCTATGTCTGTGCATATCCCATATAGATCAGTACCACCACCGGCTTCTACTGCTAATTCATAA
>NZ_AYOT01000218.1 GCF_000500045.1 Borrelia persica No12 | reverse complement strand
ATTCATAAGAACCATCATTATCCTGCCCACTAGATAATTTCACTCCCCTTTTGTATGGATATCCAATTACAGCGTAATTTTCTAATCTGTCTACACTACTAGTTAAAGTTCCACCTTGATTAGAAAAGGTGACTCCTTTATCTTGAAAATCGACTGTATTACTAAATATATCAATATCCCTATTTGGGTTCTTCATTAGGTCTTGTATTTCTTTTAATTTCTTTTCATACTCTTCTTTAATTTTAGTTATATTCTCTGACATATATATTTATTCTCCTTAAGCAGTTTTATATTTCCTTGACTTATAAAATTGTTCTCGTCTATCTTTATACGCATTAGCAATAGAAATATTAAACTCATTAAAGTTTTGTGGACTAAAGTTAGTATCTAAGATTGACATTCTCTCATTTATTACTCCAAGTCTAAGTTCTCCTTTGCTAGTTACACTACTAGCTTGTATCCTTTTCTTTATATTTACCTTAGCAAGGTTTACAAGTTGTTCCAGAATTTCACCGTCTAAATGTTGAATATCTCTTATCTTAGCAATAGCTTGAATATCCTCAATAGGAACATATTTCCTAACAAGTTCCCTACGTTGGGCTTGCATTATCTCTTTTAATGAGTATCCCTTTGAAAGTAATGTTTCCTTATTAAAATGCGAACTTAAATGTTTACTTGCTAAATTATCAATCTCATTAATACGTGATGCTTCAAGTAATAACTTGTTCTCTTGTTCTTCTCTAGCTTCTGTTTCCGCAAGTTCTCGTGAAATCCTCTCATTAATACTTAAATGCTTTGTGTTAGAATCTTTTGATTCTTTATATGCTTTATATTCTTCGTACTCTTTTAAATTTAAAGTTACACCTTCTTTAATATCTAAAGACTCTTG
>NZ_AYOT01000217.1 GCF_000500045.1 Borrelia persica No12 | reverse complement strand
ATTCATAAGCTCTCCTTTTATTTTTCATAAAAAAATAATTTCTCCTTTAATGCGTCAAGTTCTGTTTGGCTTAACGTATTACTTACTTCCAATTCTTTATATTTACGCGTTAATTCTATAAGTTTAATGTCTCGATCATACTTCTCTTCTTCTGTTAAGATATATAATGAATTAAACCTAATGTCTAAGTGATAATATTTATTTAGTTTGCTATTACAAGTAACTTCTAACTTCTCTTGTACACTCTTTAAAAAGTCATAATAATTACTTCGATCTCCTTTACCATCACTCCCCAATCCCTTTACCTGCTCATTAAAACTTCTTGTTAATGGTTCTTTTGTATCTGCTCCTATCTTCGCTTTAACTAATTCTAAGGCTTCTTTTAGATAGCTCATATCATACTTAATTACTTCTAATGATGATGTTGTTGAAGAACTATAAAATAAGCCGTCATTATTAAGATTGTATTTAAGTTGTTCAAGTTCATGCCTTAATTTAACATTCAATTCTCCAAGTTCAGATGCATTAGAATTGTCTTCTTCTGTAAATGAAAAGAAATTCAAAAAATTTGTAAGGCCTCCTCTCTTATTCTCCTTTACTGATGTAACTGCAGATGATAAAACATCTTGTAAGTTTGCTAACGAATCATCTTTGTAAAACAAAAAGTTATGCGTCTCTATTCTTTTACCTATCTCTTCATATATCTTCTCTAGTAAGTACACATTAAGCAAAAAACTTTCCGTATAACATGGTGTATATGAATGCAATATATAGTCATAATTTTCATATATGATTAATCTGCTTTTATGTATCTTAATTTGTTCAAGTCCATGAATGGATTCTTCTTTACTTCCTTTTCTGCAATAATAAGTAATATAACTAGAATCAATTCCAGTATCATATACCCTGTCATAGTCTAAATACATAAATCCAGTAGGGAATTCTTGATTAACTTCTACATTTAAATTGTTAAGTTCATCCGCTGTCTTTACTAAAATATACCCAACTCCATTAAATCTGTAGCTAATAATACACTGCAATAATGATGCTTTAAGCTCTATTTTTAGATTGTCTAATTCTTCTTCTAGTGATGTAACAGAAGAAGATGTACTTTGTAAACTAATCCCATTCTTTAATACATCTTCTGCTACATTATCTATATAATTTCTGAAAAATATTGAGTACTTGTATAATTCTCTTGAATTAATTTTAAAATTTAATTTCATCTTAAATAATATCTCACCTTATAACATATATAAATATAAAGCATATTTTAGTTTTTGCTAA
>NZ_AYOT01000216.1 GCF_000500045.1 Borrelia persica No12 | reverse complement strand
TACCATGTATCAAATCATCTTGTGAAATACGTCTAGTTGTTTCAAATTTGTGCATTTTGTATGCAATTTCTTCTATTAAGTCAGAACTTGAACCAATTTCATTACTATAATCACCAAAACCTGAAGTAACATTATAAGTTGAAATTCCCTTACGAACCACATAATACCCATCTCTGAGTTCATTTTTACTTATTACCTTATAAGGTAATAAATCTTCAAGTCCATTTTTTGCAAGCTTTAAAATATCTCCATGATAAGTACCACTAGATTCTATCAAAATATTTCTACTCATATATATAATCCTCCTTACGTTTATGAAGAAAATTTCCTATTACCACTAGAATCATATTCATGACTAATTTGAATATCTAACAACACAACCTTACTTGAAGTACTAAGACTTATATCCTTGATTCTACCAACCTGAACTCCACCTTTTCCATCTTTATCTTGAACAAGTTTTCCATCCTTAAAAAATACATAATGCCCAATTTTAGGATTTGAATATGATGAATCAACAGTTATTACCACTTCACCACGTCTTCTAATAGGAACAACCTCGCCTGGCAAATAATTTGCTGTTTCATATGAAGATATGTAGGTCTTTCTCATAGCAAATCCACGAACAACATCAGTGTTTGTAGTACTAGACGTTGCTTTTTTTACTACAATATCTCCCATACTAGATGATTTACTAGATATGACTAGGTCACCAGGAGCTATAGGATCTGACCCAACATCAACTATCGCAGTCTCAGTCTCATGAATTCCACACTTGTGTTCAAGTCCTGGTAAAAAACTTTTTTCTGAATTAGTTAAATCAAACTTATGCATGTGTAGCCCCACTGTTAACAAAAATTTTGCTCTTATAATGCCTCATTGGAATAGTATTATTTACAGTCTGTACAACATACTTACTACGTGCGTTGACCATTTGCTTGTAAGCTGTAAGTTGTTGTACAAGGAAACTTATATTTTCAATCTGTGCATCAAGATCTCCAGCTTCGT
>NZ_AYOT01000215.1 GCF_000500045.1 Borrelia persica No12 | reverse complement strand
TTTTTTTTCATAGCATCTAAAAATGCCAATTTTGCATCCTTGATACTACCAACATTAGAAAATGGTGAAGCAATCTCATACTGTTCGCAAGCCTTTTCTAAGTGTGATAAAAGTTTAGAATCCTTGAATGCATCAAGTTCAGCCTGCTTTTCAGCTTGTTTCCTAGCTTTAGTAAAATTACTCTCAACTTCTGCTAATCTTCTTTCAAAATCCTCTTTCGAGATCATATCTGGTAACTTTTTAGAATCTGAAACCAATTTCTCATACTCATCAACAGAAATTGT
>NZ_AYOT01000214.1 GCF_000500045.1 Borrelia persica No12 | reverse complement strand
TAAACTTTCAAAAACTCGTTAAGTTCAAACTGAATTTTGTCCACAAGATCTAAATTACCCATTTCATTAGCCTTCTCTAAAAGATCTGTATATAAAGACAGAGTACGCGCATGTTTTTCTTCAATGTCAGCTTGTTCTTTTTGACTAACAGGCTTTACAGCCTTAAACTGCCAGTTAGATTCAAGTCCAAACTTCTCTAGCACTGCATTTATAAAAGGCGCCATCATAAGCTTACATATCTGCTCAATATTGAGATAGAATATGTCATAATTACCAACACTGCCCTCACCAGACGGAGATGTGGGATATAGTACTTCTTTAGGAATCCCCGAATAAAGCGTTACATCAGATACAATAATCTCAAACGCATCTCTTATTGGACTTACAGAACGTGTGATATTTGCAATATCATCTTCTCTACCAAGTATCATCATTTTATGATTACTATCTAAAACCCCTTCTATATTTTTCTTCAGTTCAGAAAGATCATATGCTGTCATATCTTTTATTGATGGAAGAGTTGCCGATTTTAGAAAAGTAAAATTATTAACCTTCAAAAACCCAACCGTCTCATTAAGCAACGAATTCATCATACTACTACTCTTCTCTAAAGCCGAAAAATTCAAAAACGATGACTTCATCTTTACAACACGAGTCGGATGAATATTCTCAAAAGAATAATCACCTGTATCATAAACTTCACCAAAATTGAAACAACGAGATTCAAAACCACTCTTCAATGGTGTGCGGGGATCATCTGAATCTGGCACAATTATATGAAAAGCACTCTCTCCAGAAATAATTGCAGTGTAAACCATCTTCTTGATAACTCCTCTAAAATTATTATGAAAAAGCATATCAAGCCCATCTCCTTTTTTATGTTCAATGTCTCTAGATGCTGCAAATCCTGCATATATTTCTGCTACTTGACGAGCAAGCCTTAACGAATCTCCTTTTAAACAATTACTGCTTACTGGATAAAACATTGACTTTGAATCAATGCTAGCACTATTTCGTTTAAAGAAATTAAACTTAAACAATAGAACCTCCGTTCACTCAATTACATCAAAATCGACACCGCATTAAGAAATGCTGGTATGTACTGTAAATCTCTTTGCATAACAATATTTGTAGCAATACCACTCTCACTACCTAAAGATTCATCATAATAATATTCAGTATCATTAAACTCTAAAATTACGTCTTCAGTCTCTTCTCTTTTTAAAACATTCAAATTATTGGGTATAAGATAATCTGAGAGAACATAAAGATTACGATTTCTTGCTATCAAAGAACCCCTACCAAAACGAGAAAAAACAAATCTTAATTCTTCTCTAGTATGTGGCAAAACAAAAGTTCCCCTAAAACGTCCACATTCAAGAGCATAATCTTCTTTTGAAAGTAACACTTTACTACTAGAATTGGTTACAACTGTTATTGGAAGATAAGAAATTCTTCCAATAAGAAGTTCTATAAAGCAAACTCTATTTCCCTTAATATGAACCCCGGTATAAAAACTGCCCTGTACTTTGGATATAAGATTTTCATCGCATAAATTAAAATCTTTGATAAATCTAGCCGTTCCGAAATCACACTCTTCTCCTAAAACTTCAATTCTAAAACCAATATCATTACCGTGATATGCAAGTCTTTGTTTTTCGAGCCAAGAGTCAATATCCCCTCCATTAAGAAATGGATTATCTCTATAAGTACTCTTAATTACACATATTGACGGATTATCTGCATTTGCAATATAACGCTTGTACAACCAATGAGAACGAGGAACTGGATTGCTTGACATATAAATTCTCCCACCTCTCTCTCTCATTGTTGGAATAAGTTTTTCAATATCAGATTCAGTAAACTGATTAGCCTCTTCTAACCAAAGATCCTTAAAATGAGCATATGATTTTAAATCTGTTGTATCATGACCACCTTCAAACACAAACGCACGTTTACGTCCATATATTAAATTCTTTGTCTCTATCTTCGCTTTGCTTACAGTAAATTCACGACGTAAGTTATATCTGTGAAGTAATTCTAAAATCTCTTTATGAATTGACTGAGTAGTTTTGTTTTTCTTCTTTCGCACTGCTAAAGTATCACCACCATCTGGAACAAACTTCCTCTCAAGATTCACTGTCGCAATATCATACGTCTTCCCAGTACCACGACTCGAATAATAAACAAAAATTTCTGCTTGAGGCTTACTTTTGTAAGCATCATAGTACACTGGCAGTCTCTTTAACCTCAAATATCCTGCTCTCCTTTACTAACGCCTTTTATAATACGATTGATCTCATCCTCAGTATAGGAACAACTAGTAATAATAGAATTGTTACTACTATTATTAGACAAGGGCAATTTTTCTTTGTTGATAATATCTAAAACTAAATCCTCAGCTTCATTCATTCCCAAAACAGCAAAAAACATTCTAAAAGCATGTAAACTAGTTGCTAAAACATTACACTTAGAAAACTCAACTAACCTATCAACAAATGCCTTCAATAAGGCTTCACGAGAATCACCAGTAACACTTATCGGAGGGAAATGCTTTCGAACTGATTCTTCTAAATATCTCTTATAATCAAATTCACTCATACTTTACTCCTTTAAAATCACAAATCATACCTGTAAAAACACAGATATGCTAAATTTTTAGGCCTAGTTTCATCATAATAACCGCTAGTCTCTGTACGATCAGGAAATTTATATTTCGAAATATAATCACCATATGACATATCATAGACAAAATTATAAGGACCTTCTTTCCAATACCAGCTATTCTCACGTCTTGCCCAATAAGACCTTTTGATCAAATAATGAGAATAACTATAGTCAATCTTATCTAAGTTTATATAATGGTCATGAGACTTTAGTGAATCACTCTGTGTGTCTCCCAAACTTCTCGAATATGACGAATCGTAATGTCTTAAAAATCGGCCTGCAAGATTTGGTGCAGAAGTTATACCTAACACTCTAGTTGCATAACAATTTAACGGTAAACCTCTGCCATCTGGAAGACAAAATTTATTGGTATTTGTAAATGTCTCGATCAACTTATATCGATTTAGCTTTGATCCCTCAATCGGAAATTTAGCAGTCAAAGCACCCACAGCAACCCTATCCATAAAAAAATCAATCATATGATCCAATATAGAATCTAAATTATTATCTAAAACTGGTAAAACATCTCTATCTATTGCATAATACCTTCTATTTGCTATACTTCTTGCATCACAAACCGCAAATACACCCTTATCTTTAAGAACAATTGGTTCACCA
>NZ_AYOT01000213.1 GCF_000500045.1 Borrelia persica No12 | reverse complement strand
ATAAAAATCAGCTTTTTTCATAAGCATTTCTGAGTTCTCTTTAGAATTCTTTTCTTTTTTATAGCTTATTTTAGCTTTATTAATTACATGCGGATTTTGCTCATGCGACATTACGGTTGTATGTTTCTGTTCATTATGTTTGTTTAAATTAGGTTGACTTTCATATGTTTTAGGATTTTCATCTTTTGTAGAGTTTGTATTCCAATGCTGCATTGTATCTTCTATATCTTGGTGAAAATCGCTGACGATTCTTCTATTTTTTAGATTTTCTTTCAGACGTTCTTTTAGATATTCGAAAATTATTTCTTTGTGTCTGTGTACAAATTTTATGTTCTGTATATAGTGGGAGATGCTTCCATTGCCAACGCCAAGCCTTCTGATTTTGGATTTAATCAATCCGATTTCATTTAGAATTTGGATGTCTCTTTCAATAGTTCGTTTACATACCTTTTTATATCCATCGTTTTCTAATAGTTTACTTACCATATTTTGTATATCGCTAGCTGAGTATTCTTCAACACCACTTGATTTTTTATAATCTTTATTTTTAGTGTTTATTGCCCAATAGATCTTAAGCATTCTATTGTATCGTTTAAATGTTTTGATTACTTGTAATCTGACCTGAGATACGGAGATATTTATTATTTCAGGTGATGTTTTGTATTGATTTAAGTCAACAAGACCTTTTAGTATTGATTTAATTTGGCTCTTTGTGCCGGTTGATTTGAAATTTTTTTTATCTTTTGTTACTATATTCATATAGTCCTTTTAATCCAAAGGTTAAATTTTGTTAGGGCTTTGGATTATATTTTTTATTATATATAAAAATTTCACTCTTGACTAGGTTTGAGGTCAAGGTGATTTTTTTTTTTCTATAAATTTGAGAAATAATTTTTGTGAAATTGCGATGCATGTGATAGTAAAAAGATTTATGTCAACAGTTAGATTGAGCTGAAATTAGGCTTGATGCAAAGATAGACAAATTTGCGTGATGCTAGGTTAAACAAACTTGATTAAAGGATAGAGATTTTTAAGAGTGAGTTAGGCTAAACTAATTTTGATTGACTTTGATTAAGATCAGGTTGTGAGTTATGTGATTTAAATAACAGTTAGTTTTATCCTAGACAGTTGATTGATGTGATTGTTGTTTCGTCTTTGTAGTTTAATTATTTGTGCTTTGAAAGAATATTTAGGTATTGTATAGTATATGCAACTAACTTGTGTGAAGTTGGTTGCATTACGAATTAATAATTTTATCACACAATCACACAAGTTTAGTGATTAATTAGTGAGGATATGAGAAAAAAATACAGAGTTTTTTTTTAAGAAGATTAATGGTTCTTTAAGAGAGATATGTCCGAAAGGTTTTTAAGTTTTGTGTCTGAGGGATTGTAATATTGATTTAATAGAACGAGGGAATATAGGAATTAAAGTTTTTATATTAACTGTTTATTTATGTTTATATATTAGTTTTGTTGTCAAAGTAATTGGGATATTTTTATAAATCCTATTATTTATTTAATTATCAGGTTTAATTTAAATAGAATATATTATATAATATATATCATAGCTATAAAATTAAAAATATAAATTTAAAATATAAGGAAAATATTTATGCCGGAAGATAAAATATTAAAAACTATAAAAGAACAATTAGATGAGAGTGAAAAGGTTGCCTTATCTTTTTTTAAAGGTGCCGTAACAGGCCTTAATCCAGGTGATCCAGATGATCATAAGCTTGTAACACATTCAAAACAAGCTTTTTATTTGTTTATAACATACATAGGTATTGACAAACTTAAAAAGGTCTTGTCAGATATTGTAATAACATTAAATGCAAAAAAAGAAGCAGAAGAAACTATTGAAAATTATAATGGTTTAGACAAAAGCATGCTTACACAGAAATTACAATATACAGAAGTAACTTATATAAAGTATTTAAAAAGCATTTGTAATGCTCACTGTTTTGACCAAGAATACTATAATTTATTGATCAAAACAGATAATGCATCTCGATTTGAAAGTATTACTAATGCTATCAAATATTATAAAATAATAGAGCGATTGCATGATGAAGAAAAATATGCTTTAGCTTTCCTTGAAGATTTGATAGCAAATTTTAATTTAAATGATACTAATGATTGTAATAAGTTTGTAACTCATACGAAGCAAACTTTTTATCAATTCATACTGAATACAGATGATATTGATAAACTCAAAGTAGTGCTATCAGGTATTGCAACGACATTAAATGTGAAGGAATCATCAGGACGGGCTATTGTAAATTATAATGGACCTGTAAAAGATATACTTATACAAAAGTTACAAGATGCAGAAACAAACTATATAAGCTATTTAAGAAGCATTTGTAATACTTCTTTTTTGAAGGAAATGTATGATAATTTATTAAGCAAAGCAAATCATGCATCTGAATTTGAAAGTATTGGACGTACGATAAGTTTTTATAGTCAGATGATAGATCAACTAAATAATGAACAAAAAGAAGCTTTAGCTTTTCTTGAAAATGCTATAACAATTTCCAATTCAGGTGATCCATTTGACGATTTTTATATAATTCATACAAAACAAGCTTTGTATCAGTTCATACTGGATGTCGATGATATTGATACATTAAAAGTAGTTCTGTCAGGTATTCAAAAAACGTTAGAGGTAAAGGAAACAGTAGGACGTACTATTGAAAATTATAGTGAACCAGGAAAAGATATACTTATACAAAAATTACAAGATGCAGAAACAAACTATATAAGCTATTTAAGAAGCATTTGTAATACTTCTTTTTTGAAGGAAATGTATGATAATTTATTAAGCAAAGCAAATCATGCATCTGAATTTGAAAGTATTGAACGTATGGTAAGTTTTTATAGTCAGATTATGGAACAACTAAATGATGATCACAAGAAAGCTTTAACTTTTCTTGTGAATGCTATAATAAACTCTACTTTGTATGATAAGTTCATACAAAATGTAGGTCAAAATATAGATATTGATACATTCAAAGTAGTTCTGTCAGGTATTCAAAAAACGTTAGAGGTAAAGGAAACAGTAGGACGTGCTATTGAAAATTATAGTGAGCCAGGAAAAGATATACTTATACAAAAATTACAAGATGCAGAAACAAACTATATAAGCTATTTAAGAAGCATTTGTAATACTTCTTTTTTGAAGGAAATGTATGATAATTTATTAAGCAAAGCAAATCATGCATCTGAATTTGAAAGTATTGAACGTATGGTAAGTTTTTATAGTCAGATTATGGAACAACTAAATGATGATCACAAGAAAGCTTTAACTTTTCTTGTGAACGCTATGATAAACTCTACTTTGTATGACAAGTTCATACAAAATATAGGTCAAAATATAGATATTGATACATTCAAAGTAGTTCTGTCGGGTATTCAGAAAACATTAGATGTAAAGGAAGCAGTAGGACGTGCTATTGAAAATTATAGTGGGCCTATAAAAGATATACTTATACAAAAATTACAGGATGCAGAAACAAACTATATAAGCTATTTAAGAATAATTTGTAATACTTCCTTTTTGAAGGAAATGTATGATAATTTATTAAGCAAAGCAAATCATGCATCTGAATTTGAAAGTATTGAGCGTACTATAAGTTTTTATAGTCAGATTATGGAACAACTAAACGATGATCACAAGAAAGCTTTAACTTTTCTTGAAAACGTTATAATAAACGGTTCATATGATCAAGGATTTGTAATTCGCATAAAAGAAGATTTGAGTCGGTTCTTACTAGACACATATGATATTGACAAATTCAAATCGGCTCTATTAAATATTGCAAGGACATTAAATGTTCAGGAAACAGCAGAACGTGCTATTGAAAATTATAGTTCGCCAGGAAAAGATATACTTGTGTCAATGTTAGAAGATAAAAGGGAAAGATACATAAGCTATTTAAGAAACATTTGTCATATTTCTTCTTTTGAAGAAATATACGATCTTTTATCAAGAGAGGCAAAGCATGTATCTGAATTTGAAAGTATTGAACGTACTATAACTTTTTATAATAGTACTTATAGTAGTGTTATAAAGCAATTAAGTGTTGAGGAAAAAGATGCATTAACATTTTTTCTTGAGAGTGTTGTTATGACAAATCCTGATCCGGATGACAATGATTTTATAATTCATATATTGGATAACTTTAGTCGTTTTGTCAAAGATATAGGTATTAATAAGCTTAAAAAAGTTTTATCAAGTATTTCAATTACGTTAAATTCATATAGGGAAGCAGAGTTTGTCATTGCAAATTACAATGGTCAAAAAAATGTAGTTGAACAAATATTTAAAGATGAAAAAGTAAGATATAGAGAATATTTAAAAAGTGTTTTTGATACTGAATATGGTTCGTGGAATGATGTTTACGATAAGTTGATTCAAGAAAAATACGATACCTTCCTATTGGAAGCCATTATAAATGGCATATATTCTTGTTATAATGCTTTTGATAAAGTCATAGAACAATTAAATTTTAATGAAAAAGATGCTTTAATGTTTTTTGAAAAGGTTGTCACAAAACCTAATTTAGATGATCCAGATTATCTAGATTACAATGAGTTTTTAATTCATATAGAAGAGAACTTTAATAGGTTCATACGAGGTATAAGTATTGATAAACTCAAAACAATTTTATTGCAGATTGTATTAACATTAAATACAAAAAAAATAGCAGAAGAAGCTATTGTAAAGTATAATAAACCAGGAAAAAATATCCTTTTATCAAAGTTAGAAAATAAAGGAAGAGAATACATAAAGCGTTTAAAAAACATTTTTAATCTTTTTTCTGTTAAGGATGTGTATAATAAATTATTAAATGAAGCAAATAATTCATCCCAATTTGAAAGTATTGTGAGAACAGTAAGTTTTTATAATAGTATTATAGGAAAATTAAATTCTAAAGGGAGAGATGCTTTGACATTCCTTGAAAATTCTATAATAAACACTAATCTGGATGATTCAGATGACTGTAAGCTTATGACTTATACAAAAGATCACTTGGATCAGTTTATATTGGGTGCAGATGATATTGGTGAACTTCAAACAGCTTTATCAGGTATTGTAACAACATTAAATGTAAAGAAAGACATAGAAGTCTCTTTGAATAAGTATACTCAGGCAGGAAAATATATTCTTGCACAAAAATTAAAAGATACCGAAATAAAATACATGAAGCATTTAAAAAGTATTTTTAATGTTTTTTCTCTTAAGGATATGTACAATAAATTATTAAATGAGTCAGATCATTCATTTCAGTTTGAAATTATTGAGAAGGCTATAAGTTCTTATAATTATCTTTTAGAAGAATTAAATGATGAGGAAAAAAAGGCTTTCATTTTCCTTGAAGATTCTATAGTAAAGCCTAATCCAGATGATCCAGATGATGCTGAGATTACAATTAGTATAAAACGAAATTTTGATCAACTTATACGGACCGTAGGTATTGCTAGGTTCAAAATGGCTTTAAAAGATATTGAAATAACATTAAATTCAAAGAAAGGAGTAGAAGAAGTTATTGCAAGGTATAACATACCAGAAAAACATATATTTATGCAAATATTGAAAGATACTGAAGTAAAATTCATGAAATATTTAAAAAGTGTTTGTAATACTTCTTTTTTTAGAGAAATATACGATAATTTATTATACAAATCAAACAGTGCATTCAGCTTTACAAGTATTGCAACTACGGTAACATCTTATAATAGTATTGTAGAAAGTTTAAACAATGAAGAGAAAGCTGCTTTGACTTATATTGAAGACTCTATAACAAATTCTTATTCCGATGATTTTAATGATGATGATGAGATTACAGTTCATATGAAACAAAACTATAGTCGTTTCATACAGAATACATATGATATTCAGGAACTCAAATCAGCTCTAAAAGATATTGTAATAACATTAAATGCAAAAAAAGAAGCAAAAGAAGCTCTTAAAGAGTATACCATACCGAAAGAACATATATTTGTGCAAATATTTGAAGATATCGAAATAAAATACATGAAGCATTTAAAAAGTATTTTTAATATTTTTTCTTTTAAGGATGTGTACAATAAATTATTTAATGAAGCAAATAATTTATCTCAATTTGAAAGTATTACAGATACGGTAAAATCTTATAATAGTATTGTGGAAAGATTAAGCAATGAAGAGAAAGCTGCTTTAACTTTTCTTGAAAACTCTATAACGACTCCCAAGTCAGATGATTTACATTATCATGAGATTGTGGTTCAGATAAAACAAAACAACTATAAGCAACTTATACTAGATACGTGTGATAATATTAATAGACTTAAAGAAGTTTTATTTGATATTGAAATGACATTAAATTCAAGAAATGAAGCATACCTTTTTATTGCAAGTTATAATGGATTAGATAAAGATATACTTAAAGAAAAAATTGGAGATTTAGAAATAGAATACGTGGAATATTTAAAAATAATGTGTAATACTTCCTCTTTAACGGAAATGTGTGATAATTTGTTACACAAATCGAACAATGCATCCAACTTTACACGTATTGCAGATACGGTAAAATTTTATAATATTGTTTATAATAGTATTGTAGAAAGATTAAGCAATGGAGAAAGAGCTGCTTTAATTTTTCTTGAAAATTCTATAAAAACATATAATCCTGATGATTCGTATGATTTTGTGATTACGGTTCAGGCGAAACAAAACTATAGTCGTTTCATACAGAATACAGATGATATTAATGAATTCAAATCAGCTCTAAAAGATATTGTAATAACATTAAATGCAAAAAAAGAAGCGGAAGAAGCTCTTAAACAGTATACTAAACCAGGAAAAAATGTTCTTGCACAAAGATTGGAAGATGCAATAGCAATGTATGTAAAGCATTTAAAAAGCATTTGTAATACCTTTTCTGTGAAGGAAATGCTTAATAATTTATCAAGCAAAACAAACAATGCATCTAAATTTGTAAGTATTGTAACTAAGATAGAATCTTATAATACTACTTATAATAATCTTATGGAAGGATTAAGTGATGATGAAAGATGTGCTTTAATTTTTTTTGAAGACTCTATAACAAATCCTTATCCTGATGATTTGAATTCTGATGAGATTACAGTTCAAATGAAACAGAACTATAGTCGTTTCATGCAGAATACAGGTGATATTAATGAATTCAAATCAGCTCTAAAAGATATTGTAATAACATTAAATGCAAAAAAAGAAGCGGAAGAAGCTCTTGAACAGTATACTAAACCAGGAAAAGATATTCTTGCACAAAGATTGGAAGATGCAACAGCAATTTACGTAAAGCATTTAAAAAGCATTTGTAATACTTCTTCTGTGAAGGAAATATACGATAATTTATCAATTAAAACAAATCATGCATCTAGGTTTGTAAGTATTGTAACTAAGATAAAATCTTATAATACTGCTTATAATAATCTTATAGAGAAATTAAGCAAAGATGAAAGAGATGCTTTAACTTTTCTTGAAAGTTCTGTGACAATGTGTGATCCAAATGGCTCTGAGTTTATTACCCATACAAAAGATAGTTTTTATCTTTTTATATTGGAAATTAGTATTAGTAGACTTAAGGCAGCTCTAAAAGATATTGTAATGACATTAAATGCAGAAAAAGAGGCAGAGGAGGTCCTTGAAAATTACTTTTGGGCAGACAAAAATCAATTTGTACAAAGGTTACAGAATGAAAAGGCAAATTATATAAAGCACTTAAGGAAAATTTGTAATACTTACTATTTTGATGAAATGTATGATAATTTGTTAATCAAAACAAACAATGCATTCCAATTTGTTATTATTGTAATTTGTGTGAAATTTTATAAAAAGCTTATAATAAAATGATATGTTAATAAGGTGTTGAGCAAGTGAGTTAATGATAAAAAAATATTTACATAGAATAAAATAATAAAAGTAAGAGAGCAAATGGCTCTCTTTTATTTGGATGTTCGAGTTGAAAATTAATGGATGGTAGTAATTTAGATGCAAGAGTGTATTTTTCTCTGTATGTGACATAAGGTTCATTTACTTAACTTTTAATTATGAGCCCGATCACCTTTCATTTTTTAGTACGATTTTTTAACAAATTAGTAGGATTTGAAACATCTTCTGATTTTCTCGATTTAGTGGTAGAGACGTTTTTGGTTAACATTATTTATAGATAAAGTGTTGCCTATACTTATAAACATTAAGTGAAAATAGATATTCTTATTGAGTAAATCTTGATGTTTTAAGGCTACTTTTATAGCAATTTATTTCATTCAAAGAAGAAAAGAATATATTAAAGAGTGATAAGAGATAGAATAAATATTTTCAGCTTAATTTGTATATTTTGAATAAATTATTATCAGCTCTTATGGGTGAACTATTCCGTATGAGGGTTAGGATAACTTGTGTTCTTTATTTGTTGATGATTTTAGGGTATGGGACGTGTAAATGTAGAAGTGATATTGAGTGATAGTAGTGATGTTAGCGATTATAATTTAACAGGAACAGAGGTACAGAGATTTATAAAAATTCTCTAAATTAAGTGAAGTAGAACTTATTTGTGTTGAAGAAGGCTTTAACAAAGAAACCGCCATGATAAAAGAAAAGTTATCAGAGCTTGATAATCAGTATAGCAAAGAAATTGATTTTCTAAAAGAAGCTTAGTGTAAGGGATAAATATTTGATGAAGAATTTCAGAAACTCATTGCACAGGTTAAGAAAGAATATCAAATTAAAAGACAGCAAGAGAGCCGAGGGATAATTAATGCAGAAGATTCTAGGAAGCTCGAAGTAGAGCGTTTAAAAACTTGAAGGATTTAGAATATGAACGTATTAAGGCTGAGGCGGAAGTGGGCAAGTTGAATACGTATAATTGGTGTGTTGGAAACAAAGTCGGGATTTGGCTGATGCTGAAAAGGCCTTGGATGAGATTCTGAAAAGAATAATAAGAGTAAGATCTTGCAGCTACTGTGGAGGAGATTAAGTTTGTGCGTAAGGGTTGCTAGGTTCACAACACAAAACCTACATATATGCCTGGTGCAGGATTAATGACTAGTGAAATGGGGTGGAATGAACTTATAATAGTAACATCAGCTCTCATTGATGAGAATTTGAGAAAGCTTGAAGCAAGAATCATTGCAGAAAAAATTAATAAAATGCAGAAAGTTGAAGAGAGTAGTAATCGTTAGGTTATAATTATTAATTGTAACGGTGATGTGTGAGATGCTGATAAGCTTGTTCGTATGCTGAAAGCTAAAAAGCATGCAATGGTATTTCTAATGTCTTATTAGAAAAATATGTGAAAAAAATATTGAGACAATACTCAATAAAAATTTTTATTGAGTATTGTTGTATAATTCTCGTTTGTACACAAAAACATAATTTGTTATCGTTTTTGTGTTACCCCATTAATAAGACCAATAACTTCAGTTGTTGGTCTTATTCTTTTTCTCCTAAGATAGCACTTATTGCATATGTTATAATTAAATAAAAATTGAAAAAAATCATTGAGGTTAAATATGAGTGTTGCAGTAAAAGAGCAGATATATGATGAACAAGTAGCTAAGAATTCAGTTAGGTCTGAGAGAGTTAGAAAAGATTATCATAGTGGGGCATTTGATGGGCAGATTATTAGTTATTATGTGCTCGAAGAAAAATTTGATCTTCTTCAAGATAGGATGATGGATAATTTTCACTATTTAGATGATAAGATAAGTATACTCAAAATTGATATGAATGATAAAATAGATAAACTTGATGCAAAGATAGATGGAGTAGAGACTAGACTTAATGATAAAATAGATAAACTTGATGCAAAGATAGATGGAGTAGAGACTAGACTTAATGATAAAATAGATAAACTTGATGCAAAGATAGATGGAGTAGAGACTAGACTTAATGATAAAATAGACAAGCTTGATGCTAGGGTAGATAAGTTTGAAGTTAGAATGGATAAACTTGATGCAAAGATAGATGGAGTAGAGACTAGACTTAATGAAAAGATAGACGGAGTTAAGAGTGATTTGGTACAAGTGAAGTCTAATTTGACTTTGATTGAGAGTCGACTAGGCTTGATTGAAAACAAGTTAGGATTTAAGGGGCAGTTAGTTTCATCTTTGACGGTTATTGCTACTCTTGCTGTGTCATATTTTGTAGCACAAGTGTTTGTGATGTTAGGCAAATATTTTTCTATTTCATAATATATATAACATATTTGTATTAAGTTGTTACAACTATTTCATCACAAGTTGATTTCAGTATAGATTAATTGAGAGTTGTATTGACTATTTTTGTTTGATTGCATATTATTTTTACTAATTTAATCTTTTTGTTCTCTTACTTGTTTGTTGTAATATTTTTATTCATTGATATATTAGTGTTGGCCTTGGGAAGGCAGTACTAATAATTTATTATGTGACTTTGTAGAAAATTATTTTGCTTTGTTTTTTTTGTAGATATAATTATATAATATGTGTACTAAAGTTGAGGGTAAAAACACTATTAAGAAAGCTTTAAAAGAGATTCTTTATGAGAAACCTTATGATTCTATTCTGTGTAGTATTTCAAAAAATATATATGAAAAAGAATTTAATTCTAATTCACAAGTTACTATCGAAGATCTTGGTCATATTCTAGAAGAATCAAGTATATTTGTTTTTAGGATATTTTCATTGCATATTTTGAGGATATGTTTGATGATATTTTGAGAAATCATGTTGCATATAGAACTCGTATATCTTTCAGATATTATTTCTACGATGAAGTGGTCAGTGGAGATGAGAGATATAGCAAGTTAATACGAATTTTCGATTTTTTAGAGAATGGAAATGAAAATTGTGAATTTCCTATGTTTGCTGGTGGTATTTTTTCGCCAAAAAATATACGTTATTTAAGTAATAGTGAATTATTAAGTAAAGAATAACTTAGAAAAATTTTAGTCAAGTGATTTAATAGAAAATCAAATTAACTTTATGGTGGCAAATCTATATTCGTTGAGTCTTGAACATTTTTTTACACAGTCTTTGGTAGAATTGGGAAATGATTTTATCAGTGTTTTTACGTCTTTTGGGGATATTGTTGGGAGTGTGTTGGGGTTTAATGTTAATTCTAAGAAATCGGATGTTGGGAAATATTTTAAGACAGTGCATGATACTGTAAAAGGCACAAAGGATAAACTTAATAATATTGTTGCTGATATGAAAAGAGAAGGGAATCCGAATGCGGCGGGAGTAGAGAGTGAAGTAAATAAATTTGTTAGTGAGACTCTTGATAAGATAATAGAGGGAGCTAAGACTGCTAGTGAGGCTATTGGTGATGCTAGTGATCTCATTGGGAATGTTGCTGCTGGTGGTGGTGGAGCTGCTGCAGGTGCTGGTGGAGATGTTGCAGGTGCTGGTGGAGATGTTGCAGGTGCTGGTGGAGATGTTGCAGGTGCTGGTGGAGATGTTGCAGGTGCTGGTGGAGATGTTGCAGGTGCTGGTGGAGATGTTGCAGGTGCTGGTGGAGATGTTGCAGGTGCTGGTGGAGATGTTGCAGGTGCTGGTGGAGATGTTGCAGGTGCTGGTGGAGATGTTGTAAATCTAGTAAAGGGAATTAAGGATATCGTAGATGTAGTGCTTAAAGGTGTAGGAAATGCTGAGGCTGGTACCGATAAAAAGGCTACTGATGGTTCTAGTGCAAGAGGTGCTGCTGCTGATAATGAAGCAGGAAAGTTATTTGACACAGTTAATGCTGGTGATAGTGCTGACAAAGCAAAAAAATCAGCAGCCGATGCAGCAAAGGCAGTTGGAGCTGTAACTGGAGCTGATATTTTAAAAGCTATGATTAAGAATGGTATTGAGGATTCTGCTAAGGCTGCTTCTGCTAAGGATGGAACTATAGCAGGAGCTATAGCGTTAAGAGCTATGGCTAAAGGTGGGAAATTTTCTAATACTAGTGCTTCTGCTACTCCTGATGTTGTTACCGCAGTTAAAGGAGCGGCTTTAAGTGCAGTAACTAAGGCATTAGATATTCTAACTATTGCAATAAGAAATACTATTGATGCAGGACTTAAGGAAGTTAAAGAAGCTATGAAAATTGATGCTAATGATGCTCATGTAACTTTTGGTGATAAGATACCTGAAGCTAAAAGTTAATAATGAGAATTAATAAGAGAAAGTAGATTGAGGAAAACACTTTTCTAGTGATGCATTAGAATTGTTTTCCTTTTTGGCATTTAGTATGTCTGATTAAAGGTTATGGGATGTAATAATGGGTTGATAGCGGAGAAAGAGGGTTAGAGAAGAGGAATAGTTTTTTAGAGTCATTAGTTAAGATCGGGCAAGGGTTTCAGGAGATTTTTAGTAGTTTTGGAAGTGCTGTTGGAAATACATTAGGAATTAATGCTATTAAATTTGATGATAAGAGAACTAAGGTAAAGGAATATTTTCAAAATCTTGGAGATGGATTACAAGGAACTAAGGATAAATTAAACGAATTTTCAAAAAAAGTGGTTTCTACTTTTCATTCCGATATTACGGGTGTTAATTCTGTTATTCAAGGTTCTAGCGTAATTTTTGCAAAATTAATAGCGTCTGTAGGTAAGCTTGCTGGGGCTATTGGTGATACTGACATTGGTGATGCTAATTCTGCTGGTGGTGGTATTGCTGCTGACAAAGTTAGTGTTGATGCTTTTATTGAAGGAGTGAAAGAGCTAATTGAGATTGCTAATAGCGTTGGTGTGAAGATAAATGCTGGAACTGCTGGTAATTCTGTAAATAATGTTGCCGGTGCTGCACCTGATGCGCTTGGTGGTAATGTTCAGGCTGCTGCTAATTCTGGTCCCAAATTGGCTGCTGAAGTGGCCAAAGCTGATCCATGGGCAATGATTGATAAGATTAAAAATGCTACTACTGTTGGCTTTGTTGCTGCCAATGATAATAATGCTGGACAATTAGCTACTGGAGCTCCAAATGCTAATGGTGCTAAGGCGGCTACTAATGCAGATTTAGCAGCAGCTGTTGCACTGAAGGCTATGACTAAGGGTGGTAAGTTTACTCAACCTGCTGCTAATGAAGATGGTGCAGTGAAGGCAGCAGCCGCAAGTGCAGTAAATAAGGTACTAGGAGTATTGCATGTAATCTTTAGGAAAGTAGTAAATCTTGAACTTGATAAAATTAAAGAAGCTGTTAATGGAATAAAATACTCTGAGACTACTGGAATTAATGTTCTGGAAGATGGTATTACTCAACCTACTGCTACTAAATGAATAAGCAATAAATAAACCAAATAATAAGGTCGAAATATGGTAAACACTTTTTTCTTTGTGTAGGAGAGTTGTTTTCCTTTTTGGTGTTTTATTATGTTTTATTAAACATTTTTTATTTGTTCTTTTAACAGTTGAATTTTAATTTATATTTCATTAATTTTTATTTCATTTTTTCTATTGGAGTAAAGTTATAGAAAAGAGAAGAAGAGACTCAATAAAAGAGAGAAGGGAATTTATAAAAAGAGAAGAAAGGAATGATAAGAGAAGGAAGGGAACTTTTAAAGAAGAGAAAGAAGTATGTATTCTGAGTAACTTTTTTTAGAAGGAAGGAGAGCTTATTTAGGAGAGCTTAGTGAGAAGAGCTTATTTAGATGAGCTAGAGAGGAAAGGGAAGAGAAGGGAGCTTTAGATGATTAAGGATTTAAAGATTGGGGGGAATAAAGAGTTGATTAAGGAGGGAAAAAGTAGATGAGAGATATTAGAGAAATAAACGTTAATTATTATAAGAGTGGGGGTATTGGAAAGATGAAGAAGGTTATCAAGAGAAGTTTGATTATTATGATGATTTTGGGAGTGATGGGATGTGGACAACAAGTACAAAAACCGGGAGAGCAGGATGGATCATCAGGAGAAGGTTTAAAATTAGGTGAAACAACTAAGTCTGTGTTTTCTGCATTTGTAGATTTAATAACAAATGCTTTGGGAATATCAGTTACTAGTGCAACAAAAAAAAGTGATGTATCAGATAAGTTCAAAGATTTAGCAAGTTCAATAGATAGAGCGATCAGTCAAGTACACTTAGCAGTAAGCAAAGCAGGAATAAATTTTGAAGAAGTTAAAGATGGAAGCGTAGTGCAAGCAAGAAAAACACTTGATGAACTAAAGAAGCATATTACTTCTTTGCAGACTTTAACTAACGAAAGTTTAGTGGTAAGTGGTGTTACAGCATCTTCAGCATCAGGAGTAGGAGGCGTAGGTTCTAGTGTAGAAGATGTAAAGGGATCATTAATAGCACTAAAGGGAATAGTTGCTGCTAATACTAATAAAGGAGTTGAGCCTAAAAACAATCAAAAAGTATCTAGTGATGAGAAAGAAGGAGGTAAGGTACTGTTGACAGGGGGAGCAGGAGCAGCAGTAGCAGCAGATGCAGCAAAAGCTTTATCAATAGTAACTTCAGTAACAGGTGAGGAAATGCTGTACGCAATATCATCAGCTGATGAAGCAGATGTTTCTATTGCAGCTAACATAAATACAGCAACTGATCCAAAACACGCAGTAAAACTTGCAGTGACAGGAACAGCAACAACTGCAGCTGATGCACAAAATGCAAGTAAAGTAGCATTAGCAGGAGGAATAGCGTTACGTTCTTTGCTTAAAGGTGGTAAGCTAGATGCAAACGCAGCAGCAGCCGATACAATGGCGGTTAACGGAGTAGGAGTAAGTGCAGCAAATAAACTATTAAGAGCAATAGAAAACATTGCTCAAGTAATAATAAAGCAATGTTTAGAACAGATAGAACAAATATTAGGTGATGGCAAATCAAAAATCGTTAAAGAATAAATAAGGTAATAAGGTATTAGGAGAAATCAAGCAAAGAGGGAGTTTTACTGTAGTAATTAAGTAGTTGGAATCATCATACTTATTATGTAAGGGAAGAAGTTAAGAGAGCTAAGAGATAGGCTCTCTTTTAGTTTTAATTTAAGATATGTTAGGATATTCATTGTTCATTTTTTATTTTTTAATTATATTTCATTTATTTGTATTTGTTAAATTTTGTTTTGTTGGGTTTTTAGTTTAAAGCTAATAAAGTGTTATAGATTTGTCTTTATTGTTATTTATATCTTGTATTAATTTAGGACTGTTTTTTTCATTATTTATGGTATTGATGGTGGGATTAATAGTGGGTTATTAGCAGAGAAAGAGGGATTAGAGAAGAGGGATAATTTTTTAGATTCTTTGGTTAAGATTGGAGAAGGGATTTATGAGATTTTTGGTGTTTTTTGTAAAATGCAATTGGGAATGAATTAGGATTTAATGTAGTGAAATCGGGGGATAAGAGGAGCAAGGAGGAGAACACTTCGGGAAGATAACAAAAGGATTTGAAGTGACTAATGGGAAGTTAAAAGAGCTAACAGGTGAAATCTCTATTGCGAGGAATGTTGATAAAAGTGCAATTAAAGTAGTTGAGGATGCAATTAAAGGAGCAAATGAAATTTTTGATATAATTAGTTGGTGACCTAACTAAACTAGCTGTTGTAATTAATGATAGTGATGTTGATATTGGTGATACTGCTAATGTTGCTACTACTACAGCAGCTGCTAATGCAAATGATGTCAATACAGTAATTGAAAATTTAAATGCAATTGTTGAAGTATCAAAGAAGTTAGGCATAGAAATTAAGCCTGGAAATTCTGTTTGTGCGATGGCTAATGGAGATGGGCCGAAAGTGCTAATTCACAATACTGTTTCTTCTCTGCTGGCGTTGGTCCTAAACTAGCAGAGAAAGTATCTAAAGCAGATTTATGGGCAATGATTGACAAGATGAAAAGTGCTAAGACTTCCACTACTCAACCTGTTGCCGACAATAATAATGAAGCAGGAGTACTAGCTACTGGTGCAGCTACTGCTTACCGCTGCTGGTGCTAAAAATGATGCTGACATTGCTATTAAAGCTATTAAATAGATCGTTGAATTAAATAATAAAGTAATTTAAGGAAAATACTTTATTTCTTGCTGTAGGAGAATTGTTTTCCTTTTTAGTATTTGAGTATGTATAGTTAAAAGAGGTACATTGGCGATAAAGGCGGAAACAAAGAAGAGTGAAAATAGGGAAGTATTTTAGTGATATTGTTGAGACAATGGGAACAGTAAAAACAGAATTAAACACTATAGTTTCGGAGTATGGGAACTATTTGAAAGTGAAAGAAGTAGTGGAAAAGTTTATTAGTGGGATATTAGATAAGATTGAGGAAGAAAAGCGAAAGAGGTAGTAAAAGGAGCTACAGGAGATGTTATAGGAAATGATACTGCAACTGGACATGGAGCTACTCCTGTTAGTAAAGATGCAGTTATTTCTCTTGTTAAGGGGATAAAGACAATTGTTGAAGTTGTTTTAGGGAAAGGAGATGGTAGTGCAGATGCTGATAAAACAGGAGGAGATGATAAGAAGGATATTGGTAATCTATTTGTTGATGATGCTGGTAAGAGTGATGGAAAGAAGAAAATATTGCAAAGGCGGCAGCAAGTATAGGGGCAGTGAGTGGAGTAGATATATTGCAAGCAATAGCTAAATCTAAAGAGAATCCTGTTGTTAATGATACTGAGGGAATTGAACAAGCGGGAGATGCGGGAGAAATTGCGGTAGCTCCAGTTAAGGTTGGCAAGAAAGAAATTAAGGAAGGAACAAAGAAAGATGCAGTAATAGCAGTGATAAATACAGTAGATAGTGGATTAAAAGAGATAAATGAGGTATTGGCTGAGGTTAAAGAGGAAGATAAATCTGTAGAAGCTGCTAGTACTGCAGAGACATCAACTAGTGGAAAAAATAAATAATTATCTATAAAAAATTAATACTAAATATTTAAAGGAAACACTTTTATTGTTCTATATAAGGGAACATAGAAGATGTTTTCTTTTATTTAGTGAGATATTTTGATTTTTATGTTGATAATTATTTACTAATAATTCTTTATTTTTGTTTGTGTCTTGTGTTAGCAAAGGAGGAAGACTTTAAAAGGTGGTTATAACTTGATGTTGATGTTGTTATTTTAATCTGTGAAAGATTAAAATGTTAAATTCTCAGAAATTGCAATTTTGAGCTAGCTGACTTATTAAGGGAATTAAAGAAATAGTTGCAAGCTTCATTTATTATTCCTTTCAATGTCTTATATGCATTTTTTAATTCCTCTTCATCTGCTGTTGATCCTTGCTCATTCATTTATCATGTGTGAATATCATTTATTCATTTTTATTGCGTTTTTTTTTGGGAGTAAAGTTAGAAAGAGAGATTCATAAAAGAAGAGAAGGGAAGTTATAAAGAATAGAAGAAAGAAGGATGAAGACCGAGTAACTTTTTTTAGAAGGAAGATGAGATTAGTGAGGAGAGTTTATTTAGATGAGCTTATGTAGAAGGGCTTATTTAGATGAGCTAGAAGAGGAAAGGGAAGAGAAGGGAGCTTTAAATAAGAGGATTTAAAGATTGGGGGGAATAAAGAGTTGATTAAGGAGGGAAAAAGTAGATGAGAGGAATTAGAGAAATAAACGTTAATTACTATAAGAGAGGGGGTGTTGGGAAGATGAAGAAGGTTATCAAGAGAAGTTTGATTATTATGATGATGGTGGGAATAATAGGATGTAATAGTGGTGGATCAGGAGGTGGTAATGGCTCTGGGGGAAAGACACAAGATGGAAAGGAGAAAGAAGGCATTGTTACTAGGAGTGATGGGAGTCGTTTGGATTTAAATGTCATTAGTGAGAAGATAAAGAGTGCTGTTGCATTTGCTGAGAGTGTTAAAGAAGTTCATGTTTTAGTTAAGTCGGTTGATGAGCTGGCTAAGGCTATAGGAAAGAAAATTAAAAATGACGGTACTTTGGACAATGAAGCTGGTCAAAATGGGTCATTAATTGCAGGAGTGCATAGTGTAGTATCAGCTGTAAAGACTAAAGCGGAAGCATTGGAAACAACAAGTGAAATTTCTAATGTATTGAAAGCTAAGATTACTGAGGTTAAAAATAAAGCCGAAGCATTCTTAAGTAAATTGAAAGATGGGCATGCTGACCTTGGTAAAAAAGATGCATCTGATGATGACACAAAGAAAGCTATAAAGCGAGATAATGGTGATAAAACTAAAGGAGCTGAAGAGCTTGGTAAACTCAATACAGCAATTGATGATTTATTAAGTGCGGTTAATGGTGCAGTATCATCTAAGATTGTCGAGCTTACATTGCCTGCTAAGGCGGCAACACCTACTCAAAGTAGCTAGCCAGAGGGATAAAATTAATTGTAAATATTATATCATTAATAACATAAAAAGCTAAGAGTACTATAATCTTAGCTTTTATTTATTCTATTTTTACATTTACTTCTCTTTTTATCAAAAAACCAATCTTATAATAGTGGTAGTTCTAATGACCCAATTTCTAATGTTGGTTACCAGAGTACTGTTGGTGTTGCTACTAAACTGTCTGATGAAGTGGCTCTAAAGATGATCAATGGGTAATGATTGATAAGATTAAAAATGCTAAGGTCCCATCTGGTGCTTTTGTTGATCATGCTAATTAATGGTTTGTTTGTTTTTTTTATTTGTAAATAATAAAGTTAATTAATGGAGACACTTTGCTATTTATGGAGTATGGTTGTTTTCTTTTTTTTGCATTTTAGTATGTTTTATTAAACATTTTTGATTTTGTGGTTTAACAAGTAAATTTCAATTTATATTTCATCTATTTTTATTTATTTATTTATTTTGCTGTTGAAGTGATGCTAGTAAGAGAAGTAATAGTTCTATTCTAAAGAGAGAGAATGACTTTTTAGAAGTGAGATTTTGTTTAGAGAGATGGAATCTTTAGATGATGAATGGATTTAAAGATAGGGGAGTGTTTTTAAAGAGTTTGCTAAGGAGGGAAAAAGTAGATGGAGAGATATTAGAGGGATAAATGCTAATTACGATAATATAGGGGGGTATTGGTGCAATAATAGCAGCTGGTATTGCGTTGAGAGCGATGGTAAAAGATGGTAAGTTTATTGTTAAGGATACTTGCTGTAAATAAAACAGAAGCAGAAGGAGCTAAGGGTGTAGCAGCTAATGCAGTAAATAAAGTATTATTTACATTAACAATAGCAATTAGGGATACAGTAGATGCTGGATTAAAAGAGATTAATTTGGGAGAAATTAAATAAGGAGATGGTTCTGGGGGTAAGACTAATGAGTAAGTGAGGTAATTTATATAATCATTATACTTATGTAAGAAAGAGAAGATAATAGATTATGTAAAAGAAGTAGTGAAGAGAGCTAAGGAATAAGCTCTCTTCTATTGTTAAGCTATGTTATAGCATTTATTTATCATTTTTTAAATTTTTAATTTACTAAGTGTATTTTCTTAATTCTTTATTCATTTTATGTATTAATTACTTATTTTATTTTGCTTGTTTTTAATAAAAGAAAGGTGGGAACAAAAAATGAAACAAAATGAAATAAAAGTGAAGAATAGTGAAAAGAATGAGAAGAGTAATGGTGATAATGGTGGGATTATAATAATGGAGTGTAAAAAGAGAAGAAATCCAAGAATAAATTTTTATAGTCTTTAGTTGAATTTGGGGGGAATGATTTTTTTGGATGTTTTCACGTCTTTTGGGGGATGGTTGGGAGTGTATTGGGTGGTATTAAGTGTGGAGAGTAAGAAATCGGATGTTGGGAAATATTTTAAGACAGTGTAGGAAACTGTGCAAGGGACATGGTTAGTGATCATAAAAAATCAGCAGCAGATGCAGCAAAAGCAGTTGAAGCAGTAAGCGTTGCTGATATTTTAAAAGCTATGATTAAAGATAGTGGTGATGCTGTTAGGCTAGCTAAAGAAACAACTGGTAATGTTGCTACAGCTCCTAAAGATGGAACTATAGCAGGAGGTATAGCATTAAGAGCAATGGCGAAGGATGGTAAATTTGCTAATGTTAACTCTTATTAAAAATACTAATCACACATCAACAATTGATTTACTTCCTTAATTTGAGGAAGTAAATCAATTAAATAAAAAAAGAAAATACAAATCTCAACTAAACGCAATCTCATAAAATAAAAAAAGGAAAACAACTCTCATACAGAGAAAAGTTTTCCTAAATTTAGTTATATATTTATTTCTATTGTTATTAACTTAAGCTTTAAGAGTTGTCTTATCAGAAATTACAGGAATATCATTAATATTAATTTTCATTGCCTCTTTAAGTTCATTAAGTCCCAAGTCCATTGTTTTCCTTATTGCAATAGTTAACATATCTAATGCCTTAGTAACCGCACTTACTGCTGCTCCTTTAACTGCAGCA
>NZ_AYOT01000212.1 GCF_000500045.1 Borrelia persica No12 | reverse complement strand
TGCTGCAGTTAAAGGAGCAGCAGTAAGTGCGGTTACTAAGGCATTAGATATGTTAACTATTGCAATAAGGAAAACAATGGACTTGGGACTTAATGAACTTAAAGAGGCAATGAAAATTAATATTAATGATATTCCTGTAATTTCTGATAAGACAACTCTTAAAGCTTAAGTTAATAACAATAGAAATAAATATATAACTAAATTTAGGAAAACTTTTCTCTGTATGAGAGTTGTTTTCCTTTTTTTATTTTATGAGATTGCGTTTAGTTGAGATTTGTATTTTCTTTTTTTATTTAATTGATTTACTTCCTCAAATTAAGGAAGTAAATCAATTGTTGATGTGTTATTAGTATTTTTAATAAGAGTTAAGTGAAGTTGTTATTAAGAGTAATAAGTACTTTTTATTTTTGTATGTGTTATTTTTGAATATTTTATGATAATTGAGTGTGATTCATTTATCATGTGTGCATTTCATTCATTTTTTATTTATTCATTTTTATTGCGTTTTTGCTCTTGAAGTAAAGTTGTTAAAAAGAGAAAGAGAGACTAATTAAAGGAGAGAAGGGAACTTATAAAAAGAGAAGAAAGGGAAGATAAAAGAAGAAAGGAATCATCAAAGAAGAGGAAGAATATTTTAAAGAAGAGAAGAGATAAGGATTTAGACCGAGTAACTTTTTTAGAAGTTAGATGAGATTAGTGAGGAGAGCTTATTTAGAAGAGCTTAGGCAAAGAATGGTAAATTTGCTTCTAAGAGTGGTGCTGATGAGTATGCACCTGTGAAGTTAAAGGAGCAGCAGTAAGTGCAGTAACTAAGGCATTAGATACATTAACGATAGCAATAAGAAAAACAATTGATGGAGGACTGAGTGCTTTGAGAGAAGCAATGAAGATTAATGCTAACAATAGTCCTGTAAGTTCTGAGAAGGGCAGCAATTCTGAAACTAAAAAATAATGAGAGTTAATAGGAAATAAATAACTTATAATTAAAAAATAAAGATAATTAAGGAAAACACTTCTTTTTTTATTCAATGGAGTTGTTTTCCTTTTTGGTATTTTAGTAGCAGTAAATATGGTATTGAAGATAAGGGTGCAGGTTTTAGTTGTGTCAATTTATGATCTTGATAAAGTATATGACTATTGTTATTAAGGATTAATTGAAGTTGATAGTAATAATTTTTGTGTGTGTTATTGTTGAATATTCTATGATAAGCTCATTTTCTTAATTCTTTGTTCATTTATGTATCATTCATTTTATTTATTGCACTATCCGATGCTACTATTGCTTTTGTTGTATCATCTTTCTTACCAAGCAACTTGCCAACTGATTTTTATCATCTCCAGTCTTTGTCGCAGTAGAATCTCCCTCATTCCCTTTTAACACTACTCTAACAATTTCTTTTATTTCTTCTAACTACTCTCCTAAAATAATTCCTCTCTTCTCTCTTTCTTCTCCCTTTAATCCTTTCTTCTTTTCTTGCTTTTTTATTTCTCTTCTTAAGCTTATTCAAGGGAGAAGATTTTATTTAGAGAGAGAAGGGAGTCTTGATCAATGGGTTTAAAGATAGAGAGAGTTTTTTTAAAGGGTTCGTTAAGGAGGGAAAATGATGAGAGGAATTAGAGAAATAAACGTTAATTATTATAATAGAGGAGGTATTGGGAAGATGAAGAAGATTATCAAGAGAAGTTTTTGGTTATTATGATGATTATTGGAATTATGGGATGTGGACAACAAGAACAGGAACCAGGGAAACAGAATGGCTCTGGGAGTGGATAAGTGGGGGCAATGATGGAAGTTGGGAGGAGTGCTGAGAATGCCTTTTATGCTTTTTTGGAGTTAGTTTCGGATGTTTTGGGCTTTACTATTACTAAAGATACAATTCGGGATAAAGTAGGAAAATATTTTAGCAATCTAGGTAAGAGACTTGGAGATGCATCAGACGAATTAGAAGAAGTAGCAAAAAAGTCAACAGAAGGTGATGATAAAAGCAATGCATCAAATAATCCAATTAGAGTTGCAGTTGATACAGCCAGGGAAGTTTTAGGTGCATTGAAAGGATATTTGGATTCTTTAAAGGATATAGGTGATGCTAATAAGGTGGTTGAGGTGACCTCTCAACAAAACGGAGTAGCAGCAAATGAAAATGAATTAAAGAAAGTATATAAGGCGTTAAAAGGACTAGTGGATACAGCTATTAAAGAAGGGGTTACAGAAACCAAAAAAAAGTTCGGGAACATTGGCTGACGCATCAATAGGAGGGACTAATGCAAAAAATGGAGCTAAGGTTTTAACAATAACGACTAATTCAGGAGGATCATCAGGTTCCGAAGCAGCAACAATAGTATCAGCAGTGAGTGGAGAGGCAGTGTTAGCATCGATAGTTGAATCAGGAGAAAGTGATGCAGCAGTAGGAGGAGGCAATGCAGGGGCAAATACGAGTGCAATTTCTTTTGCTAAAGGGGGATCTACTGCTAATAATTTAGCACAGGATGCAGTCTTAGCAAGTGCAGTAGCAGGAGGGATAGCATTACGCTCATTGGTTAAAGATGGTAAGTTAGCTTCACATAGTGGTAACGATAATAAAGCAGTACAATCAGCGGGAATAACAGCGGTAAATAAGTTATTGGGAGCAATAGAAGAAGTAATTAAGAAGACAGTAAAGAATGTTATTGAAAAAGCAAAAGGAAAAATAGATAAAGCAAGAGATTCAAAAGGATCAGTTTCATAGTCAACTAAATAATAATGCGAAATAAAAATAAAATAAATAAATTTGGCGAAGGTAGGAGGCAATCTTGGAAATGTGTCTAGGTTGTCTTCTTTTTATTAAATGAAAAAGAAAAAATTAAATATCAATAATTGAGGGAGTAAGTGAGCGCTTTGGATTCATTAACTATAGCGATAAGAAAGACTTATGTACTATAGATGTAGTATTACGAATACTATTTATAAGTATGGATTTATTTGTTATAAATTTTTATTTATATTTAAAAAAATTTTGGTTACTTTCATTTAAGCTTTAATTTTATGTTAGTTACAGATGACTTTAGAGTTTTTTTGTAAGCGTGCCTGATATTTCAATAGTTTATCACTTAATAAAGATTGATTAAGCATTTAATCTACTGCAATCTATTCTAAAGAATACCCTTTTTCAAAGGAAACGCTTATCTTGTTCTTTGTTGGATATCTAGGGAAGATGTTTTCTTGTTAATTACTGGTTGGAAGAGTATTTATGAACGGATTACATAGAGTAAGTGTTCAAGTTTATTTCTTGAAATTAAGGAAGATGAGGTAGACCAATCTCAAGATAAAATTGTGTGATATTTTTATTTTTTATTGTTATAATTTTGTTCATTTTATCATTTAATTCTAACTTAATACAATCTTATTAATTAACAAATCACAAAATTACAGAGGAACCTTCCAACCCTAACTTTCATTATTATTATTATTATTATTATTATTAACAAAATCAAAATAAAAACATATTATGATATATTATTTGGTTTGTGCTATTATATTGAGTTTTTAAAATAAAAGAAGATAGATCAACAACCTATCTTCCTTTATTTTATGTAAATATAAAATATTTATTTATCTGGCAACAATATTTGTTTTGTTAAGTAAGTCTTTTACTGATTGAAGTATTGAGTATGGATTTTGTAATGATTGGTATGTTCTGGAATTTTGATATGATGAAGGATATGCTTGGTGATTGCTATGCTGATTTTTTTGAACTTCTGTAATTAAAGAACTTACTTCGCTTTTGAGTTTGTCTAATTTTGTTTTTGCATACAGGTCACTTTGCAGATTGCCACCGTATTCTTTGTCAACAAAGGTAATAAGTGATATAGTATTGTTTAAACTTTTTTCAATTTTGCTTAAAAGTTCTTTAAGATCTGCTTCTAATTTATCTTTTGTGAATTTAGATAGTTCTTCTCTTGCTTTTTGTTTTTCATGTTCTTCGGCTCTTCTTCCGTATATAGGGGTTAATTTGATCTTATAAAACTCAACTTTATTCCAATCGTCTTTTATTTGTTTAGCTATTTCAAGTGCTTGTTGGACACTATCGATACTCTTATTTAATTTAAATTTGTATATGTTATCCAGTCTAGTTTCTAGTCTTTCTTCTTTATCTTCATCTTCTTCAAATTCATCTTCCTCAGTTGTCATGGAACTGCCAGAATATGAACCCGATATTGTTATTGGTTTTGAATCATAGTGTGAACGATAAGTATAATCGTATTGAATATTATTTGATTCGCCGTTTAATCCAGTTAAAGGAGTTTGATTGTTTCCTTTAAGAATATTTGATTGATGTTCAATATTTAAACTATTATCAATAATGTTATTATTAGAATAACTTTTATTTTGACTTGTGTCAGCAGTTTTGATAGTAATATTTTCATGTTCAGATAGACTATCTTTTGTCATAGAATGTGACATCAATAATATATCTTTTTGTAATTCAGGTTGTTTGGGTTTAGGTGATCTAATTTTTTTACTTTTTCTTTTAATTTTAGGTAGATGTTTTTCTAAGGATTTGTTGTTATTAGAATTGTTTTTGATATCTTTATTACTAGTACCCAGCATTATGGAGTTTACTTTGTCAAGTAATCCTGCAGATTTGCTTTTCATTTCTTCAGTCAAGAAGAAATCACAACTAAGCAAACTGAAGAGTAATGTTAAAGCTAAATATTTGTTTTTGAAAATCATATTTTGCTCCTTAAAGTTAATTATATTAGAAAAGTATATAGCAATATGAGTTTAATTATAAAAATTAGGTATAATATCTGTGTGGATAAGTTTGGGGATGTGTGGTGGTGAAAAAAGATCAGGTAAAAGTCTAAAAGGAGAGAAAGGAATGAGGTAAAGGAGAGAGGTATCACTTATACTAATAACAATTAAACTAGTTTAATTGTTATTAGTATAAGTGATACCTCTCTC
>NZ_AYOT01000211.1 GCF_000500045.1 Borrelia persica No12 | reverse complement strand
ATTATTTTTTCTACTTGAGTGCCTTGAAGAAAAGAAGGTATTTTTAACATGAGTGTGTCCTTTTATGATGAAATATCAATAATAAGCCTCTCAGCAGTAAACTCAAGATCTAAGATTTCATTATCTTTAATTTCAACATTTTGATTTTCTTTAAATTCACTACTTTCAATAGCAGTAATTTTAGTGTTAAGATCGTCTTTTACAGCAATAGAAACATTAAGACAATGAACACCTTTAATTTCATTAACGGGAGCAAAGAAATCTTGATATTCAAAGCTTAATCCCATATCACCATAGTTATTCTTTTTAATACGCGAGTAAATATCTCTAATATTAGAGTCGACATTAAGATACATATAATTTTTAAGATCAACTTTGTATTTGATTTTAAGAAAAGCATATTTACGTTTACC
>NZ_AYOT01000210.1 GCF_000500045.1 Borrelia persica No12 | reverse complement strand
TCGATTTTTTGGTTGTTATCATTAAGGCCATCAATAAGGATATCACCATCAAAGACAGTACCAACGGGACATGTGAGATATAACGTATCCCATATCTTAGCTTTAAGTGCTGTATCTATGATTTGCGTCTTTTCACTATTCATCTTCTCATCTTCTAAAATAAGGTAAATATTAACTTTCCCAGCACTGCTTTTGATATTGGCATGCCTAACTCCACAACTAATTGTTTGATATCTTGTTTTTGAATTCCAAAATCAGAGTCAAATGCAATACTCATAAATTAAACTCCATGTTAAGTGAATCTTGTGGAAAGTAAAATATAATGTTTAATATATTATTTTGTATTATTGCCTTAATAGCAGTTAAATCAATTTTTAGATCATTTGCTATCATGTAAAAATAAGCTTTGATTTGATCAATTTGTCCAATTTTGCATATTCGTAATATATAAAAATAATCGAATCCCCATTCTGGTAAGTAA
>NZ_AYOT01000209.1 GCF_000500045.1 Borrelia persica No12 | reverse complement strand
TCTTAAGTTATTAAGACAAGAGATCAGTTGGTCTAAAACTTGTTTTAAGCTTGTCTGTGTATTTTTAATTTCAATTGGATTTACAGTGTCAATAGAAAAATCATTAACTTTGATAGTACATTTTTGCATATCAATAGGCCTTAAAATATAGAAATAGTTTTTATCAAAATAGTTGTTATCTTTACTGTCAAATAGACTAATACTGCTTTGAAGAAGAATCACTTTATCTTCTGCATTTAGAT
>NZ_AYOT01000208.1 GCF_000500045.1 Borrelia persica No12 | reverse complement strand
TTGTACTCTGGGATTGTTACAATCCCATCTTGAGATTCGTGATTAAAAGACTTAACAATACCCATTTTAGAAATAAAGACATTAGAGTATATCCATTGTTTTATCTCTTCTTGAGTTAAAGCAGAGCCTTGCATTTTAGCATTCATTCTATAAATTTGATAATTAACGTTCATTTATTTTGTCTTTCCTTTAATATCTAAATAGTTTGAATCATCATAAAGCTTAAGCATAAGAGAACATTCTCCAGTATTACTTAAAGTGGCACTAGTCTCTAAAATTGTATTCTTAATCGTTTTTCCAAGGCCGTCAATGAAAGATACTCTGTCCCCAACTTTAAGTTTATGTGTGTACATAACTGTGGCGTTCCAATATATAAATCTTATAGTCATATTACTGCCAATAGCAATTTCTTGTTGCGGAATAAATTGTAAACCAAAATCTTCAAGTGGCAAATAATCTATGTCTGAACTTGGAGGTGTAGCATTTGTAAAAATATAGTTACAATCAACATGAGTTTGACCCCTATTTGCTTCTTGGAGAAGTTGTTTATGATCTTTAGGTATAATGTCTGTTCTGACACTTTGAACATACTTTTTAGTAATTTTTTCAAGGAATTCACGAGGTGTATTTGCGCAGAAACTTTCAGTTATGATTTTTGTTCTATCCTCATAACTCATATTAATTATGTTTCTATTTGGGAAAGCCGATTTAATTGCTTCTTCAACGGTCATACCGTAAAATTGATTTGGATCAAGCTCGCGATTGAAATAATTGCTTTTTGTTGCTAAATGTATTTCAAGATCAACACTAAAATC
>NZ_AYOT01000207.1 GCF_000500045.1 Borrelia persica No12 | reverse complement strand
ATCAGAACTAGATACAGTCTTTTCACTTTTGGTATCAAATTTCATCGCTTCTTTCACCACTTGAAGTCCATCATCCACTGTTTTTCTTATTGCTATAGTTAATGTATTGAGTGACTTATTAACTGCACTAATTGCTGTATTTTTAACTTCAGTAGCAATATCATTGGCAGCATTACCATTGGAAAATTTACCATCTTTAGCCATGGCTCTTAGCGCTATTCCTCCTGCTATAATTGCATCTTTGGGAGTAACAGCATTTCCAGTGGTTTCCTTAGCTAATTTAACAGAATCACTACCATCTTTAATCATAGCTTGTAAGATGTCAGCCCCAGTTATTGCCTCAACTGCTTTTGATGCATCAGCTGCAACTTTCTTAGCATTGTCATCAGTACCAGCAGCATTATTTCCATTGGCAAATAATTTTCCTGATTCACCAGAACCAGCATTACCATTACTCCTTTGACCATCTCCAGCAATCTTTGCCTTATTGGCATCACCAGCATCAGCTTTTCCTTGATCTTTAAGTACCTACTTCTACAATTGCCTTAATTCCTTTAACTAATTCATTAACATTAATGCCTGCAACACCACCCGCATCATTAGCAGCAACATTTCCAATAAGACCATCTGCATCACCAATAGCCTCACTAGCAGTCTTTGCTCCCCCAATTATCTTGTCAAGCGTCTCACTAACAAATTTATTAACCACATTCTCTACTCCTGAAGCATTCGGATTCCCTTCACTTTTCATATCCAATACAATTTTATTGAGCTTATCCTTTGTCCCTTGCACAGTCTCACGCACTGTCTTAAAATATTTCCCCCACATTCGATTTCTTACTCTCCACATTTAACCCCAATACACTCCTCCCAACAATATCCCCAAAAGACGTAAAAATATTCAAAAAATCATTCCCCCAAATTTACCAAAGACTGTAAAAACTTATTCTTCGATTTCTCTTTTTCCAATACTCCACTATTACAGCCCATAACCAACATAACTAAACTAATTCCAATAATGCGTCTCATGCCTCTTATCATCTTTCCACTACCCCCTATCATCATTAACGTTTATTTGTCTAATTCCTCTCATCTTCTTTTTTCTTCCTTAACAAACTCTTTAAAAAATCCCCAATCTTTAAATCCTCAATTATTCAAAGCTCCCTTCTCTTCCTTTAATTTCTCACTAAGATCACCTAAATAATCTCACCTAAATAAGCTCTCCTCACTAAGATCATTTAAATATAATCTCCTAACTTCTAAAAAAAGTTACTCTCTTAAAGTCTCCTTTCTTCTCTCCTTTAAAAAATTCCTTGCTTCTCTTCTCAAAAGTTCCCTTTTCTACTTTATAAGTTCCCCCCCCCTTTACTTTCTTCTTTAAAGAGTCTCTATTTCTATTTTTAACTTTACTCCAACAGAAAAAATGAAATGCAATGAAAATGAATGAAATGCACACATGATAAATAAACGCTTAATAAAAATATAAAGGAAATATATAAATCACTTAATTTAAAAAGAAAATATCTTATCTATATGACTTCACAAAGAATAAGAGAAGTGTTTCTTTGAAATAACTTTTTTTTATCTTACTGATTTTGATCGATAATTACCTATTGTTTTCCGCTCGATGATGATCCTACTGCCTGCTCTTCTTGTTTAACTGTTGAGAGTGCTTCATTTATATTTTTTAAAACACTAAACAAATAATGCTAATAGCAATTATTAAAGTACTTAATATCTTGTTTACTGCAACTTACAGCTACACTATTAACTGTCGTTACAGTCTCATTTTCATTATTTTAATAGAAAATTTATCATCCTTTGCCATTTGCTCGCAATGCTACCCTTCCTGCAATAATCGCATCTTTCTTTGCTGAACCTTTAATCTGTTTCTTACTACCTTTAACAGGAGCAACCGAAATCTCTTCGCTTGCATCAGTAGCTTTTTCAATTCCCTCAGTACCATCACAGCATTAAGATTCTCTTTAGATGAAATTATAGATTGCAAGATATCAGCACCAGTTACTACTCCTATTAAAGTTGCTGCTGCTTATGCTGTCACATTATCAGCTCTATTCCCATCAGTAGTCATAGTAAATAATTTACCAATATCCTTCTTTTTATCACCTTTACTAGCATCAGTATCTGCCTTACCTTCTTTTAACACCAAGTCAACTATTTCCTTAATCCACTTTACAAGTAATATTACACCTGTAACATCTGCAGGTTTCACAATCCCCCCCATTGTTGACAGCATTACCTATAGCTTCACCTTGTAGCCCCTCTAGCTGTTTCCTTTGCTCCTCCTTCAATCTTATCTAAAATGCTAGAAATAAACTGAACAACAACTTATCAAACAAACACACTATAAATCAAACTCAATTACAATAAAACATTCAAAAAATAACACATATAAAAATAAAAAGTACTTACTACTCTTAATAACAACTTCACCTAAATCTTACTAAAAATACTAATAACATATCAACAATTGATTTTATCCCTTCAACTAAGAAGGTAACACTATTAAGTAAAAAAACAAAATACAAATACTAACTAGATATAATATCATAAAATAAAAAAAGGAAAACAATCCTCATACAGAGAAAAGTTTTCCTAAATTTAGTTATATATTTATTCCTCTTGTTATTAACTTAATCTTTAGAAATTGTCTTATCAGAAATTACAGGAGTATCATTAGTATTCATTTTCATTGCTTCTTTAACCATCTTAAGTTCTGAATCAACAATATTTCTTATTGCCACTGTGAGTGTCTCCAATACTTTAGTTACTGCACTTACAGCTGCTCCTTTAATTGTAGAAGCAATAACTCCTGCATCAGAATCATTAGCATTAGCAAACTTACCTCTCTTTGCCATTGCCCGCAATGCTATCCCTTTCCTGCAACTTCTGCATCTTTAGGTGCAGCAACACCAGCAAAATTAGATGCATTACCAGCAGAATTCTTAGCTAACTTAACAGCAGCACCACTGTCCTTAATCACAGCTTGCAATATATCAGCACCAGTTACTGCTCCTACTGCTTTAGAGGCGTCTGCTGCTAATTTTTTTGTATTAGCTTCATTGCTACCAGAATTATCAGAAGCAAATAACTTAATTGCCCCATTATTATTTCTTGCAGCAAGATCTTCAGCTTTATTATTATCTCCCGCCTCAGCATTGCCTTTGCCTCTAAGCACTACATCTACAATATCTTTAATTCCCTTCACTAGACTATCAACATCCTCAGCACCTCCATTATTCTAAGCAGCACCAGCAGTAGCAACATTCGCAATAGATCCAACAGCATTACCAATAGCCTCACTAGCAGTCTTTGCTCCCCCAATTATCTTGTCAAGCGTCTCACTAACAAATTTATTAACCGCACTCTCTACTCCTGAAGCATTCGGATTCCCTTCTCTTTTCATATCAGCAACAATTCTCTCAAGCTTATCCTTTGTCCCTTGCACAGTTTCCTGCACTGTCTTAAAATATTTCCCAACATCCGATTTCTTAGAATTAACATTTAACCCCAACACACTCCCAACAATATCCCCAAAAGAAATAAAAACACCAATAAAACATTTCCCAAACTAATTAAAGACTGTAAAAACTTATTCTTCGACTTCTCTGCTTCTAATACTCCACTATTACAGCCCATAACCAAAACTAAACTGATTATAACAATTGTTTAAAGCTCCCTTCTCTTCCCTAGCTCTCCTAAATAAGACCTCCTTCCTTCTAAAAAAAGTTACTCGGTCTACATCCTCCTTCCTTCTCTTCTTTAAAGAGTCTATATTTCTCTTCTTATCAACTTTACTCCAACAGAAAAAACTAAAGAAAAATAAATAAATGATATTCACACATGATAAATAAAATGCTTAATAAAAAATATAAAAGAAATATATTAAATCAATGAAATCTAACAAGAAAACATCTCCCTGTATGTCTCAAAAAGACAAAGAGAAGTGTTTCCTTTAAACAACTTTTTTTATCTTACTGTTTTTATCTAAACTACTATTTATTGCTGTCCACTAACTGCAGCTTCTGATGCCTTATCTTCTTGTTTAACTGTAGCTAGTACTGTATTTATCTCTTTTAAACCACTATCAACAGTATTTCTTATTGCTATTATAAGAGTACTTAATGCCTTATTTACTGCACTTGCAACTGCTCCATTTATTGCACTAGCATATTTATCGTCATTCTTAGCAGCAAGTTGACCATTGTTAGCCATTGCCCTTAATGCTATCCCTGCCGCAATAACTGCATCTTTTTTTACTGAAGCTACCCCAAACTCCTTATTATCTTCTTTCTTAGCAGTAGCAATCTCGGCTGCATTCTTTGCTTCCTCGATTTTAATCTCACCAGTACCTACCTCAACAGAACTAGCAATAGCTTGCAAAATATCAGCACCACTTACTGCTCCTATTGATGCACTTGCTGCCGCTGCTTGAGCTTCATCTCCACCATTATCTTTAGCACCAAGCAACTTACCAATTGATTTTTGTTCTGTATCACCAGTCTTAGTAGCATCTGCCTTACCTTCTTTTAACACAACGTCAACTATTTCTTTAATTCCTTTCACAAGCACGTTTACACTTGCAACATCTGCTGATTTAGCATCTACATTTTTGACAGCATTTCCAATAATAGCATTATCTGTAGAACCCTTTGCTGCTTCCTTTCCTCCTGCAGCAATCTTATCTAATGTCCCAGTAATAAATTGCTCAACTACTTCTTTCACTTTTGGATAGTTACCATTCTCTGATATAACATCTTTTAACTTACTTTTCACTGAAGTCATAGTCTTCGCAATATCACTAAAATACTTCCCTATATCACTCTTCTTTGTATCCGCCTTTATTCCCAATGTCCCACTCACCATATCCCCAAAAGCAACAAAAACATCCAAAAATCCCCTCCCTAAATTCGCAATAGAACTCAAAAACTCATTCTTCTTTTCTAGCTCCGCTACTCCATTATTACAGCCAATAACAACCATAACTAAACTGATTACAATCATTCGTTTAATGACTGTAATTTTTCATATGCCCCATTCCTTCTACAATCCTCCCTTTTATCTCTCCTCTTTTTCCTTTATCTTTTTATTTTCCTAAGATTAGTACAAAAATAAAACACAAATAAATGAATGATATATAAATTGAAATTTACTTGCTAAACAAAAAAATAAGAAATACTTCATAAAATACAAAAACAGGAAAACAACTCTCATACAGAAAAAATTTTCCTAAATTTAGTTATATATTTATTTCTCTTGCTATTAACTTAAGATTTAAGAGTTATCTTATCAGAAATTAAAGGAATATCATTAGTATTAATTTTTATTGCCTCTTTAACTTCATTAAGTCCCAAGTCCATTGTTTTTCTTATTGCAATAGTTAACGTATCTAATGCCTTTAGTAACCGCACTTACTGCTGCTCCTTTAACTGCAGCAGCAATATCATCAGCAAGCATTACTATTAGCAAATTTATCATCCTTCGCCATTGCTCTTAATGCTATACCTCCTGCTATAGTTCCATCTTTAGGAGCTGTAACAACATTCCCAGTTGTTTCTTTAGCTAGCCTAGCAGCATCACCATTATCTTTAATCATAGCTTTAAAATATCATCACCATTTACTGCTCCAACTTCTTTTGCTGCATCTGATGCTGATTTTTTAGGATCATTAACCATGTCCCTTGCACAGTTTCCTATACTGTCTTAAAATATTTCCCAACATCCGATTTCTTACTCTTCACATTTAACCCCAATACACTCCCAACCATATAACCATATCCCCAAAAGACGTGAAAACATCCAAAAAATCACTCCCCCCCCCCAAAAAAAAAATTCAACTAAAGACTATAAAAATTTATTCTTGGATTTCTTTTCTTCTAACACTCCATTATTATAATCCCACCATTATCACCATTACTCTTCTCATTCTTTTCACTATTCTTCACTTTTATTTCATTTTGTTTCATTTTTTGTTCCCACCTTTCTTTTATTAAAAACAAGCAAAACAAAATAAGTAATTAACACATAAAATGAATAAAGAATTAAGAAAATACACTTAGAAAATTACAAATTTAAAAATGATAAATAAATGCTATAACATAGCTTAACAATAAAAGAGAGCTTATTCCTTAGCTCTCTTCGCTACTTCTTTTACATAATCTATTATCTTCTCTTTCTTACATAAGAATAATGATTATAAACTACCTCACTTACTCATTAGTCTTACCTTCAGAACCCTCTCCCTGTTTAATTTCTACTAATACCTTATTAATCTCTTTTAATCCTTCATCCACCGTATTCCTGATTGCTATTGTTAATGTAGATAATACTTTGTTTACTGCATTAGCTGCTGCACCCTTAGCTCCTTCCGCTTCTGTCTTATTGTTACCATTATCCTTCACAATAAACTTACCATCTTTTGCCATAGCTCTTAGGGCTATAGCAGCTGCAATAATCGCATCTTTCCTTGCCGAGTCCTTAATTTGATCCTCATTAGCATTACTAGTACCCTTAGCTAAAGCCAAAGCAGCTGAATCCTCAGCCTCACTAACCTTGCCATCTTTTTGAGCAGCAGTAGCAGCAGCAATAGCTTTCAATATATCAGCACCACTTACTAATCCTATGGATGCACTTGCTGCAGCTACATGTTTATCCTCAGCACCACCTTCAGCACTATCACTTTTACCCCCAAACAACTTACCAATATTCTTTTTATCATCTTCAACTGGACTGGTTTTATTTGCTTGTCCATTTCCTTCACTTATAACCAAATCAACTATTCCTTTAATTCCTTTTACAAGTACATTTACGCTTGTAGCATCAACACTAAGACCACCAACATTAGCCTTTACAACCTCACTAATTGACACTTCATCAGTAGCACCACTAACAGCAAGCTTAGCTCCTTCCGCAATTTTGTCTAAAATCCCAGTAACAAATTGCTCAATTACTTCTTTCACTTTTGGATAGTTACCATGCTCTGCTACAACATCTTTTAACTTACTTTTTACTGATGTCATAGTCTTGGCAACATCACTAAAATACTTACCTATATCACTCTTCTTTGTATCCGCTTTTATCCCCAATGTCCCACTCACCATATCCCCAAATGTCACAAATACTTCCATAAATCCTTTCCCTAAATTCACAATAGAACTCAAAAACTCATTATTTGTCTTCTCTTCTGCTAATAACCCACTATTACATCCCATCATTACCACCAGCATCATTTTATTACCACAATACCTCTCTTAATCACCCCCACTTATCCTTCTTCATTCTCTCATCAATCTCCCTTATCCCATTATTTTTCCCTTTACTCTCTTCTACATTTCTATTATTTTTTGCATTTCTTTTATTTCTTTTTCTTGCCTTATTGTTTTATTTATCTTTACATAAATTTAGGGCAACAGAAAAAATGAATAAATGAATATAAGAATATGAATTCATCATTATATTTATATTTAACTTCTTCTTTTACCTTTAATTTAATCAAAAAATATAAGGCAACCTAGAATAATCTCTAAGATTGCCTTATACTATTATTCCCAAATAATCTAATATCCATCTTCTTAATTTGGTTTATTCTTTACTACCACTTGGCTTTGAAATTGATACTTGTGGACTTCTTGCTTTATCTATTTCCACTTTCGCTTTTTCAACAACATTCTTTACTGTCTTCTTTATTACTTCTTCCACTGCTTTCAATAACTTATTTACTGCTGTTATCCCTACTGATTGTACTGCTTTTTCATCATCGTTATTATTCTCTGAAGCTAGTTTACCTCCCTTAACCAATGATCGCAATGCTATCCCTCCTGCCACTGCCGCTGCTTTAGCTGCTCCTTGTGCTACGCGAGCTGCTTGACCTCCTTTTGCAAACTTTAGCGCACTTGTACCTGCATCTGCATTTCCCCCTAGTTCTGCATCAGCATCACTCACTGATGACTTAACTATTGCATCTAACATCTCTTCCCCACTAACTGATGCTAATATTACTGCTGCTTTACCTGAATCTCCTGCTGCTGGATTAGCATTTGTACCTAAAACTTTAGCCCCATGTTCTGGATTAGCTCCTCCTATTAACGCTTGACCCAATGTCAACTTATTTTCCTTCAGCTCTTCAACACCTTCTTTCTTAGCTGCTGTTATTATCCCTGTCAATGCATGATGTAACTTCTTTAATCCATCCGTATTTGCCGCAACTCCCTGCTTGTTATCATTTTTTACCTCACCCACTAGACTAGAATCACCTATATCTTTTAAAAACTCTAAATGTCCTTTTAACGTACCTAACACTCCCTTAGCTACATCAATTGCACTTCTAATTGTTTTGTTTGATAAGCCATCTTTCTCAATATCTATCTCTGATTTTTTTGCTACTGCTTCTAATTCGTCTGATGCTTTCTCAAGTTTAGCACCTAATCCACTAAAATAATCTCCCACCTGTTGCTTAGTTGTAGTTGCTTTCGCAGCAAAGCCTAAAACATCTGAAACCAACTCTATAAATGCATAAAAAACATTCTCTGCACTCCTCCCGACGTCAATCAACACCTCATTTAAACTTTTCCCTTTCCCTTCTGGTTTCTCTACTTGTTGTCCACATCCCATAATTCCAATAATCATAATAATGCTCAAACTTTTCTTGATAATCTTACTCATCGTCCCACTACCCCCTCTAACTTCTTCATTTGTTTTTATTTCTCTAATTCCACTCATCACAATTTTCCCTCCTTAATCAACTCTTTAATTCCCCCCAATCTTTAAATCCGCAATAATTTAAAGCTCCCTTCTCTTCCCTTCCCTCTCTAGCTCTCCTAAATAAGCTCTCCTTACTCCTAAAAAAAGTTACTCAGAATACATACTTCCTTCTCTTCTTTTTCTTCTCTTATCATTCCTTTCTTCTCTTCTTATAAGTTCCCTTCTCTTTTTTAAAGAGTCTCTTTTATCTTTTTTATTGAGTCTCTTCTTCTCTTTCTATCAACTTTACTCCAACAGAAAAAACGAAAGAAAAATGAAGAAATGATATTCACACATGACAAATAAACGCTTAACAAAAAATATAAAAAAATACATTACAATCAATGAAATCTAACAAAAAAACATCTCCCTGTATGTATAAAAAAGACAAAGAGAAGTGTTTCCTTTAAAGAATTTTCAAACTATAAAATCAAAAGAAAATTTAAATTTGTTAGCAAAAAAATAGGTGGTAATGAGCATGGATGAATAAAGCCGGCAATAAACAAGGATCAGCAGCAGATGAAGAGGAATTAAAATGCATACAAGACATTGAAAGGAATAATAAACGCAGCTTGCAACTATTTCTTTAATTCCCTTAATAAGTCAGTTCAAAACTGTAATTCTTGAGAGTTTAACATTCTAATCTTTCACAGCTTAACATAACAACATCAACATCAAATTATAACCACCTTTTAAAATCTTCCTTTGCACCAGTGATCGCTCCAATTGCTTTTGTTGCATCAACAACTGACTTCTTTACATCATCAATAATTTCAGTATTACCATTAAATAATTTTTATACACCATTATGAGCTCCTACAGCTCCTGCAGTAGCTGCATCACCTATAGGAGCATCTTTTTTAACAACCCCAGCAAGATTAGTTACAGAAGCAATGAATTTCGAAATTATTTCACTACAACAGACTCAACTTCTCTAGTATCAGCATGAGGACTTTTAAAATATCCCCCCACCTTGCCTCCCTTATCCTCAGGTTTAATAGCATTAACTCCAAATGCATTTCCAATAACACTTCCAAAACTATTAAAAATCTCCTGAAACCCTTGCCCCCAATCTTAACTAAAGAATCTAAAAAACTATTCTTCTTCTCTAATACCTCTTTCTCTGCTAACAACCCACTATTACATCCCATCATTCCAAAACCATCATCACCACACCATACTATAGATAATTGTATAAAATTTAATCAAAATAATAGAAAATTCATTTAAAGGGAACACTTCTCTTATTCCTTGTGGAGGTATATAGGGAAAATGTTTTCTTTTTAAATCAAGTGATTTCAATATATTATATTTCTTGTATGTTTTTCTAACATTCATTTAGCATGTGTGTATTTAATTCATTTTTTGTTTGTTCATTTGTGCTTTGCTCTTGATTTAGACTTAAAAAGAGAAAGAATAAGGAGGGAAAAAAAGAAATGAAAGAAATATAAGAGATAGAGAAGGGAAGCGAGAAGGGAGAAGGATAAGTGGGTTTATGAAGATAAGTAGTACATTAGATGCTGATTCTGCAGATTTATCTTCTTGTTTAACCGTAGCTAGTACTGCATTTATCTTTTCTAGACCACTATCAACAGTATTTCTTATTGCTATTATTAAAGTACTGAGTGTCTTACCAACAGCACTTGCGGCTGCTCCATTTATTGCATGTGCAGATTTATCTTCACCATTCTTAGCAGCAAATTTACCTCCCTTAGTCATAGCTCGCAATGCTATTCCTGCTGCTATTACTGCATCCTTTCTTGCCAAATCCCCAAGATCCTTATTGTCTTCCTTATTAGCAACTGCAATCTCTGCCGCATTAGTTACTTGATCAATAGCTTTTCTTATTAGCGTCTCCTGAATTTGATATAGCTTGCAATATATCAGCTCCACTTACGACCCCTATTGATGCACTTGCTGCTGCCGCTTGTTGTTCTGTTCCACCATTATTTTTTTCACCAAGCAACTTACCAATTGTTTTTTGCTCATTATCCCCAGTCTTATTAGTTTCTGCACTTACCTTATCCTCCAAAACTACTCCAACCATTTGTCTAATTCCTTTAACAAGTGCGTTTACACTTTCTGCTTCTGCGGGTTCACCATCCTGATTGGCAATAGCACCACCAAGAACAAATTCACCCTCAGCACCTTTTGCTGCTTCTTTAGCACCTGCTGCAATCCTGTCCAATGTATCAGTAATAAACTTATCAACAACTGCTTTAACTTTTGCATAATTCCCACCATTCTTTGCCACCTCTGCTTTCAATTTCTCTTTTACTGAAGTCATAGTCTTCGCAATATCACTAAAATACTTCCCTATATCACTCTTTCTTAGTATCTGCCTTTTTTATCCCCAATGTCCCACTCACCATATCCCCAAATGCCACAAAAACGTCCAAAAAGCCTTTCCCTAAATTCGCAATAGAACTTAAAAACTCATTCTTCTTTTCTAGCTCCGCTACTCCATTATTACATCCCATCATTCCCAAAATCATCATTACCCACAATATTTCTCTTAATCACCCCACTTATCCTTCTTTACTTTTCTCTCTTCTCTCCTTTTTTTATTTCTTGCATTTTTTTATTCCCTCCTTATTTCTCTATAAAAGCTTACATCAAGCGACCAATCAAAATGAATAAATAAAACGAATGATACATAAATGAAAAAAATAAGAAAATACAATTATAAAATAAAAAAAATGATAAATATTAATAAGACATACTAAAACGCCAAAAAGGGAAACAATTCTCCCACAGAAAGAGAAAAGTGTTTCCCATTAAATAATTTTATTATTTAATTTATATTTATTTAGTCGCAATACCAGACTCTGTAGTTACAGGAGTATCTTCAGGATTAATTTTCATTGCTTCTTTAACAGTCTTAAGTCCTGTATCAACTGTTTTTCTTATTGCTACAGTTAATGTATCTAACACCTTAGTAACTGCACTTGTTGCTGCTCCTTTAATTTCAGAAACATAATCATTATGACCACCAGCCTCACCACCAGGAAATTTACCATTCTTTGCCATAGCTTTTAACGCTATACCTCCTGCTATAACTGCATCTTTAGCGTTAGAGGCATCATCAGCATTAGCAGAATTATTTTTAGCCAATTTAACAGCCTTGCCTTCATTACCTTTAGAAATAGCTTGCAATATATCAGCACCAGTTACTCCCCCAACAGATTTTGATGCATCAGTACCTGATTTCTTTGAATCAGCATTAATAGCAGTATTAGCAAACAACTTAGCCGCGCCATTATTATTACCCCTTGCACTACCATCTTCAGCCTTTTTATCAGTACCAGCCTCAACACTTCCTATATTTCTAAGCACTACACTTACAATCTTCCCAATTCCTTCACTAAGAGATTTAACAGAAGCTTCTTCTGCAGCAATACCTGCAATCGTTTGAGCAGCAACATTACCAATTAGTTCATCACCTGTGATACCAATAGCCTCACTAGCAGTTTTAGCTCCCTCTATTATCTTATCAAGTGTCTCACTAACTAATTTCTTTACTGCACTCTCTACTCCAACAGCATTCGGATTCTCTTCTCTCTTCACGTCAGCAACAATTTTATTAAGCCTATTCTTAGTCCCCTCTACAATTTCTTTAACTTTCTTAAAATAATTCCCCCACATCAACCTTCTTAGTATCCAAAAAATTAAAACCCAATACACTTCCAACGATATCCCCAAAAGAAGTAAAAACACCAATAAAATCATTTCCCGAGCTAATTAAAGAATGTAAAAATTTATTCTTTGACTTCTCTTCTTCTAATAAACCCATCATTACATCCCACCACCACCATCAATACACTTATCACCACTAATCTTCCTACCATATTCATTTTTCTTCTCTTCCCTCCCTTCCATTCTTCTTTTATTGATTTTATCTCTTTCTTGTCTCCTCGACTTTTTCTTTACAAGCTCAAAATAATAGCAAAACAAAAAAACAAATAACACACAAATGAATAAAAAATTAAGAAAATACACTTATAAAATGAAAAATAAATACCATAAAATATGGTAACTTTTAACACCAAAAGAAAATTATAACACTAGATTAACTTACCTCCTTATATCATAATATAATTTAAATTATTTATCCCCAATTATTCTAGCAAGATATACATTAACTTTAAGGTCATATACTAAAATAAAAACAAGAAAACAACTATCCCACACAAAGCATAAAGAGTTATATTAAATAATAATATTTAATATAACTCTTTATTTTTCACACACACAACTACCAAAAGTATTTTTTATTGAAACTATAAAAGTACTGAATATCTTATTCGCTCACTAAAACTATAATATTAATACATGAAAAGATATATCTTCATTCTGCTCAGCAGCAAATTTATCACCATCTGTCATTACCCTTAATAATACTTATCTTAAAACAGATGAATTCTTTTAAATTGGTTTGCCTTAAACCTCCTGAGCCTTTTTCTTAACTTCAGCAATCTCAAAAACATGCTTAGCTTAATTAAGCCCAAATTCATTAATATAAGATTCATAAAAAATATAAGATTCATAAAAATCAGCAATAACTTTCAGAATATCAATACCATAGTTCAACCTTCCCAATTATTCCTTCAAATAACTAACTCATCTATTGACTTAAGCAAAACTTCAACTTCCCTCACTCCTTTCAGCCAACTCTATTACTTTGCATTGCTCCTCAAGATTTTTTTTCTTATTTTTTTCACTGAACAAACCATCTGCATCAATATCAAACATCAATCTTTGCTTCTTCCTTACAATTAAACCCCTATCCTTTAAATCTGACAGAAACTTCCTTATTCTATAATGCGATAACTTGGTATCTTGATGAATTTGACTCAACGACTTTATAGTACGATTATCATCTTCCAAATTAGATGCAATAAATTCAACAGATTCATCAAATAATCCAGACACCTTTTTATTTCGTAAATTAACACTTCGTATACTTTTTCGCAACTTAGGTTTTAAACTGCTCTTATTACACTCAACAACACCACATAAAAACATCGACTTTGCTGCATAAAACTTATGATAAGCATTTTGTACAATACAGAACACCATTGCTAAAAATATATCTAGACAAATAGACAATAATAATAACGAATAAACAAAAATTATATTAAGATAATCATCTTTAGCAATAACAACAGATGTCCCATTCAACACATTCGCAGCCTTAAATCGATTGTTATTGATAGCCGTTGTTTCAATCAAATTACTAAGCCTGAAACGCAAATCTTTTAAAGAATTTAAATATTCATCCCTTTGATTAAACAAAGCCTTATTTTCTGTTTTTGCATTTTCAATTTCTCTCAAATAATCTTGCTTCATAGTCTTATATGTATAGTCCAAATTTAAATGCTTATTCTTAGCATATTCTATTCGATCATTATTATTCTTTATCTTAACATCAATACTAGTTATTTCACTCTCGATTATCCGTTCTTTATCAGAAAGTAATTTACGAATACCTTCTTCTTGCTCACTCTGACTTTTCTTAACACTTAAAACAGTGTCCCTAATAGTATCCTCAAACATTAGACTAAAAAAACTTTCAAAACTCATCCACGAACTCACAGACTGAGTTACAAGTCCTATCACTAACAATACAAATATTGCGACTTTTTCTAAATACACAAACACTGAAGCTTTTACAACACCCTCAACTACACGCTTTCTGAGTAAATATAGAAAATACAATAATATTGACGATGGTACTATTATAATGACTATCGTAAATGGTAATGTAAAATATAATTTGGAATGGTTACCAACATTATAACTCACAATCCCTCTATGAGAATGCAAAACATTAAAGAAAAATAAAAATAAAGCAAACATTATTAACCAAATGTTGCGAACAAAAAATTCAAAATTAAGTCTCCAAGATTCTACAATACTAAATTCAACATTTATATCTTTTTTATCATATTTACTTATCATCAAAGACCTCTCTCCAATTATATTACTATATAATCAACAAATCTCACATACTCTCTACAACTTTGTGATGAAAACAATCAACTTGAAATGATAATAACTTAACATAAGTTATTATACCTATATGAAATCATAACATACCTCAATCTTTACCTAACATCACAAATACTTGCACTACAAAATATGAAACAGAAAGTATAGAAATAACCGTCAAAGTAAAATAATCAAAGATAAAACAACTATCTCTTAAATACTAGCCTGCTCTTAATCACAGTCAATTGAGATGAGACTTACCATAAAGTAATACTCAATTCATCTATCCTAACATCAAGTTTAACTACCATAGCATCACAAGCTTGTCTCTTTTACCATCCTTTTATTCAGCCTAGCCTAAACTTTATCCATCTTTACATCAAGACTAAATCCAATCTTATCCATATCTTCATTCACATCAATCTTAAGTATACTTATTTTACCATCTTTTATCATCTAAATAATAAAAACTATCCAACATTCTACCTTGAAAAAAATTAAACCTTTTTTCAAGAACACAATCACTGATAATTTGACCACCAAATATCAAAACTATGATACTCTCCTCAGCCTTAATTAAAACTTTCTACAAGGTTCATAAACAAAAAAAATTGTATAAAAAAATCACCTCGACACAACTAGTCAAAAGTGAAATTTTTATATACAATAAAAAATATAATCCAAAGAATACCTAAAATCTAACCTTTGGATTAAAGGAACTTATGAATAGTTTAGCAAAAGAAACAAAAAATTTCAAATCAACCGGCACAAAAAGCCAAATAAAATCAATACTAAAAAGTCTTGTTGACTTAAATCAATACAAAACATCACCTGAGATAACACATATCCCCGTATCTCAGGTCAGATTACAAGCAATAAAAACATTTAAACGATATAAGAGAATGCTTAAGATCTATTGGGCAATAGATACTAAAAATCAAGACTATAAAAAATCAAGTGGTATTGAAGAATATTCCGCAAGTGATATCTACAATATAGTAAGTAAACTATTAGAAAATGATGGTAATAAAAAGGTATCTAAAAGAACTATTAGAAGAGACATAAAACTTCTAAATGAAACAGGCTT
>NZ_AYOT01000206.1 GCF_000500045.1 Borrelia persica No12 | reverse complement strand
TATGCACAAAAAAATCATTTTTGAATATCTACAAGAACTACTTAAAGAAAATCTAAAAGACAAGAAAATTATTGGGGATTTTGATAAAAAGATAACACCCAATTGCACAAACCTTGAAAAGATTGAAAGTCAATTACAATTAAATGAAAATGAACATAACAAAACAAACACAATTTCTCATGTTCCAAAGTTAATGTCACATGTCGAAATGTCCGATGTCAAAATGTCCGATGTAATTAATAAAGCTAATATAAGCTATAAAAAAGAAAAGAATTCTAAAAAGAATTCAGAAATGCTTATGAAAAAAGCTGATTTTTATGAAAAAAAGAAAAGGGATTGCAAAATAACGAGAAAAGATGTTAAGACAAGACTGTTATCTGATTACAAAATTAGCGAAAAATATGTGAAGCAAATAAAAGAGCTGAGCAACAACGATTCGACATACATAAATGCTCTGTTAAATTTGGAGCAAGCAATAATTGACTATGGAATTGAATACAGTCTTGAAGACATTTTAGAGCACTTCTTAAAGCAATTTGCGAATAGGTACAAACACAAAGTGTGGATGATGATGAAAAGAGAAGATGGGATAATAAACGATTATGAAGTAATTTGGGGAGGCAGATTTAGAGATTGGTACCCTAATAAATACAAAAAGCGATGTGTTGAAAGAACAGTCTATGGTGAAAACATATGTGTTGGAAAAAAATTTTTAGAAAAAAAAGGAAAAAAAACAAAGAAAAATTTGCAAATTTATGCAACAGAAAAGGCAGAAAAAAAAGAGACAGAAGAGAAAGCAAAAAAAACGGATTTAGAAAAAAAAGAGAAACGCAGGCTAGAATTGCTGAGAAGAGAAGAATATTTGCAAAGTCTTTTTAAACAGGAAGCAAAAGAGAGAGAAGAGAGGCTTAGGAGGGCAGAAGAGGAGCGAGCCCATTTGAAGAACCGTGCGAAAGAAAGTATGTTAGTAAATTTGAAGAAAGACATATGCGATAACGTACAATCAAACGAAACAGATAGTTTCTTGAACAAAACGCCCCCAAACATTTTGTCTGAGTCATTGTCAAATGACGATATTGAAGGTAAAAATGATTGTATAGAGAGTACAACAAAAAATGAAGTATCTCTTT
>NZ_AYOT01000205.1 GCF_000500045.1 Borrelia persica No12 | reverse complement strand
AAGCATTAATCCCGTATCTATTAAAGGTGTTTCTGGAGATTTACTTCCTTTTGCTTTTTTAGTAGCAATTGTACTGTCCTTTAATTTGGGTTTTACTTTACCAGAAGCAACAAAATCCTTGTAAAAATCAATGAACAATTTACCAAAAGACTTCATACCAACTTCTATTCCTTTGCTAAACTCTCTGTTCATATAATCAGTATTGATATACTGTTGGAATTCGGGTGAATCTGCCACTTTGTTTAAATGTTCACGACTAGGTAAATTACTACTTCCATATTCATGCATACGTGCTATATCTGCTCTTGTTCCAAACCAACCTATCTCAAGTTCAATCTCTTCAAATACGCTTATATCCACTCTAAACTCCTTAAAATTATTGTTTTGTATCCAACACTTCCGTCAATATTGATTATTTCGTAAAAATTATCATTTAGAGATACTCTGTCTTTAATTTCAAAATCCAATTCTTCATTTGTGTATAATTTAGACATTTGACAAGAATCATAAAGATTTGAAGTCTCAATATTAGCAAGTTCTTGAGGAGTAATATCAATAATAATCCCAACAAATTCTCTGTAAGTATCTTTGTTGAAGTTGATATTCAAATCTTCAAATTCTTCATCTTTACTATATATGCCTTTATAGAACCTAAGCAAAGACTCCTCTCTAAAGGTATTAATCATTCTATTTGCCATTTGAGAAAGTCTGGATCTCAAGTTCATTAGACAACTCCTATA
>NZ_AYOT01000204.1 GCF_000500045.1 Borrelia persica No12 | reverse complement strand
CCACAATAATCTTGAGATTCACAACTTTCGTTATTTTCTTGTTGATAATAATCAATTTCAAGCTCATTGAATTTTTCTTTTTTTATTCGATCAATACTTATTTCTCGTATTATTCCTTTACGAGAAAGTTTGCATCCCAAATAATAATAGAAAAGTAAAAATATCTGTTGTTGACTTAAATTCAAGTAATTAATGCTAGAAGACTCGAGAATGCCTTCGACAAGCTCAATCTCGCATGTAAATGATTGAAAACTAAAATCAGTATTTGAGACTCCGAGTGCAGTAATTAGCTTTGTGTAAAACGCATTCAAATTATCACCAGACATTCAAATACCCTAAGTTAACTTTGTTTGATATCAACTCTTAAAATAGTATTTTGTGTTGCAAGTAAACCACCTAGTACAAAATCAAGATATGAATGCGCAATATCAGTTGAATCTTTATCAATTTGTTCATTTGGCATTGGTAACATATACTTACTTGGTTTAAATTTAATGAGTTCTGCATTTAATGGATAAATAAGTATTTGGTGTGAAAGTAAGTTACTTGTCTCAATATATACTTCTTGTCTATTATTAACAGCTTTAATAGTCTTAATTAAAAAATCCTCCCATGAATCAGTTGAAGAATAGATATGAGAATTAGA
>NZ_AYOT01000203.1 GCF_000500045.1 Borrelia persica No12 | reverse complement strand
AATTCATCTCCAAGTTCTAGTTTCCCAAGACCTTCTTCAATTTTTTTAAAAATTTCATTCATCTTATCTTTATTAGTTTGCTCAACTTCTACTTTAATCTGCCCTGGCATATTAAGTAGTCCATACATATTAGGTATCATTCGTTTTTGATTCTTGCCATCTTTTTGAATTGAGACAGTACCAGTTAAGATAAAGTGATTTATAAGCTTTATAATCTCATTACTTGCAAGTTTGTATGCTTCTTTGAATGGTAATAAATTATTATTTA
>NZ_AYOT01000202.1 GCF_000500045.1 Borrelia persica No12 | reverse complement strand
AATCCTATAGTAGCAATAGTATTAACTTCATTTACTAATGTTGTGGGATTAGCATTAAGAAAAGCATCCCATTTTATTGTTTTTAAATATCCAGTTTTTAAATCTACATCCTCAATCTGCTCATTAGAAAACCAATTGTAAAATACTGGTAACTTTACTTCCGGAAACACATTTGCTATCTCTTTAGCATAATAATTTTGATCATATAATTCTGACATCTTTATACTCCTTTAACTTATTAATTTGGTTTACCCTTATTTCCATAAATAGCCACATGTACAATATAAAGCTTTTTCTCAGTACCATCAAGTGCAATTGCATCTGATAATGCTATGGCATTAATTTTGCTATTACTTGAA
>NZ_AYOT01000201.1 GCF_000500045.1 Borrelia persica No12 | reverse complement strand
AGGCACTGCCATCAGTAATCTCATTATCAAAATCACCGTTCTTTCTAATATAATCTGGAATATAAGGCAACTCAACTCTTCCAGACAAATTAACATTAACTATCATATACACCTCTCCTATAATAACTAGATTTCAAAAAACACCGCACCTTCTATATAGTCATAAGATAATGACACCAAAGGCTTAGAAAGTGTTACTTCACATTTAAGATCAATTTTTTGATTTGATAAATCCTGGCTTGGACTGAATGTTGCAATT
>NZ_AYOT01000200.1 GCF_000500045.1 Borrelia persica No12 | reverse complement strand
GCAATCATAAACTTAGTTCTCTGATCTGCACTCTGAATCTGATTTACAAAAAGAACAAAAAACTCATAATTACGTGGCAATGTTCTCTTGCCAATACCATATTTATCATCACCAGTCTTATTCACAATATCTCTTGTAATAAAATGAGAACGCTCGATATAAGTCTCAAGTAATTCTTCTTTGTTATCAGTTGTCTCTCTAACAGAATATCCAGAAAACTCAACTGTTTGCTCTGGA
>NZ_AYOT01000199.1 GCF_000500045.1 Borrelia persica No12 | reverse complement strand
GACCAAGTTCACTAAAAAGTTTAGAATTTGCACTCAATTTTTTAACTCGAAACATACACTCTTTGATTGATTTCCACTTAGCAGGCTTAGTAATCGAAAAAGATAGGTCTTTGACAACTAGGTCCTTTGGCGAATTAGTATCAAGCGAAGTGGAATCTTTCACATCTGTACCCGTGAAACACCATTTGAACTTAGGTATATCAACTGCCACTAAGACAGCACCCGAAGGCATCTTTAATTTTTGTTCAGCCATTTATTCTCCTAATAACTAAATTTCGAAAAATACCGCATCCTTAATATAATCATAAGACAGAGATACTAAAGGCTTTGAAAGTGTTAACTCACATTTGAGATCAATTTTCTGATTTGACAGGTCCTGACCTGGATTAAATGTGGCAATCTGACCTTCCGCAACCATGAACTTAGTTCGCTGATCTGCACTCTGAATCTGATTTACAAAAAGAACAAAAAATTCATAATTACGTGGCAATACTCTTTTACCAATCTCATACTTCTTACCACCATTATCCTTCTTAACCACATCTCTTGTAACAAAATGAGAACGTTCGATATAAGTCTCAAGTAATTCTTCTTTGTTTTGTGTTGTCTCTCTAACAGAATATCCAGAAAACTCAACTGTTTGCTCTGGAATCTTTCCAATAGCCGATATTGAA
>NZ_AYOT01000198.1 GCF_000500045.1 Borrelia persica No12 | reverse complement strand
GTAGAATTGATAGAATACGAATATCCAAGACAATATGTCCTAAAAAGTAATACCTCTATCTCATCATTATCATCAAAAGAATCCTTTAGATCCTCATACATGGAATGATGATAATAAAAGATACCACCCTCTTTAAGATCAAGGGTTAAAAGTTTAGAATTTGCAGTCAACGTTTTAACTCTAAATACACACTCCGAAATTGACTTCCACTTACTGGGCTTTGTGGTAGTCAAATCTAAATCTTTCACTACCAAACTCTTAAGATCACTATCACCAGGTTCTGAATTGTTTTTAATCGTTGTACCATTAAAGCACCATTTAAACTTAGGTATGTTGACTGCCACTAAGACAGCACCCGAAGGCATTTTTAGTTTTTGTTCAGCCAATTATCTCTCCTTTTGTATAGGCAAAAAATTTAAATCATCACTATTAATCCTGATACCAAGAATACCTCTCACAACAGTTACCATCTTCATATCTTGAGAATCTTCCTCTACAACTTGAGAATCATCAATATTAAATGACTCTAAAGAATACTTTAATGTAAGGAAATTGATCAATAAACTTGCAATTTCAATTCCAAGCGTTGGACGATCTTGACATTCCGTGTAAATTACAAGATCAAGACACACTGCAAAAGAATATCGCCTACATTTCAGTACAACTTCTCCTATACTCTTAATCGTAAATACCACAACCGGAAGCTTTAGATCTGTACAAGAATACACCTCAGACTTATAATAGATTTGTGTTGTTGCTAACTTATGTGCAAAAAAATAAGCTTTTAAATCCTTCTTAAATGTGTAAACAAATTGTTCAATAAATTTCATCTGAGTAAATCCTTTACTTTGTCATAAAGATTCTCTTTCCAGTTTGTATATTTCTTCTTAATATCATTCTTCTTAAGACTGATCCATATAGGAACAGCCATATCAGCAAGTCCTTTATAAGAAGCCCAAGACTTGATCTTTGCTAAGCTGGGCTGTGTAAAACCTGAATTGTACACTTCTCCTGAATCTAACATCTCAGCTAACGGAGAACCAACTTTAACCTTAATGTCAAATCCAGAATCAGTTTCATTAGTTTCGATACTAGTTATTTCACTCAAACGACCTGGAACTTGAGATTTAAGAGAAGTAACACTCTTTTGTTTTATCCTAACTCCAATAAAACTCTTTACTTCCTCAAAAATAGACTTCTTCAACATGCTAAAATAATGTTTACTCACATAA
>NZ_AYOT01000197.1 GCF_000500045.1 Borrelia persica No12 | reverse complement strand
AGAAACCTTAACTCGCTTAGCTTGTTGTTGTTCCTTCTCAACTTCTTCTTCACCAGAAAACGACAAATCAACTTTAGAATCATCACCCTTCACTGATGAATCAACAATAGATTCATCACTTTCTAATGGTAAATCACCCCTAGGTTCTTTTTTCTCAACCTTAGGTTCCTCAACAACCTTCCTTTCTAAATTGCTAAGTAAAATTTCCTTATAATCTGCATAAAGCCTCTCCAACATACGAT
>NZ_AYOT01000196.1 GCF_000500045.1 Borrelia persica No12 | reverse complement strand
CAAGTATCTATATACATAATCATAGTCAATATCTTCTGGAACAAGTACTGGAAAATTAACTACTGTTTTATCTATTCGATTAGACTGCACCTCATCGCTCATATAAACTGTCCAAAGCTTATCTCGCCTTATGTACAATCTTTTAGCTAAATATCGCAAATTAAATCTCATGTTACGTCTCCTTTTTCTTTTATAATTTTATTCCCTTCTTCTTTAACTACAATCCCTAAACTTGATAAAGACAATCCCTTAGTCGTCTTAAATCCTGCATAATTAGTTTCAAATTTAATATTCATATTAGGCAATAATCTGTATGAAATGTCTG
>NZ_AYOT01000195.1 GCF_000500045.1 Borrelia persica No12 | reverse complement strand
TATTGTCTGTTATACCTTGCTCTAATGTATCAGAAATCATACCGTCCAATTTTATTGGACTCTCTATACAATCATTTTTACATTCAATATCTTCATTTGACAATGACTCAGACAAAATGTTTGGGGGCGTTTTGTCCAACAAACTTTCTGTTTCGTTTGATTGTGCATTATTACCTATATTTTTCTTCAAATTCGTTAAAATACTTTCTCTTGCCCGATCCTTTAAATGGACCCGCTTTTCTTCTGCTCTTCTAAGCCTTTCTTTTCTCTCCTTCGCTTCCTGTTCAAACAGCTTTTGCAAATAGGCTTCTCTTCTCAGTAATTCCAGCCTACGTTTCTCTTTTTTTGCTTTTTTTTCTGTTTCATGATTGCGCAAATTTTTTGTTGCTTTTTTTCTTTCTTTTTCTGCAAGTTTTTTTCCAATGCATATGCTCTCACCATAAACCGATTTTTCAACACATCGCTTTTTATACTTATTGGGATACCAGTCTCTAAACCTGCCTTCCCAAATTATTTCATAATCGTTTATTATCCCGTCTTCTCTTTTCATCATCATCCACACTTTGTGTTTGTACCTATTCGCAAATTGCTTTAAGAAATGCTCTAAAATGTTTTCAAGACCGTATTCAATTCCATAGTCAATTATTGCTTGCTCCAAATTTAACAGCGCATTTATGTATGTCGAATCGTTGTTGCTCAGCTCTTTTATTTGCTTCACATATTTTTTGCTAATTTTGTAGTCAGATAACAGTCTTGTCTCAACATCTTTTCTTATTATTTTGCAATCCCTTTTCTTTTTTTTATAAAAATCAGCTTTTTTCA
>NZ_AYOT01000194.1 GCF_000500045.1 Borrelia persica No12 | reverse complement strand
CCAATCATAACTCAAAAAATGGTACTTTCTGAGCTCGTTAAAGTTGGGATGGATAAAGATGTGGCTAAAGATTTGTCTTTTAGATATTACAGAAACGAACTCACGCACAAAGATATCGAATATCTCAAAGAAAACTTCGATATCAAACTCGAAATGCTAGAAAAAGTACTAAAAGGCGAAATTTTAGCTGTTAAAACTGAACTTGATAATAAAATTGATACCAAATTCACTGAACTTGATAATAAAATTGATACCAAATTCACTGAACTTGATAATAAAATAAATACAATTGAGAATAACTTAAATGTAAAAATTGATACCAAATTCACTGAACTTGATAATAAAATTGATAATGTTAGAAGCGAATTAAAATCGGATATCAAAGATCTTGATAATAAAATTGATACCAATAAAACAGAACTTAAGAGTACACTAAGATTACATAATTGGATGCTTGGCACTATTATTACCATATGTATAGGAATTTTATTAACTCTTATATTTAAGTAGATATAATAAGTAAATGTGAATTACTAATTCTATAATATACAAATATGGAAATAATAATTCACATATAATTCTTAAACACTTGTTGCTAATTTAGGCTTTTTAGAAACCTTAACTCGCTTAGCTTGTTGTTGCTCCTTCCCAACTTCTTCTTCACCAGAAAACGACAAATCAACCTTAGAATCATCACCCTTCACTGATGAATCAACAATAGATTCATCACCTTCTAATGGCAAATCACCCCTAGGTTCCTCTATCTCAACCTTAGGTTCCTCAACAACCTTCCTTTCTAAATTGCTAAGTAAAATTTCCTTATAATCTGTAT
>NZ_AYOT01000193.1 GCF_000500045.1 Borrelia persica No12 | reverse complement strand
ATATACATAATCATAGTCAATATCTTCTGGAACAAGTACTGGAAAATTAACTATTGTTTTATCTATTCGATTAGACTGCACCTCATCGCTCATATAAACTGTCCAAAGCTTATCTCGCTTTATGTACAATCTTTTAGCTAAATATCGCAAATTAAATCTCATGTTACGTCTCCTTTTTCTTTTATAATTTTATTCTCTTCTTCTTTAACTACAATCCCTAAACTTGACAAAGACAATCCCTTAGTCGTCTTAAATCCTGCATAATTAGTTTCAAATTTAATATTCATATTAGGCAACAATCTGTATGAAATGTCTGATGCAGAGTTATTTGATTCATCACCTATTATATTCACACCAATATTGTCTGTTATACCTTGCTCTAATGTATCAGAAATCATACCGTCCAATTTTATTGGACTCTCTATACAATCATTTTTACCTTCAATATCGTCATTTGACAATGACTCAGACAAAATGTTTGGGGGCGTTTTGTTCAAGAAGCTGTCTGTTTCGTTTGATTGTGCGTTATTGCCTATATTTTTCTTCAAATTTGCTAAAATACTTTCTTTTCCCCGATCCTTTAAATGGACACGCTTTTCTTCTGCTCTTCTAAGCCTCTCCTCTCTCTCCTTCGCTTCCTGTTCAAACAGCTTTTGCAAATATTCTTCTCTTCTCAGCAATTCTAGCCTACGTTTCTCTTTTTTTGCTTTCTTTTCTGTTTCATGATTGCGCAAATTTTTTGTTGCTTTTTTGCTTTCTTTCTTTAAAAGTTTTCTTCTAATGCATATGCTCTCACCATAAACCGATTTTTTAACACATCGCTTTTTGTACTTATTGGGATACCAGTCTCTAAATCTGCCTTCCCAAATTACTCCATAATCGTTTATTATCCCATCTTCTCTTTTCATCATCATCCACACTTTGTGCTTGTATCTATTTGCAAATTGCTTTAAAAAATGCTCCAAAATGTCTTCAAGACTGTATTCAATTCCATAATCAATTATTGCTTGCTTCAAATTTAAAAGTGCATTATGTATGTCGAATCGTTGTTACTTAGCTCTTTTATTTGCTTCACATACTTTTCGCTAATTTTGTAGTCAGATAGCAGTCTTGTTTCGACATCTTTCCTAATTATTTTGCAATCTCTTTTCTTTTTTTTATAAAAATCAGCTTTTTTCAAAAGCATTTCTGAATTCTCTTTAGAATTCTTTTCTTTTTTATAGCTTATATTAGCTTTATTAATTACATCGGACATTTTGACATCGGACATTTCGACATGTGACATTAACTTTGGAACATGAGAAATTATGTTTGTTTTGTTATGTTCATTTTCATTTTCATTTAATCGTATTTGACTTTCAATCTTTTCAAGGCTTTCAATCTTTTCAAGGTTTGTGCAATTAGGTGTTATATTTTTATCAAAATCTCCAATAATTTTCTTGTCTTTTAGATTTTCTTTAAGTAGTTCTTTTAGATATTCAAAAATGATTTTTTTGTGCATAGGTGCAAGTTCCATGTTTTGTCTATAGTGAGCAATACTTCCATTTCCCATGCCCATCCTTCTAATTTTGGACTGAATCAATCCTGTTTCATTGAGAAGTTTTATGTCTCTTCTAATAGTTCTTTTAGATACCTTTTTATTACCATCGTTTTCTAATAGTTTACTTACTATATTGTAGATATCACTTGCGGAATATTCTTTAAGACCACTTGATTTTTTATAGTCTTGATTTTTAGTATCTATTGCCCAATAGATCTTAAGCATTCTCTTATATCGTTTGAATGTTTTGCTTACTTGTAACCTGGCCTGAGATACAGAGATATTTATTATTTCAGGTGATGTTTTGTATTGATTTAAGTCAACAAGACTTTTTAGTATTGATTTTATTTGGCTTTTTGTGCCGGTTGATTTGAAATTTTTTGTTTCTTTTGCTAAACTATTCATAAGTTCCTTTAATCCAAAGGTTAGATTTTAGGTATTCTTTGGATTATATTTTTTATTGTATATAAAAATTTCACTTTTGACTAGTTGTGTCGAGGTGATTTTTTTATGTACAGAGGTGATTTATGTACAGTTTTTTATATTAAATTGTGATTTAAATATGAGTGTTGCAGTAAAGTTGATTAACAGATAGTTAAAAGTTTAGTTAAATTTGGAGAGAGTAAAGAGAGATTATCATAGTTTGATATTTGGTGGGCATATTATTAGTTACTATTTTCTTGAAGAAAAGTTTATTCTTTTTTGATAAGAACTTTGTATAATACAAAACACCATTGTTAAAAATATATTGGAATAAATAAAAAATGATAGGAAGGTTTTATCATAATTTATCATAATAGAGAATAAAGATTGCTGCTTAATATCTTTTCTTTACTGTATTTATTTGTCTCATCAAATAACTTTATGTAGTTGTTAGTATCTTAAAATAAGATTATTGTATAGTTGTTTCTGGAATTTGTTTGATATTAGAGTAAAAGGTGTATATTTGTTAGTAATTATTTCGTTTTGATATTGAAGCTCAACATATTTAGTGATTTAGGTAATACAGGAGGGGATATGGAAAAAAGTATTTTTGCAGTCTGTGTTTTAATATTGTTGTGTTTGTCATCATGTGATGCAAAACTCTTTAATGAGTTGTTAGACAGAACAAGATAAGAGTTTTTAGAAAACAACAAAAAGGTAGAAAGTTTAGATTCTAGATAAAAAAGGAGGAAGGTGAGGAAGAGGGTCAAAGATCGCAAGCAGATATTGTTGAACATGTTAAAGAAGGAGTAGGAGTATAACAAGTCGTTCAGGCTATTCCTATATTACCTGTTAATAAAATTCCAATGAATCTTCAAAAAACAATCAAAATATAAGAAAAGGATTTAATTCCAAGTACCAATAAAGAGAAAGAAGCACAAGCAAAAATTGACAAGGTAAAGATTGCTCTTGGTAATTATGCATTTGTTCAATTAATTGAGGACGCACGTAAACTTAAAAGTGAATATGAGCAATAAAATTCAGTTTTTATGATATATTATCAAAACTTTAAGCAGAACTTAAAAGTAAAAAAGGGAGTTATTCTGTAGAGAATAAAACAAAGAAACAAAAATTTCAAGAATTAGTTCAATTTCGCAATCAGTTGAATGAGGAAAGGTTTAATGTTGATATGTTTAGGATTAACGTTGATAATGGACTTAATGAATGAGGGTCTGCAAAGTATTTTTTTGAAAAAGCACAAAATACTTTAAAAGAAGCTATTGCTGAAAGATTAAGAAATAAACGTAGAAGTTATTGGACAAGAAAAGTAGACAGTGATTTCATTGCTCGCAAGGCACGAAGTGAAGCAGAAAGTCTTTAGAGCAATTGGAATCTTCTTTTATGAGTATAAGTAAAGCGATAGGAATAAAGGAAAATATAGAAAATCTTATTCAGGAAGCCAAGTATTTTCTAGTAAATCTTGGAAAATAAGGAAAATATGTAAAGGGATTAATATATTTCCTAACATGAATATTTGCAAGAAGAGTCTTTTTTTTACAAAAGACTCTTCTTGGTTTTATTTGAACAAGTTTTTTGCAATAGTTATCTTTGAAATTTAGTTATATGTTTATTTTTGTTACATTGTAGGGGGGTCTTGGTGAGTATGAGGAATTATTGTTTTGATCTGTTTCGTAAGGTAGTTTTACAATTCAGTTTTAATCTGTTTTATTATTGCTTAATTTGATAATTTTATTTTTTTAATTTTTTGTTCATTTATGCATAATATTTTTTTGTTTTACTGTTTTTTTTAGGCTTTTTAGGAGAGAGAAGCAAGGAGGCAAAAAAATGAAAGAAATAAAAGAGAAAGGGAAGATTATAAGAGAGAATTAGTATTAAAAGAGGGGTGAATAGAATGATAAAGGAAAGTGATGAATGATTGGTGTGGTGAGTTATAATGGACAGTGTGAAGCGGGGGAATATGCATTAGAACTAGGAATAGTTTTTGAGATTCTTTGGTGAAGATTGGACAAGGGTTTCAGGAGATTTTTGGTGTTTTTTTGGAATTCAATTGGTGATGCATTAGGATTTAATTTTTATTTAATCTGATGATAATAGAAAAGCAAAGTGGGAAAATATTTTAGTACTATTGGAGATGGATTAAGGAATACTAAAGAAAAATTAGATGAGTTAGCAGAATAAATAGTTACTATTCCTCATGCTCATACTATAGGAGTAGAAGCTGTTATTAACGGTATTAGTGAGGTGATTGTAAAATTTATTGCTTCTATCACTAATCTTGTTGGGGCGATGTTTATTCATTTTTATTTTTTGGCCTTCTAAAGTAGAAATTTAAATTTATTATTAATAAAAATTTGTGACATTTTTTATAATGTTTGCCATGAAAAATTAAGTATGTATACATATTATGATTGTAAGTATTTACTCCATAATTTTTAATTTAGAATATATAATTTATATTAAGTTTTGAGAGAGTAATTAATAAATTAGAAGAGAATAGAGATAAACTTGATAAATTAAGTCTAATTGATTTAAGAAAAATCAAATCAAAGCTTCAAGAAATTCAATTACAAAAATTTAATTGGAGGAAGGCAGTAAATAGCCTTATTGCATCTTATAAAGCTAAGGCAGATGGAATTGATTCTGACAGTAAGAAATTGATAGAGCATATTGAGAGAAAATATAAAGATCTTATTAAAGTTAAAATTTCTGGGATGCAAGCAGTATCTGATAGGATTATAGCTATTCTAGATACAATTAAGTGATTTATTATAATCATTAAAATACAAAGGAAGGTAGACTATTATTATTCTACCTTCCTATATTTTTCTTGTAGAAATGTATTTAGATGAAGTTTGGTAGGAAAAATTTATTTAATATGTGTTATATGAATTAAAAAAAAGAGTTTTGGTTTATGGTTTCTTTTTTTGTATTTGAGTAAAATAAATATTGTATTAAATTTAAGGTAGCAAACTTTTTTTGATCAGATATGAACAATTTATTGTTTTTCAGTGTACTATCAACTAATGTTGTTATCTTATATTGAAGTTTTTCGTTACTGTTTCATACTATTAATATAATTATCAAAATTTAAGAAATTAATATATCAGTATAATTTGATTGTGTTTCTATTTGATTATAATTATTAATATAATATGATATAATACATTTGATATATTTATAAATATAAAATTAAAAATATAAATTTAAAATATAAGGAAAATATTTATGTCACAAAAAAAAACATTTCAAACTATAAAAGAACAATTGAGTAAGGATGAAAAAATTGCTTTAAATTTTTGGGAAGATCATCACGTGAGACGTAATGAGGATGATTTTCTAGATGAGTATGGGTTGGACAAAAGTGTTCGTTTTCCGTATCCAAGGTATAGCAAATATGAATTTGATTATTTGGTGGTAATAATGGATTCTCAGGGCTGGCTCAAACTAGCTTTATTATTTATTATGTCAACATTAAATGCAAGAGCTGCAGTAAAATATATTATTGAAGATTATAATGGGCCAAATAAAAATATATGGATGGATAGATTCAAAAAGGAAACTATATCCTATTTTAGAGATTTAGTAATATTTACTCGCGGAGAAGGATTTGGCTATACGTCTGACAGGCTTCGTCTATTCTATAATGAGTTAATACACATAAGCGGAGCATTTATTTTTGGAAATATTGCAAAAGATATAATCAATTCTGTGATTATTAAACAGTTAGATGAAGATCAGAAATATGCTTTAGATTTTTTTGAGAAAGCTGTAGTTAAATCTGATTATAATCGCGCAAATCCTTCAAAACAAGGTTTTTATCCGTTCATTGCATACATAACTGTTGATAATCTCAAAAGAATGTTATCAAAAATTGCAATAACGTTAAACACAAAGAAATCTGCAGAACAGGTTCTTGCAAATTATACTGAGGTTAAAAAAGACATATTCAATAAAATGTTAAAAAATTTGGAAATACAATACTTAAGGTATTTAGGAGGAAGTTTAAATGCTGGCTCTTTGGATGCTGTATATTGTAATTTGTCATATGATATATATTGTAATTTTTTAGATGATATATATTGTGATTTGTCAAGGGAAATGCATGTACCTCAATTGAAAAGTGTTGCTCACTCTATAGAGTATTATATAAGCATAATAAATCAATTAAATGATGAGGAAAAAGAAGCCTTAGATTTTTTTGAAGGTTCTATAACAGAACTTAATCCAGATGATCCAGATGATCATAAGCTTATAACACATTCAAAAGAAGATTTTTATTTGTTACTAGAACACATAGGTATTGATAACTTACGATTCCAAAAATTCTTGTCAGATATTGTAATAACACTAAATGCAAAAAAAGTAGCAGAAAAGACTATAAGAAATTATGACAGTTCAATGAAAGATATGCTTATACAAAAATTGCGAAATGTAAAAGCATCTTATATAAAATATCTGAAAAATATTTGTAGTACTTCATCTTTTGATGAGATATATAATAATTTATCAGTCAAAACATACGATGCATCTCAATTTGCTAATATGTTAAACTATATCATATATTTTAATATCATAAACCAGTTAAGTAATGAAGAGAGAGCTGCTTTGGCTTTTCTTGAAGACAGTGTAACAACTCCTAATTTAGATGCTATAGGTAATTTTAAGTCTATAATTCATACAAAACAAACTTTTTATCGACTTATACTAGGCACAGATGATGTTAATAAATTTATAGCAGCTTTAAGAGTTGTCGCAACGACATTAAGTGAAAAAAAATTAACAGAAGAAGCTCTTTTAAATTGCCATGGACTAGAAAAAGACGTATTTATGCAAGAATTTAAAGAGGCAGAAACAATTTATATAAATTGTTTAAGAAATATTTGTAGTACTTTCTTTGTTGAGGAAATGAATTCTAATTTATTACGTGAAGCAAACTATGCATATCATTTTGAAATTCTTAGAAAAAAGATATTAGCTTATAATGATTTTTATGATAAAATTTTGGCACAATTAAGCAATGAAGAGAAAAAGGCTTTAGATTTTCTTAAAAATGTTATAATAAATCCTAATTTAGATAGTCCAGATGATGATAAGATGACAATACAAGCAAGACAAAACTATAATCGATTGATACTAAATACAGGAAATACAGGTGTCATTGATAAACTTAAAGCCATTCTATCATTTATTTTAGGAGTATTAAATGCCAAAGAGGCACTAGAACAGGCTCTTGCAGAATATATTGGGTGGCCATCGGTGAAAGATATGATTGTACAACGCTTGAAAGATGATGAAACAAAATATATTAGATATCTAAAAACTGTTTGTGGTACTTTCTCTGTTGGTGAATTCTGTGATAATTATGCTAATGTATTAGAGACATCCCAATATGAATTACTTTTTAAAAGTATTGTAGAGGATATAAAATTTTATCATGATATTTATGATCAGGTTTTAAAAAAATTGAATGATGATGAAATACGTACCTTAACTTTTCTTGGAAATGCTGTATCAATTCCTGACCCAACTAATTTAGATGACTATTCTTTTCTAAGAAAGGCAAGTTATGTTTTTTATCGTTTTTGTGAGAACTCACTAAAAGCAGGTAGTATTGTTGCAATTAAAAAAGTTCTGTCAGGTATTTCAGAGACATTAAATAAAAAAGAGACAGTAGAGCGATTTCTTGCAAGGTATAATGGACCGGATAAAGATGTACTTATAAAAAGATTCCAAGATCTGGAAACAACATACATTAAACGTTTAAAAACCGCTTGTGATGTTGTTCATTCTGATGATTTGTATAATAATTTATTAGGGACATTCCAATATGGATTAACTTTTGAAAGTATTGTAGAGGATATAAAATTTTATCATGATATTTATGATCAAGTGTTAGAAAAATTAAATGACGATAAAATGCGTGCTGCCTTGGCTTTTCTTGAAGCTGCTATATCAATTCCTGATTTAAGTAACCCAGATGATCGTAATATGATAATTAAGTCAAGACAAACTTTTTATTTTTTTTGTAAGACCTTCCTAGATGCAGATAGTATTACTAGAGTTGAAAGAGCTCTATCAGGCATTGTAGAGACATTAGGTAAAAAAGAGACAATAGGACTCGTTCTTTCAGAGTATGATGGACCGAACAAAAACATACTTACACAAAAATTAGAAGATATAGAAACAGAATACAGTAAACATTTAAAAAATATTTGTAATCATGATTCTATTTATGACATGGAGAATAGTTTATTAAGCAACGCAAATAATTCATTCAGTTTTAATAGTATTGAAACTGAGGTAACATCTTGTAATAGTAAGTATATTAGTATTATCAGTAAATTAGATGAGAAAGAAAAACGTGCCTTCATTTTCTTTAAAAATTCTGTAATAGACCCTAATTTAGAACCTCTAGATGATTCTGCAATGATGCTTAGGATAATACAGAACTTTAGTCGTTTTTTATTTAACACAGATAATGTTTCATTTGATAACATAAAAAAGGCTATCTTAAGTATTGTAATGACATTGCGGGTAAGGAAAGCCGCAGAAGAAGTTATTGAGAAATATGTTACTGGATCAGAAAAAAATATGATTGAACGGGTATTTCAAGTTGAAGAAGTGAGATATAAAAAATATTTAAAAAGTATTTTTAGTTGTGATATGCGTTCTTCTCATAAGACTATTTGTACTGATTTGATGCAAATAAAATACGAGCCATATCTATGGGAAGGCATTGTAAATGGAACGTATCGTTATTATGATATTTTTAGTAAAATTTCAGAACAATTAAGTAATGAAGAGAGAGATGCTTTGGCTTTTCTTGAAGATGCTATAACAAACCTTGTTCCGGGGAATCCAGATGATCATGAGGTTACAATTAAGACAGGGAAGTATAGGAATTTTATAGTGGATACAGATAATATTGATAAACTTCGATCAGCTTTATTGGATATAGTATTAACATTAAATGCAAAAAAAATGGCAGAAAAAGCTCTTGTAGGTTATACTGGAGCAGGAAAAAATATCCTTGTAGCAAAATTAGAAGATACTAAAGCAGAATACGTACGGTACTTAAAAAGTGTTTATGATACTTGCTTTATGTGTGATCATTTATCATCCACACGAAATTATGTATTACTCTTTGAGAGAATTGTAAGTGATATAAATTCTTATAGCAGTATTATGGAAAAATTAGGTGATAAAGAAAGAGATGCTTTAATTTTCCTTGAAGATTCTATAATGATATACAATCCAAATGATCTAAGTGATTATAAAATTACGATGGATTTGAGTAAAAACTATAGTGATTTTGTATTGAAGAAATTTGGTAGTGATGGATTTAAGCAAAGTCTATCAAAGGTTGTAAAAACATTAAAGTCAAAAAAAATAATAGAAGATGATCTTAAAAAGTATATTGGGTCAGGGAAAGATATTCTTGAACAAAGATTCCAAGAGGTAAAAGCAGAATATATGAAGCATTTAAAAAATATTTGTAATACTTTCTCTTTGTATGAAATGCAAAGTAATTTATTGAGCAATTCAGATTATTCATCTCAATTTAGCAGTATTGCAATTTCTATCGCTTCGTATAAGAGAGTTTTAGAACGATTAGATGATAATGAGAAAAAAGCTTTAGATTTTCTTGAAAAATCTATAACAAGATTTAATCCAGATGACTCGAATGACCATGAAATTACAATGCAAGCGAAACGAAACTATAACTTATTGATACTGGAGGCAAATGATGTTAGTAAACTCAAGTTGGTGCTGTCAGGTATTGTGGCAACGTTGAATGAGAAAACAATAGTGGAAGCTGCTCTTGAAAAGTATATTAAAATAGGGAAGGATGTTCTTGAACAAAAATTACGAGATATAGAAGTAGACTATATGAAGTATTTAAAAAACATTTGTAATGTTTCCACTGTTGAGGAAATGAAAGATGATTTATTAAAAAGCTCAGATTATTCACCTCAATTTGAAGGTATTGTAAAGTTTGTTGCCTTGTATAGTGGTGTTTTAGAACGATTAGATGATAATGAGAAAAAAGCTTTAGATTTTCTTGAAAAATCTATAACAAGATCTAATCCAGATGATTCGAATGATCATGAAATTACAATTCAAGCGAAACGAAACTATCACTTACTGATGCTGGATGCTAATCATGATATTAGTAAATTCAAGCCAGTTCTGTTAGGTGTTGTGAAGACGTTAAATGCAAATGAAAAAGTAAAAGATGTTCTTAAGGAATATGCTGAACCAGGGAAAGATGTTCTTGAACAAAGATTCCAAGAAGTAAAAGCAGAATATATGAAGCATTTAAAAGCTATTTGTAATATGTCCTTGTTGAGGCATATGAGAGGTTATTTATTCAAAAGCTCAGATTATTCACCTCAATTTGAAGGTATTGTAAAGTTTGTTGCCTTGTATAGTGGTGTTTTAGAACGATTAGATGATAATGAGAAAAGAGCTTTAGATTTTCTTGAAAAATGTATAACAAAATCTAATCCAGATGATTCGAATGACTATGAAATTACAATTCAAGCGAAACGAAACTATGACTTACTAATGCTGGATGCTAATCGTGATATTAGTAAATTCAAGCCGATTCTGTTAGGTATTGTAAAAACGTTGCAGGCGAAGGAAGAAGCAAAAGATGCTCTTCAATGGTATGCTAAATCAGGGAAAGATTTTCTTGAACAAAGATTCCAAGAAGTAAAAGCAGAATATATGAAGCATTTAAAAAATATTTGTAATACTTTCTATTTGTATGAAATGCAAAGTAATTTATTGAGCAATTCAGATTATTCGCCTCAATTTGAAGGTATTACAAAGACTATTGCCTTGTATAATGGTGTTTTAGAACGATTAGATGATAATGAGAAAAGAGCTTTAGATTTTCTTGAAAAATGTATAACAAGATCTAATCCAGATGACTCGAATGACTATGAAATTACAATTCAAGTGAAGCGAAACTATGACTTACTAATGCTGGATGCTAATCATGATATTAGTAAATTCAAGCCGGTTCTGTTAGGTATTGTAAAAACGTTGAAGGCGAAGGAAGAAGCAAAAAATGCTCTTGGAGAGTATACTAAACCAGGGAAAGATATTCTTGAACAAAGATTCCAAGATGCAGAAGCAGAGTATATGAAGTATTTAAAGGGCATTTTCAATACTTCATATTTTAGTGAAATGTATAATAATTTATTAAGAAAAACAGACAATGCATTCAAATTTGAACGTATTTTAGAATCTATTAACTTTTATAGTGTTAGTTATCATCATAATTTTGTAATTATTATGGGACAATTAGATGAAGATGAACAAAATGCTTTGATTTTTCTTGAATATGCCGTAACAAATCCTAGTTCTGATGATCCAAATGACCATGAGGCTATAGTTAGGGCAAAACAAAATTATAGTTTGCTTATGCTATACAAGGATGATATTAGTAAACTCAAGCTAATTTTGTCAGGCATTGTAAAAACATTAAAGGAAAAAAAATTAGCAGAATATACTCTTCAAGGGTATGCTAAGATAGGGAAAAATGTTTTTGAACAAAAGTTCCAAGATATAAAAGCAAAGTATGTGAAGCATTTAAAAAGCATTTGTAATGTTTATACTGTTGATGAAATGAAAAGTAGTTTATTAAACAATGCGGATCATTCATTCCAATTTAAAAATATTGTAGAGTCTATAAATTATTATATCAGTATTGAACAACAGTTAGATAGTGATGAGAAAAATGCTTTGGCTTTTCTTGAAAGTGTTATAACAATATTTAATCAAAGTAATCTTGAGTTTGTGACTCATACAAAATATAACTTTTATATTTTTATATTACAGATAGGAAATATTGATAGACTTAAAGCAGCTTTATTAGGGATTGTAAAAATGTTAAATGCAAAAAGAGAAATAGAGAGAGTTTTGGAGAATTATTCTGGAACAAATAAAGAGCAATTTATACAAAAATTACAAAAGGAAAATATAAATTATATAAAACTCTTAAAAAGAGTTTGTAATACTTACTCTTTTGTTAAAATGTACAGTGATTTGTTAAACAGAGAAAACGATGTGTTGAAATTTATAATTATTGACATTTATTTAAAATATTATACAAAACTTATAATGAAATATAATTATGTTTTTGGTTTGCAGGTTTTTATTGATAGGCTAAGAATAGCAATTACTGAATTACTTTATACATTTGGTCTATCTGATGAACAGAAGGAAGCAGCTATGTATTTGAGAAAGGCATTAGTGGATACTGCTAAAGCATATACTAATGATACGTTTTATGATCTATTGTCTAAATTGGGTTCTAATAGAGTTAAATCAATTATGAACAATATGTTAGATAATCATCATTTAATTTTGTTTTATAGAGTTAGTGAAACTATTAAGAATATCCAAGCTCCGGATGTAAAGGGTAGATTACAGGATAGGTTAAACATGACGGAAAATAAGTACTTGGAATTATTGAAAAATTATAGCGATGTCAATTTTACTGTTGATCAGATATATGCTAACCTTACACGTAATAAGAGTACAGGTTTTGATTTCAGAAATATTAGTACTGAAGCAGATAGACAAAGACTTGCTGAAGAAGGAGTGGCAAGATAAAGACTTTAATAAGAAACAATAATGTTAATTGAAGATTTAGCGAACGCAGCTAGATCAGTTGATAGTAGTGAATATAGTTAAAATTATTAGGTAAGAAATATAGTAGAGGGAGCAATAAAGCTCTCTTTTTTTATTTGTAGTATTGTATATATTATATAGATTATATTTGTATTAATCGTTATTTGTTGGTTTTTTATTTGCTTTTTTAAGAGAAAAGGATGAAAGACAGTAATAACATCAGGAATTGCTTTAAGAGCAATGCCAAAGGGAGGTAAATTTGCTGCTAAGAATGAAGAGAAATTTGAACATGCAGTCAATGGTGTAGCAGCAAGTATTGTAACTAAAGTATTAAATACGCTAATAATAGCAATAAGAAATACTGTTGATAGTGGTTAAAGGAGAAAAATGAAGTACTAGGCTAGGTATTTAAGAAAGGCATTAATGAAACTCGTAGTTATGAGATAATAGTTCGTGATGCATTACGAAAAATAGGTGATGTAATGAATTAGGTAATATTACTTTTAATTAAAAAAGAGGTATTAAAGTATGAGAAGTTAATAGCGGTGTATTTGATGTTAAAGCATTTGTTAGTTCAGATATAAATAAAAAAAGTACTAATATTTATGCATGTTATTAAATAATTTTTTCATTAAACCGATTAATTATCATTTTATATAATATACTTATAAATATACACTGCATGTCTATTTTTAAGTTAAGTGTATATATAAATTTTAAAAAAGGAGTAATATGTGAAAAAAATAATATGTTATTATGTTTATGTATTGTAGTTTTTATGTCTTGTGCGCAAGGGACTATAAAACCACAGAGTGATAGTGTTAATTTAAAAAACCAAGCAATGATGCTGTAAGTTTCTTAGAAGGTGCAATTTTAACATTCTCTGAATTATCCCCCAGAGTTGGGGATGATAACTGACGTATATCTTCAAGATATATTTTGTAAAGATGTAATGATTGATCCAGTCAAGCTGGATTCAAGTGATGTAGGTTTGCAATATCTTATGGGGTCAAGAAAAGCAGAAGTAAGTAGTAGATTTTCAGGGCACGTGGAATTTCGATGGATGAATTTTTAGCAAAGATTTCAGTGAATCTTGGAGGATCTGAATATTTAAACAAGTATCCTATAGTACCAATTTTGAGCAATGAGGATTTGCAGATGATATCAAATTCATATCTAAAGGTATTACAAGGAAGAGTAGGTGTTCAAGGTGAAGGTTCTGTTAATGAAAATCGTGATTTTCTTATTAGGAGACTTGCTAATAGAATAAATCAACTAAGAAGAGATAGTGAAGATGAAGAGATAAGGTGTGCTATGTTAGCATATCGCAGTCAGTTTTTTACAGCTTTACCATTTGAGATTTTTGCTGTAGAACCTGAACTAGCGGATAGGAGACTAGGCTATATTTTCCAAACTTTAGTCTGTGATGATTATGCTATCAGTGAGTTATTTCAAGTGGTTGATGATTCTAGATGGTATCTTCATAAAGAGAATAAATAATTACCTAACGCCTTATTAGTATCTTTATTCAATATTACGTTATTTTTGAGAAGAGCTGTATATGATCTTACAAATGAGCAATTGGTGTCCGTGATAGAGGATGGCAATATAGAAAGAATTGGTGCTATATATTCATTATTGGAGAAAATGATAAAGGAGAAAGAGAGGATGTCAAATTATGCCCTTGAAAGATGTTTAAGAGATCTAGCATTTAGGTTTGAAGTATCTAAAGGTGGTGGTGGCCGTCCCCTGTTGTGGAATTTATCTGTGTAATAAGCTAGGTGAGCTTGGAAGATATCTTTATGGGAAATTTACAGAGGGGTTTAAAAGTTTGATCAAAGTTATAGGTATGGGACTTGATCAATTAAAACAGCTTGTAGTATATGTTGGTACGACCTTTGTTG
>NZ_AYOT01000192.1 GCF_000500045.1 Borrelia persica No12 | reverse complement strand
AGGGTTTAAGAATTCTATAAATTTTGTTATAAGTGGCTTTCAAAAGTTTAGAGAGATTATAGCCTATGTTCGTGGTAAATTAATCGATGGGTTTGATATTGCTTTGGATTTTGTTATGAGTGGCTTTGGGAAATTAAAAGAGACGTTTGTTTCGTATATTGTAAAACCCATAAGCGATGTGACTTCATCAATGACAGATCTTTTTGAAAGTCTAAAAGATCTTGTAGCCTATCTTAGTGATAAATTTCTTGAGGGATTTAAAAATGCTTTTAATCCTATTGTTAAGACATTTGAAAAGCTTATTTCATTATTCAAATCACTTTGGACTATAATAATGAGTCTTTTTGAAAAGAAAGAAACTTCGTTGGATCCACCTGTTGTTTCGGAAAAGAAGGAGGGGCCTAAAGAAGAAGATAGAGTAAAAAAGAAGGATGCGAGTTTTAAAAATAATTTGAATAAGAGTCTGATTGCAGATTACCAAGATCTGCAGAAACGGATTTTTCATATGCAAAGAGAGGTTGCTTTAAAACCTTTGCAAGAGCAAGAAAATGCAATGCGTCGTTTGCAGGTTGAAATTGATCGTCAGAATAAGGCATTCATAAGTAAATATGGTAAAAATTTAAGGATTTGGATGATGCTAACAAGAAGACACTAGCTGGTATAGAAAAACAGGTTAATGATTTTGCTAAGTCTAATCACAGTTTTGTGAATGATCATAAGGACTTACAGAATGAAATAGCAAAACTTCATAGAGAAATATTGTTGCTTCCATATGAAGAACAGGAAGCTAAGATGAAAGAAGTTGCTAATGTTMTTAATGATAAAAATAAGGCATTTATAGATAAATATGGTAAGAGTTTTGATTTCTCTTAATGATGCGAACAAGAAAGTACTGTCTGATGTAGAAAAACAGGTGAATGAGTTTGGAAAGACTTCGATTGACAGAACGTTTGTAGATGCGCACAAAGAATTGCAAGAGAAAATTACTAAAATGCAATTCGATGTTATGATGCGTCCTTTAGTTGAACGGGAGAAGGCAACTTCTGATATGCAATCTCAAATCTCAGAGCTTTACAGAAATTTTGCAGAATCACATAAAGGTGAGTTTGACAAACTTAATGACGCAAATAGGAATACTCTGCTTCAGATTGCAAGTCAGGCAGAAAGTAAAGCAGAAGAAATGGCTGAAAATTTGGGTGATAATTTCAGTTCATTGGTTGAGAAGTTTTCGAATATTGCTAACAATATTGCTAATAAGGTTATTACTGAGGATTTAGGAAAAAGTGTTGCTCAAGGACCAGCCAAAGTTGCAGATACTGCGACTAGTGCATTGCTAGATGTTTCAAAGGATGTGTTATCGAGTTTTGGGCCTTGGGGAGCAGTGGCTTCTTCTGTTTTGAGTTTTACTGTGGGACTTTTTAAAGGTTTTGAAGCTGAGAGAATCAAAGCTATAGAAGAACAGAGAGACAAAGATTTAGAAGCATTAGAAAAACGAAGTGAGATCGAGCTTATGCGACTTGAAGAAGGGTTTGATAAAGAAATTGCAATGAGAAAAGAAAAATT
>NZ_AYOT01000191.1 GCF_000500045.1 Borrelia persica No12 | reverse complement strand
AATATAAAATAGTCAAATAATATGTTAGCAAATACTAATAGCTTAAGTCAAATTTTGAAGGTTCTCATTGTACTTTAAAAATGGTGTGAGGATTGGTTGTAATTAGCTAGAAGTATGTTTTTAAGTAATTGAGGTTAATATTTATAGGATACTTTATCCTAGCTTTAACAAATACTTCTATTTTTGCTCTACAAATATCCTATTTCCTATTTTCGTAGCTTGTAACTTTGCAATGAGAGCATGTAAAATCCATCTTTCCATTCTTAACTCACCTTTTACTTTCGGTTAACACAAAGTCAACTTCCTTTACTTTTTATAGCCTTTTAATTTATTTCTTCCTTAGTTTTGTTAGTTGTCTACTTAAAAAAATTTTTTCAAAATTTTTTTACTTATTAATTACTATAATTGCTTATTTCCATGATTGCAAATCTCTTAGATAGTGTTTAGATGTAAGGAATTGGTTAAGTAGCTTTAACCTCTCTTTGTTATCTATGGCGTTTATTAAAGGAAGACTCAAAATCTCCTCAAAAAAGTAGGTTATTGAACTTCCAAGATCATTATTACCATATTGCTCTAACGTACAATTAACATTTTCTATAGTACACTTAAAAGCATCATCTATATATTTTTCAAATGTTATGTCTCTTGCATATTTTTCTCGTTTTTCTTCTAAGAAGTCATAAACAGTAGTAAATGCATTAACTAATTCCTTTTGTTTTACCCTGTTTTTGTCAAGCCAACTCATAAATTCAGGAGCTTCTGCAATCATATTTTTATATCTTATATAAAGAGCTTCTCCTCCAAGTTGATATTTATCATCTTTTGTATAGTACTCAATCATTATTTCTGACTTTTCAATTACTTTTTGAAAAATATGCTTTAAAATATTAAATTTTGTTTGCTCATTTTCAGTTAAAAAGGTAGCTGCTTCTTTTATCTTTTCTGTTGTTTCTATTATTTTTGTTTTTATTCTTAGTGCTATTTTCTTGGCTATTTCTGATTTTTGCTTTACAGTTAATGCTGTTTTTTTTACTTCTTCTTCTGCTTCTTCTGTTTCCTCTGCTTCTACTTCAGTCGTCATTTTTGCTTTTTCTATATTTTTTCTTGCTATTTCTACTTCTGCTATTTTTGTTGTTGTATATGCTTTTTCTTTTTCTAAGTTTGCTATTCTAATTTCTGCATTCGCATCATTTACTGTATTTGTTGCTTCTTGTTTTAATGCTTCTATTTCTGTTTTTGTTTTTTTAGCTGATATTATTTCTGTTTTTGCTTGTGTCAATTCTCTTTCTATTGTTTTGTCTTCTTCTATCATATTTGCTATTTCTGCTTCTGCTTCTGATATTGCGTGTTCTGCTTCTAATATTGCGTGTTCTGCTTCTTCGTGTGCTGTTAATATTCTTTCTTGTGCTTCTTTTACTCTTAATACTGCGTTCTCTATTGCTTCTATGTCTGTTGTTATTCTTTCTATTTCTCCTTTCAATATTTCTTCTTTTGCTGGTGGTATTATTTCTACTTGTGGTTTAGGTTCTTGTTGCTTTGCTGGTGGTATTATTTCTACTTGTGGTTTAGGTTCTTGTTGCTTTGCTGGTGGTATTATTTCTACTTGTGGTTTAGGTTCTTGTTGCTTTGCTGGTGGTATTATTTCTACTTGTGGTTTAGGTTCTTGTTGCTTTGCTGGTGGTATTATTTCTCCTTTCAATATTTCTTCTTTTGCTGGTGGTATTATTTCTACTTGTGGTTTAGGTTCTTGTTGCTTTGCTGGTGGTATTATTTCTACTTGTGGTTTAGGTTCTTTACTTATGTAATTTCTTTGTGTTTGCTTTATATCAGATTTCATATTTCTTTCATTCCATTTACAACAAAAAAACAGCAATGAACCATATAATATCAAATAATTTGTATATTTAAACATTAATATTCTCCTTATTTTAAGTACTTTCATTATAGATTAGTTATTTTATTGTGTATATATTCTTGTATTTATTTACTTCTTTTGAAAAGTTTCATGTTTTGTTATAAAGTTTATGTTAAATAAAATTAATTTTTGTTAGCTTATTCTTAACTAAGAAGGTTAAAGTGTTATGAGTAAAATAAAAAGGGGATATGAAGATTATGTCATGTATTTCAATGAAGGTCGTTTAAGCGATTCTGAAATAGCTAAAGAGATGGGAGTTTCACGAGCGAATGTATGTAAAATGAGACAAAAATGGATAAGTATTAGAGACAATCCAAAAGAATTTGGTAGTAATACTAAAGTTACCATTTGTGAAGATACTTTTAAGAGTATCTTAGATCGAGCACTTGAAGTAAATGCAAAGGCTCGTGAACTTAAGAGTCAATTTAGTATAGCAAAGAGTCAACTTGGACTTAAGTTTATGAAGGCATTTAACAATTATTTGGAATTGGAGCTTGAAGATTATATACAAGAGATAAGTCTTTTAGAAAAAGAGATTAAGAAAAGAAAAGGAGATAGTAAAGAAATACAAGATATGGAGACTAGACTCAAAAATTTAAGACGTTCAAAAGAAGACAAAACAATGGAGTTATGTTATGAAACAATGAAGAAACTTAAGATAGCAGATTTAGAGAATAGTAGATTTAAATTTTAAGGGTAAATAAATGGATATATACAGTAGTAGTATTTTCAAAGAGATGCAAAGGGAATATAAGAGAGAATTTGGGATTGATATAGCTACTATAATGAAGAGAAGAAGAAAAGAAATAGACTTTAAAGGATTTGAAGAACAATACTTAACT
>NZ_AYOT01000190.1 GCF_000500045.1 Borrelia persica No12 | reverse complement strand
ATAAAAATCAGCTTTTTTCATAAGCATTTCTGAGTTCTCTTTAGAATTCTTTTCTTTTTTATAGCTTATTTTAGCTTTATTAATTACATGCGGATTTTGCTCATGCGACATTACGGTTGTATGTTTCTGTTCATTATGTTTGTTTAAATTAGGTTGACTTTCATATGTTTTAGGATTTTCATCTTTTGTAGAGTTTGTATTCCAATGCTGCATTGTATCTTCTATATCTTGGTGAAAATCGCTGACGATTCTTCTATTTTTTAGATTTTCTTTCAGACGTTCTTTTAGATATTCGAAAATTATTTCTTTGTGTCTGTGTACAAATTTTATGTTCTGTATATAGTGGGAGATGCTTCCATTGCCAACGCCAAGCCTTCTGATTTTGGATTTAATCAATCCGATTTCATTTAGAATTTGGATGTCTCTTTCAATAGTTCGTTTACATACCTTTTTATATCCATCGTTTTCTAATAGTTTACTTACCATATTTTGTATATCGCTAGCTGAGTATTCTTCAATACCACTTGATTTTTTGTAATTTTGATTTTTAGTGTCTATTGTCCAATAGATCTTAAGCATTCTCTTATATCGTTTGAATGTTTTGATTATTTGTAATTTGACTTGAGATATGGGGATATTTGTTATCTCAGGTGATGTTTTATATTTGTTTAGGTCAATAAGACTTTTTAGTATTGATTTAATTTGGCTTTTTGTGCCGTTTGATTTGAATTTTTTTTCATCTTTTGATAAACTATTCATATGTTCCTTTAATCCAAAGGTTTAGATTTTATGTTTGCCTTGGATTATATTTTTTATTGTATATAAAAATTTCACTTTTGACTAGTCGGGTCGAAGTGATTTTTTTATATAATTTTTTGCTTTATCAATCTTATCAAAATAGCAAAAATCGTTATTAAAGATTTTTTTACAGTAAATAACAGTAAAAAGAGTGATTGGGGAAAATATAGGTGTTGTAGTAAGGGAACAGATAATTGATAAACGGATATTGAAGAGGTCAGTTAAGTTTGGGGAGAATTAAAAAAGATTGTCATAGTTTGACGTTTTGGTAGGTGAATTATCAGTTACTATGTTTTTTTTAGCAGTTTTGAAGATAGTAAGGTGTATAATTCTCATTATTTAGATTATAAAATGAGTATGTTTGAAACTAAGTTTGATGAAAAAGATAGATTCAGTTCAGATTGGTCTTGATGAGAAAAATATATTAACTTGTGATGTTAAGATAGGCAAATTTGATGTTAAGATAGATGAATTGAGTATTGATTTATGGTAAATTTAATATCAGTTGTCTTTGATTAAGAGTAAGTTATTAGGATTAAGGATAGTTAAGGATAGTTATTTTATCTTTGACGGTTATTTTTAAACTTGATGAGTCATATTTGTAGAGAAGTATTTGTGATATTAGGAAAATATTGAGGTGTGTTGTAATTTCATGGAAGGATAATCACTTAACGAAAGGTATTATCCTTCCATGTTGATTTTCTATGTTGATTATTGTCATCACAAAGTTGTAGAAGGTACGTTATTGTTTCTTATAATATAGTAACATAATTGGAGAGAGGTTTTTGATGATGAGTAAATATGATAAACAAGGTATAAATGTTGAATTTAGTATTATAGATTCTTGGAGATTTTGTGTTGAATTTTTTATTCGTAACATTTGGTTAATCATGTTTGCTTTGTTTTTATTTTTCTTTAATGTATTGCATTCTTATAGAGGGATTGTAAGTTATAATGTTGGCAAACCATTGTAACTTGTATTTAACATTACCATTTACAATAGTTATTATAATGGTACCATCTTCAATGTTATTGTGTTTTCTGTATTTGTTCAGAGAGTGTGTAGTTGATGGTGTTATAAAAGCTTCAGTGTTTGTGTACTTAGAAAAAGTTTCAATATTTTTGTTGTTAGTGATAGAATTTGTAATTCAGTCTATGAGTTCGTGGATGAGTTTTGAAATTTTTTTTAGTCTGATGTTTGAGGATACTATTAGGGATGCTGTTTTGAGTGTTAAAAAAAAGTCAGAGTGAGCAAGAAGAAAGGTATTCGTAAATTACTTTCTGATAAAGAAAGGATAATAGAGAGTGAAATAATTAGTGTTGATGTTAAGATAAAGAATAATAATGATCGAATAGAATAAGCATTGAAATTTGGACTATACATATAAGACTATGAAAAAAGATTATTTGAGAGGACTTGAAAATGCAAAAACAGAAAATAAGGTTTTGTTTCATTAAAGGGATGAATATTTGAATTCTTTAAAAGATTTGCGTTTCAGGCTTAGTAATTTGATCGAAACAATAGCTGTAAATAACAATCGGTTTAAGGCTGCAAATGTATTGAATGGAACATCTGTTGTTATTGCTAAAGATGATTATCTTAATATAAAATATAATTTTTGTTTATTCATTATTATTGTTGTCTATCTGTTTGGATATATTGTTAGCAATGGTGTTCTGTATTATACAAAATTCTTATCATAAGTTTTATGCAGAAAAGTCAGTGTTTTTATGTGGTGTTGTTGAGTATAGTAGTGGTAGTGTGTAAACCGCAGTTGCTGTTCCTTTTTTTCATTTTAGTAGTTTAAAGGGGTTAAGAGAGTTATGACTTTTTAGCTAATTTGTACCAGCATTAGCTTTTATAATTTTACCAATTGGTACTCTATCAAGTAGTACTAGAACTTAAAATTGACTCCTAGCTTTTTTTTATCCACTTATTATATTGTGAGATCTTTTTTTAATAGGCCAGGAAGGAGGAAAAAGGGATATGAGAGGAATGAGACAAATAAAAAGGAAAGAAGAAATGAGAGGGGGTATTGGGAAGATGAAGACGATTATCAAGAGAAGTTTGATTATTATGATGATTTTGGGAATTATGGGATGTAATAGTGGAGTATTGGAAGAAGAGAAGTCGAAGAATAAATTTTTACAATCTTTAGTGAATTTAGGGAATGATTTTTTAAATGTTTTTACTTCTTTTGGCGATATTGTTGGGAGTGTATTGGGATTAAATTTGGAGAGTAAGAAATCCGATGTGGGGAAATATTTTAAGAAAGTTCAGGATACTGTGCAAGGGACAAAGGATAAGCTTGAAAAAATTGTTGCTGACATGAGAACTAAAGGGAATCCGAATGCGCTTGGAGTAGAGAATGCAGTAAATAAATTTGTTAGTGAAATTCTTGATAAGGTTATTGATGGAGCTAAAACTGCTAGTGAGGCTATTGGTACTGATGGTGATGAACTAATTGGTAATGTTGCTGCTCAGAATAACGCTGGTGCTGCTGGGAATGTTACGAATTTAATAAAGGGAATTAAGTCAATAGTAGATGTGTCACTTAAAGGTTTGGGAAGTGATGAATCGGGAGATGATAAAAAAGCTTCAGATGGTTCTACTGCAAGAACTAATGGCAATGCTGCTGATGGTGAAGCAGCTAAATTATTTGTTACTGGTAATGGTGCTGCTGGAGCTCAAGCTAATGCCAAAAAAGTTGTTACTGATGCAGCCAAAGCAGTTGGGGCGGTAACTGGTGCTGATATCCTGCAAGCTATGGTTAAAGATAATGGTAAATCAGCTAAGTTAGCTGAAAATAATGATGCTAATGCTAATATTGGTGTTTCCCCTAAAGATGCGGTTATAGCAGGAGGTATAGC
>NZ_AYOT01000189.1 GCF_000500045.1 Borrelia persica No12 | reverse complement strand
TAAGGCATTAGATACATTAACTGTAGCAATAAGAAAAACAGTTGATGCAGGACTTAAAACAGTAAAAGAAGCAATTAAAATAAATGCAAATGATACTCCTGTAACTTTTGATAAGAACACATCTGAAGGAAAATAATTGGATAGAAAATAAATAATTAAGTAAAATGAAAAGAAGTAGATAAAAACAAAAGGAAAACAACTCTTATAAAAAAGATGTGTTTTCCTTAAATAATTTATAGGGGT
>NZ_AYOT01000188.1 GCF_000500045.1 Borrelia persica No12 | reverse complement strand
GTTTGCAATAAGAATAGGTGATTTCTTCTTTCCTTTTTTGGAAGTATGAGTTGGGTCGTAGAGACTCTGCACCTAATAAATCATTGACAGTATTAGTATCAATCTTAGAAGTGGTTGTGGTGATGCTGTTTTTCTTGCTATAGTTTTTCTACTACGTTTTTTTTGGGCTTCTTGAAAGGTTTTTTTATCTACTTTATCAGTTTTAGCTTGGGTTTTATTATCCAAGATAGATTGTGCCTTGTTAATTAGATCATCRGATTTTTCTTTTGTATCTTTTGCAAATGCTTYCTTTATTGGACAACTATATAGCAATAGAGTGTATAAAACAATGAGTGGATTTRGTTATTGTTTTATTTTTACCATTTTGTACTTTTCARTTTGCTTATCGCAGTATTAATTTTATTAATAGTATTTTCAAGGTCAAACCATGCCTTATTTAAATTGGTCTTCCATTGAATTGGATGGTAAATTTGCTGATTATAAGGGTGATGATAATACCAAACATAGTAATTATGTTGAAAAAGTCAAAGAAGCTGCAGTTAAATCCGTTAACAAGGTGTTAGGTGTTCTTGACGTAATTATTATGCAAATATTACAAATTAAACTT
>NZ_AYOT01000187.1 GCF_000500045.1 Borrelia persica No12 | reverse complement strand
GGTGTAGAATGTATTTTGTTTTAAGTATCATAAATATATTTTGTGTTGCTTATGTAAAAATTATGATTTGAAAAAAAGGAGGATATTAATGCCGCGAATATTTAGGGTATTATTTATATTTAGTATATTTATATTATGTTGTAAACATGGGGATAGTGATAGAAGTGGTACTAGAGGTTTAAAAAGAATGGCTTGGGAAAGAGATAATCCTAAGTCTGTGTCGTCGGCTGTCAAAAATACCACATCAAGTAAAACAGTTAAGGCAAATTTGGATAATGTAGGAAGGGAAAGGGTGGATTTAGAGATAGAAGTTGGTTTCATGCCAACGGGTAATTTGGGAATAAGTCGATTGAGAAGAATCGATCTAAATGGTCCTGGTGTGGGGGTTGGGTCAGTTGATGGTAATAGAGCTGAAGATGTTGGGGATGCTCAGAGTCATGTACCGGATGAGAGCGTTGGCATAGAAGAGGATTTGCTTGTAGGTGAGAACGGAGAGAGGGTATTTGGAAACATTTATGCCGTATTGCAGGAAAAAATTGAAAAGCTTATAGAGGCCTATTATTATAGGCCTCAAGGATTTGGTCAATATATATTAAATAATATTGAGCATGGGTTACGTGTTAGTTATAGTAAGTTATATAAGGATAATATTTATGCTGTGTTTAAAGGAGATATGGGAATATTAAGTAGATTTGAATCAGTGATAAGGCATTTGATTGAAAAGTGGAGTGATTCTTATGATTATCCTCGTAGTTTACTTAATACTTTGCAATATCTTTCAATGTCTATTATTTTTAGAATTATAGATCCAAATGGTGATGTTTTGGGTGAAGAAAACTTGTTTGTACTTAAGTCCGGTAAAGATATAGAGGGACTTAGTGAACTTGTACATAATGTGCATGTCATATGTGAAAAATGGAATGAGTTGACAAATCTTATTCAAGATAGGATTTTGAAAGCTTCAATGCTTGATGGAAAAGATCAAATTACGGAATGCTTGTCACCGATTGCCAATTTATTTTCTAATTCTGATGCTTATAGACATGATGAGATACATTTACTTAAAAATGAACTTGTAGATTTAAGAGAACAAGTTAAGGATAAAGTTTATAAATTAAAGCTGGAGGAGGGCAATTCATTATCATAATATAGTTATGATTATCATTTATTTAATGAAAATACAAAAGATACTCCATCTAGAGTTTAATTGCAAGTCTTTTTAACTTGGGTGGAGATAAATTTTTATATATGATTAGCCTAATAAATCCAATGTAATAATAAAGAGATATTGAGTACTGTGTAATTGCTTGTTTTGGTGATATATGAAAAAAATTAGTAGGAGTAGCAAGAAGTTAATTATCTTAATTAATAAATATTAATTAAGATAATTAATATTTGTGTGTTATTTTGGGATATGGGTGTAGAATGTATTTTGTTAAAAATATAAAAATATTTTGTAATTTATTGAAAATAATAGTTTAAGTATATAAAAGGAGGATATTGATTTATGCAGCGAATGTATATTATGATATTTTCACTTTGTGTGTTGATATCGTGTTGTAAGCAATATGAAGGTAAAGTTAGTGATGCTGGTAAAAATTCAAAAGATGTAGCTAGAGATATCTCTAGACGGTCGATTTCATCAGTTGTACCGGATATTCCAATAAAGAAAGCAAAAAGTCCATTAGTAGTTGGTGCATTGGATAATCATATACAAAATAATCAAGATGATGTAGTTAACTTAAGAGAAGATGTGCCAGGCATTCAAGAGAATGTACCAGGTGCTTCTCAGCAAAGTGTAATTGTGGAGACTGATAAAAAGAAAACAAAGACACTAGAAGAGGAATCTTATGATGAATTTAAGGCAAGCTTAAGTAAGCTTAAAGCTTTGTATTATTATAGGCCTGAGGGATTTAATGATTATATGCTTAGTGGCATTGAAAGTGAATTTAATTTTGAATATGATCCAGTCTTTAAAGAAAAATTTTATGCTATTTTAAAGGGAGATGTTAAAACTTTGCGTAATTTGCAGAAAATAGTAGTTATTAGCCATCCAGATAGGGAATTGAAGGAGTATTTATCTGGAGATGAATTTAGGGTTTTATTTTCAAAATTAAAAGATATTGCAGAGAGTACTATTTGTAGAGTTATCAATGAACATTGGGGTGTCTTTAGTACTTCTAATTTAACTAAACTTGCAATGAGTAAAGATGTCGCAGGTTTTGATTCTCTTAAAGCTGGTCTAGATGAGTTTTGTACAAAATGGAAAGAGATGACAATATTAGTACAAAATGTGATTGATGATGTGGCAAAATCACGAGATAGAAATAATATTTTACAAAGAGTGCAGACAGTTACTAATTTAATACCTTTAAATTCTAATCAACAATGTAATACTCAAATTTGTGAGGTTAAAAATGGCTTGAATTTATTGCGAGTCAAACTTGCTCATAAGGTTGATCAATTGATACGGGAGATATATTTATGGTTGTAATTTGATATTTTTTAATCAGATTGCATTTGAATCATAAATGCAGTAATTAGTAATAGTTGGTTTATTAATTAATATAAGCTTATAACATATGTTGTAAGCTTAATCTTGTTTTAATAATTGTTTAGTGTTAAATCTGTAGAATATAAACCTATCAACATTATAATTTTTACTTTAAAATAAAACTTATATTTTATTAATATTATATTAAAATGATATTATATTATTATAAGTATAAAGATATATTAAATTAAATAATGTAATTATGCTTAGTGTGTATGGTGTTAATTGTAATTCAAAAGTTTAAAGGGGGAATGTTAATGAAGTTGAAATATTGTATATTGATTATAGTCTTGGTGATTAGTATTTTGATTGTGAAGTGTCCATTGGGAAGGGGAGGTTCATCTAATGCTGATGATTCTTCACAATATGTTGATTTAAAAGTATTGAGCGAGCTTGATAAAAAAAGCAGTTCTACTGCTTTAGAGGCTTATTCTGCATTACGTAAAAGTTTGACTGATCTTAAGGATTCTTATGGTTATACACCTCAAGGATTTGATGAGACTCAGTTTGATAGCATATTTCCATGGGAGTCAACTACTGAGAAGGTTAAATATGGAATTTATTCTATTTTAAATCGGGATATTAAGACTTTAAATAATTTAAAGGTGATCGTAGCAAATTTATTGAAATCTCCCGATCAAAATATACAGTCAGTTGCTTCAAATTTGTTTGTAGCATTGTGGGATATTTCAGGTAGTATTTATAGTGTTGTAGATAGAAGAGGTCGTATTTTAAATGATGCTAATTTGGTGAAAATTAAGAATAGTGATGATATAAAAGGTCTTGATGGTATTAGATTTGCATTGGAGGATATGCTTAAGTATAAAGAAGAGCTTGTAATATTGCTTAAAGATATAATAAACTCAGCGGCAAATTTTGGTATTGATTCTTTAGAGCATATTGCAAATAGATTGATACCAATTACCATCTTAACTTTGGATTTTGAACAGCATAAATGTAATGCCGGTCGAATTTGTGTGATTAATAATGAGCTTAAAAATTTAGTGATTCAAATTGATAATAGTGTGAGTGAATTAAAGAAAGTTAAGTAATTTATTGTTATGCTTTTCATAAATGAGCTACTTTGTCGTGCATAAAATGTAAAAATTGTAATGATATTAAGATTTGATTAGTGCATCATTGTCTGATTTGCGTGGTAAAATTGCAGATAAAGTTAGTAATTTAATGAAAAATATTTAATAATATGATTCTTGTATTGATCTTATTCTTAAAGGCAGTTTAATTATTTAAATTTTAGATTATATTTTAAAGTAAGCCTACAATATTTTGTAGGCTTTAAGTATGTTAATACATTAATATAGATAATTAGTTGATTAGATGGTAAATACTTAAAATTTATGGAGTTGTATTTTGAACTTTAAAATTGAAAAAGAAAATTTATTAAACATAGAACATAAGATTTTGGATAAAGGTTTTGTAAAGCTTGTCGATTTTATGGGTAGTGATGAGAGAATAATTCAAGCTGCAAGAATTTCATATAGAGGTGAGAGTATTAAGAGAGAAGATAATGAGCTTATTGATTATTTGATAAGAAATGAACATACAAGTCCACTTGAACAAGTGGTTTTTACATTTTATGTTAAAGCTCCAATATTTATTGCAAGACAGTGGATGAGACATAGAACGGCAAGAATTAATGAAGTTTCAGGTTCTTATAGCTCAATTAGAGAAGAGTTTTATGTGCCTTTAGAAGAGAATATGCAAGGTATTGCAGATATTGAAGACAATGGGAGAGCTTTTTGTACTTTTGAGGATATTTTAAATGATTTAAAAGAAAATCAGAGATCTTCTTTTAAGTTATATCAAAATATGATAAGTTGTAATGTTTCAAAGGAAGTCTCTAGAATTGTCTTGCCTTTAAGTTTGTATACCGAATGGTATTGGCAGATTGATTTGAACAATCTCTTTCACTTTATAAAATTAAGGTTGGCTTTAAATAATTCAAGAGAGGTTGCTGAGCGTTCATCTAAGGAGATGCGTAAATATGCCAAAGTATTGCTTGATATTGTTGCAGAAATTGTTCCTATTGCTACTGCAAGTTTTAAAAATCATATCTTAAGAGGTTGTAGGTTGTCTTATGAAGAGATAGTTGCAATTTCTGCTGCTTTAGACATAAGTAAGCTTAAATTGGATGATAATGCATTAAAGAGATTGCAAGACAAACTTAATATTTAAAAGTAAATTATTTTATTTTAAAAAAATGTAAACTCCTTGAATGAATACAATATAATAAGGTTGGTATACATTAATATTGAGTTGTTGTGTATTAATGTATATTGGCTTGTAATTTACAATTATTTGAGTTTAATTTTTATATTTTTAATTGAATATTATTTGAGATCAAGTTGCATATTTTATATTATTTAAGTATAATAAATATCACAGGTTGAGCCACCACCTGATCCAGCTTGCGTATTTTAAATCTTGATTTAAAGGCGTAGGCTGGCTTTTTTTATTAGCCTATTTTTAAAACTTATTTTAATTATATTGAGTTAATTGCGGTATTAGATATTTATTTAAATCGAAATATTAATTTATGTATAAATAAATTTATAAATTATAAGTGTTTTATATTGTTTTTTTTAAATAATGGTATATGTTTTAACTTGATTGATAGTTAAATTTATTCTAAGAAAAGGATTTTGAAGTTTTGTCAATCAGTTTTATTATTGATTAAAGTGATGGCTTAACAGTAATTTGTATATAATAATAATTATCAATATGTATTGTGTCTTATATGGTATAAATATAGCGTATTAAGTGTTATAATATATTATATTTTGTTGAGTTTAATTAGAATATACAAGATAAATACCGGTCTATATCTCTCAAAAGGATAGAGCTGGGTCAGGTGGTGGCTTGACTGTTATAGATTAATTTATAATTTGTTTATTAAAAATTTGTAAAATGTATACTTAATGAGTTTTATAAAAATATCTTGAAATAAGTTGAATTTTATTGTTTTATTTTTGTTATTTTTTTATTATATTTAGTTATAAATATAAAATATCGATATTAATATTTCTCATATAGGTATAATTATATTTAGAAAATTAAATAACGATATACCATATATAGGTAAGTCATTTCATTATTTTTTCATCATAGTAATTCAGCGTTTGTAATTCATCATTGTATATTTGTGTATATTTGTTATCTAAAAAAGGAGGTTATTTAATAATATGCAAGTGTTTAGATTGTTGTTTGTTTTAGGTGTTTTAAATTTATTTATTGGGTGCTCAACAGAACCAGGGTCAGGGGGAAGAGTGCAAAAAGATTCTGCAACTTCAACAGAAGGCTACTTGGGGGATGTGTTTCCAGATTTATCGGGTTATGATTCGTATTTACCAACAACATCATTTAATTTTGATGAATCAGATTTTGTGAGATATGAGGTATATAGTGGACATATTGATTTGCATTCTCTTTTGGAAAAAAATTCAAAAAGTTTGGTTATAGTACGTATAGATACTGCGAATCATATTCATAATAAATTGTTAGGAATGATAAAAGATTTTGTTTCAAATTTGGATGAAGAGCGTTATGAATTTTTAGGCAGTAGAAGTAAATATTTTAACTATGGTAATAATTTGTTAAATAAGCTTTACTTGGCTTCTGGAGTTATGGTAAAGCATATTCATGTTGATGGTATAGAACGTGATATTATTGATAGTTCATTGGATTTGCTCTATTTGGCATTGGGTTATAATAAGGTTCCTGTTTCTAATTTTCATAGGATACTAATTAACTTATTCGGTGATGTTTCCGATGCAGATTTGGTGCTTAATGAGAGTACTGCTGTAATTCGGGATTTAATTGTGAAGTTGTTAGAGGGTGGTGATACTATTTCTAAATTATTAAATGGTTCTTTTAGTGCAGAAGCCATAAATAAATTTAGTAAGGAAAGTGAGTTTCTTAAGCTTGATATTGCTAAAGGTGAATTGACTAAGTTTAATGACTTCAAGGAAAATTATGTTAAGCAATTAGAAGTTCTGGATTCGGATTTGCGTGAAATACTTATATTATTGATTGCTTCAAAGCGTGAGCCAGTATATTATTATGATAGTAAAGTTAAAGCACTATCAATGTTGAAAAATTTAATCAGGAAAGAGCAAATGTTTATAAATGCAATTAAGTTATGGATGTAAAATGATCATTCATAAATGTAAATGATATAAATTTGAGTATGGCATACTAGAGTTTATGACGATTGATTTGATAATGTAACAATATAAGCTTATAATTTTTATTATTGGTAATTTATTAAACGGTTTATTTATTTGTATTTTTGATTGTTTGATATTGATATATTAATCCAATTAATATATTATTATTTGTAATAAATGGTTAGTTAATATATAATTCATTACTTATAATTAATTATTGCCAATATAAATATATAAATATATAAATATATAAATTTTAAGTGATAAGTGTATAACAGTGATAAGATGTTTATTCTTATATTCATCATTATATATTTGTCATCTAAAAAAGGAGGTTATTTAATAATATGCAAGTGTTTAAATTGTTGTTTGTTTTAGGTGTTTTAAATTTATTTATTGGATGTTCAACAGAACCAGGGTCAGGGGGAAGAGGGCAAAAAGATTCTGCAATTCCAGCAGGAGATGAGGCACGAGATGATAAATTTGATTGGTTAAAGACACCATTTGGGTTTAAAGAGTCAGATTTTGTGAAATATGATGTATATAGTGGACATACTGATTTGCATTCTCTTTTGGAAGAAAATGCAAAAAATTTAACTTTAGCAGGAAGAGATACGTATGATGTTTTTTACTATAAATTGGTACATGAGTTATTGGATTTTTGTCATGAGAGACATAGGAATCGTGATGATTTGAAGAATTCTTTTGATGATAATACAATGAAAGTTCATGAGATTTATGATGCTTTAATAGCTAAATTTAATAATTTAGGTTCTTCTCTTCCTCATGAATCGGACCTTTCTGTTTTTGCTCTTAATAGTAAATTTGATCGATTTTATTTTATGTTAGATTATGATAAAGATGCTTTGCATAATTTGTATTATGTGGTAGACAGATTAACAAATATGAATAAAGAAGCTAGTGATGAGTTAAAATATATGGCTTGGCATACTGCTCGTGGTATAGTTAAAGATATGTTATTTTATGGAGAGCGTATTTGTTACTTTTTGCGTTATGCCTTTAGTAAAGAGACTATTGAGGATCTTGGACGTGTAGTGGAATTTGACAGGCTATATGTATGTAAAGCAAAATATGGTGAATTTGTAAAGATTAGGGATGCTTATATTAAGTGTTCATCTGAGTTAAAGAAAATATTCAGGGATATGGTGGCATACATTAATACTAGGATCGGAAGATTCTTTAAAAAGGAGGGACAGGAAGAGCTTGAAGGTAATCCCCATATGACAATATTTGTACCTACATATTTGCATCGTTTCAGTAGTGATGTTGTTACTACTCTCATAGAGATGTTTAATGTTTTATCACCAACATAAATAAGGTAAGCTGTATATGGTGCAATATAGACCTTGATATTGAAAATTACAGTATAAATTATTAGCCAGTTTATATTTGAGGTATATAAGCTGGCATGATTTTTTTCTTTATTGTTGATGTTTTTTATTATTATTATGTAAGTTTAGTTTGGATATTGATTTTTATTTTAGGCCAAAAAGTGTTTATGTCATATCTATATTGATATGTTTTTTTGTATTAGATTATGATTTTAATGATTTGCATTATATATTAACTAAATTAACAGATGTATTTATGGTGAAAGAAGAAGAGTATATGAGAAGAGTTGGGTTAGGTTTATATTTATTTTCTTTTATAACTATATTTAAATAACATAAATGTTAGTTGCAAAAGCATGTAGCTGATGAGGAAAGATTAATTGAGGAGATTAAAAATTGTTAGAGCTGGGATAGGCGAGGTCTGAATATGAAGTTGTGGTCAATTGCTTTTGTTGGGATTTGGGAACTTAAGTATAATTTATTGTTTGATTCTTAATATTTTTGTATATTGTTATAAAAAAAAGGTTAAGCCACCTATCAGCTTAGTTTTTTAAGCCGATAGTGAATTGTTTGTTTTGAATGGACGACGCACTAATTTTAAAACCATTAAGTATTTATTATAATATATAATAAGTATTATAATGTACTATGTATTATATAGTATTAATTATTATTTGTATAGTAGAAAAGCATAAAAAAAGCAAAATTTATAAAAAAATATCATATTTTTTAGTGAATAATAGAGGGAGGGAAGTAATTTCCTCCCTGATGTTTTAGTTATTTATAAAGTTTAATTTTAATATAGTTTGAATATTTTGTACTGAGTCTTTAATATTCCGAAGTTCGTCTTGGAATATTGTTTTATATAGAGAATTTACATGGTCTTTTAGTGTTGTTCCATTTTGTTGTATGTTATTAGTATTAGAATCATATTCAGAAATAATTTTGTCAATAGTGTCTGTCCATTTTTTTCTTAAATCATCAATTGTATTGAGGCTTTCTTTAATTTGTTGTAGTTCTTCTAGATTGAGACTATCTAGATTGTTAATTGTATCATTAATATTGGTTATCAGATCTTCAAATTTTCCTTGAATAAATTCTATTCCTGTTTCTAGTATTGTTTTTGCTAGTTTTGTTGTCCCAGCTTGTTCGTTTTTTTCTATTTTATTGAGTATTGTTCCCAATTTTCTAATTTTATCTTCTTGCCATTTTAAAGATGCATAAAGTTTTTTTCTCTTGTATGCATATTGCGGGGATTGTATGTTGATTTCTTGGTTTTTTTCGTCTCTGTATATTATAAATTTAAATACTCCCGATTTCATTCCATATTGTTCAGAATCTTCGGTTTTGGTATCATATTGATTTAGCAAATCAATTTCATTTTTAACTTTTGTTTTGATAAACTCTATAAGTTTCCTTTTTTCTCCATCGTCTTCTTGTTGTTGTTCTATTAAATTGCCGTGTTCTTTTTTTTGATCTGTTTGCAGTCCTTGTTGTTTTGAGTTTGCAGTATCTTGTTTTCCCTTTTTACCAAAGTTGAATGTTTGCTCTAGATCACTAGGTTTGCATCCAACTAGCGTAAATGCTATTGAAAATGCAATTAAATTAAAAATATTGTTTAGACTTTTTTTTCTCATAAAATATTCTCCTCTCTTGTTATTATATCATAATATTAAATTTTAATATTTATTATTATATTATAATATATACTATTTTAATGTCAAAAATAATATTATGATATAATGATATTATTTTTTGTGTAATTGATTTTAAGTTTTTTTATAAATAAAAAAAAAGAGAAGATATTCTTCTCTTTTTTGATTTTTAAATCTTATGTTGAAAATATTTATTTAAAAATATTTATTTTGCTTGATCTGTTATTGTTTTAATCTTTTGACCTGTTGTTGCGATGGTTTCATTAAGTTTAAGTTTTGGTATAACGTCTGTATATTTTGTTTTTAGGTAATTATCTACTAAAGTTTCAACGTTGTCGATACCATCTTTTTTGCTTGTATGATCTGCAACTAGTGTCTTTACAAAATCTGTCCAAGTCTTTTTTGTATCTTCAATTGTTTTAACTTTGTCTTTAAGTTCTTTTAATTGTTCAAGGCTTAGGGTATTGAGTTTTTCTTTTTTGTCATCTATGAACTTCAATGCCTTTTGAACTTCATCTTGGATCTTTTCTCCTAAGGTTACAAAATCTTTAATCCAAGTGCCTTTCTTAGCTGCATTATTTTCTATTTTAGCAAGTATTTTACCAAATTCTTTAATTGTGTTTTCATTCCAATTTAGAGATCCATAGAATTTTTTTCTTTTCTCTTCATTTTGAGCATCGTCATATTTTTTGCCTCCAGCACCATCTATTTTATCAAATACTCCGGTTTTCATGCCATATTGAGTGTCTCCCTCTTTTTTACCCTTTTCTTTGTCGTTTTCGGTTGTAAATTTTGCTTGTAGTTCTTTTATTATAGCTTCTATTGCTGCTTTATTTTGATCAGCACCATCACCACCAGCACCATCAGCACCAGCCAAACCACTATCAACAATAGATGGGTTTGTTATTGCTTTTGCGGTGTTTGGATCATCGTGTTGATCACCTTGTTTGGTTGGTTTGCCATTTGGATCAAGATTTTCTTGTGCACAACCGATAAGCATAAATGCTGTTAAAGCAGATATAGTAATTATATTTTTAAAGATATTATTTTGCATAAACGTTCTCCTTTTTTATTCTTAAATAAGAATCATTATTAAGTAGTATTATTACATTATTTGATTTAAATGTCAAGTTTATTAAAGAATTTTTTTTGTATAAATGATAAAATTTGGCTTAAAATGTTTACTGAGTATGTTTGATAGCTTTGCTTAAATGTTTTTTAGAAAATAAAAAGAATAATTGTATATGTTTATATTGATTTTGATTTTATATTTATTGTGTGTAATTTATTGTAGGTTTTTTTATAAATAAGTAAAAAAAAGAAGAGAAGAATATCTTCTCTTCTTTGCTTGTTAAAGCTCATGTTAAAAATCTTTATTTTAAAGATATTTATTTTATTGCATTTGTTATTGTTTCAATAGCTTGACGTGCTTGTTCACTGTTTTGACCAAGTGTTGGAAGAGGGTTTTTGTATTCTCGTTGTAGGTATGTTGCTAGATTTTGCGTATTATTTTTGATTGTATCTTTATCGTTTTCATGATCGTTAACCAGTGTATTTACAAAAGTTATCCAAGTTTTTTTTGCGTTTTCAAGTGTGTTAACGTGGCCTTGAAGTGTCTTTAATTTGTCAAGGCTTAGGGTATTGAGTTTGTCTTTTTTGTCATCTATTAACTTCAATGCCTTTTGAACTTCATCTTGAATTTTTTCTCCTGCTCCTAAAAGATCTTTAGCCCAATTAGCTTTATGAGCTGAGCCTTCTAGGTCACCAAGTATTTTACCAAATTTTTTGATTGTATCCACATTCCAATCTATAGATCCATATATGTTTTTTCTTTGCTCTATGTTGTCAGCATGGCTATATTTTTGGTTTTTAGCACCGTCTACTTTGTCAAATAAATTGTTTTTTAGGGTATATTGATCACTTCCCTCATCTTTACCATTTGCTTTTTGGTTTTCGGTTGCAAATTTTGCTTGTAGTTCTTTTACTATAGCTTCTATTTTTGCAGCATCGCTACCCTGTCTTGTAGTATCTTGCTCTTCTGGAAGATTGTTTTGTGCACAACCAATAAACATGGATGCTGTTAAAGCAGATATAGTAATTATATTTTTTAAGATGTTATTTTGCATAAATATTCTCCTTTTTTTATTATCAAATAATAATCATTATTAGATAATAAAAATATTATATACTATTTGGTCTAAATGTCAAGTTTGTTAAAGAGTGTATTAAAGAATTTTCTTTAGTATGAATGATGAAAATTTTGGGCATGATGTTTGCTTGAGTATATTTTAAGTCTGCTTAAGTGTTGTTATTGGAATTAGTAGGTGTAAGTGATTTTGTAATATTATCTCACATTTTATTTTTCATTGGTGATTGTTTTCTAACATAGTAATGGTGTTTTGTTGTCTTTAAAATTTTTTTTATTCTGTGAGCTATGTCTTTAATACTATTGATTTTACTTTTTATTTTTTGATATCTAGTGGCTATGTGTTCTATCAATTTAATATTATTATTTTGTATATCCGTGTTCATTCTATAATCTTCAATAATGATATCCACAAATTTTATCCATATCATTCTTAAATTTTCAATTATGTTTAAGTTTTCTATAATTTCTTTTAGTTTTTCACTTTTTAAAAGAATAATTTTATTTTGTTCTTTGTGTATTTGATGGATAATTTCTTCGAATGGCTTTTGATTATATTCTCTTCCTGTTTCTATAATTGCATTATAAAGTTCATTACCTTGCTTTGTATTGTCCTTTTGTATTTGGAGAAGTATTTCACCCAACCATTTTAATCTTGTTATTTTATAATTTAGAGATGCATAAGATAATTTGATTTTATTTTTGTTTACGGTATATTTCTTTTCTTTGTTGTTTATTATTGTGTCGTAATAAATTTCATCAAAAATTGTACACTGTATTCCAAGTTGTTTTTCAGATTTTTGTGTAAGATCTTTTGTGTGTTGTTCCATTAAGGTGCGGGCAGTTTGAGTTATTTTTTTTATATGCTTTGTTAAAATCCTTTTTATAGCTGGGGTATCTGATGTTATATTTTTTATTATAAATAAGTCTCTTTGGGTATTGTTATCTAATTTTGTATCTTTTGATTTAGTATTTACATTGCAGGCAATTAGAATCATTGTAATAGATAGTGATAAGCTTTTAATAGACTTAATAAACAAGATTTTTTTCAAAATATTCCCCTTACTTTTATAGCTGCAATCAATTTAATTAGTGATTTATTTTTGCAGATTAAATTTATTTTATTTTTTATATTTATACACCATTATAAGTTGTCTTTTTATTCTTTGTATAATTTTACTTTAATTTAGTTTTAATTTCAAAATTTGACTAATTTGGTATGCTATCTCTTCAGTTTTGTTTGCCAATTCTTTGAGTTTATATTCATAATGCATTTTGTTTATATGGTTTTTTAAGTAAGTGGCATCACCATCTCTGATATTGTCTTTATTATTTTGAAAATCATTATAAATTGTCATTGCATATGTTTTACCCGTATCTCTAATTTTTTGAATTTCATCAAATTTGTCTTTAAGTTCTTGCAGATTATTTAAACTTAAGAAATGAAGATCATTTTGCTTTTGAGATAGGGGTATTAATGCGACTTCAAAGTAATTGTGAGCATATTTTTTAATTGCAGATAAGATATTTTCTAATAATATATTATATTCTGTATTAATATCATATTCCTTTTGTCTATAAGTAATGTTGGTATTTGCTTTTTGTGCTAATTTGTTTAGGATTGTCTGAAAATTGATGATGGCAAATCGTCGGTATTCAAGTGCTAGGTAGATTAGTTTTCTTACACTTTTATTATTCTTACTTGCATAAACCTCATCATTTTTATGATCTTTTGCCACTTGAAATACTGTTTGATTATTAACCCTATATAAAATATTATCTTCTATCCAATCGTCATTATCGTTGTACATGTTTAGTATGTATTTATCCCTTATAATTTTGCTTTTTAGTTTGGCTATTATAATTTTTTTTTCTCTCATTTGTTCTGTGTGTGTATTTTTTATATACTTTTCTAGGTTGTTTTTTATGCTTTCTGCTTCTTGTAGTTCTTGTTCTAATTTTCCAAATATTTTAACATTTTCTTTGCAAGCTAGAGTAGCTATAACAATTACGCTGAGGATGATAGACGATCTATTTTTCAAAATATTCTCCTTATTTGTATCAAAGCTATACTTATTGTGATTTGGCTACCTTGTTAGGCATTATACATCTATTGAAGTTTAATATCAAGATTGTTAAATTTTTGTGTTTTATTTTTATTTTATAATGTTTTTAATTTGGGTAATTAGCTTTTCGAGTTTTTTAAATTGATTTGTAAATTTTGTATTATATTCATTATTTTTTATATAGTCTATTAATTTTTCAATGTCACCAGTTTTGATCATGCCTTCATCATTTTGAAAATCGTTATAAATCTTGCTTGCATACTCTTTGCAAGTATTGCCGATTGTTTTTCGTTCATCAAATATATTGTTTAGTGTTTGTATGTCATTGATTGTTAAGGAATTAAGTTTCTTTTGGTTTTCTTCTGATATATTAAATGCATTATTGAAATATAAATTGAAATACTCATTGATGTTATGTATTATATTCTGTATTATTTTTTGAATTCGTTCATCCTTTGAAGAAGTTTGTAATTTTGTATTGGGTTTTAATGTGTGCTTTATAAAAGTGTCTTTTGTAATTTTGTTAAGAATTTTACCGAGAGATTCAATATGAGTATTATTATACTCAAATATTAGGTAAATTTTATTTCTATTTTTTTTATTTTGTGGATGAGAGTATGGCAAATTTTGGGTTTCAATCACATCAAATGCTTTATTGAGATTATTTTTATTATAATGTTCATTATCATGCATTCCAAATTGATTGATAGGTTCATTATAATAATTATTTTTGTGTATTATTAGTAACTTTTGAATATCTTGAATTTTTTGCTTTAGAGCAATTTTTGCTTGATCTAATTCAATCTTGGATTGTGTTTGTTGAGATTGTTCTTCGTCTTGTTTTGTTATATCTTCTATTTCTTTTTTTAAATCTTGTTCTTTTTGGATTAGGTCTTGTGTTTGTTGTTTTTTTTCTTTTATTGATGATTGAATTTTATTTAGGAGTGTTGCTGTTGTTTGATTTGCTATCTTTTCTTGTATTGCCATTCTTATGGTTTCTGTTTGACTTTCTTGTGTTTGTTTTACTGTTGCCAATTCTATTTCTTTTAATTTTTGTTCTAATGTTGCAAGTTTTGCAACATTTACTTTGCAAGTTAGAGTAATAATGGCAAAAAAAGTAAGTATGATAAGCAATCTATATCTCAAAATATTCTCCTTGTCTTTTAAAACATATTAGTTGTCGTTGTTTGATAGTGCTCGTTTAGGCATTATACTTTGATTGAGGTTTAATATCAAGATTTTGATAATTTTATGTGAATATTTATTGTATTTCATCTAAAATTGTTTTTAAGTTTTGAGCAATATTGTTGATATTATCATTGATATTGGACAATTGATTAGCTTTATCAATTGTATTTAGTATGTACTGTTGTGATAAAATTTGAGATTGAGCTTTCTGTTTAGAATATTCATCAACGATTTGTATCAGATAATTGTCAAAATTTTGCTTTTGTTGTTCAAGTTCTTTGAATGCTGTTTGAAGTTTATATAGTTGTTCAATATGTAATATATGAAGCTTGTCTTGTTTGTCATTCAGTGTTGTTATTGCAGTGTCATAGTAGTACTTACAGTGTCTAATTATGGCATAGATGATGTCTTGAGCAGTATTTTTTTTACCAATAAGCTTTAATTCATGCAAGATATCACCATATTGTTGAATGGTTTTTGTATCGTACTTGAGAATTAAGTAAATTCTTCTTCTGTTTGGAGCATTGTGATGATTTGCAAGCCTTATATTAATGTATGGGAGATGTGAGATATCTTTTTTGTTAAAATTATCGTATAAGATATTTTCTTTGCTATAGCCAATATAATTAAATGGTCGACTTTTGTTTAATCGATCTGTCATTCCAAAATGATCATAAGGTTCAGGCCAATTGGGATCTGTGTGTATGTTTATTAATGTTTGTCTATCTAATATTGTTAATTTTATCTGATTAATGATGTCTTGTCTTATTATTGCTATTTTTTCTTGTGTCATTTTGTTTTTTTGTGTTTGTATTTTGTGTTTTATTTCTTCTTGTTTGTTTTTTATATTTGCTTCTCTTAATTCGATAAATTCTTGAGTTATTTGTTCTTCTGCTGCTTCTTCTTCTTTGACGATTTTTTGTGCTTCTAGTTCTGCTTCTGTTTCTATTGTTTGTATTAGAGCGCCTAATTCTGTATTTGCTTTTATTGCTTGTGTTTCTAATACTATTTGTTTAGCGTTTTGTATTGTTTTTAGTGCTTGTGTTAATTCTTTAATATTATCAAGATTTGTTTTACAAGTGAGAGTAATGATAGCTAGTGTAAAGATAATAGGTAATTGATTCTTCAAAACATTTTCCTTTTATAAAAAACCTAATTATTATTATTTGGTTTGCTTTACTATGTACCATATTATATATGTTATTAAATATTAATAGCAAGATGAATAGCAAGTAAAGTGTGGGGTTTTATTAATAATAAATGGTTAATGAATTTGCGTGTTTTTTTATTATTCATTGAGTTTTTATATATATTTTATATTCTTTGAATAGTTTTTTATTTTATTGTTCCTATTTTTTTTCTTGCTTTTTCTTCTTTTGCTTTTTCTTCTTTCAATATTTTTTTTATTAGTTCTTCTTGCCTTGATTGTCTCTCTAATATTGTCTTTTCATCTTCTGGTGTTATTGTTAGTGCTTTTTGTATTATTATTTTTGCTTTTGCTTTTTCTTCTTCTTCTTTTTTTGTGAGTTCTTCTTGTACTTGTAGTGCTCTTCGTTTTATTTCTTCATAGTCTTCATTTGCCTTGCAGTTGCTTAAACTTATTAAGATTGATATAACCAAAAGGTCGTATTTCAGAATATTCTCCTTATTTTTTATGATAAATCAATGTTGATGTTTAATTATTGATCATCATTAATTGATATTATATGTTTTTTGGGTTTGTATGTCAAGATAGGATTTAAGAGGACATTTTAATGATAATTCTTAATAATTTTTGTTTTTTTAAAGGTTATATGTTTAAGCATATGTTTTTTAGAAGTGTTTTATAAATTTTATGGATAGAAAAATAAAGAGAAGATAAAAAGTTCTTCCCTTTATTTATGTGTGTAATAATGGTTTGTATATATTATTTTTCTTATGTGGTTTTATTTAAGATGTGTATCACTGTGGGCGCTGTTTTTTTTATTTTAGAAAAATTGTCTTCAAGTGAAATTCGGTTGCAGTAGAGGTAGTCTGCCAGTTCCATAAAGTTGGCTTGACTTTTGATTGCCTTATCTTTGTTAACACCAATTTTGATATCATTGTTGTAATCATTTTTAATTACAGTTACTATATCTTGTATATTTGCCATTGCTTGTGTAACTTCATTAAGATTTGTTTGTAGATTGATTAAATCGGTTGGAGATAAATCTTTGATTTTATCCCTTTTATTTTTTAGTGATTGAAATATGTCTATGTAACAGGTTTGAGCATATTCTGTTATTTGAGCAAGAGTTCCCGAATATGATTCTTTGACCTTGTCGTCATAGAGTGCTATGTTTCCTGCTGCTTGCATTCTGTTAGTAAACGCTTCGAAAGCTTTGAGGTATTCTGTATTATATTCAAATGCAAGATACACTTTTCTTCTCCTTTCTTTAGATGTTTTATCTGCTGCATTGTATTGTGTCTCTTGATTGCCATTCTTGATGTACGTAGCTATGTCAAAGATTTGATTTTGTCCTTTGAGATTGTATTCTTGTCCATCTTCATTCCAATTTGCATCTTCATGTTTTTTTAGTGCCTGTTCTATTGCTGGAGTGAGTTTGCTGAGTATGTTTTCAAGTAGGAGTATTTCTTGTGGATTTTGTTGAGTTCCGTTTGTTACCCTTTGATTATTATATTGATTACAAGCTAGTAGAAATAAGCTTGTTAAAATTGAAGTCAATATAACAAAAATTTTGTGTTTCAAAATATTCTCCTTATTTCTAAAATTAGATATAAAATTAGACATAAATAATATTGTTAAAAATATGAATTAATGATAATTATTAAGTGATATTATATGTTTATTGGGTATATATGTCAAGGTAAATCTAACATTATATCATTTAAAAATAAAAAAATTTACATTTTAATACGGATATTATTTATATATTTAATCTTGGAAAATATATCTTTTTTAAGTGTTATGCTTCAACTTAAGGAAAAAATTTTTTCTTAAGTTGAAATTTGTGTTTGTATTTTACCTAATATAGTTGTAATTTCGGTAGTTGCATTGTTAATTATGTCTAGGCTAGGTATTATATTTTTGCATGGACATTGTAGGTATTTGAATGTGTTTTTATGATCATAATAGCTCTTAATTCCCTGTTGCCAGATGCTAATTAGTCTGTCATTATCATAATCTTCTTTGATTTGTACCTTTATGCTTTTGATTTTATTATATGCATTTGTAATATCATTAAATTTTGCTTGTAATTGTTGTAAGTCATTTGAAGATAGTTTTTTAAGATTATCTTTTTTATCTCTTAGTGTTTTGAATATTTTTAAGTAGTAATTGTCAGCAGATTCTCTTATCTTTGATAAGAAATCTTCTATTATAATTTTGTACTTATGATTATTATTGTGTTGTAATTGACTTGAGAATTGTTTAGTAATTGCTTTAAAAGTTGTAATGTAATTTATATCATATTCAAATGCAAGGTATATTTCTCTTCTTGTTGCTTTAGAGTCTGGATCCCCTGTATTGTATTTTATTTCTTTGTTGTCCTTTTTGTATGTAACCCTGTCAAATAGTTGGTCATGGTTTAATAGACTACCATATCCTTGTTTATTCTCATCCCAATTTTCGTCTTCATGTGTTATTATTGTCTGTTCTATTTCTGGAGTAAGTTTACTGAGTATATCTTCAATTGGTGATACTGCGAATCTGTTTATATCTTGATTACAAGTTAGTAGGAATAAGCTTGTGAAAATTGAGATAAATGCAATACAAATTTTGTGTTTCAAAATATTCTCCTCGTTTTTAGATATAAGTAATTTTATTTAAAAATGTGAATTAATAATAGTTATTAAGTGATATTATATGTTTTGTTGGGTATGTATGTCAAGGTAAATTTATATTATATCGTTTAAAAATAAATTTTTATATTTTTATACGGGATATTATTTATATATTTAATCTTGTAAAGTAGATCTTGTAAGTGTCGTTTTTTTTAACTTAAGAGAAATTTTTTCTTTAAGTTTATATTTGTATTTTGTTTGTATATTTTAAGGAGTTTTAGTTTGTTATCAGAGTTTATGTAATAAAACGGGTAGTTTATTATCAACTATATAACACCTAGGGAGAAGATAATTTCTCCTTACTTAGGGTGTAAATTATATATATATCTTATTATTTTGTTATTTTATCTTATTTAAGATTTGCGCAATACTTCTAGCTTTGTTGCTTACTTGCTGAGCGGCATTTATAATATTAGTTTTCTTTGTGTTTGGTTTTAAGTATGCTACTATTTCTGCGTCAGTAGCAGTTGCCCAGTTTTTTGCTGGTGTTTGATTAGTACCAGGAGCACCACCAACAGCAGGAGCACCAGGAACAGCAGCAACAACTTCTCCGTTTGTAGTGTAGCTGTCTATAGTTGGTTTTATTTGGCTTATAAATGCGATTTTTTTGTCTTCAAGTTCCTGTAAACAATGATTTAAACTTTCAAGTTCTTGTAGAGTTAGTGTTTTAAGCTTGTCTTTTTTGTTTTGTAAATTTTGATATACATCTATATAATAGCTTTTAGCTTGATCTCTTACGGCATCAATAATTTCTTCGAAATCTGTTTTATTGGGATTGTTGTTCATTTTTGCTAATCTATTTGCAATTGTTGCAAAACTTTGTAGCGATGCTTTATTGTACCCAAAAGCTAAGTACAATTCTAGTCTTGCTTGTCTATCTTCCTCGGTGTCCGGATTAGCAGCAGCATTATTTACATATTTTCGTTTGGTATTATTGGCATTCGTATATTGAATTGTGGCAAATAATTGATTATTTCCGTTAAGATTGAATGTTGCTGCGTTTTCATCCCAATTTGTATCGAGTGCAGTAGTGTGTGCACCTATTATTGATGTTATATCTGCAGTGAGTCGAGCATTGATTTGTGAAATTTCTTGTGTTTTTTGTTCTTGATCTTTGTCTGTGGGCTTTTCTGGTGCTTTAGGATCTTGTCCACAGGCCAATAAACTTGCTAAAATAAATGTGATAAAAACTTTTCGTTTCAAAATATTCTCCTTATTGTTAAAACTAAATAACCTTATTAACACTTTTTCTATATATTAGTTAATAATTGTTATTATCACATAGTATATATTAAATTGGTTTTTATATCAATATATTCTTGTTAGTTTTTTGTATAATTTTTTTTGAGCATTTTTTAAATTCTTGTTAAGATGTCTTTAATGTCATTACTAAGATTTTTGATCGTATTGATTGCAGTAAAATGCGATTTATAGTATTGATTTATATGTGTTATTATTTTGGTTTTATCGGTTTGAATATTGTTTCTGTTATTAGTATAATCTTTAATAATATTGTTTACAGTTTGATTCCAATTTATTCTGAACATTGCTAATTGATCAAATTTGTCTTTTAGGGATTGTAAAATCTCAAGATCTAAAGATTGAAGTTCTTTACTCCTACTGAGGAGTGATTGGAATTCATTTGCAAAGTAATATGAAGCGTATCTTATTGCCGTATTTGTAATATCTTGAAGTAAATTTTTGCTTTCAGTATTAATGGTTTCTATTATTTTGTTAAGAACCATTCCAAAAGTTTTAATTTTTGCTTTATCATATTCTAAAGATAAATATAATCTTCTTCTAAGAGGTAGATTTCTTGCGTCATCTACTTGATACTTGTTTAATTTATTGTCAAGCATATTAAATGTTTTACCATTGCCTTTCATGCCAAATTGCGTGCTATCTTCAATCCAGTTTTTGTTGTTGTGTATCTCTAGTACTGTTTTAATATGATAAGCTTTTTGTGCAATTTGAAGTATTAAACTATTTTTATGTTTTTTTGTTGGATCTAAATTATCTAAAAAATTTCTTAAGCCTACAATTCCTGTTTTTGGGAAAAAACGTTTGACATCTGAATTGCAATTAATTAAAGTGAAAATTATTATGAAATTGATGATAAGGAAATATTTTTTCAAAATATGCTCCTTGATTTTTATATCTGAGAAATTTTAATTTGTGATTATAAATTAATTAAATTATATACATATATTTATATAATTATCCATAATTATTATTATATTTTTTTTAAACTATTTAAAAATTATTGTTTGTTGACAGTATAAAAAATAACAAAAGAGAAAGAATCTTTCCTTTTGTATTTATGAATTATTTTTTATTATTTTTTATATAAATTTTTAATTTAGTGTTTTTAAAATTTTATTTATATCGCCAATTATTATGCCAATTGTTGGAATTTTATTTTTAAGTATGTTGCCATATTGTTCTCTTATATGTTCAATGAGTTTTTGACTATCAGTTTGAATTCCCATTTTATTATCTTCATAATCTTTGATAATATTGTCCACAGTATTTTGCCATAGTAATCTTAATTGTTTAATTGTGTCAAATTTTACCTTTATTGTTATTAAATCTTGAAAATTTAATAAATCTAATTTATCTTGATACTCTTTGAGTTTATCGACTGCTCTTTCAAATAAAAATTGAGAGTAAGCTCTTCCTGCATTTGTGATATCTATATGCAATTGTCCTCTATGAATATCATCAGATGTTATTTTATTGAGTATAATGCCAAGTTGGCTAATTTTATTTTCGTTGTAATCTAGAGATGAATAAAATTGTCTTCTGTTGCCTTGACTTTTGGGGTCGTTGTAAGCTTTTTGGCTAGGATTGCCTATAATGATTTTAAAAGCTCCATTTTTCATTCCAAATTGATCTGCAGGTTCGTTTTCTTGAATATTGTTTTTGTCTTGTTCGATTAAATCAGTAACATTTTGAATCTCTTCTTTTAAAGATTTTATTATCGTTTGTTTTTCTTTTGTTTTGGTTTCTTTTGGATATTCATTTTGTATTTGTACTTGTTGGGATGTTATGTAATCTTTTTGCATTGATTGTGTATTCGTTTGTTCATTAAGGTCTGATTTACAAGCATTTAGATTAAAAATGACTAAAAAAGACATTATAAAAAAATAAGTTTTCAATATATTCTCCTTGTCTTTAAAATTTAGTAAATGTTACTTAAATAATTAACATTTTATCAATCGATATTAGTTCTTATTTGATAAAATGTATTATATGATATTATATAATATATAAGCTAATATAGCAAAGTATTTATATTCTAAATAATTATTTTGGATAATAATTTATGGTGTTATTGAAATAGATGCATTACTTTAATATGATTATTAATCAAAATTAATTGGCAATTCTAATTTGAAAAGCATACTTCAATTATTCCTGTTGCAGTGCTTAGAGAATTAGCAGCATCTTTTAATGATGTCAAAGCTTCTTTAAGTTTATTTGGAGCTTTGTCTAAATTGTCGTGTAATTCTTTATATACACCATTAAAAAAATATTTACTTGCGTTTCTCATAATTATATTTATATATGTTTTCATATTATCTTTATCTTTCGATTCTTGAAAATATATTCTTATGTCTGGGTAAGATGTGTTGAATTCTTTTATTGTATTTTGTATTTCTAATTCCTTGTTATGTTGCATTTCTTTTGTTGCTATATTCAACAATTGATCTAGTAAAGATATTATTTTTACTCCACTATCTATATTGCTATTTATTGCATTTGCTGTAAGGCCGTTGTATCCTGCATTTAATAATGTTTGAAATGCTATTGCTATTTTTTCTGCAGATTTTTTAATTGTTTTAATAAAGTTTGGGATATCATTTACTTCTAATTTTGCTTTACCTTGAATTTTGCGCAACTTATTGATGTTATTTTTTGAATCTTCAGAAGTTGTTTTTACCTCGTTGGCAATTTGGCAAGCTCTTCTGTACTTAAGGCTTTAATTTCAGTTGTTTCTAATCCTGTAAGTTTGCTTACTTGTCCTGCAATAGAGTCTACTACGGATTTGGCATTTTCTTTTGCTAATTTGGTTTCACTTTCTGCTTTTAATTTATTATTATTTAATTTACAATTGATTGTAATTATTAATACCATAATGCTTATTATGTATATTATTTTCATATATTTCATACAATATCTCCTTTTATAATAAATATACTTCATAAATTTGATAGTACTGCGGGTTAATTTGTTTTGATATCCGTTCTAAATGGCGTATAGCGGTAGTTTGCGTGTTGTGATTGGGATAATTTTAGGAGATAAATATAAAAAATCCCCTAACACAAAGGGGATTTAAATAATGTATAAAAACATTGTGAGTAAACAATCTTCCTTTTGAAAAATTAAAGTGTTTGGTAATTAATTATTAGTGCAAAAATTACTTATTTTCAAATTTTATTTCAATTTTTTTGAAAAAAATCATTTTTTTATTTTTTATAGCTTTTTATAAAAGCTTTTTTTGTATTATGTATTAAATTATTTGATAAGGTGGAGCATAAATAAGTGTTGTAAACATGTAATTTATTATTTTTTATGGAATATATACATGCTTTATTTTTAAAATGTGTGTTGATTGTTCAAGATCTATGATGTATATTTTTGTTGCTTCCTTAGAACATTGGTCTTAATTTTTACCATTAGGATCAAATTTATTAGGTTGTTATGTGATCTTTTTGATTTAATTATTAATGAAATTATCTGAAATTAGGATTAAATGATATATACTTACTGAAAAATACTTTGTCGTCTGTTAATATTTAAGATTTGGATGGTTTTATTAATCAGGAGAAGAATTATGAAAAAAGATATTCGAATAGTATTTATGTTTATGTTATTGTTATTGTTGTCTTGTGATGCTGATATTTTGAATGACTTTATAGCTAGAACTAAAATAAAACCTACAGATAAGAATCAAAATATAGAAGATTTGCGCTATATGCAAACAGATCAAGAAGGTGGTGTTATAGGGCTTGAAGAGAGTGAGGAAGGTGTTGGAATTAAAAGTGTTGAAAAAAAATTAGAACCACAAATTATTCAGAGGCCTGTAATAGTTCCTTCTAAGCCTGTTAATGAAGTTTTTGAACCTGTTAGTAACCACCTGTATTTTTCTCAAAAAGCTATAGTAGTAGAAGAAAAGGACATAATTCCAACTACTAAGGAAGAAAAGGACGCAGAGAGTAAAATTGAAGATGTAAAAAAGGCGCTTAAAGACACTAGTTTTTCACAATTATTTGAAAATGCAAGTAAGCTTAAAAGTAGAGCTGAACAGGTAAGAGTTGATCTTTCTGCTCTCATTAAGGAAGTTGAGGCTAAAAGGTCTTTATTGAAATCGAAGTATGATAATCTTGAAAGGAATGTGCGGCCTAGACGTGTAGGAACGTTGTCTCAGAGTGTTAAAATCTTGCGTGAATTGAGTACCCAGTTAAAGGTGGTTTATGATCTTGAGGATATTATCAATCGCATTAGTGAGGGGATAGATGGGATAAAAAGTGCAGAATTTTTCTTTAAGAGGGCTAATGATCTTTTAAGCGAGTCTATTATTAAGAGATTGCAAAATAAGCGTTTAATTTGGAGCAGGAGAGATAGGAATGTAGTATGGTTATCCAGGAATGCACAGCGGGATGCAGAAACTTCTTTATCTAACCTTACATATTCTGTTATGAATATAGGAGAGGCAACGGGAAGACTAAACGAAATTAAAGTTCTTATTGATGATGCAAAGTTGCAATTAGTGAAAATTAAATAAAAGTTGCAAAAAAGTATAAATAGTTTTTACTCTTTATTGTTGATAAAAGGAGAGACATTCTTAACAGGGTGTCTTTCTTAGATTTTATTTTATTTAGATAAATTTTTGAGGTATGTGATTCTAACAAGGTAGTTTAGGTATCCTTTCAACAAGACGGAGCATCAGAAAAACACAGAAGAATGAAAGGAAGCATATAAAGGCTTGAAAGGGATAGTAGAAGTAGCCAAGGAGAGTAGGAGTTGATGAATGGAAAGAGAGTAGTGTGACATTTAGATTCAAATGTAATAGGAGTAACTGATGAAAAAAAAGGAGCTAAGGTATTAGCAGTGGATGTTAATGCAGGAGAAGCAGTGGGAAAAAATCAGCATTAATAGTGTCATCAGTGAGAGGAGAGGAAATGATAGCAGCGATAGTGAAATCAACAGAAGATAAAGTTAAAAAAATAGAAGCTCATGCAACTGCAAGTACAAGTCTATTGGAATTTGCAGTAGGAGGGACAGCAGTTAATGTAGCTAATGAGAGTGCAAAGGTAGCAACAGTAGGAGGAGGTATAGTGATGAGAGGGATAGTAAAAGGAGGGAAGTTAGCAGCTGCACATAATTCAAATGATGATGACAAAGTAATACAATTAACAGGGATAACAGCAGTGAATAAATTGTTGAAAGCAATAGAGGATATAGTGAAGAAGACAGTCAATAATGTTCTTAAAGAAGCAAAAGTAAAATAGATGACGCAAGGGGGTTCAAAAGCAATAGTTTTAGACACAAGTAAGAAGTAATAAATAAGGCAGATATTTTAGATTATTGTGGAAAGATAGTAGAAGGCAAGTTTAGAGATAATTCTAAATACTTTATACATATCTTACCCCTCCCAAGCTATTTATACAACTCAACTGTTGAGTCTCAATATCTCAAAATAAAATAATTACTATTAAATTATTTCAATATTAAATAAATTCCCAAAAATATTTCTAATTATTGACTTAATTTATTTAATATTGAATGTTATTTTTGTAATCTTAAATTTATTTATCTCTATACAGAAAACTTTTTTTGCTTCACTTGTACTTACTAGAAACGATTTATATTGTAAAAATTGTAATAAAAATCATCCAAAATTTTAGGCTGATACTTGTAATTAATCTTAAAAGATATATACTTTCAAAAAAAGGAATAAAAATGATTAAAACACTGATACTAAGTCTGATTTTTTCTATATTTATATCTTGCGATTTAATAAATAAAAAGAACGATTCAATGAATAAGAAAGTTGATGATGCAGTTATTGGTTTATTAAATCCAATTATCAGGGTTGATACTGATGGTGTTATTGGTAGTGATGTTCATACAGATGAAGTTCAAGAAAGTTTGTATGACGATATGGCTGTTGATGTAGCTATGAATAAAGTTGAGACAGCTTTTAAAAGAGCTTGTGAGGCAAAATATAAAGTTAATGAAATTTATACTAAGTCTTATTTTGATGAGAAAAAGGCTAAGCGTGTTAAACAGGATTCTTATGAATCTTGGCAAAAAGCTTATAATGCAATGAAAGCGGCTGAAGCGACTCTTAAGATTGATTTAGAGAAAGCAAGAGATGATTATGATGTTGCTTTTAAGAATGATAAAGATAAGGCTTTAGAAAATTGGATTGTTGCTAAGGATCGTGCTATTAAATCTTTGGAAGAATTTTATGTAGCTGAGAATAATGCACTTGAAGTTTATGTATATGCTGAATCAGTTTATGCTAAAGCTTATAGAGATGGGGAAAAAGTTTTGAAAAAAGCTGTTGAGGAGTTGCAGAAGGCTGAAAGAGAGGCTTATGAAATTGCAGATAATATCATTAAGACTTGGGGTAAATTTGATAGAGTGAAAGAATCTATTGAAAATTGGAAGAAGATGTATGAAGATATTTGAATTTATACAAATAAAATTTTTTATAAATCATTGTTTTTTTAAACACTTAATTTTGGTATAAAGACTAATGTAGTGTTATTACTTTTCTAGTAAATTAAATCATAAAGAAAAAATAGTCAATATTAAGTAATAGATGTAGTGATATCTTCACAATTTTAAATCTTAAATTCATAGGCCTTCACATAGATAAAAAAATTCATTATAAATGATATGATTAAACAAAAGGAATTAGATAAAAAATTAGAACACTAAATTTAAACTTATTGGTTTATGTATTTTATTACATTTTCTTTTAGTTTTAAGATTTTAATCAATATAAAATATAAATCAGTTATTGAATAATTTTATAAATATTTTATCTTAATATTTTCTAATACATGCAATAATTTTTATTATATTTAATGTTGGTGGGATTTTTTTTTAAGATATGTGATCTATATTATATAATGTTGTAAAAATATAAGTTAAGATAGGGAGGTTTAATGAAAAAATTATTAGGTTTATTAATTGTTGTGACTTTATTTGTCGGATGTGATATTAGTATTCTTGGTTCTAAGAAATTGGGAATTAATAATCAGAATTCTTTGTTAAATGAAGCAATCAAGATAGGACAAGAAATAAGAGAGGATTTGCGGGATAAGTTTGGCTCTATTGGTGAGATTATTAGTCATGTGTCAGGGTGGTTTGTTGATATTAATGCTAATGATAATAGAAGTAAAATAAAAGATCATTTTCACAAATTAGAAAAAGGATTAGAAGCTATTAAAAGAAAATTAGAAGATGAAGTTAATGAAGATGAAAGTGTGATTGTAGGAGTTAATAAAGTTATTGACGAAATAACAGTTGCTGTAAAAAAGTTAGCTGAGTCTACTGGTGATAATATTGGTATTGGGGAAATTAATAATAGCAGCGGTACTAAAGCTTCTACTATTTCTAATAAAGAAAGTGTTGCTGCTATGATTTCAGGGATTAAAGATATAGTTGAAATTGCAGAAAAGTCTCATGTAGAGATTAAAAGGGTAAATGATGGTTCTGCTGTTGTTGGTACTGCTGGTAAAGATGGTGCAACATATGCCCTTAATGGTGGTCAAGGTGGTGCTGATAAAGGAGCTGGTTCTAAGCTTGTTGAAGAAGTATCTAAAGCTGATGCATGGGCAATGATTAATAAAATTAAAAATGCTACAACTACAAGTGAAAATATTAGTGACAAAAATGATAATGATGCTGGAAAGCTAATTACTGGTACTACTAGTCAGGGTAAGAGTGCTGCGGCTCTAACTAATGCAGATTTTGCAGCAGCTGTTGCATTGAAGGCAATGAGTAAGAATGGTAAATTTGCTGCTTGCGAGATTGCTGATGACAATAATGATGAGTATAGTAAGAAAATCAAAGAGGCTGCAGCTAATGCTGTTAACAAGGTATTAGGTGTTCTTGACGTAATTATTATGCAAACATTACAAATGGAACTTAGTAAAATAAAGCATAAGATTAAGTAAATAAGATTTTTAAAATTAAAAGATTATTTGAGAAGTGCTTATTTAAGTATAAGTGCTTCTTTAGAATGTTATTATTAAGAAAGTTAAAAAAAAGAGATAATAGATTAGATTTATACTAATAGCAAATTAACTAGTTAATTTGCTATTAGTATAAATCTAATCTATTATCTCTTTTTTTTAACTTTCTTAATAATAACATTCTAAAGAAGCACTTATACTTAAATAAGCACTTCTCAAATAATCTTTTAATTTTAAAAATCTTATTTACTTAATCTTATGCTTTATTTTACTAAGTTCCATTTGTAATGTTTGCATAATAATTACGTCAAGAACACCTAATACCTTGTTAACAGCATTAGCTGCAGCCTCTTTGATTTTCTTACTATACTCATCATTATTGTCATCAGCAATCTCGCAAGCAGCAAATTTACCATTCTTACTCATTGCCTTCAATGCAACAGCTGCTGCAAAATCTGCATTAGTTAGAGCCGCAGCACTCTTACCCTGACTAGTAGTACCAGTAATTAGCTTTCCAGCATCATTATCATTTTTGTCACTAATATTTTCACTTGTAGTTGTAGCATTTTTAATTTTATTAATCATTGCCCATGCATCAGCTTTAGATACTTCTTCAACAAGCTTAGAACCAGCTCCTTTATCAGCACCACCTTGACCACCATTAAGGGCATATGTTGCACCATCTTTACCAGCAGTACCAACAACAGCAGAACCATCATTTACCCTTTTAATCTCTACATGAGACTTTTCTGCAATTTCAACTATATCTTTAATCCCTGAAATCATAGCAGCAACACTTTCTTTATTAGAAATAGTAGAAGCTTTAGTACCGCTGCTATTATTAATTTCCCCAATACCAATATTATCACCAGTAGACTCAGCTAACTTTTTTACAGCAACTGTTATTTCGTCAATAACTTTATTAACTCCTACAATCACACTTTCATCTTCATTAACTTCATCTTCTAATTTTCTTTTAATAGCTTCTAATCCTTTTTCTAATTTGTGAAAATGATCTTTTATTTTACTTCTATTATCATTAGCATTAATATCAACAAACCACCCTGACACATGACTAATAATCTCACCAATAGAGCCAAACTTATCCCGCAAATCCTCTCTTATTTCTTGTCCTATCTTGATTGCTTCATTTAACAAAGAATTCTGATTATTAATTCCCAATTTCTTAGAACCAAGAATACTAATATCACATCCGACAAATAAAGTCACAACAATTAATAAACCTAATAATTTTTTCATTAAACCTCCCTATCTTAACTTATATTTTTACAACATTATATAATATAGATCACATATCTTAAAAAAAAATCCCACCAACATTAAATATAATAAAAATTATTGCATGTATTAGAAAATATTAAGATAAAATATTTATAAAATTATTCAATAACTGATTTATATTTTATATTGATTAAAATCTTAAAACTAAAAGAAAATGTAATAAAATACATAAACCAATAAGTTTAAATTTAGTGTTCTAATTTTTTATCTAATTCCTTTTGTTTAATCATATCATTTATAATGAATTTTTTTATCTATGTGAAGGCCTATGAATTTAAGATTTAAAATTGTGAAGATATCACTACATCTATTACTTAATATTGACTATTTTTTCTTTATGATTTAATTTACTAGAAAAGTAATAACACTACATTAGTCTTTATACCAAAATTAAGTGTTTAAAAAAACAATGATTTATAAAAAATTTTATTTGTATAAATTCAAATATCTTCATACATCTTCTTCCAATTTTCAATAGATTCTTTCACTCTATCAAATTTACCCCAAGTCTTAATGATATTATCTGCAATTTCATAAGCCTCTCTTTCAGCCTTCTGCAACTCCTCAACAGCTTTTTTCAAAACTTTTTCCCCATCTCTATAAGCTTTAGCATAAACTGATTCAGCATATACATAAACTTCAAGTGCATTATTCTCAGCTACATAAAATTCTTCCAAAGATTTAATAGCACGATCCTTAGCAACAATCCAATTTTCTAAAGCCTTATCTTTATCATTCTTAAAAGCAACATCATAATCATCTCTTGCTTTCTCTAAATCAATCTTAAGAGTCGCTTCAGCCGCTTTCATTGCATTATAAGCTTTTTGCCAAGATTCATAAGAATCCTGTTTAACACGCTTAGCCTTTTTCTCATCAAAATAAGACTTAGTATAAATTTCATTAACTTTATATTTTGCCTCACAAGCTCTTTTAAAAGCTGTCTCAACTTTATTCATAGCTACATCAACAGCCATATCGTCATACAAACTTTCTTGAACTTCATCTGTATGAACATCACTACCAATAACACCATCAGTATCAACCCTGATAATTGGATTTAATAAACCAATAACTGCATCATCAACTTTCTTATTCATTGAATCGTTCTTTTTATTTATTAAATCGCAAGATATAAATATAGAAAAAATCAGACTTAGTATCAGTGTTTTAATCATTTTTATTCCTTTTTTTGAAAGTATATATCTTTTAAGATTAATTACAAGTATCAGCCTAAAATTTTGGATGATTTTTATTACAATTTTTACAATATAAATCGTTTCTAGTAAGTACAAGTGAAGCAAAAAAAGTTTTCTGTATAGAGATAAATAAATTTAAGATTACAAAAATAACATTCAATATTAAATAAATTAAGTCAATAATTAGAAATATTTTTGGGAATTTATTTAATATTGAAATAATTTAATAGTAATTATTTTATTTTGAGATATTGAGACTCAACAGTTGAGTTGTATAAATAGCTTGGGAGGGGTAAGATATGTATAAAGTATTTAGAATTATCTCTAAACTTGCCTTCTACTATCTTTCCACAATAATCTAAAATATCTGCCTTATTTATTACTTCTTACTTGTGTCTAAAACTATTGCTTTTGAACCCCCTTGCGTCATCTATTTTACTTTTGCTTCTTTAAGAACATTATTGACTGTCTTCTTCACTATATCCTCTATTGCTTTCAACAATTTATTCACTGCTGTTATCCCTGTTAATTGTATTACTTTGTCATCATCATTTGAATTATGTGCAGCTGCTAACTTCCCTCCTTTTACTATCCCTCTCATCACTATACCTCCTCCTACTGTTGCTACCTTTGCACTCTCATTAGCTACATTAACTGCTGTCCCTCCTACTGCAAATTCCAATAGACTTGTACTTGCAGTTGCATGAGCTTCTATTTTTTTAACTTTATCTTCTGTTGATTTCACTATCGCTGCTATCATTTCCTCTCCTCTCACTGATGACACTATTAATGCTGATTTTTTCCCACTGCTTCTCCTGCATTAACATCCACTGCTAATACCTTAGCTCCTTTTTTTTCATCAGTTACTCCTATTACATTTGAATCTAAATGTCACACTACTCTCTTTCCATTCATCAACTCCTACTCTCCTTGGCTACTTCTACTATCCCTTTCAAGCCTTTATATGCTTCCTTTCATTCTTCTGTGTTTTTCTGATGCTCCGTCTTGTTGAAAGGATACCTAAACTACCTTGTTAGAATCACATACCTCAAAAATTTATCTAAATAAAATAAAATCTAAGAAAGACACCCTGTTAAGAATGTCTCTCCTTTTATCAACAATAAAGAGTAAAAACTATTTATACTTTTTTGCAACTTTTATTTAATTTTCACTAATTGCAACTTTGCATCATCAATAAGAACTTTAATTTCGTTTAGTCTTCCCGTTGCCTCTCCTATATTCATAACAGAATATGTAAGGTTAGATAAAGAAGTTTCTGCATCCCGCTGTGCATTCCTGGATAACCATACTACATTCCTATCTCTCCTGCTCCAAATTAAACGCTTATTTTGCAATCTCTTAATAATAGACTCGCTTAAAAGATCATTAGCCCTCTTAAAGAAAAATTCTGCACTTTTTATCCCATCTATCCCCTCACTAATGCGATTGATAATATCCTCAAGATCATAAACCACCTTTAACTGGGTACTCAATTCACGCAAGATTTTAACACTCTGAGACAACGTTCCTACACGTCTAGGCCGCACATTCCTTTCAAGATTATCATACTTCGATTTCAATAAAGACCTTTTAGCCTCAACTTCCTTAATGAGAGCAGAAAGATCAACTCTTACCTGTTCAGCTCTACTTTTAAGCTTACTTGCATTTTCAAATAATTGTGAAAAACTAGTGTCTTTAAGCGCCTTTTTTACATCTTCAATTTTACTCTCTGCGTCCTTTTCTTCCTTAGTAGTTGGAATTATGTCCTTTTCTTCTACTACTATAGCTTTTTGAGAAAAATACAGGTGGTTACTAACAGGTTCAAAAACTTCATTAACAGGCTTAGAAGGAACTATTACAGGCCTCTGAATAATTTGTGGTTCTAATTTTTTTTCAACACTTTTAATTCCAACACCTTCCTCACTCTCTTCAAGCCCTATAACACCACCTTCTTGATCTGTTTGCATATAGCGCAAATCTTCTATATTTTGATTCTTATCTGTAGGTTTTATTTTAGTTCTAGCTATAAAGTCATTCAAAATATCAGCATCACAAGACAACAATAACAATAACATAAACATAAATACTATTCGAATATCTTTTTTCATAATTCTTCTCCTGATTAATAAAACCATCCAAATCTTAAATATTAACAGACGACAAAGTATTTTTCAGTAAGTATATATCATTTAATCCTAATTTCAGATAATTTCATTAATAATTAAATCAAAAAGATCACATAACAACCTAATAAATTTGATCCTAATGGTAAAAATTAAGACCAATGTTCTAAGGAAGCAACAAAAATATACATCATAGATCTTGAACAATCAACACACATTTTAAAAATAAAGCATGTATATATTCCATAAAAAATAATAAATTACATGTTTACAACACTTATTTATGCTCCACCTTATCAAATAATTTAATACATAATACAAAAAAAGCTTTTATAAAAAGCTATAAAAAATAAAAAAATGATTTTTTTCAAAAAAATTGAAATAAAATTTGAAAATAAGTAATTTTTGCACTAATAATTAATTACCAAACACTTTAATTTTTCAAAAGGAAGATTGTTTACTCACAATGTTTTTATACATTATTTAAATCCCCTTTGTGTTAGGGGATTTTTTATATTTATCTCCTAAAATTATCCCAATCACAACACGCAAACTACCGCTATACGCCATTTAGAACGGATATCAAAACAAATTAACCCGCAGTACTATCAAATTTATGAAGTATATTTATTATAAAAGGAGATATTGTATGAAATATATGAAAATAATATACATAATAAGCATTATGGTATTAATAATTACAATCAATTGTAAATTAAATAATAATAAATTAAAAGCAGAAAGTGAAACCAAATTAGCAAAAGAAAATGCCAAATCCGTAGTAGACTCTATTGCAGGACAAGTAAGCAAACTTACAGGATTAGAAACAACTGAAATTAAAGCCTTAAGTACAGAAGAGCTTGCCAAATTGCCAACGAGGTAAAAACAACTTCTGAAGATTCAAAAAATAACATCAATAAGTTGCGCAAAATTCAAGGTAAAGCAAAATTAGAAGTAAATGATATCCCAAACTTTATTAAAACAATTAAAAAATCTGCAGAAAAAATAGCAATAGCATTTCAAACATTATTAAATGCAGGATACAACGGCCTTACAGCAAATGCAATAAATAGCAATATAGATAGTGGAGTAAAAATAATATCTTTACTAGATCAATTGTTGAATATAGCAACAAAAGAAATGCAACATAACAAGGAATTAGAAATACAAAATACAATAAAAGAATTCAACACATCTTACCCAGACATAAGAATATATTTTCAAGAATCGAAAGATAAAGATAATATGAAAACATATATAAATATAATTATGAGAAACGCAAGTAAATATTTTTTTAATGGTGTATATAAAGAATTACACGACAATTTAGACAAAGCTCCAAATAAACTTAAAGAAGCTTTGACATCATTAAAAGATGCTGCTAATTCTCTAAGCACTGCAACAGGAATAATTGAAGTATGCTTTTCAAATTAGAATTGCCAATTAATTTTGATTAATAATCATATTAAAGTAATGCATCTATTTCAATAACACCATAAATTATTATCCAAAATAATTATTTAGAATATAAATACTTTGCTATATTAGCTTATATATTATATAATATCATATAATACATTTTATCAAATAAGAACTAATATCGATTGATAAAATGTTAATTATTTAAGTAACATTTACTAAATTTTAAAGACAAGGAGAATATATTGAAAACTTATTTTTTTATAATGTCTTTTTTAGTCATTTTTAATCTAAATGCTTGTAAATCAGACCTTAATGAACAAACGAATACACAATCAATGCAAAAAGATTACATAACATCCCAACAAGTACAAATACAAAATGAATATCCAAAAGAAACCAAAACAAAAGAAAAACAAACGATAATAAAATCTTTAAAAGAAGAGATTCAAAATGTTACTGATTTAATCGAACAAGACAAAAACAATATTCAAGAAAACGAACCTGCAGATCAATTTGGAATGAAAAATGGAGCTTTTAAAATCATTATAGGCAATCCTAGCCAAAAAGCTTACAACGACCCCAAAAGTCAAGGCAACAGAAGACAATTTTATTCATCTCTAGATTACAACGAAAATAAAATTAGCCAACTTGGCATTATACTCAATAAAATAACATCTGATGATATTCATAGAGGACAATTGCATATAGATATCACAAATGCAGGAAGAGCTTACTCTCAATTTTTATTTGAAAGAGCAGTCGATAAACTCAAAGAGTATCAAGATAAATTAGATTTATTAAATTTTCAAGATTTAATAACAATAAAGGTAAAATTTGACACAATTAAACAATTAAGATTACTATGGCAAAATACTGTGGACAATATTATCAAAGATTATGAAGATAATAAAATGGGAATTCAAACTGATAGTCAAAAACTCATTGAACATATAAGAGAACAATATGGCAACATACTTAAAAATAAAATTCCAACAATTGGCATAATAATTGGCGATATAAATAAAATTTTAAAAACACTAAATTAAAAATTTATATAAAAAATAATAAAAAATAATTCATAAATACAAAAGGAAAGATTCTTTCTCTTTTGTTATTTTTTATACTGTCAACAAACAATAATTTTTAAATAGTTTAAAAAAAATATAATAATAATTATGGATAATTATATAAATATATGTATATAATTTAATTAATTTATAATCACAAATTAAAATTTCTCAGATATAAAAATCAAGGAGCATATTTTGAAAAAATATTTCCTTATCATCAATTTCATAATAATTTTCACTTTAATTAATTGCAATTCAGATGTCAAACGTTTTTTCCCAAAAACAGGAATTGTAGGCTTAAGAAATTTTTTAGATAATTTAGATCCAACAAAAAAACATAAAAATAGTTTAATACTTCAAATTGCACAAAAAGCTTATCATATTAAAACAGTACTAGAGATACACAACAACAAAAACTGGATTGAAGATAGCACGCAATTTGGCATGAAAGGCAATGGTAAAACATTTAATATGCTTGACAATAAATTAAACAAGTATCAAGTAGATGACGCAAGAAATCTACCTCTTAGAAGAAGATTATATTTATCTTTAGAATATGATAAAGCAAAAATTAAAACTTTTGGAATGGTTCTTAACAAAATAATAGAAACCATTAATACTGAAAGCAAAAATTTACTTCAAGATATTACAAATACGGCAATAAGATACGCTTCATATTACTTTGCAAATGAATTCCAATCACTCCTCAGTAGGAGTAAAGAACTTCAATCTTTAGATCTTGAGATTTTACAATCCCTAAAAGACAAATTTGATCAATTAGCAATGTTCAGAATAAATTGGAATCAAACTGTAAACAATATTATTAAAGATTATACTAATAACAGAAACAATATTCAAACCGATAAAACCAAAATAATAACACATATAAATCAATACTATAAATCGCATTTTACTGCAATCAATACGATCAAAAATCTTAGTAATGACATTAAAGACATCTTAACAAGAATTTAAAAAATGCTCAAAAAAAATTATACAAAAAACTAACAAGAATATATTGATATAAAAACCAATTTAATATATACTATGTGATAATAACAATTATTAACTAATATATAGAAAAAGTGTTAATAAGGTTATTTAGTTTTAACAATAAGGAGAATATTTTGAAACGAAAAGTTTTTATCACATTTATTTTAGCAAGTTTATTGGCCTGTGGACAAGATCCTAAAGCACCAGAAAAGCCCACAGACAAAGATCAAGAACAAAAAACACAAGAAATTTCACAAATCAATGCTCGACTCACTGCAGATATAACATCAATAATAGGTGCACACACTACTGCACTCGATACAAATTGGGATGAAAACGCAGCAACATTCAATCTTAACGGAAATAATCAATTATTTGCCACAATTCAATATACGAATGCCAATAATACCAAACGAAAATATGTAAATAATGCTGCTGCTAATCCGGACACCGAGGAAGATAGACAAGCAAGACTAGAATTGTACTTAGCTTTTGGGTACAATAAAGCATCGCTACAAAGTTTTGCAACAATTGCAAATAGATTAGCAAAAATGAACAACAATCCCAATAAAACAGATTTCGAAGAAATTATTGATGCCGTAAGAGATCAAGCTAAAAGCTATTATATAGATGTATATCAAAATTTACAAAACAAAAAAGACAAGCTTAAAACACTAACTCTACAAGAACTTGAAAGTTTAAATCATTGTTTACAGGAACTTGAAGACAAAAAAATCGCATTTATAAGCCAAATAAAACCAACTATAGACAGCTACACTACAAACGGAGAAGTTGTTGCTGCTGTTCCTGGTGCTCCTGCTGTTGGTGGTGCTCCTGGTACTAATCAAACACCAGCAAAAAACTGGGCAACTGCTACTGACGCAGAAATAGTAGCATACTTAAAACCAAACACAAAGAAAACTAATATTATAAATGCCGCTCAGCAAGTAAGCAACAAAGCTAGAAGTATTGCGCAAATCTTAAATAAGATAAAATAACAAAATAATAAGATATATATATAATTTACACCCTAAGTAAGGAGAAATTATCTTCTCCCTAGGTGTTATATAGTTGATAATAAACTACCCGTTTTATTACATAAACTCTGATAACAAACTAAAACTCCTTAAAATATACAAACAAAATACAAATATAAACTTAAAGAAAAAATTTCTCTTAAGTTAAAAAAAACGACACTTACAAGATCTACTTTACAAGATTAAATATATAAATAATATCCCGTATAAAAATATAAAAATTTATTTTTAAACGATATAATATAAATTTACCTTGACATACATACCCAACAAAACATATAATATCACTTAATAACTATTATTAATTCACATTTTTAAATAAAATTACTTATATCTAAAAACGAGGAGAATATTTTGAAACACAAAATTTGTATTGCATTTATCTCAATTTTCACAAGCTTATTCCTACTAACTTGTAATCAAGATATAAACAGATTCGCAGTATCACCAATTGAAGATATACTCAGTAAACTTACTCCAGAAATAGAACAGACAATAATAACACATGAAGACGAAAATTGGGATGAGAATAAACAAGGATATGGTAGTCTATTAAACCATGACCAACTATTTGACAGGGTTACATACAAAAAGGACAACAAAGAAATAAAATACAATACAGGGGATCCAGACTCTAAAGCAACAAGAAGAGAAATATACCTTGCATTTGAATATGATATAAATTACATTACAACTTTTAAAGCAATTACTAAACAATTCTCAAGTCAATTACAACACAATAATAATCATAAGTACAAAATTATAATAGAAGATTTCTTATCAAAGATAAGAGAATCTGCTGACAATTACTACTTAAAAATATTCAAAACACTAAGAGATAAAAAAGATAATCTTAAAAAACTATCTTCAAATGACTTACAACAATTACAAGCAAAATTTAATGATATTACAAATGCATATAATAAAATCAAAAGCATAAAGGTACAAATCAAAGAAGATTATGATAATGACAGACTAATTAGCATCTGGCAACAGGGAATTAAGAGCTATTATGATCATAAAAACACATTCAAATACCTACAATGTCCATGCAAAAATATAATACCTAGCCTAGACATAATTAACAATGCAACTACCGAAATTACAACTATATTAGGTAAAATACAAACACAAATTTCAACTTAAGAAAAAATTTTTTCCTTAAGTTGAAGCATAACACTTAAAAAAGATATATTTTCCAAGATTAAATATATAAATAATATCCGTATTAAAATGTAAATTTTTTTATTTTTAAATGATATAATGTTAGATTTACCTTGACATATATACCCAATAAACATATAATATCACTTAATAATTATCATTAATTCATATTTTTAACAATATTATTTATGTCTAATTTTATATCTAATTTTAGAAATAAGGAGAATATTTTGAAACACAAAATTTTTGTTATATTGACTTCAATTTTAACAAGCTTATTTCTACTAGCTTGTAATCAATATAATAATCAAAGGGTAACAAACGGAACTCAACAAAATCCACAAGAAATACTCCTACTTGAAAACATACTCAGCAAACTCACTCCAGCAATAGAACAGGCACTAAAAAAACATGAAGATGCAAATTGGAATGAAGATGGACAAGAATACAATCTCAAAGGACAAAATCAAATCTTTGACATAGCTACGTACATCAAGAATGGCAATCAAGAGACACAATACAATGCAGCAGATAAAACATCTAAAGAAAGGAGAAGAAAAGTGTATCTTGCATTTGAATATAATACAGAATACCTCAAAGCTTTCGAAGCGTTTACTAACAGAATGCAAGCAGCAGGAAACATAGCACTCTATGACGACAAGGTCAAAGAATCATATTCGGGAACTCTTGCTCAAATAACAGAATATGCTCAAACCTGTTACATAGACATATTTCAATCACTAAAAAATAAAAGGGATAAAATCAAAGATTTATCTCCAACCGATTTAATCAATCTACAAACAAATCTTAATGAAGTTACACAAGCAATGGCAAATATACAAGATATAGTAACTGTAATTAAAAATGATTACAACAATGATATCAAAATTGGTGTTAACAAAGATAAGGCAATCAAAAGTCAAGCCAACTTTATGGAACTGGCAGACTACCTCTACTGCAACCGAATTTCACTTGAAGACAATTTTTCTAAAATAAAAAAAACAGCGCCCACAGTGATACACATCTTAAATAAAACCACATAAGAAAAATAATATATACAAACCATTATTACACACATAAATAAAGGGAAGAACTTTTTATCTTCTCTTTATTTTTCTATCCATAAAATTTATAAAACACTTCTAAAAAACATATGCTTAAACATATAACCTTTAAAAAAACAAAAATTATTAAGAATTATCATTAAAATGTCCTCTTAAATCCTATCTTGACATACAAACCCAAAAAACATATAATATCAATTAATGATGATCAATAATTAAACATCAACATTGATTTATCATAAAAAATAAGGAGAATATTCTGAAATACGACCTTTTGGTTATATCAATCTTAATAAGTTTAAGCAACTGCAAGGCAAATGAAGACTATGAAGAAATAAAACGAAGAGCACTACAAGTACAAGAAGAACTCACAAAAAAAGAAGAAGAAGAAAAAGCAAAAGCAAAAATAATAATACAAAAAGCACTAACAATAACACCAGAAGATGAAAAGACAATATTAGAGAGACAATCAAGGCAAGAAGAACTAATAAAAAAAATATTGAAAGAAGAAAAAGCAAAAGAAGAAAAAGCAAGAAAAAAAATAGGAACAATAAAATAAAAAACTATTCAAAGAATATAAAATATATATAAAAACTCAATGAATAATAAAAAAACACGCAAATTCATTAACCATTTATTATTAATAAAACCCCACACTTTACTTGCTATTCATCTTGCTATTAATATTTAATAACATATATAATATGGTACATAGTAAAGCAAACCAAATAATAATAATTAGGTTTTTTATAAAAGGAAAATGTTTTGAAGAATCAATTACCTATTATCTTTACACTAGCTATCATTACTCTCACTTGTAAAACAAATCTTGATAATATTAAAGAATTAACACAAGCACTAAAAACAATACAAAACGCTAAACAAATAGTATTAGAAACACAAGCAATAAAAGCAAATACAGAATTAGGCGCTCTAATACAAACAATAGAAACAGAAGCAGAACTAGAAGCACAAAAAATCGTCAAAGAAGAAGAAGCAGCAGAAGAACAAATAACTCAAGAATTTATCGAATTAAGAGAAGCAAATATAAAAAACAAACAAGAAGAAATAAAACACAAAATACAAACACAAAAAAACAAAATGACACAAGAAAAAATAGCAATAATAAGACAAGACATCATTAATCAGATAAAATTAACAATATTAGATAGACAAACATTAATAAACATACACACAGATCCCAATTGGCCTGAACCTTATGATCATTTTGGAATGACAGATCGATTAAACAAAAGTCGACCATTTAATTATATTGGCTATAGCAAAGAAAATATCTTATACGATAATTTTAACAAAAAAGATATCTCACATCTCCCATACATTAATATAAGGCTTGCAAATCATCACAATGCTCCAAACAGAAGAAGAATTTACTTAATTCTCAAGTACGATACAAAAACCATTCAACAATATGGTGATATCTTGCATGAATTAAAGCTTATTGGTAAAAAAAATACTGCTCAAGACATCATCTATGCCATAATTAGACACTGTAAGTACTACTATGACACTGCAATAACAACACTGAATGACAAACAAGACAAGCTTCATATATTACATATTGAACAACTATATAAACTTCAAACAGCATTCAAAGAACTTGAACAACAAAAGCAAAATTTTGACAATTATCTGATACAAATCGTTGATGAATATTCTAAACAGAAAGCTCAATCTCAAATTTTATCACAACAGTACATACTAAATACAATTGATAAAGCTAATCAATTGTCCAATATCAATGATAATATCAACAATATTGCTCAAAACTTAAAAACAATTTTAGATGAAATACAATAAATATTCACATAAAATTATCAAAATCTTGATATTAAACCTCAATCAAAGTATAATGCCTAAACGAGCACTATCAAACAACGACAACTAATATGTTTTAAAAGACAAGGAGAATATTTTGAGATATAGATTGCTTATCATACTTACTTTTTTTGCCATTATTACTCTAACTTGCAAAGTAAATGTTGCAAAACTTGCAACATTAGAACAAAAATTAAAAGAAATAGAATTGGCAACAGTAAAACAAACACAAGAAAGTCAAACAGAAACCATAAGAATGGCAATACAAGAAAAGATAGCAAATCAAACAACAGCAACACTCCTAAATAAAATTCAATCATCAATAAAAGAAAAAAAACAACAAACACAAGACCTAATCCAAAAAGAACAAGATTTAAAAAAAGAAATAGAAGATATAACAAAACAAGACGAAGAACAATCTCAACAAACACAATCCAAGATTGAATTAGATCAAGCAAAAATTGCTCTAAAGCAAAAAATTCAAGATATTCAAAAGTTACTAATAATACACAAAAATAATTATTATAATGAACCTATCAATCAATTTGGAATGCATGATAATGAACATTATAATAAAAATAATCTCAATAAAGCATTTGATGTGATTGAAACCCAAAATTTGCCATACTCTCATCCACAAAATAAAAAAAATAGAAATAAAATTTACCTAATATTTGAGTATAATAATACTCATATTGAATCTCTCGGTAAAATTCTTAACAAAATTACAAAAGACACTTTTATAAAGCACACATTAAAACCCAATACAAAATTACAAACTTCTTCAAAGGATGAACGAATTCAAAAAATAATACAGAATATAATACATAACATCAATGAGTATTTCAATTTATATTTCAATAATGCATTTAATATATCAGAAGAAAACCAAAAGAAACTTAATTCCTTAACAATCAATGACATACAAACACTAAACAATATATTTGATGAACGAAAAACAATCGGCAATACTTGCAAAGAGTATGCAAGCAAGATTTATAACGATTTTCAAAATGATGAAGGCATGATCAAAACTGGTGACATTGAAAAATTAATAGACTATATAAAAAATAATGAATATAATACAAAATTTACAAATCAATTTAAAAAACTCGAAAAGCTAATTACCCAAATTAAAAACATTATAAAATAAAAATAAAACACAAAAATTTAACAATCTTGATATTAAACTTCAATAGATGTATAATGCCTAACAAGGTAGCCAAATCACAATAAGTATAGCTTTGATACAAATAAGGAGAATATTTTGAAAAATAGATCGTCTATCATCCTCAGCGTAATTGTTATAGCTACTCTAGCTTGCAAAGAAAATGTTAAAATATTTGGAAAATTAGAACAAGAACTACAAGAAGCAGAAAGCATAAAAAACAACCTAGAAAAGTATATAAAAAATACACACACAGAACAAATGAGAGAAAAAAAAATTATAATAGCCAAACTAAAAAGCAAAATTATAAGGGATAAATACATACTAAACATGTACAACGATAATGACGATTGGATAGAAGATAATATTTTATATAGGGTTAATAATCAAACAGTATTTCAAGTGGCAAAAGATCATAAAAATGATGAGGTTTATGCAAGTAAGAATAATAAAAGTGTAAGAAAACTAATCTACCTAGCACTTGAATACCGACGATTTGCCATCATCAATTTTCAGACAATCCTAAACAAATTAGCACAAAAAGCAAATACCAACATTACTTATAGACAAAAGGAATATGATATTAATACAGAATATAATATATTATTAGAAAATATCTTATCTGCAATTAAAAAATATGCTCACAATTACTTTGAAGTCGCATTAATACCCCTATCTCAAAAGCAAAATGATCTTCATTTCTTAAGTTTAAATAATCTGCAAGAACTTAAAGACAAATTTGATGAAATTCAAAAAATTAGAGATACGGGTAAAACATATGCAATGACAATTTATAATGATTTTCAAAATAATAAAGACAATATCAGAGATGGTGATGCCACTTACTTAAAAAACCATATAAACAAAATGCATTATGAATATAAACTCAAAGAATTGGCAAACAAAACTGAAGAGATAGCATACCAAATTAGTCAAATTTTGAAATTAAAACTAAATTAAAGTAAAATTATACAAAGAATAAAAAGACAACTTATAATGGTGTATAAATATAAAAAATAAAATAAATTTAATCTGCAAAAATAAATCACTAATTAAATTGATTGCAGCTATAAAAGTAAGGGGAATATTTTGAAAAAAATCTTGTTTATTAAGTCTATTAAAAGCTTATCACTATCTATTACAATGATTCTAATTGCCTGCAATGTAAATACTAAATCAAAAGATACAAAATTAGATAACAATACCCAAAGAGACTTATTTATAATAAAAAATATAACATCAGATACCCCAGCTATAAAAAGGATTTTAACAAAGCATATAAAAAAAATAACTCAAACTGCCCGCACCTTAATGGAACAACACACAAAAGATCTTACACAAAAATCTGAAAAACAACTTGGAATACAGTGTACAATTTTTGATGAAATTTATTACGACACAATAATAAACAACAAAGAAAAGAAATATACCGTAAACAAAAATAAAATCAAATTATCTTATGCATCTCTAAATTATAAAATAACAAGATTAAAATGGTTGGGTGAAATACTTCTCCAAATACAAAAGGACAATACAAAGCAAGGTAATGAACTTTATAATGCAATTATAGAAACAGGAAGAGAATATAATCAAAAGCCATTCGAAGAAATTATCCATCAAATACACAAAGAACAAAATAAAATTATTCTTTTAAAAAGTGAAAAACTAAAAGAAATTATAGAAAACTTAAACATAATTGAAAATTTAAGAATGATATGGATAAAATTTGTGGATATCATTATTGAAGATTATAGAATGAACACGGATATACAAAATAATAATATTAAATTGATAGAACACATAGCCACTAGATATCAAAAAATAAAAAGTAAAATCAATAGTATTAAAGACATAGCTCACAGAATAAAAAAAATTTTAAAGACAACAAAACACCATTACTATGTTAGAAAACAATCACCAATGAAAAATAAAATGTGAGATAATATTACAAAATCACTTACACCTACTAATTCCAATAACAACACTTAAGCAGACTTAAAATATACTCAAGCAAACATCATGCCCAAAATTTTCATCATTCATACTAAAGAAAATTCTTTAATACACTCTTTAACAAACTTGACATTTAGACCAAATAGTATATAATATTTTTATTATCTAATAATGATTATTATTTGATAATAAAAAAAGGAGAATATTTATGCAAAATAACATCTTAAAAAATATAATTACTATATCTGCTTTAACAGCATCCATGTTTATTGGTTGTGCACAAAACAATCTTCCAGAAGAGCAAGATACTACAAGACAGGGTAGCGATGCTGCAAAAATAGAAGCTATAGTAAAAGAACTACAAGCAAAATTTGCAACCGAAAACCAAAAAGCAAATGGTAAAGATGAGGGAAGTGATCAATATACCCTAAAAAACAATTTATTTGACAAAGTAGACGGTGCTAAAAACCAAAAATATAGCCATGCTGACAACATAGAGCAAAGAAAAAACATATATGGATCTATAGATTGGAATGTGGATACAATCAAAAAATTTGGTAAAATACTTGGTGACCTAGAAGGCTCAGCTCATAAAGCTAATTGGGCTAAAGATCTTTTAGGAGCAGGAGAAAAAATTCAAGATGAAGTTCAAAAGGCATTGAAGTTAATAGATGACAAAAAAGACAAACTCAATACCCTAAGCCTTGACAAATTAAAGACACTTCAAGGCCACGTTAACACACTTGAAAACGCAAAAAAAACTTGGATAACTTTTGTAAATACACTGGTTAACGATCATGAAAACGATAAAGATACAATCAAAAATAATACGCAAAATCTAGCAACATACCTACAACGAGAATACAAAAACCCTCTTCCAACACTTGGTCAAAACAGTGAACAAGCACGTCAAGCTATTGAAACAATAACAAATGCAATAAAATAAATATCTTTAAAATAAAGATTTTTAACATGAGCTTTAACAAGCAAAGAAGAGAAGATATTCTTCTCTTCTTTTTTTTACTTATTTATAAAAAAACCTACAATAAATTACACACAATAAATATAAAATCAAAATCAATATAAACATATACAATTATTCTTTTTATTTTCTAAAAAACATTTAAGCAAAGCTATCAAACATACTCAGTAAACATTTTAAGCCAAATTTTATCATTTATACAAAAAAAATTCTTTAATAAACTTGACATTTAAATCAAATAATGTAATAATACTACTTAATAATGATTCTTATTTAAGAATAAAAAAGGAGAACGTTTATGCAAAATAATATCTTTAAAAATATAATTACTATATCTGCTTTAACAGCATTTATGCTTATCGGTTGTGCACAAGAAAATCTTGATCCAAATGGCAAACCAACCAAACAAGGTGATCAACACGATGATCCAAACACCGCAAAAGCAATAACAAACCCATCTATTGTTGATAGTGGTTTGGCTGGTGCTGATGGTGCTGGTGGTGATGGTGCTGATCAAAATAAAGCAGCAATAGAAGCTATAATAAAAGAACTACAAGCAAAATTTACAACCGAAAACGACAAAGAAAAGGGTAAAAAAGAGGGAGACACTCAATATGGCATGAAAACCGGAGTATTTGATAAAATAGATGGTGCTGGAGGCAAAAAATATGACGATGCTCAAAATGAAGAGAAAAGAAAAAAATTCTATGGATCTCTAAATTGGAATGAAAACACAATTAAAGAATTTGGTAAAATACTTGCTAAAATAGAAAATAATGCAGCTAAGAAAGGCACTTGGATTAAAGATTTTGTAACCTTAGGAGAAAAGATCCAAGATGAAGTTCAAAAGGCATTGAAGTTCATAGATGACAAAAAAGAAAAACTCAATACCCTAAGCCTTGAACAATTAAAAGAACTTAAAGACAAAGTTAAAACAATTGAAGATACAAAAAAGACTTGGACAGATTTTGTAAAGACACTAGTTGCAGATCATACAAGCAAAAAAGATGGTATCGACAACGTTGAAACTTTAGTAGATAATTACCTAAAAACAAAATATACAGACGTTATACCAAAACTTAAACTTAATGAAACCATCGCAACAACAGGTCAAAAGATTAAAACAATAACAGATCAAGCAAAATAAATATTTTTAAATAAATATTTTCAACATAAGATTTAAAAATCAAAAAAGAGAAGAATATCTTCTCTTTTTTTTTATTTATAAAAAAACTTAAAATCAATTACACAAAAAATAATATCATTATATCATAATATTATTTTTGACATTAAAATAGTATATATTATAATATAATAATAAATATTAAAATTTAATATTATGATATAATAACAAGAGAGGAGAATATTTTATGAGAAAAAAAAGTCTAAACAATATTTTTAATTTAATTGCATTTTCAATAGCATTTACGCTAGTTGGATGCAAACCTAGTGATCTAGAGCAAACATTCAACTTTGGTAAAAAGGGAAAACAAGATACTGCAAACTCAAAACAACAAGGACTGCAAACAGATCAAAAAAAAGAACACGGCAATTTAATAGAACAACAACAAGAAGACGATGGAGAAAAAAGGAAACTTATAGAGTTTATCAAAACAAAAGTTAAAAATGAAATTGATTTGCTAAATCAATATGATACCAAAACCGAAGATTCTGAACAATATGGAATGAAATCGGGAGTATTTAAATTTATAATATACAGAGACGAAAAAAACCAAGAAATCAACATACAATCCCCGCAATATGCATACAAGAGAAAAAAACTTTATGCATCTTTAAAATGGCAAGAAGATAAAATTAGAAAATTGGGAACAATACTCAATAAAATAGAAAAAAACGAACAAGCTGGGACAACAAAACTAGCAAAAACAATACTAGAAACAGGAATAGAATTTATTCAAGGAAAATTTGAAGATCTGATAACCAATATTAATGATACAATTAACAATCTAGATAGTCTCAATCTAGAAGAACTACAACAAATTAAAGAAAGCCTCAATACAATTGATGATTTAAGAAAAAAATGGACAGACACTATTGACAAAATTATTTCTGAATATGATTCTAATACTAATAACATACAACAAAATGGAACAACACTAAAAGACCATGTAAATTCTCTATATAAAACAATATTCCAAGACGAACTTCGGAATATTAAAGACTCAGTACAAAATATTCAAACTATATTAAAATTAAACTTTATAAATAACTAAAACATCAGGGAGGAAATTACTTCCCTCCCTCTATTATTCACTAAAAAATATGATATTTTTTTATAAATTTTGCTTTTTTTATGCTTTTCTACTATACAAATAATAATTAATACTATATAATACATAGTACATTATAATACTTATTATATATTATAATAAATACTTAATGGTTTTAAAATTAGTGCGTCGTCCATTCAAAACAAACAATTCACTATCGGCTTAAAAAACTAAGCTGATAGGTGGCTTAACCTTTTTTTTATAACAATATACAAAAATATTAAGAATCAAACAATAAATTATACTTAAGTTCCCAAATCCCAACAAAAGCAATTGACCACAACTTCATATTCAGACCTCGCCTATCCCAGCTCTAACAATTTTTAATCTCCTCAATTAATCTTTCCTCATCAGCTACATGCTTTTGCAACTAACATTTATGTTATTTAAATATAGTTATAAAAGAAAATAAATATAAACCTAACCCAACTCTTCTCATATACTCTTCTTCTTTCACCATAAATACATCTGTTAATTTAGTTAATATATAATGCAAATCATTAAAATCATAATCTAATACAAAAAAACATATCAATATAGATATGACATAAACACTTTTTGGCCTAAAATAAAAATCAATATCCAAACTAAACTTACATAATAATAATAAAAAACATCAACAATAAAGAAAAAAATCATGCCAGCTTATATACCTCAAATATAAACTGGCTAATAATTTATACTGTAATTTTCAATATCAAGGTCTATATTGCACCATATACAGCTTACCTTATTTATGTTGGTGATAAAACATTAAACATCTCTATGAGAGTAGTAACAACATCACTACTGAAACGATGCAAATATGTAGGTACAAATATTGTCATATGGGGATTACCTTCAAGCTCTTCCTGTCCCTCCTTTTTAAAGAATCTTCCGATCCTAGTATTAATGTATGCCACCATATCCCTGAATATTTTCTTTAACTCAGATGAACACTTAATATAAGCATCCCTAATCTTTACAAATTCACCATATTTTGCTTTACATACATATAGCCTGTCAAATTCCACTACACGTCCAAGATCCTCAATAGTCTCTTTACTAAAGGCATAACGCAAAAAGTAACAAATACGCTCTCCATAAAATAACATATCTTTAACTATACCACGAGCAGTATGCCAAGCCATATATTTTAACTCATCACTAGCTTCTTTATTCATATTTGTTAATCTGTCTACCACATAATACAAATTATGCAAAGCATCTTTATCATAATCTAACATAAAATAAAATCGATCAAATTTACTATTAAGAGCAAAAACAGAAAGGTCCGATTCATGAGGAAGAGAAGAACCTAAATTATTAAATTTAGCTATTAAAGCATCATAAATCTCATGAACTTTCATTGTATTATCATCAAAAGAATTCTTCAAATCATCACGATTCCTATGTCTCTCATGACAAAAATCCAATAACTCATGTACCAATTTATAGTAAAAAACATCATACGTATCTCTTCCTGCTAAAGTTAAATTTTTTGCATTTTCTTCCAAAAGAGAATGCAAATCAGTATGTCCACTATATACATCATATTTCACAAAATCTGACTCTTTAAACCCAAATGGTGTCTTTAACCAATCAAATTTATCATCTCGTGCCTCATCTCCTGCTGGAATTGCAGAATCTTTTTGCCCTCTTCCCCCTGACCCTGGTTCTGTTGAACATCCAATAAATAAATTTAAAACACCTAAAACAAACAACAATTTAAACACTTGCATATTATTAAATAACCTCCTTTTTTAGATGACAAATATATAATGATGAATATAAGAATAAACATCTTATCACTGTTATACACTTATCACTTAAAATTTATATATTTATATATTTATATATTTATATTGGCAATAATTAATTATAAGTAATGAATTATATATTAACTAACCATTTATTACAAATAATAATATATTAATTGGATTAATATATCAATATCAAACAATCAAAAATACAAATAAATAAACCGTTTAATAAATTACCAATAATAAAAATTATAAGCTTATATTGTTACATTATCAAATCAATCGTCATAAACTCTAGTATGCCATACTCAAATTTATATCATTTACATTTATGAATGATCATTTTACATCCATAACTTAATTGCATTTATAAACATTTGCTCTTTCCTGATTAAATTTTTCAACATTGATAGTGCTTTAACTTTACTATCATAATAATATACTGGCTCACGCTTTGAAGCAATCAATAATATAAGTATTTCACGCAAATCCGAATCCAGAACTTCTAATTGCTTAACATAATTTTCCTTGAAGTCATTAAACTTAGTCAATTCACCTTTAGCAATATCAAGCTTAAGAAACTCACTTTCCTTACTAAATTTATTTATGGCTTCTGCACTAAAAGAACCATTTAATAATTTAGAAATAGTATCACCACCCTCTAACAACTTCACAATTAAATCCCGAATTACAGCAGTACTCTCATTAAGCACCAAATCTGCATCGGAAACATCACCGAATAAGTTAATTAGTATCCTATGAAAATTAGAAACAGGAACCTTATTATAACCCAATGCCAAATAGAGCAAATCCAATGAACTATCAATAATATCACGTTCTATACCATCAACATGAATATGCTTTACCATAACTCCAGAAGCCAAGTAAAGCTTATTTAACAAATTATTACCATAGTTAAAATATTTACTTCTACTGCCTAAAAATTCATAACGCTCTTCATCCAAATTTGAAACAAAATCTTTTATCATTCCTAACAATTTATTATGAATATGATTCGCAGTATCTATACGTACTATAACCAAACTTTTTGAATTTTTTTCCAAAAGAGAATGCAAATCAATATGTCCACTATATACCTCATATCTCACAAAATCTGATTCATCAAAATTAAATGATGTTGTTGGTAAATACGAATCATAACCCGATAAATCTGGAAACACATCCCCCAAGTAGCCTTCTGTTGAAGTTGCAGAATCTTTTTGCACTCTTCCCCCTGACCCTGGTTCTGTTGAGCACCCAATAAATAAATTTAAAACACCTAAAACAAACAACAATCTAAACACTTGCATATTATTAAATAACCTCCTTTTTTAGATAACAAATATACACAAATATACAATGATGAATTACAAACGCTGAATTACTATGATGAAAAAATAATGAAATGACTTACCTATATATGGTATATCGTTATTTAATTTTCTAAATATAATTATACCTATATGAGAAATATTAATATCGATATTTTATATTTATAACTAAATATAATAAAAAAATAACAAAAATAAAACAATAAAATTCAACTTATTTCAAGATATTTTTATAAAACTCATTAAGTATACATTTTACAAATTTTTAATAAACAAATTATAAATTAATCTATAACAGTCAAGCCACCACCTGACCCAGCTCTATCCTTTTGAGAGATATAGACCGGTATTTATCTTGTATATTCTAATTAAACTCAACAAAATATAATATATTATAACACTTAATACGCTATATTTATACCATATAAGACACAATACATATTGATAATTATTATTATATACAAATTACTGTTAAGCCATCACTTTAATCAATAATAAAACTGATTGACAAAACTTCAAAATCCTTTTCTTAGAATAAATTTAACTATCAATCAAGTTAAAACATATACCATTATTTAAAAAAAACAATATAAAACACTTATAATTTATAAATTTATTTATACATAAATTAATATTTCGATTTAAATAAATATCTAATACCGCAATTAACTCAATATAATTAAAATAAGTTTTAAAAATAGGCTAATAAAAAAAGCCAGCCTACGCCTTTAAATCAAGATTTAAAATACGCAAGCTGGATCAGGTGGTGGCTCAACCTGTGATATTTATTATACTTAAATAATATAAAATATGCAACTTGATCTCAAATAATATTCAATTAAAAATATAAAAATTAAACTCAAATAATTGTAAATTACAAGCCAATATACATTAATACACAACAACTCAATATTAATGTATACCAACCTTATTATATTGTATTCATTCAAGGAGTTTACATTTTTTTAAAATAAAATAATTTACTTTTAAATATTAAGTTTGTCTTGCAATCTCTTTAATGCATTATCATCCAATTTAAGCTTACTTATGTCTAAAGCAGCAGAAATTGCAACTATCTCTTCATAAGACAACCTACAACCTCTTAAGATATGATTTTTAAAACTTGCAGTAGCAATAGGAACAATTTCTGCAACAATATCAAGCAATACTTTGGCATATTTACGCATCTCCTTAGATGAACGCTCAGCAACCTCTCTTGAATTATTTAAAGCCAACCTTAATTTTATAAAGTGAAAGAGATTGTTCAAATCAATCTGCCAATACCATTCGGTATACAAACTTAAAGGCAAGACAATTCTAGAGACTTCCTTTGAAACATTACAACTTATCATATTTTGATATAACTTAAAAGAAGATCTCTGATTTTCTTTTAAATCATTTAAAATATCCTCAAAAGTACAAAAAGCTCTCCCATTGTCTTCAATATCTGCAATACCTTGCATATTCTCTTCTAAAGGCACATAAAACTCTTCTCTAATTGAGCTATAAGAACCTGAAACTTCATTAATTCTTGCCGTTCTATGTCTCATCCACTGTCTTGCAATAAATATTGGAGCTTTAACATAAAATGTAAAAACCACTTGTTCAAGTGGACTTGTATGTTCATTTCTTATCAAATAATCAATAAGCTCATTATCTTCTCTCTTAATACTCTCACCTCTATATGAAATTCTTGCAGCTTGAATTATTCTCTCATCACTACCCATAAAATCGACAAGCTTTACAAAACCTTTATCCAAAATCTTATGTTCTATGTTTAATAAATTTTCTTTTTCAATTTTAAAGTTCAAAATACAACTCCATAAATTTTAAGTATTTACCATCTAATCAACTAATTATCTATATTAATGTATTAACATACTTAAAGCCTACAAAATATTGTAGGCTTACTTTAAAATATAATCTAAAATTTAAATAATTAAACTGCCTTTAAGAATAAGATCAATACAAGAATCATATTATTAAATATTTTTCATTAAATTACTAACTTTATCTGCAATTTTACCACGCAAATCAGACAATGATGCACTAATCAAATCTTAATATCATTACAATTTTTACATTTTATGCACGACAAAGTAGCTCATTTATGAAAAGCATAACAATAAATTACTTAACTTTCTTTAATTCACTCACACTATTATCAATTTGAATCACTAAATTTTTAAGCTCATTATTAATCACACAAATTCGACCGGCATTACATTTATGCTGTTCAAAATCCAAAGTTAAGATGGTAATTGGTATCAATCTATTTGCAATATGCTCTAAAGAATCAATACCAAAATTTGCCGCTGAGTTTATTATATCTTTAAGCAATATTACAAGCTCTTCTTTATACTTAAGCATATCCTCCAATGCAAATCTAATACCATCAAGACCTTTTATATCATCACTATTCTTAATTTTCACCAAATTAGCATCATTTAAAATACGACCTCTTCTATCTACAACACTATAAATACTACCTGAAATATCCCACAATGCTACAAACAAATTTGAAGCAACTGACTGTATATTTTGATCGGGAGATTTCAATAAATTTGCTACGATCACCTTTAAATTATTTAAAGTCTTAATATCCCGATTTAAAATAGAATAAATTCCATATTTAACCTTCTCAGTAGTTGACTCCCATGGAAATATGCTATCAAACTGAGTCTCATCAAATCCTTGAGGTGTATAACCATAAGAATCCTTAAGATCAGTCAAACTTTTACGTAATGCAGAATAAGCCTCTAAAGCAGTAGAACTGCTTTTTTTATCAAGCTCGCTCAATACTTTTAAATCAACATATTGTGAAGAATCATCAGCATTAGATGAACCTCCCCTTCCCAATGGACACTTCACAATCAAAATACTAATCACCAAGACTATAATCAATATACAATATTTCAACTTCATTAACATTCCCCCTTTAAACTTTTGAATTACAATTAACACCATACACACTAAGCATAATTACATTATTTAATTTAATATATCTTTATACTTATAATAATATAATATCATTTTAATATAATATTAATAAAATATAAGTTTTATTTTAAAGTAAAAATTATAATGTTGATAGGTTTATATTCTACAGATTTAACACTAAACAATTATTAAAACAAGATTAAGCTTACAACATATGTTATAAGCTTATATTAATTAATAAACCAACTATTACTAATTACTGCATTTATGATTCAAATGCAATCTGATTAAAAAATATCAAATTACAACCATAAATATATCTCCCGTATCAATTGATCAACCTTATGAGCAAGTTTGACTCGCAATAAATTCAAGCCATTTTTAACCTCACAAATTTGAGTATTACATTGTTGATTAGAATTTAAAGGTATTAAATTAGTAACTGTCTGCACTCTTTGTAAAATATTATTTCTATCTCGTGATTTTGCCACATCATCAATCACATTTTGTACTAATATTGTCATCTCTTTCCATTTTGTACAAAACTCATCTAGACCAGCTTTAAGAGAATCAAAACCTGCGACATCTTTACTCATTGCAAGTTTAGTTAAATTAGAAGTACTAAAGACACCCCAATGTTCATTGATAACTCTACAAATAGTACTCTCTGCAATATCTTTTAATTTTGAAAATAAAACCCTAAATTCATCTCCAGATAAATACTCCTTCAATTCCCTATCTGGATGGCTAATAACTACTATTTTCTGCAAATTACGCAAAGTTTTAACATCTCCCTTTAAAATAGCATAAAATTTTTCTTTAAAGACTGGATCATATTCAAAATTAAATTCACTTTCAATGCCACTAAGCATATAATCATTAAATCCCTCAGGCCTATAATAATACAAAGCTTTAAGCTTACTTAAGCTTGCCTTAAATTCATCATAAGATTCCTCTTCTAGTGTCTTTGTTTTCTTTTTATCAGTCTCCACAATTACACTTTGCTGAGAAGCACCTGGTACATTCTCTTGAATGCCTGGCACATCTTCTCTTAAGTTAACTACATCATCTTGATTATTTTGTATATGATTATCCAATGCACCAACTACTAATGGACTTTTTGCTTTCTTTATTGGAATATCCGGTACAACTGATGAAATCGACCGTCTAGAGATATCTCTAGCTACATCTTTTGAATTTTTACCAGCATCACTAACTTTACCTTCATATTGCTTACAACACGATATCAACACACAAAGTGAAAATATCATAATATACATTCGCTGCATAAATCAATATCCTCCTTTTATATACTTAAACTATTATTTTCAATAAATTACAAAATATTTTTATATTTTTAACAAAATACATTCTACACCCATATCCCAAAATAACACACAAATATTAATTATCTTAATTAATATTTATTAATTAAGATAATTAACTTCTTGCTACTCCTACTAATTTTTTTCATATATCACCAAAACAAGCAATTACACAGTACTCAATATCTCTTTATTATTACATTGGATTTATTAGGCTAATCATATATAAAAATTTATCTCCACCCAAGTTAAAAAGACTTGCAATTAAACTCTAGATGGAGTATCTTTTGTATTTTCATTAAATAAATGATAATCATAACTATATTATGATAATGAATTGCCCTCCTCCAGCTTTAATTTATAAACTTTATCCTTAACTTGTTCTCTTAAATCTACAAGTTCATTTTTAAGTAAATGTATCTCATCATGTCTATAAGCATCAGAATTAGAAAATAAATTGGCAATCGGTGACAAGCATTCCGTAATTTGATCTTTTCCATCAAGCATTGAAGCTTTCAAAATCCTATCTTGAATAAGATTTGTCAACTCATTCCATTTTTCACATATGACATGCACATTATGTACAAGTTCACTAAGTCCCTCTATATCTTTACCGGACTTAAGTACAAACAAGTTTTCTTCACCCAAAACATCACCATTTGGATCTATAATTCTAAAAATAATAGACATTGAAAGATATTGCAAAGTATTAAGTAAACTACGAGGATAATCATAAGAATCACTCCACTTTTCAATCAAATGCCTTATCACTGATTCAAATCTACTTAATATTCCCATATCTCCTTTAAACACAGCATAAATATTATCCTTATATAACTTACTATAACTAACACGTAACCCATGCTCAATATTATTTAATATATATTGACCAAATCCTTGAGGCCTATAATAATAGGCCTCTATAAGCTTTTCAATTTTTTCCTGCAATACGGCATAAATGTTTCCAAATACCCTCTCTCCGTTCTCACCTACAAGCAAATCCTCTTCTATGCCAACGCTCTCATCCGGTACATGACTCTGAGCATCCCCAACATCTTCAGCTCTATTACCATCAACTGACCCAACCCCCACACCAGGACCATTTAGATCGATTCTTCTCAATCGACTTATTCCCAAATTACCCGTTGGCATGAAACCAACTTCTATCTCTAAATCCACCCTTTCCCTTCCTACATTATCCAAATTTGCCTTAACTGTTTTACTTGATGTGGTATTTTTGACAGCCGACGACACAGACTTAGGATTATCTCTTTCCCAAGCCATTCTTTTTAAACCTCTAGTACCACTTCTATCACTATCCCCATGTTTACAACATAATATAAATATACTAAATATAAATAATACCCTAAATATTCGCGGCATTAATATCCTCCTTTTTTTCAAATCATAATTTTTACATAAGCAACACAAAATATATTTATGATACTTAAAACAAAATACATTCTACACCCATATCCCAAAATAACACGAAATCATTAATCATTTTAATTAAAATTTATTAATTAAATAAATTATTCAGTAAAACAAAATTTGACAAACCACATCAAGCTATTCCAATTTTTAAAGTATAAATCTGCCAAAGACAAACAATTGCTAACAAATAAAAATACAAGCCTGTCAATACAGACTTGCGTACCAATTATTTACAATTTGTTTACAAATAAAGCATATACAATAATTATAAAGTCAATTTATTGCCAAAATTCATCTCTACATTAAACTCATAAAGCTTAACTCTAAGACTAGAGCGTAACTTTGTCAAATCATCTTTAAGCATACGCATTGGTTCTTCTTCAAAATTCACAGAATCTTCAAAAAGATTAGTAATTACCGACAAGTGTCGTGACATATTGGATGTAGTACTAAGTTTTGATGCTTCTATAATTCGCTCTTGAATCAACTTTACCAATTCAATCCACTTTACATACATAACATTCAAATTGGCTGTCATTTTATCAATACAGTCAAAATCTTGGCTCTCTCTTAGTTTACTTAAATTGGCATCGCTAAACATAGTACCACGCTCATCTATAACTTTAAAGATAAGATCTCCAAGAGTTCTAAGAGTGTTAAACAAATGACGAGGATACTTATATTCACTACCCCAAAATCCAACTGGATAACTTACTATCACTTCCAATCTACTCAAAGTATGCATATCTCCATTTACTGCCGCATAAACATTATTTTTATAATAATCAGTATACCGATTCCTTAAATCATACATAATTCTATCCAATATATACTGGCTAAATCTTTCAGGTCTGTAAAAATACAATGCTTTAAGATTATCAATGCTTGCTTTTAATTCAGCATAAACTTCCTCAGGCGTCCTTCTTTGTTTATGTTTCCTACGATCAGACTCTTCACCACCCTCATTAAACTTTGCCGATTCTGAATTATCCATGCCAAAGCCTTTTTCCCGACCTAATTCTGACAAATCATCTGTTGGCTTTATGTTAACTGATAAATCCAAACCTAATTTATTATGTGGCTCCTTACCTGAACTCAACCCATATGCTTTTCCAAATTGAACAGGAGAAACAACAGATGGCACTCTCTTTCCATATCTCTTTCCTTCCCCGTCAATCAACTGCCCATTACCATCAATATTGCCTCTATACGGCTTGCAACATAATATCAATACACCAAGTATAAATACTACCCTAAATATTCGCGGCATTAATATCCTCCTTTTTTTCAAATCATAATTTTTACATAAGCAACACAAAATATATTTATGATACTTAAAACAAAATACATTCTACACCTATATCCCAAAATAACACGAAATCATTAATCATTTTAATTAAAATTCATTAATTAAATAAATTATTTAGCAAGGCGATAACAAATTGACTTTTTCATTACAGATGGTTATTTTAGTTTTAAAGATATAAAATATCACCACTAAATGTAATTTATAAAAAAACCAAACCCACAATTAGCAGGCTCAGAAAATATTTATACATCATATTTGTATTCCTGATACAGAATACAAACCACTTAACAAATAAATTATCAGAAAGTTGATTTCACAAGTCCAAGTCGCAACTCTCTAACTTGTTCTTCAATTTGATATTGCAAATTTACCAACTCATTTTTAAGCAAACATAGTGTATCATGAGAGTCCTGATCATGTTTTACAGTATCCAAATCAACAATAGATTGCAAATTTTTAATAACATCATCTTGAGTAGCAAACCTTGCCCCATTATTAATAATATCTTGCAATAGATTTACCATTTTTTCCCATTTCTCATACATATCATCCATTTTATTCTTAAGATTATTAAGACCAACCACATCCTGACTATTTTGAAGTTTCACTAAATTATCTTTACTCAAAACAGTGCCCGTTTCATTCATAACTGCAAAAATGGACGATCCTACAATACCACACAACTGAATAAGCAAAGGCCTAGCATTAAGCTCAGTCCTATATGCATCCTCAGAGCGTTTTGTAATCATTACTATCTTCTTCAAGTTATCAAGAGCAACAATGTCTCCATTTAAACTTTCATAAACACTATCTTTAAAACCTTGCTTCTCTTCAACACCAAATTTTTTATTAATACTATTAAATAAGGACACATTAAAATTTTGAGGTCTACGATTATAAAATCGTTTTAGTCTTTCATAACTTCTCTTAAATTTAGAATAAGCTCTCTTTGGACTTTCTGGCTTTCTCTTAGGTCGAGTATCGAGTTTTTCTACAACTCTTTCTGGATCATTTGACAAGACATCTGCTGCCGGCTCCGCACTACCTGTCCCCATCTTACCACTTGGTGTAATTGCTGATACTGAACGCACAGACTTAGAATCTATGTCTAGTTTTTTATGCCCAGACTTTGGAGAGTCAAATCTATCTTGCCCACAACATACCAATAATAAACTAATAAATAAAATCAACATGCTCATTTTTTGCACCAATATCCTCCTCTTCGTGCTTTAATAGCACAAAAACACATATTTATTCTAAATTCTATTCTTACACACTACAAAGTAGTTAACAGATAACATAGAACATAATTAGAACAAAATACATTTTACACCCAATATTACAAAATAATATGAAAATTATTAATTAATTATAATAAATTTAATTAATTAAACATGTTATCCAATAAATTAAAAAATTATAATATTAATTTTTCTAGGATATTATCTCCAAAATCTTATCTTTAATTTGCATGCGCAAACGCCTTAAATCATTTTTAAGTTTACATATTTCAATACCATCTTTTTCAAGTTGAAGGATTCTAACACCATCTTCAAGAATTGGACACGATTGATTATAAACCAAACAATTTAATCTAATTATTGGATTTAAATTAAATTCAATAATTTCCCTATTATCAACACCTATAACAGCAAACTTTACTACCTCATCAATTAAACCGCATATCAAGTCAACAATCTTCTTCCACTTCGTACACATATCCCTTAACATAGAATTAATCTCATTTAAATTTCGCATATTTCCCATAGATTTAAGTTTAGATAAATTAACACTATTTAAAACCTCACCATTCTCAAGTATTACTGCAAAAACAGTATGCCAAGAAATACTACTTAATTTTTCAATCAAAGGCCTAGAATTTTTTTCAAACAGATAATCAGACGTATTTTTCACCGAATGCATAACTATCCTTTGCAAATTACCAATAGTAGTGACGTTACCATTAAGCACAGCATATACACTATCCTTAAAATTTTGCATCTCCTCAACTTGAAACTGCCCTTCAAGATCATCAAACAAAGATACATTAAACCCCAAAGGTCTATAATTATATAAAGCCTTAAGTTCTTCAAGTTTTAATTCAAGATAAGCATAAGCTTGCTCGGGAGTCAATATAACTTTTTTCCAATTATCATCTTGTCCAACAAACCTACTCTTGCCTGTTCTTGAAAAACCTCCTTTGTTTAAATGAGCCCTTGTTACAACTGATGGTATTACTCGCTTTCCTTTGATTCTGTCCTTATCTGTATACCAAAAACCGTTCCTCTCATCGTCTTGTTTACAACACAATATCAATACAAATGCAAATACTACCACACATGATTGCCGCATTAATATCCTCCTTTCTTTTATGAAAATACAATTTTACACAAAAATTTTTTAAATATTATGCATATATGTCATAAACATATATGCATAAATACACAAAACATGTTGTAATTCATTAACACAAAATGACCTAAACAAATAAGTCTATCTAACAATGAATCAACCCAAATATAAACATAATGATAAAATATCATAACTCTATTCGAGAATGGATTTTATTACCATATAACTTTTATTTTTCAATTGTAAATACAATATTAACAATTCATTTTTAAGTCTACAAAATTCATTTGTACACAATTGAAAAAGTGCATTTGAAAGAAAAAATGTTTGCAACTTTGCCAAAATTTCTTTTTTATAAATAAAATTTTTAGTTTTAATATATTTATCAGCAGAGATTGCAGCATTATTAATGATATTTTGAATTAACTTCAAAAGCTCATCAAATTTTGCACGAATACTATTCAATTTGGTCTTAATATACTCAAGACCTGAAACATCATGACTAGCTTTAAGCCTCACTAATCGACCATTACTCAAAACATCATCTTGAGAAAACAAGAAAAAAATAGATCTTCCCCATTTATTTAAACCATCAAGCAAATACGAACCATAACTTTCAAATTCATATTCATCTCTGGTGTCAATCAAATCCACCACTATTTTTTTTAAATCATTAACAACAGAAATATCACCTCTCAAGCTAGCATAAACATTGTCTTTAAAATTTTTATCCTCATATTTAATATCAAATTTATTATAAATTGCATCAAATAAAAAGTCATTCAACTCCCTATCTCTATAATAATACGAATCGGAGATATCTTGTACACTTGACTTCAATTCAGCATAAACTTGCTGTGATGTCTTTAAATCTTCCATCTTTCTGGTATCTTGACTACAAGAATTAAATAAAACATTAAGTACAAATATAACCATAAGCGTACCCTTTTGCGTTAATATTCTAAATTACTCTAATTAAATAATACAACATATTGTAAAAAATAAAACTTTTAAATAAAACATTATGAACTAAATATTATTAAAATAGAAGTTTTTTTTAATCTTAATTAAAATAAATTTATGGTATTAAATTAATATAGCATGGCTGCTATCAACTCATTACTTTTAATTTCAATTCGATAACGCAAATTTCTCAGCACATTTTTAAGTTCGCAAATTCTATTTTCACTTTTGCAAACTTGATTCCCATCTATAAAATCTATATCTCCAATTTCCCCCAATTGCCTAATAATCTCCCTTTTAGAATTATCATCATGATTTTCAATATAATAAGAATAAGAAACTGATAAACCGATAATGAACTCTTTAAATAAAATTGTTAACTCAACCCATTTTAAACGCATATCGTCCAAAATACGCTTAATTTCATTAATACCCTCTACGTCTTGACTATATTTAAGTTTATTTAATTTATTCTGTCCAAAAACACTATCTTGCTCTAAAATTGAAAAAAAAGTGTTTTCTACTAAGGTATAAAAACCTAAGAGTAACAACATACCATCACGCAAAATATGATTGTCACCATAATCGACAACCATGCCATGTAAGTTATTAACCAAAACAGAATCTCGTTTAAAGATAGCATAAATTAAATCACTATCAGATTGAGTATTCCTAATATTAAACCTATCCTTAAGATCACGAAAAAAAGGAATATCCAATATATTAGATCTATCACTAAACAAAGACTTAAAATCATTAAAACTATTGTCTAACTTAGCATAAGCTTGTTTTAGCTTAAGCACCTTCGGATTCTCTTGTAAGACTGTACTCTCTCCATCTACACCTACCGAACTACTTACCGATTGACTACAAGAAAACGATAACATATTAAATGCAAATATAATTATACATAATCTTTTCATTCATCAATCCTTTTTATTTAGCTAAACAATATATCTCTACACTATAAGTTCATACTGCACACCATAAAACATGCTTCACTAAATATATCGAATACATAAATGTAATGCATATTTATTTATATAGAATATAATATATCATAATAATTAACGAAATTAATGATCGCATACCAATTAAATTGATATATTTATAATAAAATAACTATTATCACAATAGCTTTATTTGAAGAAATTTTTATATTCTACACAAATACTATCATCGTTTTTATCTTAATTGCCACAAAATAAAAGAAGCCCAAATTGATAGGAACTTCTAAGATTTAACCAATAAATAATTCTTTAAATCAAAAATATCACAAAAAATATTAGCTATATATTTTAATATATAGAAATCTTACTCAACACTTTTTCTTTTAATTTTCGAATGCAAATTGATAAGTTCAGCTTTAAGTTTACAAATTGCACCCATACATAACCGAATAGAATCTAATGACTTTAGTTCGGTAATTGGTTCCAATTTTCTTATCATTTCTTCTTTATCAGAAATATTTTTAGTTGCAATATATCTAGAAGCAGATTCTGCAACATTATTAATTGTACTTTGAAGCAAAATTACCAACTCATCCCACTTTGCATGAATATCATCCAAGATAAACTTAACTTCACGAAACCCTTCAATATCTTGATTATTCTTAATTTTTATTAAACCCTCTTCTCCAAAAACACTACCATCAGTTACAAACAAAAACAAAATATTTCCAAGTTCATTTAACCTATAGAGCAAAGACCTACCATTACTTGCAGACATATATTCCTCTTTAGTCTCAATTGAATCTACAACTATCTTTTTTAAGTGATCAATGCTAGCAACATCTCCTTTAAATATAGAATAAATAATATCTTTGAAATTTTGATAATACGTATTTCCAAATTTATTTTTAATATCATCAAACAAAGAAGCACTAAATCCTTCAGGTTTATAATCATACGATGCTTTTAGATCATAAAAACTTGTAACTAATTCAGAATAAGCTTGCCGTTGCTCAGATGTCATTGATTCCATTCCCATATAAACAGCTCTTTGTCGATCGTTAGTCATATTATCCTCCTTTTCCTTACACGATAGTAATAGCACAATAGACGCAAATATTACCATACATATTCTTTTCATCAAGATCTCCTTTTTCTTTAATTGCACAATATCTTTAGGTCAAAATTCCATATCACCTCACAAGACAAACATACGTAATGCAACATGACATAGATCAATTGAATACTAATTTGTGCCCAATATAATATAATAATTATTTTAAATAATGGCAATATCTTAATTATTTAAAGTACTAAAAAAATAAAAGTATTTATATATTCAAGAGTAACTAAGAGTAAATTTTTCCTATCAACCAAACTTTCAGTACATTATCACAAAAAAACCCATATACTATGGGCTCCGTTTAATCAACTATTATAACAATTACTATATTTATATATTTTTATATATTTTAAAGTCAATGAAAATTTTTTTTCAAAAATACATATATCAAAAATACATACAACATTATGATTTTCTATCATATATTGACAATTTACTTGTCAATTGTCTATTTTGAGTACAAATTTCAGCATAAATGCCACGCAATTCCTTTTCTAAGAGTACATACATTCTATCTCCATGATGTTCACTCAAAATAGGCAATTCATTTGTATTTATGAACTTAAGCAATGCCAACTTTGACAATACTGCCTCTTTAGTATCAAAATTTGCAGCATCATTAATTATAGTCTTAAGCTCTAAAACCACTTCATCCCATTTTTTAAGGAAATTATTTATACTCAATCTATGTTTATTAAGTCCCTCAACATCCTCGCTATATCGAAGCACTGGAAAGTTAACATCCTTTTTTCTAAAACCATTACATACCAATCCAGAGAGAAAATTTCCTATATAATATAACTTCATCACAATTAAATTCATACCATTAAATGAACTATTATACTCAGAATCAGTTTCATTAAAATCCACAACTATCCTTTTTAAATTATTAATAGCAACAATATCTCCTTTAAGACTGGCATAAACAACTCCCCTAAAATTCGGATCAGATCTATGATCACTAGAACCAAATTTTTTAATAATCTCTTCAAACAAAGATTCATTAAATCCTTCACTTCTATGATTGTATACTCTCTTAACCCTATCAACACTTCTCATCAATGCCCTATAAGCCTCTTGAAACGTTTTTGGATCATCATTTAGATCATCCAAATCCTCCTCCTCATTTACTTGATCATCAGTTCTGACTTCAGGGCCCAATATCACTTCACCATCTTTTTCGCCGTTGAAATTTGGCTCAACCAACTCCTGCCTACAACATAACAAGAATACACTAAATAATAATACCACAAACATTCTTTGCATCCACTTCTCCTTTTCCTCTAATTTAGATATTCAATACTGCAGAATGCAAAATATATTACAAAACGTATTGACGTTATTTAAATTAAATACATTAATGTAATATTTATTTATTTATATTAATAATAATATAATATTTACTTAAATAAATACAATATTTTAATTATTGATTAATTTGTAAAAAAATAAAGATAAAGCCCATATATGGACTTTATCATTCAATTAGTGGATGTTATTATACCTTGATATCAAAGAAAGATACAAGATATAATATTATTGAATAGTTATACTGATCGCAATGCATCTATTTCAATACATCTGACAAACCATAAGTCTTATCAAAAATTTGATTAGCTAAATTGAATAATTCATTTTTAAGTTTACAAAGCCTAAAATCCGCACATGTTTTCTGACTAGTCTTACTAGAACATACCTGTTTAGGATTATTTAAATTCAATAGAATAATTGGGCGTAATTTACTTTTAATACTCTTTTTAAGAGCAAGTCTCTCAGCATCCTTTCCAAAATCACCTTTGATCTTAATATATTCATCAGCAACTACCGCAACATTATTTATTATTGTTTGAATTTTAAGCACCATATCCCGCCATTTAGTATAAAAATCATCTACATTAGATTGAAGTTCTTGCAAAAATTTTATATCTTTAATAGACTTTAATTTTTCAAAAATCTCAACATTTTTAGCAGAGTAATATAAGCCTATAATTTTACTAATGGTAAATTGTGAAAGATGATCTAATTGAGTAATCAAAATATGACCATTGGAATTATCCTCATATTCAAGTTTAGTTTCATTTACATCTATCACTATTTTTTTCAAATTGTTAACAGCATTAATATTGCCCATTAAAGTAGCATAAATATTCTTGTCAGAAATGTATATCTTGTCAGAAATTTGAAATACAGCATCAATATCAGAATACAAAGACATACTCAAACCATCATCTCTAAAATAATATAAAGCCTTCAGATTATCTAAACTTGTCTTTAATACATCAAAGCCCTTAGCTAAAGTATCCAAATCCCCAACAATCCCTCTTCTTTGAATTAATGAGCTCCTAACCGACTGTCCTAATCTCCCCCTATCTGTTTTTGCACTATCACCATTTTGACCACAAGCCAAAAACAAAACCACAAATAAAAATAACACCATACTTCTTTTCATCATTTTTCTCTCCTTTAAGTTTCAATTAGAAACAACTCATATATAAAAAAACTTATACATCTACACATTTACTCAAATAATACTCATTAACATCATGCATAATAAAGCATATTTATACCTATGCTTTATATGCAAAATATTTATGCAATACACTCTATACTTATAAATATACTCATTATTTAAAATAAAACAATAATTATTAAAAAAATAAATTAAAAAAATAATAATATTTTAAATAAAAATAAAAAAAAATAACGCCATATAATATATGGCGTTACCTCCTAATTAATTAGCATCAATATACCTTATACCTTATATCAATAACTATTTTTCAAAAATTTTTTCAAAATTTAAAATACATATACAAATATAATGATGTCAAATTTATGGCGACAATGGTTTCATTAACGCAAAATTCATAATGCCAGATCTTATAAACGAAAAATTACTTATTGCAACACAAAGAGTATTAGTCTCTTCACAAATCTCACTTTTAGAAGCATCAATAATTAACTTTACCTTATTTTCAATTTCAACCATAAGTTTCGATCTCTCATCAACCTTACCAGCCTGATCTTTGATTTCAAGATATTGAACACACAACTTTGCAATATTTCCTATTAAATTTTGCAATTCTGTAACTATACTTACCCATTTTAAATGAAAATTGTGTAAATCAAGAAAACGAACTTTAAGATCTTTTATATCCTGAACATCCTCAAGTTTTATTAAAAGACCATCTGAACTATAACAAAAATCTATAACAGATCCATAATAATCATTTACAATATTCTCCAAAGCATCATAAAGTGCCTTACCAATATTACTCTTGTTATAATCAGAAAGAGTGTCATGCATATCTATTAATATCGTCTTCAAATAACCAATAGAAACAGCTTTTCCTCCCAAAGCAGCATAAAGACACTTTTCTTCAAATGATGAATCAGACTTGAAACGATTAGTAAATTCAGCCTTTAAAGACACAGCTCCAGAATCTCTATGATTATAAAACTTTCTCATCTCAGTAGCCTTTTTCTTTAAGCCATTATAAACTACTCTCTGTCGGTCAGAATTTAAAACTGCCATTTTTTCGGCTTCATTTACATTCAAAGGTGATGGTAAAACACCCTCTACTTTTTGTCTACAACACAAGAATAACACACCAAGTATAATTACTACCATACATATCTTTTTCATTAATATCTCCTTTTGTGCAAAAAATCACAACAAACTTTTACAGTAATAAATTAAATATCAAATTTAAATATCACATCTAATATTACATTTACATTACATCAACCATTTTGAAAATTTTTTTAAATACGTATGCAAACATCACAGTGCTAAATTTATAGGGATGATGCATTTACTTACCATTTATTAATTACCTTAAGCAACTCGCGAACTTTATTCACAATTTTACCCTTCAGAGTAAAAAAATTATATACAGCATCACAAAGATCCCCTATACATCCCTTTTTAGGTGGGTCAGTAAACCTGTCTACAGAAAATGCAGCAGCAATAATAATAGTTTGTGACGCATTTCTAACTGCAACACGATATTCTTTAATCTCAGCCTGCTTGCAAAGCTTATCTTTAATTTCTAAATATTTATCACACCATTTTGCAATCTCGTCTACTTCATTTTGCAGTTTTTTAACTATGTATGACCACAAGGTACCTAACTCTTCCACATCAGAAACAAGATCTCTAAGAGTTTGTACATCCTGAACATCCTGAAGTATGCCTAAAAAACTTGGCGGCCTATAAAAAAATTCTATAACATCCCCAAAATAATTCTCTCCAATATTCCACAAGCTCCAATAAGGCGAACCATTATCAAAGACACGACTAGACATATCCATATCCTTATGAATATCTACTACTATTTTTTTAAAGTTGACAATAGAATCCTTCTTTCCTCCCAACGAAGCATAAACATACTTGTTTTTATAGTAGTAAGGCTCACGCCCAAACTTACTCTTAAATGCATCACTTAAAGACAAAGTTCCAGGTTCTACATATTCATAAAGCTTCTTAAGCTCATCAAGCTTTTTACTTAATTGACTATAAGCTTCTCGCTTTTCAGCCTCTACAACTGATTGTGATGGAGTCTCTACTGGTGGGGCATCTGGTTGTGTATGACCTGGTTTTACCTCATCTGTTGATGGGTCATCTGGTCCTCTCTCACCTGGTTGTATCTTATCTGTTGGTGGTGGTGGCGATGGTGATGGTAATAGGCAAGCTTTTTCCTTTGCTCCACCTGTGACACCTACTATTGCCTTTGATAAAGATTTTGATGATATTTTAGCAGCACTTCTTGACCCAAAGTCTGACTTTTGTTTACAACACAAGAGCAACACAACAAATGTAATTATTACATATGTATTTCTCATTTTACATATCCTCTGTGCAAAAATCACAATCAACTTTTACATTAATAAATCAAATGTCTACATTAATATAAAAAACCAAGACTTATATACTTTTAAGAAAAGAATGTAGAAATGTAAAAAATATTATTTACAACAACAGTATAATCATTACTAAAAACAAATACAATACAGATAGTTAATTAAAATTTCAATAAAAATTGCACTCAAAAAACAAAAGCATACAATACATGGCTTTATAATTTAAGTAATTGGCATCAATATACCTATATCAATAACCATTTTTAAAACTTTCTTCAAACTTTAAAATACATATGCAAACACAATGGCGCTACATTTATGGCGCTAACACCTTAACCAAATCATTAACTTTATTCAAAATTCTATCTTTCAGAACAAACAAATCATATATCTCATCACAAAGACGACCAACACATACCTTCTTAGGTGGATCACCAAACTTTGCATATTTAATAGCAATAATAAGGATTTCTGACTCATTTTGCACTTCGGCATAATACTCTATCTCAGCCTTCTTGTCAGCCTGACCTTTAGCTCCGAGATATTTATCACACCATTTTGCAATCTCTTTTACTTTATATTGTAGTTTCCCAATTATGTTTAACCATCCGACACGGAACTTTTCCAAATCGTCACAAAGAACTCTAAGACCCTGTACATCTGTAACATTCTTAAGTTTACTTAAAGAATCATACGGCCGCTCATAAAAAAAATCTATAATATCCCCAAAATAATCCTTTCCAAAAAAAGCCAATATCGAATAAAGTGAAATATCGGCAAAGAACTTATCATATGCATTAATATTGTCATGAATATCTACTAGTATTTTTTTCAAATTACCAATAAAATCCTTCTTTCCTCCCAACACAGCATAAATATACTTATCTTGATGGCTCGGATCACTCCCAAACTTACTCTTAAATGCATCACTTAAAGACAAAGTTCCAGGTTCTACATATTCATAAAGCTCTTTAATCTCACCAAGCTTGTCACTTAATTGACTATAAGCTTCTTGCTTTTCAGTCTCTATAACTGGTGATGATTGTTTACAACACAAGAATGACACACCAAGTGCAATTATGACCATACATATCTTTTTCATTAATATCTCCTTCGTGCAAAAAAACTACAATAAACTTTTACATTAATAAATTAAACGTCTACATTAATACAACAAACTAAGACTTATATACTTTTAACAAAAGAACATAGCAATATAAAAAATATTACTTATAACAGCAGTATAACAGTTATTAAAAGCAAATACAATATAGATAATTAATTAAAAATTTTAATAAAAAAATTACACTAAAAAAACAAAGCCATACAATACATGGCCTTATAAACCAAGTAATTGGCATCAATATATCTTATATCAATAACTCCATTTAAAAAAACTTTCTTCAAACTTTAAAATACATAGTTTTTTTAGTGTTGCAAATATCATGATGCCAGATTTATGATATCAATGCATTTAACTAATTAGCTATCGCACGAACTTTACGCTCAACCTCAGATTGCGCAGCTAAAAAATTCTTTATCGCATCACAAAGAATAAGACCACCCCGTGACGACTTATTGATACCACACCTAATGACCAAAATCAAGCCACTTGATCCATCTTTAACTTTATCACGATACACTTTCATCTCTGCCTCCTTGCCAGTCCTTTTAAATTCAAGATATTTATCATAAAACCCTGCAATTTCTTTTACCTCATATTGTAGTTTTGTAATTAAGTCTACCCATTTTTCATGCAAAGTTTTCAAATCAACCACAATATCGCTAAGAAGTTGTACATCTTGAACACTTTCAAGTCTTGCTAAAAAATTATCTTTGGTATAAAAAAATTTTATAAAAGGCTCAAAACAATTTTTTCCAATATCCCTAAACATCTCATGAAGATTATGACTATAAAATTGACCATCACTACCATAAATAGCATGAGTTTCATTAATATCTATCAGTATTTTTTTCAAGTTAGCCATAGCACCTTTATCTCCTCCCAAAGCAGCATAAACATAGTCTTCCTCAAACTCCGACTTAACTTTAAAATGCTTCTCAAATTCAGCATTGAAAAATATAACCCCAGACTCTCTGTTAGAATAAAGATTTACCATTGCCGCAACCTTTTTACGTAATTTACTATAAATCCGTTGTTGCTCAGTCTGTACAACTCCCCCTTGTACAACTCCTCTTCCCTGTGCAGCTCCACCACCCATACCTGACAGACCTGTTCTTTGCTTACAACACAAAAACAACATGCCAAGTGCAATTACTAAAATGTATATCTTTTTCATTAATATTCTCCTTCTTTGTGCAAAAAATCACAATAAACTTTTATATTAATAAATTTATACCACATTAATACAATAAAATAAAACACATATAACATGAATAAAAGAATCTAGAAATGTAAAAATATTGTTTACAATGACAGTATAATAATTATTAAAATTAAATTCAATAATTAATTATTTATTTATTTAAATATTTAATAAAATTTACTCTAAATGATAAGACCACAAAATACATGGCGTTATCATTTAATTAATTACTATTTATACACTTTGCATAAACAACCACTTTTATAATCATTTTTTAGAAATTTTTTCAAAATTTGTCAAAAACACATACGCAATATCATGATACTAGGCTTTTGATATCAATGCATTTATTAGCTATTAACTAATGCACTAACCTTCTTCTCAACTTCAGATTTCACAGTCAAAAACTTCTCTATCAAATTACACAAAGTTTCTCCACATACCTTATCACAACTAGCATAAATAACGGCATTCGCCTCCTGTCGAATGTCGATAGCATAATTATCCATCTCACGACACTTACCAGCCTGACCCCTAATTCTAAGATATTCATCACACACTCCTGCAATCCTTTCTATTATAATTTGCAGTTCTAAAACTACGTCTTGCCATTTTTCATGTAAATCTTTCAAAGCCACAACAAGCTCTCTAAGATCTTGTACATCTTGAACACTTTTAAGCTTCTTTAAAAAATCATGCGGACTATAAAAAAATTTTATAACACCCCCAAAATAATCCTCTCCTATTCTTTTCAAAGCACCATAAAGTTGCCTACTAAGAAAGTACTCAGTATGACGATAACTATAAAGACTTTCATGAATATCTACCAGTATTTTTTTCAAGTTGCCAACAGAACCACTCTTTCCTCCCAACGCAGCATAAAGATACTTCTCCTCAAATTGCGACGCAACTTGAAAACGATTATTAAATTCAGCATTTAAAGACACAAGGCCAGGAGCTTTATAATTATAAAACTCCTTAATCTGCTCAACCTTTTTCTTTAAGTCATTATAAGCTTTTTGTTGTTGTTCAGTCTGCACAACTCCTGTTTTTTCAGAGTCATCTATCTTTGAAGTTAATAAGGATAAGGCAAGACTACCTAATCCAATGCCTGATCCTTGCCTACAACACAAAAGTTGCACACAAAGTAAAATTACTACCATACATATCTTTTTCATTAATATCTCCTTCGTGCAAAAAACCACAATAAACTTTTACATTAAAAAATAAAGTATCTCATCAATAAAATAAAACGCATATAACATGAATAAAAGAATGTAGTAATGTAAAAATATTGTTTACATAACAGTATAATAGTTATTTAAAAAAAATACAATATAGATAATTAATTAAAAACTTTAATAAAACATATTAAAAGCAAGGCCATATATTGTATGGCTTTGTCATTCAATTAATTACCATTTATATTTGCACAAGTAACTATTTTTATAACCATTTTTCGAAATTTTTTCTAAATTTATATCAAAAATACACATGCAAAATATCATGGTACTAAATTTTATGGTGCCAATGCACTTATTAACTATCTAACTAACGCATTACTTTTAAGCTCAACGTCAGATTTCGCAGACAAAAAATCCTTTATCGCATCACAAAAAGCACCTTTACACATCCCCCTACTCTGAACAGCAGAAATAATAATATTTGACTTAGTTAGAATTTTGCCAATATAATGAACTCTCTCAACACTTTTGCTAGCCTGATCTTTAACTTTAAGATATTCGTCACAATATTCTGCAATCCCTTTCACTCCATCTTGTAATTTTGCAACTAGGCCTTTCCATTTGAAACGCAAAGTTTCCAAATCGTCAACAAGAGACCTAAGACCTTGTACATCTTCAACATCCTTAAGTTTTTCTAAAAAACCATTCGGCCCGTAATAAAAATGTATAACAGAATCAAAATAATTATCTCCAATATTCTGCAACGTACTATAAAAAATCCCACCATACGGACTCCCATTATAATCAGAAACAGTTCTATGAACATGTATTAGTACTTTTTCCAAGTTGGTCATAGAACCTTTATCTCCTCCCAAAGCAGCATAAACATACTTATTTTGATGGCTCAGATCACGCCCAAACTTACTCTTAAATGCATCATTGAAATACAAAACGTCAGGATCTCTATGATCATAAAGCCTCTTAATCTGTTCAACCTTTTTCTTTAAGTCATTATAAGCTTTCTGTTGTTGTTCAGACTCTGCAACTCCTGTTTTTCCAGATCCATCTACCTCTGGTCGAGATGGAGGAAGCACCGGTTCACCTGCTTTTGCACCTGTTTCAACTGCTCGTTTATTTACTGCTATGTTTGGAGGCGACGGCAAAATAGGAACAACATTGCCTGATCTAAAGTCTGTCTTCTGTCTACAACACAAGAATGACACACCAAGTGCAATTACTATCATAAATATCTTTTTCATTAATATTCTCCTTCTTTGTACAAAAAATTACAATAAACTTTTGCATTAACAAACCCTATACCACATTACCATAACAAACCAAAACGTATACATTTTAAACAAAAGAATGTAACAATGCAAAACATATTGTTTATAACAACAGCATAACAATGACTAAAACTAAATACAATATAGATAATGATTAACTTATACTTACACTAAAATAAGGCCATACATTATATGCATGGCCTTATCATTTAATTAACTACCATTAACATGTCCTTGCATCAATAACTATTTTCAAAATTTTTTCAAACCTTTAAAAATACATATGCAAATATCATGCTGCTAGACTTTATGGCACTAATGCATCTAGCAAGTCATTACTTTTCTTTAAAATATCCTTTTGAAGCTTTCTCAATTCCCTTCTCATTTTACAAAGATCAGTTTTACATACTTGCTCATTCTCATACAAATCAAGATTATTAACTAAATTTGCTTTGTTTATGATATCATTCATATATTGCTCCCTATCATCATCCCTGTCATCATCTTCTTCAATTGCAATATATTCCTCACACACATCTGAAATCTCTCTTAGTATACCTTGCAACGCTAAAACAATTGCACGCCATTTATTATAAAAATCCTGTACCATAACACTAAGATCTCTAAGGCCTTGTATATCACTAACACCACCAAGTTTTTCTAAGGCATGATTTACATCATAATAAAAATTTATAATGGGCAAAACATCATCCCTTGAAAGAGATCCCAACATAATATGAAATGTCTCACCACTCTTATTCGCTTTATACTCATCAATATCTTCATGTATATCAAATAGTAATGTTTTAAAGTCACTAACAGCCTCAAAACTTCCTCCCAAAGTAGAATAAACATCCTCTTCTTCAATTTGTGATTCAGTTTTAAAAACCTCCTTAAAGTTATCATTTAAAGACCAAAGTCCAGGATATCTTCGCTTATAAAAAGTTTTAATATCCCCAACCTTTGCAATTAATTCACTATAAGCTTCCTGAAGTTGTTGTTCAATAGTTTTTTCAACTATTAACGGTGGTAAAAACGGTAACAATTGCTCGTCTACGCTTTGATCATCTGTTCCCTCTGTCACATCTTCTCCACCCATACCTTTTTCATCTCCGCCACCTGCCTCACCACCTGGAGCAACATCCGTTGGTAGTACTATTGGTTTCCCATCAGGCCCTAAACCCTTTCCTACAACCGTTTTTTCAACTACTGACTGACCTAGGGATTCAACTGGTTTAACCTTTGTTTCAACTACTGTTACGCTTGTAGGCAACTTTGAAGACAATGGCGGTCGGACAACACTGCCTTGCTTAAGGTTACTTACAACATCTAATCCCCTCTGACTACAACACAAGAATGACACACCAAGTGCAATGATTACCATAAATATCTTTTTCACTAATATCTCCTATTTCCTAAAAAAAAGCACAATAAACTTCTACATTAATAAATCTATACCAAATTAACACAATAAAATAAAAGGCATAAATTTTTTAAACAAAGAAAATACAGCAATCTAAAATATATTGCTCAAATTCATATTGTTTATAACAAATATACAATATAATAATTATTTAAAATAATAAATACAATATAGATAATTAATTAATATATTAAATTAACATTTATTTTAAATACTTAACATTTATATCCAATATTAAAGTATACATGCTGAATATACATTAAATTACCAATTTAATAAATATCCCTTTTACTTATATTTGCTCAAAAATTATTGCAAGATAATTTTATGAAAATATCATCAGTTTGGCATTAAATGTAGCAATCTAAACATATTCTCCTAACTTATTTTGACAACAAGTACATTACAATGACTCTCGCATACAAACACAAATAAAGCCATATATTGTATGACTTTATCATTTAATTAATTATTATTAATATACCTTTACATCAATAACCATCTTCAAAATTTACCAAATATATATGCAACATAATGGTGCTAAGTTTATGGTACCAATGCATTAACTATTTACATTAACTATCTAACCAAAGTACGAATTATCATCAAAATCAGACTTTACAGACAAAAACTTCCTTATCGAATAACAAAGATCAAGACTATAGTTCTCTACCTAATCTCAAATAGAAGAAATAATGATATCTGACAAACGCGTAATTTCGGCATCAGAATCCCTTTTAAGAACATACTTATCAACCTTGATCTTTAAATTTAAGATATCTATTACAACACCAAGGCCAGACACATTTCAAGCACTTAACTATTTATATTCAATTTTTAAGCGCATATTGCTCATACACACTTAAATTACCGGTTTAATAAATATTCCTTTTCTTATATTTGTACAAAAATTATTGCAAGGTAATCTTATTAAGATATCATCAGTTTGGCATTATTGGCAACCTCCTTAGTGGAATTTTTTTCATCAACGCATTTACTTTTTGTTCCAGCTGTCTGCACAATGTCCTCAAACTATTTTTTAGTTCACAAATACGCACATCATCATTGACAACATAGCAAGGTTGATTATATTTAACAACTTCCAAAGAAGTAATTGGTTTCAATCTCTCCATAATTTTATCTTTAGTTGTCAATTCTGCAGCACTGTTAATTACATACTGCACTCTCTTCACCATGCTTTCCCATTTTAAATAAATATTATCCAAAATACTTACAAGCTCATTCAAACCTTCTACATCTTTACAATCTTGAAGCCTTAATAAATTATCGCTACTTAAAATATAACCATTTTTATGCATAACCACACCTATAAGATAATTTACCATCCTATTAAGCTGACTAAGTAACAAATAAGCATTATCCTCATCATTATAATCTTGCTCAACTGTCCTATTGCGTCCAAATGAATACATTACTATCTTTTCCAAATTCTTAAGCGTACCAATATCTCCCTTTACCACAGCATAAACACTATCCCTAAATTCTTGTATCTCATCAACTCCAAATTCAGCCTTAATATTTTTAAATAAAAAGTCACTAAATCCCTCTGGCCTATAATAATACAAAGCAATAAGCATAGAAAGACTTTTTCTTAATGCAATATAAGCTTTTGTCCTCAATGAACCAATTGTTTCTACCTTTTCAAAATCAACATCGCAAACCTCATCATCTTCTTGCTTATCTAAAACATCTGTTGGTTTTTCCTCATCTACTTTTTCCATCTGAATATCTGGTGCAAATGGTGGTACGGGTGATACTGGTGGTAATGAAAATTTGAACTTATTTCCCCATTTATTTTTTGAATTTTCAACAAGACGATTATCATTTTCCCCCTGTCTACAACATATCACAAAAAAACTAAACGCAAATACTAATACGTATATTCGCTGCATTAATATCCTCCTTTATATTTTCATATTTCCACATCACACATTAAAAAATAACTTGTGATATACAAAAACGTAATACAGTTTACACCTATTATCACAAAATAACATGTCAATTATTAATAATATTAATTAATAATTGACAAATAATATTATGCAAATAAGCCAAATTTAACATAAATTAATATGCTAAATTTCAAAAACAGAGATACAAAATATGAATCGTATTAAACATAGAAAATATAAAATAATATACACAAACACAAATATTAAAAATACACTGGAAAAATATACTGGTAAGATTTTAAAAAATAATTTAAAAAAATAACAAGCTGCCTTTTTGATAATTCAGGAAGCTTGTTCAAGCTCACATCTATTTTTTGCCTTCTCTAAATTCAAAACTAGTCAAATAATTATTTTACTATTATAAATAAGGCACACTTAAGATAAGACATTATGATGCCAGATCTATCTCTTGAATAAGTTGTGCAACTTGATTTTTAATTGTCAAATATAACACTCGCAAATTATTCTTAAGCTCACAAAGTGTAGGATCAATACTCTGTGCTTGAAGAGCATTACATGACTGATCCTCTTCAACAAACTTTAAATTTACAATTGGTTTTATTTTTTTAAGAATATCAGCTTCATTATTAAGCATTGCAGCCTCTTCAATTATACTTCTTACCAATGACACAATTTTTTTCCACTCTAACTTCATTTTGCCCAACTGAACACTAAGAAATTCCATACCTTTTACATTTTTACTTTCTTTTAGTCTATTTAATTTACCTATTCCAAAAACATCATTATCATATAAAACATAATAAATAAAGTGTTTTGAAAGATCACTCAATGCATAAATTAAACGCTGACCATTGTCTTTGTCCTCATAATCAGTTTTAGATTTCATTGAAGCGGTAAGCACTATATCTTTTAATTTAGTAAAAATACTAATATCATTAATATCTTCACCAGATAGGACAAAGGCAACATGATCTTTAACATATATACGATGACTAGTGCCTACAGTATTTTTAATATCATTAAACAAATACGGATCAAGATCTTTGGGTCTATGATCATACAACTTCACAAGATCATCAAATTTTTCAACCAACTCAGCATAAGCCTTCTCACGTGTCTTTAAAGTAATAGTTTCTCTATCACCACTGGCACCTGCAGATTGCCCATCCTTCCCCTGCCCACAACATACCAATAATACACAAATCAAAATGATTGTCTTATACATTAATTTCACTAAATATCTCCTTCATGTTTTCTAAATTTAAATTTTACATCACACAAATTAAAAAAATATAATAAATATAATATCATAATTTATTAACAATAAATATAATTTAATTAAATGAAATATATAAAGATTACGCTATCGAATCTACATTATGAACTAATTGTTTAGCTTGATTAACAATACGTAAATATAGATTCAAAAACTCATTTTTCAAAATACAAAGTTTGTCACCATCCCCACACTTTTGACAAGGATCATTCAAATTCAAATCATAAAACTGTCTTATTTTTTTTATAACATCATTTCTATTGTCCAATTTTGCCGCTTCATTAATTATATCACTAACCACCACTACCAATGCATTCCATTTGACACATAAATTATCTAGCATATTTGTAAGTTTATTTAATCCTTCAACATCCTTACTTGATTTAAGTTTAAGTAAATTAGCATTTTTAAAAACACCATTATCTTTATCTATGATAGTAAACACAACATTAAATACGAGTAAGCCCAATCTATCAATCAACTTATCCCCAACAATTGAGGTATCATACTCTACAATAGTATTAAATTTCATTATTATCTCTTTTAAGTTACTAAGAGTAGCAACATCACCTTTAAATAAAGCATAAATAGGGTTTTTATGATCCATATTATTATAAATGACCTGAAATTCTTTATTAATATCACCAAACAACGGATCATCAAATTCTTTGGGCATATAATTATATAATGCTTTAAAGTTGTTAAAGCTTTTAATCAATGCAGCATAAGCTAACTCTTCTGGTGTTTGCAACTTTTTTTCATGTAATTCTTTGCCCCCCCCACCAAAATCAGTCTCAACTACCACAGAAGAATTTGAAGTTATCAAATTACCAATTGACTGCCTGCAACAAATCAACAATATATTCAAAACACACATCACAAAATATACTTTTGTCATCAAATATCCTCCTCTAAATTACAATATCAATACAAAAAATCAACAAACATCTCCAAAATACAAACCTAGTACATCTTTATATTTATATCAAAATAAGTATTTATCAATAATATTAATTATTAATAATCTAAAAACTAAATTTATTATCAATCTTTAAAATTTCCTAAAATCTCTTAATTAGACAAACCTCAATTAGACAATTTTAGCAATAAAAAAACCCATATATTTATGAGTTTAATTTTTGTTCAATTAATTATTATATTTATTTGTTACAAATAGCAACAAGTGCAATAACTAGTACAAAATTTACAAACACAAAAATTCTACCAACTCAACAACCTTACTTGGAACGTGACAAGGTAGCAATATACTTACATATATGATCAGAATGATAAAACTTAAATAATTCAATTAGTTAATCAATTTTTTAAATCTTATTTCTTTTTCTTTTCTTTTTCTTGCTTTGCCTGTTGTTCTTCTAAATCCTTTTTTAGTTTTGCATCAATAATAGCTTGTATTTCTCTTTGTCTTTTTAGATCACCAATTATATTCTTAATTTTCTCTTTCAAACCTAATAAACCAGTAGTTCCATCGTCAACTCTTCTAAAAATCTCTCCTTTTTTATCAATAACAAGTTTCAATGCATCTTTAACGGCATCAATTTCTTTCAAATTCACTATATATTTTAGCTTTACTATAAATGCATTAAATATACTTTCCTGTTCTTGGAACAAGCTATTTAAATCGGTCTGAACAGAATTGATAACTTTTAAATCATTCTTCTGTTGCAAAATATTTAAATTAGCATCACTTAAAATTTCACCATTATCTTCTAAAACGTCTACAGCATAAATCCCAAGATTTAATAAAAATGTCAACAAACTCAAAGCTATATCCTTATAGTCATCACCACCAGTAGACATTAATCTAGTAATAATCTGTTTTACTTTTCGCAAATGTTCAACATCATGTTTCAATGCAACATAAACACAATTTTTAGAATAATGATCATCATCTCGAAAATAAAAAGCAAAACCTTTAAACATGGGCTCAAATTCAGATTTATCAAAATTTGCAGCATTAGCGTATAATTTAAGTCTAAAATTATCAACACTATTTCTTAATTTATCATAAGGTGTCATTGGATCTGGAATATTTAGGTACAGATCTTCAGAGAGATCTTTATATAACCCTTTATATGGATCTGATTTTTCATTTTTAGATAGATCTAATTTTCGAAAATCAGAAATACCCAATCGATTTGAAAGAGCAATTTTATGTGTATCAACACCAGCAGGATTATTTGCCCTAATAGCCGAACAACCAACAATTAAGTTAAAAATAATAATTATAAATATAAATATTATAATATTTACTCTTGCCATATATTCTCCTTTTAGTATCTAACCTTAACTGGTAATTATATTCTATACCTAAAAAAAACAAAACAGCAAATCAACATTTACAAATCAATATTAACATAATTACTAATAAAATTGACATACAACAACTATTTTTACTTCACCAATTTATTAACTTTCTCCATAATTAAATTTCTCAAACTCTGTAAGCTCAATTCACCAGTAGCATCATGAGCAACAGCAGTAAAATCATCAGAATTAAAAATAATATTATGAATTGCACCTTTCTTAGCAATCAACGGAGTAATATAATGGACTACTGCCATATCAACAACATGAGCTCTTCCTGGCATAGAATATAATGCCATTGCGCTTTCCAACATCGTATTCAATCTTGTTACCAATGTATTATGCCTTGACAAAACACTCTCTAATCTAGATTTAAGATCTCTTAAACCCATCACATCATTTCGCGCTCTAAGTATACCTAAATTAACTACATTTAAAATAAACCCATTCTCATCTATAATGCCACCCACATATTCATAACTAATATTTAAATCTCTAAGTAAAGTTGTAACTAAACTACAAGATTGACTGTCGCCAAAATTTACCAAATTCCTTATTATACTCTTCAACTTATTTAAAGATCTAATGTCATAATCTAAACTAGCATAAATTTGCATTTTTGTTTTTTCATCATATTGAACTTGAGTACCAGACAAAGGGCAAACTTGAAACATACTATCAAACTGAGTAGCATCAAACCCTGTAGATTTAGCATATAATGTTTTTTTAATATTTTTAATGCTTTTAATTAAATCTAAATAGGATTCAGAACTAATAGTATCTGTATCATCACCCTTATTACTCCTACCATGCCTAACATCCAAATTGGTATTATGACCATTTGTCAATTGTCTATTTAATGAACACGTTAATAAAAGGTATAAAAAAAACAGAATACAAAATATGTTATATATCTTTTTCACTAAACAACTCCTTTTTTATAAATACACTTCTATAAATACACACTGCACGACAATACCATAACATACACATAAATATATTTCATTATAATTAATTAACACGATTTAATTATAACAATTTAATAAAATGTTTAATTTATTATTTATTATCAAGTTATACTTAAAAAGTATTAAATTAGAAAAAATCAATATCAATCACGCAATTTTAAATAAAAATATTAAAAAAAATCATTCTTTTGACATCAATCAATCGCAAATCATCAAATTCATCTTCAATCTTAAATCATCAAATTCATCTTCAATCTTAACTCTCAAACTCCTAAGACTTTTCAAGCCATTAATCTTTTCTGTAACATCTCCTTGAGGATCGGTAATTAAATTTAACCTAAGTAAAAGTTCTTGATTCTTATTTACTTTATTTTTATCCAAATCACTATTATCTATCACACTTATTGCCTTACCTAGAATATTTTTAACTAAACCCACAATAATATCTCTAAATTTCAGCATTTCATCCAAACTAGCATTGATTAAACTCATAACTGCAACATTATTACTACATCGCATAATCTTTACATTATGTTTATTTAAAACTCCATAATTCTCATCTACAATTTCCCTTATATACATTCCACTAGCTCTTAAACGATATAATAATTTTAAAACAATATCCTTATTATCAGAAGATATTAAAGTTTTTATCAATAGTTGCAAATTTGCAATGCTTAAAGTATCATACTTTAAACTACTATAAACATCATCCCTTGCCTCATCACTACCAAAATTCACATCAAATTCACCAAAGATATCTTCAAATTGAGATTTAACTGGCAAAAAAGCATCACGATTATCACTATAAGAAGCTTTAAGAGCAGACAAGTTTTGCACTAATTTGGTATAAACGACATCTGCACTAGGATATCTATCCCTATGTGGAGGCAATTGTAATGGAGCTAATAATCCTGCATTCCTTAAAGAATAAGCACCAAACTTACCCGAAGACTTATCATAAACCTTACATCCAAAAATCATCAAAGCATAAAAAATAAAAATTAGCTCATAGATCCTTCTCATCAAACATTCTCCTTATAAGCATCTGCACAAATTATACAGAAAGGCACACATATACCCTTAGCACATTATATACCAAATACACAAATACATCCAAAACAAAGAAACTTAAATATCTCCACTTTGAACGTATTATATAAATAACAATACCAATTTAGCACAATTGCCAATTGAACCATATTAAACTATAACATTGCCTTTAGAATCCGCAATTTGTCCATAATTCCATTCTTTAAACCTAGCAAACTTTCCTCACCCGTATAAATTTTTTCATAAACTTTTCCTCCTGCCAAACCAATCGAATCTAAATCAGTCTCAATACGTCTCAAAGAACTTGAAGACAAAACCTCCAAAAATGGTTTTGTGCTACTCATAATATCGCCAATATTCTTAATTACATTGGATCTCTTATATAATAATTCTCTTAACATGGCATTAAGTTCATCAATAATCTTCATGTTATCCTTTCTCTTAAGACTAACTAAACTAGAATCATCAAGAAAATCATCCCCAACAATACGGAAATCATCCCCAACAATACCACCAATTTCTGTCATAACTTCCAAAACATATTGTTTACTATCTCTTAAAGCAAATAAAAAATTTCTAATACGCATTTTCTTATCATCACTATCATCTTTAACTAATATATTCATGATATCTCTGAATATTTCAATAACTTCAAGATCATAATTTAAGCTAGCATAAATAATATCTTTCTGCTCATCGGTTGTAAACTTATTATTAAATGCAGCATTGTCAAACGGAATGTCTTTATTAAAAATATCCTTTTTTTCCTTAAATGACTCAAAATTAAGAAAATACATTTTTTTAAGCTTTAAATAATGAAAATTAAATAAGTCAATGTCACTTCTTCCATCAAGCCCCCTAATTCCATCCTTACCACTATATCCCATAAATCCAACTGAACCAGGCTCTCCTGGTTTACATCCCACAAGTTCTAACAAACTTAAGATAAAAATTATTGCATACATCCTTTTCATAAAAACCCCCTATTCTTATCAATACATTAGGTAATGTCTTTTATCTTTTTCACAATTGATTCTTTTAAACCCTTCAAACTATAAGAACCGACATGAATCTTTTTATAAATCTTACCATTCTTATCATCAACAATCGGCATTAAACGATTCCTCATACTTGATACTGCGGGCAAATCTTGTAATAACCACTTAAAATCATTTGCCACATCTTCCCTTACCTCTAACATACGCACAATAAGAAAATTAAGTTCCCAAATATCAGATCTCTTAAACTTACTTAACCTATCTAAATCAAAATCAGGAGTAAAGATATCCAATTTTATAACCTCATCAACATACTCAGCACTCCATTTTAAAGCAGACAAAAAACCCCTAGCATAAATACGATCTTGAACATTAACAACAGAAAGATCTCCCACCAATGTCCTTAAAACAATAGATATCTGCCTAACAACCACATCATCATTCCTTGTTGCAATATAAACGTAGTCCTGATCTTTCTGCAAGCTAAAAATCTTCTCAAAGACATCATTTTCAAATAGAATATCCTTCCCAACACCATCTCTAATGTTTTGCAGAGCATTAACATTATAATCATAAGACTTCTTAAGGATTAAGAAATTAGCCCTTAAAAGCTCAATATCACCACGTTGATCCTGACCATTCTCTCCATCTATTCCAGCAAGTCCCCTAAGACCCGGTGCACCAGCAGGGCCAACACAACCCAAAATACCCACAAAACTTATAATGAAAATTAATACACATACTCTTTTCATAAAAACTCCATTCCATAACCTATGGCAATATAACTGCTTGTGTTAATTCTTTCACCTTTTCCAAAATTGAAAGTTTCAGCTTAGCCAAGCTATAAACATCTGAAAAAATTTGATTATAAATTTTCCCTACTTGGAAAATTGGCCTCAATGAACTAACAATACGCTCGACCTTTAAACCTCCAAGTAGATTTTCCCTTACAATATTAAGTGCAACCTTAATATCGTCTATTACTTCTTCCCTTACTCTCCATATAGTCATCAACATAACATTAAGCTCAGCAATACCTGCCACATCATCAACTTTACTAAATACAAAAAAATTACTTTCCAATGCCGACAAAACGTCTCTTACATGTTCAGCACTCTCAATTAAAATTGAAAATAAAGACAAAACATCACTATCAAAAGCATGAGAAATATGATTTTTCATCATCTTTACGGCATTTTCTATTATTTTAAGATATGCAACATCATATTTTAAGCTAGCAAAAAAATTCTCTTTTTTTAAAACAGTATCACTAGCAAATACATCATGACTAAACAAAAATTTGACATCAAGATCAGTTTTAGTAGCATCAAATCCTTTACTATTAGCATTATAAGACCTCTTAAGATTGAGAAAATTCATATTCAATAACGCAAGATCACCACGACCCAAATTCCCCGGCGCACCAGCAGCCCCATCATTTCCAGGAAGTCCCATTGGACCTAATGGTCCTTGTTTAGCACAACTTATAAATAAAAAAATACCAAATAAAACATTCATTACCATACACACAAATTTCAATTTAAAACTCCTTATTTTCTCATAACACAAATAAATCACCAGAATACACACATATTAATTTAATTGACCAATATATTACTTATATATAATAAATATAAATTAATAAACAGTATTTGTTAATAATGATTATAGCATACATCACAAAAATAATTAAAATATTATAATAAATGATCATTTTGAATAGTTTTTTATACATATAAAATTAACTTAATTAATTAATTAAATGAATCAAAAATAGTACATTCTCTCTATACTATCAATTGAACTGCTTTGAAACTCATAGTGTAAATGATATTTTTATTTTTGATTATTAATAATTTATGATCTTTAGTCAAAAGCTTAATAGACTTACGACTAATTTAAACATGAATATTTATATTGATATTTAGGTAATTATTGGCAATCATAAAGTAAAGGAATCGTTGTCAACTGCTTCTTAAATACAATTATCAATATCTTATTCTATTGTAGATGCAATTGATGAGAATGAAATTCTCTTAAATTCAAACTTCCTACACTTTTAGCTGAGTTCCAATTAAATTACCCAATTTTAATATGTCTATTTGCAAGTAGCAAGCAACATCTTACTTACAAGATAGGATATTTAATATACACAATACATAAACCAAACAAAATATAAATAAAAAAATACTTATTTGCCTCATCATATTCTCCTTTTAAAATTCCATTATTCCGGACAACACAATAGAATATAACTAATTAATATCAATTATATATAAAACATCATATAAACAATTAATAATTTAGATTTTTTAAAAAAGTTGCAAATATAAACTAGTATAAACAACAGTATACACTAAAAACATCAATATAAAAACATTTTATAACAAAAATCATTAATTAAAGTTTTAAAAAATAGTCTATTTGAAACAAAAATAACTGATTAATTATTAAATTGACTTTAAATTAAAAGTGCCTGTTATTATTTAAAACAGACTATCCAAATGGACAATTTATATCACTTCACCAAATATGCTATACGGGTTACCATACCTATTATAGAATAAGATACATGCTGAATCTCCCTACCAGAATCATTTTCAAGGCCAATAGCTTGCTTTAATCCACTTAATACTTCACTTTTATCTTTTGATGCCAATGAGAGTATTTGCTCTTGAATCGTCTTTACTGCATTGTCTCTCTCTATCATAAATTTTTCCAAAAGATCATTAAGTGCAATAATATCTTCCACACTTTTACTACTTTTAATTCGTTCTAGATTTGCATTACTTAAATAAGTATTGACAAGTTTTCTCGTATAATTTGAAACATTTAACAATAAATTAAACAAATGGACTGCAACTCTTGTATCGCCATAAGAATAAAGAGCAGGCTCTCTTAGATCCAGACTATTTAATATTTTTTCCAATCCTAAAATAACTTCAACATCACTTCCCAAAGCAGCATAAATATCTGACTGTTGCTCTGCAGAATTAAAAATTGGCGATACCTTTTTAAAAGGAATACTTACTGAATAATATCTTGGATTAAACCTCCTGCGTTCATGTATAAGTTTTGACTTATATTTAAGTACTCTAGACTCAAATGCAGCATAAATTTCTTGGGCTGTCTTTTTGGGAATCAACAACTTTGCTTTCCCATCAATCTTTAGACTTTTTAGATTTGACTTAAATCTACTTTTACCTCCTACATCCTCATTCTTCTTACTTTCTAGAGATCTATTATCCCTAACAAATCTCTCAACTCTTTTATCTAAAATGCTATTATCCAAAACCAAAGATTTTTCTGAAATTTCAAGTACATCTTTATCTTTTGCAGCAATCTCTTTTGAGTTGATATTTTCTTTACCCAAAACTGAAGACTTTTGATCATTTAAGTCTGTTTGCTCTACTGAATAATTCTTTAAATTACCTTCTGATCGATGCATATCTAAAATAGTAGCAATCTCTGATGATTTAAGCTGTTTACAAGACATCACACTAAAGGCGTATAAAATAATACCCAAATCTCGCATAAACTTCTCCTTTGTCCTAAAAATTTACACCAATCAATACCTATACTTAATATAATGCAATATAATAATATTAACTAAATGACTTATATAAAAATAATAAATTTTACTGATATCTTATTCTCTATTTTTTAAAATTTTTTAAAAAATAGAAAGCTTGAATTTAAGTTGACTCCAAGATATATAGTTTGGACAAAATCATTTAAACTTGTAACTCAACTGCTACACAACCACTCAACTAAATTGCTATACAATAAATTTTTCAAATACCAAAACTAAATATTAAACACGAATTTAAGTAAATTCTTCTAACTAAGACTCCAAATTGTAACTGCAACTGTGCTCATAGAATTTACTGCCTGTCCAACCTCACCTTCACAATCAATCATTTCCTTTATTCCTGATAATATGGACTCTCTAGCAATTTTTGATGACAAATATGTTATTTGTAATTTAATTTTGGATATACAATTTTCTCTTATTGCAATAAATTCTTCCAAACGATTATAAATCTCAGTAATTCTCAATTTATCTTTGCGAAATCTGATACGCATCAAATTATCATCACTTAAATAATAATTTACAAGTGTCCTAGCATAATCCGTAATATTATTTAATAAAACCAATAATTTATGAGCAAAATCTGCATCAATATTAATAAAATGAGGACTATGAAAATCAAGCCTATTTAATATATAACCTAATTGTTTAATAATCTCAACATCATACCCCAAACTAGAATAAATCTTCTCCTGTTTATATGAATCGGAAAAATCTGGCGAAATTTTTTTAAAGGGAATACTTAAAAAAAACCTACCCAAATCAAATTGAGAATGTAAACCATTAATTTCTTCCCTATAAGCAATCACTCTTGCCTTTAAAGTATAGAAAATCTGATCTTCATCACTGATATTAAAAGATTGTTTCACGCGCATACCACCACTATTTACATTATGCTTTAAATCAAATACTTTCCTAATAACATTATGTTTAAAATCACACGTTTTTCTAATAATTCTACTTTCTAAAACACCTCCCAAATTATAAATCAAAGTGTCTCTCACCAAATTACAAAATCTCATATACTTCTCCCTTTCTATTATATAGTAATCAATATTATAAAATATGAATACATATTTATAATAAATATAATATAGCAATAATTTCATTTATCCATAGTCTAATTAAAATTTAAGACAAAAGTATAACTTTATACAAAAAAATTTAAGCAAATACTTAAAATCCTAAAAATCAAATAAACTAATTAAAATAAATAAAAAAACAAAAAATTAGTGAGCTTAAAAGCCCACTAATTTTACTAATTTAAATGATTAACTAACCTTGCAATCACCATACTAAGTTCGCTTAAAGCACCAATTCTCTTAACATATCTATTCCCGCCATCTCGCAAAAACTTATCTCTCAACTCAGCTATTATTTCTACCTCATTATTAAGATCACTCAATGATTCTATGCTATTCTTAAAGTGATCTACAAGCTCATCTTTTGTCTTAACAAGACTATCCAAAGTGTCAATAATATTTTTAATCTCAACATCAGTATTTTGCTCCTTAATCTTTTCCAAGGTTCCCTCATTTAAAAGATCAAGAGAACCTTTGGGATAAGATGACAATGATCTAAAAACCAATAACACATTATTATATGTCTCTAAAGCATCACTGGAGGAATTTTTTAATAATAACTTATCAAATATCTTGCTTAACTTTTCAACAAAATCAGTATCATATCTCAATCCAGCATAAATTTCGTCCTGTTTATCCTCAGAATAAAAACTTGAAGAAATTTTATCAAAAGGAATATTAGAAGATAACTCAGTTTCATTAAATTGATTACGTTCATTTGCGAGCCTTGCATTGTAAATTCGTACCTTTTCCACAAGAGCATCATAAACAGAATGTTTCCTACTATCCAAATCTTCATCTCTATTACCCTGCTCAGTCCCTTGTTCATTAACTTCTGCACCAGTACCACTGCTTTTAAAACCATCCCCTTTTTGCAGTTCTTGTGCACCCAAATTAGAATCAAATCCATTTTCTGGAAGTGCAACTCCTTCTCTAATACCATCAATATCATCTCTACCCTCTGCTTGAACAAACAGTTCATCCAACGAATCCAAACCTATACGTGCCAGATTTTTCAACTTTGACTGATCTGTAATACCCAAGTCCTTTAAATACGAATCAACAGACTCATCTCCTTGCCCAACGCCTCCCTTGGTATCATCTCTAATATCCCAATATTTACAAGAACTCATGTTCATTACAAATAATAAATAAAATATAAAAACTAACATTTTCATATACTCTCCTTCCTTAAGATTATATATTTTTAAATCAAATATTGATTAATAATCAATACATTATAATACTTATTATTATATAATATAATCATATTTACTCAAAAAGTCATTACAAAATCAAAGCATCAACTTAAGACATTTGATCTGATTACTTTCAAGCATTTTAAGTGAATATAGCTGATACGTTAAGTAATCTCTAAGTAAACAACAATCCTTTGAATGTCAAATACTTAAAGATTACTTATTATTTAAATTCTAAATGTCATTAATAAGTTTACTAATTAAACGAAATATCTTTAAACCTATACCACATCATCTAATCAAACATTTTATAACCCTAAATACCAGATTTTTTAGCTCAACAAACTCGCTCGCAAATATAACTCTTCCTTCCTCTTGTAGAAATTCATCCTCAGGCTTCTTTGAAGAAGAAGTCGAAATCATTTCACCTAAAATGCTCAATATAGTTTTTCTATCTTTCCCACTAATAACCATATTAACCAGTACTTCTCTAAGAGAATTATCCAATTTTTCCTTTCTCTCTAAAATATCCTGTAAATAATGATGAATTAGGGTAAGTTCTATATCCGTTTTAGTAGCTTTTATTCGCTCTAAGGTTTCATCATTCAAGAGATCATAAAAAAGCACTTTCAAAATTTTTGCATAAAAGGCCAAAAAATCTATAAACTTAGACAAACTAGATGCATCTCCCAAAATAATACTATCATCCCGCAATATTAACGTATGCAATATATACTCCAAACTGTAAATAGCCGATTTATCATAATTTAAACTTTCAAAAATAAAATCTGAATTAGGATAGGTTGGAAATATCTTTGATAGGGAAAATTTAAATTCAGGTTTAGGTTCACCATCTTTTAATTTAAATGTCCTACCATGAAGTTTAGCTCTTTGTACATTTACTAATCTGTTAATTATATAAAAAGTCACATACCGAGGAACAATATTTTTTACAATAGTTTCTAACCTTATAAATACCAAACCATCACATACATCAGCATTTCCCGAATCACCCAAACCTCTTCTTTTGCTATTTAAATCATCAACATTTTCACCACAAGAAAATATTACCAATATACATAATATAACACTAATTCTTCTCATAAATATTCCCTTTTTCGTATATAAATATACAAATATATATATGCATAAATTTAAACAATAATATTAAGAAACACAATGACACAATTTCACATTTGCATAAATACCCGTATTTTCTTGCATTTACACACATACTCAAGGCAAATCATTTAACAATTTGCATAACTAATTCTTGAATAGTTTTTGCAAGCTCATAATTATCAATAATTTTATTCTTAATCTCTCCATCATGAATAATTTTTTTAAGTTCAGAACCCATTAGCTTCTCATGATGCTTTGCATTTGCTGCTCTCTTTATAATATTTTGCAAATCAACGATCAATTCATCTCTTCCTTGCATAAACAATAATAATAGATTAGTAATCTCAGCAAGATTTTCCACTGTAACTTTACTGCTCATTTTAATTTTTTCTAATACATCACCACTAAAAGTATCTTTAACAAGATTAATCTGATATGCAAATTGCTCTAAATTAAATAGTAAAAGAGATACAATCCTTATACGCCTATTATTTTCTTTCCTTTCATCTTCAGAGAGAAACACGTGTTTCAAACTCAATCTTACATTTAACGCAGCAAATATATCTCTTAATGCCTCAATACAACTAATATCATATTTAAAAGCCATATAAATATTACGACTGCTATTAAATCCATTGCAAGTTGGATTTCTAGCATAACATGATAATTCCTTAACAATATCCCCACTATCCTCATCAATAACAAACATAGGATTAGAATTTGAGACAAAAACCGAATATTCAAAATTAAGTAATTTGTTAAAAAAAAGGAATAGTGATACTAGATCAAAATAAGCTTGATCTACTGAAGATCTAACAAATGGCACCAATTCAGATTTTAATTCAGAATTATCATCATTAAATTTTCTTTCAACTTTTGAAACAACACTAGAACCACATCCTAAAATGAAACCTACCATACATAAAAAAACCCCAAACTTTATCATAAATTTTCTACCTTTTTATTACCAGTATTATAACAAATGACACCAAAATTACATATACTACCATAAATTTATAATCCCATTATTCATAAATAATCCATAATAAATTGCAATTGTAACATAAATATAGTGACAAATTAATGTAAATTTAAATTTAAAAACTTTGCAAATCAAACTATATATGAAATATAAAGACCTAAGATTTTTGTATTTTTAGATAAATTTTTTGCCAACTTAAATTAATAAACATTACAAAAGACTAACTTTAGACGAATATTTAATTACAAACCTTTAGAAACAAATTCAACACATTTATTTTCAAAAACTTGAAAATAAATTGATTATAGAATTTCAAATTGCAAAATATAAATTCACAAAATACACACAATTACAAAAGATCAACTATTTCCACGATATCAAATAAAAGATAATGAATATTACGCATTACCTTATTAAGTTTTGAATATGAACTGGCCACAACTCTACTTAATTCTTTTAACATATCATCTTCATTGGTTTTCGATGCAGCAACCACTATAACATCTTTAAGCTTTAAAACCAAATCTTTAATAGCATCTATAAGTCGTACCAAATACTGGATAATTTTTTCAATATCACCATCATCTTTATATTGAAGGATTTCTAATTTCGATTTACTTAAAACATCTTCAAAAAGAGTTTGAATTGCATGCGAAATGTGCATTAAACCATTTAGCAAATTAGTGACAATCCTTGTATCTCTGTCGCCCATATGTTTAAAATTCAATATATCAAACACCCTTCCCAAACTACGAATAATGTCAAGATCATATCCCAATGCCTCATAAACATCATCTAAATCTGAAGGATAATAAATTTCAGTCAAGACCCCTTTAAAATTAATATTCAATCGCTCTTCTTTGGAAAAAAATGCAACTCGTTCTTTTTCAAGTTCTTGTTTAAATTGCATCAACACTTTATTTAAAGTACTAAAAGGCGATGTCATTCCATCCATATCATCCATATATTGCTCCTATTGTAAAAACTATTTGTCAATATAATACACACCATATACATTATATAATATACAAATGCCAATTAATTAACTAAATCAAAAAATATTAATTAATTAATACTTTTTGATTTAATCTTCAAAAGATTAAGCACAAGTATATCTTTTACTTACATTTACAAAATAAAAAATACAATATTCTTAAAAAGTTTTTATTTTCTATAAAAGATCAACCAACTCTGTAATATCAAACAAAAGATAATGAATACCACGAACACCACTATTAAACTTTGAATCTGACCCAGAGATCACTCTGGTCAACTCTTTTAATATACTTTCTTCATTAATCTTTGATGCAGCAGAGACTATAATAGCCTTAACTTGAAACATCAAGTCTTTTATTATTTCTATAAATTGATCCAAGCAAAGAATAATTTTTTTAATATCTTCTGCATCTCTTAACTTAAGCAAATTCAATTTTGTTTGATTGAAAATATCTTTAAAGAGAGCCTGAATTGAGTGCGAAACGCGCATCAAACCATTTAACAAATTCATAATAAGTTTTGTATCTCTATCATAAACATGTTTAAAATGCAATTTACTAAAAATCAAACCTAATCTGCCAATAATTTCAACATCATATCCCAACATCGTATAAATCTTGTCTCTGTCTGACTGATAATAAACAATATCATCTAATACTCCTTCAAAACTAATATCCAATTGATACTGTTTAGAAATAAATGCATAACGTTCACTTTCAAGTTCTTCTCTAAACCCAATTAAAATTTGTCGAAGTTCATTAAAATTTTGATCTCTTAAATCCATCTCTCCACTCCTTTGTGCAAGCAATATATTATTAGAACGCATACATTATACTACCAATTATATTATAAAAACAATACAATAAGATAATGTCATTAATTGAAAGTTTTCTTTTAAAATCTCAAATTGAATTGCAACATCAAATAACAAAATAAAATCAAATGTACTTATAGAAAAGTTTTTTTCTTGTAAGTTGAAAACTCTTTAAATTAAACACAATTAAATAATAATACTATTTAATTATAATTTAAATATATCATCCAATTTCTTCTCAATTTGCAAAACATTATCTACAATGCCAACCAAAATTTTACTTGACAATATATCAGTATTAGACCCAATTTGACTCTTTAAATAATTTATCATCTCCAACTTATTACCTCTTTTTGCAACTGCATTATTAATAAAACTTGCAATCTCTGACAGCAATGCTACTCTTGCCTTTATAAATTGATCTAAATGAAACACAATATCATCAAGCAAGTTTACTAATCCTGTTTCAAATCTCAACTGATCCCTAACTTTTCTCAAGTTCTTTTTGTTTAAATGCTTACCTAATAATACAAATCCATATCTTGTAACAGATTGCAATTGATCCAAAAACCTAACAGCAAGCTCAATATCCTTAGCATCACCCTTATCCATGCGTAAATTTAATGTGGACAATATTTCTACAACTTTTCCAGCAAGTTCACTATTACTTCCCAAAGTAGACATAATACTACGTCTGGCAGCATCCTCGCTAAATTTTAATATATCATTTCCACAAGTTTGGTTTTGTGGCAAAAAGGAAACTCTAAAATTAACAACATTGTCAAATTGTCTCTTAAATTCTGCCCTATAACTTTCAACCTTATACATCAATGTATTATAAACTTTTTCGATTTTTGAATCTGAAAATCTACTACATTCTGATGCACAAGATACGAATGTCACTGAAAATAAAACTAAAATACTCAAATAAAAAAATACCATGACAATTTTCTTCACATATTCTCCTTTGTTGTAATACTAGTAAGCAGTGCTTACATAAATTTTACATGACATGATACTACCATAACTAATATAGTTACCTCAAGCACAAATCAAATCATAAAACCAAAATTTCCATGCAAACTACTGCTTTTTTTAAACCAAAATACCCTATATTTTTTTACAAGTACCGTAATTATTAAAAATAATAGCACTATTCTTGAACATTAACCAAATTTTCAATTGATTTTGCTACAAACATCATCTTAACTATCGATTTTTTAATTTCTCCATTCTGCTCAACGATTTTTCTAAGTGCAGCTTGCATCTCAGATTTATCTGTTTTTGATTCTGCCAATACGATGTACTTATGCAATTGAGATGTCAAGTTTCGTCTCATGTACATCAACTCATCAAGAAAAACATTAATAGACCCAATATCATTCGATGTTATTAAATAATTCTTCTTGATTTTTTCTAAATTAAAAAAATTCAAATGATTATTGAGCACAACTTCCCTAACATAATAAGTAACATTATACAAAACATCCAATAAAGCAGAAGCAAGTCCTTTATCTAGTCTACTTAAATAAGATGGAACATTTGAATCTACCTTACTAACCAGCCTCTCTAATTTTTCAATAACACCAACATCATAACCCAAAGATGCATAAACCATATCCTTTTTATCATCACCATCAAATTTAGCAAATCGTTCAAAAAAAGGCATACTAAACTTATGCTTACCCTCAGCAAACAGTAAACTTTCATCTAAAAATTTATTCTTAAGTTTTTTCACTTTATTTGCAAGCTCATCATAAGCTTCTTCCCTAGTTTTGTTCAAATGCGACACTTCGGACAATGAATTGTCATTATGCAAAATCTCATCAATTTCATTTTGCAAAATTGAATTCTCCTCTTGTAAAACTTCATTTTTTTGAGATAAATTTTTCACTTTTTTTGGAACTGTTCGTACTTCTGAACTCTCCAAATCTCTTTGAAGTTCTGAGTGGTATTTGATTTCTGAATTCCAACCAAACATTATGAATAAGATCAACAATAAACATAATACGCACACTAATACAATGTTAAAATTTTTCATACATTCTCCTATTAAAATTAACTATAAAAATCACACAAGCTTTATTTTGCAAGCTGTGCTAAAATCGATATTTATCATCACATATTGTCATATAATCCACTAAAAACATTTACTCCAACTGATAAAATATCAATTTTAAAGAATCAATATTATTACAGAAGACAAAATACCCTTACCTTAAAAAAGGTCACAAATTAAAATAAGTTGATTAATAGGCTCTATATTTCAAGATTTAATAATATTTGACAGGCAGTTAAGCTATCCACCAATTAAGGCATTTTATTTCACTTAAAGGAAAACCAATCACTCAAACCCATAACTATTTTCCCAAATAAAAACAAGCTTATCAAAAATCTTTTGCCTTTAAACCCTCTAACCTTAAGCACAAATTATGAACATCAACTATTTAAAATAAAAAAACTTCAATCAACAGTAACAGCATCTTGAAAACGTGCAAAATTCAAATCAATACCAGCAAACAACCTGAATAAATCAAGATTATCCTTAAGCATCAATTGTACCTGAATGACTAAAAGCTCTTACAAATATAACAAGTAAAATAACAAAGATATATCAAGACGTAACTTTTGAAACATACCTCCTTTTAAAAAAATTATATTTAATCATTATATTCAATATTTACTTTATAAACAACCACATTATACTAAGAAATCGTATACTAACAAATAATATTTCTATACAAATAATCAAATTAATTTTAAAAAAATTTAATTTAATAAATTAAATCACTAATAAAGATAATAAAATTATGTTACAATCTTTTATACATTCTCCTCTTAAAAAATAAATTATTAAAACCAAATACACATGCTTGTCACATTGTAAGCAGTGTATATTATAAGTTTATATTCACAAATATCATACTAAAACCCAAATAAACAACACATATATAAAAAATGCAGCCGCAATAACATAAGTTAAAGCAAGCTGCATTGCAAAACACAAAAGAGAATATAGATTCGTTCATAATTAAAAAAACTAAGACATGTTTATAATAATTGCACTCATATTTTCTATGCTATCTCCTTCTTAAAACCACAAGAACAACTCCACATGCAAAACTGCAAACATCAGACAATTTTCATATCCTTTCCCACAAAAATACTTATATATACAAGACGAATAAGAAATAAAGACTTATTTTGATCTTTATCTCCATCCATTGCAATATTCAAACTCATAACTAAAGAGCTTTCAACAAAGCTCTAAGACTGTTAACACGATCTTGCATGCCTTCTAAAACATTAACAAGTACATTCTCATCTCCAACAAGTCTGCTCAATGTACTTAAAACATACTCTTTATTCACAAACTTAGTTTTAAGACTATCCATATTCTCTGCAACTACATTCATAACAAATTCAAACGAGTCTAAAACTAATTTTCTTATTCGCATAATATTCTTTAAACGCTTATAAATAATAGAAAGCAACTCTTGATCTGTAGCACGCTTAAGCCTATCTAAACAAGCCTTATGAAAATCTCCATATATCAATTGTATAGTAATATCTGATAATCTCTCTAAAAGCAATACAAACTTATTTGCAAGTATTGATTCATTAGAATCAACATTATCTAAATCCAATATCTTTAACATATTTTCCAAATTATACAAAAACGTACTTTTATGTTGCAAAGCCGCAATAACATTATGACGCGTAGCAATACTATCCTTCAATAAAGGCATCTTATGAAAAGGAAAAACCAAATCATTAACATTTTTGATCTGCCTATCTAAATTTAGTTTTTGATTTTTCTCTTCCATTTTATAATTTTCCAATATCAATAATATATCCGATATACCAAAAGAACCTCTCCTAAAATCTGCACTACGAGTAGTTCGAGACAGATCAACTGAAGAAACACTCCCAGAACTATATCCTTGACTTTTAGTAAGATCATCTTGTTTTGAATGATTACAAGCCAAAACCACCAGCACACTCAAAGAACTCACAATGATAAATCTCATTTTTCTCACGCTTTATCTCCTTCATTTAAAAAAGTTAAAAAATTTATATCTCATCAACCAAACTTTGAAATTCCAAGACTTATTGGAATTCAACAATTAAGAATTATAACACAACTATCATATTAATCAATACTATTATATTAATATAAGTAAATTAATTTAAAAAATTAACTAAATATACATAAATAAAATTTAAAAACGCCAAATAGGCATCTTTAAAGGCTAAACATTGCTTAAGGTATTATAAAATAATAATTTATTTAAAATTAAAAGCAAATACAATCATATACTCATAACCAAATCTAATTCAAATAAATTGATTGGCCAATGACACAATTTGACTTGATATATTATCTATAAAATCAACTGTACAAATTATGCAAATACAAAATTATATTTCACATACACCTACTAATTATAAATAACAAAAAAAGGACCATAAGGCCCTTTAATTTATCAATTAATTGTCGTCGTCTTCCTGCTCTTCATCTTGAACAGCTTGTCTACCATTAACGGCATTTAACCCATCAATAATATATTTATTATTATCTACAAAACGCTTCATAAAGTCCTTATCAACAACACCATTAACATTGATATCCCTTAATTTCTTTTCAATATCTTCATTACTGCTATTTACATCTATTGCCAATAAACGTTTATTCATAACAGATATTATTTCATCTCTTAAAATTAAAAATTCCTTTATAGAAGAAGCAATTTTTTTGAAATCATACATTGCTATAAGCTTATCTAAATTTTCATCACTAAATTCCTTACATAAAAGATCATGAAACTCTTTCCCAACTCTATTTAAACCGGTTAACAACACAGCAAACTCAATTGAAGGTTTTTCATTAAACTTATTTACAAGTAAATTTAAATGTTTTGCAACCTCAACATCATAACCCAATCCAGCATAAACACAATCTTCATCAAGATCAGCCATAACATCTTGATTATTAAAATATACAACCGAACTTTTAACCACTTTATTATAAAAGTCAAACTTATGTTCAGATTTGTCAAAGTTATCTTTTGCATCTTTAATTCTATTCTTATATGCTTGTAACAAAACTTTCACACTATTTACATCTTTCAATTCAAAATCCGCAAAGTTAAATTTTTCTTTTAACTTTTCATCTTTAGGCAAAGAATCTCCCAAAGGAGTCTGTGATTCTCCTGGAGTAATTCCAGAACCCAAATTACAAGATACAATAACAAATAATAATACATAAAATATAACTTTATACTTTTTCATATATTCCCACCTTTTTAAAATTTATCAAGACATTTTGAATCCTAAATAAGAATCATTATCTTTTAATAATATAATTTATACAATATAAAACATATTTTTGCAATACTTTCTAAACAAAAATCTAAAAAAAATTGAACTTACATTTAAATTTGCATTTTTTGAAAAATTGCCTTAAAAATACCTAAAAGATACAAACATTAGTATCCCCCTTTTTATAAGACAAATAGACTAATAGAAAAAAAAGAAAAAGGACCATTAGGTCCTTTAATTATAAATTTTTATCACATCTCTAATATTAATAGACTGTTTAAAAAAAACCAATCAAATCTGATCTTTAAAACCCATACAAATATACAAGAGTTTTTACAATATTTTCAAAACTACTGTTAAACGCCTCACCATGAAAACCTTCAAGACTAATATTATGTATTTCATTCAAAATATCTTCACTACTGCGATTCACATTTACCTCTAACATACGTTTTTTAATATCAGAGATAGACTCATTAACTGCATCTAAGTATCCCTTTATATAAGCAGCAATTTCCACAACATCGTATTTTTTTGCAACCCTATCTAAATTTTCATCACCAAGTCGCTCATCTAAAAAATCATCATATCCATGGAAATGAAAATCACTAAATAACAAATACAAAGATTTTAAATGCTCTTTGGAAATAGATTCTAAATCAAGCTTACTTATAAGTGCATCCACATGCTTTATAAGCTCTATATCATAACCCAATCCAGCATAAACATAATCTTCATTAAGCTTAATTTCTCCATCTACTTTTTCAAATACCCTCTTACTGAAATCAAATTTATAGCCAGATTGATCAAATTTATCTTTTGCTGCTTTCACCTTATTTTTATATTCGTGTACCAAAACTTTTAAAACGCTTGCATCATGATTTCCCTTTTGGTTTACATCTTGGTTCTCATTTTGGTTTACATTTTGGTTTACATTTTGATCTGCACTTTGAGATTCAACTGTAACATCATCTAACAAGGAAGTCGAACTTCTCGAGTCCTTAGTTTCAGGTAATGATGGTGTTTCCAAAGAAGATTGTAGCTCTTCTGAAGCAAAAACCTTAGCATTTAAATTGCAAAATACAGCAACAAACAACAAAACATAAAACATAAATTTGCATTTATTCATAATATTCCCACCTTTTTAAAATTTATCAAGATATCTAAATCCTAAATAAGAATCATTATCATTTGATAATATATTTATACAATACAAAATATATTTTTGCAATACTTCTTAAATAAAAACCTAAAAAAATTTAAAAAACTTGAATTTTTGGAAAATTGCCTTAAAAAATACCTAAAAGATACAAATTCTAGTATACTTCTAGGCATATATAAACTAAAGGAGAACAAAAAAGTAAAGGACAGAGTACTTTAAATCACATTCTAATGTGCTCAAAAGAACTTAATAAAACATCAAATAAGAACAAACTATTTAATATAAATTAAAATAATCATTTAACTACTTTTGAAATTGTTTTAGCCATATCTCTCATAAAATGCATACTTGCATTAATGTATTCATCATTCATAATATCTTCTAGCTGTTGCAAAATAGCCTGTTTTTTACCATTTGGATCTATTTCCAATATCATCTCTTTCATCCTTGATACAAGCGCTTGTTCTTTATTCATTGCATCTTCAAAAGCATCAGTGATTGCAGAAATAGCACTTACATCGCTGTTAGAACCAATTTTTTCCAAATCTTCATCTTTCAACTGAACATTAATGATTTCGTCAATTGATCCTGCAACTTCTTTTAGAAAATATAATAAATCATGAACAATCTTCGTATCTCCATCTTTTAAATCAGAAGTGATATCTAATCTTGCAATAATTCTAATCAATCTAGTCAAAGATGTAACATCACATCCAAAAGCAGAACACACACTAGTTATAAAATCTGGAAAAGAAAAAATTGACACAATTTCACCAAAAGGAATATCAATTTCACGAATTCCCTTCTTAAAATTATTAGCCGAATTAACAAATCTATCTCTATGTTTGAGTACCGTGCTTTTTAAACGTTCATAAGCCTCATTTCGCAACTCACTCTCGTCGTCAAAAATTATTGGATCGCACGCAAAAAAGAAAAAGATAAGAGAAAGCAAACATATGCCCAAAATTAAAAATACTCTCCTCAAAAAAATCCCCCTTCCCCAAAATCAAAAAAATTAAACTTCTTAAAACTAATTAGAATATTATTCAATATATATATATATTATTATATAATAAAATTATGTTATCAGGTCATTTAATTTAAAAAAATTATTAAAAAAATTAACAAAATTGTGATCTTTTAAAGGTATTAATAAAATTAAACAAAACAAAAAAAAACAAAAAAACTTTAAAAAAAATGAAAAAGAGCAAAAAAAGTAAAACAAACTTAATAAAAAACAAAAACATCTTAAATATAAAAGCAAAAGAAAAGACCAAAAAAAATGACAAAAAAAATGACAAAAAAAATGACAAAAAAGCTAAAAAAAAGATGGACAAAATAATAAAAGTAATCATAAAAACCCCCTAAACATCACACATAAATCAAACAAACGCTCACATAAAATCATCATCGCATAAAGGCTCAACACGCATAGGTTTGATATAACCATTACCTTTAGTTGAGAAAAAATCATGAGTCTTTGTATCAGTTCTAAGACCATTTAAAACCAAAGGATTGACATCAGTGTCTTTAATATTGAATTTAGGATCAAACCCCAAATTCATCAATGCCTTATCAGCATTATACCTAACAAAAACATCAACAGCCGATTCAAGGCCAATACAAGAATATAGCTCTTTGGTATATTCTCTCTCAAGAGCATAAAGCCTTTCTAAAATACGCACAACCTCTTTGTAGGCATATTCCTGTTCTTTAGTTGTCATCTTGTCAAACTCTTCTTGAGCCAAAAGACCCACAAACACCCCATGAACCGATTCATCACGTAATATTAAATTAATAATCTCACCACTATTAATCATTTTACCTTGCCCTGCAAGATAGAGAGGATAAAAAAAACCAGAATAAAATAAAAAAGTCTCAAGAAATACGGAAGTGCAAAGTGCATGATATAAACTCATTCTATCATGAATGTTATTATACCTATCCAAAATCAATTTTAATTTTTCTTGATAATTTTTATAAGTTTTAACCCAATCAAATATATAATCTATACGATCGATATTAGACAAACTTGAAAATATACTACTATAACTCTTAGCATGCATATGCTCCATAGCCCCCATAAACCCAAGAATTGGTTTATAATCCAGATTATCTATAGCTAAAGCTATACGTGGCATACCAACAGAACCTTGTTCTGTATCTAAGAGAGTAAGCCCACCTAAAACCTTTTCATAAACATCTCTCTCATCAATAGACAATGTATTCCAAACCAATTTATCATCAGAGATTGGAATCTCTTCATCAACCCAAAATTGCCTCACATTTTGATCCCAAAACATTTTGGTATAGCCATTATTAAGCCTATTCCAATTTATAGCTTCTCTACTTTTCATCAATAACTCTCCTCACAAAAACAAATCTCAAAATTAATAAATATTAACAAAGACTCTAAATAAATATACTAATAAACTATACTGAACAGAGAATACACTCATTTACTGAAAGATTTTTATTACGCGTATAATACAAACTTTTAAGTCCCTTATTTTTTGCATAAATATAAAGCTTTACAAGCTCTCTAGTACTAGTTTCATTTGTAACATAAAGCAGAGTACTAATCCCCTGGTCAACATGCCTTTGAGCCTCGCTTATCAGATCAATCAATTTCCTCATGTCCATATAATATGCAGACTTAAAGCAAATAGCATTCTCTCTGCTAAGATATGGCATTGGATAATAAGTTGTAGAATTTCCATAAACCCTAGCCTCAACAAGCTCAACAATGGGCATAAGCGATGTTGTTGCATTTTGAATATAAGATATACTCTGAGTTGGAGCAACAGCCAATCTATAGGCATGGTAAAGTCCATATTGTTGAACATCTCTCTTAAGATTTTCCCAATCACTCTTAGAAGGAATTTTAAGTGAACCAAATATTTCTTTTACAATTTCACTTTTTGGAGAAAAATCTTCATTAAGATACATATCAAAATAATTGCCATTATAATATTCGCTAAGCTTAAAATCCTTAAAAGGCGAATTTCTTTCTTTTGCAATATTCATACTGCTCTTTAGAGAATAAAAATTTAACAACATAAAAAACGTACGAACAAAATCCAAAGCCTCATCGCTCTCATAAGGAATTTTATTTTTAATCAAAAATCCATGCAAATTCATAACACCAAGACCAACAGCACGATAATCATCATTTGCTTTGCGTATGCTTGGAGCATTTTTAATGCTAGTCTTATCAACAACAGACGTAAGTGCCCTCATGGCCAAATCAACAGTAGATTCAAAATCACTGTTAATCACATTGACAATATTAAGTGAACCCAAGATGCAACTAACATCATATCCAACAACATCTCCATCACCATAATCACCAATAACAGAAGATGTCTGAATTTGAAAGATTTCTGTACAAAGATTAGACATCTTAATACGTCCAATTCCCTTTAGTGGATTGTTTAAATTACAAGCAGTTTGATACATGATATAAGGATAACCCGATTCAAACTGCAGCCTTGCAATACGAACAAGGATATCCCTAGCTGAGAGCTCTTTTTTCATAATACGAGGATTATTTGCAAGCAAATCGTATTCCAAATCAAAATCAATCTCATTCATCACAAGACCAGTTTCTTTATAAATTGAATGTGGAGCAAATGCATAATACGCCCTACCCTGCTTTGCAAGTTCAAAGAACTTATCTGGAATTATGACTCCCAATGATAATGTCTGCACACGACTCTTTTCATCAGCATTAATCTTTTTTGTATCCAAGAAATCTTCAATATCATAATGAAAAATATTTAAATATACAGCACCAGCACCCTTTCTTTGACCCATCTGATCTGCATAATTAAATCCATCTTCTAAAAGCTTCATAACTGGAATAACACCTTTTGCAACATTAGCAATGCCCCGTATCTCCTCTCCCCTAGCCCTAAGATTTGAAAGATTTAAAGCAACACCCCCACCAATTTTTGAAAGCTGCATTGAAGATGAAATATTAAAAGTAATACTATTAAGCGAATCTGCAACCTCCAATAAGAAGCAAGACACAAGCTCACCTCTAACACACTTACCAGCATTTAAAAAAGTGGGAGTTGCAGGCTGGTATCGCTGCCTTATCATATCTAGAGCAAGTTTTAATGCAAAATCAAAACAACCATCAGCAAGAAACAGACTAACTGCAATAATTCGATCTTCATAAGATTCAAGATAAGTGTCATTTACTTTTAGTGCATAATCTTTATAAAACTTTGACGCACTCATATAAGATTGAAACTTAAAGTCTTCAGCATAAACAGCATTATGTATTTCAAGTATCTGATCTTCAGAATACTTTTGATAAAAATCTTCATATAATCTGTTATCAATCAAATAATGCATTCTTTCATTTGGATTTTTAAATTTTAAAGACTTACTCCCAATCTCTTCTAAAAAAACACCCAAAGCTTCAAGATCTCGCTCCAATCTATAAAACCCGTCCTTTAAAACCATAATCTCATTATTTAACTCTAAGTGTCTCATCATTAATCCTTTTTATAAAATTATTAACATCGTGTGATGTTCCAGACAATTCAAACTTTAGTATCTCAGGAACACCATACTCATCTCTTATTAAATTTACAGCATTACAAAATGAATCACCCCAATTTCTATTTCCACTACCAGCAACGCCAATCATAAATTTAAAATTATGCTTTAAAAATTTATCAACCTCAGATGGAATTTTTCCAAATGAAATAGTATAAGTCAGAAGAACATAAGGCTCACTCACAATTTCATCACCAGTCACAATACGAACAATATTTTCAAATCCCGTCTTTTCAATAAAACGCCTTACATTTCCAGTTTTTGAAGCATAAACTACTAAAATACACTCACCTCTCTAAAAATATTAAAAACAACAATTTATAAAAAAACAAATAAATTACTACAAATTAAGTTTTTCTTTTAACCTATCTAAACTTTTTTGTGGTAAATTAATTTTTGTTAAATCCAATGCCTTTCGAATTTCACATACCTCTTCACTCGAGAGCATCACTCCTCCCAAAATATGCTTTTTAAAACTACTGGTTGCCAATGGTACAACCAAGTCAACAATCTTAAGCAAAACATCAGCATATTCTCTTATCTCTTTTTGTGCATGTCCCGATGCTCTGAGTTTAATAAAACGAAACAAATTATTAAGATCAATTTGCCAATACCATTCGGTATATAAACTTAAAGGCAAAGTTATTCTTGCAAGCTCCCTGGAGACATCTTTTTTAATCATATCATCATAAATTTGATAAGCATTTTTATAATTCTCATTAAGACCATCTAAAACAGATAAAGCAATATCACATTCAATATCCTCTTCTGATCTACCCTGTTTATTTACTACACTCTGCCTCTTAATATCTTCCCTTAATGGCACATAAAATTCTTCACGCATAATACTATAACGTCCTGAAACTTCATTAATTCTTGAAGTCCGATGTCTCATCCACTGCCTTGCAACAAATATTGGAGCCTTAACATGAAAAGTAAAAACCACTTGCTCAAGCGGACTTGTATGTTCATTTCTAATCAAATAGTCAATAAGACCAGCATTGTCTCGCTTTGCCTTAGAATCCCTATAAGAAACTCTAGCAGAATTAACTATCCGGTTATCACTGCCCATATAATCAACAAGCCTCAAGAAACCTTTATCTAGAACCTTATATTCTCGATCCAATATCTCTTCTGCCCTATCCACATAATCGCGCATAAAACTGCCCTACCTAATAAAATTTTTTTAAAAACCTAACAAATTATCGTCTGAGTATTAAGTCACAAAAGCAAATACAAATATATCAGTAAACTATAAATGACTTACAGACGCTTTAAGAACAACACTCATAGTAAATTACCTTACCTTAAAAATAACCATAAAACATTAAAACACCTTAATTCTTCATAAACTTCAATTTTGAGCCTATCAAAATTAAAATAAGAATCAACATAAAAATTAATAGATACATGTTAACACAAAACTATTCAATATTAAACAAGCTATTTTACTTGCAAATGCATATATAATTTATAAGAATTTTGTACGCAATCTGCATGCACTTAGAGACAAAAAAAAATAAAAGAAAAATAAATAAATTACAATAAACCAATATCAATTACAAATTACACAATAAAAATTAAAAAAATAAATAAAATATTCTCAAAAATATATCTTTTTCATGATAAAATAAAGAATTTGGAGGGGATAAAATGAAAAAAATAATTATTTTAATATGTGGATTTATAATATCATTACAAGTAACATCTTGCTTTTTGGATGGCAATTATGAACATACAAAAACACAAATTACCGATGCATTAAACAATATTATAAATCCACATAAACACGATCATCAAAATCAAGATAAAGACGATAAATCAGATTTAGAAAATGAATTATTTGCAAAAAAACACGATACATTTGAATTACTCGAAGGACAAAAAGAGCAATGTATGTGCATAAGCTGTTGGTGGTGTAGCTGCGCAAGAAAACCAAAAAAATGCTATATTACTTGGATGAAGATTAAAGCCAAAGACATTATTGGCACAGACAAAAAGACAATAGAAACACTAAAAGATAAACTTAAATATTCATATTCAGTATCACCTATAAAGTACAATCAAGATTACAGCAAATACGTTATGCCATTAATACTCTTTGAAACTTTGGATGAAAACATTGAAGTTACATCATTTAAATTGACAAATCATCCAAACCTAGACTTTAACAATAAGAATGTTCTTGGTGGTCTTATGCAAGGAATACCTAAGGTAGAAAAATCATCGGAAGATGGATACAAGAATGTATATCCTTATGGCATACTCAATGCATTAAGTCCAACTGGTGGAGCAGAGTTGATATCTGCTTTCAAAGCCCTATATCAAGATGGCAAATGGAATTTTATGGATGCCGAAATTAAAGTAAAAGATAAAACTTCAAATCAAGAAACAACTCACAATATATTACTCAATGGAAAATTATTCAATGAATTTATTAAAGAGGTAATCAAAAAACACCAAGGCACAACTACTGCAAATACCAAATTCCAAGTACCCATTAACAACTGATCTTAAGATATAAAAATTAAATCTAATACTTAAGAGCACAAACATTTCTTAAGCATCAAGCACTTCTTCTGGAAATACTTGATGCTTCTTTTATAAAAACTACATTGAATCCGAGTAAAATGCTTTAAAATTTTGTTTAAAATCTTTCAATTATTTAAATAATTTCTATTTAAGACAACTTGTTTTATAAACAAAAATTATTTATATTATACTAATTGTTTATATTGTAATAAGGTACAAATATTAAACGACTTTAAAAAAGAGATCAAAAAAACATTAAAAAAGTTATAAGTTAAGGGGGTAAAGAAGTGATAAAAATCATCATCTTACTATTGATTTTAGTGTCGTGTAATCTGCACAATACAGACAAATCATTACAACAAGAAGGAAAAGATAAAAATGGAATTTATATTCCTCAGTTCAGGACAATAGGACGCCATGGTCTTGATCATCTACACAACAGTAATACAGAAGATAAAGAAGACCCGAATGCAATGCAACTAACAGAGGGTAGTTTAAACGTATGTTTAATGGTAACTGGTCACTGGTGGTCATATAATAGAAATTACTGTAAGATTACTTGGATCAAAACCAATTCACAAAATCTCATTGATCCAGATGCACAAGAATCAAAAATATTTCAGGGTAAATTTAAATACTCATACGCAGTGGCACCAATCAAAAGCCATGATGAGTATAGTCAATACGTTATGCCACTAATATTATTTGAAAGCCTAGTTGAGTATATTCAGATACGGTCATTTAAATTGCTAAAAAACACCCTGGTCGATCTGGATTTTCGCAAAGGAGCCATGCAAAATATGAGAAACGATGTCGCCAATCAAGTGGAAAAATCAATTCAAGCTCAAGGCTATAAAAAAGTATATATTTATGGGTCGCTTTACGCACTCTATCCAAATGGTGGAAAGGCATTACTAGACATTATTAAAACACATTACGAGAATAATCGGTGGTCATTTATGAAAGCAGAACTTACAACTTATGATGAAATTACAGATAAAACAAGTACAAACATAATACTCTTAAACACCCAAAGATTTAATGAATTCTTAAAAGAAGTTACAAAAAGACACCCAGCAACAAAAATAGCAAATACAAATTTCAAAGCACCAGTTGACTAACTGATCACCAAGTTAACTAGACTGATCACCAATTGGTGATCAGTTGTTAATATTAAATTGTTAATATTAACGATTTAATATTAACAATTTTAAACAGAAATATTTTGAAACGGCAATAAATTAAATACATCAAATTTAATACCAAACACCCCAATTAACAAACATTAAAATTAATACACATGCAAAACATCATAAACACGTCTCTTTAGAGGTTTAAATAGCTCTGAACAATTAGCCGATTTAAGCGCCCAATAAGCCCCACTATAACCATTATCACCACTACAAGCAACTTTTAAAGTTTTTAAATATTCTCTCTCTTGCATATCAAGTTGTACTTCAAATGAATCGCGATTCAAATTTCCATCCGCAAATTCATATATGGCATCAAGTATTGAATTTCTAATACCTAAAGTCACAACAATATCAGCAATTGCCTCTTTTACCTTAGAAGCATTAAGAATAACTAAAAATTCATAAAACTCATCATCACTATAAGTACGTATATCTGACATACCCTCTGCAACACTAGAATCTGTCAATGCACTCCTTAAAAACCTAACTGCCTGCTTTTCTTCATCTGATAGATCAAAATCCGAAATCAACCTTTCTAATGAAGCATTGTCAAAGCTAACACCAATATCAAAATCGCTATCAATAATATCCTGAATAGCAATATCATGAGAATCATAAAACTCATAAGAATCGCTAAATAAACCAAAATTACTTGCATACTCCTCACCCGTACAACAAAAAAACAAAACAAAAAACAGGGCCCAATTATCAAGAATTTTCATAATTTTAATATCTCCTTCTACTTAAGAAAAGATATCTCATTAATGTTAATTTAATGGGTATTAATAAAATTATTTAATTAAAATTAAATCAATATTTAGCCAAAACAATATTTAAGTACATGTAATAAGTACATATACAGATTAAAACCAAAAACAACATAAAATAAATTCAAATAAACGAAAATAAATTAGAACAAACTAAAATAGATTAAACAAATTTAAAATATTCAAGAAACACCAGAAGTATTTCCAGTTGCAAAAGTAGGAGCTCCGCTGGAACTAACATAAGTTATACTTCCAGCAGAATGAGTATGACTTTCAAACAACCTACCATTGATATACAAATTACCTTTAAGTTCAATCCTCTCAGCTTCAATAACTAAAGATTTAAGAGAAATCTTAGCATGATCCCCATCACAAATCATATTTGTCAAATTAAAAGCAGAGTTTTCACTTGCAATATCAAGCTTACCCACATTAATCTCAAATCTATCCACATTAATTCCCAAATTTTTAGGAGTCAGCGCATTTAAGATATAAAAATAATGCTTATCAAAGTAATTATTGTCATCCTCATTAAAAATGTTAATGCTACTTTGAAGCAAAACCACCCTATCACCTTCTGAAAGCTCAAGTTTTAAATTTGAAATATTACGAGTTAAAATATGCAAATCTTCATATTCTTCAATAATAACAATTCCCTCTTGCCGCTCAAAATCAAACTCCTCAACCATGCCAATACGACAAATAAATATATTATCTTGCAAATATCTCTTAATATCTTCAAATATCGAATTCCCACTTAAATTTCCAAGTCTTCTTGAAATTTCATAATTATTTTGCATAAAATCCTCCTTATTAAAAATTCAAATAAAAACATTATAAAATCAAGTAAAAATAAATAATAAATTAAATTACCAATATTTATAAAACATTAGATTCGTCATAAAGACTTAATTTTAATATACAATTACCCACATTACTAAGTTCAGCACTAGTCTGTTGAACAATAGTCTTTATAACCTTTCCATGCCTATCATTAAATTGGATCAAATCTCCAACTTTAATTTTATCTGTAAAGAGAACAGAAACATTCCAAAAATTAATAGACGCCCTACCCACAAATCTCATTTCTTTTTGTGGAGAAAAAATAGGTACAAAATCTGCAAGTTTTTGGTGGCTTTGAAGGCTGCCAAATCCATTAAAATTAATGAATATAAATTTAGTATCAACCTTAAAATCCAAATTTCCAATATCAACAAAAATCAATTGAACATATCGCCCAATAAGTCTTTCTACAAATTCTACTAAAGTAGATACGTAAAAACCCTCAACAATCATACTCTCTTTATCTTGTTCACTCAGATACATAACGGCTTGGCCTGGCAATGCCAAATCAATTGCATCTTTAAGAGACTTACCTGTGTAATCTTTAACATCAAGTTTTTTGTTAAAAAATGTATCTTGAGACAAAAGATAAATATCAAACTGAGAAACAACATCACCATTTTGACAATCAAAATTAATGAGAGCACCCATATATCCAGCCATCACAAATCTAAAACCTAAATTGTCTTCATGTGCAAATTTTTTATAATATATTCTAACAACATCCCCATGTTGTAACGCCTTACTAAAATTCAAAGGCACATTAAACAATTTAACGCAAGCTTTTTTCCAACGTAGAGAACCTACATAGGAATATTCATTACTAATTAAAATTTTAACAATGGGTGCTCCATTTTTTGTCTCTATTACTAATTTAGGTCTCTGTTCAGAAACAAGATCATTGCCATAAAACTCTATTTTAAAGTCATATTGAAATAACAACATATAATTCCCTATCTATTTCAAAAATAATCTTCGATTACATCTCCAACTACAATCTCCGATTACGTCTTAGATATAGTCTTAAATTACATTTGAGACTATATCAATACTCACAAAAACCTATTAAATTTTCAAGACTCTTTAAATTTATCAATTATCATCATGCTCCCTATTTCTCCTATAAGGCACAGGTTTGTCACCAAGCGGTCTTACAAGAGGTCTTATAAAATTTGGTCTAACATCACTACCAGGTCTTCTAAGACTAGGTCTTGTACTACTTGGTCTTAAATTTCCCCTCCTAATATTAGTTGGTTTAACACCCTTTACCCGCGATTTGGAACTGTCCTGCTCTTGAAGAGATCTAGGAATTGGCTGTCTTGGAGCAGATTGCTGCGCACGACTCTCATAATCAGAGCTTGACCGCTGACTTCTTGAAGAGCGATTTGCTGCTGCACTCTCAGAACTTGGTCTCTGACTTCTTGAAGAGCGATTTGCTGCTGCACTCTCAGAACTTGGTCTCTGGCTTCTTGAAGAGCGATTTGCTGCTGCACTCTCAGAGCTTGGCCGCTGGCTTCTTGAGAAACGACTCTCCGATCTGTCATAGCTTGGAACAACACCATACGTTCTCTCTCTTTCAAGATAATCAAAATCATCTTCAGAATTATTATCATATCTACTAACAGGAGTTCCCTTGCGACCATTTGCGGTTAATGCAATACCAAGTTTTTGCTTAATATAGTTTTCAACAAACTCAATTTCTTTAATCTGCAATTTAATAAATAACTTGGTATAATCTGGATTTTTAATCCAAGTTTTATTGCTAAAAGTCAAAACTCGATGTCTATACCTACCAAAAGAATCTTCCATAGGGATCTCTATTAATTGTTTAAATCTATTATCAGTTTCAGTAAAAACATCATCATCAAAATACTGACCATAATCTCTTAAAAACTCATCTTCCACTTGCAAAAAAAGATTATCTCGTATCAAATTCACAAGACATTTATAATAACCCTCAAGCTCTAAAATTTTAGACAGAATCTGTTTTGCCTTACCATTTTTATTTGGATCATCAACATTCACCAAAAGGCCATCTATAACTTCATAACTTGCCTCATAGGCTTCTTCAATATCTCTCTCAAAATTCCAACTGGCAAAATCAAAAGGCCTAACTAAAGGCGATGAAGAATTAGCATTAAGATTAGAAAGCACAAAGAATAAAAATACAATACATTTAAATTTAAATTTAGCCATAAACATTCTCCTAAATAAGATTATCATATGAATAATTGTATAATTATATTTTAACCTTTATAAGTAAAAAAATTAAAAGTTTTTAATATTTTAATTCGCAAACTAACATTAATCTCTTCAATGAATGCAGTATCCATAAATTTTAAAGAATTAATAATAGCAACTTCATGAAATCCAAGCAATGGACCATAAACAGAATAATAAGCACCCATCTTAAATTTTTCCCTAAAATGCAATTTTACAAAATTGGTATCAAACTCCAAAACACTATTTGCAAAAGATGTTTTTTTTAAAAGTTCAACCAAACCCTTATCATAAACAGAAGACAAAATCCCATTAGAAATATTAATTATCTCTGGATTTGATGAAACATTATAATTAAAAAACTCACCCTGAGCACTATCAACATTAACGGCTGCCTGTTCATTACTGATATTACTAAAACTTTCCTCAGGAGGTTTTGATTTTGGCAAAATAACAAATAATTGAGGCACATACACAGACCCTTTAAAATCGGGACGAGGAAATAGAACGATAAAATTGGGTGAGACTGCAAGACTAAAAGTATTATTAACCACCTCCAAAATCATTGATGTTATATTTCCACTTGAAATATTAAATTTACTTAACATATAAATATCCTCATCAATTTTATTAACAAAATTTACTAACAAAACCATTTAAAATCACAAAAACAAAAATCCTCAATTTCAAGGAATTTGTGAAATTGAATTACCCATCTTACCAAAATCAATATCACTCTTAAGAGACTCATTTTTAGAATTAAGATTTATTACATCTGATAAAGAATTAATGGCAGTCTCAATATTAGACAAACAAATGCTTAAAGGCTCCACAATATCTCTTTCCAAATCTATGTCACACACCTGTTTTAGCAAATCTCTAATCTCTCCCAAAAGCATCACATCATCACAAACATCATTCAATTTTATATTATCCAAATTAAAACTGGTATCTAAATCAAGACCATCATCTAAATTAACAGCACGCTTAATTCCTGCATTTCCACTTAAATCTAAATTTTTACTGAAAGTGCCACTGAAAGTGTCATTTAAAGGATCACTGAAAGTATTACTGAAAGTATCATTTAAATTTAAGCCACTTAAGGAATCCAATTTATTACCACCCAACATCAAATTTGCAAAAAGATTCGCAGTAGGTGCATCAAAGCCAGTACTCATAGGTAGTTTGAGTGGTGGAATTTTGAAAGACTGCTCTTTAAAACTACGAACAGGATCATAAGGCAAAGCAGAAAAGTTGTCTCTCTGAGAACTAGAAGACAAGGTATCATCACTAAATAGCTTGTAGATAACAGAAACAGCATCATTATTTGACTGATTTTTATTTTTAAAATTGCTTGCAAATTTAATCATGTCAAAAAGCATATCATTTGACTTTTCCCCATTATTTGGTAATAAACTTTCTGGTAAGAGTGATTTAAAACCAGCAGTTTGACGAATAAAATCATTAACATCCACCTGAGTATCAAATTTACCTGTATTTGCAAGCACGCTCTTGATCTTTTGTGTTTCAAATTTATCATAAGTAACATCATCAATTCCCAATGCAGAACCACCTTTTAAATATTCCAAACCATCAATCATACCAATACGTGCTTTGGAAGCTGAATTTAGATTTAAATATTTAAAAACATCTGAATATAGGGTATCTGCATTTTGTTTTGCATCCATATTTTTTGCATCAAATACATCCAAACCCAAATGAGGTGGCATATTTAAACGTGATAAATCCAGATGGGACTCATTTATATGTGACAAATTGGAACCAGGTAAATTATCAAGAGAAATAGGTATTGAAAGAGAGTCTAAAATTAAAGATTCAATTAAATCAAAATCACTATCCAATTCTTCACTAAAAGGACAAATATTTGGAAGCATCAATGATTTGGGCAAGCAATGTATAAAGCTTTCATCATTTAAGTCAAATTTTGATTTTAAATATTCATCCAATCCAATATTAAAATTAGAAGGCGGTAGAACCTCATTTACAGTATCAATGCCTAAATTCATAACAAATCTCCATCAACTCAATAAATTTGAAGTCAAAATACTTTCATACACTTCTTTTTTAAGCTTAAAATTGGCAATTTTATTGATCTCTATAAGCTCAGCATATTTATATTTTTTAATATCACCAAATGTACAAACCCCCATCAATACGGGAAAATAATATTTACAGGTTTCACTTCTCAAATATCTCAAATAACTCAAATACTCATTTAAAATTTCATTACGATTCATAAACTTTCCTTAAATTTTATTCATTAAATTTCATTTATAATTTTTTATAGTTTTTTATAATTTTTTAAAATCAACCAACTTCTCTTAACATCAAATCATCATAATTCCATCTCTCATCAATATATGAATATTTAACAAAAGTCCCACACGAATCTTGAAAACTTTCAAGATAAACCAAATTAGGTTTTTGCAAGCCTGCTATCTTTTCAACCAAAGAATACTCAATGGCAAACAGAATAGTGGGTAGCGAATATTTATATAAGAATGAATGCTCCTTATCACTATTAATGATGTCATAAAATTCATCAAAAAAAGATGGAGATATCATAAGGGAAGTTATTTTCTTTAAAGTATGCAAATTATTTAGTTCACGTCTTAAAGTTTCTTGATTTGAATCAAATCCCAAAATAGAATCCCAAGAATACATGGGAATATCTCTTACAACATATTCATAAGTTTTAAGTTTGGTTAAAATTTTAAGTTTATATCTCATAAATCAAATCCTATCGACTTCACAATTGATTGCATGAATCACAAAATTTACAGTATCACTGCTACTTGCATAAGTTCTACTTGGAATTTCAGAAAAAAATGCACTATTAGAAATAATCTTAAGTCCCATCTGGTCATTAAAAACCAATGATTTAAGCTTATCTCTTTTAAAATTTGAACCATAAAATTGCTCATTACTAAGTTTAGTTAAAATCTTATAATCAAATGATCCTTTAGTAATCTCTAAACTAAATATGTGAATAACGGTTCTTGGATCCCTAAAACTTGGAATTGGGATATTACGATCCTCAGTACTAGCAGTTGCCATAATATTTGGAGAAGTTGAGTATTGTAACTTACCCCTATCAATAAGCATACCTGCAAAACTAAAAAACACCAACTCTAATGAATAATAATCTTTCATCAATCAACCTCCCGTCTTAAATAATCATTAATATCGGAACTACTGATATTAAGTACAACACTCTTAAAGCTGTCATTATATTTAACGCTAATAGACAAATTCAAACCCAAAATATTATCTTTCTTAAGTGTAAATTTAATGTCACTGAAAGACACAACAAGTCCCCTTTCTTTAAATTCCTTAAATAAACATTCAAGTCCTGCTGTGTAAGCATTGGGTCTTCCATCGGCAAATTTTAATTCACCAAGTTTACTATTTTGCCTATTATTATGATTCCAAATACGAATAAGCTCACGCGTTGACTCATTTTTTAAGAGGTAGTACGTAAATGCCTCATCAATTGGCATTGATGAACAATCAACCGCCTCTTTAAACGCAAAGACGCCATCTCTACCAGTTTCATTCAATAGAGAATAAAAATTAATATTATTACGCCTTAAACTATCAATCAAGGTTGGATCATAAATTGGATTTGAGCGTAATGTCATTCCATAAGGATTTACAGAATGAAAAATGCTAGCCTCATATAAATACTTAGCTATAAATTTAAGATGCAAATTATCATGACCACTATCATAAATCAAAATAACACCATCTCTCTGGTCTAGTGGCAATACTTCCAAAAACTCAGGCAGTCTATTTAAATCTGTAAGGAATACTACAAATTTGACAAAACTTTTAACCAAATCCCATTCTGATTTAAAATTTTCCTTTAGCGTATCAACAAAAACGACAAACGCATATATATTTTTCTTTAAAAAGCTAACCACATCTTTTATATTTTTGTAAATAAAAAGATCAAAAGACTTAAGTCCCTCTTCATTAAAAAAATCACTGCTACTTTTGATCAAAAACTCAATCTGATCAGTAGCCAACTTAACTTTAACTTCATCTACCTTAACCTCATCTTTAACCTTAATAGAAGTCAAGGTATCTTGAAAACTTCCACCAGTTAAAACAAAATGACCTTTACTTAAAACATCACTCTTATAAATAAGCAAAGGACTATAATAACCAATGCTAGTTAATTTAACGCTATCTTCAATTAAGTTGACATTAATTGTATCTTGTGGCATATTATCTCCTATTTTTAAATTTAATTTTTAAGTTTAATTTAATTTTTAATTTATTTTTTTGTTATTCCATTTTCTAAAGTTATTAAATCTCTTTTATTTTCAATAACCTGTATATCTGCTCTGTAATTTTGACTAAATCCCAATACACCCTTAAGTCCATTACAAGAAGCATTAACAAAACCTCCATTTACCAAATCACTTGTGAATTTTAAATAATAATTTAAATGCAAAACATATTCCCTATCTGCTGCTATTGATTTTAAAAACTCGAATTTAAATGAATTATCATACAAAAATTCCAAAAAATACTCATAAATATTATGCAAACCAATATAAACCTTAAGTTCACCAACATCTCCAACAAGTCCAAAGAAGAAAAGCATAAATTTAAATCCAAATTCATTAACATTTTCATAAAAGCTTCCACTTTTTAAACCTCTACTACCCAATGAATCAAAACCTTCTGGTTTTATTACCAAAAGATAAGAACTCTTACTCCTAAGGTCATTTAAATACAAGGGCTTATAAGAATTTACAATCTTTATATTTAAAGAACGCTCTTTCAAATAATCTCTAAATTTAAACAGTATTTTTATCAAAAAATTTTGTGATTCATGTAAATTAAGTAACACAAATATTCTCCAAATTAATATTTAAACTTTAAACTTAAAATTTTAAACCTAAAGTTTAACAACTTACAGTTTTTTTAGCATTAAAACAGTATATCTAAATCTATGATCCAAACACAAATTAAAATGTCTACTTACACTTAAGATTTCCATCAGATCACTTTCCACCAATAATTGCTCTCCCGCATTAAAATCAACAACATCCAGAGTATAAGCTTTAGCATAAATTTCTTTGACAAATATATTAGAATTAAAGAGTTCAATATTATGCTCACCACTAAGAAAAAACACACCATCAAATTTAATAGGACTACTCTTGTCAATTTGAATTTCATAAGAAGAATCAACTCTATTTCTAACTAAATTTTTTTTTAATAAAAACATTGGTTGCGTATATCTTGCGATATTACGAATTATGGCTAAATTAATGGCATCCATCACACAACCCCAATTACAATATGTTTATTAGCCTTAATATTCTCAACAAGATTATCAAAAGCAAAACAAAAATCATTCAATAATTCACAACGCAATGAATAATCCGAATACTCAACCGATATTTCACCCAATCGCTCAGACTTAATTTTCCCCGAATCAAAATACAAAAGTTTTCCTCGCTTCTTAAGCTCACATCCAATAAAGTAATAAATAAGCAAAAACACATTACTTGAATTTAAATCTCTAAGTTCTAAACCTCTACTAAGCAAAACATCACTAAGCAAAAGAATATACAAATTAAATTTCGCAAAACTCAAATCCAAAGCATTAAGCATAAGCAATTCCAAAACCCTATTATAAATATCCTCTAAAATTTTATCCAAGTCCTCATTACTCATTATTAAATCCAAATTATTTTAAATCTGAGTATTGATTTTTCACTTGCAAGAATGCTACCAATAGAAAAGTCCAAAAAACTAGTTCTAAAATTGCTACTTGAAATCTGTGTATACGCATTTACAACTGGCGGATGCCCATCTTTTAAGAGTAAAAGCTTAGAACTTCTTGGATAAATTAAGATCTCATCATTCAATAAATTGGTAGTCTCAAAATCAATATCGGCATCATTATTTATTGCCCGCAGAGAATCAAACAACATGTCTTTATACGAATAATTATTATTGCTCAATCGCTCAAGCAATTTTGCCTTAACCTTGGGAGTTGTAAGAACTCTAAAAGGCACGTCTCGCTCATCTTCCAAATTGATATTATCAATCTCATCATTACAAGCCTTTATTAAATCAAAAATCCTAGCAACCTTAACACTTTTATCTATCTGTCCTGGAATATTAAGCAGTCCATACATAGTTTCTCGATTCAAATCATCAACCAAAAGAGTTCGCTCCTTAGAACCTGCAAAAGACAAACCACCTCTTAAATAATGCGAACTTAAAAGTCTATGTATTTGTGCCAATGAATACTTAAGTCCTTCTTTCATATTAATATTATTAACTGCCTGAATATCCAATTTGCCATCAGGCGCATAATACGTAAATGCATATTGAAAAGGTAAATAATTGACAAAAACAACCTGCCTTTTAAATTTAATAGTAGCAACGGTACTAAAATCATTTACCTTAAGTGTTGGCAAATCGATTATACTTGAGTTCCACTTAATAACTCGCTCACTTGCAAGTGATGCATCGCTAATCTCTATTTGCTCATCATCAAAAAAATGATAATACTCAGGAATTGGCTTATCAACAACAATAGAATCCCTTAGAGTATTTATAAATTCTTCATTATTAAATAAATTTTCATTCAATGTTCACTATCTCCTTAATTTGTAACTAATTTTTGACAAAACAATCTACAAAATTGCAGCAAAATTCATTCAAATAATTTATTTGTTACAAATAAATTTGACAAACCCATCTGACAAACCCATTTGGCAAACTCATTTGGCAAATAAATCTGCAATAAACTAGTTACCTCTATTTGCCTATAAAGGTTTACTTAAAAGCATCACTTTAACACCATAAGATCCTGGCTTGTCTTTAAATTCCAAAGCATCACTTAAGGCCATAGCATGCATATAAGTAGCCGTAGTCTTAACCTTTGTAAGAATGCCCATATCATCAAAAACCAATTTGTCACCAATCTTAATACTAGCCTCTGCCAATAAAACACACTCAAAACTATTTGCAATAGAAATTACTGTTGCCGTTCGTGTAAGATCATCATAATCTATACACACCCCATAAAGATCATTACCTCCACCACGTGACACACAAGGTGACATGACATCTTGAACAATCAGCTTAACCCCACGTTTATAGCAAAATCCAACAGCCTGATAATTTTCAAGCTTATCTGCCAAAGAATACTGCAATCCCCCTCTATGAACAAAATAAAAATCAGATGATTTAAGCTGAACGCCTCTGTCAAAAACGGCTGGATTTGTGGTATGTTTTTCAAGTTTCTCCAAAACTTCTGATTGCTTACCCGATTTTAAAGATGCAACTTCACTCTCAAGTCTCTTTTTTTCTCTGGTAAGTCTATTTACACTGGCTTCTAATTCGCTTTTATCTGCCATAAATACTCTCCTTAATGTATCTAATGTTTATTTATAATCTACTAATTTTAATTTAATTTAAAAAATTAAGACTAAACATTATAAAAATCTTGCTTAATCTGTTTCCATTCATTAAGAATTGCACGTCTTAAATCTTTATAATCTTTTAATCTATGATTTGTATTTCTTAAATTTAACACCTCCTCTTTATTGCCTTTATTAAAACTCATAAGACCATATGAATTATTGGTATTTTTAAATGAATCAATATTTACACTTGCAAGTCTTAGTAATATATCTTTAACCTGACTACTTAAATTGCGTATATCAAGCTTACCTGCAACTGCCAATATTTGCTTTTCATCAACATATTTTTTAATAAGCTCACATACTTGAATATCTAAAACCTCACCAAGTACATGACCTGCATTAATAAGTTCTTTTGTATTATAATTTAAACTTAAATTGTCATCAGCAAGTCTTGTAATCCAAACAGCCCTTGAAAGCAACTCATTATGATTGACATCATTGTTGATATTATTATCATAATTATTGATATTATGGTCAAGTTCATTATCAAGTTTATGTGTATTATCAATACTCAAATTTTGATTTAAAGCAATATTATTGCCATCTTCAAATTCTTCTTTTGCATTAACACCAGACGCTTCCATCAACCAAACCTCCTAAAATTAAAATGTAATTTACTATTTAAAAGTTCTATCTCATCATCACTTAAAGAATTTGACTTCAAAATATCCAGATATTTAGAATAAACATCAAGAAACACCTTATCTTTTTCCAATCTTTCTTTTTCGCTAAGTACAACTAGATCATTAAAATACATATTAAGCCTATAATACTTATTAAGCTTAAGATTAACCGAAAATGCTGCCGCTTCTTGAACAGTACGCAAAAAATCAATATAGTTAGTCCGATCTCCCTTGCCATCACTTCCCAAACCCTTTACCTGCTCATTAAAATTTCTAGTAAGTGGTTCTTTACTATCAGCTCCAATCTTTGCCTTTACAAGTTCAAATGCATCCTTTAAAAATGAGAGATCATATTTAATAACCTGCAAACTTGCTCCCTCATCTGCACTATAAAATACTCCATCATTATTAAGACCACTCTTTAGTCTTTCAATTACACGGCTAAGCTCAAAATCCACAGTTTCCAAATTTTGTTGCTTAGCATCATTTTTAAAAAAAGCAGAAAACAATCCCTTGCTCTTATTTTCAAAACCACTTATCTGGTCTTTGGCATTTTGCAAGGCATCCATAAGCCCAACCAACTGCTCATCCTTGTAAAACAAAAAATTATATTGTCCAATACGTTTTTCTATCTCGGCATATATCTGTTCCAATAGACAGATATCTAAAAGCAAGCTTTGAGTATAAACTGGTGTATGTTCACCCAGTACATGATCAAAATTTTCATGAATTATAACTCTACTTTTATGCAAAACAATAGACGTACCATTATCTTGGATGTACCTTAAATAATCACTACTCTGATCATCTCTTATTCGCTTATAATCCAAATACTTAAATCCAACTGGCAATTCATCATTAACAGCTCTACTTAAATCTTCATCTAAATCTTTAGGTTTAATTAAAATATATCCAGCACCATTAAATCTATAACTTATCATGGCCTCAAGAAGTGCATTTGAAAGTTCCAGAGCCAAAGATTGCAAATCATTAAAATCAACAGATTTTTTTACAAATTCCAATCCAATTCCACACTTTAATGCGTCTTCTGCTGAATTTTCTATATAATTCCTAAAAAACAATGAATACCTATAAAGATTTAATGGGTCTATCCTATATCTTTTAAATAATGTATATTCAAAATCATTCATCTCTTTTTTAAATGTCATACATTAATTATATCAATAATATTTAATCTTGTAAACTAAATATAATTAAATAATAAGTATAATTATTGTAATCTTTTATATCATGTCTATTCTAAAGCAGATATAACATATACATTATTAATATATATATTTTAAAAAAAAGGATACCCAAGACTCAAAGTCTCTGGGTAGCATACTTAAGATGATTGTTGACTCTTTGCATTAAGCAAAGATATCAATATAAATTTCTTTTCGCACTTTTAACGCAATTCTTCTTTAAGTTTAATAAAAGCAGGATCATTATTTTGAAATTTAGAGTCAATCTTCCATACTAATTCTTGCAAAAATTCAACTTCATCAGAAGTATAAACATAACGCATATTACCTGCCAATGCTTCAAAGAATGTTCTTATAGAGTTAGAATTACCTTTGTCAGTAAGAGCAAAATTAATTATAACTGAAATATCATCATAATTTTTAATATCACTAACAGACTTGATGTTGGATTTATATAAAACGCTATTTTGATCAGCTAAACCAAGCTCAATTAATTTCTTTATCTCTGCTGAATTTGAAGCATTGCTTTTCACATAGTCATAAAGCTTTTTAGTAGCTCGTCCCAAATCCAAAACTCTATACTCACCAGCAAGAGTATCTTCTTTTGCCTTAGTCATCAATTTTTCATATCTACGCTTAATCTCATCGTGATTAGGAAGATTTTTAGCAAAATCAATGGTATCTTTAATATGTTTTTCTAAGAAATTAAACATCTTTCGCTCATCTTCAGAAATATATAATTTTGAAGCCCTCTCTCCTGGACGAAGATCATAAAATTTGCAGTGAGTCCTAACAAGTTTTTGAGGAGTATTGTTATAGGTATTATTATAAGCACGTCTAGGAGCAACAGAAGCAGGTTTTTTAGCCTTTAGAACAGGAGCAGCAACAACTTGCCTAATAGAACCCTTAACATCGCCTTCTACCTTAGCAACCATAGATTTTAAATCGGAACCCTTAGCTGCAACTTGAGATACCTGAGGAACCAAAGCTTCTTGACCCTTATCTGCGTTACCAAAAACTTTTTCTTTAACACCAGAACTCAACTTGCCAACAAGCTCAGAAACTGATCCTTTCTCCCCAGCAGACACATCAAGCTTATCATCATCTTTTAAAACCTTAGACTTTCCTTCAGCATCAACAACAATATTTTTGTCCTTATAAACAAAAGTACCATCTTCGTTTAAAATAACAGCATTATCATGTTCATCAAAGTAATTGCCCTCTTCGTCAACATAATAATATTCATATTCAACATCTCCTTCAAGAAGACTATCTAAAAAACGCTCTGAACCCTCAATAATAGTCGATAAAACATCTCTCCCTTTACCATCTTCCCCTTTAAAATCTTTATCAAAAAATTCAGCCAAATTACAACTAAATGATAAGATAGTCAAGAGAGAAATAAAAATTTTACATATTTTCATTATTTTCCTCCTTACAAACTGAAATAAATTTTTAAATACTAAAGTCAGTAAATATACATCAATAAATTCAAATTTAAAGAATAGTCATATAAATCAGATTGATAAAATGGTTATTGAAATATTTCATACAAAAAAATAAGTTAAAACAATATACATCAATAGTCAAAGCATTTATGTTAAAACCATTTATTGTGCTATCTTTACTTACAAGATATATTTTTTAAAGGAAACATTATGCACAAATGGCTAAAACTGTTACCATACTATCTTTACTTGGATGCAATCCCAAATTTAATAAAAATCCTACTCAAAACATTACTCACCCTACACAAGCAACACAAGCAGAAAAACAAGAATCACAGGCTGCAACTATCATAAATCAACTAGACCAAGATGAAAAAGAGGCACTGGCATTCTTAAGAGATGCATTAAAAGACAGCACCATAGATGCAAATGTAAGCAAAACTCATACTGACAAAGAGATCGATGATTTTATAGTATATGCAGACGTAACTAAACTAAAAAAAGTGCTCGAAAATATTGTAAAAACTTTAAAAACAAAACGTGAAGCAGAAGATGCTATTGCAAAAATCACTACTGAAGATCAAAAAAATCAACTAACCAATCAATTACAGGAAGCAGAAAAACAATCTAAAACCATGCTTAAAGCAGCCAGCAGTAATGATTTTGACAGTATGTATAACAATCTTAAAGTAAATGATGATGCTAATCAGTTTGAAAATATCAAAAATCAAGCACAACAATAAAACCAATAAAATATTTAATTTTTAAACAAGTCCTCAAATAAGGATAATATCTAATTAATGAGAATGCTTTACTGGGTCTTAACAAGGATATTGTCATATCTAGATAATTATGATATACATATACGATAAACAATTTTTTTAAAAATGGAGAATATTTATGCAAAAACACTTATGGTTATTTATTACTTTATATTTATTAATGGGCTGTAAATTAGAAGTGCCAACACAAGATGGACAACAAAGCGACCATCCAAGTCACACAAAGCCCCAAACAACAGAAACGAGTTCATTAAAACAAAAGGACAAAACAACTGGTAATATAAACGCACAACTAGATGCACAAGAGGAGGATGCATTAAAGTTTTTATTACAAATCCTTAAGAATGACAAAATAAACCCAAATGGCAAAACGTATACAGATGAAGAGTCTAACAAACTCATAACGTATTTAAAACCAATAAAAATTAAAACAATGCTTGCAAATATTAAAGAAGCATTAGCACTCAAAAAAGATATAGAAACCAACTTAGCACTAATCCCCACTTACAGACCACAAAGAGATAAGTTGATCAATCAATTACAAACAGCAATAGATGAATACAATAAAAATCTTAAAACAGCTGCTGGTGAGGATTCTTTTGATATTATTGCGAATAAAATTCAAAACATATCTATTAATCAGCTTAAACAAATAGCAGAAGAAACAAAAGATGCCGTAGATATTACAAAAATAGTAGACTCTTTCAGCACTGAAATGTCAAATGCATTTGATTTCTTAGAAGAAACTTTAACAAATAATAATGCAGGAGATGCAACTTATACATTTGCACTATTTAATAAATTTATATTAGATATGGGCACAGACACAATGAAAGAAATGCTTAAAAATATTATGCAAAAAATCAAGAACGCATGTAATGCAGAAGACTTCATTAAAGAAATCGATGATCCAACACAAAAAGCCAATTTGGAAAGAGAAATAAAAAATGCCAAAGAAGAATATCAAAAATCAATTAGACAAGCCATTGGTAATGACACTTCTAACTCTAATACTGTTAAACAAAAGATTGAAGGAGTTCCATCTCCACAAAAATTTAAAACAATCAAAGATCAATCACAAAAGCAAATCCTTCAAGCACAAAGTCAAAAACGTACACCAAAAGATGGTATAAGAGATGTTCCAAACCCAATGGGATGAAAATATTATAAGCTTGTTGATAATTTTATGCACGATAACGCACCGATTATATACACTAGGTATTAAAAGAAAAGAGACTTTAAAGAATCTATAGCTATATGACAAAATTTTTGATACAAATTTAAGCAATAGATAAAATTGTTTAAACAAAACAAAATTAAATAAAAAATCTCCGTCTATTTCTAGACGGAGATTTTCAGATTAGCTAGACCAAACTTTAAAGATCAAAAGAATATTAGATATGCTAAATCCTTACTTATACAAATGACAAATTTAATCAACTAATAATATATCTAACCTAGATAGAACCATCAAACTGATTGTAGAAGGTCAACCTAACCTTCCAAGTAAAATCAAAATGAAATACAAAATAAAACACAAATGAACAACGGTTGCATTTTTACAAAATTACTAATATAATAAATAAACATTTATTTAGAAACCTGTTTAAAGCAATGTTGAGACGTTATTTGTTCGTATATTATGCACAAGTCAAAGAAAAGATGGGTTTACACGTATTGCTATATATGATTAATTGTGCTATGGGTAACTAAAATAAATCTTTAAGGAAATGGAGAATATTTATGAAAAAACACTTATGGCTAAGATATTTATGGCTGCTGATGATCTTATCTTTACTGATAAGCTGTAGTCCTCAAAAAACAAGAACTATCAGAAGTGCTGGTGACAATACTGGTGGTAATGGAAAATTAGATCCAAGAACAATATACGCACTACAAGAGAGTCAATCAAATGCTCATATAATGAGAGAACTGAGTTTAGCAGATAGGCTCATATTTAACTTTCTAGAATCAACCGTCAAAGATATGACTATAGCCCAAGATATCCAACCTTATCAGAAGATAAATGAATTTTCAATACATTTAAAAGCAGAAAAAATAAGAGAAATGCTTACACATATTAAGGCAAGATTGGATCTCGACGAAAAACTAGAAAAAGAAATAAAGAGAATGTTCAACGATGATCCACAAAAAACTGAATTCCAAAATAGATTGGAACAGGCAATGATCAATTACAAAGCAAATCTTAAAAGAGCTACCAATACAGATTCTTTTGATGAAGTTAAAACCAACATTGAAAATGTACCTATTGATGAGATAAGACAAATAGAGAAGGATATAGAGATTAACAAACAAATGACAAGTATAAGATTGCAGGTAGATACAGACAATGACATGGCATATGAACTTTTCAACGAAGCTTTAAAGGACCCTACTATAACAGTCAATGACCCCTATACAAATGAACAATATAATCAACTTTTAATCAATCTAAAAGCAAAAAAACTCAATGAAATACTTAAAAAGATAAGAAGCAAATTAACTCTTATAATAAGAAATACAAAAAATGAGCTTAAAAAAATCAGTGGTGATAATCAAGAAAAAGATCAATTAAAGAAAACGATAAAAGAAATCAGAAGAACTTATCAAATATCAATAAGAAAAGCTATTGGTACTGCTGATAGAACTGTTGCTGACAATGTTAAAATAAAAATTGAAAAAGTTGATCCTCCTAACGAGATCAACACAATTCTAAATCAAGCAAGACAAATTGTAAAAGATTTACAAAAAAATAAACCAGGAGGTAGCTCAACCAATTAAGTAATTAAATTATAATGCAAAACCAAAAGAACAAATCTTCATCTTACAGATGAAGATTTTAATTTATTTCAAGCATAATCAAACAATTAAATCAATTGTTGATAATATGTCAATCACAATTGTACAAACATAATACTACATTATAAAATTAGAGATAATATTGTTATACAACACGATATTATGATATATATAATGAGGTGAATTTGAAAGAATGTAAAATATTTATGCAAAAATATTTATGGTTACCCACTATTTTATATCTTATAACAGGCTGCAATCAGCAAAAAGAAAAGATTCCTACAGAAACAATAAAAGATAACATACCGGTACAACTAAACTCAAAAGAAAAGCAAGCATTAGACTTTTTAATACAAACTTTAACAGACAATTCAATAGCACCAGGTAGCAAAACTTATACACAAACAAAAATCAATGAACTTGTAACATATCTAACACCAATAAAAATTAAAGAAATGCTTAAAAATATGACAAAAATATTTGAAAACAACAAAAATATAGAAGACGATCTTAACAAGATATACGATCATGACCCACAAAAACCCATACTACATAAACGCTTCACAAAAATAATAAACGACTACAAAAAAAATCTTAAAATAGCTGCAAGCAATAATTCTTTAGACAAAATAAAAACCAATATTCAAAACATCCCTACCGATGAGATTATAGAGATAAAAGCCGAACTTAAACGGGCTATATCTGTACAAAAGATATTAGACAATCTAGATTATCATTACATAGGACACTTATTTTACCTAATAAAATCTACAACAGACAATTCCAAAGAAGAAAACCCCAAAAATATCTATGACTTATTTAATAAATTGGTAATAAATACAAACCCAAAAGACATTGAAGACATGTTTGAATACTCTAAAATCAATCATAAAAGCTATTGACGATAATTCAACCTCAAGTATTATCAATAAAATACAAAACCTAAATCACAGCAAGTTTACAATCATTTACCTTCAGGCAAAACATTATCAGCAATCATAATTAATAAAATACAAAAGTAAAATAAAAAAAACCTATAAACATACTTGTAATACAAAGCACACTACATTATGATATACATAGGAAAACTAAGTATTAATGTACATAAAAAAAAGAAATGGAGAATATTTATGAAACAACGCTTATGGGTACTGATTATTGCTTCTATAGTACTAAACTGCAAGCCCCAACAAACAAAGGTTCCACAAAAAACCAAAGACACTGATACAAAGACCACACAATCACAACACCAAAAACCAACACCAACACAACATGGACTGAATCGTACTATAATTAAAGAAATAGATATTCAATACAGAAAGGCACTCAATTACTACTTAATAACCCTTTTACAAGACAAAACGAATGATAAAAGATGGGATAATGACAAAATAAATAAATTATTAGAATATTTAAAAGTAGCAAGAATACAAGAAATGCTTGAAAATATAAAAACAGTAGAAAAAATCCAAAGAAAAATAAAAACACAATTACAATACGTATCAAAATTTATATACGATGAAGAACAACGAAAGTCAGTCATAGAAGACCTTGATACTCGATTTACAACAGCAATAGAAACTTACCAAGCAGAGCTTAAAAAAACTATTAGTCATGAAGATTTTGAGGATCTAAAAACAAGTATCGAAAGTATATCTATTGAAGATATTGAAGAAATAGATAAGGAAATAAACCGAATTACAGATGCAGACACGATAATACAAAATATATACCCACACAAACTTGTATATAGATTCAACTATTTCAAGAGGTTTATAACAAATAATCGCAATGGCAATATTTATACACATGACAAATTTAATCAATTTATAATAGCAATAGAAGAAGAAGGTCTTACAGACATACTTAACAAGATCCACGAACAATTAACCAAAAAGGAAAATACACAAACTGAGATCAGCAAAATCAATGATTCCGACACAAATAAAAAAACATTCAAGAAAACACTCAATCAAGCTAACAGAAATTTCCACAACTTAATTAAAGAAGCCTTTGAGCCTGATAAGACTCAATTTGATGATATTAAAGAAAAAATTATTGCAATTAAATTTGATGAATTTGATACACTCTACACCAAAGTAAAACAGTATGTAGAGAATCCAAAACCAAGTGGCACAGGTGCTGATACAGGTGATACAAGTACAGCAAGTGGCATGCAAGGTGGCACGACATAAAGCCACAAGTGGTGTTTTAGGTAGCATGTTTGTCAATTTAAGCAGTGTTTAAAGATTGATTAATTAAATTGCAACACAAAAGAGAAATAATAAAAAATCTCCATCTAGATACAAATAATCAGATGGAGATTTCCATTTATTTTGAGGATATAAAAAATAAGAACTTATCTTAAAAATACAAGACAAGTTCTTATATTACAGGGTATTTTTTTGAATACTGTACCTAAAACTATGCTTATTATAAAAAACTAATCTACAATTTGCATACTAGATTCAATTATAGATTTCAACTCTCTAATATTTGCCCCTTTTGAAGAAGTCTCAGAAAATGCATCTCTTAGATCTTGAAATATCTGTTCTCCAGATTTAGCACTATCATTAACACTATCATAAAAAGTATCAGACAATGTCTGAAATAACAAACTCACAATAGTTCCCCGATATTTATCAAATCTAAGAGTATTTCTTATTAAAAGATCAATCTCATCATCATCCAACTGATCGTCATTATAAATATCAACAATAATATTTTGTGCCTTTATGTCCCAAGAAACATTTGCAACCCAATTTTGAAGTTCATCAGAATAAGGGCTCTTATCTTTAATAAATTGATATATTCCCTCAAGAGCTTGCACCAATTCTTTTCGCTTCAATGAATCAGTATCATTTTGTTTCAACCAATCAAATAACTTTTTATGACCAACTTCAAATTTACTCTGTTCTCCTGCTCTGCCATTAACCTTAATTGCATCCCTTAAGTAACCCTCCAAACGAACAAGTATCTGTGACTCACGTGCAGTCAAACCCAAAGGCGTTCCGTCTCGCGAATTTGGAACATAAGAAATAGGATCAATACCATTAAACATACCAGATCCCACGCTTTGCAACCTGTCCATAACAAAAGTTCCAGCATCATGAATAACACCAATAGCGGCTCCTGCTCCACTAATAACGGCTCCAACTCCATCCTCAATTCCATGAACAATTCCACTAACAACACCATCAACAATTTCACTTTCAACCAAAGAATCAGAACTATTAGATTTATCTGCCCTACCCACAGATTTAGTATTGCCAGCATCAGTTTTTGCCTTTACATTTTGTGTTTGAGATGTCTGAGATATTTGCATGTGAGGCACAACAGCACTCCTACTCTTACCACTCTTATCCTTAAGAACAGTGGTTCCTTTTTCATCTTTGAAAGTATTATTAACAATATTATTATCAGCCATAAGATTCTCAGACGTAATCTTATCAGTAATCTTACCAGATGAAAGCTTATTAAATGGAAGCACAGGTAAAGTTACTACATGTGAATCTATTTTATCCACAGATTTACCATCCTGTAAACCAGCTTTTTCCACATTATCAACCAAATCATCAACCAAAGCAACAGTATCAGTCTGAATTTGTTCTTGATTTTGTTCTTGATTTTGATTTTGCTGATCAATAACAGCAATCTCCAATCCCTGACCACCAACATTCCCTGAAATAACACCAGCATGAAATTCAATACCAGAATCAACATCCAAATCACCACCAAAATCACCTAACTGATCAATACCACCCAAACTTTTACCATCATTTTCTGCTATTTGTTTACCTTTCAAATGATTATCATCTTGTAATTCTTTGTGTCCCTTCTGTGCTTCTTGATTAACATTCGCCTTCTGCTCATCAATTACTCCTAGATCCTTAGCCAGTGCCAATTGCCCTTCAATAGCTTTGTCCTGAACAACCCCATCTACTTTCTGTCCATCAACCGCAACTGCAACTTGATTACCAGCCGCCTGCTTATCAGCATTTTTATCTAATTCTGCTTTAACATCTTTAATATCTCTTTTATCTTTAGAAGAAACTTTATCTTTAGAAGCAATATCAGAGGCTCCACTCACATTCAATTTTTTTACGTCTTTATTAATCAATTTATCAAATTTAATACCAACAGAATCGTCAACTTTTTGCAAGGAAGACGAAGAAAAATCTTTAACATCTTGAGAAAAACCAGTACTATCATTCCACAATGACCTCTGATTTCCAGGATCATAAAACTTACAACTCAGCGTCGAAATACTCAAAAGTAAGACAATAATACAAAAATTTCCCATACCCAAACTCCTTACAAGATTCACAGATATTGGAATAAAAAAATTATACAGCAAATCTACAAAAAAAACACTAATTAAGCATCAGTGTCATTTAAAGAAAAAACAAAAAAATCGTTCTGAAGTTTTTAAAACTTCAGAACACAATCAAAATAATAGGTCAGCAAAAATTTATGGGTAATCTTTATTTTTTGACAGAATTTCGTATTAACGAACTTTTAAAAGAATTTCCGCTAAAGAAGAATATCAAATAATCATAGATCTTATCGTACTTAACACCAAATTTTTGACCTGCATAGTAACATTCTCTTACTGCCAATCTTAAACCAGTATAAGAAAAATCATTAGGATTTTTATTATTGTAATCATCAAGGAAACTGTTAAAATAGATACCATTTGTAACTACAGAATCAACATCGTTATCGATTGCAACTAAATATTTACCTTCATCTCCATAAGAGAAAATATCAGTATAAGCAAAATAGAAGCTTGGTAATTCTTTTTGAGCATTTACTCGATTTTTCACTATATTTGCATTTGCAAATTTGGACATTACATCTATCAAAGCATTCCATTTCTCTTCATCGTCTTTTAACCAACTAAAGAATCTATTTAATGGATTATCACTATGTCCATAAAACTCTTTTTGACCACTCTTAAATGATCCCCCAACAACAGACTTAGAAGCAGTTTCTTTACTTGGCTCAATAACAACAGTAGGAATAGCAGTAGAAGTGGTATCTTGACTTGAATTACCAAAAATATCAGAAGTGGTATCTTGCAAAAGATTTAAAGTAGCATCTGCAACACCAGCTATACCACCAATTACAGAACTGCCAACTTTTTGAGCAATATCAATAATATCACCACCAACAGTGTCTAAAAGACCTACAGCAACACTACCAGCCCCTTCTGCAATACCAGCAACAATATCACCAATAGGAGAAGCAGTAGAAGTAGTATCTTGACTTGAATTACCAGAAATATCAGAAGTGGTATCTTGCAAAAGATTTAAAGTAGCATCTGCAACATCAGCTATACCACCAATTACAGAACTGCCAACTTTTTGAGCAATATCAACAACATCACCACCAACTGTACCACCAACCGTGTCTAAAAGACCTACAGCAACACTACCAGCTCCTTCTGCAATACCAGAAACAATATCACCAGCTTCTCCTGAAATACCAGCAACGGCATTGCCAACAGCTCCTTTTGTAATATCATCAATAGCTTTAGATCCCAAATCAACAACAGGTGATACCACACCATCTTCAGCACCATTTAAAGGTTTTTTAAAAACGGTATCAATCAACTCATGAGCTTCCTTGGCAATCTCTTCACCTCTAGGCAAAGGTCCACCTGAATTTAAACCATCAACAAACTTACAACTAAATGTTAAGGCACTTACACACATAAGAAGATTAATTTTACGCATAGTAAATTTACTCATTTATTCGTAACTCCTTTAAAATTTACAATTTTTACATGATCCATCTATACAATTTGTAATACTGGCTCATAAACAAAAAATTTTATAACAATAAATACAAAATTACAGATAAGATTTAAAATTAATTTAAATTCTTTCTAAAATAAAAACATACTTATAAAAAACATAAGTAAATAAAAATCGTCCCGAAGTTTAAAAAAACTCCAGGACACAATCACAATCACATGTCAGTGCTAAAATATTATTGTAATTTTATTTTTTTAAAAGCTTTTGTACAGAATCTTTTAATGTGGTATGTAAAGAATTTCCTTCAAAGAATGATTTTAAATGTTCATAAATCTTAGCATAATCAGTCTCACCAAATTTTTGACCTGCATAGTAACATTCTCTTACTGCCAATCTCATACCAACAAAAGAAAAATCATTAGGATTTAAATCATTATATTCATCAAAGAACCGAGCAAAATAAAAACCATTTGTCAGCACAGGAGAAATACCTTGATCAACTAAAACCAAATATTTATATTTATCTTCAGGTTTGGATGAATCCTTGTAATAAAAAACATGCATATTAAAATAGAAATCTGGCAATTGACTTTTAGCTTTTACTCTATCACTATATACAAGTCTCTTTTCAAATTGTGAAATTGTCTTAATCAAAGCATTCCATTTCTCATTATCGTCTTTTAACCAACTAAAAAATCTATTTAATGGATTATTAGTATACCCAGGAAATCGTTCCACACTACCCTTCAATGAGCTCTCATTAAATGATTTTTCATAAGTAACAGCAGACTCATCAATATTTCCGTTTGGCGAAACAACGATATTAGTACCTTCGTTAGACGAAACAGCAACAACAGCAGGAGCAGCTGCAACTTTTTCGTCTAACACAACAGGAACATCCAAAGCAACATTTTGTAAAGCATTCAAAGCAACACCTGCAACACGATTTACACCATTAATAACGGCACTCTTAACTTTCTCTTCATCATCATCACTCTCAACTGCATCTGCAATCTCTACAACAGCATCAGAAACTTCGCCTACAATATCAACAACAACATCAGCTTTCAAACCAACAACAGATAATGCTTCTTCAACAATATTTGAAGGACTAACAAAATCAACAGACTCAAGATCTTTTTGGTCACTCTTTTCATGACCAAACAAAGAATCAGATGAAGGTAAACTATCAACGAATTTACAACTAAATATCAAAGCACTTACACACATAAGAATATTAAATCTATTAACAATATTAAATTTGTTCACAATATTAAATTTATTCACAGTAAATTTACTCATTTATTCTTAACCTCCTTCAAAATTTACAATCTATGCACGATCCATTTATATAAATTGCAATATTGGATCATGAGTAAAGAATTCTATAACAATAAATATAAAATCACAAATAATATTAAAATTAATTTAAATTTTTACTTAAATAAACATAATTAATATCAAAATAAAAATTGTCCTGAAGCTTTTATAAGCTTCAGGACACAATTAGAATAATAGGCCAAAAATAAAAATGTTTGCAATCTTTTATTTAGAAGGATCTTTTAGAGAATCTTTCAATTTTAGAGAATTTTTTAATGTACTCTCTAAAATATTTCCTTCAAAAAAATTTTTTAAATGTTTAGAGATCTTAACATGATCATCACCAAATGCAGTTAACGCAAATAAAAATTCTCTTGCACAAAATCTAATACAAGCCCAATTCCAATCACTAGAGTTTCTCATTGAATAATTATCTAAGAAATATTTCACATTATCACCTTTCATATCTACAATATAATCATCACCAAGATTTACCGTACTTTTATCTTGATCCATAAAGAAAGGCTCTCTTAGATTCAAAACCACCATTTTTTTCCTAATCTCTTGCCTCTTTTTATTGTAAAATTTTTGCATCAAATCCATAAGTTCTTCCCACTTAACAGGATCATCTTTTAAGAAACCCAAAAAATTATCAAATTTGCCACTAAATTTAGCAACATTATCAGATAGAACTTTTAAAGTATCATCAGTATCATTCACATCATCACTTATCACATCATCACCTAAATTCTTAGATTCAGACGAATCTTCATTACCCAAAAAAATATCTTTGTAATAGTTCTTCTCACCAAGAACTTCATTTTCAAAATTCTTGAAAGAATAACCCAAATACATACCTTGAATATAATCAGTATCTCTAATAAGATTAGAAATGTAATTAACAGAATCTGCAAAGCCTACAGTATTATTTTTATTTTGAATATCCAAATCAAAATTCATGTACTGCAAACCACCAACTGTAGCAACCTCAACTCCACCTAAATTTTCCCCGACAATATCTTTATCCCCAGGCAAATAATCACATAAGTTGAAGAAACAATAAAATTTAAAAATTAATATAATAAAAATCAAAGAAATAATAATATCCTTAAATATCTTTATATTAAATAAATTCATCATCTTTATATATGTCTCCTAACAAATACTCTGATTTATAAGCTAATATTGAAAATCAGATTATAAATCAGACAATAAATAAAAAAAGTCTATAACAAGAAATGCAAAATTAAAGTAAAAATGAATAAAAATTGAAAATCAGACAAATAGTTTATAAAAATGATATTTACATAATTAATTAAAAGTTAAACATAGCTAAAAAATAAATTAAAAACAAAATTAAAATTTCTTTAAAAAAATTAATAGATTCCAAATACAATTACAAATACAAATACTATTTTTCATCTAAAATATTAAATCTTTCATTAGACAAAAAATTAAAAGTTTCAACAGTATATTCCACATCATCATGAGCTACCACAGTAATTTTCAATTTTGGTTGTTCACGTAAAATTCTAAATAAAACCTCATTAATTAAAATGGAAAAACTATTCCTAACGACAACCGGATACTCACCCATAATTTCACGTTCCAAATTATTAACTTTATTCAGTTTAAAATATGGTTCACTAGATGATCTAAAGTTTATATTGGGCAAATCACTAGAATAAATATTAGCCTCAACTCCATGAAAAATCACATTCTTAAAATTCATCAAGCGTCCCCCATCAGATACGGTAAAAGTCAACTTGAAAGATGGACAGACGGCCATTATTTTTTCCCTCTCTTCATTTTGCAAAGACTTAAAAGCATCAGAACGTTTATTGAGATAACTAACTTCAAATAAAATGATCCTTATTCCACTTAAATTAAAATCCTCATAATAAGAAAATCTTTGCACCATATCATCATGACCACTACCATAATGATAACGAGACGAATTTCTATTCAAATCTACAATTAAAAATTTACTTTTCACAAAAATCACAAAAACAACAAAAAAAAATACAAAAAAACATGCAAGCATAAAAACATATATTTTGAATATAATTGATCTAATATCTCTCATTGTACTTCCTCACTAAACATTTACTTATATTTTACCTAACTTATATTTAGTTATCTTTATTATTATTATTATACTTATTTATTTTGATTAAAAATGCAAAGCAAAATTTTTAATATCTTTAAAATTCATCAACAAGATCAAAAAATTGCTGAGCACCACTTATGCTAAACTCAAAAGGAAAATTAATCTTAACATCACTACCACGCTCAACACATTCAACATTAAGTTTAAGACCCTCAGTTCTTGCAAATTCTCTAAATTTTAAATGCTCGCCCAATGCAGGATTTAAATGAACATAAAACCCTGTAAGCTCAATTGAATCATCAAAAGATAAAAAATACTGTTCATGATTTAATTCTAATGGAATATCATAAGACCACCACAAATTTTTATGTGCAATTTCAAGACCATTAAAATAAACCTTTAAAAGATTAAGGGGTTTCGTAGTTTTAAGAGTAAAATTCAAAACAAGATAATTATTATCACTCCTATAAGGATAATGCATAGTAAGAGAACCCATTTTATTTCTTAAAACAATTTCTAATGAAACTTTACCACTATCAGCATTATGCCGAAGCACCACTTCCTCTGAAGAGGATACACGTGCACAACTAAAAATTAAAGACGTTAATATTAAAATTACATTTAATAACATAAATACCCTTTCCCTTATTATAAAATAGCAATTAAACTTTTACAATATTTTATATATTTAAAAATCATAAAAAAATAAGTATTATATAAAAACATTATAAATAATAATATAATTTATATATGTTAATTTGATATTTACAATTATATAGCTAATATTTTATAATAAATTATATAAAATAAGGTGATAAAATCTTAAAGCTATGAGATAATAGAGTCTAAAAGTCAACCCATATTATGGATGGCATGAAGTAGTTTATAAAAATTTAAGGAGAAACACCTTATGAACACAAAAACTTTATTATCAGTCTCAGGTATTATACTTTGCATTCAATGCAATAATGCAACGGCTGAAAGATTACAATACGAGGAGAGAATATCAAAAGAAATCAGTATAAGACGCCAAGAATATCTCAGAAGCTTGCAAACAATTACAGATGACAAATCAAAGACTCCATCAAAGTTAATAGAAAGTCTTAATCTTAAAGAAGAATACGAAACAATGACTGGAAGTAAAAATATAAGCATCTTGTTCATAAATAAAGAGATAACATGGATTAAAAACAAAGCCTTAACCATCAATGGATTAAACGGCAATCCCATAGATAGCCTGAAAGACAAAATCAGATACTCATATTCAATATCACCTATCACAGAAAACCAACAACTAAGTTCCAAGATCATACCCATTGTGCTATTTGAAACAACACAAAGTGGTGGCCAAAATTTGGAGGTCATAAGCTTCCAGTTAATAGATGCACCCAATCTAGATTTTGATGAGAGAATATATTACAAAGGATTCGTCCCGATTTACACACCACCAACAACTGAACCATCACAAGAGGTTGGGTATCTTAATGCAAATCCATTTTGGATATCAGGACAAAATGACAAAGTAATACCAGCACTGACACAAAACAAAATCATTAGAGCCACAATAAAGGTAAAAAATTTGCAAACTGGATCTATTGATGAATATGATATAGAATTAGACACCAGTTATCTGGTATTATTAATAAGCCAAGTACTTCAGGAAAATCCGAAGTTACAAACGGTTGCCCCGACATTTAAGCTTGAAGAAGATTAAAACCAACCAGTATTTAAATTAATTTAATCTATAAAAAGAATAGCAAGATCCTATTTTAAAGCATAGGATCTTGTCTCATAATTAAATTTGCCAAAAAAAACAAAAAAAGACAAAAATCCCAAAATAAGATATATGCATTTACTTAAAACTTGTATCAAGAAACAAATGTCTAAGCCAAAGAACAATATTTCCTTAAGTACTTAGGTTCCTCACATAATGTGAGAAGGAAACAAAGCTTATAGCCAACATTCCTTAACAATGCACTATCTTATTTTTACTAAATAGTAAGTATATATCAATATATACACATAACAAATATATTTATAAAAAAATAAATAAAAAATAAAACAACATATACTTTTTTTTAAAAATATGGTTAAAACAGATTTATAAACAAAATCTTTACAAATAAATCATATCCCTAAAGACAAGTTTCTCTGGATAAAATATCAAGGCATATTTCAAGTCTTGTACTTTTTAATCAAAAATGGTAACATGATTATAAATTAAATAATGTTATCGTTAAAAAAACGGTAAAAAGGAGAATGTTTAATGAAAACAATTATTTTAAGTGCTCTAGTAGCTTTATTTACTTTATTAAGTTGTGGCGATGCAAAAGTTTCTCAAGAACAGTTAGGGACAGGACAAGGTACTGCTTACATCAAAGTCTTCCAAGATCGAGATGCAATAAAAGAGTTTGCTAGAAACTTTGACGAAATTAAGGATTTGTTACCACCTGCAGAAACAGGAAAGACATACAAGGCAACCAAGTTAGACGAAGCATTCAAAGCAATTGATCAAACTCTTGTAACTCCTTTCTTAAAAGCATTAAGCGCATTAAAGATGATCAAATCTGCTAAGAACAATACAGGTGCAAACATAGCAGAAATAGACAAAGAGTTTGACGATTTAATGGTACATTTAGGTTTTGTAAAGGGTGATGAAAATACAGATAAAACTTATGCAAAAACTTTAAAGACATTTAGAACTAAATTATCAGAATAATAAATTGTATCTATACAGTTTATTAGAACAGAGATTGAAATATTGGTTTTAAAAGACCAAATATGAAATCATTAAACTTCATCAGATAAATTAATGAAAGATGTATCACTTTAAGAGTGGTACATTTGTTTGTACTTTTATACTCATAACTATAATTTTATAATTTATAATAAAAAAAAATATAAAAAGATTGGAATTTTAAAAATTTGAGATATATTATTAAAGGTTGTGTTTATAATGGTTGTTCCATGTATTGATTTCAAGAATCTCTAAGGTCACAAAGTGAAAACTTGTGGCCTTAATTTTTTTTACATTACATTATAATATACTACACACACAGATGTATCTAGATATACTTACTTGTGCTAAAATGCTTAAATCTATCATGATACTTCAGACTTAAAAGTAAATAACAGGCACTAAGAGCATCAAGAGCATCATCTCTGCATCTAGATGAACCATTATAACTATAAATATCATTTATTACGTTTTTATCCGTTATCTTTAAAAACTCTATAATACGAGCATTAAATAATGGTATCAGGGTGCATATTCTTATAAACTTATTACTTAAAGGCTTAACGGCTGATATCCTAAAATAATGATTCATACCCTGCCTAAGAGATATCATAATTTTTGTTAAAAATCCATGTCCATCAGTATTATCCCTATCCTCAATATAAAGGGTATTGATATTAAAATTCTCTGCAAGCACACAAATTGCATGTAAAATTGATTCATCACTTATTGGTTTTTGATCTTGGTAAACATAGGCATAATACTTATCACCCATTCGTTCAAGTACACAAATTGCAGTATTATCCATACCAACAGAAAATGCAGGATCAATATACATAATGGGACTTTTAAATATATACTCACAATTTAAAATCACCTCATTAAAGCATGCATCAACACTAGCAGTCCACTCTCCAAGAAGTACCCTGGCCTTATACGCAGACAAATTTTTATAAATTGCCTCTTGCGTTTCAATAAAATCTTTTGAATTTAAAGGATTATCATAAATACTAAAATTATAAGTCTTATATACGTTTCTATTATCAATATAATCTGTCTTAAAATAATGTGCAGGATGATCTGGATTTGTATCGAAAATAATAATTCCTGGCTTTTGTCTAAGCCTCTTCATTATCTCAAGCAAAGTCTCCTTATGCATTAAGGTTGCCTCATTGACATAGACCAAAGCAGAATTACTGCCCCTAATTTTTGCAAAAGAATCAATATTCTTACCACCATAAACATTAAGAGTCAAACCCGCAATGGTACACTTAACTTGCCGCAAATCTTTTACAGAATACTCTATATTTAAAAGACCACATATCTTTTCTATCTGTTTAAGTGTATTTGAAAGCAAAGTACCAATTGAACTTCCCACAATAAAATTATTAGTATCCTTATGATAATTATTCCTATTTAAAATTAGAAGCTTAATTAGTAGATAAGACGCCAAAAATGTCTTGCCACTAGATATTCCCCCATTAAATATTATTTTGGAATACAAATTATCCTCAATATCTCTAAACACTTTCCTTTGCTTTGCAGTTAAATATTTATCTTCAAATAGCTTAAAGTCAATCTTATTATTTTTATTTCCAAGAAATGAATTGATATCAATATTAAACTTTTGTTTAAATCGTTTTTGCAACTTAATAAAAACGGGTAAATCACATAACTTCAAAATTACCCCAACTTTAATCCCTTAAAATTAAAGATTTCTTTTAATTTTAGTAAACATTCATAATCTTCTTTCATCTCACATAAAATAATCTTTTTAGATAGTCTATTTCTCTTATAAATCTTAAATCTTAAATTTAGCTTTAATTTTTTACATAAATTTTGATCATCAGTACCATCTATCTCTTTTTCTAAATTCAATATCTCTTCATTAACATCAGTCAATTTTTTAAAAGAAGAATTTAAAACAAGTTGCTTATATTTCAAACAAGAATCTATATAAGAATTTGCAGTTCCGTAGAACGATTTATGAAAACTATCACGTTCCATCTCAAGCCTATATGCTTGAGATGTGGCATCACGAACAAGACCATCTAAATCAACATTTAAACAAGTATCTGAAGAATTGTCATCACACTCAGCATCCATCTTGCACAAATCATCTACAGCCTCACCCAAAATATTACGTCTGGCTTTTAAAACAGCAGATTCACTGATGTCTAAAACCTTTGCTATATCAGACATACTTAAATTTGATTTAAATAAAATATTATACTTCTCTTTATTTTTAAATATCATTTGAATACATTGTAACTAATTTTTAACAAAAAAACAAGAGTAATTTAAATTAAATACAATAAAAAACAATAATTTTATTGACAATTTCATTGTTCAATAGCAAACTTTATTTTAAAATAATATTTATGCAAATTAACAGTAAATGGTATAAAAACAAAACAGATATTGGACTTAGCCAATATCTTAAGAAAAGGAGAAAAGCATAGTTAAAAAATCATTCTAACGTCAAACTTCATAATCAACAATTGATTTACCCTTTAATATATTTTAACACAAAAGATAATTTAAAGATATAAAATAAAGAAAAATTATTCCATATTTTATATACAGAATAATTAAAATTATAATTATTTTTGATAGATCTAAAGTTACAATGCAAAAACTGATAAAATAACATAAATAAAAACATATAAAAATTAAATTATACTCTCTAAAATTAAGATGTATGTTTCTTAAATAGTAAAGGGTTTACTGGAAACTCTAGCTTTAAAGCCCCCAATAAACCCTTTAAGGTAACAGGTCCTTATATTAAGAGTGACATATTGCATGTCAATCTGTACTAACTATAATATATAACAATTTAAAACATTTTGCAAACATTTTTTCAACTTTTTTTTATTTTTTTTCAAAAAAAATAAAAACCGTCTATTTGCACAATAACATGTCTATCCAAGGCTATTTATTTATAGCAAAATAATAAAAAAACCTATCGTATTTTAAAATGGCTCTTAAATTTATTACAAAAAACATAAATTTTATATTTTGACAACTTACTAGATCCATTCCTAAATTCTTTGCTCTCTATACCCAATATTTTTTTTATAAAAAATTCAAAGATTCTTAAAAAATCCAACACCATCTCATTTAATCATTTAAATATATTTAAAAATATATTTAATTTTTTGGCTTTTTTAAAGATTCAAATTGAGACAATATTTTCGATAAGAATTCTTTTTCATCCGAAAAAATTTTTTCTAAAAGGAAACTTGTAAGTTTGGCGTTCTTTTTATAAAACGCATAAGCATGAGGGCATTTAAGTTGAAATCTTAAGGGTCTTAGTGGGTTTTGTTTAGACTTTTTGATGTTAACGCCTTCTTTGTTTCTTAGCAAACAAATAGTAGAATTAATGCCATTACTGATAACAAATTTTTCTTCAATGATTCCCTCTTCAATAGCGGTTGCTATCTTTAGATATTTATAAGTCTGAGTTCTAGCAAGTCTGTAATCTTTTGCAAAATCATCAAAGCAAGAATAGTTATCCATTTTATAATATTCATTATCTTTGATTTCTTTTAATACCTTCATTGCTTCAACTTTATAAAAAATTTCTTTTTGAAAGTTAATGCACAATTTTTCTTTAAGCTTATTATAGTGGATCCACTTTTGTTTTTCCGGTGAAATATTTTGAGCTAAATTCCTCTTATTGACCTCTATTCTCATTTCTAACCCTCCTTTTGCTTCCACGTACACTAAGTGTACGTAATAATTCAAGCTTAAACAATAACACTTTTAATTTTATCCATCAAAATCGAGAGTGTATTTTGATACTCTATTATATAATCTTTATTTAAATCAAAAACATCATTTCTGGCTATTTTTCTATTTAAATCTTCCCTCTCAGATACTGTGCCTAAAAAATTATCATTTTCTTTTAAAATATTAAGCAGCTCTCTGTGTGTATTATTTCTCTTAAACTTAGTATTAATCAAATAAATGGGAGCTTTTATAGACAGTTTTTCTATGAAAAAATTAAACAAATCCAAACTCTCAACTGCCCATTTTTCTGCCGTAATTGGCACTATAATGTAATCGCTACATACCAAAGCATTAGTTAGAGTAAAATCTAAACTAGGATTAGTATCAAGTATTATGTAATCATATTCAAATTCTAATAATCTTAACTGTTCTTTCAGCCTAAATTCCTTATATGGAATGGCCTCAGAATTAAATTTGTGCAAGGTTAAATAACTAGGTATTAAATCTAGATTGCTATTGATATTGACCACAGCATTATTAATATGCAAATTAGATATTAAAACTTCATATATGTTTTGATTAAATAAATCAATCCCATTTTCCTTTATTTTTTTAAAATAGTAACTGGTGGTTGATGCCTGGGTATCTATGTCGACAATCAACACCCTAGAAGACTGCGACAGAAGTGTTGCAAATATTAAACTAGTTGTACTCTTGCCTACTCCACCCTTAATTGATGCCACTGTAATTATTTTTGTCTCTTTTCTATCCATTTTGGAATAATACCCCCTTCCGGTAATTTTTTCCCATAAAATGCATAAAGTTCCCTCTCTAATTCTAGGAGTATACTTAACAAAGTCTGATAGTAGGAACTTCCAATCTTACTTTTTTTTAATAAATTATGTAGACCACTCAGATAACAAAAAACACCACCTTTTTTAAATCGAAATTCAATATACTCACATTTCCTTAAAGTATAGGTTTCTCTTTTATTGAAGTTTTTTACCAAAAATGCTTTATCTAATTTTTTAATTCCGTAATGAATACCCAAAAAATTATCATCGTCTCTTATGGAAAACAGATGAAACATACTGATATCTTCTATGTTAAAAATTCCTCTAAGAGATATAAAAAATTTAGTAGGTTCATTTTTGCTTATTCCAAACGCATAGAAATCATTAAATATTTTAGTATGATATATTTTACGGTTATTGACATCCTCTAATTTTGAGAATATATTTTTTCCCTTCCTTTGGTTTTTAGGATCTATTTCCTTTTTCTTTTTCTTCAACAACTCTAGTAAAGCCACCATCCTTCCCTTTCCTTGGTCTAATAAATTTTACTTTATCGTGTCAAGCAGTTCGTAATAATACGTATTATCGACCACTTTACTATACTTTAATTCGTCCTTAGCGTTAATGAATTTCTTCAAAGCTGGTATCAATATGTTAATGTCCACTTTATACCTCAACTGTTCTAATAATATACTAAAAATATTGTTTTTTATATCATTTTTTTCTTTCTCTTTCTTTTTGACATCGCATATCTCAGTGTTCTTTTTTATTTTGTCAATCAGTAAACTCAAATCTTTGTATTTATTTTGTTCTATGATGAAATGTGGCTTGTTTTTGTATTTTTCGTATATTTTGTCTATCTCTTTGTTCAAGGCATCTTCTTTGTAATTTTGCTTCTTAAGTTCTTCCCGTTTTAAATCCAATATTTCTTTGAGTTTTTTTAGCTTAAGCTCTTTTTTTGAAAGTCTTTCTTTAGAATTCTTCAAGTATCCATTCTTCTCTAAAAAGTCCTTAATGCATCCAGCAGCACCCGTTTCTATCTCTTTCTTTAGTAAATTTGCATCATCAACAGAAATCGATTCTATAACCCTTTCGTACCTTTTGATTTCTCTTATGAATTCTATCTTGGAATCTTTATTCATTTTTAAATTCAATAAAACAAGAGGAAGATCGATCCTAAAGTGACATTTGGCTATGTATTTTTTTAGTATATTCTCTTCTCTTTTTTTATTATTAATACTATTAATACACTCCCATTTTAGACTCCCATTTTCTTTTGTATAAGTTTCATTATTGTTGATACTCTCTTTTGTATAAGTTTCATTTTCTTTAATATAATTTTCTATGTAGGTTTCTACTCTTTCTGTGAACTTATCCACATTTTCTTTTTTGATGGTTTTGAAATATCGATTTATCTTGGCATGACATTCTTTTTTTGGATATCTTAGCTTATACCTAACTTCACTGCCGCATTGTTTTCCCAGATGTCTACAATAGTTGAGTGTGACTTTAAACTTTTTTTCAAGTTCGTATAGATATTTTTGTACTGTTTTAAGCTTGGCTAATTTTTGATTGTTTCTAGACAGGTTGCCATTGAAAAAATATAAGATGTTTTTTTGTGTATATTGCTTGAATTTTAAATTCATGAAATTAAGTGTTGATACAAGTACAATCAAGTTGTATTGATATCTATTGGTTTTACCTTTTATGCTTTTTATTTCCATTGTTTACTCCTAATATAAGTATTTAAAGTCTTAAGTTAATTAATAATACAATTTATCTTAAAAGTAAATACTTGTTTTAACAAATATGAAAATAAATTAATATTTATTTTTTATTGCTTTAAATATTGTTTATATCTTGTTTAATTGTGCTTTATTTCTCTTAAAAAGACTTTACAAAGTTATATTTTTGCTATATTATAAAATTAAACACTTGTATTAAGAGTAAATAAGTACTAATAATTTTTTATTTAAAATTAATTAGAAATGGACGAGCCTAGTTAGGGCAAGTCGTGTCGATTTTTTTGTAGTATTAAAAAAATTATAATTTTGAAGTACAATATTTTAAAGTATAGATGAGAGTTTCATAAATAAAATAAAATAGTGAAAGTCCCATGCGGGACTTTCGTAAAAAAGAGTAAAAAAGGATATTTAATGTAATTTTAAATTTACTTTTTTAAATTACTTTTTTAAATAGATTATTGCAACTTACTATATTTTTGATATACAGCAAGCGCTATGGGTTTTGTATTATCTATGTGTTTTTTTAGATATTCTATATTTGTTTTTACCGCTTGGAGTGTATGCTCTTTGTTTAATTTTGTGTAATCAAATAGTTCAAACGGTGGAAAATTAGGATTTTCAAATTTTTGTTTTGCTTTAACTAAAAAAACTTCAAGATATAATGCATAACCCGTAAGTTGTGCTTCGTATATACTTAAATTTTTAAGTGTAGATTCAGCAGGTGGTTTAGGTTCATCGACAAGTGCCGCTATTGATTTGCAACTAAGTGATATGAATTGCAGTAAAATTATTAAGACTATAATTAATTTTTTGTTAATTTGCATCTTTATGCTCCTTTACCTTTTGTTTTTTTAGCTCTGCTTTCATTAATTTAATTTTGCTTTCCATAAGATGATTACGTTCAAGTCGCAATTCTTCAATCAAATTTGTATCAGCATCATTGTTGATTGCATTTATAAGCTTTGATATTTTATTTAGTATGGTTTCAAGTTCTAGTAAAATTTTTTTACTCTCATCCATCTCCATTTTTTTTAGTGATTCCAGGTAAATGTTGTTCATATATCTGTAAATATCAATTGCTTTTTTGATACCGGATGTAAAGAGTGTATTGTCTGTTTTATCACTGTATCCAAAAAATTCCATTAGGTTTTCTAGGAAAATTAATCCCAAATCGATATTATTTTTATTTAACATAAATTATTTCTTAAATCTCCTTATTTAAATAAATTTTATTTTTTATGTTTCGTGTTAGTGAAGTGTTTATCAACTATATGTTTCATTATTTTAACTATTTCGCTTGATACGGGTTTTAAGAATAATGCTAAGGGAATTAGTATAAATAGTATAAAGATTCCAATTATTATAAGTTTTGTCTCAGCAATATTTGATAAGAATTCAAATACTGTATTCATATTGTCCTCCATTTTAAATGTGTGTTAGATGTGTTTTTTTGCGCAAGGAATAAACCATCAAACAATTTTGTTATATTTATATATTAACATATTTTTAACAAAAATTAAATATGTTAAAAATTAAAAATTTTACATTATAGTTTAAGAAGATGTGGGGTATCTTGCCGTTCATCATTGTTATACACAGATGATTTTATTTTATACCATCCTTCAAGAAGAGTTATGGTTTGATTGTGTTGCTTACCGCTGTAGAAATATATCATGGTGTATTGTGACGTGTTACTATTTTCTGAAAATCTAAGGTAAACTTTTTTAGTCATAATTTGATTTGGATTCTTATCGCCTACAAGATGAAGAATTATATAAAGGTATATATTTTGTTCTTTAAGATTTCTTGGAAACCTTAGTTCTACTTTATCGCTAGTTATGTCTATTTTTAGTGTTTTGTTGGAAAATTCATTGTAAGAATAATAAAGATCGCTTGTAGGTGTAATTCCCCAGTATTTGAAACCATCAGGAATTCCTTTTAAGTAAAGATGTCCTGATGTTAATTTATACAATTGGTTGTTTTGTGAGTTAAATGCAATAAATTCTAATTTGTTATTTTGATTTGTGTATGATGACATTTGTGATACTATGGTATTTAACTTTGAAGTTAGTTCGTATTGTTTTATACAGGAGATATCTATTTTTTTAATTGTTACTTCGTCTTTTATTACTTGTTCAGTGATTTTTTTTATACTTTCTTTGAGTTTTTCAAAATCAGTGGCTTCTGCAAAAATTTGTTTTAACTTGTCAGTAAATGTTTGAAATCCAATCAGTTCAAAATCGCGTCTTTGTGCATTATAAATTGATATTTTGCTTGAATTTATGTTTTCTCCAGATTGATTTGTATTTTGAATAAGTATTTCTTTAACTGTGTTTAAAACATCATCAAGAGTAATTGTGTTTGATTTGCTTTTAAGACCTATTAGTTTGGACATTGTTTTTGTGTACATTTGTTCTACGTGAAGCTCGTATTCAAGTAGTTCTCTGGATATTATGTCTCTGATAATCCGTTTAAAATATTCAGTACCTTCATAAAATATATCTTTTTTAATTTGTTCAAGTAAATTTTTATATGTAATTGCATATGTCTCTTCAACGATGTCGTCAATGGGAATTAAATCGTTTTCATTGACTTTGATTTTCCTGTTGAAATCTTTTATTTGTATATTTTCTTCTATGTTTTCTCTTTGATTTTCCATATATCCTCCTTTTTATTTTTGTAATGTAAACTTATTTTATCTCTTTAGAATAAGTGTCAAAAATTTTAATAGTCCGCCCAGCAGGAATTAAAGATTTAATAAATCCATAAATTGAATTTTGGAAATCCTTTGGTATGTAATTGGATACAAGTTTTTTCAGTTTACCTTTATGTTTAACCATAATAATTTTTAGCTTTCCATTATGCTTTCCAGCTATTTTAAATTTAATTGGTGATCTTATATTTTCAAGTAATTTTATAATAATCTCGCCAGGTACATTTGGATTGACATTAACCTCAACTCTTGCGTGTAAGAATGCTTTGAATATCAAATGAAAACTTTCATCAGTGCCTATTGATTTTATTGCAAATATCAATGCCTTAAGATAACTTATCAGATCTTTTTTAAGTCCTTTTTTTAAGTGAGATGCATTAAATAGCGATAGCATCAGCAGTGCAATGTATCTTGAGTTGATGCTTTCATCTACATCGATTGAAGCAAAATTTTTACGTAATTCATTAAGTTCTTCTAATAGTTGTTTTTTAAAATCAAGTTCACTTTGTATAATTTTTGCAATCTGTGTATTTTGTAAAAATTGTGGTATTTTATTCATTGTTTATTCTCTGTCTATTATGAGTCTTAAGTTTTCATCAAAAGATAGAAGTTCGTTTTCTTTAATCTCAATGTCATTATCAAATTGAAATTCACTTTCTTTAATTTCCGTTATTTTGGTGTTTAGATTTTCTTTTATGTGAATACCAATCCGCATGCTTTTAAGCCCTTTAAGGCTACTTACAGGACTGAAAAAATCTTGATATCTAAAGGAAATACCCATGTCTTTATATTTCTTTTGGATTATGCTTTTGTATATTTCTCTTATCTGTCCATCTATTTCTCTGTAAAAAGATTCTGTTTCGGTTTTATATAATACTTTTAGGTATGCATATTTGATGAGACCTAAGCTAAATCTATACGCCTTTTTTTGTCCATTTTTGTTTAAAAATTCAAGTTTTATTTGGCCTTCGAATGCTGTGCCACTTGGAGCAGTATTATATATTGCTTGCCAAATTTGCTTTTGTATCTCTTTTGTTATTGATTGTGCTTTGTATTCTTCATCAAATATTATATGAATTGCCATTGTTCCTGGAGAATTTATGATATTTGCGTATTTTATTTGTGGAATTGCCAATAATGATTGTTTGATTGCCTCATCGGTTGAGCTTTTGTGTATGCTTAGAGATTTTTGTAATCTTTTAAAATATTCTCCCCCTTCTCTTAGTGTTGCAAATAATTCATTTAAAGCTTGAATTATTTCCATATCAATGGCAGAGCTTGGGTAATTGACTATGTCAAAAATGGAATCGTCTTTTATAGAGATATTATATTCTTTCTTAAGAATTTCTTTTTTTATGTTTTGTATTTCTTCTATTGATTTTGTGAGTATTCCAATTTCTTTGTCAAATACTATTTTCATAGATTGTATTCCATATTTAAAGTGTCTCCGGCTAAAAAGAATTGTAATGTTATTTTTTTGTCCTTTAGGGAATCTTTTGTTCTGATATTTAATATGTCTATATTTAGGTTTTTTAATGTATTTGCAAAAAAGATTTTAATTTCTTCTTCTTTGTGGATTTTTAAAAGCTTCATAAAGAAATTAAAATCAAGACCATAATTTTTATTATAAAGACTGCCAATAGGTGTTTTTAAATATAAAAGCAGTCTTTGTTTTTGCTCATCTAGCCCGTCTACCATTTTTAAATCATTGTCAAAAATTATATTAAATTCACTATCTATTTTAATATCCATTTTTAATTACCTTAGGTTATTACCTATGTTCCAATTATAACATTTTTAGCAAAAAAAATATATTATTTTTGTTAAAAAAATAGATTTATTTAAATAAATTTAAAATTAATTTTAGTTTCTCAAAATTGTGATAAAATGAATACCAATTTAGATAAAAAATTCTAAATTGTAAAAAAAAGAGACTCTTTGAAACAAAGAGTCTCCAAGGTGAGAAGAATATAAAAATGAGATTCGTTGGTATTTTAAATAAAATCTAACTTCATTGCTTTACATTTTTTTACAGAAACAATATTTAAATTGAGAACAAGCATTGTAATAACAAAATTTGTGATAACAAGAATTGTTCTTTAAATTTAAATCTACTTTTCTTGATTTTTATCAATTTAGCTCTCCTGTGGTACTTGTTTTTTGAAGGGTACCGCAGAAAAATCTTAAGAGAATAAACAAAGATGATATTATTTTATACACTTTATAACACTTTAGCCTTATAATTACTTTTGTTGTATACTTCGTATTATACATTTTTCATTAATGATCCGCAATAATAAAAGTATAAAAATAAATGCTTTTTTTGTATTTTCTGTTATTTGCCTTAATTTACGATAGTAAAGTCATTTAAGTCTAAATTGCTTTAATTTTTTTGTTTAAAAATTAACTATTTAAAATGATTAATAATTGTTGATATCTAGGCTTTTTTATATATGTTTAATAAATGCTTTTTGAGTTTAGATTGTCTTTAGAGTATGCGATCATAAATAAATATCATAAATATAGTCACTAGCAAATAGCTAGTGACATTGTCAATACGTAAGCTTTTGAAAGGGACTCTCAGAAACTTATCAAATAAGTTGCTTAAGCATATGATTTTGTTATTGCTTTCATCTTCTGATGTAAAACTTACCATTTATGCTCTTTGTTGTATTCATCTTGATTATAGTAATCATTGCTGGTATCTTCTTCATCCAAAGATGAGCATGAAAGCATCGTTAGTAACAATAGAAATAAACATTTTTTCATCTTTTATCCTTTATCTTGAAATTATATCAAATATCAAAATATATCTAGTATAATTTTAATGCTACCAAAATATATTGCGAAAGTCTAGAGGTGAAAATTAAATTGTAAGTAATAAAATTAGTGCTATATTTGTAGTTCTATTTTTATAAAAAAATAGGAGGTGAAGAATGAAAAGAAATGATTTATTGACTCTTGTTATGATTCTATTTGTAGGGTGTGATTTAAATTCTGGTCTTGGCTTTTTGGGAGATGTTGTTGAAAAATTTCATGGCAAATCTGTAAATGTTGATGGTGCAATTGGTGATGAGATTGGTGCTGCGATTGGTAATGGTAGAGTTAAGAGAGATTTGGGTGGTAAAGATGAGATAGTTAGAGAAGGTGTAGAGCGTGGACCTTTGCCTAATATTCCTGAAGAGCAATTGCCAAATCCTGGTGATAATGGTAATAACGATTTGGATGATGAGGACATTGATTTGGATAATGATGAGATTGATTTAAAGCAAATTGATTATAATCCTTATTCTTTGAATGATGTGTATAAATTGTTAGATATCTTTGCTGAAAAATCTGAAAAAGTAAGACGTAAAGTTCAAAAAGCATATGATGTTTGGGAAAAAGCTTATAATGCTGACAAACTTGCTCGTAAAGCTTATGAGGATGCTTTTGATAAATTGAAACATTTTTATGATACTGAGGGTGAAGAAAAGACTTTCAATAATCATTTTGAAGTTATACAAGAATTTTATAGAGCACTTGATAATTTTAAACAATCCGGTTTAGTTGTAGATAAGGCTTATAAAAATTATAAGAAAGCTGAGGACTATTCTTTAGCATTAGATTCTAAAATAGATGCAACTATTAAAGTTTTACAATCACCTTTTGTGGATAAAGGATATCTACCATCTGATAAGGAGCCATCTGATAAGGATTTATCTGTTGAGGATTCAGATGATGATGGTTCAGATGATGAGGATTGATTAAATATCTATAAAGATTATATTCATTTATATCAATAAGTTGTCAATAAAAATAAATTGCCTGGAATTATGAATTCTGGGCAATTTATTGACATTTATGGAATCTTTGTTTTGTTCATGAAAATGTTATGCATGCATTTGTCTCTTTTTATCAATTTTGAAAAATTACAAGATTTATTAGAAACATTCGAGCACTAATTGAAGTAGATATTTATAATATTTGCATTTTTATGCTATCAATTTTTGAAAAAAAATATTATCCTTCTACTGATTGATTGGAAATCAGGGTACATTAACTTTATGGTTATATGGTTTGTCTTGTATTTAATATTAATATAAACTTTAGGGTGGAGTGATTTAAGATAAGTTAAAAAAAGGAGGTGTTTGGTGGTTAGAGGAAAATATTACGTTTTATTTGTATTTTTAGTATTAATGATAGGATGTAATTTGAAATCTACAAAAAATGGTGAAACTTCTAGAGAAGGTTCATACAATAAACGTTCCTTTGAGGAGAGAATAGGAATAACAAATTTTGATGATGATGTTGTTGATGATAATTTAGATTCTGCTTTAAATTCATTGAAAATATCTGTTGAACTTAAAAGATTCATTTTGTACTTGGCAAGTATTGCAAGTGATCCGAATATCATTATTTCTGATTTTGATAGAGCATATACGGCTGACGAATTTTATTATTTTTTAAAGAAAATGGACAAGGAGAGTGTTTATAAATTGGTAAAATTTAGTCCAATTTATAAAAAATTAAGTATAGTTAAAGACATTATTGCTACTATTAATGATTCTGAATTAAAATTTGTAGCAGATTCGTGTTTTAAATATTATGTATATGTTTATTCCCTTTCTTTAAAGGAAACATTTAATATGTGTATTGCAAATCAAAGCAATGTACATCTTGATGATAAAGTTAACAAGCATTCTTTTAATTTTGATAATTTTGCAGTTGTTGCAGAGCATATTAAAGTTTTTGATTCTTTTTTTGAGCCATTATCTAATAATCAAAAGAAAGTTTTTTATTATATTTTTGATGTGGTAAGTAATATTAAACGTGAGGATGTCAAGTTTGAGCCTTATCATCCTTGTGAATTTTATGCGCTATTAGGTAAACTTGGTGTTGATGAGGTTAGAAATATACTAGACGTTCAGTTTCGTATTATTGACAAGATATTTGAAATTGAAGAATCCATTTCAAATATTGTAGGCAAGAACATAAATTTAAATGAACAATCTGTTTCTGATAAGCAAGAAGGGGAATCTGATAAGCAAGAAGGGGAATCTGATAAGCAAGAAGGGGAATCTGATAAGCAAGAAGGGGAATCGCACGCTGAAGTTAATATTAAAATTAAGGATGATTTGAAACGAGTAATTAAGGAATTTGCTGATATTAATGCATCATATGATCTTTATTTGAGCAGAATTTTTTACGATCAAAATATGAATAAGATGTATTATAGTAATATGAATAATGTCTTAAACTTTGATTATAATTATTATGATGAGTTGGTTAAACTTAAATTTGATTAAACTTGATATTTCTAGTTTTGTTAGGGATAATTGATGTTGTTCATATTTAATTATTAACTTGCTATAAAATTGAAGTAGCGTAGAAGAGATGTAATGGTTTGATTTTTAGGCTTTAGACCTTTGTTCTAAAGCTTTCATTTATTTTTATGCTGTCTTATAATTATACATAACATATTCCATAAGATATATGTTGATCCTACTAATTTGGATAATCCTCTTTATAAAAAGATTGGTAAGCTTTATGAAGAGATTTCGAATTTTTCTTAGTAAGCATTGATGAATATAGATAAAAGTTAATACTAAATATTGATTAATATTTCATGTAACAATAAAGCTATAGGAGACTATAATTTATAGTCTCCTTTTTATTATTTAGCATACAAAATTAATAATAAAAATTACTAAGCATTATATCCCAATTTAAAGCTTAGTGCTTTTATGTATTTTTTGTATATCATTTTTAAATAAACAAAATAGATTCTATTGTTTGATTAGAATGGTTGTCGGTAATTTACTATTGTTATAGTAACATTTTTATTATACTTTATTCTTTTAATATTTAATAACATTTTGGCTTAAAGTACAATAAATATTTTAATATTTTCAATATGGATAAGTATAAAATTGTATTCATTTTTATTATAAATTTGTATAATAATATTATATTAGTATAAAATACTAATTATAGTAATAATAATTAATTCTTTAAATTAAATGTATTTGGGGGAGGGTGATATTTGATGTTTGGCAGAAGAGAATATAATTCATTATTGGTATTATTATTAGTATTAATAGTAGGTTGTAATTTAAAATCTCCAAAAAGTGATGATAGTCTTGAAAAAAATTTTAATGAAAAAGAGAAAGATGATGATCTTGGATTGGTATTGGAGAGTGGACAGCTTAAAGATCTCCTTAGTATGTTTATGATGTCTAATTTGGATAAAAAACTGATTTTGCACATAAGAGAAATTGTAACTGATTCTAATTTACATTTTCCAGGTTATAAGACATATACAAAAGATGAGTTTTATCTTGTTTTAAGAGATCTGGGTAGAGAAAATGTTTTAAAATTGGTGGCATCAAATGCAAGTTTTCGAGCTTTAAAAGAGTCTGAGGAGGCTGTTGCTGCTCTTAAGAGTGATTATGCTTTGCAAAGGTTAATGTCTGAATTGAAGGAGTATAAGAGAGCATATTTTTTATCTCTAAAGGAAGCTTTTGATAGATTTGTTGCTGATAAAAATAAGGTTTATGATGATGTTATGATTGAAAATCATGCTTCTAATTTTAAAAATCTTGAAGAACAGGCTAGACATGTTATGGTTTTTGAGTCTTGTTATGGAGCATTGCTTGATGAGGATAAACAAGTAATTGAGAATGTTCGTGGTATATTGACCAATGCTGATATTGGTGTTGCTGAGGAATATAAGACTTATGATAATTATGAATTTACTATTTTATTTGGCAAGTTAAATAATCTTAGATTTGGAAATGTTATTAGAATATTTTCTGAAAATCTGCAGGCGTTTAGAGAGGCTAGGGATAAGATTGCAAATGTTATAATGTCAGATAGAAAATTTGTTCTGCAGCGCAAATTGGATGCTTGTGAGAGTGATTATTATTTAAATGTCAAGAGAGCATTTGATTCAGGTGTTGTTGATGATGTTTATGCTAAGTTTATATCTGTGTCCAGTTCTATTATTGATTCTAAATCTGGTGTTCCTTATAGTGTGGTTGATTTTTGCAAAGGACTTGAGAATCATGCCGTTTATATTAATGCCTATCAACTTTTCTTTAGAAATTTGGCAGGCGAGAGACAGAGAGCTGTTGATTTTATCAGAAATGTATTAACTAAATCGGTTGTTTTTGATAATTTAAAAGTATATAAAGATTATGAGTTTGAAGCTTTATTTGGTAATAAAAACTTTGCTGTTGATGAAATTATAGATGAACACCTTTATACTTTGGCAAAAAGAGACGAAGTTGGTCGTATTATTTCTGGTATTAAAGATGTATCTGAAAGAAAGGATAATAAAACTAAGTATGATGACCTTGTAAGTGGGTATTTAGAATATTTAAGACGGTTGTTCAATAATTTTGATCCTATTTCAGTTTCGGTTGAGAATATAAATCATGATTATGCATCTCAATTTGTTAAACTTGGGGCTTATATTAGACAGCAAGGATTTATAAATAAGGTATATAATACATTGTCACCTACTCAGAGTGATATGTTTGAAGAGATATTAGGTATAGTGACCAATCCTGATATTGGTGCTGCTGAAGAATTGAAAACTTATCAAGATTATGAGGTTTTTGATTTGTTTGGTGATGATCGCTTTGATGCTAAAATGTTTATAGATAGTCATAAAGATATTAGTCTTTTGGAAAAACAAATTAAAAGGGAAATTGATGGTCTGCCAGATGGAGAGAAAAAAGCAGACTTAAAGAAGGAGTTTGATACTCTTGCATTAGAATATAAACTTCATTTAAAGAGTTTATTTCATGGGATTGCTGCTGATAATGTACCTACTATACTTGAAATTGATAATTCGTTTTTAAAGCAATTTAATAGTATTAAAAATCGAGTTCAAAAGATTAAACATAAAAGATCAATATTTAAAGACATTTGAAATTGTTAATTTCAAGATGGTATCAAGCCTTAGATTTTTCTGTCTAAGGCTTTTTTATATTTTATATACTATTTATATAAAATATATTTGTTAAATTTACCAAGTTAAATAATCAATTATTTGTATTTAATTGTCTTATTTGCTTTGTCTAATTTATATTATTCTTTAATTAATATATATATTAATATTATTACATTATTATATAATAATATTTCTAGGTGATAAAATTATTGAATGATAATGTTTCTTGTTTTTGTGGTTTGTATTGTTTTGGTTTTTCAAAAAAAGGAGCTGTGAGTGATGGACGGAATAAATCGTAATGTATTACTTTTATTATTGTTGTTTATGTTGTGTGTGGGTTGTGATGTAGATGTCAAAACGGGTGGCAGTGTGGTCATTGATAAAACCGATCATGAGTTATTTATGTTTGTTTTGGAAAATCCTGTTGACAGATTTAATGTTTTACTAAATAAATTTGGTTTGTCTGCAGATGAGCAAATGATTGTTGGATTTATAAGGGAGTCTGTAACTGATCCTAATATTGAAAAGGATATGCATTATGAAACGTATAATGATGATGAGTTTTATGATGTGTTAAAAAAAATGGGCGGATCGCGTATTAAAGATATCATAACATTTTTTGGACCGACTTTTCTATCGCTAAATCGTGCTAAGATTACTGTTTATACTCTTCTTGAGAGTGATCAGGAACGCTTTGAGAGAACTTTTTTAAATTTTGTTGCTTGGTTTAAAAGAGACTTGAAGAAAATATTTGATGAAGATGATGTTCGTGACATATATCGTAATGCTTTTTATTATGGTAATCCTCTTAATACTATATTTATTTCTTTGCGAGCGCAAATTGTAGGATAGTTCAAGTTATATTATAAATACATTATAAATATTGAAAATAAAGTATTCTAATTCTCAACTAGGACTAAGCCTTATGTTTTGTTTCCAAGGCTTGGTCTGTTTTTTTATATTTTCCTATTTGCACTGCTTCTTTGTATTGTAGTTAATATTATTGATTATGTGTTACCAAATTAATTTGGTATTTTTCATTTGCTATTTATTTTTTTTATTGCTATTTATAGTATTGATAATAATATTAAGTTTGAGTCTAAAGTTTAAGCGGTCTTTTTGGCATATTGCGTATGAAAATAGGGTATTATTTGATTTTTTTATTGGAGATGGTAAAGGTTATAAGACTTATAATTATGATGAATTTTATGATTTGTTGAAGAATTTTAAAGAAGATGTATATATGTACTAGGATCCAGTAAACTTAGCTGCAACTTTTAATGAGTTAATAAAATTATAGTTATTTATTAATAATATTGTTAATGTTTCAAGATATATGTTTAAGTAGATTGAAAAAATTAAAATTTCTAAAAAATAAATTTTATGGGTAATTTTATACAAATTCACAAATTTATATTTGATTATTCATAGTATGAGCTATTATTTAAGTTAATTTAATATTAGGTTAATATTAAATTGAATATTAATCTTGATAAAAAATATTGGTATTAATTTATTGAATTGCTATTAAGAGTAGCATTGGTATTTTTGACATTATAAAAATTAGAAGAGGAGATATTTGATGCTTAGAGAAAGAATTTTCCAAATATGCATTTTATTTTTGTCATTATTATTAATATTCTTAATAATAAATTGTGATTTAAAATCTTCACAGTCTTCTGGACGTGGGAATAAAGTGGTTAGATCTGTTTTTGGTAAACCTACAGACAAAGTTGATGAGAATGAAGGAGAGTCTTTTGCCAAAATTCCAGAGCGTATCATAAAACCTTTGGGAGATGATAGCCAGGGTACGGGCGATGGTTTGGAAGCTATTCATATAGATGTTGAACTTGATAATTTGCTTGACAAATTTAATATACAAAAAAGAGACAAAAAAGTGATTGCAAATGTAAAGAAAGTATTGTGTAATCCTGATATTGTGGATAGGTGGGGAAGTGTTTATAAAACTTATGCTGCTGCTGAGTTTCATAATTTGCTTGATAGTTGGGGAGCAGATAAGGTTATTGAGCTTGGAGAGCAGATATTTCCAGTTTTGCATTCATTTACGGTATTGCAAAAATTGATTAATGGGATTAATGATGATATATTCAGACAAGGGTTACTTTATAGGTTGAGTCTTGTTAGAGAAGCTTATGAATTGGATCTTAAGAGAATATTTGGTAATTCTGTTTATGATAATATGCACAAAGATGTTGTAAGATTTATGGATCTCAAACATCAAAATGACTATTCTCAAAGCTTAGAAGAAATTAAAACCGATGCATTAGAATTTGTAAGCCTGATAAATCGTTATGCTAAATTTTCTGATGATGGGCAGGCAGCAATTAGGGCAGCAAGAAAAATAGTAACTGATCCTAATATTGCACGAGAGCAAGGTTATAGGACTTATAGTAATGATGAATTTGATATTTTACTTAGTAGTTGGGGTAATGATCAAATTCAAGAATTTATTAGTATGTATTTGGGTTATGAGCAAAGGAAAGCAGAGATTGATTTGCAGATCAATTCCATTGATAGTATAGACGATCTAGAAGCTTCAGGAGATATAAAATATAGGCTGTTAATAAGCTTGGGCAGGCTTAGACGTAAGATGAGAGATCAATTTTCCCAAAAATCAATTGACTATCTAGCGTATTTAAAAGGATTCTTTAATAAATCTACTGCTATTGAAGTTTATGATAATGTTTTCGTTGCCAGTGATTCATTTGTTGACAATCATTTTTCAAGTATTGTCGAATGTCTCTCTTCAAAGCGTAATTTTGTTAATAGATATAATGGATTGTTGCTTAATGAAAAGGTTGCAATTGAGTGGATAAGAAGGATAGTGTTTGATTCTAGGGTTGCCGAGTTTGAACGTTATAAACAATATACTGATGATTATGAGTTTTATTTGCTCTTGGGAGGGACAAATTCTGATTTTCTTGAAATCATAGATGAACATTTAAAAGTCCTTGATGCTAAGGAAAAGGCTTTGCAGGCTATTCTTAATCTTGGGTTGGATTCTAGTTTGTACAGTAAATGTTTGTTTGAATATAATTGGGTTTCGGAAGAATACACTGTGCATGTGAAAAAATTGTTTAGCATTGTTGAGGATAATGCTTTTGAAATTAAATTTGATCAGGCAAAAGAAAAGGATTATAAAATGGCTTTTTACAGTGTTGAACGCTTGACTCACTTTTATTGATTTGTCCTTGGGTTTTTTTGGTTTTTACCTAAATTTTAATTTAATTAAAAACTTTAATTTTGAAAAAAGGGTTTAAAAACATTTGATAGTGTGTAGGTTGATGTTTTATTATTTTTAGTGTTGCTTTGTATTATAATTAAGTAATATTCAATTAATTCAGTAGTGATGTTGATAATAATATTGAAGGATTATTGATATTTAATTTGTGTCAATATTATTGGTATTGGCATTGATATTGTTGTGATTTTAAATTAAAAAAGGAGTCATCTTATGATGAGAAAAAAAAATTATATTTTATTGTTGTCGTTATTCTCATTGGTACTTATAATATTGATATTGATTTTCAATTTAAGATTCCCCAAAAAAACTCCTGATCTTGAAGATGCATTTCTCAGATCTGGTCTTAGTAGACCTGTATCCGAAATTTGTGAACTTATAGATGTGTCTTTGGCAGGAAAGAGTGAATATGCTGCAGGGATTTATGGTCAAGATTTGAATGATGATTTAGAGATTTACGATAATTTAGAGCCTGTCCTTGTAGATGATAAGCTTAATGCTTTACTTGATGAGCTTGGAATAGAAGAGAAGCAAAAAGTGGCAATTGCGCATATACAAAAAGTATTGTGTGAGCCTGCTATTGGGAGTAATTATAAGACGTATGATAATGCTGAGTTTCGTAGTCTACTGATTGATTGGAAATCAGACAAAGTTAAA
>NZ_AYOT01000186.1 GCF_000500045.1 Borrelia persica No12 | reverse complement strand
GAGTATTTATCTTCAATATTTAATGAATTTGTTAGACTAAGATCATCTATTGATAATCTTGGTAATGATATATTCAGGCAGGGTGCATTGTATAGATTGAGGCTCTTGAAGAAAAATTATGTATTAGGTCTTAAGAAAATATTTGATAGTTCAGTGTCTAGAATATATGATGAATTTGTGCAATATGTAGATTATAAAGACCAAAAAAATAATTATTCCGAGCGTTTAGAAATGTTGCAGAGTGATGTATTGGGATTTACAAGTTTTTCAGATTGTTATTCTAAATTGCCTGGTAATAAATCATTTTCTGATGTAAGAAGTATATTAACTGATCCTGAGATTGGGGCAGATCAAGGTTATAGGACATACAGTAATGATGAATTTGATGCTTTACTTAGTCATTGGAATGATGATCAACTTCATGCAATGATTCTTATGTTAGCGACCTTTAGTACTGCAGTAAGTAAATTTGAGAGTAAGCTTGATGCCATTGATGATATAGACAATCTAAAGGATGATTTGATGAAGCCTGAATTACAGATAGGTTTAAGTGCATTTAAAAGGAAACTGAGAGATCAACTTCCATATGAAATAAAGTACGATAAAGTGTATTTAAAAGGTTTATTTGATAAACCTACTGTTGCTGAAGTTTATGAAAATATTTTAATTGCTTTGTCTTTCTTTACTCGTTCTTTGTTTGATGATCATTATTTTTTGTATCTTTCTCAACTTGTGGATATAAAGAACAATTTCATTCTTAGGTATAATGACTTATATGATTTAAATGATTTAAATCTATTATTTGCAATTGGGCATATAGGAAACATAGTATTGGATCCTAATGTTGTTGTTTTTCCTGTTGGCAGACAATATATTGATTTTTATGAATTTTGTTTTTTGTTTGGAGGAGAGAATTCTGAACTTGTCGATTTTATAACTGCTCATTCTGACATTTTTGTATATCAAAAAAAGATTGCACAGGAAATTGATGGTCTTGCAGATTTTGATTCTGAATTAAAGTTTTGGGACAAATATAATAGTGTTTTCAGCGAGTATAGATTATATGTTAAAGAATTGTTTAGTCGTGTTGAGGATGGTACGTTTGATTTTAAATTTGATAAGGAAAGGGACATAAGAGAAAATTATAAGAAAAGATTTGCTGATATTTTAAAAAAGGTTAAGGCTTAGAAATGGTTCTTATTTTTTGTTTAATTTGTTTTTATTTTGATTTGGCTTGATTTGGGTGGTTTATGTTTGCTCATTTGTGGTACTGATTTATGTTATAATGAACTTTATTATTAAATTGGTACTAAAATTTAATAATAATCTTGATAAGAAATATTATTGTCAAGATAAATTTTAAGAGGAGATATTTGATGGTTAGAGAGCAAATTTGTAAAACATTCTTTAAAATCTGTATTTTATTATTGTCATTAATGTTGATACTAGGTTGTAATTTAAGATCACCAAAAACTACTGGGTCTTCAGGTGAATTTAGCAGCAGATCTGGTTTGCGTAGACCTATTATATATAAAGGTGGTGATAGGTTGCAAGGAGGTGGATCTTTTCCAGCAAAGGGTGAACGTGATGATGTTCAGGATGTAGTTGGTGATGGAAATGTAGTTGATAATTTAGTAGCTTACGATAATTTAGAGTCTGTTGTTGTGGCTGATGAACTTAGTGCTTTACTTGATCAATATGGAATAGAAAAAGATAAAAAAATAGCAATTGCATATCTAAAAGAAGTATTATGCAATCCTGTTTTTGGGGATGATGTGGTGGTTTATGATGATGTTAAATTTCGTAAGCTGTTTGTTAGTTGGCAACCAGAGCAAGTTAAAAATGTGTTTAACCTTTTATTTGAGGTGTTTAATAAATTTTTTACAGTGAAATCACTTATTGGTAATATTGGTGAGGATGCATTCAGAAAAGGATTGCGTTATAGATTAAGTTCTTTCACAAAAAATTATGTATTTCCCCTTAGAGGAGTATTTCAAAATCCTTTAACGCGCGTATATGATGAATTAGTTGTAGGATTTTTTGGTCGGCCACATATAAAGAATCATGATCTTTTAAATGATATTGAGGCTGTTGCATCATGTCAGACTTTGGCAAATCGTTATTCTAAATTTTCTGATGATGAGCAGCAAGTAATTAGAGATATGAGAAGCATAGTAACTGATCCAAATATTGCAGTAGGTCAAGGTTATAGGCCATATAATAATGATGATTTTGATTTTGTTCTTAGCTTTTGGGATAATAATCAAATTCGAGAAGTTGTAAGAGTGTATTTGAAATATATTGATAGGAGAAAGTCTTTCTGGAATAGTAGAATGGATACCATTGATAATGTAGACATATACAGTCTAAAAGAGGCTTTGGCAGTCACAAAAAATAGGCTAAGTACGGGTTTAAGGGAACTTAAAATAAAAATATTGACTCCTAATTTTAATTCCAAATCCAGAGACTCTTTGATGTATTTAAAAAAGTGCTTTAATGAACCTATTGCTAATATTCATTATAGTATTGTATCTAATACTGATTCAGTATCTATTGATACTTACTTTGAGAATTACTTTGCAGATATTTATAGGTATCTTTCTGCGAAAGAGAGTTTTACTAATAAGTATACTACTTTCGATAGTCTTAAGCGACGACTAGTTGAAGAGTTGAGAGACATAGTATTTGATACTAATATTGTTGTCTCTAGAGATGCTAGAAAATATAATGAAGATTATGAGTTTTATTTTTTATTCAGAAATGATGACGGTGGTGTTGATTCTTTGATAAGTGGTTGTTTAGCAATGATTGATCTTCAAAAGGAAATTAGTGTGTATATTGATACTTTGGAAAAAGGTTCTGATGTTCAAAGGAAATGTTTGGAGGATTATAATAAGATTATACAAGATTATAAATCGCATTTGAAAGAATTTTTTTGTGGTATTAAAGAGGACACTTTTGAGCTTAAGTCTCAAATCCCATATAATGTGAATTATTATATGAATATTCTTTTTGCGCTTAAAAAATAGGGTAAAGGGCATCCGTCAAAGATTGAAACAATAAGTAGTAGCTAAGTAGCAGGACATTTCAATATTGAGCTTTATCATTAAGAAATTTAAGTAGCATTAATTTACACAATGTGTAAATTAATGTTTGATTATTTATAGTGTCACTTTATGTTGTAATGAGCTAATATTAAATTAATACTGAAAATTTAATAATAATCTTGATAGAAATATTGATATTGAATTTATGATAATCAAGGAATTGATGATCATATGAAAGTTTACGATAATTTGAGGTTTGCCTTTATAGATGATAAGCTTGGTATTTTACTAGATGAATTTGGCATAGATGAAGAGCAAAAATAGTAATGGCGCATGTACGAAAGGTATTGTGTGATCCTTTTATTTGGGATAGGCAAGATGATTATAAGACGTATAGTGCTGCTGGAGTTTTGTAATCAGATTAAAAATTGTAAAAGTATACTGATTATGAGTTTGATACTTTTCTTAGTAGTTGGGATAATAGGCAACTTATAAAAGTTGTTAGAGTGTATTTTCAATATGTTTGTTTTAGGGATTATCTTGAGGCAGAGATCGATATCATTGATAATTTAGACATCCTTGAAGCTTCATATGAGGTAAAGAATAGGCTAGAGACTAGCTTGGTATACTTAAAGAAAGCTTGAAGTCTGAATTTGATTTCACGGTAAATAATTTTTATGTATTTAAAGGAGCCTTTTAGTAAACTTGCTGTTAGTGAAACTCACGATAGTATTGTATCTATCAGTGATTTATCTATTGGTAATAACTTTGAGTATTATTTTTTTGATATTATCAAGTACTTTCCTTTAAAATATTATTTTGTTTAAAAAATAAAAAATAAATAACTAAGTATTTAAGCTGTAACATTAAAAATGTATTTCTGTTATAATAAATCATATTAAAATTAATATTTATTAATAATATTAAATAATATTAATAATCATTTTGATATATATTTATATATAAATAATAATAAATAAAAAAAATTAATTTAACTTGAGAAGAAGGAGATATTTAGTGGCTAGAAGAAGGTATTGTTCTTTATTGTTGTTGATATTGATAATAGGTTGTGATATTACGACTTCAGATGTTTCCAAACTTAATGGCGCATCATTTGTCAATTCTTTGATTGATTGGGGCTCAAATAAAGGCAATGAGCTTGTAAAAAAATCTGATGAGACTGGTGTTGAAATTATAGATGTTGCACTTGATAATTTATTTGATTCACTTGAATTACCAGAGGAAGTGAGAGAATTAATTTTTTATATCAAAGAAGCATTATGCGATCCCAGTATTGTGGATGAGCAAGGTCATTATAAGACGTATGATGATTCTGAAGTGTATGATTTTTTGGAACAATTGGATGCAGAGGAGATTTTTGTAATTGTAGAACATGTGATTTTAACTTTTAGTGCATTACTGGAAGCAAAAATGGCTGTTCTTAGTATTGCTGAGGGTGACTTGAAAAAATCTTTGCAAACTGCATTTGATCTTCAAAGTCAAGCTTATAAGTTGGACTTAAAGAGAATATTTAATGTCCCCATTTTTTCTGTGATATTTGATAATTTGTTACAGTATGAAAATTCTTATATTGGTGACTTTAATAGTATTAGAGACAATGCATTAAATCCAAAAAATTGACAAGTTAAAAGCTATTATCTCCTGTCCTTATCTTAAAGAACAGGAGATGGCTATAAAAGTAAAAATTTATCATAACCTTAATATATTCAATATATTCTTCAATATATTGAATATATATTTGCTTTATGGATAGTATGTATTATCTTTAAAACTAAAGAGTAGATAAGCAATTATTGATAAAAATCGTACAAATTTATATTTGATTTATATTTGGTTTTTTATAACTTGAATTTAGATTATAACCTCAAAAGGGAGGAGGATTAATGAGAAGGGTATGTATAAGATTGTGTATAGTATTTATAATATTTATATTATTCCTTGGTTGTGAGCAAAAACGTTTTTTGGGATTTGGTAATAAGATATTACAAGATGATCCAAAATCAAAGGTTGAGGGTGTAGTGCCACCAGTTGTGGGAGATGATAATCATAATGATGTATCTGGAGTGTTTTTTCTTCCTGATTCAATGGGAGGTTTTATTCCTGTTCCTATAATAAAAAAATCAGCAGCTGCAGTAGGTTTAATCCCAGCAGAAAATCCTGAGGTTGTTCCTGAGATTAAAAGTCCAGTGGATGATCAAAAAAAAGACAAAGCACTGCATAGTCTAGATAGTCTAGGTGAAGATTTGATGGCTGTTTCTGAAGTTAAGGATCCAAAAAATGCTAAAGCGGAAGACAAACAAATAGTTGGTTCAGCGATTTCTAATTCAGCAACGAATTTGGTAGGTGAACTTGGGGAGGAATGGTTGAATGTAAAAAAATATGAAAGGGAGTATAATAATACAATAGATTTTAATACGGCTGTTTGGTCATATATCAGTGTAGAAATGACGAATACACATAAAGGTGCTTTGCAACAATTTCAAAAACTGATAAATCGTTTTGAAGATGCTAAGAACAGGTTTGGTGAGTATAAGTCTTATGATTTGGTATATGAACTTCCTGAGATGATACCTGCGAATGTATTTGATTTGAACAAAATTTCGTTTGCTTTTAATTATAGACCGGAGCATGTTTATATATCTTTTGGTTATTTGGAATATTCATTGTATGCATTGTTATATGGGATTAAGAAAATAGAAGATTTTTATAAAGGAAAAGGACGAGATAGGAGAGATTATTTGGATGCTATTGGTGATTTATTAAATAGAGTGGCAAGCATGACATTTGGTGTTTATGAAAAGGTAACCTTTAGAGGTCGTAGCGGTTATGAGTTTGTTAATAAGAAAAAGTTTGAAACCAATGTAACCAGGGAAGATCTTGTGGATTTTAATCAACAGTTTGAAATTTATTTGCAAAAATTGAGAAAGGTTTCGCGTTGTATATTTAATAATATATTGAATGTGGTGCTTGATCGTGATCCAAAGGGAATTGAAGCTAAAGATTTTTATAAGGTTTTTTATAGGATGAATAATGATCAAAAGATTCAAAACGCAATAAATATTGTAATAGAAGAAAAGGATATGACACTTAAGAAATTTGATGAACTACTTTCTAAAGTTAAAATTTCTAAAGTTAAAAGTATGTAAATAAGTAAAAAAGTTTCTGTAAATTGAATGGTATAAATAATAAATAAGGTATATTTGTTTCATTTATATTTGGAGTTTTTATTGTTTAGATGGTAGAATGATATAATTAATAAAAAATAATTAGAACACAAAAGGAGAATAAATTGATAAAAGTTTGTATGGTATTATGTACGATGTGTATATTATTTCTTGGTTGTGGGCAAAAAGATGTTGGGGGACGTGATTTAAAAAAATTTGAGAAGCGTGATGTAGTTTCTAGGTCATCAGTTGTTGGGCGTGGTGTATTGCCAGTCGTAAGTCCAGGAAAAAAGGATCCAGCAACGGACTTGGAAGGTGCTGATGGAGCAGCAGGTGCGAATGGTCCTGTTTATCTAAATGCAATAGATCTTGAGACAGATATATTAAAAGATCTAAAGGCAAAAACATTCACGGATAGGGAAGGCGTTATAGATCACTTCTTTAGGTTAAGAGAGTCTTTTTTTGTTTTAAAAGGTTTTGAGTATTATCATTCTTTGAATTATAGTGCAACAGATGGAGAGGATGGATCTAAATTTCCTCCTTTAGTACCTGAGGATGTATTAAGTGAATCTGATAGTTCTTTTTCTTTGGGTATTTATAAATCTATGCATATTTATTTATCTTCTTGGAAGAGGGGTGAGAATTATTTGTATGCGTTTTTGTACGGAATGAATCAGATAGAAAAGTCTGTAAAAAAAATAGAAGGAGATGCAGGAGTTTATTTAGATGGTATTAATAGTTTTTTACAGAAAGTGTCAAGTATGACGAGTTTGCTTAGTGCTACTTTAGATTTTTCTAGTGGTAAAGATTCTGCTCTTTTTGAGAAAAAGTTTAGAGAAAATGTAGAAATGGAACGCCTTCAAAATTTTAATGTGGTTTTTGAGAAATATTTGAGAAAATTACAATCTGTTTCAGATTGTATATTTGGTAATGTATTGAGAGTATTGAAAAAAATTGATACAAAAAAAGATTCATCACAAGATTTTTATTCTCTTTTGAATAGAATGAATAATGATACAAAAATTATTGAGGCAATTGATATTGTAAAGAGAGATAAAGATTTTTTGCTTAACGAGTTTGACTCATTATTGGTAAAGTTTGTGTTATGATTGGAATAATTTTAATTTTCGCTTAAGCCTGCGGGAGTTAAGTAATTGATTTTTTCTGTAAGTTAAGTGGTGATTTGGATAGCGATTAATACTTTAATAAAAAGTGTTGAAATTAATAAAAAAATCAGCAGCTGCAGTAGGTTTAATCCCAGCAAGAAAGCCTGAGGTTGTGTCTGGGATTAAGAGTGCAGTTTCAGCAACGAATTTGGTAGGTGAACTTGGGGAGGAATGTTTGAATGTAAGAAAATATGAAAGGGAGTATAGCAATACAATAGATTTTAATACGGTTGTTTGGTCATATATCAGTGTAAGAATGAGGAATACACATAAAGGTGCTTTGCAAGATTATTTGGGTGCTATTGGTGATTTATTAAATAGAGTGGCAAGCATGACATTTGGTGTTTATGAGAAGGTAACCTTTAGCGGTCGTAGTGTTAATGAGTTTGTTAGTAAGAAAAAGTTTGAAACGAATGTAACTAGGGAGGGTCTTGTGGATTTTAATCAACAGTTTGAGATTTATTTGCAAAAATTGCGAAAGGTTTCGGGTTGTATATTTAATAATATATTGAATGTGGTGTTTGATCGTGATCCAAAGGGAATTGAGGCTGAAGATTTTTATAAGGTTTTTTATAGAATGAATAATGATCAAAAGATATTTATATTTGTTGTTTTTATTGCTTGGATGATAAAATAACATAAAATTAATAAAAAATAATTATTAATAAAAAATAATTAGAATGCAAAAGGAGAATAAAATGATAAAAGTTTGTATGGTATTATATACGATGTGTATATTATTTCTTAGTTGTGGGCAAAAAGGTGTTGAGGGACGTGATTTAAGAAGATTGGGTAAGCGTGATGTAGGTCCAAGATATATTCCAAAGTCGGGTGTTGGTAATAATGTTGGAGGTGCGGGGTCGTCAGTTTTGAAGGGTGGTGGGCAAACTGTTGTGTCATCACATGTAGTGAAAGGTCCAGGTGAAGGTTTTGAGACTGAAGTTGTAGATGTGGGTGGTGCATTGCCAGTTGTAAGTCCAGGAAAAAAGGATCCAGCAACGGACTTAGAAGATGATGATGGAACAGCAGGTGCGAATGTTCCTGGTTATCAAAATACAATAGATCTTGGGGAAGATATATTAAAAGATCTAGAGGCAAAAACATTCACGGATAGGGAAGGCGTTGTAGATCACTTCTTTAGGCTAAAAGAGTCTTTTTCTGTTTTAGAAAATTTTAAGTATTATAGTCCTTTGAATTATCGTGCAGAAGTTGGAGAGGATGGATCTAAATTTCCTTCTTTTACATCTAATGATGTATTAAAGTTATCTCGTGTTCCTTTTTCTTGGGGTGTTTATGACATTCGGAATATTTATTTATCTTCTTGGAGGAGTAAGAATTATTTGTATGCGTTTTTGTACGGAATGAATCAGATAGAAAAGTCTGTGAGAGAAGTAAAAGGAGATGTAGGAGTTTATTTAGCTGGTATTAATAGTTTTTTACAGAAGATGTCAAGTATGACGTATAATCTTGATGTTTGTTTATCTTTTCCTAGTACTAAAGCTAAAGATTCTACTCTTCTTGAGAAAAAATTTAGAAAGCATATAGAAATTAAACGCATTAGAAATTTTAATTCAAATTTTGAGAAATATTTGAAAAAATTAAAATCTGTTTCAGATTGTATATTTGGTAATGTATTGAGAGTATTGAAAAAAATTGATACAGAAAAAGATTCATCACAAGATTTTTATTCTCTTTTTAATAAAATGAATAATGATACAAAAATTACTGAGGCAATTGATATTGTAGTTAGAGATAAAGATTCTTTGATTCAATATTTTAAATCGATATTGAACGATCTTGATTTTTAGGATAAGTCTGCGGGAGTTAAATAATTGATTCTTCTGTAAGTTAAGTGGTGATTGGATATCGATTAATACTTGAATAAAAATTGTTGAAATTAATAAAAAAATCAACAGCTGCAGTAGGTTTAATCCCAGCAAAAAAGCCTGAGGTTGTGTCTGGGATTAAGAGTGCAGTTTCAGCAACGAATTTGGTAGGTGAACTTGGGGAGGAATGTTTGAATGTAAGAAAATATGAAAGGGAGTATAGCAATACAATAGATTTTAATACGGTTGTTTGGTCATATATCAGTGTAAGAATGAGGAATACACATAAAGGTGCTTTGCAAGATTATTTGGGTGCTATTGGTGATTTATTAAATAGAGTGGCAAGCATGACATTTGATATTTATGAGAAGGTAACCTTTAGCGGTCGTAGTGTTAATGAGTTTGTTAGTAAGAAAAAGTTTGAAACCAATGTAACTAGGGAAGATCTTGTGGATTTTAATCAATAGTTTGAGATTTATTTGCAAAAATTGAGAAAGGTTTCGCGTTGTATATTTAATAATATTAAGACACTTAAAAAATTTGATGAACTACTTTCTAAAGTTAAAATTTCTAAAGTTAAAAGTATGTAAATAAGTAGAAAAGTTTCTGTAAATTAAATGATATAAATAATAAATAAGGTATATTTGTTGTTTTTATTGCTTGGATGATAAAATAATATATATTAATAAAAAGTAATTAGAATACGAAAGGAGAATAAAATGATAAGAGTGTGTATGGGATTATGTGCAATGTGTATATTATTCCTTAGTTGTGGACAAAAAGGTGTTGGGGGACTTGATTTAAGCAAATTGGGTAATCGTGATTTAGGTCCAAGATATATTCCAAAGTCGGGTGTTGGTAGTAATGTTGGAGGTGCTGGGTCGTCAGTTTTGAAGGGTGGTGGGCAAACTGTTGTGTCATCACATGTAGTGAAAGGTCCAGGTGAAGGTTTTGAGACTGAAGTTGTAGATGTGGGTGGTGCATTGCCAGTTGTAAGTCCAGGAAAAAAGGATCCAGCAACGGACTTAGAAGATGATGATGGAACAGCAGGTGCGAATGTTCCTGGTTATCAAAATACAATAGATCTTGGGGAAGATATATTAAAAGATCTAGAGGCAGAAACATTCACAGATAGGGAAGGCGTTGTAGATCACTTCTTTAGGCTAAAAGAGTCTTTTTCTATTTTAACAGGTTTTAAATCTGATTATCCTTTGAATTATCGTGCAGAAGTTGGAGAGGATGGATCTAAATTTCCTTCTTTTACACCTGATAATGTATTAAGTTTATCTCGTGGTTCTTTTTCTTGGGGTATTTATAAACCTTGGGATATTTATTTAGTTTCTTTTAAAAGAGGTAAGAATTATTTGTATGCGTTTCTATACGGAATGAATCAGATACAAAATTCTGCGAGAAAAGTAAAAGGAGATGTAGGAGTTTATTTAGCTGGTATTAATAGTTTTTTACGGAAGGTGTCAAGTATGACGCATGGGTTTGATGTTTCGTTATATTTTTCTGGTAGTAAAAGTTCTATTCTTCTTGAGAGAAAGTTTCGAGATTCTGTAGCAATGAAACTCATTATAGGTTTTAATTTACGTTTTGAGAAATATTTGAAAAAATTAAAAAATGTTTCAAATTGTATATTGGGTAATGTATTGAGAGTATTTGAAAGAATTGATACAGAAAAAGATTCATCACAAGATTTTTATTCTCTTTTTAATAAAATGAATAATGATACAAAAATTACTGAGGCAATTGATATTGTAAAGAGGGATAAAGATTTTTTGGTTAGATATTTTAAATCACTATTGAACGATCTTGATTTTTAGGATAAGCCTGTGGGAGTTAAATAATTGATTTTTTTTGTAAGTTAAGTGGTGATTGGATAGCGAGTAATACTTTAATAAAAAGTGTTAAAATATTTATTAAATTGATTAAATGTAATTTAGTTTTGTGTTTTTTTATTGTAATTAAACTAAAGGGCATATAAGCATATGTCAATATAGTAATAGTAAAACTTATATTTTATTTATAGGTGGTGGTGTTTTGTGATTTGAATGATAAAATAACATGTCAAAAAAAGGAGGATTAATGTTAAGAGTGTATGTGGTATTATATGTAATTTGTATATTGCTTTTTAGTTGTAGGCAAGGGAGTCCTGAAGCAGTCTATACAAATCAATCGGGAAAATATGGTTTAGAAACAGATGGTAATGGTGTAGGATCGTCGGTTTTGATTAAAAGATTGTATGACCGTTATTATGGAAATGATATAGATCTTGAAACAGGTATTTTGACAGGTCTCAAGGCAAGACAGTCACAGACAAAGGAAGAAGCTTTGAAACACTTTCATGAGCTGGTAGATTCTTTTAAGTTTTATGGAAAAAATTTTGTGGCAATTAATCCTTTTACTTTGGATGTAGAGGGAATATTCGGATTTCCTGCTCTAATACCTTCATCTATATTTACTAAAAGTTCTGTTCCGTCTCAAGTTGGGCAATATGATGCTGATGATGTTTATGCGACTTTTCGTTATGATCCAAATTACTTGTATGCATTGATATATTCGATTAAGAGGATGAATGATGTCTATTTAAAAACGCCAGTAGAAAAAAAACATTATTCAGATGCTATGGCTAATTTAATAAATAAATTGGCAAGTATGACAAGTGGACTTTATCCCCGTTTAACTTTTAGTAAGCGTGCATATTATCAGTCTATTGATTATGAGAACTTTAAAAATCTTGTAAAGGTTCAAGATCTGATAGCTTTTAATGAGCAGCTTGAGATATATTTAAGAAAATTGAGTAGGGTTGCAGATCGTGTATTGGGTAATATATTACAGGTATTGCTTAATTGTGATCCAGAAAAACTTGAAGCAGAAGATTTGTATGAGATTTTTGATAAAATGAATAATGATCAAAAAATTCAAACGGCAATAAATGTTATGGTGGGATCTAAGGACGCTGTATGTGACAGTTTTGAGAAATTGTATATGGACTCTTTTTTTGCGGCACAAATGGGTCAAGGTGATAATTGATTTGTAGGAAGTTGATTTCCAGTAATTTTCTTACAACTTTTGTATCAATTTTTATACTTTTATTATTTATTATGTAGTGTTTTGTAATGTGAATAATAAACTCAAAAAAGTTGAATTAGACGGTTCAGTATGTTCTGAGCCAATAATTTGAAGCTTTTGTGGCTGTTGTTGAAGTGGCAAGTTCAGAACCACAGCTACAGAAGCAATTGGTTGCACGTATCATTGGTATTAGGAGCTAAGCAGATTTACGATTTTTCTAAAAAACTAGTACTCTCGTTTGTGTATTCTTTGTAGAAATTCGTTGAGGTATTAATAGGTAGAATAGGAGAGATGATACTTGGGTTTGAGCATCGTTTTGAATTTTTGCAAGATGCTTATAGACCTTGGCATAGTAATAAGTATATTTTTAGAACTGGATTAGAAAGTGAGTCTATTGCACGTTTAAATAAATTAGTTGAGAAATACGTGAGAAAATTGAGAAGGGTTGCAGGTTGTATTTTGATAATATATAAATGTGGTACTTGATAATGATGTTTCATGGGGAGTTGTAGCAGAAGAATTGATTTATGGTATACATCAATTAGTGGCTAAATAATCATATTAAGTGAATTTTATATTTGATATTTAGTTGTTTAAACAATATAATGAAATATAAAAATAAGGAAAATTAGATGTTAAAGTTGTGTATGGTATTGGGTACAATATGCACATTGTTTTTTGGTTGTGATCAAAAAGGTTTTCGGGGAATTGGTTTAAGCAGGTTAGAGAAAGATAGTCTAAATTCAAATTTTGCAGGTGTAAGATTACCATTTTTGGTTGGTGATAAGGAAAATGGTGAGTTGCAATTAGTCTCTAAGTTAAAGGAGGCTTTTGAAGATATTTCTGGGGTTGCAAGTGTAAAATCTGCAAGAGAGGCAAGTGAGCAAGCAGGTGTTGAGGCAGTTTCAGGTTTGGAGAAGCGTTCTGTGGATTTTGAGCAAGAAGTCCCGACTTTGGTAAGAGGTTATGAAGAGAATTATAGAAATTCAATAGATTTTGAAACAGATATTTGGAATGAGATCACTCTACAAAGGAAACCAGGTACCATAAAAGAAGCTCTTGAACAATGTAAAGAGTTAATGAAGTATTTTGATAGTGGTAAAATCAATTTTGATGAAAATCGGGTTTTGGCTCTTAATTTATTCGGACTTCCAAAATTAATATTCGTTGAGGTTTTACCTTCAATCGAGAGTCGTTTTACGTTGAAACATTCAATTGAGTATGCTTGTAGAGCTGTTTGGTATAGGGAAAATGCCGTATATGCATTGTTATTGGGAGCTGAGCAAATTGCTGATACTTATCAAAAATCAGGATATTTTTATGATTTGTTTTGGCGTAGATCTTTTGAGATCTTGATAGATAGAGTAGCAGAGATGATGGTTGGGTTTGATGAGTATTTTGATTTGGTTCAAGGTGATGATCAGCTTTCGCATAATAGGAGGTATATTCTTGAGAATATTACAAATTTTAGATCGATATTCTATTTAATTAGGGAACTTAAAGAATATTTTCAAAAATTAAGAAAGGTTGCGGATTGTATCTTTGATAATATATTAAATGTAGTGCTTGATAATGGTGTTTTGGGAGGAGTTGAAGCAGAAGATTTTTATAAGGTTTTTGATAGAATGAATAAAGATCCAGGGATTCAAAAAGCAATAGATATTGTGGTAGAAGCTAAGAAGAAAGCAATTTTTCATTTTGATGTGATATTTAGTGATTATCGTTTGAAAAGATTATCTAAAGCGCATCATAAGGTGTACTGGTGATGTTGGATTGCGGGATAGTTTTATGTGTATTTAATGATTGGTTTAATTTGTAAATAAAATATTAAAAGTAGTAAGTGTTTCAAAGCTACAATAGTTGTAATTTATTTTAATTCTTCAAGTCACATAAATATATTATAAGTGTGACTTTTTTTTAATAAATAAAATTATTATTCTATTTGTTTGTTTGATTATCAAAACTATGTCTTTTTTATATTGGATATTTTTTTCAATATATTTAAATAATAATCTTATATTTTAATTGTGTGGTATACTTATCTTAATGAAGAGGGTTTTATTTGACTTTTAATAATTCTGCATTAATGCTTGTAGACATTCAAAATGATTTTTTGGAGTTGGGAGCACTTGCTGTTCCGAATGGTAGAGAAATTGTTCCTTTAATTAATAGACTTCAAAATTGTTTTAATTATGTTATTGCGACTAAAGATTGGCATTCTGAAAATCATATAAGTTTTTTAAGTGAAACTAATTGTAATGGTTGGCCTAAGCATTGTGTGCAAAATACTTGGGGAGCAGAATTCCCAGAAGATTTAGATGTTCGAAAAATTAATGCTGTTTTTTTAAAAGGACAGGATCAGAATTATGATAGTTATAGTGGATTTTTTGATGATTGTAATAAAAAAAGACCTACAGGTCTTTTGGAATATCTTAGAACCAATGGAATTGATGTGGTGTTTATAGCAGGTTTGGCATTGGATTTTTGTGTAAAAGAAACTCTAATTGACGCTCATAATCTGGGATTTAAAACTTATTTGATAGTTGATGCTACACGAAGCATTTCTCCTTCTCCTGAATTGATAATTATGGAACTTAAGGAGCTTGGGATATTGACTTGTTTTGCAAAAGATATTTTAAGTAATTGTGGTTTGCTTTAAAGAAATATTATATATATATTTTTTTATTTTTTTTACTGTAATAAGTAAACTATAGATTGCCAATTTTTATATTGGATTTTATTGGGTTTTGTATTAAATGTTATATTATTAATGCCGGTGACGAATTAAGTTGATTGGAGTTAATGTTTTAAAAGTTATAATTTTGTAGTAAAATAGAAACTTGTTATTTATGAGTGTAATGATAAATCTTATGACTATTATTATTTGCTCGGTCATTACTTTTACTAGTTGTAGTGTAGACGAGAAAAATAATCTAAGTGGCCGATTTTCTGAGGATGATTTGGATAGGGTCATAGATGGTGATGATTCTGACGAAGATAAGATTCAAAAAGACGATGATGTGTGGCAATATTCTAAGGATCTTCAGGAGCAGACGGACAATAAGCATGTTTGTGATAAAAATGTTAGTGATGAAGTAGTTAAAGAAGAGGTTTTTGAAGCATCTGAAACTGTACAACAAGTTATCATAGAAAATGTTTTAGAAGTAGAAAAGTTAGACGATTATTTATTGCAAAATAATGCATTTTCTCCCATGCAGGGTAGCATAGATTATGTGAGTGAACGAATTATTGCTGATAAAATTTCTCAAGATAGTGATTTATTATCAAAAATGATATCGCAAAAAGGCTTATTAGTAATTTATAGAATGCTATTTCAAACTGATTTAACTGAAAATCAAAAAGAGGCATTAGAATTTTTAGAGAAAGCTTTGGCTAATAAGGTTGATAGGTTATATAAGATTTTTACTTTAGATGAAGACGAAATTAGAAATATGCTTGATATAATGAGTGTCAATTTGAATAAAATAAGAGAATTTGTATCTTCTAATGAACTTGTTTTAGAGCTTGATGCTTCGGGTGATGAAGAGGTAGCAGTTAAGAGTGATGGTGAAGTAAGAGTAGAATATACAGAAGTCAAGCGTGGACTTGAAGGAGAAATTGATCCTTCATTGGATGATTATTCGTTTATGATAAATGCTTATTTTAATGATCATGATGATATTAGATCTATTGTAGAGAGTATTAATTCTATTGAAATTGTGGTACCGTAGCTTTAAGTTTTTAGAAATAAAGAAGGATATCTTGAGTATACGGTTTTAAGTTTTTTTATAAATATAAATCAGTTTATAATTTATATATGTTTGGATTAATATGTATAATTATGTATGATATATTAATGATTAGATTGTTTATTTTATTCTTACTTGTTAGAGGGTTTGTTATATGAAAAATATGAAAAAAATTAAGTTTCCTAAGAAAAAAAAATTAAAAGCCTCTGATATGGATATTGACGAATTTATTGCTCAAGTTGACTATACTACTATGCAGTTAGATAGGGAATTTAAAGCGTTCCAAAGGCAGTATGGTGAAGATAAAAATCTTGATGATTGGATGGTGCATATGGAGAGAGAAAACCAGATTAAAAGTCAACAAATTCAAGAGAAAACTGATGGTTTAAGTTCACGTTTTGCAAGAAAACTGAGTAGGGCTATTAAGAAGGATTAATAGTCTTTAAGTGGTGGTCTATTTAAATTTTGTTTTAGGGATTATAAAAATTTTCAATTAATTTTTTTTTAGGTTTGTCTAAGTCATATTAAGATATGATTTATTTTTTTACATTAAAGGGGAAAAGTTTATGCTTAAGTATAAAATTTATTAATGTGTATTAATATTGTTGATATGATTTGATGTTTAGCTTACAAGGAGGTTAATTATGGTGAGAATTATGAAAAATGTTTTTTTTGTTGCTTTGCTTGTTATGTTTAGTTGTAATCATAATAAGTTTATCAAACCATCATCTGGGCTTATACAAGAGTATGCTTTGGTGAATTTTGGGGGTCAGAAATATTATTATGTGGAAGAATTTCCTATTAATTTTGAGTTGATATTTAAGTTTGTAGATAGTCAAACTAAATCTACATCCAGTAGTCAAGTTACACCACTGCCTGGAGGTTATCAGGAGGTAAGACATTCTAGTAGTACTGGCTTAGGGAAAAGCAATGAGGCACATATTGGAAAAGTTAGTGTATTGGTTAATTCAAAGCATGTAGGAAAATCGGGTATTAAGACTTTAAAAGAACTTAATGAATCTTTAAAGAAAGACAGTTTGGGTTCTTTAGATGTTAAATTTGCTTTTGTTGTTGATTTGGATAAGTCATTGTTAAAGAGAAGCCTGATTGGGGATGAATTTGTGATGTTGAATTATAAAGAGCTTGGTGTTTTTAAAGACGCTCTCAAAAATACAAGCAGCAATAATGATAGTATCAATTTCACTTTAGCTCTTTATAATGAAGGTCCTTTTGATTCTAAGCCTAAATTGTCTTATAAAACATATGATAAGTATGACAATTCTTTAAAGAAATTTACTTATGAGAGTAAACATAAAGATGGAAATGAGTTTTATTTTGAAATTAAAGGTAGTGTAGCAAGTTTTGCAAGTATGTTGGAAAATATTGTTAACAGGATTAAGGCAGGATTATAATAACCCTTAATTAAATGAATTTTTTAAAGGGTAAATACTCTTAAAGCCTTACTATATCTTTGATATATATGAACTTATAAGCAATGATTGGTAATTTTGCAAACGATTGTTGCTTATAGTTATAACATTTGATGTCTAAATTTATATAACTGTAATTTTATTTATTGCATTTATTTAATTTTAGTATTTGCAATGTAATTAATATTGATTTTAAGTATACTTAGTTAAAGCATAATGTATATAATTATTTAAGATTTAATAATTGTATTTTGAGTTTGATCTTTAGTTTGATCAATTGAAGTTATTTTTTTATATTTATCAAAAAATACTATAGGAGTTAAATTTGAGTAAAAGTAGCGAAACATTAATATCTCAGATTAAAAATAATAATCTTGATTATAAGACAGAGATTATGGCTGGGATTACAACATTTTTAAGCATGGCGTATATAATAGTGGTCAATCCGTATATACTCTCTAGTACAGGGATGCCTTTGGGAGCATTGGTAACAGCGACATGCTTAACAGCAGGGTTTGCCACTATTTTGATGGGATTTTATACTAATACTCCTTTGGCCTTAGCATCTGGGATGGGGATTAATGCGTTTTTTGCATTTTCTGTTGTAAAGGGTATGAATATACCTTGGGAAGTTGCTTTGGGTGCAGTGTTTATTGAAGGTGTTATTTTTATTATTTTGTCACTATCAGGGATACGTGAGGAAATTGTAAATTCTATACCAGGGAATTTAAGATGTGCTATTACTGTTGGTATAGGTTTATTTATTGCGTTTATAGGATTTGTCAATAGTGATATTATAGTAAAAAATGAGGCTACATTAGTGGGTCTTGGTCATCTTATGAATTTCAAGGTTTTGCTTACAGTACTAGGTATTATTGCGATACTTATCTTTGAATTTAAGATGGTTAGGGGGAGCATATTATGGTCAATGTGTGTCGTTACTTTAATAGCATGGTGTTATGCTGCTTTAAATAGAGATGTTGCTTTGAGTATGGGTATTAAATTACCAGATGGGTTTTTTAGGTACGAATCAGTTTCTCCTATATTTAATAAGTTGAGTTTTGATAATGTGCTCGGTAATAATTTTTGGAGTTTTGTGTTTATAGTATTTGTTTTATTATTTAATGATTTATTTGACACTGTTGGAACCTTGGTAGGAGTTGCATCAAAGGGTAATTTGACTGATAGTAATGGTAAGATACGTAATGCTAATAAAATATTATTAGTTGATGCGCTTGCTACAACTTTTGGAGCTTTTTTAGGCATGTCTCCTGTAACTACCTATATTGAAAGTTCAACGGGTATAGCAGAGGGAGGAAGAACGGGGTTTACGTCAATTGTTACAGGTCTTTTGTTTATATTGGCGGTATTTTTTGCACCCTTGTTTGTTGCTGTTCCTGTTAGTGCAACATCGGCTACTTTGATATATGTGGGATTTTTTATGTGCAAAGAAATAAAAAATATTGATTTTTCACATGTTATAGAAGCCATTCCAAGTTTTTTAATTTTATTTTTAATTCCTCTAACTTATAGCATAGCTGCGGGGATAGGAATAGGGATAATTTTTTATGTGATTATAAGTATTCTGTATAGTTTAATTACTAGGGAATGGGTAAAGATTTCTCCCACTATGTTTTTATTATTTTGTATTTTTATTTTAAAGTTTATATTTTCTCATTAATCAGAGCCAGAGATTTTAAAATTCGTTCTTTAATCATTATTGTTTATAATTAAGGAACGAATAAAGAGTGATTAAATCTTTAAGAATGAAAAAGAGTCAATGTCAAATAATCCTTTATCATTTATTTTTAAGTGAGGTATCACCGTCAGTGACATAAAAGATAGGGTCATAAATGGATGCTCCAGATTGGAACCCAAAATGTCTTTACAGAAATTTTCTAATTGAATGTATTTTATTGCCACTTCGTTGGGTGGAAGCATACTCATTAAACCGGAAATTGGCAAGTCTAACATTAAAGTTTGTGTATTGTTTAATGCACACAATCCTCCTTTGTTTTTGATAATAATGTTTGCTACTTTGCATAAATATTCATCGTTGGTGCCAATAATGATAATGTTATGAGAGTCATGAGCAACCGTGCTTCCAATAGCGCCATCTTTAATTCCAAAATTTTTGATAAAACCAATTGATATTTTATTATTGTTGTATCTGTTTATTACTGCTATTTTTAAAATGTCTTCATTGATATTAGATTGAAAATCTGGAGCTAATAGACTGCTGTTTATAATAGTTTTGTGAGTTATAATTTGATTGTCAATGCAATTTATTATTGGTATAGTTTTACTTTTTGTAAAGAATTTGAAGTCTGTAGTGGATTTTTGACTGCAATTAAAATTGTTGATAAGATTTTCGCTTAGCAGTGGAATATGTGATTTTCCATTGCTAAATACTAATTTACCGTTGATATAAGTTTGATCAATTTTAAAGCTTTTTAGATCTTGAGTGATAATAAAATCGGCAGGATCTCCAACTCTAAGCAACCCAACTGGAATTTTATAGTGCATGACAGGATTAATACAAGCTATTTTTAGTACATCAAAAAAATCATGACCCTGTTTTATTGCACGTGCAACTATTGAGTTTATATGTCCATTAATGAGGATGTCAGGATGTGCATCGTCAAGACAAAACATTAAATGATCTTTGTATTTGCCTGATTCTTCGCTAATTAGAGGGTGCAGGGTATTAAAATTTTTAGCTGCACTTCCTTCTCTAATTAAAATTTTCATTCCTAGCGATAATTTGTATCGTGCATCTTCTATTGTTGAGCATTCATGGTCGGTGCTAATTCCTGCAGATGTGTAATTTAAAGTTTCTGTTTGTGTTAGATTTGGTGCATGTCCATCAATGACTTTATTGTACTTTATTGCAGAATAAATTTTATTCATTACTTGAGGATCTTTGTTTATGACACCATTAAAATTCATCATTTCAGACAAGTAATAAATGTCGTCTCGTAAGAGTAATTGATCCACATCTTTGTCATCTAATACATGTCCTGATGTTTCAAATTCTAAAGGTAATGCTGGGACACAAGAAGGTGCTCCAAAAAAAATTTTAAAGTCTATTTTATTTGCATTTTTTATCATGAAATTGATACCATCAATACCGTTTACATTTGCTATTTCATGTGGGTCGCTTATTGTGGCTACGGTTCCGTGTTGTACTACCAAGTGAGCAAAATGAGATGGAATTAGTAACGAGCTTTCTATGTGTATGTGCGAGTCAATAAATCCTGGTAATATGTACTCTTTGAAAGACTCGTTTGTTTTTTCTATTTTGAATATAATTCCATTTTTGATTGTTATATTGGCAGGATAGATTTTTTTGTTAAAAATATCAATGTAATTTGTTTTGATTATGAATGAATTCATTGTTTGTCCTTGAAATTAGTTTTTCTATTATGTTACAGCAATATTCGTTGTATTCATCATATATAAGTTAAAATTAATTAACTTGTGATTAATTTTAACATCAATACGTTTTATTTGAAGTAATTTAGGTATTAATTATATTGTTAAATTTTGTGGTAGTTTGAATTTATTATAAATAATTTATGTATTATAAGTGTTTTTAATTGAAAAATATGGAAACAGTGTTAATTATTATTTATTAATATTTTTAAAAGGGGATTTAAGAATTAAAAATAGATTAATATGAAATTAATGAGGAGTTTTTGAGTGAAGTTTAGTAATAAATATTTCATGTTTATGTTGATTTTTTTATTAGCTTTTTCTAATGTGTATGCTGCTTCAAATAAAGATAGTAGTGTTTTGGTAATATTTGCTATGGAATCTGAGGCCGATGAATTTAATAAGTTCATATCTGGTAAGGAAGAAATAGTGTTTAAAGATTATGGTGTTAATAAAAAAATTGTTAAAGGTAAGGTATTCAATTGGAATGTTATTTCTGCTATTGTAGGAATTGGTAAGGTAAATACAAGTTTGTGGACCAGTTATCTTTTGTCCAAGTATAATATAAGTCATATAATTAATTGTGGAGTTGCTGGTGGAGTTGATAATCCTAAACTTAAGATGAAGAATTTGAAGGTGGGAGACATAGTGGTATCTTCAGAAGTTGCTTATCATGATTTTGATTTGGTTAAATTTGGGCATAAAGTTGGACAGGTGCCAGGATTACCACAGAAATTTAGTGGCGATAAAAAATTGCTTGAAAAAGCTTTGAAAGCTATTAAAACAAAGCTTAAAAGTGTTAATGGATATTCGGGATTAATGCTCTCAGGAGATCAATTTATAGACCCAGCTTATATTACAAAGATTATGTCAAATTTTGAAACTGTGTTGTCAGTAGATATGGAGGGTGCAGCATTGGGGCATGTTGCTCATGTTTTTAATATTCCTTTTATAGTTGTTAGATCCATATCTGATATTGTAAATAATGAAGGTAATGATGTTGAATATCACGAGTTTCTTAAAGTGGCAACAGTGAATGCAGCTATTATGGTACAAGAAATCTTAAGATTACTTTAATTTATGTATAATTGATACACTATTTGTTAGGTGATTGATATGAAGTTTGCGTTAGGATATAGTTTATATGAAGTTGAGGTTAATTAAAGAAAGATATTTTTTGTTATATTGTAAAAAGTAATTTCTAGATTTAAATTAGATACGTTAACTTGTTTTATCGTTACTTAGTAAGTATGGGTATCAATTTGTGTTTTTCTTGTTATTAAAAGATTGCATAAATATTTGGTTTTTGTTAAATTTGTATCTAAAATGCGCTTTAGAGGAATTTGTAGTGAGTAATAATGCATTGGTAATCTTGGATTTTGGTTCTCAGTATAGTCAACTTATTGCAAGAAAAATTAGAGAGATGGGTGTATATACAGTAATATTTCCGTATTTTATTTCTGCAAGAGAAATTCAAGATATGCATCCTGTGGGTTTAATTTTAAGTGGTGGTCCTGCTTCTGTTTATTTAGATGGTGCTCCTATTGTTGATATTGATATTTTTGATTTGGGTATTCCTGTGTTGGGAATATGTTATGGCATGCAATTGATTGTGAAATTGTTTGGAGGAGTCATTCATAAATGCGATAATCAGGAATTTGGGCATACTGAGTTGTTTATTGATGATAATGATTCTGATTTATTTTTAGAGCTTCCAAGTAAGTTGGAAGTGATGATGAGTCATGGAGATAAGATTGAAAAAGTTCCAGAGGATTTTAAACAAATTGCTTATACTAATGTTTGTATTGCAGCTATATTGAATTTAAGGAAAAAGATTTATGGTTTGCAATTTCATCCAGAGGTAAGTCACCTTCAAGCTGGGAATCAAATACTCAAGAATTTTGTTTTTGAAATTTGTAAAGCACAGATAAATTGGGATTTGAGTAAGAATATAGATGATTTGGTTGAAGGTATCAAACATCGCGTAGGTGATAGTAAGGTAATTTTGGGACTTTCTGGTGGTACAGATTCTTTGGTATGTGCTTTGCTAATTAATAAGGCTATAAAGAATAAGTTGATATGTGTGTTTATTGATACTGGCTTGTTGAGAAAGAATGAAGTTAAAGAAATATTGGAATTTGATCAAAAATATAATTTGAATATGAAACATATTGATTCTTCTTTGGTGTTTTTAGATAATTTGCAGAATGTAGTTGATCCTGAAGAGAAGAGGAAAATTATAGGAAAAACATTTGTAGAAATTTTTGAAAATGTAGCATCGGAAGATAGTGATATAAAATTTTTAGCTCAAGGAACTATTTATTCGGATGTTATTGAATCTGGTGCTCAAAGTGGTGCTTTTTCATCACATATTAAGTCACATCATAATGTAGGTGGATTGCCAGATAAAATTAATTTAAACTTATTAGAACCGTTAAGAGAACTTTTTAAAGATGAGGTAATTCAGTTGGGAGCTCAATTGGGTATTGAAGAAAATGCTCTCTATAGGCATCCATTTCCAGGGCCAGGATTGGCAATAAGAATAATTGGTGAAATAACTAAGGATAAGATTAATATTTTGCAGGAAGCTGATAATATCTTGGTAGAAGAACTTTTGATAAATAATTTGTATTATAAGGTAAGGCAAGCATTTGTTGTTTTACTTCCTGTAAGATCTGTTGGTGTAATGGGAGATAATCGAACGTATGAGTATACAGCTGTGATTCGATGTGTTAATACTCTAGATTTTATGACCGCTAATTGGGTTGAATTGCCTTATAATTTTTTGAGGAAAGTTTCATCAAGAATAATTAATGAGGTTAGAGGCATCAATAGAGTTTGTTATGATATTTCTTCTAAGCCTCCAGCTACGATAGAATGGGAATAATCAAATGAGGAGAATGAATTGATATGATAGATAAGATAGTAAAAGAAGCTTTGACTTTCGATGATGTTTCTTTAATTCCTAGGAGATCATCTGTATTGCCTAGTGATGTTAATTTAAAGACAAACTTAACAAGAAATATATTTTTAAATATACCTTTTTTAAGTTCGGCTATGGATACAGTTACAGAAAGTCGCATGGCAATAGCTATGGCTAAAGAAGGTGGGATAGGTATTATACATAAAAATATGACTATTGAAGTTCAAAGGAAAGAGGTAGAAATAGTAAAATCTTATCATCGTACTGGAATTATAAGGAATCTTATTACGATTAATGAGGATACTGATATCAGAGAGGCTAAAAGATTGATTGCAAAGCACAATATTTCTGCATTACCTGTTGTGGATAAAACGGGTAAGGTATTGGGTTTGGTAACTAGCAGAGATATTAGGTATATTACTGATGACAATATTCCTGTAATTAATGCAATGACTAAGAACTTAATTACAGCGAAAGAAGATGTTACCTTATTGGAAGCTAAAGAGATTTTATTTAGGCATAAAATAGAGAAATTACTTATTGTTGATGATGTGAATAATTTAAGAGGTTTAATAACTTGCAAAGATATAGATCATGTTGAGCATCAGGAATATTTTCCAAATGCATGTAAAGATATTAATGATAGATTGATAGTTGGAGCAGCTGTTTCTACTGATATTGATACTCTAGAGCGTGTTGAAGAATTAGTTAAAGCAGATGTTGATGTTATTGTTGTTGATTCTGCACATGGACATTCTACTAAAGTAATTGAGGTTGTAAGAAAAATTAAGAGTAAGTATCCAAATTTGGATGTTGTTGCAGGCAATATAGTGACTAAAGAGGCAGCTCTTGATTTAATTGATGCAGGCGCAGATTGTTTAAAAGTGGGAATAGGTCCAGGGAGTATATGTACAACAAGAATAGTTGCGGGAGTTGGGGTTCCACAACTGACAGCAATTAGTGATGTCTTTAAGGCTTGTAAAAATACAAATACTTGCATTATAGCAGATGGTGGCATTAGGTTTTCGGGAGATATAGTTAAAGCAATTGCGGCGGGAGCTGATAGTGTAATGATAGGGAATCTTTTTGCTGGTGCTCATGAATCTCCTTCAGAAGAAATAGTTTATGATGGCAAAAAGTTTAAGGTTTATGTTGGGATGGGCTCTCTTGCTGCTATGGCTAGGGGTTCTAAATCTAGATATTTTCAATTTGAAAGCAAAGATTCTCCTGGGAAATTGGTTCCTGAAGGTATTGAGGGGATGGTTCCTTATGCTGGTAAATTAAAAGATATTATTTTTCAGTTAAAGGGGGGCTTAATGTCTGGAATGGGCTATTTGGGAGTTGAAACGATATTAGAATTAAAGAAGGATGCTAAGTTTGTAAAAATAAGCTCTGCTTCATTAAGGGAATCTCATACTCATGATGTTTTGGAGAATCAAAAATTTATAGTTTGATTTTGTTATTTCTAAATATATCTAAGTTTTATAGTATTCATAATTTTTTTGATCTTTTTATAAAAAAAGTGTTTATTTGATTGTGTTGTATTAATAATAATTATTTGTATTTGTTATTTTTATTTTTTTGTTGAATTGAAGATTGTTAGGTTTATTATTGATTTTGCAATGAATTAATTTAAAAATAAATGTCTTTATATAATATTATGTGATAAAAGCTTTATGTATAGTTTAATTTTTAATTCTCTTATAAGAGATCTTAGGTTATTTTAATTGATAATATATTCTTGATTATTGCTATTTTGGAAGTAAAATGTTGTACGAAGAGTTTTAATTTTAGAAAGGAGGACAGGGATGGTTAGGTATAATATATTTCTATTATTTATATTAATTTCTATAGTATCATGCCGAAATTCTGCTGGAGTATCTCAAGATGGGAAAAATTTAGGTGGTGATGTAAGAAATGGTTCTGGCATAAAGAATGGTCTTATTGTAGGAGGTAGTAATGGTATTGCTGAATCAGGAGCTGGAAATTATGTTGATAAATTAAGTCAAGATGATATTAATAAGTTGAAAACTTTTGTTATAATATCTGAAAGATATGCAAAATCGTTTGGTTTTCTTGTTCAGGCATATCTTGGAATTTATAATTCGCTTAAAAGTTATTTGTATTGTATAAATGTTTTTGGTAATTGTGATAAAGATAAGTTAACTAAAGATTCCAAAGATATTATTGTTAAAATGGAGCGTGATAATATTGTTTATCAATTTGAAAGGCTTTTAAATTATGTTAAAGGTTATAATCCTATGATTTTGAGAGATTCGATTAAACAACTTAAGAGTGTTTTTGACAATAATGTTAATTATGCTTTGAAAGGTGATGATGTAAAAATGAAACAGGTTGTTGATGTTGTTCAGTTGGTAGTTAATGCTTATGAAAAGATTGTTGATACTTCTGTGGTTATGTATGCTGATATGTTTTCTGCTGTAGCATCTGAATGTTCTTCTAAAAGATTTGCTAAAATTTCTCAAAATTTTGCCCAAAGTATTAAATTGTGTATGGAAAAAAATTATTTAGGTAATGCTTTGTTGGTTCAAATTATGCTTTCTACTTTTGAATCTATTTTTCTAAGGAAAGGAGATATTGGTAATGTTAAAAAAGAAGCACAAAAATTATTTCGTTATAGAAAAGGCAAAGAATTATTTGATTCTATTGATGAACTTTATGTTGCGTATCATATAGCAAGGTTTAATTAGGCTGTAATGAATTTGTTAAATATTTTATAAGCTTATTGTTGAGATAAATGATATGAGTAAAATTTAATTTTACTTTTATTATATGTGTTATACGAGACTTTTAATGAGGAATATTTGCGATTAGTATAATTGGCAGATATATATATAAGTGCAAAATATAGTTATTAAAGAGTTATTAAAGATAAAAATTGATCATTTTTTTAATTCGTAGTTTATATTGATAGATAAAGAGAAGAAATATTGGATTATATATGTGGTGTAATGAGTAGTTTTATTTAATGGGTATTAGTTTGTAAGATATTATATTGTTAATGAATTAATATTTATATTAAGTAAAAATATGTGTGTGATTTATATTGATTGAATTTATTTTTTGTTTGTTGATAAAGTTGCGTAAGCACGATTAAGTAAAAGAATGTGTCTTGAATGGAGTAATAGAATATTCATATTTTGAAAATTGTATTAAAATTAAGAGGTTAAATTATAGGATATTTAAACAATAATTAAAAAATATTAAAATCAAAACACTTGGTTGAGGGATTCATTTATACTAATAACAAATAAACTAGTTTATTTGTTATTAGTATAAATGAATCCCTCAACCAAGTGTTTTGATTTTAATATTTTTTAATTATTGTTTAAATATCCTATAATTTAACCTCTTAATTTTAATACAATTTTCAAAATATGAATATTCTATTACTCCATTCAAGACACATTCTTTTACTTAATCGTGCTTACGCAACTTTATCAACAAACAAAAAATAAATTCAATCAATATAAATCACACACATATTTTTACTTAATATAAATATTAATTCATTAACAATATAATATCTTACAAACTAATACCCATTAAATAAAACTACTCATTACACCACATATATAATCCAATATTTCTTCTCTTTATCTATCAATATAAACTACGAATTAAAAAAATGATCAATTTTTATCTTTAATAACTCTTTAATAACTATATTTTGCACTTATATATATATCTGCCAATTATACTAATCGCAAATATTCCTCATTAAAAGTCTCGTATAACACATATAATAAAAGTAAAATTAAATTTTACTCATATCATTTATCTCAACAATAAGCTTATAAAATATTTAACAAATTCATTACAGCCTAATTAAACCTTGCTATATGATACGCAACATAAAGTTCATCAATAGAATCAAATAATTCTTTGCCTTTTCTATAACGAAATAATTTTTGTGCTTCTTTTTTAACATTACCAATATCTCCTTTCCTTAGAAAAATAGATTCAAAAGTAGAAAGCATAATTTGAACCAACAAAGCATTACCTAAATAATTTTTTTCCATACACAATTTAATACTTTGGGCAAAATTTTGAGAAATTTTAGCAAATCTTTTAGAAGAACATTCAGATGCTACAGCAGAAAACATATCAGCATACATAACCACAGAAGTATCAACAATCTTTTCATAAGCATTAACTACCAACTGAACAACATCAACAACCTGTTTCATTTTTACATCATCACCTTTCAAAGCATAATTAACATTATTGTCAAAAACACTCTTAAGTTGTTTAATCGAATCTCTCAAAATCATAGGATTATAACCTTTAACATAATTTAAAAGCCTTTCAAATTGATAAACAATATTATCACGCTCCATTTTAACAATAATATCTTTGGAATCTTTAGTTAACTTATCTTTATCACAATTACCAAAAACATTTATACAATACAAATAACTTTTAAGCGAATTATAAATTCCAAGATATGCCTGAACAAGAAAACCAAACGATTTTGCATATCTTTCAGATATTATAACAAAAGTTTTCAACTTATTAATATCATCTTGACTTAATTTATCAACATAATTTCCAGCTCCTGATTCAGCAATACCATTACTACCTCCTACAATAAGACCATTCTTTATGCCAGAACCATTTCTTACATCACCACCTAAATTTTTCCCATCTTGAGATACTCCAGCAGAATTTCGGCATGATACTATAGAAATTAATATAAATAATAGAAATATATTATACCTAACCATCCCTGTCCTCCTTTCTAAAATTAAAACTCTTCGTACAACATTTTACTTCCAAAATAGCAATAATCAAGAATATATTATCAATTAAAATAACCTAAGATCTCTTATAAGAGAATTAAAAATTAAACTATACATAAAGCTTTTATCACATAATATTATATAAAGACATTTATTTTTAAATTAATTCATTGCAAAATCAATAATAAACCTAACAATCTTCAATTCAACAAAAAAATAAAAATAACAAATACAAATAATTATTATTAATACAACACAATCAAATAAACACTTTTTTTATAAAAAGATCAAAAAAATTATGAATACTATAAAACTTAGATATATTTAGAAATAACAAAATCAAACTATAAATTTTTGATTCTCCAAAACATCATGAGTATGAGATTCCCTTAATGAAGCAGAGCTTATTTTTACAAACTTAGCATCCTTCTTTAATTCTAATATCGTTTCAACTCCCAAATAGCCCATTCCAGACATTAAGCCCCCCTTTAACTGAAAAATAATATCTTTTAATTTACCAGCATAAGGAACCATCCCCTCAATACCTTCAGGAACCAATTTCCCAGGAGAATCTTTGCTTTCAAATTGAAAATATCTAGATTTAGAACCCCTAGCCATAGCAGCAAGAGAGCCCATCCCAACATAAACCTTAAACTTTTTGCCATCATAAACTATTTCTTCTGAAGGAGATTCATGAGCACCAGCAAAAAGATTCCCTATCATTACACTATCAGCTCCCGCCGCAATTGCTTTAACTATATCTCCCGAAAACCTAATGCCACCATCTGCTATAATGCAAGTATTTGTATTTTTACAAGCCTTAAAGACATCACTAATTGCTGTCAGTTGTGGAACCCCAACTCCCGCAACTATTCTTGTTGTACATATACTCCCTGGACCTATTCCCACTTTTAAACAATCTGCGCCTGCATCAATTAAATCAAGAGCTGCCTCTTTAGTCACTATATTGCCTGCAACAACATCCAAATTTGGATACTTACTCTTAATTTTTCTTACAACCTCAATTACTTTAGTAGAATGTCCATGTGCAGAATCAACAACAATAACATCAACATCTGCTTTAACTAATTCTTCAACACGCTCTAGAGTATCAATATCAGTAGAAACAGCTGCTCCAACTATCAATCTATCATTAATATCTTTACATGCATTTGGAAAATATTCCTGATGCTCAACATGATCTATATCTTTGCAAGTTATTAAACCTCTTAAATTATTCACATCATCAACAATAAGTAATTTCTCTATTTTATGCCTAAATAAAATCTCTTTAGCTTCCAATAAGGTAACATCTTCTTTCGCTGTAATTAAGTTCTTAGTCATTGCATTAATTACAGGAATATTGTCATCAGTAATATACCTAATATCTCTGCTAGTTACCAAACCCAATACCTTACCCGTTTTATCCACAACAGGTAATGCAGAAATATTGTGCTTTGCAATCAATCTTTTAGCCTCTCTGATATCAGTATCCTCATTAATCGTAATAAGATTCCTTATAATTCCAGTACGATGATAAGATTTTACTATTTCTACCTCTTTCCTTTGAACTTCAATAGTCATATTTTTATGTATAATACCTATCCCACCTTCTTTAGCCATAGCTATTGCCATGCGACTTTCTGTAACTGTATCCATAGCCGAACTTAAAAAAGGTATATTTAAAAATATATTTCTTGTTAAGTTTGTCTTTAAATTAACATCACTAGGCAATACAGATGATCTCCTAGGAATTAAAGAAACATCATCGAAAGTCAAAGCTTCTTTTACTATCTTATCTATCATATCAATTCATTCTCCTCATTTGATTATTCCCATTCTATCGTAGCTGGAGGCTTAGAAGAAATATCATAACAAACTCTATTGATGCCTCTAACCTCATTAATTATTCTTGATGAAACTTTCCTCAAAAAATTATAAGGCAATTCAACCCAATTAGCGGTCATAAAATCTAGAGTATTAACACATCGAATCACAGCTGTATACTCATACGTTCGATTATCTCCCATTACACCAACAGATCTTACAGGAAGTAAAACAACAAATGCTTGCCTTACCTTATAATACAAATTATTTATCAAAAGTTCTTCTACCAAGATATTATCAGCTTCCTGCAAAATATTAATCTTATCCTTAGTTATTTCACCAATTATTCTTATTGCCAATCCTGGCCCTGGAAATGGATGCCTATAGAGAGCATTTTCTTCAATACCCAATTGAGCTCCCAACTGAATTACCTCATCTTTAAAAAGTTCTCTTAACGGTTCTAATAAGTTTAAATTAATTTTATCTGGCAATCCACCTACATTATGATGTGACTTAATATGTGATGAAAAAGCACCACTTTGAGCACCAGATTCAATAACATCCGAATAAATAGTTCCTTGAGCTAAAAATTTTATATCACTATCTTCCGATGCTACATTTTCAAAAATTTCTACAAATGTTTTTCCTATAATTTTCCTCTTCTCTTCAGGATCAACTACATTCTGCAAATTATCTAAAAACACCAAAGAAGAATCAATATGTTTCATATTCAAATTATATTTTTGATCAAATTCCAATATTTCTTTAACTTCATTCTTTCTCAACAAGCCAGTATCAATAAACACACATATCAACTTATTCTTTATAGCCTTATTAATTAGCAAAGCACATACCAAAGAATCTGTACCACCAGAAAGTCCCAAAATTACCTTACTATCACCTACGCGATGTTTGATACCTTCAACCAAATCATCTATATTCTTACTCAAATCCCAATTTATCTGTGCTTTACAAATTTCAAAAACAAAATTCTTGAGTATTTGATTCCCAGCTTGAAGGTGACTTACCTCTGGATGAAATTGCAAACCATAAATCTTTTTCCTTAAATTCAATATAGCTGCAATACAAACATTAGTATAAGCAATTTGTTTAAAATCCTCTGGAACTTTTTCAATCTTATCTCCATGACTCATCATCACTTCCAACTTACTTGGAAGCTCTAAAAATAAATCAGAATCATTATCATCAATAAACAACTCAGTATGCCCAAATTCCTGATTATCGCATTTATGAATGACTCCTCCAAACAATTTCACAATCAATTGCATGCCATAACATATTCCCAACACAGGAATACCCAAATCAAAAATATCAATATCAACAATAGGAGCACCATCTAAATAAACAGAAGCAGGACCACCACTTAAAATTAAACCCACAGGATGCATATCTTGAATTTCTCTTGCAGAAATAAAATACGGAAATATTACTGTATATACACCCATCTCTCTAATTTTTCTTGCAATAAGTTGACTATACTGAGAACCAAAATCCAAGATTACCAATGCATTATTACTCACTACAAATTCCTCTAAAGCGCATTTTAGATACAAATTTAACAAAAACCAAATATTTATGCAATCTTTTAATAACAAGAAAAACACAAATTGATACCCATACTTACTAAGTAACGATAAAACAAGTTAACGTATCTAATTTAAATCTAGAAATTACTTTTTACAATATAACAAAAAATATCTTTCTTTAATTAACCTCAACTTCATATAAACTATATCCTAACGCAAACTTCATATCAATCACCTAACAAATAGTGTATCAATTATACATAAATTAAAGTAATCTTAAGATTTCTTGTACCATAATAGCTGCATTCACTGTTGCCACTTTAAGAAACTCGTGATATTCAACATCATTACCTTCATTATTTACAATATCAGATATGGATCTAACAACTATAAAAGGAATATTAAAAACATGAGCAACATGCCCCAATGCTGCACCCTCCATATCTACTGACAACACAGTTTCAAAATTTGACATAATCTTTGTAATATAAGCTGGGTCTATAAATTGATCTCCTGAGAGCATTAATCCCGAATATCCATTAACACTTTTAAGCTTTGTTTTAATAGCTTTCAAAGCTTTTTCAAGCAATTTTTTATCGCCACTAAATTTCTGTGGTAATCCTGGCACCTGTCCAACTTTATGCCCAAATTTAACCAAATCAAAATCATGATAAGCAACTTCTGAAGATACCACTATGTCTCCCACCTTCAAATTCTTCATCTTAAGTTTAGGATTATCAACTCCACCAGCAACTCCACAATTAATTATATGACTTATATTATACTTGGACAAAAGATAACTGGTCCACAAACTTGTATTTACCTTACCAATTCCTACAATAGCAGAAATAACATTCCAATTGAATACCTTACCTTTAACAATTTTTTTATTAACACCATAATCTTTAAACACTATTTCTTCCTTACCAGATATGAACTTATTAAATTCATCGGCCTCAGATTCCATAGCAAATATTACCAAAACACTACTATCTTTATTTGAAGCAGCATACACATTAGAAAAAGCTAATAAAAAAATCAACATAAACATGAAATATTTATTACTAAACTTCACTCAAAAACTCCTCATTAATTTCATATTAATCTATTTTTAATTCTTAAATCCCCTTTTAAAAATATTAATAAATAATAATTAACACTGTTTCCATATTTTTCAATTAAAAACACTTATAATACATAAATTATTTATAATAAATTCAAACTACCACAAAATTTAACAATATAATTAATACCTAAATTACTTCAAATAAAACGTATTGATGTTAAAATTAATCACAAGTTAATTAATTTTAACTTATATATGATGAATACAACGAATATTGCTGTAACATAATAGAAAAACTAATTTCAAGGACAAACAATGAATTCATTCATAATCAAAACAAATTACATTGATATTTTTAACAAAAAAATCTATCCTGCCAATATAACAATCAAAAATGGAATTATATTCAAAATAGAAAAAACAAACGAGTCTTTCAAAGAGTACATATTACCAGGATTTATTGACTCGCACATACACATAGAAAGCTCGTTACTAATTCCATCTCATTTTGCTCACTTGGTAGTACAACACGGAACCGTAGCCACAATAAGCGACCCACATGAAATAGCAAATGTAAACGGTATTGATGGTATCAATTTCATGATAAAAAATGCAAATAAAATAGACTTTAAAATTTTTTTTGGAGCACCTTCTTGTGTCCCAGCATTACCTTTAGAATTTGAAACATCAGGACATGTATTAGATGACAAAGATGTGGATCAATTACTCTTACGAGACGACATTTATTACTTGTCTGAAATGATGAATTTTAATGGTGTCATAAACAAAGATCCTCAAGTAATGAATAAAATTTATTCTGCAATAAAGTACAATAAAGTCATTGATGGACATGCACCAAATCTAACACAAACAGAAACTTTAAATTACACATCTGCAGGAATTAGCACCGACCATGAATGCTCAACAATAGAAGATGCACGATACAAATTATCGCTAGGAATGAAAATTTTAATTAGAGAAGGAAGTGCAGCTAAAAATTTTAATACCCTGCACCCTCTAATTAGCGAAGAATCAGGCAAATACAAAGATCATTTAATGTTTTGTCTTGACGATGCACATCCTGACATCCTCATTAATGGACATATAAACTCAATAGTTGCACGTGCAATAAAACAGGGTCATGATTTTTTTGATGTACTAAAAATAGCTTGTATTAATCCTGTCATGCACTATAAAATTCCAGTTGGGTTGCTTAGAGTTGGAGATCCTGCCGATTTTATTATCACTCAAGATCTAAAAAGCTTTAAAATTGATCAAACTTATATCAACGGTAAATTAGTATTTAGCAATGGAAAATCACATATTCCACTGCTAAGCGAAAATCTTATCAACAATTTTAATTGCAGTCAAAAATCCACTACAGACTTCAAATTCTTTACAAAAAGTAAAACTATACCAATAATAAATTGCATTGACAATCAAATTATAACTCACAAAACTATTATAAACAGCAGTCTATTAGCTCCAGATTTTCAATCTAATATCAATGAAGACATTTTAAAAATAGCAGTAATAAACAGATACAACAATAATAAAATATCAATTGGTTTTATCAAAAATTTTGGAATTAAAGATGGCGCTATTGGAAGCACGGTTGCTCATGACTCTCATAACATTATCATTATTGGCACCAACGATGAATATTTATGCAAAGTAGCAAACATTATTATCAAAAACAAAGGAGGATTGTGTGCATTAAACAATACACAAACTTTAATGTTAGACTTGCCAATTTCCGGTTTAATGAGTATGCTTCCACCCAACGAAGTGGCAATAAAATACATTCAATTAGAAAATTTCTGTAAAGACATTTTGGGTTCCAATCTGGAGCATCCATTTATGACCCTATCTTTTATGTCACTGACGGTGATACCTCACTTAAAAATAAATGATAAAGGATTATTTGACATTGACTCTTTTTCATTCTTAAAGATTTAATCACTCTTTATTCGTTCCTTAATTATAAACAATAATGATTAAAGAACGAATTTTAAAATCTCTGGCTCTGATTAATGAGAAAATATAAACTTTAAAATAAAAATACAAAATAATAAAAACATAGTGGGAGAAATCTTTACCCATTCCCTAGTAATTAAACTATACAGAATACTTATAATCACATAAAAAATTATCCCTATTCCTATCCCCGCAGCTATGCTATAAGTTAGAGGAATTAAAAATAAAATTAAAAAACTTGGAATGGCTTCTATAACATGTGAAAAATCAATATTTTTTATTTCTTTGCACATAAAAAATCCCACATATATCAAAGTAGCCGATGTTGCACTAACAGGAACAGCAACAAACAAGGGTGCAAAAAATACCGCCAATATAAACAAAAGACCTGTAACAATTGACGTAAACCCCGTTCTTCCTCCCTCTGCTATACCCGTTGAACTTTCAATATAGGTAGTTACAGGAGACATGCCTAAAAAAGCTCCAAAAGTTGTAGCAAGCGCATCAACTAATAATATTTTATTAGCATTACGTATCTTACCATTACTATCAGTCAAATTACCCTTTGATGCAACTCCTACCAAGGTTCCAACAGTGTCAAATAAATCATTAAATAATAAAACAAATACTATAAACACAAAACTCCAAAAATTATTACCGAGCACATTATCAAAACTCAACTTATTAAATATAGGAGAAACTGATTCGTACCTAAAAAACCCATCTGGTAATTTAATACCCATACTCAAAGCAACATCTCTATTTAAAGCAGCATAACACCATGCTATTAAAGTAACGACACACATTGACCATAATATGCTCCCCCTAACCATCTTAAATTCAAAGATAAGTATCGCAATAATACCTAGTACTGTAAGCAAAACCTTGAAATTCATAAGATGACCAAGACCCACTAATGTAGCCTCATTTTTTACTATAATATCACTATTGACAAATCCTATAAACGCAATAAATAAACCTATACCAACAGTAATAGCACATCTTAAATTCCCTGGTATAGAATTTACAATTTCCTCACGTATCCCTGATAGTGACAAAATAATAAAAATAACACCTTCAATAAACACTGCACCCAAAGCAACTTCCCAAGGTATATTCATACCCTTTACAACAGAAAATGCAAAAAACGCATTAATCCCCATCCCAGATGCTAAGGCCAAAGGAGTATTAGTATAAAATCCCATCAAAATAGTGGCAAACCCTGCTGTTAAGCATGTCGCTGTTACCAATGCTCCCAAAGGCATCCCTGTACTAGAGAGTATATACGGATTGACCACTATTATATACGCCATGCTTAAAAATGTTGTAATCCCAGCCATAATCTCTGTCTTATAATCAAGATTATTATTTTTAATCTGAGATATTAATGTTTCGCTACTTTTACTCAAATTTAACTCCTA
>NZ_AYOT01000185.1 GCF_000500045.1 Borrelia persica No12 | reverse complement strand
TTGGTTAAAGGAAATAATTTTATTAGGCAATGTTGGCGGTTTGTATGTATGGTGTATGAGAATTATTTTAAAATTTATGTCTAAAGATTATATAACTGAAACTAACTTGATACACTAAAAATAATTGAGACAAGTACTGTTATTTTTATTACTGCCATTTAAATGATATATAAATATCTTGCATTGTTTTTAATTTTAAAAGGGGATATTAAGATATGAAGTTAATATATTATAGTTTAATACTATTATTAATAGTATTATTAAGTTGCAAAACTCAAAGTTCTCCTCCTGTAGGAGCGCATTCAGGTGTTTTTCCAGAAATAGGAATGGGTGCAGAGGGTAAATCAATTGATAAATTGCTTGACACATTTAATCTATCTGATGAACAGAAGAAGGCAGCTGAATATTTAAGAAAGGCATTAGTTGATGATGCTAAAACATATAGTAATAATACATTTCATGATTTTTTGTCTCAATTAGATACTGAACAAGTTAAAAAAATTATGGACAATATTTTTGAACATATATGTTTTATGAATGAATCACAGGTATCTATTAATGTTATCCAAGATCCAAATGTAAAAGATAACTTGCAGAATAGATTATTGATAGCGACAAAAGAATACTTAAGATTATTGAAAGATTATTATAGCGATATCAGTGTTAGTGTTCAAGAGAGATATGCTAGGCTTTCAGATCCTAGTAATGGTGCTAATTTACAGAGTATTAGTAATGATGCAGCTGAAGGATTTGCAAAAGAAAAAATTGTTACATTGCTTGGTGCATTTGATCTATCTGATGAACAAAAGAAGGCAGCTGAATATTTAAAAAAGGCATTAGTTGATGATGCTAAAACATATAGTCATGATACGTTTTATGATCTATTGTCTAAATTAGGTGCTGATCAAGTTAAAACAATTGTGAACAATATGTTAGACAATCATCATTTGCGTTTATTTTATCAAGCTAGCGAAAATATTAATAGTATTCAAGATTCTAATGTAAAGGAAGATTTGGATCGTAGGTTAAAAGAAGAGGCAGAAAAATATTCAGTGGCATTAAAAGGTTATAGCGATATCAGTCTTACTATTGGGCAAAGATATAGTAATCTTTCAGGTAATGAGAATGTAAGTTTTGATTTTCAGGGTATTAGTAATGATGCAAAAGCGGCAATACAGGCACAGAAAGTACAGGAAGCAGCATTAATTCGTGAGTTACACAATATAGCTAATTCAGATGAAATTACCAGAGTATTTACTCTTCATAGTGCTTCTGAACCTAAAGATAGGTATGGTATGCAGAAAGTATTTAGGAGTATTAATCGTTATTCAAATGGTGCAAGAAGTGGTCTTGAACGAAGAGGTTTAATTTACTTAGCTTTTGGTTATAAACGTGAAGATCTTGCATTCTTTGGCAAATTTTTCTCTAGGTATATTATTTTGCTTGAGGCAAAAGATCGATATGTATATGATGGAACTAATATTAAGAATTTAACAAATGTTTTTGAAATATTAGAAAGATTTTCTCAATTATATTACTTAAGCTCATTTAAAAATCTCAAAGATAAAGAAGCTAATCTTGATAAGTTAGAGCTTGAGGATCTAGGTACACTAAAACAACAATTTGTTTTACTTGAAGGAGAAAAGCAGAAATTAGTAGGAATAAAAAATCAAATAATAACAGATTATAATGCTGATGTAAGTAGAATTAAAACTGTTGTTAGTAAGGATGATTTTGCGCAAGAATTGGATGATGATCTCAAAAAAGTATTGAATGATTATTTAACAGATAAAACTCGTGATTATGAGGCGACATTTAATAGTGCAATAAATGGAGTAGAGGAAGCTAATAATGCTATTATTGCCATCTTAAATAAGATATAAATATTTATTGGATTTTAAAATAATGTTATGAACAATGGAAGGAAAGAATAACTTTTCTTCCTAACTTTTTATTAGTTTAGAATATTACTTGAAGATTTTAGAGTATAAAAAGGGCAGAAAGGAAATTTGTATATTGAGAATTTGTTGAATGGATACGAAAATTATTTAATGGGAAAGCTATTAAGGCTACATGCTGTGTCATGGTAAATATATTGTCAATTAGCTCAAAAAAATCATTATTAATTATCATTATTAATTTCCAATTCAATAATGATTTTTAGTAAATTTATCTATAGTAGTGTTACTAAGTAGGAATATTGAATTTTCTCTAAACTATTTTTTATTCTTGATTTTCACATATAATTAATATATAATATTAACATTATATTGATTAATTTAAATAATTAACTAATTTTGGTTAAAGGAAATAATTTTATTAGGCAATGTTGGCGGTTTGTATGTATGGTGTATGAAAATTATTTTAAAATTTATGTCTAAAGATTATATAACTAAAACTAACTTGATACACTAGAAATAATTAAGACAAGTACTGTTATTTTTATTACTGCCATTTAAATGATATATAAATATCTTGCATTGTTTTTAATTTTAAAAGGGGATATTAAGATATGAAGTTAATATATTATAGTTTAATACTATTATTAATAGTATTATTAAGTTGCAAAACTCAAAGTTCTCCTCCTGTAGGAGCGCATTCAGGTGTTTTTCCAGAAATAGGAATGGGTGCAGAGGGTAAATCAATTGATAAATTGCTTGACACATTTAATCTATCTGATGAACAGAAGAAGGCAGCTGAATATTTAAGAAAGGCATTAGTTGATGATGCTAAAACATATAGTAATAATACATTTCATGATTTTTTGTCTCAATTAGATACTGAACAAGTTAAAAAAATTATGGACAATATTTTTGAACATATATGTTTTATGAGTGAATCACAGGTATCTATTAATGTTATCCAAGATCTAAATGTAAAAGATAACTTGCAGAATAGATTATTGATAGCGACAGAAGAATACTTAAGATTATTGAAAGATTATTATAGCGATATCAGTGTTAGTGTTCAAGAGAGATATGCTAGGCTTTCAGATCCTAGTAATGGTGCTAATTTACAGAGTATTAGTAATGATGCAGCTGAAGGATTTGCAAAAGAAAAAATTGTTACATTGCTTGGTACATTTGATCTATCTGATGAGCAAAAGCAGGCAGCTGAATATTTGAAAAAGGCATTAGTTGATGATGCTAAAACATATAGTAATGATACGTTTTATGATCTATTGTCTCAATTAGGTGCTGATCAAGTTAAAACAATTGTGAACAATATGTTAGACAATCATCATTTACGTTTATTTTATCAAGCTAGCGAAAATATTAATAGTATTCAAGATTCTAATGTAAAGGAAGATTTGGATCGTAGGTTAAAAGAAGAGGCAGAAAAATATTCAGTGGCATTAAAAGGTTATAGCGATATCAGTCTTACTATTGGGCAAAGATATAGTAATCTTTCAGGTAATGAGAATGTAAGTTTTGATTTTCAGGGTATTAGCGATGATTCAGAGAGAGAAAGACAAAGAGAAATGCAAGCAAAAGTAGCAGTAATGCAGGAATTACGAGACGTAGCTAATTCAGATGAAATTTCCAGAGTATTTACTGCTCATAGTGCTTCTGAACCTGATGATAGGTATGGTATGGAGAAAGTGTTTTCTATCCTTAGTTATAACTCTGTGAACGAAAGAGATGTTGAACGAAGAAGTTTAATTTATTTAGCTTTTGGTTATGAAAGTAAATTTCTTGGAATCTTTGGTACAATTTTTTATAAGTATTTTGTGGGTGATGAGATTGAAGGAGGTCAAGTAGGATTAATTTTCAATGTACATAATCGTAAGGAGGTGGAACGTGTTTTTGGGATATTAGAAAGATTTTCTCAATTATATTACTTAAGCTCGTTTAAAAATCTCAGAGAGAAAGAAGCTAATCTTGATAAGTTAGAGCTTGAGGATCTAAGTACACTAAAACAACAATTTAAATTACTTGACGATGAAAAGAAAAAATTAGTAACAATAAAAGATCAAACAGAAGCAGATTATGATGCTGATGTAGGTAGGATTAAAACTGTTGTTGTTCGTAAAAATGTCTCAATAGCATTGCTTGACGATACCATAGAAGTATTGACTAAATATTTAAAAGATAAAACTCATAATTATGAGGCGACACTGAATAATGTAGTAGAGAAAGTAAAGAAAGTGAATGATGTTATTATTGCCATCTTAAATAAGATATAAATATTTATTGGATTTTAAAATAATGTTATGAACAATGGAAGGAAAGAATAACTTTTCTTCCTAACTTTTTATTAGTTTAGAATATTACTTGAAGATTTTAGAGTATGGAAAGGGCAGAAATGAAATTTGTATATTGAGAATTTGTTGAATGGATACGAAAATTACTTAATGGGAAAGCTATTAAGGCTACATGTTGTGTCATAGTAAATAGATTGTCAATTAGCTCAAAAAAATCATTATTAATTATCATTATTAATTTCCAATCCAATAATGATTTTTAGTAAATTTATCTATATTAGTGTTACTAAGTAGGAATATTGAATTTTCTCTAAACTATTTTTTATTCTTGATTTTTGCATATAATTAATATATAATGTCAATATTATATTGATTAATTTAAATAATTAACTAATTTTGGTTAAAGGAAATAATTTTATTAGGCAATGTTGGCGGTTTGTATGTATGGTGTATGA
>NZ_AYOT01000184.1 GCF_000500045.1 Borrelia persica No12 | reverse complement strand
TATTGTTTTTAATTTTAAAAGGAGATGTTAAAATATGAAGTTAATATATTATAGTTTAATACTATTAATAATAGTATCAATAGTATTATTAAATTGCAAACCTCAAAGTTCTCTTCCTGTAGGAGCGCATTCAGGTGGTTTACCAGAAAGAGGAATGGGTACAGAGGGTAAATCATCAATTGATAAATTGTTTGATACATTTAATCTATCTAAAGATCAGAAAGAGGCAGCTGAATATTTGAAAGGTTCATTACTATATGTTTTTCAAATATATAGTAATGATACATTTTATGATTTCTTGTCTCAATTGAGTGTTGATCAAGTTAAAAAAATTATGGACAATATTTTTGAACATCTACGTTTTATTAGTGAATCAAAGAAATTGATTAAAGGTATCCAAGAGCAATATGTAAAAAGTGACGTAAAGGATAGGTTAACTATTTTTGAACATCTATATTTGCGAGGTGAAAGTCAATCATGGGTACAAGTTCAAGATTTAAAAAAGAACTTGAATGATAGGTTAGATGTAGCGGCAAAAGAATACTTAAGATTATTGCAAGATAATAGCGATATCAGTCGTGATGTTCAAGATAGATATACTAGGCTTTCTGATCCTAGTAATGGTGCTGATTTACAGAGTATTCGTAATGATGCAGTTGAAACATTGACAAAGGGAGAAATTGTTACATTGCTTGGTACATTTAATTTATCTTATGAGCAAAGAAAGGCAGCTGAATATTTAAGAAAGGCATTAGTTGATGATGCTAAAACATATAGTAATGTTACATTTCATAAATTCTTGTCCGACTTAGGTTCTGATAGAGTTAAAACGATCGTGGAGAATATGTTAGAAAAACATAATTTACGTTTATTTTATCAAGCTAAAGCAATTATGAGTAAGCCGTTGGTAATATATTTTGGTAAATTTAAGGAATGGCCGGATAGATTAAATGCAGGTGAAGCAAAATATTTAAAAGTGTTAAGAGATTATAGCGATATCAGTATTAGTGTTAATGAGAGATATAAGAGGCTTTCAGATCCTAATAATGGTGCTGATTCGCAGATTATTAGTAAAGCTGTATCTGAAGAGTTTGATGAGAAAGATGCTGAATATGAACAAGAAATAAGAGAAACGATTGTTAGACTTTTTAAGTATCAATCTGATGAACAGAAAAAGGCAGTTGAATATTTAAGAAAGGCATTAGTGGATATTTTTAAAACTCATACTAATAATACATTTTATTACTTGTTTGGTTGGGATGGTATGGGTCTCTCTTATTCGCAGTGGGAGGTTAGTATAAATAGTGTGTTAGAAAAGCATAAGTTACGTTTATTTTTTCAAGTTAGCGAAACTATTGATCGTATCAAAGATGTAGATGTAAAAAAAGCCTTGGAGGGTAGGTTAAAAAAAGCGGAAGAAGAATACTTGGAATTATTGAGAAAGTATACCGAACTCAGTTTTGATTTTGGTGGTATAAGGAACAATCTTCACAATAACAATAGTTTAGTTTTTAATTTTAAGGGTGTAGATGTAGATGCAAAGCAACAATTGCTTGAAGAAGAAACATAAAAAAAGACTTGAGACAAGACAAGCAAAAGAAGGGCTAATTGAGGAGGTAAAAGCCATAGTGTTAAGAATATTACTTAAAGATTTTGGAGTATAAAAAGGGCAGAAAGGAGATTTGTATATTGAGAGTTTGTTGGATGGATACGAAAATTATTTAATAGAGAAGCTATCAAGGTTATATGCTGTGTCATAGTAAATAGGTTGTCAATTATCTCAAAAATCATTATTAATTATCATTATTAATTTCCAATCCAATAATGATTTTAGTAAATTTATCTATATTAGTGTTACTAAGTAGTAATATTGAATTTTCTTTAAACTATTTTCCATTCTTGATTTTTGTATATATTAATATTAACTGAAACTAACTTGATACACTAAAACTAATTAAGACAAGTACTGTTATTTTTATTACTGTCATTTAAATGATATATAAATATCTTGTATTGTTTTTAATTTTAAAAGGAGATGTTAAAATATGAAGTTAATATATTATAGTTTAATACTATTAATAATAGTATCAATAGTATTATTAAATTGCAAACCTCAAAGTTCTCTTCCTGTAGGAGCGCATTCAGGTGGTTTACCAGAAAGAGGAATGGGTACAGAGGGTAAATCATCAATTGATAAATTGCTTGATACATTTGATCTATCTGATGAACAGAAAAAGGCAGCTGAATATTTAAGAAAAGCATTAGTTGATGATGCTAAAACATATAGTAATATTATATTTCATAAATTCTTGTCCGACTTAGGTTCTGATAGAGTTAAAACGATCGTGGAGAATATGTTAGAAAAACATAATTTACGTTTATTTTATCAAGCTATTGAAACTATTAAACATATTGAAGATTCAGATGTAAAGAAAGCATTAGAGGATAGGTTGGTTAGAGCTGACGGAGAATATTCATTAGCATTAAAAGATTATAGCGATATTAGTCATAGTGTTGCTGATAGATATAACAATATTTTAGGTAATGATAAAAAAGCTGGTTTTGCTTTTAAGGGTATTAGTAAGGATACAGAAGTAGCAGAATTAATTCATGGGTTACACAATGTAGCTAATGCAGCTGAAATTATCAGAATATTTAAGGCTCATAGTGATTCTGAACCTGATGATATGTATGGTATGCAGGGAGTATTTAGGAGTATTGGTCGTTTTACTTCTTCAAGTAAGCTTAGAGGTTTAATTTACTTAGCTTTTGATTATAAACGTGAAGATCTTAAATTCTTTGACAAATTTTTCTATAGGTATATTCTTTTGTTTAAGAAAGATACATATGCATATGAGATGACTAATCTCAAGAATTTAATAGATGTTTTAAAAAAATTAGAAAGATTTTCTCAATCGTATTACCTAACCTCATTTAAAAATCTCAGAGAGAAAGAAGCTAATCTTGATAAGTTAGAGCTTGAAGATCTAAGGACACTAAAACAACAATTTGTTTTACTTGAAGGAGAAAAGCAGAAATTAGTAGAAATAAAAAATCAAATAATAGCAGATTATAATGCTGATGTAAGTAGAATTAAAACTGTTGTTAGTAAGGATGATTTTTCACAAGAATTGGATGATGATCTCAAAAAAGTATTGAATGATTATTTAACAGATAAAACTCGTGGTTATGAGGCGATACTGAATAATGTAGTAAGGAAAGTAGAGAAAGCGAATGATGTTATTATTGCTATCTTAAATAAGATATAAATATTTATTGGATTTTAAAGAAATATTATGAATTATGGAAGAAAAGATATTCTTTTCTTCCATAATAATTATTAATGAATGTGTAGAGTATTAATCAATTGAAGTTTTCTTTTGATGAGATTTCTAAGTAAGATATATTAATTTTTGTTCCAAAATTAAGTGTTTTTTACAAAATAAATACATTATGGTTTGATATTATTATTAATAATAAATAGATTGTCAATTAGTGCAAAAATCATTATTAATTCCAATCTAATAATGATTTTTAGTGACTTTATTTATATTAGTGTCACCTAAAAAGGAATATTAAATTTTCTCTAAATTATTTTTTATTTTTGATTTTGAAATATAATTAATGTATATATTAATATAATATTAGTTAATTGAAATAATTAACTAATATTGATTAAAGGTGATAATTTTATTAGGCAATGTTGGCGGTTTATCTGTATGATACGTGAGAAATGTTGTTGAAAAACAAAGTTTTATTATATTTTTGTAAGTTTTTCAGTGATTACCTATAGCTATAGATATCCAAGAGCAGAGGTAAATTCAATATAGTTTATTTTAGAAAAAAACAGGTATGATTATTTTATATTTATATTTTTAGGTCTAAGATTATATAACTGAAACTAAATTGATACACTAAAAAATACTTGAGACAAGTACTGTTGTTATTACTGCCATTTAAATAATATATAAATATTCTTACATTGTTTTTAATTTTAAAAGGAGAGAGAAATATGAAGTTAAGAGATTCTGCTTTAATATTATTGTTATTATTGTTAATAGTGACAGCAATTGTATTTACAAGTTGCAAACCCCAAAGTTGTTCTGATCCTGTAGGATTTAATGCAGGTGGTTTGATGGGAAGAGATAATAGAGGTATGAGGGAGGAGATTAAATCAATTGATATATTACTTGATACATTTAATTTATCAGATAACCAGAAGAAAATAGCTGAGTATTTAAGAGCAGCATTAGTAGATATTGCCAAAACATATAGTAATAATACGTTTTATGATCTATTGTCTAAGTTGGGTGCTGATAAAGTTAAAATAATTGTGAACAATATGTTGGAAAATCATCGTTTGCGTTTGTTTTATGAAGCTAGCGAAACTATTAAGAGTATTCAAGATTCTAATGTAAAGGGAAATTTGGATCGTAGGTTAAAAGAAGAGGAAGGAAAATATTTAGTGGCGTTAAGAGATTATAGCAATATCAGTCTTACTATTGATCAAAGATATAGCAACCTTTCAGGTAATAAAAATGTAAGTTTTGATTTTCAGAGTATTAGTATTGATGCAGATGCAGAAGTTAAAAAAGAAGAAAAGCTAAAACTAGTTCGGGATTTGCAAAATACAGCTATTTCAGATGCAATTAACAGAGTATTTAATATTCATAATAATCCTAGTTATACTGAACCTGATGATAAATATGGGATGAGTCGAATATTCGCGAGCTTTGTATCATATCCTGATGGTGAGGGGCGTTATCGTACATATTCTTTGCAAGAAAGGAAATTGATTTACTTAGCTTTTGGTTATAATCATAAAGATCTTAAATTCTTTGGTACATTATTCGATAATTATCTTGGTGGTGTTTATGGTCATGCTTATTATGTGAGAGATCGTTTAGATCGCTTATTCAAGGTTTTTAGAAAGTTAAAAGAATTTTCTGAGCTATATTATCTAAGTTCGTTTCAAAAGCTAAGAGATAAAAGAGCTAATCTTGATAGGTTAGAGATTGACGATTTAAAGGTACTTAAACAACAATTTGATTTACTTGATGAAGAAAAGATAAAATTAGTATCACTAAGAAATAAAATAAAACTAGATTATGATGATGATGTAGGCACGGTTAGAACTGTTTTTGGTCGTTATAAAGTTTTAGAAGTATTGGCAAGCTATTTGACAGGCAAAACTAATAATTATGAAACAAAGTTTAATGATATAGTGAAGGAAGTGAATAAGGTGAATAATACTATTATTTTCATCTTAGATAGTATATAGATATTGTTAGATTTTATTTATATTATGAATAATGGAAGAAAAGAACAGCTTTTCTTCCATTATCAT
>NZ_AYOT01000183.1 GCF_000500045.1 Borrelia persica No12 | reverse complement strand
CTTGATCTAAAAAAACGAGGCAAAAGATATCGAGTAACATCAAAACGTATATTTAATCGTAAATAAGTTGTAAAATATATAACTTGTAAACCGATATTGCATATTTTTTTTTAAAAAAAAGACAGATAAGTGGGGTTTTATTCCTTATCTGTCTTTTTTTTAATTGATTGGAGATAATTTATTTGACGTTTATTTAACGTAAATTATAACAAAAATAGTTAACAAAAACTAGTTTTTTAGCATAAAAATCATGTAGATAAAAAAAAG
>NZ_AYOT01000182.1 GCF_000500045.1 Borrelia persica No12 | reverse complement strand
TATTATAGCAAAAATAGTTGACAAAAACTAGAGTATTGAATTGTTAATACAATAAAAAATGACTTAAAAATGTACTTAAGTCATAAGTCAAAACAATATAACAAAAAACAACAAAAAAATTCAAATTGAATAATATTATACTTAATATAACTTAATTTAGCAAAAAAATAGATATTATTTCAAACTGTTTTTAATATCCTTATAAGCTTGTATTTTACTAGCCGAAGATAAGCCATAAACATTGTCAATCTCAGAAGTAGAGGCGTATTTCATTAATTCTTTGATCTCGAATGAGTTGTATCCTTTGGATTTAAGAGAAGCAATAAATAT
>NZ_AYOT01000181.1 GCF_000500045.1 Borrelia persica No12 | reverse complement strand
AAGAAAAAGACAGATAAGTGGGGTTTTATTCCTTATCTGTCTTTTTTTTATTGATTGGAGATAATGTATTTGTCATTTATTTAACGTAAATTGTAAATAAATTATAACAAAAATAGTTAACAAAAACTAGTGTTTAAGATAAAAATGATGGAAATAAAAAAAAGGAGAGGGTTAAAACCCTCTGTTTACAACAGAAATAAATGAAACTACAAAAAAAACCATGTATATTATAGCAAAGATAATTAACAAAAACTAGAGTATTGAATTATTCATACGAGAAAAAATGACTTAAGAATGTACTTAAGTCATAATTCAAAATGATATAACAAAAAAACATCGCAAAAAATTTAATAATATTATTATTAATATAACTTAATTTAGCAAAAAAACAAATCTTATTTCAAACTATTTTTAATATCCTTATAAGCTTGTATTTTACTAGCTGAAGATAAGCCATAAACATTGTCAATTTCAGAAGTAGAGGCGTATTTCATTAATTCTTTGATCTCGAATGAGTTGTATCCTTTGGATTTAAGAGAAGCAATAAATATATTTCGGCAAATATGTAGAGATTTACGTTGTTTAAATCCAGAGGATTTGAGTAGTTCTTTAAATTGTTTTGATATTTCTATTATGTCAATTTTATTGTCTTTAAATCTATTTTTGCTTTTTTGAAATAGATAAGTACGTCTTGTGTCTTTGTCTTTAGATAT
>NZ_AYOT01000180.1 GCF_000500045.1 Borrelia persica No12 | reverse complement strand
AGACTGTATCTAGTTCTGATAAAAAATAATCTTGAATAAGATCAGTAAATTAATTAATACACAGTAATAAAGTCATAGAAATAAAAAAGGCTTTCTTATTAAGGGGGCCTTTGGTTTTATATAAATTTACGGATAATCTAGAGAAAGTGAGAGAAGCTGTTAAGGGAATAAAATATTTTGATGCTGTTGGAACTAATACTTCAGAAGTTGGTATTACTCAAACTACTGCTACTAAATAAATCCTTAAACTAAAAAATAAAGTTAATAAAGGAAAACATTGCACTACTCTCTATTTATGGGAGTGAGTAGTTTTTCTTTTTTTGTATTTTGTTTTAGTACCATAAATATGGTGTAAATATAGTTCAGTAACCATTGAAAACCTTGTTTAGCTAACCTTTTTCTAATTATGATTAAAAGAAAAAATCTAGGATATTAGTTTTACTAGCTTTTGTTTTTCTCTTATTAAAAGTTTATTAACTGTTTTGTTACTTTTAGAAGAGAAAAATCAGGAGGCAAGAAGCAATGAAGAAAAGAAAGAATAGAGATAATAATTATGAATTGATTATTATTGATATTTTGTGGAAGTGGGTACTTTTAGCAGTAAAGAAGAGGAATAATTTTTTAGAGTAATTGGTTAGGATAGTAGAAGGTATTTATGAGGTTTTGGCATTTTTGGTAATGCAATTGGGGATGAATTAGGATTTAATGTTGTTATAGTGTTGGCGTCTTGTTAAATATTTATCGTGTGTTTGTTTGATAGGTACATTTCATTTTTATTTCATTTTTGTTCTTGCTTTGGGAGAAGGAAGAGGGATAGGAGTATTTTAGTGATATTGCTGCTGGTACTATGGAAACAACGAAAGCAAAATTGAATGAGATTTTAGAGAAGAATGGGAATTATGAAAAGATAAAATAAAAGGTTGCTGCTTTTATCACAACTATCGATAAGATTGCAAGAAGGAAAAAAACTGCGGTTTCTGGTGCTAGTGGTAGTGATTTTATAGGAAATGCTGTTAAAAATGTTGATGTCAAAGCTGCTAATATGGAAAGTGTTAACTTTTTAGTTAAAGAAATTAAAAAATTATTGAAATTGTTTTGAAGGCTAAATGAAATATTGGCTGCATTGAAGCAAGAAGATAAGACAGTAGAAGTAGTAATTAGTGGACAATAATAAATAATTATAGGTAAAAATTAGTAAAATAAAAAAGTTATTTAAGGAAAATACTTCTCTTATTCTTTTTGAAGTCATAAATTAAGTGATTTAATATATTTCTTTTATATTTTTTATTCGACATTCATTTATCATGTGTGTCTATCATTTATTCATTTTTTTTCGTTTTTTCTGTTGTAGTAAAGTTGATAGAAAAGAGAAGAAGAGACTCAATAAAAGAGAGAAGGGAACTTATAAAAAGAGAAGAAAGGAATGATAAGAGAAGGAAGGGAACTTTTAAAGAAGAGAAAGAAGTATGTATTCTGAGTAACTTTTTTTAGAAGGAAGGAGAGCTTATTTAGATGAGATTAGTGAGAGAGAAAAGGGAAGAGAAGGGAGCTTTAAATTATTGAGGATTTAAAGATTGGGGGGATTAAAGAGTTTGTTAAGGAGGGAAAATTATGATGAGAGGAATTAGAGGAATAAAAGATAAAGAAGAAATGAGAGGGGGTAGTGGGAAGATGAAGACGATTATCAAGAGATGTTTGCTTATTATTATGATTTTGGGAATTATGGGATGTAATAATGGAGTAGCTGAACTAGAAAAGAAGAATGAGTTTTTACAGGCTTTAGTTAATTTAGGGAATGATTTTTTGAATGTTTTTACTTCTTTTGGCGATATTGTTGGGAGTGTGTTGGGATTGAATGTTAATTCTAAGAAATCGGATGTTGGGAAATATTTTAAGACAGTGCATGATACTGTAAAAGGCACAAAGGATAAACTTAATAATATTGTTGCTGATATGAAAAGAGAAGGGAATCCGAATGCGGCGGGAGTAGAGAGTGCAGTAAATAAATTAGTTAGTGAGACGCTTGATGAGATAATAGAGGGGGCTAAGACTGCTAGTGAGGCTATTGGTATTACAGGTGATGATTTAGTTGGTAATGTTGCTGAACCTAATGGCGGAGCTGGTGCTGTTGCTGAAGGAGCTTCAATTAAGTCTCTTAGTGAAGGAATTGGAAAGATTGTAAATGTGGTAATTAAAGGTATAGGAAGTTTTGATTCTGGTACTGATAAAAAGGCTACAGATGGGTCTACTTCAAGGACTAATGGCAATGCTGGTGATGGTGAGGCAGGAAAGAGTTATTTGCTACTGCTAATGCAGGTACTGCTGAAAATGCAAAGAAATCAGCGGCTGATGCAGCAAAGGCAGTTGGAGCAGTGACTGGTGCTGATATATTGCAGTCTATTATTAAGGATAATGGTGATGCTGCTAAATTAGCTAAAGAAACAACTGGTAATGCTACTATGCCTAAGGATGCAACTATAGCAGGAGGTATAGCATTAAGAGCAATGGCAAAAGGTGGTAAATTTTCTAATGCTAGTGATGCTGATGCTCAAGGAATTATTACTACTGTAGTTAAAGGTGCGGCAATAAGTGCGGTGACTAAGGCATTAGATACGTTAACAATAGCAATAAGAAAGACAATTGATTTAGGACTTGAAACAGTTAAAGGAGCGATGAAGATTAATGTCAATGTTACTCCGATAATTCCTGATGGTAGCGATGTTAAACCTGAGAAAACTAAGAAGTAGAGATTAGTAAATATCAGATTAAGGTAATTAGTTGTAAACATAAATGTTTATGTAAAAGAAGAAATGAGAAGAGCTTAAGAGATAAGCTCTCTTTTTCTATTCATTTAAGATTTGTTATTGTTGGATATTTGATGATAAATGTGTTTGCAATTATTTATAAATTTTGTAAAGATATATTTGTGTTTTTTTTATGAACAATTTGCTGTACTTGGAAGAGAAAAGCAGAAATTAGTAGCAATAAAAAATCAAATAAAAGCAGATTATGATGCTGATATAGGTGACATTAGAACTGTTTTTGATCGTAGTGGTACCTCAAAAAGAATTTGAGATATCGGGAGTATTAGATGGCTATTTAAAAGAAAAACTCGTAATTACGAATCAAGACTTAATAGTGCAGTAAACGAAGCAGAGAAAGCGAAGAATGGATTATTAATTTACTATATTTTAGTTTTTGATATCTGTTAAATTCATTTCTTTTATGTTTTTATTGATCATTGATTTATAGTCTATCTATTTTTTTGTTCATTTTTTAGGCATCAGAACTCAATATGAGGTATGGTGATAGGATATCATAATGGGTTATTAGAAGCAGAGAAGTCGAAGGATAAATTTTTACAGTTTTTAGTTAGCTTGCGTAATGATTTTATCAGTGTTTTTACTTCTTTTGGGGATATTGTTGGGAGTGTGTTTGGGTTGAATGTGGGATAGTAAGAAGTCTGATGTTGGGAAATATTTTAAGACAGTGCAGGAGACTGTGCAAGGGACAAAGGATAAGCTTGAAAAAATTGTTGCTGACATGAAAACTGCAGGGAATCCTAATGCGCTTGGAGTAGAGAGTTCAGTAAAGAAATTTGTTAGTGAAATTCTTGATAAGATTATTGATGGATCTAAAACTGCTAGTAAGGCTATTGGTACTGATGGTGATGAACTAATTGGTAATGTTGCTGCTCAGAATAACGCTGGTGCTGCTGGGAATGTTACGAATTTAATAAAGGGAATTAAGTCAATAGTAGATGTGTCACTTAAAGGTTTGGGAAGTGATGAATCGGGAGATGATAAAAAAGCTTCAGATGGTTCTACTGCAAGAACTAATGGCAGTGCTGCTGATGGTGAAGCAGCTAAATTATTTGTTACTGGTAATGGTGCTGTTGGAGAGCTCAAGCTAATGCCAAAAAAGTTGTTACTGATGCAGCCAAAGCAGTTGGGACGGTAACTGGTGCTGATATCCTGCAAGCTATGATTAAAGATAATGGTAAATCAGCTAAGTTAGCTGAAAATAATGATGCTAATGCTAATATTGCTCTTTCCCCTAAAGATGCGGTTATAGCAGGAGGTATAGCGTTAAGAGCGATGGCTAAGGGTGGTAAGTTTGCTAATAGTAGTGATGCAGATGTTTCTGATGCAGTTAAAGGAGCAGCAGTAAGTGTAGTCACTAAGGCATTAGATACATTAACTGTAGCAATAAGAAAAACAGTTGATGCAGGACTTAAAACAGTAAAAGAAGCAATTAAAATAAATGCAAGTGATACTCCTGTAACTTTTGATAAGAACACATCTGAAGGAAAATAATTGGATAGAAAATAAATAATTAAGTAAAATGAAAAGAAGTAGATAAAAACAAAACGAAAACAACTCTTATAAAAAAGATGTGTTTTCCTTAAATAATTTATAGGGGTAAAGGGTTTTTGTTTAATAGAGAGATATTTCGTTGCTTGAATTGATTGTAGAAATTGTATTTTTTACTTTGCTGTCTGATATTCTCTTTCTTTTCTTGACTGCGCTAGGGGGGGGTGAATCGTGACCGTTTGCAATAAGAATAGGTAATTTCTTCTTTCTTTTTTTTGAAGTATGAGTTGGGTCTTAGAGACTCTGCACCTAATAAATCATTGACAGTATTAGTATCAACCTTAGAAGTGGAGCTGTTGTCTTGTGGTGATGCTGTTTTTCTTGCTATAGTTTTTCTACTACGTTTTTTGGGGCTTCTTGAAAGGTTTTTTTATCTACTTTATCAGTTTTAGCTTGGGTTTTATTATCCAAGATAGATTGTGCCTTGTTAATTAGATCATCAGATTTTTCTTTTGTATCTTTTGCAAATGCTTCCTTTATTGGACAACTATATAGCAATAGAGTGTATAAAACAATGAGTGGATTTAGTTATTGTTTTATTTTTACCATTTTGTACTTTTCAATTTGCTTATCGCAGTATTAATTTTATTAATAGTATTTTCAAGGTCAAACCATGCCTTATTTAAATTGGTCTTCCATTGAATTGGATGGTAAATTTGCTGATTATAAGGGTGATGATAATACCAAACATAGTAATTATGTTGAAAAAGTCAAAGAAGCTGCAGTTAAATCCGTTAACAAGGTGTTAGGTGTTCTTGACGTAATTATTATGCAAATATTACAAATTAAACTTAGTAAAATAAAAAATAAGATTAAGTAAATAAGATACTTGAAATTAAATTCTTATGTTTTCAAGCTAAAAGATTATTTGGGAAGTGCTTATATAAATTATGACTATCAGTCTTGCCACCAGGTAATTTACCATTTTAGCTATAGCTTTTAACGCTATACCTCCTGTTATGATTGCATCTCTAGCATTGAAGACATCATCAGCATTTATAAACCTTTCGATAAGCCATGCATTCAGCCAATCCAATTTCTCATTAGTAAATGAAGTACTTTCAGTTCATATTTCGTCAATCTTCATTAAGTAAGAGATAAATAAATTGAATTTGTTTCATATTTTTCTTTCTATAGGAGAATTGTTTTTCTTTTTGGCGTTTTAGTATTTTTTATTAAACATTTCTCATTTGTTTTTTTAGCAAGTTAATTTCAATTTATATATTATTCGTTCGTTTTTATTGTGTTTTTTCTGTTGTAGTAAAGTTGATAGAAAAGAGAAGAAGAGACTCAATAAAAAAGATAAAAGAGACTCAATAAAAGAGAGAAGGGAACTTATAAAAAGAGAAGGAAGGAATGATAAGAGAAGAAAAAGAAGAGAAGGAAGTATGTATTCTGAGTAACTTTTTTTAGAAGGAAGATGAGATTAGTGAGGAGAGCTTATTTAGATGAGATTATGTAGAAGGGCTTATTTAGATGAGCTAGTGAGGAAAGGGAAGAGAAGGGAGCTTTAAATAAGAGGATTTAAAGATTGGGGGGAATAAAGAGTTGATTAAGGAGGGAAAATTATGATGAGTGGAATTAGAGAAATAAAAACTAAAGAAGAAATGAGAGGGGGTAGTGGGAAGATGAAGAAGGTTATCAAGAGAAGTTTGATTATTATTATGATTTTGGGAGTTATGGGATGTAATAATGGAGTAGCGGAGCTAGAAAAGAAGAATGAGTTTTTAAGTTCAATAGCGAATTTAGGGAAAGGATTTTTGGATGTTTTTGTGGCATTTGGGGATATGATTACAGATACATTAGGAATAAAGGCAGATACTAAAAAAAGTGAGATTGGGGCTTATTTTACTAAGATTGAGAATACTATGAAAACAGTAAAAGAGAAATTGGGGAAAATTGTAGGAGAATATGGGAATTATCCGAAAGTGAAAGAGAAAGTTGAAGAATTTATTGGTAAGATAGGTAAGATTGAAGAAGGAGCAAAGGAAGCGGCTGGGGGTGCTATAGGTAGTGATGCAATAGGGAATTCTAAACAAAATGAAGATGCTGTTCCTGCTAATAAAGATGCAGTTAATTCATTTGTTAAGGGAATTAAGGATATTGTTTCAGTTGTATTAAAAAAGAATGAAGGCAATTCAGATTTTACTAAAACTGATGTTGAACAACAAAAGACGATTGGTGTATTACTTGGTCAAAAAAATAATGGTGGTGAAGAGAAACATGCAGCAGCAGCAAGTGCAACAATAGGGGCAGTAAGTGGTGCAGATATATTGCAAGCAATAGCTAAGTCTGATGCAGTTTCTAATGATCCTAAGATTGAAACTGCGCAGAGTGCAGCAGACATTGCTGCAGCTGGCAGTGAAGATAATAAAAATTTTAATGCAGCAAAAAAAGATGCAGTGATAGCAGCAGGGATAGCATTGAGGGCAATGGCAAAGGAAGGTAAGTTTGCTATTAAGAATAATGATGCTAACAGTAAAACGGTTAATGCAGTAAATGGAGCAGTAGCAAGTGCAGTAAATAAGGCATTAAGTACTCTAATAATAGCAATAAGAAATACTGTTGATAATGGTTTAAAAGAGATAAATGAAGTACTAGCTAAAGTTAAACAAGAAGATAAAACAGCAGAAGCTGCAAATAGTGAACAACAATAAATAATTATTGACAAAAATTAGTAAAGTAAAAAAAGTAGTTTAAAGGAAACATTTCTCTTGTTCTTTTGTTTTTTATAAGGCATACAGGGGAGATGTTTTTTTATTAATCATTCATTTATCATGTGTGCGTTCCATTATTTTTCTTTAGTTTTTTCTGTTGAAGTAAATTTTAAGGCAGAGAAGAAGAGACTCTTTAAATGAGAGAAGGGAAGTAAAAATAAGAGAAGGGAAGTAAAAATAAGACTAGTAACTTTTTTGAGAAGGGATGAACTTTTTTGAGAAGGGATTAGGTTTTATTTGGGATTGGGAAGAGAAGGGAGCTTAAATTGAGGATTTAAAGATTGGGGGGAATTAAAGAGTTGATTAAGGAGGGAAAGATGAGAGGAATTAGAGAAATAAGAAGGGAAGAAGATATGAGAGGGGGAATAGGGAAGATGGGAGAGGTGATCAAGAGAAGTTTGATTATTATTATGATTATTTTGGGGATGATGGGATGTAATAGTGGGTTAGTAGCAGAAAAAGAGGGATTAGAGAAGAAGAATAGTTTTTTAAATTCTTTGGTTAAGATTGGGCAAGGATTTCAGGACATTTTTGGCGTTTTTAGGAATGCTATTGGTGATGCATTAGGGCTTATTGCAGTTAAATCGGGGGATAAGAAAAGTGAGGTAGGGAAACATTTTGAGAAGATAAAAAAAGGTTTGGAAGTGACTAATGGGAAGTTAAAAGAGTTAGCAGGTGGAATCTCTGGGGCAAGGGACGCTAATGAGGTTACAATTAAAGTAGTGGAGGATTCAATTAAAGTAGCAAATGATGTTTTTGAACGATTAATTGTTGCTTTAACCAAATTAGCTGGTGTAACTAATGATAGTGCTGATATTGGTGATACTGCTAGTGCTAGTGCTGCGGTAGCTGCTGAAAAGGCTGGAGTTGACTCTATAATTGCAGAAGTTAAAAATATTATTGAAATAGCAGAAAAATCTGGAGTGAAGATTGAAGCTGGAACTGCTGGCACTGTAGTAAATAATGGTGATGATACTGCAGGAGCAGCTCTTGCAAAAAGTGGTGCTGCTCCTGCTGCTGGAGCTGGTCCCAAACTAGCAGATGAGGTATCAAAAGCAGATCCATGGGCAATGATAGATAAGATTAAAAATGCTAAGACTGGTGTTGAACTTGTTGCTAACAATAATAATGAAGCAGGAGCACTAGCTACTAAAATTGCTGAGCACGCTAATACTGGGGCAAAGAGTAATGCCGATCTAGCAGCTGCCGTAGCTCTAAAGGCAATGACTAAGAGTGGTAAACTTAGTGCTGCTGCTAATGAAGTTGTAGGGGTTAAAGCAGCAGGAGTAAGTGCGGTAAATAAGGTATTAGGGATATTGGATGTAATAATTAAGAAAACAGTAGCAAATAATTTAGAGAAAGTAAGAGAAGTATTTCAAGGAATAAAATATTCTGAGACTAGTGGAAATGAGGCTAGTCAATCTGATACTACTCAAACTCCAGCTACTAAATAAACAGTATAAACGGTGATTAATAAATATGTATATGTAAATGTAATGTGCACACTTCTCTCTGTAATCGTGAGGGAGGTGTTATTTTTGTTAATAGTATTTTATTGGTGTATGTTCTAATTAAAAATATTCGGTTTATT
>NZ_AYOT01000179.1 GCF_000500045.1 Borrelia persica No12 | reverse complement strand
AAAATTGTATAGATTGTAATAGATTTGTGTAGTTATAAAATTGTGTAAAAAAAGATAATAAATTATGAAAACAAACTTCTCTTTATAACCTTCTTCTTTTAATCCATATGAAATACTTTATTTATTTGAAGAAATATAATGGCGCTCATTTACAGTGTTAATTAATTTTAGTATGAAATAAAAATATACATGAGAAAGAAATTTAATTCTAATCCACAAGTTACTACCGAAGATCTTGGTCATATTCTAGAAGAATCACTTATATTTATTTAGGATATTTTTTATTGCATATTTTGAGTATGTGTTTGATGATATACATGAGAAATCATGTTGCATATAGAACTCGTGTATCTTTCAGGTATTATTTTATGATAAAGTAGTAAGTGGATATGAGGGGTATAGTAAGTTAATACAAATTTTCGATTTGTTGGAGAATGGAAAAGATACGTTATTTAAGTAATAGTAAATTATTGAGTAAAGATGAACTTAGAGAAATTTTGGTTAAATTATTATTCTTTAATGAAGAAAATGCTTTGGTTGGTAAATTTGTGAATTATGTTCAACTTGATACTAGAATTTTTGGAGAATTTTACGAAGATTTGCTTCAATATGATTTGAGGATAGCTGAATATACTCTTCTCTTTGAGAATGGGGCATACTGTGTAACAAAAGTTAGCTAATTAGGGATAATAAATGAATTGTCAAAAATTTCACGATCTTTTAGTTCTGTATAAAGAGCTTAGTGAGTTTGAAGAAAGGTATGGCAAAGGTAAAACTATTGGCGATTGGATTGCATATATAGAAGAGATAGAAAATCAGGAAATTCAGAAAAAATCTGAGACTTTATCAGAAAAAATCTGAGACTTTAAATTTATGTTTTACGCAAGAACTTGATTTTCGTTGTGGAGAAAAGAAGGAATAAAAATGTGTTTTCGTTTAAAATTAGCTCAGAAAAATCATTATTAGATTAATGTATCTATAGCTGTATAGCTAATATTTGATAAGAATAACTTTTATATGTTGGTATGTCTAGTAAATTTAGTAGTTCACTTAACGATTATTATAATAATAAAAGTTATAACCAAAATATTTAATATTCTATATAGATTTTTTTAAATTAGTTTTTATTCTTGATTTTTGAATTCAATTAATATTCAATGTTAATTGAATTAGTTAATTGTTTGGTTTAACTAATATATATAGAGGTAATAATTTTTTTAGCCAATGCTGGCGATTTGTTTGTATGGTGTTAGAATGTTTTAGAAAAACAAGTTTTTTATTATATTTTTTATAAGCTTTTCATTGATTTTCTATGGTTGTAAAGTATATTAAAGAAAAGATGTAAGTTCAATATGGTTTGTTTTTGTAAAAGAACATGCAAGATTATTTTATATTGATATTTAGGTTTAAGATTATATAACTGAAACTAAATTAGTACACTAAAAATAATTGATACAAGTACTGTTATTGTTATTATTGCTATTTAAGTAATATATAAATATTCTTACATTGTTTTTGATTTTAAAAGGAGATGTTAAAATATGAAGTTAAGAGATTATGCTTTAATATTATTGTCCATAGCGGTAATTGCATTGGAAAGTTGCAAAGCTCAAAGTTTTCCTCTTGTAAGAGAGAGTCTAGATCTAGGTGTTTTTTCAGAAAGCAGAGAAAAGGTAGATATGGATGTAGATCTGAGTGAAGAGGTTAAATCAATTGCTGCTGAATTGTCTTATACATTTAATCTATCTAAAGATCAGAGAGAGGCATTTGAATATTTAAGAAAAGCATTAGTGGATGTTTTTAAAATACATAGTAATGATACATTTCGTGATTTTTTGTCTCAATTAGATGCTGATCAAGTTGCAAAAATTATGGACAATATTTTTGAACATCTATGTTTGATCAATGCATTAAAGGTATCTATTAATGATATCCAAGATCAAGATGTAAAAAATAACTTTGAAAATAGATTAAATGAAGCGGAAAAAGAGTACTTAAGATTATTAAGAGAGTATAGCGATATCAGTCGTGATGTTAAAGAGAGATATGAAAAGCTTTCAAATTCTAGTAATGGTGTTAATTTGCAGATTATTAGTACTGTTACTAAATAAAAATAATATAAATATATCATTCAATGATAAAGTCAATTAAGGGAAACATTTTTTTCTTTATTATGAAAATTGTTTTCCTTTTTGGCATTTTGGTGTGTCTCTTTATTAAAGATTTATCATTTTTTTATTTGGTAAGTATATTTTTTAATTCTTGATTTATTTATTTTTGTTTTGTTGGCTATCTAAAGTATAAAGATAAAGAAAAAAAATAAGGAGGCAAGAAAGGAATGAAAGAAATAAAAGAGATAGAAAATAGAGGGAGGGGAAGAGAGAGAAGGGGAAAGGAAAAGAAGGATTAGTGGAGTTATTAAGATGAGTATGGTGGTGATGATGGTGGGGGATGGTGGGATGTGGAAAGAAGTAAGCAATCAGGAGCTCAGAAGGGAGTTGGGAGTGGGTTAAGTGGTGCGATAATGATTGAAGTTGGGAGGAGTTGCTGAGAATGCTTTTTTGCTTTTTTGGAATTAGTTTTGGATGTTTTGAGCTTTACTGCAAAAACAACTACGAAGAAAGAGGATGTAGGAAGTTATTTTAGTGTTCTAGGTAGTAAGATTTGAGAAACATCAAGAGAGTTAGAAGAAGTAGCAAAAAAATCAGAAACAGGTGGTGATAAAAGCGATTCGTCCAAAAATTCAATTAGAGAAGTAGTTAA
>NZ_AYOT01000178.1 GCF_000500045.1 Borrelia persica No12 | reverse complement strand
ATATAACAAAAAACAACAAAAAAATTCAAATTGAATAATATTATACTTAATATAACTTAATTTAGCAAAAAAATAGATATTATTTCAAACTGTTTTTAATATCCTTATAAGCTTGTATTTTACTAGCCGAAGATAAGCCATAAACATTGTCAATCTCAGAAGTAGAGGCGTATTTCATTAATTCTTTGATCTCGAATGAGTTGTATCCTTTGGATTTAAGAGAAGCAATAAATATGTTTCGGCAAATATGTAGAGATTTACGGTGTTTAAATCCAGATGATTTGAGTAATTCTTTAAATTGTTTTGATATTTCTATTATGTCAATTTTATTGTCTTTAAATCTATTTTTGCTTTTTTGAAATAGATAAGTACGTCTTGTGTCTTTGTCTTTAGATATRAAATAATCATTATGTATCTTCATAATAGAATTAAATTCATCTTCACTGATAACTACTTCTCTAATGCAAATATTACTTCTTTTCTTAGCAACATTAATTTTAAGACTATAAAATATTTCACCAGTAGTGCTTTTTTCTTTTGAAATATCAGCAAGTCTGACATTTTGTATCTCAACTCCTCTACAACCAGTTATTGATAGTATGTAAACAAACCATCCGGATATTGGATCTAAAATTTTAAGTTTTTCTATGCACCTTTTTACTAGTTTTATTGTCTTTTCATTTAAATAAAATCTTATGGGAATAGATTTAGGTTTAGTGGATTTATTTTTTGTTTGACTTTTGATTATAGATAGTTCTTTATGTAATATTTCGTTTTCTTTTACTAGGTCTTCAATAGTTTTATTAAGTTTATTAGCTAAATTTAAGTTAGCATCATTCATCAAGTTCATATATTAACTAATCATTTTAAAAAAAATAAAATGGTCAAATAATATGTTAGCAAATACTAATAGTTTAAGTCAAATTTTGAAGGTTCTCATTGTACTTGAAATATGGTGTGAGGATTGGTTGTAATTAGCTAGAAGTATGGTTTTGAGTATTGTAGCACAAGATATCTAGTATTCTTTGTGTTACCTTTAACAAATACTTATATTTTTGCTCTACAAATATCCTATTTCCTATTTTCGTAGATTGTAACTTTGCAATGAGAGCATACAAAGTCCATCTTTCCACTCTTAACTTTCCTTTTACTTTCGGTTAACACAAAGTCAACTTCCTTAACTTTTTACAGCCTTTTAATTTATTCTTTCCTCTCTTTTTGCTATTCATTTGAGATGTTTTGAATAATTTCTTTTTTGTATTAATTACACTTAGTGAAACAAATTTATTATTTGTTTCACTAAGTTGATAGTTATTTTATATTGTTCCTAATGATTCCATTTTATCAGTTTTTGAAATGGCTCAGAGGATGGTTTTAAATGAGATTTAATAACATTGAATATGATTTGTTGAACATTAAGAGGGCCACCATAACTGGTGTAATATGTTCTATCTGATATTTCTGTATAATAATAAATTATTGTGTTATAGTAAAAATTATGATCAAGTTTGATGTTATAGATACCATACTTTTCATTTTGAGAATTTTTGTCATTAAAAGCATCTGATATGTATTGTTCAAGGGATATATTAGGTGCATATTTTTTTCTTTTGTTTTCTAAGAAGTTATTTATTTCAGTAAAATCATTAGCTAATTCTTTTTGTTTTTCAGGTTTATTTGATATCCAAATCATGAAGTTTTCTAAGCCTGTTTTTATAGCAAGCATTTCTGTGTATGGATCTGTGTTAATTCCGTATTTTTTCTCTGCTTCTTTTTTACAATATTCTAGGTGAGGGATAACTTGATTGGTGATGATATTTTTGAAAAGTTTCCATTTCATTTCATCAGTATTAAGTGGTATTGTTTCTGGTAAAGCGTTTCTTGTAGTATGTGGATTAATATTTTCATGCCCTTTACAACAACAAAACAGTAATAAACTACAAAGTATTAAATAATTTATATATTTAAGCATTAATATTCTCCTTTTTTGTAAGTACTTTCATTATAGATTAGTTATTTTGTTCTGTATAGATATACTTGTAATTATTTACTTCTTTTGTAAAGTTTAATGTTTTGTTATAAAGTTTATGTAAACAAAATTAATTTTTGTTAACTTATTGTTAACTAAGAAGGTTAAAGGGATATGAGTAAAATAAAAAGGGGATATGAAGATTATGCCATGTATTTTAATGAAGGTCGTTTAAGCGATTCTGAAATAGCAAAGGAACTTGGTGTTTCACGAGCTAATGTATGTAAAATGAGACAAAAATGGATAAGTATTAGAGACAATCCAAAAGAATTTGGTAGTAATACGAAAGTTACCATTTGTGAAGATACATTTAAGAGT
>NZ_AYOT01000177.1 GCF_000500045.1 Borrelia persica No12 | reverse complement strand
TTATGTCATGTATTTCAATGAAGGTCGTTTAAGCGATTCTGAAATAGCTAAAGAGATGGGAGTTTCACGAGCTAATGTATGTAAAATGAGACAAAAATGGGAGAGTATTAGAGAGAAACCAAAAGAATTTGGTAGTAATACTAAAGTTACCATTTGTGAAGATACTTTTAAGAGTATTTTAGATCGAGCACTTGAAGTAAATGCAAAGGCACGTGAACTTAGGAGTCAATTTAGTATAGCAAAGAGTCAACTTGGACTTAAGTTTATGAAGGCATTTAACAATTATTTGGAATT
>NZ_AYOT01000176.1 GCF_000500045.1 Borrelia persica No12 | reverse complement strand
ATTTGCGATATTTAGCGAAAAGACTTATATATCAAGTGATATAGGCTTTGGAAAGCATATATGAGTGAAGAGGTGCAATCTAAGCGATTGGATGAAACAATAGTTAAATTTCCAATATTTATTCCTGAGAATTTTGATTATGTGTATGCATATCTTAAGGAGTGGGTTGCAAAGAAATATAGAGATAACCTTAATATAACAATTAAGCAGGTAGATGGGGGAATATTATTGTGAAACTAAGATAGGTTTCATATGACCTTTTCAGGAAAAGACAACAACAAGCTAAACTAGTTAAGGTCTCTAAAAAGGTGAAACTAGCAATTCCATAGAATTGTAGTGTTATATTTTAATTTATGTGAATTACTGTTTCTGTTATTAAATTAGAAATTCACATTTATTTACCAAAAACCGAATAAATAATAGAAATTAAAGCTAAGAAGATTCCTATATTAATTGTGATAATAGTACCAAACATCCACTTATGTAGTCTTGCTGTACTGTCAAATTTAGTTATATTGATGTCAATTTTTTTATCAAGTTCATTGAATTTAGTATCAAATTTATTATCAAGATCTTTGATATCCGACTTTAATTCACTTTTAGTGTTATCAATTTTTTTATCAAGTTCATTAAATTTAGTATCAATCTTAACGTTTAAGTTATTTTCGACGGTATCGATCTTATTATCAAGGTCTTTGATATCCGATTTTAATTCGCTTCTAACATTATCAATTTTATTGTCAAGTTCAGTGAATTTGGTATCAATTTTATTATCAAGATCAGTTTTAACAGCTAAAATTTCGCCTTTTAATACTTTTTCTAGCATTTCGAGTTTGATATCGAAGTTTTCTTTGAGATATTCGATATCTTTGTGGGTGAGCTCATTTCTGTAATATCTAAAAGACAAATCTTTAGCCACATCTTTATCCATCCCAACTTTAACGAGCTCAGAAAGTACCATTTTTTGAGTTATGATTGG
>NZ_AYOT01000175.1 GCF_000500045.1 Borrelia persica No12 | reverse complement strand
TTAAAATCGTGTTTCGGATTAATGTAAATTTGAGCTTACCAAGAAATGTATTTTTGATATTGTTATGTTTGTTATGTATAGATTTTGAGTTGTTGATAGAGAAGTTGTTATAAAAAAAATTATCAAATGCTTTGATGACAATTGCAATTATGGATGTAATAAATAGCCTGAAAAGTGTTTTCAACGCGCTCGATGTCTTTGTCAATTGAATGAATATCCTTTGACTTTGAATAATGGCTAACTGGCTTATAATTATAACAAATGTACTGAAATTTGCATTGGCGCTCATATTAGTTAT
>NZ_AYOT01000174.1 GCF_000500045.1 Borrelia persica No12 | reverse complement strand
TATTTAGGGTTATAAAAAAAGAAGATATTATTTAGTTGTCTTAATTTGTGAAGATATTAGATAATATTTCTGATTGATATTTGTAAGTAGATTTATATGAAATTTTCATTTCTTTAAGACGTAAATTAATATAAGTTTTAAGTTTATCAGATCTACGGTTATAAATGGATATTGTATCATTATTGAAGAATTCTTCTATAATAGAAGCAATAATTTTTTTGAGACGAGATTTCGAGTTTTTAT
>NZ_AYOT01000173.1 GCF_000500045.1 Borrelia persica No12 | reverse complement strand
TTGAATTTGAAGAATTTGTATAGATACTTATTTAATTTCCATGCTTGTATTGGAAGTATGTTACTGTCTGGCAAACTTCTGATAGCATTAGCGACAATGTTAGAATCAGTTAAAGTATATTTTGTGAGTTCTAAACCATTATTTGATTTATAAATAATGATATTTTTGTTGTTAGTTTGTCTAACTAAGATATTTTTGTGATTTAAGTGAGAAAGAGGAATTCCAGTTGTGATTAGGATTCCTAGTAATTTATATTTAATATTAAAAGATTGTATTAAGTTGGAACCAAGTAGAATGAATTCATCAGGATTAATATTTAATGGTGTGATGAGAGAGTTATTTTTAGTTTTTATGAAAAAATTAAGTTTAAACATTGCTATAATTATAAAGCTTAAAGTGAAAAATAAAATTATTTGATAAAAGTATACTTAGATGTTTTTT
>NZ_AYOT01000172.1 GCF_000500045.1 Borrelia persica No12 | reverse complement strand
AGCAATAACCGTCAAAGATGAAACTAACTGTCCCTTAAATCCTAGTCTACTCTCAATCAAAGTCAATTTAGACTTCATTTGTACCAAATCACTCTTAACTCCATCTATCTTCTCATTAAGCCTAATCTCTACTCCATCTATCTTTGCATTCAAATCATGCTTAACAGTCTCTATCTTATCATCAAGTTTGTCTATTTTCTTATTAAGTCTAGCCTCTACTCCATCTATCTTTGCGTCAAGTTTGTCTACCCTAGCATCAAGTTTATCTATCTTCTCATTAAGCCTAGTCTCTACTCCATCTATCTTTGCGTCAAGTCTAGCCTCTACTCCATCTATCTTTGCGTCAAGTTTGTCTACCCTAGCATCAAGTTTATCCATCTTCTCATTAAGCCTAGTCTCTACTCCATCTATCTTCTCATTAAGCCTAGCCTCAACTTTATCTATCTTTTCATTCAAATCAATTTTGAGCATACTTATTTTATCATCCAAGTAATGAAAATTATCCATCATCCTATCTTGAAGAAGATCAAATTTTTCTTCAAGAACATAATAACTGATAATCTGCCCATTAAACTCCCCACTATGATAATCTTTTTTAACTCTCTCAGACTTAACCGAATTCTTAGCTACTTGTCCATCATATACCTGCTCTTTTAATGCAACACTCATATTTATAACCTCAATGATTTTTTTAATTTTTAATATACTCTACTTAATTATAACACATGAAATAAGTGCACTATCGGAAATAAAAGAATAAGACCAACAACCGAAGTTATTGATCTTATTCATGATGTAACACAAAAACGATAATAAATTATGTTTTTGTGTACAAATAATATTATACAACAATATTAAAAAAAGTCAATAGATTTTCTCTATTGTCTCTAAATTTTTTTCATATATTTTTTAGTTAGCCATTCTAAATCCCATTGAATGCTC
>NZ_AYOT01000171.1 GCF_000500045.1 Borrelia persica No12 | reverse complement strand
ACTCCATCTATCTTTGCGTCAAGTTTGTCTACCCTAGCATCAAGTTTATCTATCTTCTCATTAAGCCTAGTCTCTACTCCATCTATCTTTGCGTCAAGTCTAGCCTCTACTCCATCTATCTTTGCGTCAAGTTTGTCTACCCTAGCATCAAGTTTATCCATCTTCTCATTAAGCCTAGTCTCTACTCCATCTATCTTCTCATTAAGCCTAGCCTCAACTTTATCTATCTTTTCATTCAAATCAATTTTGAGCATACTTATTTTATCATCCAAGTAATGAAAATTATCCATCATCCTATCTTGAAGAAGATCAAATTTTTCTTCAAGAACATAATAACTGATAATCTGCCCATTAAACTCCCCACTATGATAATCTTTTTTAACTCTCTCAGACTTAACCGAATTCTTAGCTACTTGTCCATCATATACCTGCTCTTTTAATGCAACACTCATATTTATAACCTCAATGATTTTTTTAATTTTTAATATACTCTACTTAATTATAACACATGAAATAAGTGCACTATCGGAAATAAAAGAATAAGACCAATAACCAAAGTTATTGGTCTTATTCATGGCATAACACAAAAACGATAATAAATTATGTTTTTGTGTACAAATAATATTATACAACAATATTCAAAAAAGTCAATCGATTTTCTCTATTGTCTCTAAATTTTTTTCATATATTTTTTAGTTAGCCATTCTAAATCCCATYGAATGCTCTTTAGCTTTCAACATACGCACAAGCTTATCAGCATCCAAAACRTCACCAKAAAAATTATAATTATAATTAATTATGACCTGACKATTACTATTMSCTTCAYTTTTCTGCATTTTGCTAATTTCTTCTGCAATGATTCTTGCTTCAAGCTTTCTCAAATTTTCATCAATGGGAGCCGGAGTTACTCTTACAAGTTCATTCTGTCCCATTTCACTAGTCATTAATCCTGCACCAGGCATATATGTAGGTTTTGTGGTCATAAACCTAGCACCCTTACGAGCAAGCTTAATCTCCTCTATAGAAGATGCAGACTTTACTTTTGATATTCTTTTTAGAATCTCATTTAAGTGTCCTTTAGTTCTAGCCAAATCCGCAGTTTTTCCCCAATAATTCCAATAAGCTTCTACTTTATCCACTTCT
>NZ_AYOT01000170.1 GCF_000500045.1 Borrelia persica No12 | reverse complement strand
AATTAACTAAAAATTCGATTAAAGAAGTTGATCCTACAAGAGTTCTGGAAGTTACTAACAGACAAATGGATTTTGTAAAAAAAATCTGGAAAGAGAATGTAGTAGGATTTGTTGATTTGTTCGATCAAGATGGAAATCTGATAACCAAAGAGATGGTAGAGAAAGATGCTGTGCTTTTACAGGATATGCTTTCTAATTTGACAGTTGAAATTTACAATATTTCTAATACTCTTAGGGTGAAGAATGTTCAAAAAAAGTCGAGTTAGGTCTGCATTACATTTCCAAACGAAGTCACTATACACAGGTTCTCGTGTATGCAGATAAAATACAATCAGAATTCATAAGGTAGATGAAGAGTGAAATGACATGGATTAAGCATAATGAAGATGCTTTAACATATTTAATTAATCAAGCTTTGCTTTCACGAAGCTCATTAAATCAGATCCAAGTCGACCTTCGTTTGCCATCTCAAACAAAGCTTCCCCTGTAACTCCAGCTTCCTCTGCTAAAACTTCAGTAAGATCAACCCCAGCATCACGAAGTGCTATAAGATCCTCTACAGCAATATYATTTTTCGACTCAATACTAGAGTAAACCTCAGCCAATTTCTCAAGGCCTGCACTACTTCCTCCTGCAACCTCTACAAACATTCTCATACGTTCACTAACCTCAGAAGCCTTAGATCCATAATGCAACATAGTTTTGGCTGCATTATGAACAGCTTCAGTAGTAAACAAAGTCTCTTCACTAAAAGCTCTCATATCATTAGCTAAATCTTTACCAGCATCAGCATTGTTTAACATTTCAGAAAATGTCGTCATCTCTTTATTAAAGGCTTCTACAGACTCCATAGCACCTGAGACCAAGCCCGAAATAGCCGAAGATAGCATTTCAAGAGCTTTAACAAGCAAAAGTATTGGGAGTACAGTAGCTAAGAGTTGACTTAAAGCTAGTGTTGCCTGATTGGCAAATCCTTTAACACCCTGCAAAATGTTACCAAAACCTTTAAAAGCACCACCTATACTTTTAACATTCTTAACATTATCTCCAATACCCCTAATTGAATCACCAAGAATCTTAAAATTCTTAATCATCTTTTCGGCACTTGAAAGCACAAATTTATAGACAGTATTAAATCCCGCTCCTGCATGAGATGCATTCTCTAGCCTTGATCTTAGATCTTCAAGATTTGCGAATTGCTGTTCTGCAATCCTTCCCAGTGTATCAGCTATCGTATTTAATCCCGAATCATCTTTAGTCTGGATCGACAAAGGAATCAAAATCTCGTCTACTTTCATATATCAATACCCTTTGCTTTTACTTATACTTTCATTTTCAAGGCACTTGATGTACAAATTAAGTTCACTTAGCACAATTACAAACCAGTAATTCTGATCATAAAGTCCACCTTCTTTAGAAAGATAACCTGAGCACTGCATTAAAGAATGCTAC
>NZ_AYOT01000169.1 GCF_000500045.1 Borrelia persica No12 | reverse complement strand
TTGCTGCTCAAAATAATGGTGGTACTGTTGGTGATGTTGAGAGTTTATTAAAAGGAATTAAAGTTATAGTAGCAGTGGTACTTAAAGAAGGGAATGCTGCTGCTGGGGATGCTAAAAAGGCTACTGATCTTAGTGATCGTGATAATAATGCTGCGGGTATGCTATTTGCTAATAATAATGCTGGAGCCGCTGATGTTGCAAAGAAATCAGCTGCTGATGCTGCAAAGGCAGTTGGAGCCATAACCGGTGCTGATATCTTACAAGCTATTATTAAGTCTGATGATACTTTTACTCTGGCTAAACACAATGAGGCCAATGGTAATTCTGGTAATGGTAAGAAAGATGCAGTTATAGCAGGAGGAATGGCATTAAGAGCTATGTCTAAAGGCGGTAAGTTTGCTGGGCCTAGTGCTGAGGCTGCTGAGTATGCTCCTGTGGTTAAAGGAGCAGCAGTGAGTGCAGTTACTAAAGCATTAGATACGTTAACTGTAGCAGTAAGGAAAACAATTGACATGGGACTTAAAACTGTTAAAGACGCGATGAAAGTTGATACAAATGATACTCCTGTAAGTTCTGATAGTAACACATCAGAATCTAAAAAATAATGATGAATTTCATAATTAGGAAATGAATAGGTAGATTAAGTAGATATATTTAGTGTTGGGTCATGATACTTGTGTAAATAAATAAGATAAGAGAGCGTTAAGGGGCTCTCTTATGATGTTAAGTGAAATATGTATCGGTAGCAGGCGAATCGCTAATTGTCCATGGATCTATTTTTTGTACTTCATCTTAGGTCTATTTGCATTAGCCACCACATTTCGAGGATTTCCAAGCTTGATTTCTATTCCAGATTTTTTTGCATTTCTATAATGTTTAAATTCTGAAATTATAGAGTCGACTCCAATCTTATCAAAAGCTACTGTAGTAGCAGCACTAGCAGTATCACCAATATCATAACTATCATCAGTGACAGCAGCCAATTGAGTTAAATAGCCAATTAATTTATCAACCCCCCACTTACTCCTTTAATGATTATTGCTATTATTGCTGGCACTGTTGATAAACTAGCTGCTTAGGTATCTAAAGTAGATCCATGAACAATGATAGATAAGATTAAAAATGCTAAGACTGAGACTGATCAACTTACTGTCGGTAATGAGTATGCAGTGAATGGTGTGGTTGCTGGTGCAATGAATAAGACATTAATAATAGCAATAGCAATAAGAAATACTGTTGTTGATAGTGGTTTAAAGAAGATAAATGAAACACTTGTGACAATTAAGCGAGAAGAGCAGGCAGTAGAAGCTGCCGCTAGTGGGCAATAATAAAAATATTATAGATAAAAATTAGTAAATCAGTGAGATAAGAAGTAATTTTAAGGAAACACTTCTCTGGTTTAGTTAGGTAAATAGGGAAGGTGTTTTCTTTTTGATTTAAGTGATTTAAGGAAAAACTTCTCTTTCTATTAAGGAGTTGTTTTCCTTTTTTATATTTTGTTTATGTTATGAAGATAAGGTAATTATCTGCTCACAATGACTAAAAGAATAAATAACAGTGTTTTGATTTCTTTTGGCGATGTCATTGTAGTGGACAGCAGTAAATAATTATCAATAAAAAATCAATACTAAAAAAAGTTATGAGAGGAAACGCTTCTCTTATTCTTTGTGAGAGATACAGAGAAGATGTTTTCTCGTTAAATTATGTTTATAGATATAATATTTGTACTATAGATAGTAATTTACTAATACAATCTGTAAGTATGGATTGTATTTATGTGTGTTATTGTTATTAATTTGTATTTAAAAAAAGAATTTAGGTTTACTTTTATTTAAGTTTCAATTTTACGGTAGTTGTTTATATTCTTAAAGGTTTTAGGGGTGCTTGATATTTTCATGATTAATCTAATCTTATGAATTAATGGAAACAGTCAACAATACTGAAATTTATATTAAGCAGCATATTTATCAATATAATATACCATAAAGAAAAAATATTCAATCAATATTAATCCTAGAGTATTATACTAATTGATATTAATCTATATTTTTTATAATTTTAGTGATTGGTATAGAGTGACAGTAAAATTATGATCGATCAGTATTAAGATAAAAACAAAATAGTTATGATTAGTGCGAAAATGTATCATGTATTTTTTTTTAAGAGAAAATGGGTAATAAATAAATACTTTTAGAGTAAAGATGTAAAAAAAGAAATAATTTTAATGAAAAAATTTTGTATTTTAGATAAAGTGATATATATT
>NZ_AYOT01000168.1 GCF_000500045.1 Borrelia persica No12 | reverse complement strand
TTAATTTTAAGAAGGAGAATATTTGTGAGAAAAAATTTATTTATATTATTAATTTTAGGATTAGTATCTTGTGAGCTAGATTCTCAATTGTCTGGGAATAAAGAGAAGAGCAAAGATCCTTTCAATGCAATTGTCAATGGTATTCAAGGTGATGAAGCAAGAAAAGAAGATGTTGTTGATAAAGTTGTTGTTAACAAAGTAGTAAGAAGAGATTCTGTAATAAAAGATGAGAAAGGTGAATTAATATCTGAGCTTATCAATGATGTTGATAATGTTATGGGATTAGTAAGTGAAGATAAAGCTGAGGTTGAGGATGAAAGTCAATATGGTATGAAGGATGAAGTGTTTAAATCATTGTTAGATGATGTTAATAATAAGACATTAAATCATGATGATAATAAGGAAGTAAGACGATTATTTTATTCCTCTTTGTTATACAATAAAGAGAGAATAAGAGATTTTGCAGAAATTCTTAAAAAATTAAAGTCAGATAATACAAATGAGAATAAATTGCTGGTAGATATAGTGAATGCTGCAGTGACACATCTCCAATTTACTTTTGAGAGAGTAATTAATAAAATAGAAGAGAATAGAGATGAACTTGATAAATTAAGTCTTATTGATTTAAGAGAAATTAAATCCAAGCTTGAGGAAATTCAATTACAAAAATTAGGTTGGAGGAAAGCTGTGAATAGTCTTATTGCGTCTTATAAAGCTAAGATAGATGGAATTGATTCTGATAGTAAGAAATTGATAGAGTATATTGAGAAAAAGTATCAAGATCTTATTAAAGTTAAAATTCCTGCGATGAAATTAATATCTGATAGGATTATATCTATTCTAGATACAATTCAGTGATTTATTATAATCATTTAAAATACAAAGGAAGGTAGATTAATAATAGTCTATCTTCCTATATTTTGTTTGTAGAAATGTATTTAGGTGAGGTGGTTTGGTAGAAAAAAATCATTTAATATATCAATTGATAAGATATATGAGAATTATACATTTCTTTCAAAAAAAACAAACTCAAATATATTCTATACGTCTTTATAGTGTTACTAAAGCTAAAGCTATAGGAGAGGCTAAAGAGTTTGCAAAAGAGAAACTTGAGAAAGATCTGAAGACCCTATTAATTACATTCACGTGAGTGCAAAGACTGCAACAAATTTTGTATACGCAAGCGAAGTATATACAAGAAGCAGATTAAATGATATTGAAACAGAAGTAAAAATTTTAATTGCAAAGAGCAAAGGACAATTTAACTCATATGAAGAAGCATATAAAACAATAGTAAGGTCAGTCTTATTTATTTATTGAGATGTGTGAGAGGAATACCAGTTGACATGATAATTTCTATTAATTTATATTTAATGTTTTCAGATTGTATAAGATGGGTTCCAAGTAAAATAAATTCATCAGGATTAATATTTAAGTTGGTATTATCTGATCTTTTTTTTATGAAAAAATTCAGTCTAAACATTTTAAACATTACTAAAATTATATATCCTAAAGTAAAAAAAACAAAATTATTTATAAATTCTGTAAAAGATATATTTGTGTTTCTTTTATGGGAGGTATTGGTTTTTTTGTGGGTAGTTTTTGCAATGGAGATTCTATTTGGTTTTTTTATAGGAGATATAGGTTTCTTTTATAGGAGGCTAATGATATAAGTAAACTCTTAGACGACTCTCGAAACATGGTACTTAGTATTATGAGAGATTCATATAAATATGATGAAAAATTGTTATTAGAATTGGAAAAAAAATTCAAGAAGTAAAAAGCTTTTTAGAAAAGTTTTTTCATAAAAATAAAAAATAAAATAAAAATATATTAATGATTTTTTAATGAAATAGAATAGGTTATTACGTTAGTAGTAGTCTATCTATTTCTATTTTGTTGTTGCCAATCTGTACTAATAACAAATAAACTAGTTTATTTGTTATTAGTACAGATTGGCAACAACAA
>NZ_AYOT01000167.1 GCF_000500045.1 Borrelia persica No12 | reverse complement strand
AAACAAGCAAAAGTAGCAAATAATAATGATCGAGTTGTTAATGTTAAAACAAATAAACCTAAACTTCAAACTGGTAAATTTTATTGTTATGAACGGTTATTATTAGCATCGCGTAATATGCATGAACTTTTGCATGAAAAACCATTTAGTAGTATAGAAGAGATTGATCTGTACTTACAAAATATTTATTTAGGAGATGATAGTAAATTGTTAGAATATTTTAATAAACGAGAAGAATTAAAGAGTGTGAATTATTGGAGTGGTTTGGTAAAAGAATTTTTTATGAAGGATAAGAATGCGATAACGAAATTTGATCAGCTTGATGCATTTTTAGCCTTAGAAGGAGATAAATATAAAGATAGTCCACTGAGATTATTTGGATGTTTATCTCGAGAAAAAGAATTACAGTTTTTGTTTAAA
>NZ_AYOT01000166.1 GCF_000500045.1 Borrelia persica No12 | reverse complement strand
TTTAGCAATAGGTTTAGTGATCTTGATATAATCTTGAAATAACTTAATATTGTGAAGTAAAGCTTTGATAGAATGTTCAGATTTAAGAAGGCTTGTATCAAAGAAAGTAAAATCTGGGTAATCTAGAACATTAACTTTTTTCTTAGTCTTAACTAGGAAAGATTGTAAGTACATAACATAACCTGAAAGCTTAGCTTCATACTCACTTAAATCAGTGATGTTATTGGTATTTGGAGATATGGGTTCTTCTATTAATGTTGCAATAGTTGTACAACT
>NZ_AYOT01000165.1 GCF_000500045.1 Borrelia persica No12 | reverse complement strand
TATTTATATTTGTTCATTTAACTTTCCTTTAATATTTTGATATAAGCATTCATAATCTTATTTCTCTTTGATCTTAAAGAAGATATGTGTTTTTTATTGACTTCTTTGTCTTTTGAATTTTCTATTATTTCAATGTTAAGCTTTAGAATATCTTCAAGCTCAGATAAAATCTTTATTGATTCACGACGCTCCATTTTAGTTAAATTATCTATATATAAGGAGTAAAAATAATTAACCACTTTGGTGAAGATATTAACGTAATTGGCAGTGTTATGTTTAGCAGGTGTTTTAATAATATCTGTGAATTTATTCAAAATATCAACGCCCAAAGAAATAGCATTTTCGTTCATAATGATCCTC
>NZ_AYOT01000164.1 GCF_000500045.1 Borrelia persica No12 | reverse complement strand
AAGTTTTTGCAAATTTTTTTTAATGCACATAAAATTAATGCAATCCAAGTAATATTGGATTGCAATTAACCTTTTACCAAATATCATAAATCTTTATCCTTGTCTTTATCTTTGGTTTTAAACTTAGTAACTAGGATATTGATAATGTCTTTAGTTACTGGTTTAAGAAGAAAAACAAATAGAGAACCCATACCTAAAATGAGAAGAGCAATAATAATAAGTTTAGCTCCGTCAATATTAAGTAAAAGTTCTGATAAAGTGCTCAGACTTTGCATAATCCTTTAACCTCGCTTTTTATAATAAATGGTATAGTTAAATATATAGCAAAAACTTTAAGATAGCAAAGAAAAACAAGAATTATAATTTAAGTAATAAAGGAATTCCGTCTACTCTCTTTTGCATATACCAACCTTCTAAAATATTATTTTCAAATAATGTACCACCGTGTACGGAAGCAAGTCTAAATATAGTTCTGTTAGTTGAAGAATCACTGTTGTACTGGATACTAACTCTTTTAGTAGCTTGTGAAGTTGAATTAGATATTACTTTGACTTTTACAATTAAGTAAATAGGCTTATCATCATATGATCTATCTGTTTGTATAATTATTTCTTCATTTTCAGATTGTCGTGAGCTAGAACCAAGTTCAAAGATATAACGTCTGTTTAGCAAACTATAC
>NZ_AYOT01000163.1 GCF_000500045.1 Borrelia persica No12 | reverse complement strand
AATATTGTTAGTAATTGGGATTATACAAGCAGTATTAGTAAATTCATCAACATCAACACACATCCCATATACTTGAGAATCACCACTTGTCTCGACAAAAAGAGAACCATCAGTATCAAAACTTAACTTAACTGCACGTCCATATGGAAAACCTCTATAGGGATAATTTTCATATTTATCGACACTGCTAGATATAGTTTGTGTTAGAATATAAGGAAAGTCAGGCCCGCCTTGAAAACCATTCTTTACTCCGCTCTTTACTACCAAATCTTCTGTTGTTGT
>NZ_AYOT01000162.1 GCF_000500045.1 Borrelia persica No12 | reverse complement strand
TCTACACCAAAACGACTATCTAAACTTACACTTAAATCTTCTGCACCTCTCCTTTTTCTGGATTTAGGAGTATGTCCACTACCGCCTTGAATTACTGATATTTCTGATTCAGTATCTGCAACAGAAATATCAAGACGAGTTTGTTCTTCTGCATCTTCTATTTGAGAAGATGATTCTGTAGCATTTATTTTTTCACTCATTTAGCCCTATTCCCAAATACTGCAACATGTATTATGTAAAGCTCTTCATTAAGTTTACAAGCTTTAGATAACGCAACTGCATTAATTAGTCTCGATGAACTTGAATCTTTTTCTAATTCTCCATGACTATTAAACTTCAATGTATCTCCAATAGCAATATTGGTAGCATTATCTTTTTTAGCAACTAACCAACCTTGAAAATTATTACCAATGGGTACAACTTGAGCTCTCTCTGTATAATCATCAATATCAACACATATCCCATATAAATCACYMTCACCACCTGCTACCACAACTGCTTGATATTTAATATCAGTAAAATCTAATTTAACTCCTCGCTTATATGGATAGCCTTTAGATGGTATATTTTCAATAATATCCAAACCACTTGTAACAGTCCCACCAGATGCAGAAAAAGCTAAATTCTTGTCTCTAAAATCAGTGTTATTACTCAACAATTCAGAATCAACAGTTGGATTCTTCATATAAGACTTTAATTCTTTTAACTTATCGTCAAATTCCTTTTTTAGTTTTGCAATATCTGCCATTTATTCTCCTTTAAATTCCAAATTTTTTTCTTCTAATTCTTAAATGATGATTTACTAGTTCTTTATATCTATTAAACATACCTTCTTTAAGTCCATCATTATTTTGTGGCTTGAAGTGTGGAGAAGCAGTCGAAACATTATCTTCTAATTTGATAACAGATCTGTTGATGCTCTTAGTATCAAAATTTTTACTCTTTGTACTCCTTTTTATCGAAGTTTTAGCGAGATTCACAAGCATGTCTAATAATGTTCCCTTGATATGCTCAAGATTATCAACTTTTGCTATAGCCTTAACTTGGTCTTTTGGAACATACTTCCTTACAAGTTCTCGTTTTTGCGCTAACATAATTTCATCTAA
>NZ_AYOT01000161.1 GCF_000500045.1 Borrelia persica No12 | reverse complement strand
CTAAACTAATAGTTTTTTGTGGTACTTCCTTTTCTTCATTATTAGTTTTAATAACTACTTCATTATTCTTTTTACTTTCGGTATTCATTGATTTTTAACCTCCTAAGAAAATTTCTCCAAAATATAATTTATCTTTTAAAAGCTCAATTGATTCTTGTGACAAGCCTTCACATCCAATAACACTTTTATATTTCTCATATAATTCAAGCAGTTTAATATCTCGCTCTATCTTCTCTGACTCACTTAATAAAATAAGCGAATTAAATCTCATATTAAGACCAAAATATTGATTAAGTTTTTGATTTATTGTTATCTCAATTTGTTCTTGTACTCCCTTTAAAAAGTCATAATAATTACTTCGATCTCCTTTACCATCACTACCAAGTCCTTTAGTTTGTTCATTAAAACTCCTTGTTAATGGTTCTTTTGTATCTGCTCCTATCTTTGCTTTTACTAGTTCCAATGCGTCTTTTAAAAAGGTAAGTTCATATTTAATCACTTCTAAATGAGCAGTTTGACTCCCAGAATAAAATATCCCATCATTATTCAAATTTGATTTAAGTCTCTCAAGTTCTCGTGATAAATCATTATTTAGCGCATTTAAGATATTTGTACTTTTACTTACACTATCATTATCCGAATTACCCTTAAACAATTTCTTAAACATACTGGGATTATTATCTTTATTGCTTTTGGTAAGTAAATTAATCTGTAGTGATGCTTTGCTTATTGCATCATTAATCTCTGCTAGTGATTCATCCTTGTAAAACAAAAAATTATAATTTCGAATCCTTTTCTCTATCTCTTGATAAATAATCTCAAAAAGATATATGTTTAGCAGAAAACCTTGTGTATAACACGGCGTATATGAACCCAAAATATAATCATAATTCTCATATATAATTAAACGACTCTTATGAATCTTGACTTCTTTT
>NZ_AYOT01000160.1 GCF_000500045.1 Borrelia persica No12 | reverse complement strand
AGAGGTTGCAGGAGGAAGTAGTGCAGGCCTTGAGAAATTGGCTGAGGTTTACTCTAGTATTGAGTCGAAAAATGATATTGCTGTAGAGGATCTTATAGCACTTCGTGATGCTGGGGTTGATCTTACTGAAGTTTTAGCAGGGGAAGCTGGAGTTACAGGGGAAGCTTTGTTTGAGATGGCAAACGAAGGTCGACTTGGATTTGATTTGATGAGCACTGCATTAAAGAATGCTACAAGTGAGGGTGGTAAATTTTATGGTAATACTGCTCGTGAAGCAAAGACTTTAGCAGATGCTCAGTTGCAGACTTCTAAGATTAGTAATAARCTATTTCTAGAACTTGGACAAGCTTTTGAGCCTCTAATGGTTGGYTATGAGAAAGTAAAACAAGGGTTACTTATAGGAATTATTTTGCCAATAACCAAGCTTACTTCGGGAACAATTTATCTGTGTAATAAGCTAGGTGAGCTTGGAAGATATCTGTTTGGGAAATTTACAGAGGGGTTTAAAAGTTTGATCAAAGTTATAGGTATGGGACTTGATCAATTAAAACAGTTTGTAGTATATGTTGGTACGACCTTTGTTGAAGGGTTTAAGAATTCTATAAATTTTGTTATAAGTGGCTT
>NZ_AYOT01000159.1 GCF_000500045.1 Borrelia persica No12 | reverse complement strand
TATTGAGATAATGACTTAAGTAAACAAAACTTGGCTTTTTAAAGTCTGGATCTGCTTCGAATTTGTCAAACTGAATTGTGTATAGTATTCCAATAAGATAATCTTTGTAATAAACAATGTAATTCCTATTTTCATTTAAAATGGAGTAAAAATTATCTAAGAAATTAACTTCAATCATTAAATCTGTAATTTTTCTTAAATATTCAAGCTCATGAAGTTTATCAATACCATAATTTTGTGAAAATCCTAAAATAGAATCCCATTGATACATTGGAAGTACTTTTACATTAAATGTGTGAGT
>NZ_AYOT01000158.1 GCF_000500045.1 Borrelia persica No12 | reverse complement strand
CCTATCTTCAGTACTAGATACAGCTCTTGTTGTAGGTTCACTTGTGAGCTCTAATTTACCACCTTGAATTTCATTGCCTTCAATTGAGAAAAATATTTTACTCAAATCATAAAGTTGTTCCATGATTAATTCTCCTTAATATTATTTAGATAATCTTTAATATCTTGAGCCGTGATGTTGAGAGTAACAGCGTTAAGAGAGTAGTTATAAGTGATTTCTATTGATAATACAAGTTTCAGTTGTCGTGTTGGGGATATTTGAATTTTAAGTTTAGAATAGGCAACAATTATACGA
>NZ_AYOT01000157.1 GCF_000500045.1 Borrelia persica No12 | reverse complement strand
GTTGCTATTTTTGGGAACAAAGCTATTCAAAAAACAAGTTAAAAATTAAAAAGGAGGTTAAAGTATGGCCGATATTAAACAACTAGTTAAGGATTATCAAGATAAAAGAAAAGCACTAGCTTCTGTTATTAAAGGCGGTAGCAAAGAAGTAGAGCTTATGAGTAATACTACTGACTTTAGAAATAAAGGACCATGCGTTAGTGTTGGTGAATTTACTTCTTTTAGTAGTAATATACAAATAGAAAACTGGCCTAGCAAAAATTATCCATATAAATGTGGTGTTAAACTAAAGACAAATCAAATTAAAGCCAATGAGATTCATTATGGACCTCATGTTGAACCTGGTGGTGGTGATAATTTATATGGGATATGTGTTGATATTGATGATTATACAGAGAGAGCTCAAGTTGTACCAATAACTTCTGGTGCTTATCAAGCTTGGCTTTTTGCAAAAGACTCAACAATTAAGAGAGGAGACAAGGTTAAATTTAATGATAAAGGTGAAGCAGAAAAATCTAGTGGTTCAAATACTGTTTATAATGCATTTGCTTTAGAAGATACAGTCACTTTATCTGAGAATACATATTTAGTTCATATCAAATTTGTTGGAAATAAAGTATCTAATAATTAAATTAAGGAGGTTTTAAATGGAATTATTTGATGAAAATTATTATGTACAAGAAGTTATTCAAGCAACAGAAGAAGTCGAATTACCAAAATTTTATGATTGGTTTGCTAAAGAACAAATTGAAGAAGTTCCTTATAAGATGGGATTTTTTAAAACAGTAGAATGGGATGTTTTTCTAAAAGAAAATCCAACAGATGTTATAAATAATTATAATACAGTCTCAACAATAGGATTTAAATCAGAGGTGGTAAAGCTTAATTATTTGCATTTGCAATATAAATTTCCACATTTAAAAGATTCTGCGGTTCTCGAATTTACAAATTCTGAGTATATTGGAGATGTTAATAATAATTACTTACCTTTTGGTACTGCTTATAAATTAGCATGTAATGAAATTATGAAAATGATCACCCATTTTGTATTAACCGGAACTGTATCAATACAAAAGGATGGTAATAATGCAAAAATTCTTTTACCTAACATGTATGGTTTACTTAATATGCCATATCAAATCAAAGAAGAAGTTGATGCTAGCAATAAAGACAAAATGGATAAGATATTTGAAAAGATAGAATCTGGTCTGTCAAAATTAGAACTAGGTGATTATTTTGATTCTCCATTCATGGTAATTGTAGATCCGCTAACAAGCTTGAAATTGGTTAAACCTTATATGGTAAATGATAATCCAGGTTTTCTTAATGAACGTTGGCAAGATTTTTTAACAGCTACAATCAAAGCTTTGAATAATAGAAATGAAGTAGTAATACAAACATCTAATTTACTGAAAAATCAAATTGTTATTTTTCCAATGAATCCAAAGTTGTTGAAATTTAAACCAAGTAAATACATGTTGCCAACACCTAATGAACAAATTGACACTAATTCAAGCAATATTGCGCATTCTTATATTGATTTTGTACTTGGTGGTTTACTTGCTACAAAGAAAACTATTCTGCAGGTTTTCATTAAGCAAAGTTAGGAAACAGTTATGTCACATGATATAGCACAAGAACAACTTGATAATGAAATACGTAAACTTTACACAGAAATAATAGAATTATTGGATATCAATGAAGATGTTTTGAGTTTTTCGACTTTCATGCAATATTCACGACTAGTTGAGATGTTGCTTGAAGTTAAGGGTATTGACTTATCAATACTTACAACTTCACATATCAAATTGTTAATGTATTACTATACTGGGTGCAAACTGAAAAAAAGCGGAACTATCAATGATTTTAGTGGAAATTCCCAAGTAATAAAGAAACACAAACTTAACGAACTTGAGATCGAATATGAACAAGTACGATCATCTGATGTTAATGAATCTTTGGGTAGTGACATTAAAATTGGTGATAGTTTTTGTTCATCTTTTGATTCATTATTATCTAGTTTGGCACTTGTTGACTCTTCAACAACTAAAAAATATTGCATAGGAGTTGCACGTTAATGCAGAGAAATAATAATGTGAGAACCAAATTCACTCAAATGGCATTATCGGTTATTTCCTATTTTGAAGATAAAAAACCATTAAGGCTTTATCAAAAAAGATATGAATATAATGAAGAGACTGCAAGTTATGAAACAGTAATTGACAGAGAAAACTTTAAAGAATTTACTGGTGTACTCTTTAGCATCAATCCCGATTCTCTTGTGACTATGAATGAATCCGATCTTAGTGATATTACTTGTCTTTACAAGTTGTATACAAGTGCACAACTTGATTTTGCTATATCAGATAAGATCTCTGAAGGTGATTTAGATAATTTTCACTTTGAAATAGTATCAATTGATGGTTCAGTTGGTTATCTAACTTTAATACTAAAGGGAGTTGGCATGAATGGATAATGAA
>NZ_AYOT01000156.1 GCF_000500045.1 Borrelia persica No12 | reverse complement strand
CAACAGTATATCAATACTGATTATATGAACAGAGAGTTTAGCAAAGGAATAGAAGTTGGCATGAAGTCTTTTGGTAAATTATTCATTGATTTTTACAAAGATTTTGTTGCATCTGGTAAAGTAAAACCCAAATTAAAGGACAGTACAATTGCTACTAAAAAAGCAAAAGTAAGTAAATCTCCAGAAACACCTTTAATAGATACGGGATTAATGCTTGATTCGATTGAGGCTAGGATAAATTCATGATTCTCGATATTGATAAAATACAAAAGTACATAATCGTTATCTTAAAAAAGTTTAAAGAGTTAGTATCTGAATTTGATATAGAGATTATCAATACATATAACCA
>NZ_AYOT01000155.1 GCF_000500045.1 Borrelia persica No12 | reverse complement strand
TTATTAAGTTTGATAATGTTGATGGTCTTTTTAAACATAACTCGAGAACGGGTGCATTTTATGATAATGTGAATGAATTTAGTATTTTCTTCATGCTTTATTTTATTTGTTTTATTCACGATGAATCTGAGAGAACTACTTATTCTAGAAATATGAAACTTTATACACTCTTTAGTGATTTTCTACATGATTCACAGTCTCATAAATTTACCATCGATTCTTCTGATGAATATAACATTTTGCTTAACATATTTATTTATAATGCATCAAGTCTAAATCAAGGTGGATTTTTAAAACTTAACTCTAATCACAATAATTTAGCATACTGTTCAAGTTG
>NZ_AYOT01000154.1 GCF_000500045.1 Borrelia persica No12 | reverse complement strand
TTAAGGCTAACTTACAAATAATAGAAAAATTAAAGGAGACATAAATGCCACAAGATACGATTAGTGTTAACTTAACACATTCTATATTAGATATTAACCAAGCAAGTTACTATACACCTTTACTTGTGTATAAATGCTCCAAAATCAAACTCAATACTACAACACCCAAACATAAATTATTACATCTCAATATAAATAACT
>NZ_AYOT01000153.1 GCF_000500045.1 Borrelia persica No12 | reverse complement strand
TAATATTAAGTTGTTTCCTTAGACCACCAGACACTCAAATCCCCTCCTCTAAGCCTTCAAAATGACAAACAAAATACTTTACTCCTATCAACCCTCACCATAAAACTTAATAAAAGCAAAGTAATTTGCTTTCTTATACAGAAAAAACATCATTAAAATCCGTAGCTAAATACAAGACTACAAAACCTTTAATGCTAACAATATACAATATAAATAAATCTGAGTCAATATAAATTAACGCATTTTTTCGATAAAATAGATTAAAACAGAAAAAACTGTCTAATAAGGCGCAATTAATAAAAATAACCTCAAACGTCAATGTTTATTTACTTATATTAACTATTTTTAAATTTTTAAGTATGATAAAAATATACAATTTTGACAAAAGAAGAGGAAACATCATTATGAAAAAAATAGGTAAAATAAAATTATATAAAATTGGCGAAATAGTAGACATACTAGAAACAAGTTTTAACTATAAAACAACCTCATCATCTCTTTGCAGAAAGGCAGCTATTTTAAATGCATATATCACCTATAATGGTGTCAGATACATCCCAGAAAAGATAATTAATGAATTAGCCACCGACATAAAAACCAAAAAAGTAAAAGCAAATATTCAAACACTTATAACAAAAAAACTAGAAATCATAAAGCAAAACCTAAACATACATGATCCAAAAGATGAAATACATACTATCAAAACTACAAATGAAATTATTCAAGCAATAACACAACTAAAACAAGAGATGGAGAACAAAAACAAGGAAATACTAACACTAAAAAAAGAAATACAACAAATAAAAAATACACAATGACACAAACAAAATTACAAAATCTATACGACAATCAGAAATCACAACTATACATAAACAAAGAAAATATATAATTTTCTAAAAATTTAAAAGCTGAGTCAATATTTATGTTTATTGATTCGGCTTTAAAAACACCAAGAAACAATCTACCTAGTTATCAAAATCGATAATAGGTAAACATAATAACTATTATCCATAATAAACCACTTTCAATACATGCCAATAAATATGGATTAACATTTATTGACATTAATTTTAAAATTATATAAAATCAACGTCATGATTACGTCTAATATAAGCAAATCTCCTAGATTTTTTTATTATATATATAAAAATTTTACAAAGATTGTTTTTATAATTTTTTATAAAGCTTGTAAAGCAAACAAAATTATATATAAAAAAATCACCCCAACCGAAAACCTAGTCAAGAGTGAAATTTTCATATATAATGAAATATACAAAAGTCCAAAGCTTCTTTATAAAAAAAAGAAAATTCAAACTTTGGACACAAAAAAAACCATATGTTAAGTATAGCAAAAGATAATCAGAATTTCAAATATAAAGACCCCAAAGGTCAAATAGACGCAATATTAAAAAGCCTTGTAGAACTAAATATTTATAAAAATCCCCATAATACTCAAACAATACGAATGTCCTATGTTAAATTGCAAATAAGTAAAATGCTGAAACGATACAACAGATTACTCAAAGTTTACTGGACAATAAATACTAAAAATACAAATTACAAACAATCAAAGGGAATCGAAGAATATTCAGCAAGTGATATCCAAAACATAGTACTTAAACTACTAGAAAATGATTATGCAAAAAAAGTATGTAAACGCACTCTAGAATTAGATATAAAGCTACTAAACAATCTAAATTTAATAAAATCTAAAATTATAAGATTTGGTAAAGGAAAAGGAAGTGTTGCTTATTATGTGCAAAACATGGAACTAATGCCTACTCATAAAGAAGCAATATTAGAATATCTAACACAACTTCTACAAGACAATTTAAAAGATAAATTCATTATTGGAAATTTTGATTTTGATAAGCCTTTTGATAACGAACCCAAAAATATAAATTCAAAAATAAATTCGAAAACTACAAAACTCATAAAAGAAAAAATAGAATCAAAAAACAACGAACAACTTAATAAAAATCGCATGAGTATAATTTCGCATGTGCAAGATTCGGATGATATTAATAAAGCTAATATAAGCTATAAAAAAGAAAAGAATTCTAAAGAGAACTCAGAAATGCTTTTGAAAAAGGAAGATTTTTATAAAAAAAAGAAAAGAGATTGTAAAATAACAAGAAAAGACGTTGAGACAAGACTGCTATCTGACTACAAAATTAGCGAAAAGTATGTGAAGCAAATAAAAGAGCTAAGTAACAACGATTCGACATACATAAATGCTCTGTTAAATTTGGAGCAAGCAATAACTGACTATGGAATTGAATACAGTCTTGAAGACATTTTAGAGCATTTTTTAAAGCAATTTGCAAATAGATACAAGCACAAAGTCTGGATGATGATGAAAAGAAAAGACGGGATAATAAACGATTATGAAATAATTTGGGAAGGCAGATTTAGAGACTGGTACTCCAATAAGTACAAAAAGCGATGTGTTGAAAAATCGGTTTATGGTGAGAGTATATGCATTGGAAAAAAACTTGTAGAAAAAGAAAGCAAAAAAGCAACAAAAAATTTGCGCAATCATGATACAGAAAAAAAAGCAGAAAAAGAGAAACGTAGGTTGGAATTGCTGAAAAGAGAAGCCTATTTGCAAAAGCTGTTTGAACAGGAAGCGAAGGAGAGAAAAGAGAGGCTTAGAAGAGCAGA
>NZ_AYOT01000152.1 GCF_000500045.1 Borrelia persica No12 | reverse complement strand
CCTACCCTTTCATCAACTTCGCAAAGAGATACTTCATTTTTTGTTGTACTCTCTATACAATCATTTTTACCTTCAATATCCTCATTTGACAATGACTCAGACAAAATGTTTGGGGGCGTTTTGTTCAAGAGGCTGTCTGTTTCGTTTGATTGTGCGTTATCGCCTACGTTTTTCTTCAAAGTAGCTAACATACTTTCTTTTAAACGATTCTTTAAATGGGCTCGCTCTTCTTCTGCCCTCCTAAGCCTCTCTTTTCTCTCTTTTGCTTCCTGTTTAAACAGCCTCTGTAAATATTCTTCTCTTCTCAGCAATTCTAGCCTGCGTTTCTCTTTTTTTTCTAAGTTCGTTTTTTTTGCTTTCTCTTCTGTCTCTTTTTTGTCTGCCTTTTCTGTTGCATAAATTTGCAAATTTTTCTTTGTTTTTTTTCCTTTTTTTTCTAAAAATTTTTTTCCAAGACATATGTTTTCGCCATAAACTGTTTTTTCAACACACCGCTTTTTGTGCTTGTTCGAGTACCAGTCTCTAAATCTGCCTTCCCAAATTACTTCATAATCGTTTATTATCCCATCTTTTCTTTTCATCATCATCCACACTTTGTGCTTGTATCTATTTGCAAATTGCTTTAAAAAATGCTCTAAAATGTCTTCAAGACTGTATTCAATTCCATAATCAGTTATTGCTTGCTCCAAATTTAACAGTGCATTTATATATGTCGAATCGTTGTTGCTAATCTCTTTTATTTGCTTCAAATACTTTTTGCTAATTTTGTGGTCAGATAGCAGTCTTGTAACAATATCTTTCCTCATTATTTTGCAATTCCTTTTCTTTTTTTCATAAAAATCAGCTTTTTTCAAAAGCATTTCTGCATTCTCTTTAGAATTCTTTTCTTTTTTATAGCTTATATTAGCTTTATTAATTACATCGGACATTTCGACATCGGACATTTCGACATGTGACATTAACTTTGGAACATAAGAAATTGTGTTTGTTTTGTTATGTTCATTTTCATTTAATCGTAGTTGGTTTTCAATCTTTTCAAGGTTTGTGCAATTGGGTGTTATATTTTTATCAAAATCCCCAATAATTTTCTTGTCTTTTAGATTTTCTTTAAGTAGTTCTTGTAGATATTCAAAAATGATTTTTTTGTGCATATGTGCAAGTTCCATGTTTTGTCTATAGTGAGCAATACTTCCATTTCCCACCCCCAGTCTTCTAATTTTGGACTGAATCAACCCTGTTTCATTTAGAAGTTTTATATCTCTTCTAATAGTTCTTTTAGATACCTTTTTATAACCATCGTTTTCTAATAGTTTACTTACTATATTGTAGATATCACTTGCTGAATATTCTTCAACACCACTTGATTTTTTGTAGTCTTGATTTTTAGTATCTATTGCCCAATAGATCTTAAGCATTCTCTTATATCGTTTAAATGTTTTTATTGCTTGTAATTTGACCTGAGATATGGGGATATTTGTTATTTCAGGTGATGTTTTGTATTGATTTAAGTCTACAAGACTTTTTAGTATTGATTTAACTTGGCTCTTTGTGCCGGTTGATTTGAAATTTTTTTCATCTTTTGTTACTATATTCATATGTTTGATTTGAATTTTTAATCCAAAGTTTGGATTTTCTTTTTTAAAAGAATCTTTGGATTCATATTTTATATTATTGTATATAAAATTTTCACTTTTGACTACCTTGGTCAAGGTGATTTTTTTATATAATTTTTTATTTTATAAACCTTATAAAAATAAAAAAGATTGTCATTAGAGGTGCTTTTATTGTTATTGATTGTTAAAATGCATAAGGTTAGTAATTTGGGCATTTGTGGTAATGCAATTTTTAGGTTATTTTATTTATTAGATAGAGTATAAAGGATTAATTGGAGTTAGATATTGGTGTCATAGCAAAAATAAATAGTTGGGAAACAAACATAAACAAATAGTTAAGCATTCAGTTAACTTTGGAGGGAATCACAAAAGATCATCATTTTTAAGAAAAGTTTGATCTTTGTCAAGATGGAATAGTGTGTAATGTTAATTATTGAGATGATAAAGAAGCACGATAAAAATTGATGTGCGTTAAGATATAGATAAAATCGGAACTAGACTTGATTTAAAGGTAGGTAAAGATAGGTATGATTGATTGATTTTGATGAAAAAATATACTGACTTGTGATTTTAGTGTAAATAAACTTGATGTTACTTGATTTTAATATAGATGAAGCGAATAGTGATTTAGGATAAGTCTAATTTTAGTTGACTTTGATTTAAATTAGACTTAAATTAGAATTTAAAAGGGTAGTTAGTTTTGTTTTGATGATTGTTTGTATACTTGCTTTTTTATGTTTTGTAGTGCAAGTGTTTGTGATTTTAGGAGGTAATTTTTAAGTGTGTTATGATTTAATATAGGTATAATAACCTATGTTAAGGTATTATCATTTCTAAGTTGATTATTTTCATCACAAAGTTGTAGAGAGTATGTGAGATTTGTTGATTATATAGTAATATGATTGGAGAGAGGTCTTTGATGATAAGTAAATATGATAAAAAAGATATAAATGTTGAATTTAGTATTGTAGAATCTTGGAGGCTTAATTTTGAATTTTTTGTTTGCAACATTTGGTTAATAATGTTTGCTTTATTTTTATTTTTCTTTAATGTGTTGCATTCCCATAGAGGAATTGTGAGTTATTATAATGTTGGTAATCATTCCAAATTATACTTTACATTACCATTTACAATAGTAATTATAATAGTACCATCTTCAATATTATTGTATTTTTTATATTTGCTAAGAAAATGTGTATTTGATGGTGTTGTAAAAGCTTCAGTGTTTGTGTATTTAGAAAAAGTCGCAATATTTGTGTTGTTAGTGATAGGACTTGTAACTCAGTTTGTGAGTTAGTGGATGAATTTTGAAAGTTTTTTTAGTCTAATGTTTGAGGATACTATTGGGGACACTGTTTTAAGTGTTAAAAAAAGTCATAGTGAGCAAGAAGAAGGTATTCGTAAATTACTTTCTGATAAAGAGCGGATAATCGAGAGTGAAATAACTAGTATTGATATTAAGATAAAGAATAATAATGATCGAATAGAATATGCTAAGGATAAGCATTTAAATTTATATTATACATATAAGACTATGAAGCAAGATTATTTGAGAGAAATTGAAAATGCAAAGACAGAAAATAAGGCTTTGTTTAATCAAAGGGATGAATATTTAAATTCTTTAAAAGATTTGCGTTTCAAGCTTAGTAATTTGATTGAAACAACGGTTATCAATAACAATCGGTTTAAGGCTGCAAATGTGTTCTGTTGTTATTGCTAAAGATGATTATCTTAATATAATTTTGTTTATGCGTTATTATTATTGTCTATTTGTCTAGATATATTTTTAGCTATGGTGTTCTGTATTATACAAAATGCTTATCATAAGTTTTATGCAGAAAAATCGATGTTTTTATGTGGTGATATTGATTGTAATAAGAGCAGTTTAAAACCTAAGTTGCGAAAAAGTATACGAAGTGTTAATTTGCAATATAAAAAGGTATCTAAAGTATTTGACAAATCTCTTGAATTTATTGCATCTAATTTGGAAGATGACAATCGTACTATAAAGTCATTGAGACAAATGAATCAAGATACCAAGTTATCTCATTATAGAATAAGGAAGTATTTGTCAGATTTAAAAGATAGCGGTTTAATTATAAGAAAGAAACAAAGATTGCTGCTTAATGTTGATGCAGGTAATTTGTTTGGCTAACAAAACATGGAAAAAAATCTTGATGATCAATGCAAAGTAATAGAGTTGGTTCAAGATAGTGAAAGTAAATGAAGTTGAAATTTTGGTTAAGTCAATAGGTTGAGTTGGCTAAAGCAATAAGTGGGGGTGTAACAATGAATCTGGGTTGTGGTTGGCGGTGATGTTCTGTGAATTATTGTGATTTCGTTTAAATTGTTAGCAGTGAGGTTTGGATTTTTAGGCAGGCTAGGAAATAGGCTATAAGGAGTTTCGAGCAAAACTAAAAGGACTTAGCTGTTATAAGGGAGATATAACATTAAGATTGATAGCTAGGGTGGTAAGTTTATTGTAAAGGATACTGATGATAAGAATGTTGAGGTTGATGTATCTAAAAGGTATAGCATTAAGTGCAGTAAGTAGGGCATTTAGTACTTTAATAATAGCAATAAGAAATACTGTTGATAGTGGGGGAAAGAAGGTAAATGAAACACTATCAACAATTAAATAAGAAGATAAGTAGGAGAATCAACAATTAGTAGACAATAATAGATAATTATAGATAAAAATTAGTAAAAAAAATAAAGAAGTTTAAGCGAAACACTTTTCTTGTTTTTTATTGGGGGGCATACAGGGAAGATGTTTTTTGTGAGATTAAGTTATTTCAATATATTTTTTATTAAGCATTCATTTATCATGTGTGCATTT
>NZ_AYOT01000151.1 GCF_000500045.1 Borrelia persica No12 | reverse complement strand
TCACGTAAAAGATCTAAATCAATGTTTTGAATGTCAATCTTACTGTCTGCTCTTAATGTTTTATAAATTAAATTTATCCCATGCTCTACTCTCTCAAGATGAGAAATTACTTCAATAACAAAATCGTTATCCCTTTTAATTTCACAATTAATTACTTCATTCCCTACTGTCAAAAATAAATTGCCTTTGCTTAAACCCGTACATGCAAGTTGTATTTGTACTTGTACATAATATTTAAAGAAATATTTACTCTCTATAAAATTACCAGTACGGTTATATTCCAATGCAGCTTCTTTTAACTGATAACTATCACTAGATTTAAGCTCTAAAAGTTCAGCTTCACCTTCTTTGTTTATAAACCA
>NZ_AYOT01000150.1 GCF_000500045.1 Borrelia persica No12 | reverse complement strand
ACCAGAAATTTCCTTAAAGTAGTTATATTTATCTATGCCATTGGCATATTTATTTCTATGCAAAACCTCAACTCTGTCTCCATGTTCCCGAATAAATTCATCAAATAAGAAATTCTCTAATACTTTGCCTTTTCTCATACTTAAACTGTCTTTAAATGGTACTTCCCTACCTAATAATTTAAGTACTTTTGTTATTATAAATTCATTCAAACTTTCTTCGCCAATAAATATGCTCCCAACTTCACTTGCACCAATTCGGGTTAAAGCTTCTCTTTGTTTACTAAAATCATCTTTGCTATTGAACTTAAAACATTCATGTTTTCTAATACCAGGTATCTTACGTCCTACTTTACTTATTTTGCTTGTTTTCTTTTGTTTAACGTTTTCTTCTTCTTGAATTTGTGGCAAAAATGCTTCAAAACCTTCAAATATTCTTTGAGCTTGTACACCGATATGATGCATATTATCTCCTTTATTAATTTGTTTTGCTGTATTTTGTCTTTTCATATTACACTCCTAATTGATTACATAATAAAAATAAAATTACAGCAAAAACTTGGCTTTGTCAACTTTTTTTGCTAAATTATTGATATAATTTTTTTGTTAATTTTTTATAAAAAATATTTTTAAAATCAAAAAATAGATATTGTATTTACTTTTCAATGAAACTTATGTATCATGAGCATGAATATAAATACAATTAGGAGAAAATAAATGAACAATACAAATGCTAAAATCAAAAGCTATACACAACCATCAAAAAAATATCACAAAAGATATTATAAAATATTATCAATAATTGCCTACTATCAAAAAAATGCAATTAAATACAATCAAACAACTATTTTAAAAGCACTAAATACTTTTTTAGTCAAAGATGGTCTTAAGCCAATTACACTTAGAACCTTGCGAAAAGATTTGGCACTTCTATGCAATAAAGGCATCATTCAAAAAACTTTATTAAGATTAGGAGAAGGAAATGGTTCTTATATAAGATACTCAGTAAATAAATACAGTCTTCATAATCTAAAAAAATTACTAAAAGCCAAAGATGCAATTGTTGAACATGATGCAAATGCAATATACAACTTCACAAAAAAAACTCAACAAAAATATTGTGAAGAAAATGGGATTAAAATTTTTAAACGAAAAAGTGCAACTAAAAATGTCAGTCAATATATAAATAGTAATAAAAAAATAATAAATAAAAAAAAGAAAAAAGAAAAAACAAAAAAAGAAGCAAAAGTAAAAACACAAGATACAAATTTTTCAATAAAAGGAAAAGAAATTTTAATAAAAAAAAGAAAGGTTGAAGAAACAAAGAAAGAAGAAAAAGAAAAAAATGCAATAAAAGAAACAAACGAAATCAACCTTTTAATCAAAAATGTTGGGAAATGGAAAACAATGAGATATTTGGATAAAGTAGAAGAAAATGCAAATAAGAAGAGATATGAAGAAAGCATGCGCAAAACTAGAGAATGGTTAAAGAAATTCTAAGATTAAAGAGTTTAAAATCAAAAAATAGAAAATGAATATCAAGGAAAAGTGTAAAATGAATTGTTCATTAAAATCTTTAAAAAACGAAGAAAAAAAAATTGAATTTGAATTAAAACCAAAAAAAAAAGATGTCTTTTCTAAAGTGATGGTAGAAAATAATAGGACAATATATCATACAAAAATATTTAATGATTTTTTTACTTTTGGAACCAGCCAAAAAGAAGAAGGCAAATTTATTGTTATTTTGAGAGAACTATTTAACAAAGAGAGAAACAGTTCATTTCACTTATTTCGTATCAAAGAAAATGTTAGTGATAAATTTATAGGAATGTTTTATGGTTTTAAGAGACTTAAAAAACCAATTTATTTTAAGTACGAGACTTGTAGTACGCAAATTATTGAAACTACACCAATATATAAAGTTTATTACATAGAATTTAGATTTAAGAAAGGAAGTATTTTTTGTTACATAAGAGCTATTTATGCTTTAACTAAAAAAGAGAAATTTAAAAAAAATTATGTCTATAGTTTGCTGGAGAGAATTATCAAATTGGAAAATGAAGTATATAAATTTTACAATAAAAAATTACCAAAAGGAGGAATTATAAATAGGTGGATAGAAAAAAACCAGAAATAATCAGTATTGCAAATATTAAAGGTGGGGTTGGAAAAAGTGTTTTAACTATTATTTTTTGCTATATACTAAAGAATATGGGGAAAAAAGTTTTAATCATAGATTTCGATCCTCAAAATAGTTTAACCAGTTATTTTTTTAAATATGTAAAGAGCTTAAGTAAAAATAATGTTTATTCGCTTTTAAAAGAAAATCTAAATTTCAATTTAGATAAATATTTAAGTAAAATACACGATAATATATACCTTATACCTTCTCATCCTAATTTACATCTTTTCAATAAGGAGAACACTTCTTACAAAGAACTTTTTTTAAAACATAGATTAACCAAAGCTTTGCCTAATTATAATTTTGATTATGTAATGATTGATACTCCACCCAACTTGGATTCTTTGTTAGATAATGCTTTGAATATCACAGATAAACTTATAATACCTATTCAAGTTGAGAGATTTTCAGTTGAAAGCTTGTCTATACTAATAAAATATATCGAAAAAATTTCGATATACATAGGTAAAGATATTGATATATCAATAGTAGAGAACCAGTTTATAAAAAATAGAAATACATTTAAAAATGTAGAAAGTTCAATTAGACATAAATATGGTCAATATATTAAAGGAAAGGTTCATTTTTATAATAATATAAAGGTTTTTATAAATAATTTACAAGAACCTGATTCTAAGGAAATCTATTATCAAGAGTGTTTAAACTCGTTAAAAAATGTATTGAGAATTTAATAGATGTTCTTTTTTTTTACAAAAATAAAAATGTTCTCAAGCGAACTTTTTATTTTTATCTATGGGAGGTTTATATATGTCACAATATGTGGTTGTCTTAAATGACAGAGAAGAAGGTTTGATGGATATTTCAGAAGAAGAGGAATATGAAAATTGCAAACATTCTTTAAGAAAAAGTATGGTTAATGATATTGAAAATAAAATCCAAATAATGGAGATATTATACAATGTAAGAAAGAAAAAACTTTATCGTTTTGATCATCATGCAACTTTCGATGCCTTTATTAAAGCATTTGGCATTGGTAAAACTCAGGCTTATTTGTATTTGAAAATATACGAACAAATTTTAAAAGGAACTTTAACTGTAAAAGAGATTAGAGAAAAAGGTTTGATAGAAATTTACAGGAATATAAAATTAAAGGAAATAAGCGCTAAGAAATCAAGACAAAATCTAATAAAGCCATTAAGATTTCAACTCAAAGATCATAAAAGTTATGATTTTTACAAGAAACGTTCCAAGTTTGCAGCATTTATATTGGATAAACTATTTTTAGAAGATAAAACTTATTTAGATAAGTTATTTAAAGAATATTCCGGTTCTGATTGTAATTAAGAATAAATAATATAAATTGTGACTTGAAAAAGTCAAATTATTGTTATAACATTGTTGTCAGTTGTATTGTGCATTTAATACAATCCTAATTGTCGCTTGTATAACCTTTAGTAGGTTTCATTGATGGTTTTAGATTAAAATTATCAATCAAGCCTACTTTTTATTTATATGAGGTTGATTTTTTTAGTACTAACTTTTTATTCAAAATATGTAAAAAAATAATTTTTTGTTATATAATATTAATATCAATAATCAGTTAGGCTAAAAAGGAGTTTAGTGTGCATAATACTAACAAAACAACAAAAACAAATATGCAAGAAATTATTAACAAATATATTAGTGAAATTACGTCAGAAGATATTTTAAAATTATGGAATTCATACAAATGTATGTATGGATTAGATAAAATAGATTTACAATCAGAACGTGATATTTTAACTTTGCTTAAGATAAATAATCTTAATCCATTTAAAAAAGAAGCATACATAATACCATTTAATGGGAGACCAACAGTTGTAGTAGCATATCAAACTTTGCTTAAAAGAGTATATGAGTATGGATATGATAGTAGAGATTTTTCATTTAAAGAAGAAAAGCTAAAGACTTATAGAGTTGATGTTAAAGGTAATATAATAGAAAAAGAAGACTTACAGTGTACTGCATATATGAGTACTAGCGAAGGAAAATGTTATAGCTTTTCAGTTCTTTTAGGAGAGTGTAGTAGAAATACAGCAGTATGGAGAGAGAAGCCAGTGTTTATGCTAAGAAAATGTGCAATAAGTGGACTTTGTAGAACATTGCCAGGAACTGATTTATCTGCTATGCCATATACTAGAGAAGAATTAGAAGGTATAAGTACTGTATATGAAGAACAA
>NZ_AYOT01000149.1 GCF_000500045.1 Borrelia persica No12 | reverse complement strand
GTCTTCGCTATCTCTACTATGCCTTTCAATGCTTGATACGCTTTCTTTAATTCCTCTGTATTTGCTGCTACTCCTTGTTAATTGCTTGATGCAGCTCCTACTACATTCCTCATCATCTATCTCTTTTAACAACTCTAAATGCCCTTTTAATTCCCCCTAATACCTTCTTAGCTCCATCAACTGCTCCTTATTTAATACTATAGATCACATATGCTAAAAAAAAGAAAACAACTCTTCTGCATAAATAGAAAAGTGTTTTCCTTTAATGACTTTATTATTTAGTTTAATGATTTATTATTTCGTAGTAGGTTGAGTAGTACTAGCTTCAGTAGCATTAATTCCAGGAGTATCTGAGTATTGTATTTCTTTAAAAGCTTCTCTTACTTTATCTAGATTATTTGCCACTGTTTTCCTAATTATTACATCAAGTATCCCTAGTACTTTGTTTACCGCACTTGCAGCTGCTGCTTTCACTGTTTCAGTATCTGCATTATTAGCACTAAATTTACCACCCTTAGTCATAGCCTTTAAAGCTACAGCTGCTACTAGATCAGCATTGGTCTTTGCACCATTGTTAGCCGCACCAGCATTCGCATTAGAAGCAGCTAGTGCTCCAGCTTCATGATTATTATTGTTACCAGCAAGAGCAGCAGGAACAGTAGCCTTAGCATTCTTAATTTTGTCAATCATTGCCCATGGATCTGCTTTTGATACCTCAGCTACTAGTTTAAGACCAGCATTAGCACCAGCATTGCCATTAGCACCACCAAGTACAGCAGGAGCATCAGTAGTAGCAGCAGCTGTTACCTGTCCACCAGCATTCCCAACATCAATTTTTACACCAGACTTCTCTGCTACTTCAATAATAGTTTGAACTCCACCAATAATAGCTTCAACTCCAGCCTTTTCAGCAGCACCAGGAACAGCATCAGCATTATGACCAATTGGGTTACCATCATTAGTTACACTAGCCAGTTTAGTTAAAGCAGCAATTAGTTGCTCAAAAATCTCAATTGCTCCTTTAATTGCACCCTTAACAGTTTCAACTGTGTTATCCTCAGCATTCTTAGCTTCAGAGATTTTACTTGATAGCTCGTTTAACTTATTCTTAGTTGTTGTAAGTCCATCTCCTATTTTCTTAAAGTGTTCTCCTACTTTGCTTCTATTATCATCTGATTTAACAACATTAAAGCCTAATGCATCACCAACAACATTCCCAAAAACGCCAAAAATCTCCTGAAATCCTTGACCAATCTTAACTAAAGAATCTAAAAAACTATTCTTCCTCTCTAATCCCTCTTTCTCCGTTACTAACCCACTATTACATCCCATAATTCCCACCATCATAATAATAATCAAACTTCTCTTGATAATCTTACTCATCTTCCCACTACCCCCTCTAATTTCTTCTTTAGTTTTCATATCTCTAATTCCTCTCATCTCTTTTTCCCTCCTTAACAAACTCTTTAAAAACCCTCTATCTTTAAATACTTAATCATCTAAAGCTCCCTTCTCTTCCCTTCCCTCACTAAGCTCTCCTAAATAAGCTCTCCTAAATAATCTCATCTAAATAAGCTCTCCTTCCTTCTAAAAAAAGTTACTCAGAATACATACTTCCTTCTCTTCTTTAAAAGTTCCCTTCTCTTCATCTTCTTTAAAGTAACAAGGCATTAGATACGTTCACTATTGCAATAAGAAAAACAATGGACTTGGGACTTAATGAAGTTAAAGAGGCAATGAAAATTAATACTAATGATATTCCTGTAATTTCTGACAAGACAACTTCTAAAGCTTGAGTTAATAACAAGAGGAATAAGTATATAACTAAATTTAGGAAAACTTTTCTCTGTATGAGAGTTGTTTTCCTTTTTTTATTTAATTGATTTACTTTCTAAGATTAAGGAAATAAATCAATTGTTGATGTGTTATTAGTATTTTTAATAAGAGTTAAGTGAAGTTGTTATTAAGAGTAGTAAATACTCTTTATTTTTGTATGTGTTATTTTTGAGTATTTTATGATAATTGAACGTGATTCATTTATCATGTGTGAATATCATTTATTCATTTTTATTACGTTTTTTCTGTTGGAGTAAAGTTGTAGATAAGAGAAAGAAGAACTCTGCACTTACTGATCCAACTGCTTTCTTTGCATCAGCAGCAATAGCACCATTATTACCAATATTACCAAATAATTTACCGCCTCCCCAACATTAGCCCCCTTGCACTATTACCATCTTCAGACTTTTTGCATCCCAAGCTTATACATTACCCTCATTCTTAAGAAATATATCTACTATATATTTTTAATTCCTTTTATTAAGTTCTCAATTTCACCCTTAATACCCGCAACATTAACACCAACAATAGCAACATTACCAATTAGATCACCACTTGTAATACCAATAGCCTCACTAACAGTCTTAGCTCCGCCAATTATCTTATCAAGTGTGTCACTAACAAATTTATTTATTACACTCTCTACTCCCGCCACATCCGGATTCCTTTCACTCTTAATATCATCAAAATTTTATCAAGCCTATTCTTAGTCCCTTGCACAGTCTCCTGCACTGTCTTAAAATAATTTCCCTACATCAACCTTATTAGTCTCAAAATCAAAACCTAATACACACTTTCGTTACAACAATATAGAAGGCAAATTAGACTTATCTCTAAGATTACCTCCTACTCTAACTTCTAAATAATTAATCTAATCATCAATCTTATTTCTTAACTTCTGGTCTTGGAGCTCTTGCTTTATCTACTTCCTGTTTTACTTTTTCAATAACATTCTTTACTGTCTTCTTAATTATATCTTCCACTGCCACTAACAATTTATTTACTGCACTTATCCCTACTGATTGTACTGCTTTCTCATCGTTATTATCCTTCGCAGCTAATTTCCCTCCTTTAACTAATGCTCTCATTGCTATCCCTCCACTCACAGAACCTGCTAATGCTACATCTTTTGCTAAATGATCTGCTGTAGATCCTCCTACTGCAAACTTTAACGCACTTGTATCTTTAGTTACATCACTTGATATTGTTCCAGCTGCATCTCCTTCTGCTGACTTAACTATTGATGCTAACATCTCCTCTCCTCTCACCGCTGAAACTATTAATGCTGCTTTTTCTCCCACTGCTGATCCTGAATCAGCACCTGCTGCTAAAACCTTAGCTCCATTTTTTCCATCATTTACTCCTATTACATTTGAGGCTAATGTCACACTACTCTCTTTCAATTTATCAACTCCTGCTCCCCCCGCTGTGTCCACTATTCCTTTCAATGCATTATATGCTCTCTTCAATTTTTCTGTATTTGCCGCTACTCCTTGTTGATTGCTTACTACCTCAACTACCTTGTTATCATCACCTATATCCTTTAAAGAATCTAAATGTCCTTTTAATATTTCTAATGTCCTCTTAGCTGAATCAACTGCACTTCTAACGGTCTTATTTAATATACCATCTTTATCAATATCTGCTGTTACTTTTACTGCTACTTGCTCCAATTCTACTGATGCAGATGCAATTTTCTTACCTAAACTGCTAAAATAATCTCCTACGTCACTTTTCTTTGTATCCTTAGTAACAGTAAAACCCAAAGACCCCGAAACTAGCTCTAAAAACGAATAAAAAACATTCTCTGCACTTCTTCCAACGTCAATCAACACCTCATTTAAACTTTTCCCTTTCTCTTTTCCTACTTGTTGTCCACATCCCATCACTCCCAAAATCATCATAATAACCAAACTTCTCTTGATAATCTTACTCATTTTCCCACTACCCCCTCTAATTTTCTCTTTCATCCCTCTTATCCCTCCCATATCACTTTTTCCCTCCTTAAAATATTAAAAAATTCACACCTATCTTTAAATCCATAATTTAAAGATCCAATCTCTCTAAATCAAATCTCACCATTAAGATCTCTACATAAAATCTCCACCCGAAAAAACTTATTCTCTATCTTTAAAATAGAGCTCCTCTCTTTCCTAAAGCATTAGCTCTTCTCTTTACTTAAGAACTTCTCTTTCTATCAACAACATTATTTCAAAAGAAAAAACACAATAAAAACGAATAAATGAAAAACGAATGAAATGAACACATGATAAATAAATACTTAACAAAAAATAAAAAAATATATTAAATCACTTAATTTAAAAAAACATCTTCCCTATACTGCTCTACAAAGAACAAGAGAAGTGTTTCCTTAAAATTACTTTTTAGTTTACTTACTTTTATCGGCAATTATATATTATTATCCATTAGTTACAGATTCTGTTACCTTATCTTCCTGTTTAATTGTAGCTAGTATTTCATTGATATTTTTTAAACCACTATCAACAGTATTTCTGATTGCTATTATTTATTAGAGTACTTATTGTCTTGTTTACCGCACTTGCTACCGCACCGTTAATTGCATAAGAAGCTTTATCATCATTCTTGACAGCAAATTTACCATCTTTTACCATTGCTCTTAAGACTATCCCGGCTGCAATAACCGCATCTTTCTTTGCTGCATCAAGAGTCTTAGTATCCTCCTTTGCAACAGTAGCAATGATTTATTAAATCTGCTTGATGAGGAGCCACAGCATCAGAATTCTTAGTAGCACTTCCAATCAACTCACTACCAGCACCAATTGAACCTCTAGCTGCTTCCTTTGCTCCTTCTGCAATCCTATCTAAAGTCCCAATAATAAATTGCTCAACTACTTCTTTCACTTTTGGATAGTTCCCATTTTCTGCAACTACAGTACTCAATTTATTTTTTACCAAAATCATAGCCTTTTCAATATCACTAAAATACTCCCCTATTTCACTCTTCTTAGTATCTGCCTTTATCCCCAATGTCCCACTTACCATATCCCCAAAAAAAGTCACAAAAATATCCAAAAATCCTTTCCCTAAATTCGCTATAGAACTTAAAAACTCATTTCTTTGCTTTCTCTTCTGCCAATAACCCAATATTAAATCCCATAACCACCACCATAAGGAAACTAATTCCAATAATGCGTCTAATTCCTCTCATCTTCCCGACACCCCCTATCTTAGCTTCACCTCTTATTCCTCTAATTTCTTTCATTTCCCTTTTTCCCTTCTTATAATGAATATGAAATGTACCTACCAAACTAACACACGATCAATATTAATAGGAAATACTAAAATAATAAAAAGGAAAACAATCCTCCTACATAAGAAGAAGAGTATTTCCCTTAAATGAATTTATTATTTAATTTGATTATCTATTTTTCTTAAGTAGTAGCAGGTCGAACAATACCAGCTTCTGGAACTGATGTTTCAGAAGTCTCAGAGTATTTTATTTCTTTAACAGCTTCCCTTACTTTCGCTAGATGAATACTTAAGGTTTTCCTGATTATTATATCAAATATCCCTAGTACCTTGTTTACTGCACTTGCTGCTGCTACCTTAATTACAGCGTCTTCCCCAGCAGCAGCACTAAATTTACCAGACTTAGTCATAGCCTTTAGTGCAACAGCTGCTGCTAAGTCTGCATTAGTAGCTGCCTTAGCACCATTAGCATGACCAGGAGTACCAGTAGCTAATTCTCCGGCATCATTATTATCATTCTGACCAAGATTACCTTGTTTGGTCTTAGCATTTTTAATCTTATCAATCATTGCCCAAGGATCTGCTTTAGCGACTTCCTCAACTAACTTAGAACTGGCACCAGCACCAGCACCAGCATTGGCAGCAAGTACAGCAGGTGCACTAGTATTAGCACCTGCAGCTACCTCACCACCAGCAATTCCTTTTTCAATGTTTACACCAGACTTTTTGGCAGTCTCAATTATTTCTTTAATTCCTTCAATAACAGCATCAACGCTAGTCTTGTCAGCAGCTACGGCAGCAGCTGCACTAGCTGAATCACCAATATCAGTATTAACGTCTTTAGTTACTCCAGTAAGCTTATTTACAGCAGTCATTATTTCTGCAATCACTTCACTAAAACCCTGAATAACAGCTTCTACCCCTTTAGTATCTGCATTAGGAGTAGAAACAATTTGCTTTGCTAATTCATCTAATTTATCCTTAGTATTCTTTAATCCATCTCCAATAGTCTTAAAATGTTCCCCCACCTTGCTTCTCTTATCTTCAGGTTTAATAGCATTAACTCCAAATGCATTTCCAATAGCACTTCCAAAACTATTAAAAATCTCCTGAAACCCTTGCCCGATCTTAACTAAAGAATCTAAAAAACTATTCCTCTTCTCTAATCCCTCTTTCTCCTCTATCAACCCACTATTACATCCCATAACTCCCAAAATCATAATAATAAGCAAACATCTCTTGATAATCGTCTTCATCTTCCCACTACCCCCTCTAATTTCTTCTTTATCTTTTATTCCTCTAATTCCTCTCATCATAATTTTCCCTCCTTAATCAACTCTTTAATCCCCCCCAATCTTTAAATCCTCTTATTTAAAGCTCCCTTCTCTTCCCTTTCCTCTCTAGCTCATCTAAATAAGACCTTCTACATAATCTCATCTAAATAAGCTCTCCTCACTAATCTCATCTTCCTTCTAAAAAAAGTTACTCAGAATACATACTTCCTTCTCTTCTTTTTAACTTCTCTTCTTTTTCTTCTCTTATCATTCCTTCCTTCTCTTATCATTCCTTCCTTCTCTTATCATTCCTTCCTTCTCTTATCATTCCTTCCTTCTCTTTTTATAAGTTCCCTTCTCTCTTTTATTGAGTCTCTTTTATCTTTTTTATTGAGTCTCTTCTTCTCTTTTCTATCAACTTTACTCCAACAGAAAAAACGAAAGAAAAATGAATAAATGATATTCACACATGATAAATGAATTCTTAATAAAAATATAAAAGAAATATATTAGAATCTCTTAAATTTAACAAAAAAAACATCTTCCCTATATGACTTCACAAAGAATAAGAGAAGTGCTTTCCTTAAATAACTTTTTTTATCTTAATGATTTTTACCGATAATTATTTATTTATTATTCTCCACTAGTTACTGCTTCTGCTGTCTTATCCTCTTGTCTCACTGCAACTAGTGTTTCATTTATCTTCTTTCTCTTATCTTCCTTAAACCACTATCAACAGTATTCCTTATTGCTAATTAAAGTACTTAATGTCTTGTTTACTACACTTGCCACTACACCATTGATTGCATTAGCATGTTTATCGTCACCATTTTTAACCGCAAATTTACCATCCTTTGACATTGCTCTTAATGCTATTACTGCTGTTATTACTGCATCTTTTTCGCTGGGTCAATTTCCCATATTGCTGCTGCACCAATATTCTCTCCTAGAATGCCAAAATATCCTCCTACCTCACTCTTCTTTGTTTCTTTAGTGACACTAAATCCTAATGTATCTGAGATTAACCCTCAAAATGAATAAAAAACATTCTCCTCACTTTCTTCCTACGTCCATTAAAACTTCATTCAAATTCATCATCTTTTTTTTAAACTAAACAACTTGACAATTGTTTTTTCTCAGTATTTGCTGTCTTAATAGCATCTGCTTTACCTTATTTAACACAGCTGAAACAATATTTACTAGTGAAGAATTTACACTTTTCAGTGTCTGCTGCTATAGCAGCCTCTTCCCTTTTAGCATTCCCAATATCAACATCGATTTGCTGCTTCCTTTGCTACTTCCACAATTTTATCTAATGTATCAGTAATAAACTTATCAACCACTTCCTTGATTCTGACATAATTCCCATTATTAATAACTTCTGTTATTTTGACCAAAAGTTACCCTATTTTTTACCATATCTACTTTGCTAAAATACATTAAAGGAAAATACATCTCTCTTTATTGAAGAGAGATGTATTTTCCTTTAATGACTTTATTCAGTTATCTATTTCCTATTACACTCTAATTAATTTTTAGTTTCAGCTTTGCTATTACCAGAACTTACAGGACTATCATTAGCATTAATTTTCATTGCTTCTTTAACCTCGCCCAATCCTGCATCAATAGTGTTTCTTATAGCAACAGTTAGGGTATCTAATACTTTAATAACAGCACTTATTGCTGCTCCCTCTACTGCTTTCTTTGCATCATTATTACCATTAGCAAATTTACCATTCTTAGACATTGATCGCAGTGCTATACCTCCCTACTATAGCCTCCATCCTTAGCATTTTGAGCAACACCAGATTGATTAGTAATAGTATTAGCAGCACCATTATGCTTAGCTAATTTAGCAGCATCAGTATTTTTAACCATAGCCTGTAATATATCAGCACCAGTTACTGCCCCTACAGCCTTTGCTGCATCAATTGCTGCCTTTTTTGCATCAGCATTAGCACTTGCATTAGCAAATAATTTACCTGCTTCACCAGCATCGTTACCCCTTTCGGCAGAACCATCTTCAGCTTTTTTAGAATCCCCAGCTTCTGCATTTCCTATATCTCTAAGTACAACATCTACAATTTCCTTAATTCCTTTGACTAATTTATCAACTTCAGCACCTGCAACACCACCATTATTTTGAGCAGCAACATTCCCAATGAGATCACTAGCATCACCAATAGCCTCACTAGCAGTCTTAACTCCCTCTATTATCTTATCAAGAATGTCACCAATTAATTTCTTTACTTCACTCTCTACTCCCGCCGCATTCGAATTCCCCTCACTTTTCATATCATCAACAATTTCCTAAAGCTTATCCAATGAACAAATGACAAAAATTGAATAAAACATACTAAAATGCCAAAAAGGAAAACAATTCTCCTAAAGCGTTTTCCTTTTTTGACTTTTCTAATTAATTTTTTACGATTTATTTAACAGCAGGTTGAATAGTGCCAGCTTCTGAAGTATTGGTTCCAGAAATCTCAAAGTACTTTATTTCTTTAACAGCTTCCCTAATTTTACCAAGCTCAAGATTTACTGCTTTCCTAATTATCACATCAAGTATTCCTAGTACCTTATTTACTGCACTTGCGGCTGCTGCCTTAAGTGCACCATCTTCATTATTAGCGGGTTGAGAAAATTTACCACCTTTAGTCATAGCCTTTAATGCAACAGCTGCTGCTAAGTCTGCATTGGTAGATGCTGTACCATTATCATTAGCAGCTGCAGCACTAGCAGTAGCTAACTGTCCAGCATCATCGCCAGCAGCTGGTGCAGTAGTTTTAGTCTTAGCATTTTTAATCTTATCTATCATTGCCCATGGATCAGCCTTAGCCACTTCATCTGCTAATTTAGTAGCGTCACCAGCACTAGCTCGAGCATTATGAACCACTGCTTTAGGTCCATTACCATTTTCTACACTATTACCCGCATTTCCTTTTTCAATTTTTACGCCAGAATTAGTAGCAGTCTCAATAATAGCTTTGACTTCCTCAATAATAGCTTTAACACTAGCTTCCTCTGCAGCTACTGCAGCACCTGCAGTAGCTGCATCACCTATAGGAGCATCTTCTTTAACAACCCCAGCAAGATTAGTTAAAGAAGCAATTAATTTTGAAATTACCTCACTAGTACTGTTAATAACAGACTCAACTTCTTTAGTATCAGCATGAGGAGTAGAAGCTATTTCTTTTGCTAAACCATCTAATTTATCCTTCGTTCCTTTCAATCCATCTCTAAGACTCTTAAAATGTTCCCCCCACCTTACTTCTCTTATCCTCAGGTTTAATAGCATTAATTCCAAATGCATTTCCAATAGCACTTCCAAAACTATTAAAAATCTCCTGAAATCCTTGCCCAATCTTAACCAAAGAATCTAAAAAGCTATTCCTCTTTCTAATCCCTCTTTCTCCAACAATAACCCACTATTACATCCCATAACCAAAATAAGGAAACTAATTCCAATAATGCATCTAATGCCTCCCATCTTCCCTATATCCCCTCTCTTAGCTTCTCCATTGATTCCTCTTATTCTTATAATTTTCTTCATTACCCTTCCCCCCCTTTTTTCTCTCTTTCTAAGATTACTTCAACAGCAAAAATAAAATAAAAATGAATGAATGTTATGAACACATGATAAATGAATGCTCAATAAAAAAATAAAAGAAATATATTAAGCACTTAATTGAACAAGAAAACATCTCCCCTATGTCTAACAAAGAACAAGAGAAGTGTTTCCTTTAAATAAACTTTTTTTATCTTAATGATTTTTATCGACAATTATTTATTTTTGTCAACTAGCTTGCATCTTCTACTGCCTTACCTTCTTGCTTAATTGTAGCTAGCGTCTAATTTACCTTCTTAACCACTATCAACAGTATTCCAATTTACTTGTTAAAATACTTAGCGCAATAGTTAGAATAGTTTTAAAGAATAAGGAAAGTTCAGAAGAAGATAAGACAGCAGATAAAGTTAAAATTGAATAAGCAAAGAGTACTACTAAAACTGCTGTTGCCAAGAAAGACAATAAGGAACTTTTAATATCTGCAGGAATAACATCCTGGTCTTTGACGGCATCTCATATAGCAATCTCACCCACAACACCTTGAGCTACTTCTTTTGCTCCTGATGAAATCTTGTCTAAATCCCAGTAATAAATTAATTAACAACTGTTTTAACTTTTTCATAATTCCCATTATTCTTAGCCACTTCTACTTGCAACTTTTCCTTAACTTAAGTCGTAGTCTTCTCAATAGCAGTCAAATACTTTCCTATACAGCTTTTCTTCATATCTGTTTTAATTACAAACGCATAAAACACCATATAACCCAAAGTAACAAAAACATCTAAAAACCCTTTCCCTAAATTAGCAATTGATTTTAAAAATTTACTCTGTTAATTCTCATCACCAGCCACAGTTCCACTATTACAGCCCATCATCACCATCACACTCATCATCATCCTTCTAATTCTTCTCATTCCTCTCATCTTACCGCTTTTTCCTTCTTTCTCTCTTATTCCTCTAATTCCTATTTCCTCTTTTATTCCTTTAATTTCTTCTATCCTTTAAATAAATTCTCTAATTTAAAGATTCCCTTCTAATTTAAAGACTTCTCTCTTTCCTCATTCAAAGCATTCTTTCTTCTCTCACAAACATTACTCCAAGAATAAAAATGAAATAAAAAAATGAACAAATGAAAAACTAATGAAATGCACACATGATAAATGAATGCTTAATAAAAAATATAAAAGAAATATATTAAATCAATGAAATCTAACAAGAAAACATCTCCCTGTATGTCTCAAAAAGACAAAGAGAAGTGTTTCCTTTAATTACTTTTTTATCTTACTGATTTTTATTGACAATTACTTATTATTGTCCACTAGCTAAACTCTCTGCTTCCTTATCTTCTTGCTTAATTGTAGCTAATACTTCATTTATCTTTTTTAAACCACTATCAACTGTGTCTCTTATTCCTATAATTAGAGTGCTGAGTGTCTTGTTTACTGCACTTGATGCTACACCTTTAGCTGCAACAGCTTCAGTCTTCTTATCAGCAGTGTCCTTTACAACAAATTTACCATCTTTTGCCATTGCTCTCAAGGCTATTCCTGCTGCAATAATTGCATCTTTCCTTGCTGAATCTTTAATTTGATCATCATTATCAGTATTAGTACCCTTAGCTAAAGCCAAAGCAGCCGCATCCTCAGCCTCATTAACCTTACCATCTCTCTTAGCATCTGCATTAGCTGCTGCAATAACTTTTAATATATCTGCTCCACTTACTGCTCCTATTGATGCACTTGCTGCTGCTACATGTTTATCTTCAGCACCCTTATCATTCTCATTCTTAGCACCAAATAACTTCCCAATATTCTTCTTGTCATCTTCAACAGGATTAGTTCTATCTGCTTGTCCATTTCCTTCTGTAATAACCAAATCAACTATCCCTCTGATTCCCTCAACCAAATTCTTTATACTTACTGCATCAGGTCCATCAATTCCAGCAACAGCAGATTTTACTACCTGACCAATTAATGCAGTATCAGTAGCACCCAAAGCAGCTTTCTTTGCTCCTACTTCCATCTTGGTTAATTTCTCACAATAAATTTTAACACCTCTTCCTTTACCTTTGCATAACTCCCATTCTTCTCTAAAATTTCGTTTAATTTAGTTTTTGTTGCTTTCATTGTAGTTTCAATATCACTAAAATACTTACCTATTTCACTCTTCTTTGTATCTGCCTTTATCCCCAATGTCCCACTTATCATATCGCCAAAAGTTACAAAAACATCTAAAAATCCTTTCCCTAAATTAGCTATAGAAGTCAAAAACTCCTCTCTTGGACTCATCCCATTATTACATCCCATCATCACTACTATCAGCATCATCACAAAACTTCTCTTTATTCCTTTTATTTCCCTTTTTCCTTTCATCTCTTTCTCTCCTTTCTCTTCCTTTTCCTTCCTAAATATCACTTCAACAGCAAAAATGGAATAAATAGATATATTAATTGAAATTAACTTCCTAAATGGATAAATGATAAATGAATGCTTAATAAAAATATAAAAGTAATATATCAAATTACTTAAATTAAAAAGAAAACATCTTCTCTGTTTCTTCATAAAGAACAAGAGAAGTGTTTCCTTTAAATGATTTCTTTAAGTAAGAATCTACACTATACTGACTTGACTCTGAAAACGCTGGTTTCGAAGTTCTTGCTTTATCTACCTCTTGCTTTACTTTCTCAAGAACATTCTTTACTGTCTTTTTAATTATATCCTCCATTGCTCCTAACAATTTGTTGACTGCACTTATTCCTGCTGATTGCACTGCTTTGTCATCGTTATTATCATGTGCAGCTAATTTGCCTCCATTAACTAATGATCGCAATGCTATTTCTCCACCCACAGCACCAAATGCACCTTATATTTAACTTCTTATTCTTTTATTTTGAATCTAATAAAAAAATAAAAAAATAGAAGGCAAAATAGAATTATCTCTAAGCTTGCCTTCTACTCTCATTCATAAATAATCTAATCTAACTATCTCTCTTATTACTGACTTACTGCTTTTGGAGATCTTGCTTTATCTATTTTTTCTTTTGCTTTTCTAAGTGTTTCCTTTACTGTCTTTTTAATTATATCTTCTACTGCTCCCAATAACTTATTTACGGCTGTTACTCCTACTCCTTGCACTTCTTCTTTCCCTCCTGCATTACCAGATGCTGCTCCTGATGCTAATTTACCTGCATTAACCAATGAACGTAATGCTATCCCTCCTGATACTGCCTGCCGCTTTCGGGGTATCAGCATTTGATAGGTTCTCACTTGATCCTCCTTTCGCAAATGACACCGCAGTTGTATTTACATCTGCAGCTGCTGCTAATGCTACATCACTGTCTTGTGATTTAACTATTGAGTCTAGCATTTCTTCTCCACTTACACTTGCCAGTATTGCTGAGGCTTTACCTGCATCTTGAACTCCTGGATTAGCACCACTTGTGGCTAATATCTTAGCTCCATCCTTATTATCTGCATTATTTACTTTTAATGTTTTAGACCCTACTTCTAATGCTTTAACACCTATATTTGTTGCTGTTTTTACTATTTCTTGCAATGCATTAAGAGACTTTTTGAGTGACTCCTCGTTTACAGTTGTTCCCGAACCAGCAGCAACATTCGCATCACCATCACCTACCTTCCCTAAAGATTCTAAATGACCCTTTAATGTGCTTAAAATAATCTTAGCTACTTCAACTGCTTCTTTAATTAAATTTTTCGATGAATCGCTTTTGTCACCATCTGTTTCTGATTTTTTTGCTACTTCTTCTAACTCTTTTGATGCTTCTCCAAGTCTAGAACCTAAGCTGTTAAAATATACTCCTACATCATTCTTTTTCGTAGTTGATTTAGCAGTAAAACCCAATACATCCGAAACTAACTCCAAAAAAGCATAAAAAGCATTCTCTGCACTCCTCCCAACTTCCATCATTGCACCACTTAATCCACTCCCAGCGCCATTCTGTTTCCCTGGTTGTTCTACTTGTTGTCCACATCCCATAATTCCCAAAATCATCATAATAATCAAACTTCTCTTGATAATCGTCTTCATTTTCCCACTACCCCCTCTCTTATAATAATTAACGTTTATTTCTCTAATTCCTCTCATCATAATTTTCCCTCCTTAATCAACTCTTTATTCCCCCCAATCTTTAAATCCTCTTATTTAAAGCTCCCTTCTCTTCCCTTTCCTCTCTAGCTCATCTAAATAAGCTCTTCTCACTAATCTCTCCTAACTTCTAAAAAAAGTTACTCGGTCTACATCCTTATCTCTTCTCTTCTTTTTAACTTCCCTTTCCTTCCTTCTTTTATCTTCCCTTTCTTCTTTTATCATTCCTTTCTTCTCTTTTTATAAGTTCCCTTCTCTCTTTTATTGAGTCTCTTTTATCTTTTTTATTGAGTCTCTTCTTCTCTTTTCTATCAACTTTACTCCAACAGAAAAAACGAAATAAAAATGCATAAATGAATATTCACACATGATAAATGAATGCTTAATAAACAATATAAAAAATATATTAAATCAATGAAATTTTACAAGAAAACATCTCCCTTAGTACTGCAGAGAAATCCACTAGTAGAAAAAATAAATAATTATCTATAAGAAATTAATACTAAATATTTAAAGGAAACACTTCTCTTTGTCTTTCTTAGACACTAAGCAACCTCTAAAGAGCTATCTTCTTCTTTAACCTTAGCCAATACCTCATTTATCTCTTTTAATCCTCTATCTACTGTATTCTTAACTGCTATTACAAGAGTACTTCTCTGCACTTGCTACTGCTCCATTGATTGCATTAATGAGCCGATTTCTTTTCACCAATCTTAGCTACAAATTTACCATCTTTCCCCCATCCCTCTCAACGCTATTCCTACTGCTATTACTGCATCTTTCTTTGTTCATCAAAGTTCCCTCCTGCTACTGCTGCTTTAAATTTGCTGTCTTCTTTTTAATAGCAGAACGTAAAGAAAACAAACTTCGAGGCTTATCAGAATAAATTCTTTGAAAGATTTGTCTAGTATCCCAAATTTTCATCTCACTTATTAACTTAACAATTTGATCAAGATGCTTTTACTTGTTTATTCTACTCATTTTTTTTATAATACGTCCAACTAACATATCAAGTTTTTTAATGAACATATCTAACTTGGATCTAATAGTACCAAGCTGAAATTTAAACATATTATTATCCTTATTTGTCATATCAAATAATACAATGAGCTTATGCACATTTCCCAAATTGGAACTACTAACATAACCACCATAACCATACATAAATTTTCTAGTTACAAGCTCAATATCTCTTAAAATTGTTAACAAATAAAGCACACAAGATACTCTAACATTCCTATACGGCATGGCTTCACCTATAGGACCTGCTAATAATTTACCAAGTATACTAATTAAGTCAAAATAGCTTCCTCATTATAGTCTAAACTAGACTACTCCTTGTTGATTGCTTGCTACCTCAACTACCTTGTTAGCATCACCTATATCCTTTAAAAAATCTAAATATCCTTTAATACTTCTAATGTCTTCCTAGCTGTATCAATTGCTCCTCTAATTACCTTCTTTAATACACTATCTTTTTCTCCTTCTACCATTATACGAAATTGCTTGATGTTCTCAGTCAAATAATGGTGGGGGGGCAAAGATAGCAAGCAGTAAGTGCTCATCATTCCAACGGTGCAGGTGCCAAGCCACTAATTTTGACTTAGCAATTTACAAGCTAATTTCTTTTAACTTATGATGTCTGAGTAAATTCCGGATTTTCCTCATTGCTCTTTAAAAGAAGGCAACCTAGATATATCTACAAAATTGCCTTCTACTCTCATTAATAAATAATCTAATCTAAATATCTTTACTTTATTATTCCTTTTTTCCTGAATTTGCTATTCCCTTCCCTGATCTTGCTTCATCTATTTTTCCCTTTGCTTTCTCAAGAACATTCTTTACCGTCTTTTTAATTATATCTTCTACTGCTACCAATAGCTTATTTGCTGCAGCAACTCCTATTCCTTGTACTTCTTTACCACCGCCTGTAGCATTATCTGCTGCTCCTGATGCTAGTTTACTTGTCTTCAACAATGAACGTAGCACTATACCTCCTGCTACTGCTGCTGCCTTAGAGTCTTTAGTATGTGCTAAATGATCTGCTTGACCTCCTCTTGCAAAAGAAATTGCACTTGTATTCGCATCCGCATTATTTGAAAGTGCTTTATCACCTTCTTGTGATTTAACTATTGATGCAAGCATCTCCTCACCACTTACAGTTGCTAATATTCCTGTAGCTTTACTTGCATCTGTTGCTCCTGGATTACCACCAGTACTATTTGTAGCTAATATCTTAGCTCCATCCTTATTATCTACCCCTCCAGATGCTTGTAATGTTGTAGCTCCTGACTCTAATTCTTTAACACCTGCATATTTTGATGCTTTGACTATCTCTTTCAATGCATTATATGCTTTCTTTAATTCAGTCTCAGCTGCTGCTACTCCCGCATTAGCACCACCACTTGCAGCATCACCTACCACTTTATCATCACCTACTTGCCCTAACAATTCTAAATGCCTTTTTAATGTCCCCAGAACTTCGTTAGCTGCCTCAACTGCTTCTTTAATGATATTTTTTAATGAATCACTTTTATCACCACCTGTTCCTGCTTTTTTTGATAATTCTTCTAACTCTTTTGATGCGTTTCCAAGCTGAGCACCTAGATTGCCAAAATATAATCCTACATCATTCTTCTTCGTAGTCGATTTAGCAGTAAAACCCAAAACATCCGAAACTAACTCCAAAAAAGCATAAAAAGCATTCTCAGCACTCCTCCCAACTTCCATCATTGCACCACTTAATCCACTCCCAGCGCCATTCTGTTTCCCTGGTTGTTCTACTTGTTGTCCACATCCCATAATTCCCAAAATCATAATAATAAGCAAACTTCTCTTTATCACCCCTCTCATCTTCCCACTACCCCCTCTCTTATAATAATTAACGTTTATTTCTCTAATTCCTCTCATCTTACTTTTTCCCTCCTTAATCAACTCTTTAATCCCCCCCAATCTTTAAATCCGCAATAATTTAAAGCTCCCTTCTCTTTTCTTTCTTTAATCTCTCACTAAGCTCATCTCATTAAGCTCTCCTAACTTCTAAAAAAAGTTACTCGGTCTTCATCCTTATCTCTTCTATTCTTTTTAACTTCCCTTTCCTTCTTTAAAGAGTCTCTATTTCTCTTTCTAACAACATTGCTCCAACAGAAAAAACACAATAAAAACGAACGAATAATATATAAATTGAAATTAACTTGCTAAAAAAACAAATGAGAAATGTTTAATAAGAAATACTAAAACGCCAAAAAGAAAAACAATTCTCCCTTTATGAAGATTGACGAAATATGAACTGAAAGTACTTCATTTATTAATGAGAAATTGGATTGGCTGAATGCATAGCTTATCGAAAGATTTATAAATACTGATGATGTCTCTAATGCTAGAGATGCAGTCATAACAGGAGGTATAGCGTAAAAGCTATAGCTAAAAATGGTAAATTACCTGGTGGCAAGACTGATAGTCATAATTTATATAAGCACTTCCCAAATCATCTTTTAGCTTTAAAACATAAAAATTTAATTTTAAGTATCTTATTTACTTAATCTTATTTTTTATTTTACTAAGTTTAATTTGTAATATTTGCATAATAATTACGTCAAGAACACCTAACACCTTGTTAACGGATTTAACTGCAGCTTCTTTGACTTTTTCAACATAATTACTATGTTTGGTATTATCATCACCCTTATAATCAGCAAATTTACCATCCAATTCAATGGAAGACCAATTTAAATAAGGCATGGTTTGACCTTGAAAATACTATTAATAAAATTAATACTGCGATAAGCAAACTGAAAAGTACAAAATGGTAAAAATAAAACAATAACTAAATCCACTCATTGTTTTATACACTCTATTGCTATATAGTTGTCCAATAAAGGAAGCATTTGCAAAAGATACAAAAGAAAAATCTGATGATCTAATTAACAAGGCACAATCTATCTTGGATAATAAAACCCAAGCTAAAACTGATAAAGTAGATAAAAAAA
>NZ_AYOT01000148.1 GCF_000500045.1 Borrelia persica No12 | reverse complement strand
AAATCGGAGATAGGACAGTATTTTACTAAAATTGAAACTACTATGAAAACAACGAAAGCAAAATTAAACGAGATTTTAGAACAGAATGGCAATTATCCAAAGTTAAAAGAAAAGATTAACGAATTTATCGCAACTATAGAAAAGATTGAAGAGGGAGCAAAAATAGCGGCTGGGGGGTGCTAGTGGTGGTGATGCAATAGGAAATGCTAAGCAAAATGAAGACGGGCTATATCTGCAGATTCTGCAAGCGTAAATGTACTTATTCAAGGAATTAGAGAAATAGTTGATGCGGTGTTGAAAGAAGGTAAAGCAGATGCTACTGAAACTGGTGATACAGAGAAGAAATCAGTTGGTAATTTGCTTGCTACACAGAATGATATGACAGAACAATAAGTTGCTGCAGCAAGTGCATCAATAGGAGCAGTAAGTGGTGCTGACATTTTGCAAGCTATATCAAAGTCAGGAGATGCTGGCATTAGTAAAGATATTAATACAGTAACTAATGCAGCAGAGATTGCGGTTGCTAAGAAGGACTCTGGTACTAAACTCTTGATCAAGCAAAGGTAGATGCGGTAATAGTAGCAGGAATAGCATTGAGAGCAATGGCTAAGGATGGTAAATTTGCGGCTAAGAATGGTGATAATAAATATTCTCATGCAATAAATGGTGCAGTTGCGAGTGCAGTAAATAAGACACTAAGTACTTTAATAATAGCAATAAGAAATACTTTTGATATTGGATTAAAAACAATAAATAATGTTCTTGCTAATCAATCGTGTAAAAGCAGTATCTAGTGGATAACAATAAGTAATTATCGATAAGAAATAAATATTAAAGAAAGGGTTATTTAAGTGAAACATTTCTTTTGTTTTGTGTTATGAAAACAGAGGAGATGTTTTCTTTTTAAATTAATTGATTTAATATATTTTCTTTATTTTTTTATTAAGCATTAGCTTATCATGTGTGCATTGCATTCATTTTTTATTTATTCATTTTTATTGTGTTTTTTCTGTTGGAGTAAAGTTATAGAAAAGAGAAGAAGAGACTCAATAAAAAAGATAAAAGAGACTCAATAAAAGAGAGAAGGGAACTTATAAAAAGAGAAGGAAGGAATGATAAGAGAAGGAAGGAATGATAAGAGAAGGAAGGAATGATAAGAGAAGGAAGGAATGATAAGAGAAGAAAAAGAAGAGAAGTTAAAAAGAAGAGAAGGAAGTATGTATTCTGAGTAACTTTTTTTAGGAGTAAGGAGAGCTTATTTAGATGAGATTAATAAGGAGGTCTTATTTAGATGAGCTCTTGGTGAGGAAAGGGAAGAGAAGGGAGCTTTAAATTGTGAATTTAAAGATTGGGGGGGAATTAAAGAGTTGATTAAGGAGGGAAAATTATGATGAGAGATATTAGAGAGATAAACGATAATTACTATAAGAGAGGGGGTAGCAGGAAGATGAGAGGAGTGATCAAGAGAAGTTTGCTTATTATGATGATTTTGGGAATTATGGGATGTAATAATGGAGTAGCTGAGCTAGAGAAGAAGAATGAGTTTTTACAGTCTTTAGTTAGTTTGGGAAATGATTTTATTGGTGTTTTTACTTCTTTTGGCGATATTGTTGGGAGTGTGTTAGGGTTTAATTTGGAGAGTAAGAAATCTGATGTGGGGAAATATTTTAAGAAAGTTCAGGATACTGTGCAAGGGACAAAGGATAAGCTTGAGAAGATTGTTGTTGATATGAAGAGAGAAGGGAATCCGAATGCGGCGGGAGTAGAGAGTGCAGTAAAGAAATTAGTTAGTGAGACTCTTGATAAGATAATAGAGGGAGCAAAGATTGCTAGTGAGGCAATTGGTACTGATGGGAATGACTTAATTGGAAATGTTGCTGCTCAAAATAATGGTGGTACTGTTGGTGATGTTGAGAGTTTATTAAAAGGAATTAAAGTTATAGTAGCAGTGGTACTTAAAGAAGGGAATGCTGCTGCTGGGGATGCTAAAAAGGCTACTGATCTTAGTGATCGTGATAATAATGCTGCGGGTATGCTATTTGCTAATAATAATGCTGGAGCCGCTGATGTTGCAAAGAAATCAGCTGCTGATGCTGCAAAGGCAGTTGGAGCCATAACCGGTGCTGATATCTTACAAGCTATTATTAAGTCTGATGATACTTTTACTCTGGCTAAACACAATGAGGCCAATGGTAATTCTGGTAATGGTAAGAAAGATGCAGTTATAGCAGGAGGAATGGCATTAAGAGCTATGTCTAAAGGCGGTAAGTTTGCTGGGCCTAGTGCTGAGGCTGCTGAGTATGCTCCTGTGGTTAAAGGAGCAGCAGTGAGTGCAGTTACTAAAGCATTAGATACGTTAACTGTAGCAGTAAGGAAAACAATTGACATGGGACTTAAAACTGTTAAAGACGCGATGAAAGTTGATACAAATGATACTCCTGTAAGTTCTGATAGTAACACATCAGAATCTAAAAAATAATGATGAATTTCATAATTAGGAAATGAATAGGTAGATTAAGTAGATATATTTAGTGTTGGGTCATGATACTTGTGTAAATAAATAAGATAAGAGAGCGTTAAGGGGCTCTCTTATGATGTTAAGTGAAATATGTATCGGTAGCAGGCGAATCGCTAATTGTCCATGGATCTATTTTTTGTACTTCATCTTAGGTCTATTTGCATTAGCCACCACATTTCGAGGATTTCCAAGCTTGATTTCTATTCCAGATTTTTTTGCATTTCTATAATGTTTAAATTCTGAAATTATAGAGTCGACTCCAATCTTATCAAAAGCTACTGTAGTAGCAGCACTAGCAGTATCACCAATATCATAACTATCATCAGTGACAGCAGCCAATTGAGTTAAATAGCCAATTAATTTATCAACCCCCCACTTACTCCTTTAATGATTATTGCTATTATTGCTGGCACTGTTGATAAACTAGCTGCTTAGGTATCTAAAGTAGATCCATGAACAATGATAGATAAGATTAAAAATGCTAAGACTGAGACTGATCAACTTACTGTCGGTAATGAGTATGCAGTGAATGGTGTGGTTGCTGGTGCAATGAATAAGACATTAATAATAGCAATAGCAATAAGAAATACTGTTGTTGATAGTGGTTTAAAGAAGATAAATGAAACACTTGTGACAATTAAGCGAGAAGAGCAGGCAGTAGAAGCTGCCGCTAGTGGGCAATAATAAAAATATTATAGATAAAAATTAGTAAATCAGTGAGATAAGAAGTAATTTTAAGGAAACACTTCTCTGGTTTAGTTAGGTAAATAGGGAAGGTGTTTTCTTTTTGATTTAAGTGATTTAAGGAAAAACTTCTCTTTCTATTAAGGAGTTGTTTTCCTTTTTTATATTTTGTTTATGTTATGAAGATAAGGTAATTATCTGCTCACAATGACTAAAAGAATAAATAACAGTGTTTTGATTTCTTTTGGCGATGTCATTGTAGTGGACAGCAGTAAATAATTATCAATAAAAAATCAATACTAAAAAAAGTTATGAGAGGAAACGCTTCTCTTATTCTTTGTGAGA
>NZ_AYOT01000147.1 GCF_000500045.1 Borrelia persica No12 | reverse complement strand
ACTACTACTAACGTAATCACCTATTCTATTTCATTAATCATTAATATATTTTTTATTTTTATACACAAACTCTTCTAAAAAAGCTTTTTACTTCTTGAATTCTTTTCCAATTCTAATAACAATTTTATATAAACTTCTCATAATACTAAGTACCATTTGTCGAGAATCTTCCAAGAGTTTACTTACATCATTAGCCTTAGTCTCTTGTTCATATTTTTGTAAAATAATCTTTTTATAACCTGCTCTTTAGAACAAACTCCATTAAAAAAGGGCTATTCAACCCTTTAATTTAAAAATTTCTTCTTCACATTTCCTCATATTCAGGCTCAAGCAAGTCTTTAATATCAAATAATAGTTTTCGCATATTATCAGACGTCTGCATAAAATAACCCATAAAATTCACAAATGCATACCCAACTAATGGATGTCTCTCTTCAAACATACCTGCCAGGTCTTCTAAACATCTTGCAATCGCATGGCTTGGCATTCGATTTCTTTCATTTATCATCTGCTTTAACAATGAATCTATAGCACCAATCTTTGCTACAGCTGCCTCAGCGTTATCATCCTCTTGTAAAAACATCAATCTTTCATCCATAATCTCATCTAAAGCTTCTCTTAACATATAGGTAATCTTGTATGAAGACAAAAGAAAATTCTCATTTAACTTTTCATATCTTTTATCCTTAGATAATTCAATACACTCAAAAATTTGCTTTAATACAGAGACAGTATGATAATCAAGATTATGAAACCCTAAAGTATGAAAAATATAGTCTAGTTTATCATTTCTTATATCATCCTCTGTTATTTGATCTCTTATTACGCAATTTGCAAGTAAAAATCTAAGAAACAATTTCCTATCAGGATACTGATCCTCCAATAATTCCAGACACTTTCTTTCTTCATCTGCAATCATTCTTCTTGCTTGGTTTACTCTACCAACAAGTCTATTCATAAAAAAAACACGATTTGCTTTAATAGAATCCTCAACTTGCATTATTTTTAACTCTTTTACATATGAATTTGCTATCATATGCAAATCCTTTCTATTTAAATCTTTCACTACAGGATACTTGGTTACTAAAAAAGGACTCGGATTATCTTCAATTCCTAATAAAAAATCCTCCAGCAAAATCCCATGTCGTAATCTAATCTTCTTTATAGATCTTAAAAATCTACGATCACCTACATCGAAATCGATTGTATCAAGTATGTTTATCAAACTATTATCATTAATGTCACTAACAAACTTCTTTCTTAATTCATATCTATCATAAACACTTGAAATTACCTCTGATAATCCGGAGACTATTGGCATAGCACCTATAACACTTTCTAATAAACCTGCATCACTGCTTGGCTGAAAACCACCATCATCATCTTGTGACGGCCTTATAGGCTCCTGAGCACAAGACATCAAAACTGCAATACATAAACATAACAATACATTCTTTCTTATCACATATTACTCCTTTTTATAAAAAAATTTATACATACACTTCATATAATCAATAAATAATTGTTCTAATATTTCTTTAAAATCCAATAAATATTTATATCTTATTTAAGATAGCAATAATAGCATTATTAGCTTTCTCTACTTCCTTTACTACACTATTCAGTGTCGCCTCATAACCATCTGTTATTATTTGATTTTTTATTGCTACTAATTTCTGCTTTTCGATTTCAAGTAAAACAAATTGTTGTTTTAGTGTACTTAGATCCTCAAGCTCTAACTTATCAAGATTAGCTTCTTTATCTTTGAGATTTTTAAATGAGCTTAAGTAATATAATTGAGAAAATCTTTCTAATATTTCAAAAACACGTTTTAAATGCTCTATCCTCAATCCATAATACAAAACATCTTCATCATCCTCACTAAAAATAACATACTTAGACAAAATTTCGCCAACGAATTTAAGATCTTCATGTTTATAATCAAAAGCTAAGTAAATTAAACCTCTTCGTTTAACACGACTTTCATCACTTGACAAATAATCAATAACACCCGTAAATGCTTTAAATACTTTCTGCATACCATACATATCACCAGGTTCAGGAGCATTATGAGCGTTAAATATTCTGTTAATTTCATCTGAACTAGCTATATTGTGTAACTCATGAATTAATTCTGCTGCTTCTGCATCATTACTAATACTCTGTAAATTAGCACCATTACTAGGATCTGAAAGCCTAGCATATCTCTCTTGAACACTAACACTGATATCGCTATAATAATCTTTCAATAATCTTAAGTATTCTTCTATCGCTCTCAATAATCTATCCTGCAAGTTATCTTTTACATTTGGATCTTGAATACCATCAATAGATGCCTGTGATTCACTCATAAAACTTCGATGTTCAGAAATATTGTCCATCATTTCTTTAACTTGATCAGCACCTAATTGAGACAAGAAATCATGAAATGTATTATTACTATATGTTTTAGCATCATCAACCAATGCCTTTCTTAAATATTCAGCTGCCTCCCTCTGATCTTCAGATAGATTAAATGTATCAAGCAATTCATCAATTGATTTAACCTCCTCACCCATTATTCTTTCTGGGAAAACACCACCTGAATGCACACCTACAGGAGGAGAATTTTGAGTTTTACAACTTAATAATACTATTGATACTATTATTAATAGTATTAAACTATAATATATTAACTTCATATTTTAATATCTCCTTTTAAAATTAAAAACAATGCAAGATATTTATATATCATTTAAATGGCACTACTAAAAATAACAGTACTTGCCTTAATTATTTTTAGTGTATAAATTTAGTTTCATTTATATAATCTTTAGACCTAAACATAAATATAAAATAATAATATCTATTTTTTCTAAAACAAACTATATTGAACTTACCTCTTCTCTTAGATATTTATAACTATAGATAATCAATGAAAAACTTATAAAAAAACTTTATTTTTCAAAATAATTCTCATATACCATACATACAAACCGCAAATATTGGCTAATAAGATTATTATCTTTTAAACAATATTATTAATTATTAAAATTAATCAATATTGTATTAATATTATATATTAATTATATTCAAAAATCAAGAATAAAAAATAGTTTAAAGAAAATTCAATATTCCTACTTAGTAACACTAATATAGATAAATTTACTAAAAATCATTATTAGAGATTGAAAATTGATAACGATTTTTTGAGCTAATTAACAATCTATTTACTATGACACAGCAT
>NZ_AYOT01000146.1 GCF_000500045.1 Borrelia persica No12 | reverse complement strand
AACATCCTAATAATACAAAACTTATAAAATTATTCTATGACAATTTCAATGATAATTACAACTAAAATCACAACCACAAAAAAAAAGAATGTTCTACGTGGAACATCCTAATAATATAAACAATACTCACTTATCATTTAATAAATGTGGAAACAGTTACCAACTTATCCCCATCAAGAGATAACACCTGCATTCCTCTGGCATCCTTACCTTGTTCAGATATTTTATCAACCAATGTTCGTAACACTTTTGAGTTCTTACTTATAAGCAATACTTCATCAGTTTTAGTAACTGAAATAGCATCAACAACTTCACCGGCCTTCTCATCAGATTTTTTATAGCAAGTATAACCAGTAGAACCCCTCTTAAGACCAGTTACTTTAGATATATCTAATAGTTTTCCATATCCATTCTCAGACACAATTAAAAGATGAGATCCTTGTTTTACGGTTAAAGCCTTAATAAACGTATCACCCTCTCTCACTTTCATGCCAAACACACCCTGAGTTCCCCTATGTGTCAGCCTAATATCATTTGAATTAAACGCAAAAGCATTACCTTTCCTAGAAATACAAATAATTTTATCATCTCCAGATACAATCTCAGCACTTGTAACAAAATCTTTTTCATCAAGTTTCATCACAATAACGCCTCTTGATTTAACTGTTTTCAATCCTTCAGTCCCAATACGTGCTATTTTTCCATTTGCAGTTGTTATTAATAAATAATTATCAACAGATAATTCACTGCAATTTTTAATAGCTAATATTTCTTCTTTTTCTCCCAAATTAACAAGCTCACGAATATTTTGTCCTTTTGAAGTTCTAGAAGAATCTTTAATTCCATAAACATTAATTACATAAAGCTTTCCTTCATTTGAAATCATAAATAAAAAGTCATGCGTATTTACACATAAAGCAACACTAACTTGATCTCTATCTTGCAAATCAAAAGAACTAACGCCCTTACCACCTATACCTTGAAGTTTATATTCATCTTGTAAGACTCTTTTAATTAAACCCTGCTTTGTAAGAATAACAACAACATTTTCCCTCTGCATTAAATCTGACATACTAGTTTTTAAAACCTCCTCATCATAAATTATTTTTGTCCGGCGATCATCGCCAAATTTTAAACTTAAATTAATCATCTCGTCTCTTATAATAGTAACAATTCTTAACGGACTTATTAAAATATCCTCATAATCTTTTATTAAAGCCAATACAACTTTAAAATCTTCTTCAATTTTTTCTATCTCAAGAGTTGTCAACTTATGTAACTTCATATCCAGTATAGAATTAGACTGTATTTCTGACAAATTAAATTCTCTCATAATACATTCTTTAGCGTCTTTTGCAATCCTGGAAACTCTTATTATTTCTATTACTCTATCAATATTCTTTAATGCAACATTCAATCCTTCAAGTATATGGGCCTTTTCTTTAGCTCTCTTTAAGTCAAACTCCACGCGCCTTCTAAGAATATCCTTTCTATGTGCAATAAATTCAGATATAAGCTCTTTTAAATTTAATTGTTTAGGAATACCATTAACAAGAGCCAAATTATTTATACTAAAATTCCTTCTAAGTTCGGTATATTCATAAAGCAAATTCATCACAACATGAGGATCAAAGCCTTTTTTAATTTCAAGAACAATTCTAATACCTTCACGATCCGACTCATCCCTTATATCAGATACACCTTCCAATTTTTCTTCTTTTACTAACAATGCAATCTTCATAAGTAAAGAAGATTTATTAACAGCATAAGGTATTTGTGTAATTATAATAGAAATATTATCTTCTAACTTCTCTTCAATATGATACCGTGCTCTAATAACAACGCCACCCTTTCCCGTAGTATAAGCTTTAACCAAACTCTCATTGTACACAATCTCAGCATAAGTAGGAAAATCTGGACCCTTAACTATTTTAATTAAATCATAAACAGAAACATCATCATGATCTAACATATAAACTATGGCATCACAAATTTCTCTCAAATTATGTGGAGCCATATTCGTAGCCATTCCAACAGCAATACCACTAGAACCATTGACTAAAAGAAATGGAAAAGCAGCCGGTAAAACTTCAGGCTCAAGCAAAGAATCATCATAATTAGGTTTAAAATTAACAGTCTGTTTATCTATATCTACAACAAGCTCTTCAGCTATTTTTGCCATTCGAGCTTCAGTATACCTCATAGCAGCAGGAGGATCACCATCAATAGAACCAAAATTCCCCTGCCCACTAACTATAGGATATCTTAAAGAAAAATCTTGTGCAAGCCTTACAAGCGCCTCATAAATTGATTGATCACCATGAGGATGATACTTACCAAGAACATCTCCAACAATCCGTCCAGCCTTCTTAAATGCCTTATCAGACTTAAGCCCCATTTCATGCATTGAATACAAAATTCTTCTATGAACAGGTTTAAGGCCATCCCTTACATCAGGAAGGGCTCTTGAAACGATAACAGACATTGCATAATTTAAATACGAGGTCTTAACCTCATCTTCTATTTTAATATTTAATACTTGCTCTTTATTTTCTTCAATTGCCATTAGTGCTCCAATCACACATCTAGATTTGCCACATCAAGGGCATTCTGTTCAATAAATTCTCTTCTAGGCTCAACATCATCTCCCATAAGAGTAACAAAAATCTTTTCAGCTTGTATAGCATCATCTATCTCTATTAATTTCATTTTTCTAGTAGCAGGATTCATAGTAGTTTCCCAAAGTTGTGTAGGATTCATCTCTCCAAGTCCTTTATATCTTTGCAAACTCACTTTATCCCTTTTTCCAGCTTCAATAGATCCCAAAAAAGCTTCCTTTTCTAAATCATTATAAAAATAATGCACCCTATTCTCATGTTTAACCTTGTAAAGAGGTGGCATAGCTATATATACATGTCCATTCTCAATTAACTTTCTCATATAACGAAAGAAAAACGTAAGAAGCAATGTTCTAATATGAGATCCATCAACATCAGCATCAGCCATAATAATAATTTTATGATAGCGAAGTTTTTCAATATAAAAAGTTTTACCAACACCAGCTCCAAGAGATGCAATTATTGGAATAAGCTTATCATTTGTAATAACCTTATCTTCTCGTGTCTTTTCAACATTAAGCATTTTACCCCACAATGGCAAGATAGCTTGAGTAAATCTATCTCTTCCCATTTTTGCACTTCCTCCCGCAGAATCACCCTCAACAATATAAATTTCCCTATCAGCTGGATTTTTAGATGCACAATCTGCCAATTTGCCAGGCAATGCCAAACTTTCAAATGCACTTTTTTTTCGCTCAGATTCCCTTGCTTTTCTTGCAGCCTCACGAGCACGAGCAGCTCTAACTGCTTTATCAAGGATAACATCCATTTCTGCAAGATTTTCATTAATAACCTTTAAAAGTCCATCATGTACAATAGTTTCAACAATTTTTTTTATATAAGAATTCCCCAATTTCCCTTTAGTCTGTCCCTCAAATTGAGGTTCTGGCACTTTAATAGAAATTACGGCCGTTAAACCTTCTTTAAAATCATCTAATGTAAGATTTGGAACATCTTTTTTGCTTATCTTCGACTCTCTAAAAGCCTCATTCATTGCCTTTAAAAGCCCACTCTTAAAGCCAGCAACATGAGTTCCTCCCTCTTTAGTATTAATATTATTTACAAAAGATAAAGTATTATCAGAATACCCTTCAGTCCATTTAAGCCCAACACTAACAATAACATCATCACAAGTTCCCTCAATAAAATAAGGATTACTCTGAATATTCTTGTTATTATTAGTTATATAATCTACAAAAGCTTTTATGCCGCCCTCAAAGTAAAATTCCAAAAACTTCTCTTCTCCTAATCTCCTATCTTCAATTGAAATCCGTATCTTATCATTTAAAAATGCAAGTTCTCTAAGCCTTCTAGCCAAAGTATCAAAATCATACTTTAAAGTCTCAAAAATTTCAGAATCGGCCAAAAAAGTAACTTTAGTACCACTATTATAACTTACTCCAACAACCTCAATTTCAGATGTCGGAATACCCCTTGAATAAGTTTGTTTAAAAAGTTTTCCTTCCCTACTAATAACCACTTCTAAGAAAGATGATAAAGCATTAACGACTGAAATTCCAACCCCATGAAGCCCACCAGAAACTTTATAAGTACCCTTATTAAATTTTCCTCCAGAATGTAGCTTGGTTAAAACAAGTTCAAGTGCACTAATTCCTTCCTCTTCATGAATATCTATAGGAATTCCCCTACCATTATCATTTACTGTTATAGAATTATCTGAATTTATAACAACTTCTATTTTATCACAAAATCCTGCCAAAGCCTCATCAACACTATTATCAACAATTTCATAAACTAAATGATGTAATCCATTAATTGAAACAGATCCAATATACATACCGGGTCGTTTTCTAACAGCTTCAAGACCTTTTAAAACTTGAATATTACTAGCAACATAACTCATAAACCTTCCACATAATTAATCATAATATATACATAAGCAAATTTTACATTAAAAACAATATAACATCCATTAAATGATATAAATCACGAAACATATCTAGCTTGACTTAAAAATAATAAAATTTCAATACCTATAAATTGTTAAGCTCATGTTCCGGTTCATTATTATACTATATAATACTTATACATAAATATGTTAATAATCAAGAAGATATAAAATAAAAAAGTAAAAATCAACGAGGATAAAATATGCAAGAAGGCAAAAACATATGGAGCTTAATTTTAGCAGCAATAAGAAAGGAACTCTCAGAAGAAGAATTTTATATATGGTTTGAAAATCTATATTTCATAGAAGCAATTGGTGAGAATATAAAGATATCTACTCCAAATTCTTTTCACAAAAACCAAGTAGAAAAAAGATTTTCAAAAAGAATAAAAGAAATTCTAATAGAAAAAGGACATAATGCAACTAATGTTGAATTCATATATCTACAAAATGAACCCAAAAATCACAATATAGAATCAAAAAACACTTCATTAAAAGACATTGCAACAAAACAAGACTTACAAAAAACAAAAAACCGAGATCTCAACACTCATGCAAGAAACATAATAGAAAGCACAACAAAACAATACAATATAAAAGAAGAAATTCATGCAAAATATAGAAATCCCTTTCTTAAAAAAAAATATACATTTGAAAACTTCATTATAGGACCAAACAACAAACTTGCATACAATGCAAGCTTATCAATTGCACAAAATCCTGGCAAAAAATATAACCCATGCCTAATTTATGGCGGAGTTGGACTTGGAAAAACACATTTACTTCAAGGTATAGGAAATAAAACAGAAGAATTACACAAAGAATTCAAAATACTTTACGTCACTGCCGAAAATTTTTTAAACGAATTTGTCGAAAGTATAAAAACAAATGAAACGAAAAGATTTAAGAAAAAATACCGTCATCTAGACATGTTATTACTAGACGATATTCATGACTTACAAAAAAAAGAAGGCATACAAGAAGAGCTTTTCCATACTTTTAATGCTCTTTATGAAGATAATAAACAAATGGTATTTACATGCGACAGACAACCTTCAGAACTTGTAAATTTTACAAACAGACTTAAGAGCAGATTTACAAGAGGCTTAAATGTCGATATCTCAAAACCAAATTTTGAACTAAGAGTAGCAATTATAGAAAAGAAAGCAGAAGAAGATGGAATCAAAGTTCCTAAAAACATTCTCAATTTAGTTGCAAAAAAAGTTACAACAAATATAAGAGATCTTGAAGCTGCTGTAACAAAACTAAAAGCCCACATAGACCTTGAAGACATAGAAATTGACACAAACATAGTAGATAAAATAATCAAGGAAATAGTAGCTTACGAGAATGATAATACAAATACACCCAATAAGATCAACATAGAAAGCATAAAAAAAGTTATATTAAGGGAACTAAAACTTACAAATAAAGATATTGAAGGTAATAGCAAAAAACCCGAAATTACTAAAGCAAGACATATTTATGCCTATCTTTTGAGGAATTTTACAGAGCTTTCGACAATTGAAATAGGTAAGATCATTGGAGGAAAAACCCATTCAACGGTACTTTATTCGATAAATAAGATAGATAAGGATAGAAACAAAAACATAGAAATTGACAATTTAATCATAGAACTTATGAACAAAATAAACAAAAATTGACAAAATTCAAAACATTTATGAACATTTATAAACATTTATGAACATCTTTGAACAAATTGAACAGAGAATTCGTCAAAAAACATAAAGAATTGAACATATATTACTCCTTATAGCATAAACAAATAGATAGAATTAGACAATTCGACACCTTCCTACTAATACAACTATTAAATATAATAAAATAAAAAAAAAAGAAATTGACAAAATCAAATAACGAAATTCAAAAAAGATAATAATATAATAAAAAGGATTTTTTTATTTTTAAAAGTTGAGAAATAATAATATAATAAAAGGGGGGTAAAAGATTGAATGAAAAATTTATACTATGCGATACGGAACAAATTTCAGAAGAGATTGATAAGGCTAAAAGCATAATCTTAAATAGGAATATAAACGATATTTGGAGTGCGATATTGCTTGAGATTGAAAATTCTAATCTTACAATAAAAGCAACGGACAGGAACATTTTTTTTGAGAGTACAATACCAATTGTTTCAACAGAAAATTTCAGAGTATTAATCAACGCTTCTAACCTGTCAGATGCCGTAAAAGCGCTTAATTTATACGACGAACTAAAAATAAAATTTAAAGAAGATGAAAGCAAACTGGACATTATTGGAGAATCGGGAAACAATAGCGAAAATTTTACAAACGATCATTTAAGTGAACCCACTTTTTCTAGTGAAGAGGTTGAAAATTACAATTATGATATCAATGACGAAATTTACGATTTTACGGTTGAACTCAATCAAAAAGATTTTAAAAAAATCATAAACAAAGTTTCATTCTCGGCATCACACGATGAATCCAAAAATGTTTTCAATGGGATTTATTTTACAAAAAATAAAAATTCTGCATTAACACTTGTTGCTACCAATTCACACAGAATGTCTGTTTATGAAACGGATTTGGTCTTTGAAGAGGAGATCGATTTTATCGTTCCTGTTAAAATGTTTAATCTCTTAAAACAGATGATGATAGGAGAAGGAGTGATAAAACTCAAGGTTTCTGATAAAAAATTTTATGTCGAATTTAACAATTACAAAATAGCTTGTAGCTTGATTAGTGGCAACTTTCCTGATTATGAGAGTATAATACCTCAAGAGCATACACATCGAGCATTAATCGATGTTGCTGTTCTTAAAGATAGGCTTTCAAGAGTGAATTCTTATACGGATAAAAGGTCTAAAAAAGTGATTCTAAATTTTTTTACTAATCAGTTAAAACTTATGGCAGAAGATCCGATTACAGGACGAAGGGGAGAATTTTTTATGCAAGGTCCTAGCTATGATTATGATGGAGTTGAAGAAGCGGTGGCTATTAATAGCGTTTATCTAACTGAACTTATTTCTGTATTTGATAATCCAAAATTAGAGATAAAATTTAGTGTGACAGGTATATTAAAATTGGGTGAAAAGGATAATTGTAACTTTCTTCATTTAATAATGCCCATGGTATTAAACTAAAATTGTTTTAAGATTGTTTTTTTATTGGCAATATGATAAAGAAGATTGAGTTTTTTAATTTTAAGAATATAGAAAATCAGGTTATCAATTTTGATTTTGATAATATCTATTTTTGTGGGGAAAATGGTTCTGGTAAAACCAATATTCTTGATGCTATCTATTGTCTTGCTTTTGCATCTTCATTTTTAGTTAATACCGATAGAGAGCTTATTAGATATGGTGAGAGAGAGTTTTATTTGAAGTGTTTTTACCAGACTAAAGAAAAGGATGGAGAGATTAATTTATCATTCAGGAATGACAAAAAGGAGATAAAGGTTAACAATAGCATCATACGAGATAGGAAAGACTTGATATTAAATATTCCAGCAATTGTCTTTTCAAACCATGATATTGATTTTATCATTGGAGCTCCAATTAAAAAGAGATGGTTTTTTGATCAGGCAATGAGTCTTGTTTCTTTAAGTTATTTGGATTCTCTTAGGAAGTATAGAAAGATTTTAAAACAGAGAAATTTGATTTTAAAACAAGGTGATAAAAATTTACTTAGGGCTTCCAATGAAACTTTTGTTGACTGTGCTTTTGAGTTAACGGAAATGAGAAAAAATTTCGTAGATCGTTTTTATGAATTTTTTAAATACTATTGTCTATTGATTTTTGACGTTTCGTATAATTTACGAATTGAATATCTTCCTTCTCTCACATGTTGTAAGAAAGAGGAATTTTATGAGATCTTGTTTTTAAGAGAGAAAGAGGAATTTTATAGTGAGACTACTTTAATAGGTCCTCATAGGGATTTATATGAGATATTGAATAATGATAAGAGAGTTTTTACTAATCATGCATCAACAGGGCAAATTAGGGTACTTGCTTTGATTTATAGACTTGTTCAGGTTATTATTTTTAATAAACAATTTGATATAGCACCCATTTTGTTATTCGATGATGTATTTTTAGAATTGGATAGTATAAAAAGGAAAAAGGTTTTTGAAATTTTGCCAAAAGATTCACAATGTTTTTTTACATTTTTAGATGATTATCATGATGTTAAAAGGGATAGTAATTGTGTAATATATAGGATGAAGAATGGAAAATTTGAGCTTTAAGAAAGCATCTGATGTGCTTAAAAATTACTTAAATACGGATATATGTGTTAATGAAAAGCTGAATTCAAACTTGGTACTGTCTCAGAATTGGCAAATTATATTTAAAGATTTTTCAGATAAGGTAAAATTATTAAATTTAAAAGATGGCAAGGTGTTATTTGTTGCTGTTAAGAATCCGAGTATTTTATATAATATTTCTTGTAATAAAGCAAAGATAATGCACTCAATAAAGGAGTCTACAGGTCTTGAAATATCAGATATAAAGGTTTTAATAAGGTGATTTTATTGACAATTATAATTGGATAATATAACATTGTATTGCTTAACTTATATCTTATGAGTAGATAATGTTTTTAAATGGAGGACTTGCTTGAAGAGAACGTATCAGCCGAGTCGGGTTAAGAGAAACAGGAAATTTGGATTTAGAGCTAGGATGAAAACTCAAGGTGGTAGACTTATTCTTGCCAGAAGAAGAGCTAAGGGAAGGTCAAAATTAACTGTTTCTGATGAAAAAAAGAAATATTAGCATAAAATCCAAATTAGAGATTCAAGAGCTTTTTAAAGAAGGTCAATTTATTAGATTAGAAGGGGTGAATGTATTTTATAGCTTTACAAGCTTAGCAATCTCTAGAATACTTGTTACTTTTCCTAGAGTTTTTAAAGGTGCTGTTAAAAGGAATCGTGTTAGGAGGATCTTTAAAGAATGCTTTAGGGAATATTTTGATTTATTAAAGGATAGGCATGCTGATTTTATTTTAGTGGTTTATCCTAAAAGAGTAAATATTAATTATTATCAGGTTAAGGCAATACTAAAGGATATGATGGTTTATATTATGAAGAGGAAAGTGTGAACTCAAATAAAAGAATTTTACGCGCTGTTTTTTTGTCTTTATTTTTCATAGGTATTTTTATGCTTATTGATGATATGTTTTTTTCTCAAAAATCTTCTTCCTCGATTGATAAGGAGATTAAATTTGATTTAAATAGGGATTTTAGTATTGATCATTCTTCATCTGATGAGGATTTTAATTTAAGCTTAAGTGATAATTCTAAGCACATCAGTGTTGAAACAGATATATACCGTGCTACTTTTTCAACATTTGGTGGAAATTTGATTTCTCTAAAGCTTAAAAATCATTTAAATTTAGAAAAAGAACCAACAGAAATAGTTAAGGGATATGCACAAACCAAAGGTCTTTTTTATATTACCTTAGATAAATTAAGTAAGAGTTTATTTTTGTACGAAAAAATAGATGATCGCATACATCAGTTTAAGACTAATTTTGAATTTGATGGTAAATATTATGAGTATATAAAAAAATATACATTTGCAGAAAGCAATGAATATTTAATCAAGCTTGAAATTCTTTTAAATAATGTTGATGTTAATGATAATCTTGGTATTGATCTTTATAAATTTGTCTTAAATTCTGATATTGAAGAATTAAGTTCTAGAGGTAAATTTCAATATAATAATTATTTATCCCATGCTATTTATTATGATACTAAGCTTAGATATGGCAGTGATGGTTTAAATGTTACAAATCCTAAATGGGTTGGTGTTGGAACTAAGTATTTTGAAGTTTTAGTTTCAAAAGGAAATATGAATGTTGAATTTAAGCATGAAAATAAAATTTTAAATGCTTTTATTTTAAACAAATTGGGTAACAAAAATACTAGTGATGTTTTTTATATTTATGTAGGTCCTAGAGACAATAAATATTTAGATATTTTTAATAAAAGCGAGCTAAATAGCTTTGGTTTATCTGATGTTGAATTTGGAATGTCTGTAGAGAAAAGTTTATTGTATTTTATTCAAGTACCTATGCAATTGATAATGCAAATTTTTCATAGTGTTATTCCCAATTGGGGTCTTTCAATAATTTTTTTGACGATTGTTGTAAGAATACTTATATTTCCTTTGACTTTTAAAAGTTTTAGAGCTACGGCAGAGCTTTCTAAGTTGCAGCCAAAAATGAAAGAAATACAAGTTAAGTTTAAAAATGATCCTAAAAGATTAAATGAGGAGATGGCTAAACTTTATAGAGAGGAAGGTGTGAATCCTTTCGGAGGATGTTTTCCTATTCTCTTGCAACTACCTGTGTTTTTTGCTCTTTATGGTCTTGTGAATAATTTTTTTGTATTAAGGGGAGCTAGTTTTATCTCAGGATGGATTGATGATTTGTCAATTGGTGACAGTATATATTATTTTGGATATAAAGTTTTTGCATGGACTGATATTAGAATTTTGCCTTTTATTATGATGATTACTCAATTATTTTCTACAATAATTAGTTCTAATGTTAGTTTTAAAAGTCTTGGCGCACAACAGAAATTTTTGTATTTTGGTATGCCTATTATGTTTTTTTTCATTCTTTATGATATGCCATCAGGACTTTTAATTTATTGGATTACAACCAATGTTTTTACCATTTTACAGCAATACTATATAAAAATGCATGTGTCTGAAAGGAGGAACAAATGAGTTATGAATTTTATGGAAAGACAGAACAAGAAGCAATTAAGAAAGCTATGAGGGATCTTGATTTAAGAGAAGGTGAATTTGATGTGGAGATTTTGGATAGAGAGAAGGTTGGATTTTTATTTAAAAAAGAGATGATTAGAATAAAAGTGTCTCCCCATGTTAAAGAGGAAAAAGTAAAATCTGAAACTTGTATTGATAAGGATATTTATAATAAAGTTTTGGATTTTCTTAAAGAAGTGTTAAACAAAATGGGTTATTCTGTTAATTTGAAGATTGAGTCTATAGATGGCGATTATGTTAAAATTTCTATTGATACAGACAGTCCAAATATTTTGATTGGAAAAGAAGGAAGGAATTTAGATTCTTTGCAGCTTTTGACAAATATTTATATGACTAGACTTATTGGAGAGATTGGTAATTTTAATAGGATAATATTGGACATTGAGGACTATAGAGAAAGATTTAAATCAAGGTTTATTAATTTGGCAATAAGTTCTCTGCATAAGGTAAAGAGAAGTAGGCGTTCTATTCTTTTGCCAACAATGAATCCTTTTGAGAGAAGAATTATTCATACCACTTTAAATCGTTATAGTGATATTAAGACTGAGAGTGAAGGAGATGGAAATTTTAAAAGGGTTAGAATTTCTTATGTTAGGAATAGTAAATATAATAATAATTTTCGTAGTTATCACAAAAAGGATGTTAATTCTAAGAGGTGAGATTTTATCTCTTAGATATTTGAATTTAATAATTTATAGAGGTATGTATGAGAGTATTCTTAACAGGTATTGCAGGATTTGTTGGGTTTCATGTTGCCAAAAAGCTTGCTGATGAGGGTCATGAGGTTTTAGGTGTAGATATTTTAAATGATTATTATGATCCTAGTCTGAAGTATGAGCGATTAGAAGTTTTAGGGTTTGAGCGTAAAAGTGTAGATGGTAAAAAAATTGTTAAGAGTAAAAAGTACAATAATTTAAGTTTTGTTTATCTTGATATTTTAAATAAAGAGCAAGTCTTGTCTCTTTTTGATAATTATAAATTTACCCATGTTTGTCATTTGGCAGCTCAGGCAGGTATTAGGGATAGTATTGAAAATCCAGATAGTTATATTTCTGTTAATATTGTTGGATTTTTTAATGTTTTAGATGCGTGTAGGATATATAAAGATTCTATTGAGCATTTTGTTTATGCATCAACATCTGCAGTTTATGGATTAAATGAAAGGATGCCTTCAAATGAAGATAACATTACGGATCATCCTTTAAATTTGTATGCAGCTAGCAAAAAATCTAATGAGGCCATAGCTCATGCTTATAGTTCGTCTTTTAATATTCCAACAACGGGATTAAGATTTTTTACGATTTATGGACCTTATGGGCGGCCTGATATGGCATTATATTTATTTGCGGATGGGATTACAAAACAATCTTCAGTCAATGTTTTTAATAATGGAAATATGGCTAGGGATTTTACATATATTGATGATGTTGTAGATGGTATTTACAGTGTGTTAAAACAGCCAGCTAAGAGTGATAGTAATTTTGATACCAAAAATCCCAATTCTTCAAGTTCATTTGCTCCATATAAGATATATAATATGGGTACTGGACATGCTGTTAAACTTATGGAATTTATTGATGAACTTGAAATAAATCTTGAAAGTAAGGCTTGTAAAAATTTCTTGCCTATGCAAAAAGCAGATGTTGTAGAGAGTTGTTGTGATATTTCAAAACTTAAAGAAGACTTTTCTTATGAAGCTTTGACTTCTATTAAGGATGGAATTAAGAAGTTTGCAAGTTGGTATAAATCTAAGATACTTAAATAAGATTGTGTCTTTGTTTTCATAAGATTATTTGTGTTTATGTGATTTTTTATAATTTTGTTTTCTGAAATTAAAAGCAATTTAAATTTTAAAGATATAATGGAAATATATATTTATAACATTAGAAAGGAGGTTTAGCGGTGGGTGTATTAGATAAGATTAAGCCTGGGGTGGTTTATGGTAAGGACTTGCATATTTTGTATGATATATGCAAAAGAGAGGGATTTGCAATTCCGGCTATTAATTGTGTAGGTACAAACTCAATTAATGCTGTATTAGAAGCAGCTAAAGAAATCAATTCTCCTATTATGATACAGTTTTCAAATAGTGGTTCTTCTTTTGTTGCTGGTAAAGGGCTCAAGCTTGAAAAATCTCAGGGGACTTCTATACTTGGAGCTATTTCTGGTGCTATGCATGTTCATTTGTTAGCAGAACATTATGGAGTACCTGTTGTTGTGCATACAGATCATTGTGCAAAGAATTTAATTCCTTGGGTTGAAGGACTCTTAGAATATGGAGAAAAGTATTATAAAGAGCATAATAAGCCTTTATTTTCTTCACATATGTTGGATTTGTCTGAAGAGCCAATTAAAGAAAATATTGAAACATCTAAGAAGTTTTTAGAGAGAATGTCTAAGATAGAGATGTTTTTAGAAATTGAGCTTGGAATTACTGGTGGTGAAGAAGACGGTGTTGATAATTCAAATAGAGCACATCATGAGTTATTTTCAACACCTGAGGATATTTATTATGGTTATTCTGAACTTATGAAAGTTAGTCCTAATTTTCAAATTGCAGCGGCTTTTGGAAATGTGCATGGTGTTTATAAGCCTGGAAATGTACAGCTTACTCCTACGGTATTAAGAGATGGGCAAAATTATGTGATATCAAAGATTAATTCAGATAGTCCAAAGCCCGTGTCTTATGTGTTTCATGGGGGTTCTGGATCAACAATAGAAGAGATCCATGAAGCACTATCTTATGGTGTTGTTAAGATGAATATTGACACAGATACTCAATGGGCTGCTTGGGAAGGTATATTAAATTACTATAAGAAAAATGAAAATAGACTTCAAGGACAGCTTGGTGATGGTAATGATGCTGATGTCCCAAATAAAAAGTTTTATGATCCAAGAGTGTGGCTTAGAGAATCTGAGATTAGTATAAAAGAACGTGTAAAGCTTGCTTGCAAGAATCTTAATAATATTAATAGAAATTAATACAAGAAAATTAATAAAAGTAATAGTTAAATTAATAGTTAATTAAAGATTTAAATTTTTCCGTCTATATAGACGGATTTTTTATTTTTGTGTATTTATTATACATAAATTAACTTATTATTTTTATAGTGTTTCATCTATTTTTAGTATGTTTGTATTTATTTTTTATTTGTTTTAAAATTTACTTAATATTAAGAAATATTAAATAAATTTTTGGAATGATTTTTGTATAAATTTTTTATACATTAATAAAAAAAAGGAGATTTATATGTGGTTGACAAATTATAAGAAAAATTTTTTGGATTTGTTGAATGATGACTTTGATTGTATGAGTTGTAGAGGTATTCAAGATGTTCCAGTTAATATTAGAGATGAGGGTGGTGCATTTATTATTGAGGCTTATCTTCCAGGAATAAATAAGGAAGATATATCAGTTTCAATTAAAGATGATTATTTGACAATCAGTTATGAGAGTAAAGATGAGAGAGAAGAGAAAAATGATAGGTATTTAAGAGTAGAGAGAAGAGATATTTCTTTTTCTAGAAATTTTAGATTGTCAGGAAATATTGATCAAGATTCAATCAAATCAGAATTAAAAAATGGTGTTTTGTTTATTAAATTGTGCAAAAAGTCAGAAGCTATTGAAAAGTCTAAAGAGAAAAAAATTGTAATTAAATAAGTTGATTTATCCCTAAGTTTAAGGATGCTTCTGCATCCTTAAATCTTTTATAATTTTTTTATAATTAAAAATTACCAATGATTAAATTTAATTCTTTTAGTTGTTCATTTGAAATTTGAGAAGGAGATTTATCAAGTGGACTTGCTGCAAATGAATTTTTTGGAAAAAGTATTACATCTTTTATTGAATTTGAATGTGTCATTAACATTAAAAGCCTATCAATTCCAATAGCTATTCCTCCATGAATAGGAGCCCCGTATTCTAATGCTTTTAGGAAAAAGCCAAATCTCTCTTCTGCTATTTCATTTTTAAATCCTACTATTTCAAAAATTCTTTGTTGTAGTTCTCTTGTGTGTATTCTAATTGATCCTGAACCAAGCTCTAATCCATTCAGTACAAGATCGTAAACTTCTCCCAAAACTTCACTTGGATTGCTTTCTAGAGTATTTATATATTTTTCTTTAGGCATTGAAAACATATGGTGAGCTGCTTTGTAGCTTTGTGTCTCTTCATCATATTCAAATAAAGGGAAATCATAAATCCATAAAAATTCAAATGTATTTTTGTTTATGATATTGAGTTCATTTGCAATTTTAATTCTAATTTGCCCCATGGCTTTGCAAGCAGTTTCCCATAAGTCGGCTACAAAAAATATTATGTCGTTATTTTCAAGTGAATAAGTGTCAATTAATGTTTGTTTGATTGGATTTAAGAATTTGGCAATGCCTCCCGTAAATTCATTATTCTCTATTTTCGCAAAATAAAGAGCACGTGCCTTATAAAGTTTGGCATGTTCTTCTAAATTATTGATCTTGCTTCTTGAAAAATTATGTGATTGGTTTTTTATAATAAGTGCTTTTATTGTTCCTTTGTTTTGTAATATGTCTTTAAAGATATCAAATGAAGATTGCTCTAAAACTCTGCTCATGTCTTGTATTAATAATTCGTATCTGGTATCTGGTTTATCACTTCCATACGTATTTATTGCATCTTTATAAGTCATTTTTTTGAATTTTTTTGGTAATGTGATATTTAATGTATTTTTAAAAATAGTAAAAATAAGATTTTCCATTAATTTAAATACGTTTTCTTTTTTTATAAAACTCATTTCAAGGTCAAGTTGTGTAAATTCTGGTTGTCTGTCACCTCTTGAATCTTCATCTCTGTAGCATCTGGCTATTTGAAAATATTTATCAAGTCCAGCTATCATTGTAAGTTGTTTGTAAAGTTGTGGAGATTGTGGTAGTGCATAAAAATGCCCTTGATGTATTCTTGATGGAACAAGAAAATCTCTGGCACCTTCTGGTGTTGATTTGACGAATGTTGGTGTTTCTAATTCTAGAAAGTTTTGTTTTGTTAGGTAATTTCTAATTGCGTATGTTACTTTACTTCTTAATATTATTTTTTGTTTTTGTTCTTCCCTTCTTAAATCTAAATACCTATATTCAAGTTTTGCATTATCACTTACATTATTATTGTCTTCGATCATAAAGGGTAATTCATTGCATTTTGAAATTATATTTATATTTTCTGCAATTATTTCAAATGCTCCGGTTTTCATTTCTTTATTTATAAGTTCCAAAGGTCTTAATTTTAATTTTCCTTGAATTTTAATACAGTATTCCATCTTTATTTGAGATGTTATCTTTAAAAGTTTTTCATCACTTACAAGTACCTGTGCTTCATCGTATCTGTCTCTAATGTTAATGAATGTGACTTTCCCATGATTCCTTATTTTTTTTACCCATGCATTTATTTCTATTTTTTTATTTATAAGTGCGTTATTTATTTGATTGCATTTGATGATTTTAAACATAATTTATCCTACCAATATATTATAAATTTCTTTGTCAGTCTTAGCTTTAAGCATTGCTTTTTTATTAGAATCAACCTTACCTACAATAGATGATAAAATGCGTGGATAATTGATATATTCTTTTGCTGGATATAGTATTAGTATAAAGATATGACTTAAATTGTTATCAATAGCATTAAAATCAATTCCGTCATGACTGATTCCAATAGCAATGTGCATTTTTTTGATTAAATTGGTTTTTAGATGAGGTATTGCAAATCCTTCTTTAAGGGCTGTGGTTATAAGTTTTTCTCTTTCCATTAAGTCTTGTAATATTGTTTCCTTGTCAATCTCAACTTTTATTACACTTAGTAATTCTCTTAATGCTTCAATTTTGTTTGTTGCTTTTAAATTTAAAATGATATTTTCTTTTTTTATTCTTTTATCTAAGGCAATATTATTGCGTATTTTATCATAGTTTATTGAGTAGTTTAATTTTTGTGCTTTTACAGAGACTATTTTCACTTCTTCAGTTATTCTCTCTAAGTTTAAAATGGTTTCTCTAAGTAAATCTTGTATTATGATTATGTGTTTTCCTGGGCATTCAAATGTAATTTTACTTCCTTCTCTTTTTATTGAAAGGGATATATCGTTGCGTCTTGCATTTATATATTGTGAGAAATCATTTTTAATTTGTTGAGTAAAAAATCCTTCATTTCTTAATTGGTTTTTTAAGTCCCATAAAAATATTTTTGTTAAATTGTCGTATTTAAGTGATACTGTAATTTGCGTGTTTTGTTCTGTTTTTATTTTTTTCTTAAGTCCATTTTTGTTTATTTGAAATAAGATATTTATTATTGGTGTTGCAATGATTGTTGGCAAGAAAACGATAATTATTATTATTCCAAATATTTTTTGGCTTATAAATTCAGAAGAAAGAGCTACATTTGCAATAATTAGCGATATTTCACCCCTTGGAACCATTCCAAAAGCTATTCGTAGTGCACCTAATTTGTTAAATCCTAAAAAGTATGATGGGATAAAGCAGTATACCACTTTTGTTGCTATGGCTATGAAACTAAGAAAAGTTCCCATTATTAAAACTTCTTTTGATAATATTACATTAATATCGGCCATAAGTCCTATTGATGTAAAGAATATTGGTATAAAAAACCTTTCAAATATTGTTAATTTATCTTGGATTACGTATACAATATCTGTTTTTGACATGGCAAGTCCAAATATATAAGCTCCAATTACAAATGACATTCCTAAGTTTTGAAAGATACTTGAAATGATAAAAGTAAAGGTAAGAGTTATTACAGTTGCTAGGGTTACACTGTTGAAGCTTTTGAGTAATTTTGAAATTGGTGCTGATAGCAAGATCAATATAAATGTTAAACAAAACCAAATTAATATGTTTTGAATTGTAGATGTAATTGAACTTGTGATATCAAGATCAGAGAGAGATCGTGATATTGTAATTACACTTGTAAGCATAATCATTGAGAGCACATCGTCAATTATTGATGTTGATATTATTGTAACTCCTTCTGATGTACTCATTTTTCTTTTAGCTGAGAGTATGCTTGCAGCAATACCTGCAGAAGAAGGTGTTGCAATAATTCCTATAAAGAGAGATGTGGGGTTTATGAATTGCACATCAAATAAAATAGTGGATATTAGTGCAAAACTTGTAAAAGTGCCAATTACTTCTGTTATCCCTATTAATCCTCCACGTGGTAAAAACTTGAGAAATAATTTTAAATCTGTCTCAAGACCTGCCATGAAGAGTAAAATTATTGAAGCTATTGTTGATATTGCAAATATATCTTCATTTATTAGATAATTTTCTCCGTAGTTGATTATTCCCAATGGAAATATTAATGGCACTTTAATTTGACCAAGACACGTTGGACTTAAAAGTATTCCTGCTGTTATTTGTCCTATTACTTTTGGAATTCCAAATCTACCTACCAAATTGCCAAGAAGACTTGCTGATATTACAATAATGGCTAGGCTCATTATGAAAGAAGAAATTTTGGCATCAATGTTACTACCTGTATCTTTCATATAGTCTGCCATTCCAAATGAAAGAAGAGGATTAATAATAAGTAATATTTTATATAAATTTTTTTTGCTCATTCTTTAATCTCTTTTTTTAAAGTTTGATTGTAATAATTTTTTTAGCTTATCAATTATTTCAATTTCATCTTTACCATCTGCAACAATTGTTATTTTTTCTTTATATATAACTCCAAGTATCATAATTGCAATCGTAGATTTTGCATCAGCTTCCCTTCCATCCTCTGTAATTAATTTTATATTACACGAAGAGTATTTGCTTGCAAGTTCTGCAATCATGCTTGATGGTCTTGCATGCAGACCCTCTTTATTTGTTATTTCAATTGTTGTTTGCATTTAATTTTACTTATTTATTGTATCTTTTTTATTTTTTTCTTTGTTTGCTGTATTTTGTAGTCTCTCTACCAATTTTTCTATTAATGCATATAACTCCTTGCCTTTTTCTGTAATATGTATTATTTTCCCCCAATTGAAATGAAGGTGCGCATCTACATCAAAGATATCATTTTCTTTTTTGATTGTAATTTTCAAACTTTCTGCATGCTGTTTAATATGAATTCCAATTTTGTTTAGTTTTTTTAAAATAAAATCTTTTATCTCATCATTTAAATGGTAATTAATAGCTTGTATTTTAGGTTCCATAAATTTCTCCTTCAAATTTTAATTCGTTTCTATATTTATTTACAGTTCTTCTTGAAATAGTGATTCCTTTAGATTTTAGTATAGCAGAAATTTGATTGTCTACCATATTTTTATTTTGTTCTAATATTCCTTTTATTATTAGTTTAATACTTAATTTTGAGAATTCATTTGTTTTAGCACCACCTATTGAATTAAATAGTTTTCTAATTGAGATTGTGCCCCAATCAAATTGTAAATATTTATTTTTTATTGTTCTTGATACAGTTGATTTTGATATATTTATTTTTTTAGATATATCATCCAATTTCATTGGTCGTAGGCTCTTAAAACCTCTTCGTAAAAATTCTTTTTGTAATGTATATATTGCTATTCCTATTTTGGCTAATGTTTCGTCTCTGTATCTTAAAGCTTCAATTAGCCATTTTGCTTGTTTGTATTTGCGCAAGTCTTTGGCTTCTTGTCTATGAATTTCTTTTTTAAGGATACTTACCTCTTTAATTTTGATTTTAGGTTTGTTTCCTTTATTTATGACAATAATATCTGGTTCAATATAGTCATTAGTATCGTCCCTATCTTTAAATTCAAATGTTGGATTGGGATTGAGCTTAAGTTTAATTATTTTAAGAGCATCATTTAAATCTTGTGAACTAATGTTTAATTCTTTTTTTAGTTTTTCTTGAGTATGTGTAAGTAAATCTGATTTTTGTAGAATTCTAATTATATTTTTATCCAGTTTATGGTGCTTTGCTTGTAATATTAATGATTCTATTATATTAGGTACGCAAATTCCTATTGGATCAAATTGTTGAATCAATTTAATCATTTTGGTGACTTGTGGCCATTCATCTTGATTAAAGAAATCGTAAGGATTTATTATATAGAGTCCTTTTCTATTTAGATTGTTTATTATAATTTCTCCTATGCTAATCTCATCTTCATTAAGTCTTTGAATTCTAAGTTGTAGTAAAAGATGTTCTTTAAGTGAAATTTTAGATGATGTTTTGGCCAATGCAATTTCGTATTGTGTTTTATGATTATCATTGTTTTCGTAGAAAAATTTTTTAAATTTATAAGTTTTTAGTGATTCAAAAAATATTTTACTTGAATCCATGTGAATGTATTCATTATTTTCAACTTCGTTTAATATAATTTTTATTAATTCTTGTTTATCAAGACTTAACATTTTGATTGTGTTAATTTGTGTTAGTTGTAATTTTTGTGTTAATTTTAAGTTTTGTCTTAGCATCTTTATATAAGAATATATAGCATTCCACTAGATATAATTAATATTGCAGGAGCAATATTTTTGTAGGATAATAAAATGATTAAGTTCAATCCTGCAATTGTTAAACTTTTTAAAAGTTCTGTATTATTATACCCTATTTTGAAAAATATGTTTTCAAATAAGATGATTGTAGTCATTGTCCATAGTGCGATAATTAGGGGTCTTAAGTGTTCGAGATAATACTCTAGAAAGTGTATTTTATTTATTGTTGATATTATAAGAATAATAATCAATATTGGTGCAGTAATTAATGCCATTGTGGCGACTATTGCGCCTGTAACACCAGCCATCTTAGCTCCGACATATGTTGCTATATTGGTGGCTATGGGTCCAGGAGTAATTCTAGATATTGTGATAATATTAATAAATTCTTCTTGTCCTATCCATCCCTTATGTTCAATTATTTCTTTGTAAATTGTGGTGGCAATTCCATTTCCTCCCCCAAAATTTAAAATTCCTATTTTGAAAAATGTGATGAATAAATTTATTAAAATCAAATTTATACCTTTCTTTTAAAGAATCTTTTTTTTATTGTATATGTTACAAAACATATTATTAAAATTGTAAGTAGTATGTATGATAAATCCACATGAAATTTATAAAGCACGTATATTATTAGGAAGCATGTTGCCCATTTTATTATTGATTTATTTAGCATTTTTTTTGCAAATTCAATAATGATTGTTGACATTATTATTGTTGATGATATTTTTGCGCCTTCAATGAATTTTTGGAAATAAATATTATTTGAATTTAAATTGATATAAAGAGCTATTATTGTGATTACGAATATGGATGGCAGTATTCCAGCAATAGTTAACATAATTGCGCCTTTAAACCCTTGAATTTTTTTTCCAATTAAAAAGGCAAGATTGATTGCCGTTACGCCAGGGATTGTGTTTGCTGTTGCCAATATTTCATTGAATTCTTGTTCAGATATTAATTTTTTTTTATTTACAATTGCTTTTTTAAGTTCAGATATTATGAGTAATCCTCCACCAATTGTAATGGTTGTTATTTTTAATGTAAGGTAAAATAGTTTTAATAGTTCATGTGTATTTTTTTCTTTGTTCATTAATTCCATATTCTAAACTTTAAATATTGTTTAAGGATTTATTAAATTACATTTTATCATAATGGTTTTGAAATATTGATTGTTAGAGGTATTTTGTGTATTAATTTTTTATTTTTTCGATTTGATATAAAGATTTATTTTTGTTTTTTTACTATGCTATAATGACTTATGGATGAAGAATTAAAAATATCAAATGCATTTAAAGAGATATTCCTTTTACAAAATCATGCTCATAAAATTTTTATAATGGTATTAGATTATGGATTGAGAATTGTTGTTGCTGTATTTTTATGGTGCATTTTAAGGTTTATTGTTAAGAGGTTGGGCAATCTTTTTTTTAAGGCGTGTGAGAGATCTAAACTGGAGACAAGATTAGATTCTACTGTTCTTAATTTTTTTAGATCGTTTTTTAGAGTTGTAATAGATATGGTATTAATTTTAATGATTTTGCCCTATCTTGGAGTTCCTACGACTTCTATTTTTGCTGTATTTGGGTCTTTAGGTCTTGCAGTTGGTCTTGCTGCTCAGGGAATGTTATCTAATTTTGTTAGTGGATTTGTCATATTAAATTCAAATTTTTTTAAAATAGGTGATTATGTTAGTTGTGATGATGCTGAGGGAGAAGTAATCGATATTCAAATATTTTTTACTACACTAAGGACTGTGGATGGTAAGATTATTAAAATTCCAAATAGTAAATTTACAAATACATTGGTTGTTAATTTTTCTTCAAATCCTGAGAGAAGAGTTGCATTTAGTTTTCAGGTGCCTTATAGCATCAACATTAGTTTGCTTAAAGAGAAAATGGGAAATTTGGCTCTTTCTTTTAACAGGGAAAGATATGATGTTAGAGAGCCTAGTCTGATTGTAACGGAATATACACCTTGTTATATAGTTATGGAGATTAGGTGTTTTATACGAACTGAATTTTTTTGGGATTTTCAATATTTTTTAGCAGAAAATATTAAAGGTGTTTTAAATGATGTGGGAGTAGAATTTCCCATTCATATTGTTAATCTTAGTAAATTCCGTTAATATTTGTGATTTTTAATAATTTGAGCATAATATTCTTCAATTTTTTCTACAAAAGATGTGCTTGAGTATTTAGTAGATGTTTCTTCTGTGTATTTTTTTAAATTTTGTAATTTTTCATCGTTTTCTATGATTTCTTTCATGTATTTGTACATGTCTTGGTAATTATCTATTAAAAATCCATTTTTTCCTTGATTAATTACGTCTTTGTATATAATGTCATTGATAAGTATTGCTGGTATTCCGGCAGTTAATGCTTCAATGATGGTCATTGGATATACTTCGCTTTTTGATAGACTTGCAAATACATCGGATATCTTGTAGTAATAGTACATTTCTTCCCATGGAATTGTTCCAATAAGTATTATTTGTTTTGTAAGACCATATTGTTCTCTAAATCGTCTTACATTGCTTTCTTCTTTACCTTTTCCTATTAAAATAAGTTTGCAGTGTGTATTTTCAGTTAAAAGTCTTTTTAAATTTTCCATTAATTTGTATATATTTTTTTCTCTGTTAATTCTTCCAACAAAGATTATGATTTTGTCATTTTCGTTTATTCCATGTCTGTTAAATATTTCTTGTCTTTTTTCTTGGGTTAATTCTTTAATAAAGAGTTTTCTGTCTACTCCATTTGGAATTATTTTATAATCAGAATCTTTGGCAAAGTGAAAATATTTGTCATGTGCTTTAATTGATGGATAAATAAAATGATGAATTTGATTATAAAATTTTTTCATTATTGTATCTGGATTGATGAAATATTTAATGATTCCTAAATAATGTAGATAATAATCCCACATTGTATGGTTTGTATGAACAATTGGTATATTATATTCTAATGCTAATTTTTTGCCCATATGTCCCATAGTAAATTCTGAATGTGTATGGATGATTTCGGGTTGATATTCTTCTATTATTTTTTTTATCTTTGCTTTATTTGGAAATGATATTTTGGCATCTACTGTGAGATTTAGTTTGATTGAAAAACATCTGTAAATATTCTTTTCAAGTGAATCATTTGAGTTTGATGTTTGATATTGTGGGCAAAAAATATAAACGGTGTGACCTTTTTGTTCAAATCCTTCTTTAATTTGTTTGACACATGTTGCTACTCCATTTTTATCTGGGAGATATGTGTCTGTAAATATTGCTATTTTCATATTTGATCCTAAGAATTAAAGTATAACATAAGAGCATATTTATTTTTTTGAATTATAATATATTTAAATGCAAAAAATTTATTTATTATTAGGCAAAGAACAAGGATTAAAAGAAGCTTATTTGAATGATATTTTTAGTAAGTTTCATATTGACGATCTGCATGTTACTAAGCTTTTTATGTCAGAATTATCATCAATAGAACTTTCTGAACGGCTTTTGAGTAATTCTTTTTTTGTGAAAAGAGAAGTTCTTATTATTTATGAGATTGAAAATTTAAAAAATAAAAAGGATTTAGAATTAATTTACAACATACTCTTAAAGCCTTTAAACAAGATTATTATTTTTATTTCTAATGAAAACTCGATCAATTTTGAACCTAAAGCTTCTGTAAATGTGGTTAAGAAAACTTTTTATGAATTATCGAATATCGATAAGTTTTCATTTGTAAAGAAGAGCTTTTTGAAACTTGGAATTAAGATTACAGATAGAGCCATAGATTTGATGCTTTTTATGTTAGATTCAGATACTAAGATTTTACAATTTTATATAGACTCTTTTGCTCTTATGATTAAAGATAAAACCGTTGATGAGGATGATGTAAATGCTTGGCTTAGTGTTATGCGTATTGAGAATGTTTTTTCTTTATTTGAGTCAATTTTAAAGAAAGATATGGAATGCGCTTTGGTTAAAGTTAAGGCCATGATAGAACAAGGTGAAGATTTGATTAGCATTATTATGGGTCTTGGATGGCAATTTAAAAAATTGTTAAAGATAAAAATAGATTGTGAGGGTTCAAACAATATTTCATATATCTTTAAAAAACATAAAATATTTTCCTCACTAGAGAAAACTTATAAAATGGGGCTTAATAATTATTCGATTTTTAATATTAAATTTGTTGTTAAGATGTTACATAAGTTTGATTTGTACGTGAGAGTTTATGGCAAAAATATGCATTTAAATTTGTCATATTTTATGATAGTGATATTGTTAAATCAGGATGATACTATTTGTAGGAATTTTTCTTCTAAATTTAAGTGTACTTTTTAGTATTTAGAGATAATTGTTTTATTTATTATTTGAATTTTGTTCTTCGGCAAATGTTTTAATTTTTTTTGCCATTGTGATATTAATTTTCATTTTTTTAGCTATTTCATCTTCATTTAAGAGTAATATATCTTTGTATGTTCCAAGTGTTTGTAATATATTTTTTGCTTTTTGTTCTCCAATACCTTTGATTTTGCTGTAATTTAATTTGATATTATTGTGTAGTTGTTTATTAAAATTATTTGCTCTTCTGTGAGCTTCATCTCTAACATTTTGCAATATTTGCAGAGCAGGGTTTCTTTTTGGTAGTTTGATACCTTGTTTTTTACTTGGCAAAAATATTATTTCTTCTTTTTTTGCCAATGCACAGATGTTTATTTTATCTTCAAGTTTTAGCCCTTTTAAAATTGAATAGGCAGCGTTAAGTTGGCCTTTCCCTCCGTCAATTAATATTAAATCAGGTAATTCCGATTGTTCATTAATTAATTTTGAATATCTCCTTGATACAACTTCTTTTATTGCCTTAAAATCATCAATTTCGCCATTACTTAGTGAATTGATTTTGTAAACTCTATATCCGCCTTTAAAAGGTTGTCCCATTTTGAATGTAACTAGTGATGCTACTGTCTTATATCCATTAAGATGGGCAATGTCAAATCCTTCAATTGTCTTTGGTAATTTTGTCATTTCAAGAATGGTTTTTAGATTCTCAATTCCCCTATTTTTTTCATTGTTGTGCGTTGTTAATGCAATTTCTGCATTAGAAATTGCCATTTCCATTATTTTAATACTATCTTGAGTTTCCCTGCAGATTATTTCGGTTTTTGTATTTTTAAGTTCATTTATTAATTTTGTGATATTTGAGGTATCAAATTTTCTAAAAATATGTATCTTGTCTGGTACTATCATGTTTATAGATGTATAGTATTGTGTTATAAATTTTTCTACTAGTTCGTCCTTTTCGTATATGCTTTCATCAAAGTGGATATCTTTTTCTATTAGTTTGCCGTCTTTATATTTAAGTATTACTATTACATTTAGGCTATCTGTTTTGTGAACGTATATGTAGTCTGCACTAAGTTTATCCATTTTTGTAATTATTTGAGCTTGACTTATTTCAATTAATGATTTTTTAGTTTCTTTTAATTTGATTGCTGCTTCAAAATTTTCTCTCATAATTGCTTCTTTCATTTTGAGTTCAATATTATCTAAAAGCTTAGATATGTTTCCATTGAAAATATGCTTTATTTTCTCTATTTCTTTTTTGTATTCTTCTTCAAGATCGTCTCTGTAACATACTCCAAGGCATTGACCCATATGAAAATATAGACAAGGATTTTTGGATTTTTTTTTGCATTTTTTGGTTTTAAATGTTTTGTTAATAAGTTCTAGCACTAAATCTAAATTTTTAACATTAACATATGGTCCAAAATATTCACTTCCGTCATTTATTATTTTCCTAGTTTTGAAAATTCTGGGATACTTTTCACAGGTGATTCTTATCATAGGATATCCTTTGTCATCTTTTAATTTGATATTATAAGTTGGTTTGTGTTTTTTGATTAAGTTGCATTCTAATAATAGGGCCTCATATTCGCTGTTTGTTGTAATTATTTCTATATTTGTTACATTGTTCATTAATATTTTAGTTTTATGACTGGCTCGTTTTAAGAAATAGTTTTTTACCCTGGCTTTTAAATTTTTTGCTTTTCCAATATATAATACTTTATTGTCTTTTGAATTCATTTTATAGCAGCCACTTGTTGTTGGAAATTCTTTTACTTGTTTATATAAATTGCTTAAGTGTTTTTCCATTTTATGTCTATTTTTGCTTTTAAATAACCATTTTTGTTTTTGTGATATAATATTATATCATATTAAGTATTATATATTTTTTATTTTTTTATTGATAAAGGTCTACAATGAGGTTAATTTTTATATTTACTTTGCTTTGCTTCTATATGCCAAGTGTTTTTTCTCAAGAACTTAAGTTAATTCTTGATCATAAGGATGGATTTAAGTTTATTCAGGAATCTCATAATATTAGTTTTGCAAGGGATAAGAGGGGTGTACTTGGAATTTATTTGGATAAGTATAGGGGAGTTTTAGATTATAACAATGTTGATTTTAGGTTGGAGATAGAAAATGATAATATAGTGAAAGATGCTGCTTTAAATTATTTAATTGACCCAAGTAATGTAAGAATTTCAAATTCTTTTCATAATATTTCGGGAAATTCTTTGATTTTTTATTCAAGTCGAAATATGCTTAAACTTAAACCAGTAACAAAGAAGGCTTTCTTTTATTCGGGTAATGTGATTTCTGATTTTACCATTCAGTTTTGGGTATATCGTTCTACTTCTATTACTGGAGAGGTTATTGTAAGTTGGAATGGATATAAAAATATTAAAGGTGTTTGGGTAGATCAGGCAATTCGATTAGAAAGTGAAGGTGGGACTTTTGTTTGGAATTTTAATAATGTGTTTTTAAATGATAATGGTGAACCTATTAGGGTCAAACTTAAGAGTGATGATGATTTTATTCCTAAAGAATGGCATTTACATACTGTTCGCTATAGCCAAAAAGATGGATTGTTAGAATATTTAATAGATTCTAAACCTCAAGCTATAGAGTATATTACTGCCGATAGAAGAGAAGGTTTTGGGTATTTGCTTAATATTGGTAATTTTATTGATTTTACATTGGGACAATATTTTACAGGAGCTATTGAGAGTTTTGAGATTCATAAAAGTTTTGAGGAAGTGCATAATGCTTTCTTTTCAAGAGACAAGGGATATATCATTACAGAACCAATTGAATTATCTAAAGCTTATTCTCAGATTTTGTCTATTGAATTTGATACTTTAAAACCAAAAGACACAGATATTTTTTATTATTATAGGTTAGATAATAAGATTTTTTATGGGATAGATAAAAATGGAGAGGTAAAAAAGAATTTAACAGGAGATTGGATTCCTTTTAATCCTAATAATGGCTTTCCTAAATTTGATGTATCAAAATATATTCAGTTGAAGGTTGAATTTTATCCAAATGGCAATCCTTTGGAGAGTCCATCTCTTTATAGCATGGTTGTGACTTATATACCTGAGGCTGCACCTTTTCCTCCTTTAATCACAAAAGCTGTTCCGGGATCGGGTGAAATATTGATTGAATGGTTCCCTGTAATTAGTAGTAATATTGGTGGATATTATATTTATATTGGTGTTAGTCCTTGTAATTATCATGGTAATGCAGGAAGTATTTTAAAATCGCCCATTGATGTTGGCAATCAGACTTCTTTTAAAATTACAGGACTTGAGAATGGAAGACTCTATTATATTAGTGTTGCTTCCTATAATTTAGATAAAAGTGTAAATGAGGCGTCTTTTTCAAAAGAAATTTCAGTAAGACCAATGGAGTTTTTTAAACAATATGAATAGTATTGATTTTGAAAAGGCTTTAGAGCTTTATAAAAATGGTGATTTTAAAAATGCACTTGCAAATTTAGATGTTTTTGATGATAGTTTTGATTCTTTGGCTCTTAAATCTTTAATTTATTTTAGGTTAAAAGATTATAAGGCGCTTTTGTATGTACTAGATACTTATCCTATTTTAAGTGAGTATAGTTTTTTAATTAAGCTTTTATATGATGGTGAATTTAAAAGCGATCAAGATGAATTGAGTTATTTTCAAAATTATAATCTTGGTGTTTTTTATTTTGGACTTAAAGATTATGAAAAATCTTTAAGTTGTTTTTTGGAATCTATTAATCAATATCCTCATTTGATCCAGGCATTTAATAATGCTGCTGTTTTATTTGAAATATTGGGTAGGAGAGATAAGGCTTTAGAGATGCTTATTAAAGCTTCTGATATAGATAAGACCAATTCTCTTGTTAAATTGAATACTTGGTTTTTAAATAATACTTGCACATTCAAGGATATCAGGCCATTAAAGATGGATGATAGTTTTGCGGATGTTAATCTTTCTCTTATCGTTAATTATTTGATGTATTATCTTTATTTTATGGGAGAGATTAGTAGTGCAATTGACCTTTCTGAGAGATTTTTAACAGATTCAAATTATTCTAAATATATTTGGCATAATCGAGCAACTATTTTGCATAAAATAGGTAATATGACACAGGCTACCAAGTCTTATGTAAAGTCTATTTTAAGCTTTCCCAATGTTTATACAATATACAATATGCATATTGCTACGATAGAACTTTTAAATTTTTCTCCTAAAAAGGCTATTGATAGAATGTTGGCAGATTATCCTGATATGGAGTTAGTTTATTTTTATGCATTTCTGTTCTTTTTAAGAAATCGTGATCTTGAAGATGCGTATTTTTATCTACAAAAGCTTTGTGAAATGAATGCCGGTCTCTATTCTAGATTTTTAAACTTACTTGAGTCTAGAGAAGATATTTTGATTGAAGAATTATTAGACGAGTTGGCAATGGTTTTAAAGGGTCAGTGGGTGCTTGAATATTTATTTTTTGTCGACAATTCTTTGGATTTAAAAGAACCCGTTTTTGTATTCGATTATGATACTAGGCTTTGTACATATATTTGGAAAGTTAAAGATGAACATATTGAACTTAGAACCAGTAATAATGAGGTGGATATTACTAAAAAAATCTTATCAGATAAATTTTCTCAGGTTCATTTGGATGTTACAATTAGGGAAATTAAGGATTTAATTGAAGCTTATAGAGATTTTAAGATCGATTGTTAGGCTTGATTTTGATTTTTTGTTGACAATTTTAATGACTCTAATATACTATGTATTAATGTGGATATAAGGAGAGATGCCAGAGTGGTCGAATGGGGCTTCCTGCTAAGAAGTTGTCCTTTTAAAAAGGGGACCATGGGTTCGAATCCCATTCTCTCCGTGGAAATTTTTGTTAAAATATATCTTAGCAGAGTTTCTTTGAATTTTTTATGTGGTAATATTTTGGAGAGGTGGCAGAGTGGTTGAATGCTACGGTCTTGAAAACCGTCGTAGGTGTAGCCTACCGTGAGTTCGAATCTCACCCTCTCCGTTTTTTTATATTCTTATGAACAGACTGGACAATCAGTTTTTTTGGTTTCATTAATATTGTCTTCAGAATTATTTTCTATTGGAAATGCAAATTCAATTTTTCCATCTGAATGTGGTCCTATTATTAATGGATTATAAAAAATTATCACATCATTGTCTTTAAAGTAATATTGATACTGTTTAAAATTTTTTTCAAATTCTGTTTCAAATGCAGATTCATTTTCATAATTATCGGCGAATTTTTTGAATTTTGTCTTTACTTCTTCTCTTAATACTTGCATCAAAGAATCCAATTGGTCTTTTGAAATTATATTTGCAAGTTCTATTTTTTCTTTCCCTCTTAAATTAATAGGATGGTATGTTGTAAGACCATTTGCATCGTTTTTATTCATTTGTTCTTGAGTGTATAGAATAGATGTTATATTAAGGTTTGGATTTTTGAATATTTGAAAATTAGAATCATAGAAGGATTCGTGTGGTTCTTTTGTTGCCTTTATTGTTTTGAAGAATTCTATTGTTTCAATTTGCCATGTTTGTATAAGTTCTTCAAATCCAAGTTCTAGTCCTTCTATAATAGGGATTTTGGCATTTATGTGAAAAATAATGTTATTGTCATTGATAATATCTTCTTTAATAATTTTTGTTTCGATATTAATTTCAGCGCTTTCTATTTTTTTGTCATGTTTTGTACATGCTATTGTTATTAATAAAATTATTGTTATGATTATTGAAAATTTAGGTATCATTTATTGCTCCTTTTTGATAAATGAATTAATATTTAATTCTTAAGAATGTTTTTGATTATTCGTTATAAACTTATTTTTATTGTAATAAATAATAATTTTTATTACAATTGAAGTTAAATGTTTGTTTGTGCCCATAGCTCAGCTGGATAGAGCATTAGATTGCGGTTCTAAAGGTCAGAGGTTCAAATCCTCTTGGGCACGAAAGTATTAAGTTTGGAGAGATGGCCGAGTGGCTGAAGGCGCACGCTTGGAAAGCGTGTATACATGAAAGTGTATCATGGGTTCGAATCCCATTTTCTCCGATTCCTAGGATCCGCACTATTGAGTGTTGCCTAATCCCGTCAGGACTGGAAGGTAGCAGCGGTAAGTGATTACTCAATGAGTGCGTGTAATCTTAGGATAAATTTATTTTGTGTAATTAGGCAAGTATGTTTTTATAAATAATGCTTAAATAGGGTGTTGTTGTTATACTATGTATAGTGCCATAAAATAAATTTTATTTTTTGCTTTAATTTCAATTTAAGGTTTAAGTGAAATTATTGTTGTATATGGGGGATGGGATGATATCTGCAAGGGGTACTGCCATTAAGAGGCGTCCCAAAGATTTTACTTCTCTTGAAGGACAAGATTTTGTAGTCGAAACCTTAAAGAATGCAATAGAAAATAATAGAATAGCAAATGCTTATATATTTTCAGGACCACGGGGAGTTGGTAAAACTTCTTCTGCAAGGGCTTTTTCACGGTGTTTAAATTGTCACGTAGGTCCAACAATTATGCCTTGTGGTACATGTTTCAATTGTAAATCTATTGATAATGATAGTAGTCTTGATGTTATTGAGATTGATGGTGCTTCAAATACGTCTGTTCAGGATGTTAGGCAAATTAAAGAAGAGATAATGTTTCCTCCTGCAAATTCTAGATACAGGGTTTATATTATTGATGAAGTTCATATGCTCTCAAATTCTGCTTTTAATGCTCTTTTGAAAACTGTAGAAGAACCTCCAAGTTATATTGTTTTTATTTTTGCAACAACAGAGGTATACAAGTTGCCAGATACAATAAAAAGCAGATGTCAGCATTTTAATTTTAGACTTCTGCCTTTAGATAAGATTTATGATATGTTGAAATGCGTTTGTTTAGAAGAGAGTATTAAGTATGAAGATGAGGCTTTAAGGTGGATTGCTTATAAGAGTGGAGGTAGCGTACGAGATGCTTATACTCTTTTTGATCAAATTGTATCGTTAAGTAATTCTGACATAAAATTTGAGCAAATCAGGTCTAAGATGGGATTGACTAGTGATGAATTTTTGGAAAAATTAGCACTAAGCATTCTTAATGATGATTTAAAAGAATTACTTTGTATTTTAGATGCTGTCTTTTTAACTGGGATTTCATGTGAACAATTTCTTCTTGATGCAATTGAATTTTTTAGAGAAATATTATTTTTGAAATTGGATATTACAAATCTTATGTTTATTGGTGTTAAATCTGAGCGCTTAAAAGAAGATTTGTTAAATTTTGATTTAAAACATGTTGAGAGAAGTATTAGTGTATTGCTTGAAACTTATAGAGATTTGCAATTTTCAATAAATCCTAGATATGAACTTGAGATTAGTTTTATTAAGATACTTAGGATTAAAAATTATGTACCCAATCATGTTTTAATTAAGCAAATTCAAGATATTGAAACCAAAACACTAAATGAAATTAATTTTAATATCGATGATGACTTAGATGAAGTGAGTAGCGATGCCAATTTAAAGTCAGAATCAAATGATATGCATTTAATAGAGTCAGATGATGCTAATATAAAAGAGGCTTCATCAAAGGTTGAGGTTCATGATATAGATTGTGATTCTGATGATATCGATAAGATTTTTATAGAGACTGAAGATAATTTTGATCAAAAACTGGATAATGATAAAATTAAAGAAACTTTTATTTATTTGGTATCTAAGTATGTTCAAACTTTAGTGTATTCGGGAGAGGTTTTAATTGATAATAAAGTGCTTTATTATAAAATCTTTAGTGGATTTGAATATAATCAATTAAAAGCCTATCAGAATGAAATAAGAGTTGAATTTTGTAAGGAATTTCCTATGCTAAATGTTGTATTTCAAAAGCAATTTAAAGATAATGATGACGAGTTTGATAATGAGGTACTGAGAGTCAAAAACATTTTTGGAGCAAGTGAAGTGAAGGAGTAAAATATGGCAGTAAATCCATTAGATTTTTTAAAAAATATGTCAAATTTTAAAGATAATATTAAAAAGGAAATATCTCAAATTTCTGTTTGTGGTAGAGCAGGGAGTGATGTTGTTGTTATTGACATGAATGGAGAATTTGTTGTAAAAAAGGTTGTAATTAAGAAAGATTTTTTTGATGATTTGGATAATGAAGCACTTGAACACATGGTAAAATCAGCTTTTAATGATGCTGTATTGAAAGTTAAAGAAGAAATAAAATCAAAAACAATGGGTTCTATTCCATTTGGGATTTAGAGTTTGATTATCCAAGATTTAATTGATTTGGTTTCTAAACTTCCAGGTATAGGTAAAAAGACCGCATCACGAATGGTTTATGATATTCTATATACTGGTGAAAATTTTGCAAGGGATCTGGGCCAAATTTTAATTAAACTTCATACTGAAATAAAAAAATGTAAAAATTGTTACAATTTTTCTGAGGAGGAGAGTTGTAATGTTTGTGTGGATGTTTATAGAAATAAAGATATGATTTGTGTTGTAGAGATGCCTCAAGATTTGGAAGTTATTGAGGCTACTAATGAATATGATGGGTTTTATTTCGTGCTTCATGGTCATCTTGATCCTTTAAGAAATATTGGTCCAGACAAGTTAAATCTTGATAAATTGGAGGATTATGTTAAATTTTTACAGGCTAAAGAAGTAATTATTGCAACGGAATTTAGTATTGAGGGAGATGTTACTGCAAATTATATCAGAAACCTTTTGAAGGATTTGGATATTAATGTTACAAGAATAGCATCTGGTCTTCCTGCCGGAGGTAGTATTAGCAATGCAGATAGAGTGACTACTCTTAGGGCATTACGTTTAAGACTTAAAATGTAATTTGTTTGCAAGATATTTTTTAAAATAATTGTTTTGAGTACCTTTGTTATTTAGGTGTTGGTTTAGGGTTTTTATCATATAGTTAATAACTTGAGATTTTTATTAAGTGTTTTTTTAAGACTAATTAAACGCATACTAAATGCTTATTAGATTTTTTTTGACTTTAATTTTTATTTTAAATATGCTTTTTTTTAAAATTATTTTTTTTGTTATTTTTTTAAATACATGTTCATAAAGTAAATAAATTATGTCTTATAATTAATTTGCATTGTATTAAAAACATTGGGAGGTGTTTATGTCTAAATTGGTACAAAGAACTTTATGTGTTGTTAAACCTGATGGGGTTAGAAGGGGTTTAATTGGTAATGTTGTTTCTAGGTTTGAAAGGGTAGGATTAAAAATTGTGGCTGCTAAAATGGTTTGGGTTGATCGTGAACTGGCTGAAAAACATTATTTATATGATGATATTGCTGCAAGGCATGGAGAAATTGTTTGGAGAGCTTTAATTGATTTTTTAATGAGTTCTCCGGTTTTTGCATGTGTTATTGAAGGTGTTGAATCTGTTGAGGTTGTTAGAAAATTTTGTGGGTCTACAGAGCCTAAGATTTCTGCTCCTGGGACAATAAGAGGTGATTTTGCGTGTCATAGTTTTGATTATGCAAATGAAAAAAAAATTGCAGTTTATAATATAATTCATTCTTCTGCCAATCTTGTTGATGCTATTCGTGAAATACCTATATGGTTTGGAAAAGATGAGATTCTTTCTTATAAGAGAGATGCTGATTCTGAATGTTATTATGGTTAATGATTTATTGTGAGTGTTGTAATACGGCCTATATTAAAATGGGCTGGTGGTAAAAAGAAATTATTGAAGTTTATTTTAAATAATATTCCTCTTTCTTTTAATAATTATATTGAACCTTTTATAGGTGGAGGGGCATTGTTTTTTGCATTGAATTTAAAAAATTCAATTATTAATGATATAAATTTTCATTTGATTAATTTTTATAGAGAAATTGCTCATAATTTAAATAATTTTTTATTAAGAATCGAAAAGTATAGTAATGCTCCTTTAACTAAGGAGTATTATGTTCATGTTAGGGATAGTTTTAATAATGCAAATTTAACAAATTTGGAAAAGGCATGTATTTTTCTTTATTTAAATAAAACTTGTTATAATGGCCTTTACAGAGAAAATGGTAATGGAAAATTTAATACTCCTTTTGGTAAATATAAAAAGATTAATCTTTATGAAATTGAAAATTTACGATTGGCTTCTCAACTTTTAAGAGAGGTTAAAGTTTTAAGTCTGGACTTTTTTAATTTACTTAATTTTATTAATAGAGATGATTTTGTTTATTTAGATCCACCTTATATACCTTGTTCAAAAACAAGTAATTTTACAAATTATAATAGATATGGATTTAATTTTTCAATGCATGAGCGATTATTACGTTTTTGTGACACAATAGATAAAAGGGGAGCTAAATTCTTACTTTCAAATTCTAATACCAAATCTGGCCTTGATCTTTATAAAAATTATAATGTTATTTTTGTTGATTCTAAAAGATTTATTAATGCAAATCCAATTGGACGTGGTAACATAAGAGAAATTTTGGTGAAAAATTTTTAAGAGTATTGCATAATTATTATGGTATTATAGTATTTTATTAATGGGCATAAGGCCCTTTGAAAAAGAAAATTAGAAATTTTGTATTTTATGTCTATATTATGAAATTCTTAGGTGTAAATTTTATTAATGATAATTACTTGAATTTAATAAAGAAGAGTTATATTGAGTGTTTGTTTTAGGTAATATAGCTTAAAGGTATTTTTGTATGAGCTTATGTAGGGACTTGTATGATAAGATATGCTTTGTTTTATTTATTTCCACTTTTATTTTTATTTAATTGTACCTTTGATTATGATGAATATTCTAATAGAACAGGTGCTGCTAAAGAAGCACCTTCAATACAAATATTGAAAATTAGTTATCATAATATTATGGGTGGGAAGAAGCAAACTGTATTGGAAGCTTTAAGTTTTAATTATTTCAATTATTACAAACTTTATAAAGTTGAAAATGGAAGATTTTTATACCATGCTTTGGAAAATAGAATTTCAGGTAAATTTACTAGCTTAGAAGGTTCGCATCTTACTAAAGATTTAGATATGAAAGATTCTGTGGAATTGAAGATAGAAGATGAAAATAATTATTATTTGATTAATACCAATAGACTTTTGTGGAAAGACAATGAAAAAAAATTATTATCCCCTCAAGATGAATTAGTATTTATTAGGTTTGATGAGAGTACTTTAACTGGAAAGGGTTTTTCATACTTTTTTAAAAGTAATAATTTTTATTTTTATTCTGGTATTGAAGGATTTGTGAAGTGATAAGTTTGATTATTTGTTTTATTTGTATTTCTTTATTTAATGGTTATGCAGGGGATAAAGAGATTATGGATGACTCTTCAGAGTTGAAAATAAAAGATAATTCACAAAAAAAGAGTGGGTTTACTTTTAAAGCAGATTTTTCTCATGGTATTATGTCTTCTCTTTATAGAAGGATTATTTTAAAGGGAAATCCTGAGGTGGTTTCTTCTGATTTTAAGCTTAGAGCTGATGAGATTGAAATTTATGGGGAGGGGAGTTCTTATATTGAAGCTCGTGGTAATGTTTATTATGAAGATTATACTAAGAAAATGAATGTTAAATCACAGTTTTTATTTGTTAATAGAAAATTAGATAGTTTTCATCTTCAAAAAGGTGTTGAACTTGAAGATTTAGAAAATGAGCTTGTTGTTAAGGCTGAAAGAATTGAAGGTAGTAGCAAGACAAGTGTCTATATTATGCAGTATTCTGTTAAGATATATAAAGGTGATGTTTTTGCACGAGCTGAGAATGGAGTTTATAATAGAGAAGAGAAAGAAGTTGTTCTTGAGGGTATTCCAGTTATTTATCAAGGTGATAATTATTATTCTGCTTCAAGAATAGTTTTAAACACTGAAACACAAAAATATAATCTTGAGGGTGATGTTGAAGGTAAATTTACTCAAGTTGAGGAAGATGTTCCTCGACAAGAAGAAGAGAATAAAGTCAATTAAAGAAGACCTTAGTACTAACTCTGTTACTGATATTATTCTTAGAGCGGATAATATTGTTAAGAAGTATGGAGAGAAAATTGCTGTTAATGGCGTTAGTATTAATGTCCACAGAGGTGAAGTTGTAGGTTTGCTTGGTCCAAATGGTGCTGGTAAGACCACAACATTTTATACCATTGTAGGTTTTATTAAGGCCAATGGTGGACGTGTTTTAATAAATAATCATGATGTCTCTAAGCTTAATATGTATGAGCGGGCACGATTGGGAATTGTGTATCTTCCCCAAGAGCCATCTATTTTTAGGGAACTTACAGTTGAAGATAATATTTTGGTTGCTCTTGAGAGACGAGAAGATTTATCTCAGGCTGAACGTAAAATTGAACTTGTAAATCTTCTTAAAGATTTTGAAATTAAGAGAATACAATCTCAAAAGGCGTATACACTCTCTGGTGGAGAGAGACGACGGACTGAAATAGCTAGAGCTTTAGCAGTAAGTCCATATTTTTTATTGCTTGATGAGCCTTTTGCAGGTATTGATCCTATTGCCATTGGAGATATAAAACAGATAATAAGAATTTTGAAAAGTAAAAATATTGGTGTTTTAATTACTGATCATAATGTAAGGGATGCTTTTGATATAATAGATAGAGCTTATATTATTTATCAGGGACAAGTACTTGATTCGGGAAATGTTGATTATATTATAAATAGTGAAAAGGCTAAAAAACTTTATCTTGGTGAAGAGTTTAGATTATGAAAGTATTGGAGAGAGAACTTTATTATGAGTTTGAGGTAGATTCTGATATTAAATTGATCTATACCAAAAAACCTTTTGATTTAAATGTAAGAGATATTAGTAATGATAATTTGAGTTTTGTTCCCAAGAATAGAGAAATAAAATATTTAAAGCAATTACATACAAATATTGTTTATCAAGTTTCTGATGATTTTGTTAATTTTCAAGAGGGAGATGGGCTTGTATCTTCTTCTTGTAATGTTGCTCTTCTTGCTTACTATGCGGATTGTCTTCCTATATACATATTTGACAAAGCAAAGAAATATATTGGACTTGCTCATAGCGGATATAAAGGTAGTTTTAAACTTATTATTCTAAAAATGTTATTTATCTTTCAAGACATGGGTTCAAATTTTGAAGATTTAAAGGTGATATTTGGACCTTATAACAGAGAATGTTGTTATGAAGTTTCATCAGAATTTATATCAGAAATAAATTTAAAGTTTAGTAAAAAATTGTTAGATATGTCTTTTTCTAAAAAGGATGATAAAATATATTTTGATAATGCTAATTTTAATTTAGGTTTAATTTCTAATTTTAATTTGAGTGTTGAGGATTCGGGTCTTTGTACTTATTGCAATTGCAATCTTTATTCTCATAGAAAATTTAGGGGTAAAAGGAGTTATGCTTTAATTTGGAGAACTTAGTTTGACTGTTAAAGAATTATCATTGCATTTGGATGAAATATTTAAAGTAAATGATTATAAAGATATTGATAAAAGTCTTAATGGGCTTCAGGTCGGTAATTTGGAACTTGAGGTTAAAAAGGTGTCTTTGGCTGTTGATGCAAGTATGGCAACTTTAGGCAAAGTAAAAGCTTATGACTTTTTGATAACTCATCATGGTATTTTTTGGTCAAAATCAGATAGAATTGTTTCTGGAATGTATGACAAAGTGAAATGGCTTATTGATAATGATTTATCACTTTATTGTGTTCATTTACCAATGGATGCTCATCCTGTTTATTCTCATAGCAAAGTATTGTCTGATTTTCTTGGGTTTCATAGTCCTATTCCATTTGCAAATTATAAAGGTATTAATTTGGGTATTATTTCTACTGCTGAATGTAGTTTTTCTGAAATTTTAAACAAAATTAAGACCTATAATAAACATATTCTTTTTTATAAAAAATTTAAGGAGAATGTTTCAAAAGTTGCTATTGTTAGTGGTTCTGGATATTCTTTTTTTGAAGAGGCTTTGGAATATGATGTTGATTTGTTTATAACCGGAGATACTGCTCATCAGATATATTCTTTGGCTGAAGAGAGAGATGTAAATTTGATATTTGCTGGTCATTATTTTACTGAAACATTCGGTTTGTTAAAATTGATGGAATATTTAAAAGGTCAACGAGGGTTAGAAGTTGATTTTATTTTACAAGATACCAATTTATAAGGATTTAATATGAATATAAATAGAAACAGATTAGTTAGTAATTTGATCTTTATCTCTATTTTAGTTTTTTTTGATCAGTGGTCCAAGTATTTAGTTGTGACACATATTAAGCTTGGAACTGAGTATTTATCTTTTTTTGGAGATTTTTTTAAGATAATACATGTAAGGAATACTGGTGTTTTATTTTCGATAGGTTCTAATATTGATTCTGATTTGAAAAATTTGTTTTTTCTTATAATACCTATTATTATTTTGGTTTTTGTTTTTTCTTTCTCTCTAAAAGAGAAAAACGTAGTATCTAGGCTTGCTCTTGTGTTGATTTTGTCTGGTGGTATTGGCAATATTATTGATAGACTTTTTAGACCTTTGGGTGTTGTAGATTTCTTGGATGTAAAATTTTTTGGTATTTTTGGACTTCAAAGATGGCCAACCTTTAATTTTGCAGACAGTTATGTTGTTGTTGGGATGACTGTGTTTATAGTTTATGATTTGTTTTCTAAATCTAAAAGTACTAATTTATGAATTTTTTATACTTTATTTTATGTTCATTGATTAATTTGTCTTTAATGTTTTTTATCTTTTTCTTAGAGTTTCTTTTTATTGCAAGACTTAATATCATAGTTTCTCCTATCTTTCAATTTGTTTTAATCCTTGTAATGATCGTGATTTCAATTGGGATAAGTTATTTCTTATCAAGTTTTATTTTTAAAAATATTATTTTTAAATTTTTTAATCTGGACAAATAATAGAGAGGTTTTGTGGGTGTACGCATTTTGGTTGCTGGGGAGATTGTAGGTAAACCTGGCGTTGTTGTGATAAAGGATTTTTTGCATTCTTTTAGACAGAAAAAGAATATTGATTTTGTGATATCTGGTAATAATTTTACTACAGGCTTTAGAGGATTATGCAAAAGACATGCATTTTTGTTAAAGAAGTATGGTGTTGATGTGTTGACTTTAGGTGAGAATGCATTTGTAAGAGCTGGACTTAGTGATGAACTTGATAAGTATAGTTTTATTCTTAAACCTTTAAATTGTCCTGCCAGATTAAAAGGTTACTCTTATTTTATTTATACTATAGATGGGATTAAACTTGCTGTACTTAGGCTTGTTGGGCAGACAGGAATGACAAAATATAATTTCAACAGTCCTTTTTTTACTTTTGATTATTTTTATGACCGAATTAAGTCGGTTACTAGCAATATAATTGTACTTTTTGATTCAAATACCACGGCTGAAGTTAATGCTATGTTTTTTTATCTCAAATCTAGAGTTAGTGCTTGTCTTGGTATTGGGAAGAGAATATTAACAGCAGATCTTAGAATTTTTGATAATACTGCAGTTATTACCGATCTTGGTAGAGTTGGAAGTTTAGATAGTATTATTGGATATGCTACTATATTTGAGGTAGATAAATTTTTAAAAGGCTTTTTAAATAATAGATTTACTGAATCTTGGGATGGACTTGGCTTTAATGGTGTTATAGTTGAGATTGATGATGGTAAGGCTATTGATGTTGAGGTTGTAAGAGAATATATTGATTTTGATGCTAATCTTGCAAATAATACCGATATTTAATGCTACTTTGATTTTTACGTATTTTTTTATATGAATTTCTTTTGGAGGTAATGATGTATAGCTATCTTGTAGAGGGTGGTTTTAAAATAGGTGGAAAAATAACGGCTAGTGGAAATAAAAATGCGGCTTTACCTTGCATCGTAGCGGCATTGCTTACAGATGAAGAAGTAATTTTAGATAATATTCCAAATATTAAAGATGTAGAAGTTATTTTAAGTATTTTAGAAGACATAGGGGTTGATGTTGTAAGGGGTGGTAATAGTCTTAAGATTAAGGCTTTAAATATTGTGAAGACGGAAATAGATTCTTCTTTAACGGATTTGATTAGAGCTTCAATCTTATTTGTGGGACCCATGCTTGCTAGGTGTGGACGTATCGATATTGCTCCTCCTGGTGGAGATGTTATTGGTAAAAGGCGTCTTGATACTCATTTTTATGGTCTTGGCAAACTTGGTGCCAGATTAATAGAGAGTGAGCGTATTGTTTTAGAGGTAGATAAGTTGGTTGGAGCTGGGATGTTTTTGGATGAGGCATCAGTTACGGCTACTGAAAATATTATTATGGCTGCTGTTTTGGCTTCTGGTGAGACTGTGATAATGAATGCTGCGTGTGAGCCACATGTGCAAGATTTGTGTAATATGCTGAATTTGATGGGTGCTAACATTTCTGGGATTGGTTCTAATCTACTTAAAATAGAAGGCGTCAAAAAATTAAGAGGAACTAGGTTTAGAATAGGTGCTGATTTTATGCAGGTAGGTTCTTTAATTAGTCTTTCTGCATTAACAGGAGGTGAGCTTGAGATTAATAAGGCTGATTCTCGTAATTTTGTTTTAATAAGACATGTATATTCAAGACTTGGTATTAATTTTGAATATGATGATGAAAATATATACGTAAAAGAAAATCAGCATTTAAAAGTGAAATTAGATTTTGATGGACATATTCCCAAAATTGATGATGGCCCATGGCCGGCTTTTCCAACAGATCTTATGAGCATAATGATAGTAACTGCTACTCAAGTTCAAGGGACCGTGCTCGTTTTTGAAAAAATGTTTGAGTCAAGGATGTTTTTTGTGGATAAACTTATAAAAATGGGTGCTCAAATTGTTCTTTGTGATCCTCATCGTGTAGTAGTTACAGGAAAAAGTCTTCTTAAGGGAAGTGATGTGTCTTCTCCTGATGTTAGGGCAGGGATGGCTTTGCTTATTGCAGCTCTTTGTGCTGAGGGTAAGAGTCGTATTCAAAATATTTATCAGATTGAGAGGGGATATGAGGATGTTGTTTGTAAATTAAGTTCTCTTGGGGCAAAGATTGAAAGAGTGGAAGACCAATAGGAATTTCATTTATTCTGCTTAAGATAGCTTAAAGGCAAGGTTTTTTTTAAAGAGTGCATATTAATAAATAGTATTTTTGATGTTCTTTAATATTGCACAATGTTACGACTTATTGTTTGCATTTTGAATTTAAAACTATAATATTTGGTTTAATAAATGTTTATAATTGACTTTTATGTAAAAAACTTTACTTCAATTACAAATTTGTCTTATTAATTTTTACTTTCAATATGAATGCTACATATTATTGAATATAAATGTGTTTATTTATGCAGTTTGATAATTTCCAGTATAATAAGATACAAGGTGTGTTTTTATGTTAACAAGTAATACTAAAATCAGAAAATTGATATTGGAAGGTAACTTATATTTAGTGTTTTTCTTTATATGTTTTCCTATTATGATGGCCAATCTTCTTCAGGCTTTTTATGAACTTGTAGATATGTTTTATGTTGGCAAACTTGGTGCTATGCCTCTTGCTGCATTATCTCTTATTGGACCTATTAATTTTTTGATTATGGTTTTTGCTATGGGAATGTCTACAGGAAGTGTGTCATTAATGTCTAAATGTATTGGAGAGAAAACCTTTGCTAAATTTTCAAAATATGCTGGGCAATTAATTTTTTTAAATTTTGTATTATCTTTGTTTGTTGCAATTTTGATTTTAGTATCTCTGAATTCTATTTTAGAGCTTATGGGTGTAGAAGGCGAGCTTAAAGAGCTTACACGATCATATTTTTATGTTGTGATTTATGCAATACCTGTGATGTTTTTGAGTATTTCTGTTGTTTATATATTAAATGCTCAAGGAGAGAGTGTTATTGCTATGTTATTGATTTTGGTTGCAAATATTATTAATTTTGTTCTTGATCCAATATTAATGTTTAATTTAAATTTAGGTATTGCTGGTGCTGCTTGGTCTACTCTCTTCTCTAAATTGATGGCAGCCTTATCTTATCTTTTTTTTACTTATAAACTAAATTGTGGACTTAAAGTACGTTTTAAGGATATTATTCCAGATATTAATGTAATAAGAGAAATCATTAATTTGGGATTGCCGGCAGCTTTTGGGCAAGTTATGGCATCCTTGTCTTTTTTAATTTTTAATCATATTGTAATTCAAATTAGTCCAAAATTTTTAGCCGCTTATGGCATGGTGAATAATATTATTTCTTTTTTACTGCTTCCTGGTATGAGTATTGGTACTGGAATTATTTCAATTGTTGGGCAAAATCTTGGTGCAAAAAACCTAATGAGAGTGGGAGATGTTTTAAAAAAAGGTTTTGTTGTTACTTTGGTAATAATGATTACTGTTGCCTCATTTATCATCTTTTTTAAAGAGTCTATAATATCAATCTTTACAGTTGATTTAGAAGTTATTAAGTATGCCAATGGTTACTTGTTATTGGCTGTTATTGGAACTGTTGGATTTGGTTTGCAACAAGTTTTTCTGGGTGGATTAGTAGGTTCGGGGCTTACAAAGCTTGTTATGATTGTTGTTTGTGTTCGTCTTTGGATTATTCGTTTGCCAGCTGTGTTTGCATTGCAACATTTTGGAATTTTAGAAGATTCACTAGGTTATGCTTTTATAATTTCGAATTATTTGGCTTTCATTGTTCTATTATGTTTAACTTTGACTAAATATTGGACAAAGGTGAAATAAGAAAAGTGTGTGAAGTTGGATTGTAATTTTGTTTTAGTAATTTGTATATTTGTGTATATTTTATGTAATTGAATATTTAAAAAACAATTTTGAGAATGTTAGTCTTGTTTTAAAAATATATAAAATATATTTTTTTGTTTTTTGTTGATATTCATATTTAATTTAAAAGTTTTTTCTTCTCCTGCTTTGATGCCTTCTTTGATTATATGACCAGTTTTATTTCCTTTTTTAAAGATTGCCAATGAATTTTGTTTTATATCTATTTTTTTGTTGTTCTTAAGAGTTATGATTAATTCGTTTTTTTTGTTAGTATTAAATGTTACAATTTCGATTTTGTCTGTGTTTTTCTTTATGCTGATGATATAAGTAATTTCTCTACCTATTTCTTTTGATTTTATAGAATTGTTTTTAGTGCAAGAAGTATTTATAATTAGGGTAAATATTGTAATACTTTTTAATATTTTATGATTTAGATCGTATTTTAACATAGTGTTATTTTATTGTAACCTTTTAATATTGTGCTTAGATATGTTTGTTAAATTTTAATGAAGAATATTGAGTGTATTGACTATATTGAAAATAATGTGTAGACTAATTGAGTTGTTAAGAATTCTTTTAGAAAAACACGATGATCGGGTCAATTTCTAAGAAAGTATGTTTTTTTAATGATGGTTTTATTTTTATATTTTTATATAATGTTATTATCCTTTAGTAAAGGAACAAGATAAAGTTCTTAATTTAAGAATTTTGAAGAATAGATGAAGATTTGGAGTGCAAATTTTTGGGAGGTGATTCATGGCTAAGGAAGTTTTTCAAAGAACAAAACCACATATTAATGTGGGTACAATAGGGCACGTTGACCATGGTAAGACAACATTAACAGCAGCTATTAGTATTTATTGTTCAAAGCTAAATAAAGATGCTAAAGCTCTTAAATATGAGGATATTGATAATGCGCCTGAAGAGAAGGCAAGAGGGATAACAATTAATGCTAGACATATTGAGTATGAAACTTCAAGTAGGCATTATGCTCACGTTGATTGTCCTGGACACGCTGACTATATTAAAAACATGATTACGGGTGCAGCTCAGATGGATGCTGCAATATTGTTGGTTGCTGCTGATAGTGGTGCTGAACCTCAAACTAAAGAGCATTTACTTCTTGCACAAAGAATGGGAATAAAGAAAATAATAGTGTTTTTAAATAAGTTAGACTTAGCAGATCCTGAGCTTGTGGAACTTGTTGAGGTTGAAGTTTTAGAACTCGTTGAAAAATATGGATTTCCTGGTGATACGCCAATAGTAAAAGGTTCAGCTTTTGGAGCTATGTCAAATCCTGATGATCCTGAGGCTACTAAATGCATAAAAGAGCTTCTTGACACTATGGATACTTATTTTGATCTTCCAGTGAGAGATATTGACAAGCCATTTTTACTTGCTATTGAAGATGTTTTCTCCATCTCTGGACGTGGTACAGTTGCTACTGGTCGTATTGAAAGAGGTGTTATTAAGGTTGGACAAGAAGTTGAAATTGTTGGAATTAGAGAAACTAGAAAGACAACTGTTACTGGTGTTGAAATGTTTCAAAAAATTCTTGAGCAAGGTGAAGCAGGGGATAATGTTGGTCTTTTGTTAAGAGGTGTTGATAAGAAAGATGTTGAGAGAGGTCAAGTTATTGCTGCTATTGGTACAATTACTCCTCATAAAAAATTTAAAGCCTCTATATATTGTTTAACTAAAGAAGAAGGTGGAAGACATAAACCATTCTTTTCAGGATATAGACCACAGTTTTTCTTTAGAACAACAGATGTTACGGGTATGGTTAATCTAGAAGGTAAAGAGATGGTTATGCCTGGAGATAATGTTGATATTGTTGTTGAGCTCATATCTTCAATAGCAATGGACAAAAATGTCGAATTTGCTGTTAGAGAGGGCGGTAGGACAGTTGCTTCAGGAAGGATTCTTGAAATATTGGAATAGTGTAGGGTTTAGGGATTTTATTATCTCTAAAGTTTAGGAGAATAAATTGATTACTAAAGATAAGATACGGGTAAGACTTTTTAGTTTTGATGTTAAAATATTAGATCAGAGTGCTGAGTCTATTGTTAGAGCTGTTCAAAAATCTAAGGCACAAATTAAAGGTCCAATTCCTTTGCCGACAAAAATAAGGAAATATACTGTTTTGCGTTCTCCTCATATTGATAAAAAATCAAGAGAACAGTTTGAAATGAGAACCCATAAAAGGCTTATTGATATTTTAGAGCCTACTTCTGCTTTGATGGATTCTTTGATGAAATTAGAACTTCCTGCAGGAGTTGAGGTTGATATTAAACAGTAATAGATTTTTTAAGTTATGAATTTGAGGTGTTTTAATGTTGGGATTGATTGGAAAAAAAGTTGGCATGACGCAGGTCTTTCAAGGCAATGGAATTGTGATACCTGTGACGGTGATAGAATTTGAACCCAATTATGTTATAGGCAAAAAAACAGTAGAGAGAGATGGATATGATGCCCTGATAATGGGTTCTGTTGATCTTAAGAGTTCTAAAATTTCAAGGTCTATACGAGGTCAATATAAGAATTTAGAAAATATTGAACCTAAAAGATATGTGATAGAATTTAAAGGACTTAAAGGTTATGATGCTGGCGATGAAGTTGGTCTTGATGCTTTCAAAGAGATTAAATACGTGGATATTACTGGTACTACTAAGGGTAAGGGATTTCAAGGAGCTATGAAGAGGCATAATTTTAGTGGTGGTCCATCTTCTCATGGTTCTAAATTTCATAGACATCTTGGTGGTACAGGTCAGGCTACTACACCTGCTAGAGTTTTTAAGGGAACTAAAATGGCTGGCAGAATGGGTGGCAAACAACAAACTATTCAAAATCTTGAAGTTGTTTTTATTGATGAGGAAAAAAGAGCCATTTTGGTTAAGGGAGCTGTGCCAGGAGTTAAGGGTTCTTTTGTGATTGTTAAGAAGGCAAAAAAAGTGGGTATTTAGTATGGAGAGAAAAGTTTTTTCTAAAGATGGACAAGAACTTAGGACTATAGATTTAGATGATAGAGTTTTCAACATAGATGTTAGTTATGGTTCTATATATAATGCTATTAATAATGAGCTAGCTAATCTTAGAGTTGGAACCGCTTCAACTAAGACTAGAGCTGAGGTTAGAGGTAGTTCAAAAAAGCCTTGGAAGCAAAAAGGTACAGGACGTGCAAGAGTTGGAACTAAGAGAAATCCAATTTGGGTTGGTGGAGGTGTAGCTTTAGGTCCAAAGCCAAGAGACTATAGTTATAAACTTCCCAAAAAAGTTAAACGACTTGCTTTTAAATCTGTTTTAAGTTTGTGTTCATCTGTAGATGATAGGCTTAAAATTGTTGAAAATTTTACTATTGAATCAGGAAAGACAAAAGAGCTTGCTTTAATAATAAAGAATTTTATAAAAATTAATGGCAAAACAGTGATTTTATTGGGTAATGATGATCAGATGGTTAAGAGAGCAGGAAAAAATATAAGAGATTTAAAGATTTTATCTTTTAATAGACTTAGAGTTGTTGATTTGTTTTATGCTAAAAATTTGATAGCACTGGAATCTGCTGTTAATGGGCTTAATGAGCTTTATGCTAAATAAATGGATAGTAAGGATGATTTATGGAAGCTTACGATATAATAATTTCGCCTATGCTTACTGAGAAAACTAATATTCAAAGAGAAAAAATGAATGTTTATGCTTTTAAGGTTAAAAAACAGGCGAATAAAAGAGAAATTGGTGCTGCAATTAAAGAGCTTTTTAATGTTACTCCAATATCATGTAATTTGATTAATGTTAAGAGCAAGGTTAAAATGGTTGTCTCTAGAAAAGGTTATCCTATTGGTAAGGGAAAAACTTCTTCATGGAAAAAAGCGTATGTTTATCTTAAAAAAGAAGATAAGATAAATATTTTTTAGTGGTTTTGGAGAAAAAATATGGGTATTAAGACTTATAGGCCAAAAACTTCGTCTTTGCGTTATAAGACAACTTTATCTTTTGATGAGTTAAGTAAGGGCAATAGTCCTTTGAAGTCTTTAACTAGAGGGAAGATATCTAAGGCTGGACGAGATTCTTCTGGAAGAATTAGTGTTAGGAGAAGAGGTGGAGGGCATAAGAGACGTTATAGAGAAATTGACTTTGGCAGAAGGGATAAGTTTGGTATACCTGCTAGAGTTGCATCTATTGAATATGATCCAAATAGAAGCCCAAATATAGCTTTGCTTGTATATAGAGATGGAGAGAAAAGATATATTATTGCTCCAAAAGGCATTAAGGTTGGCGATGTTTTAGAGAGTGGTCCAAATGCTCCAATAAGAATTGGAAATGCATTACCACTTGAAAATATTCCTGTTGGTAAAATGGTTCACAACATTGAGCTTAGTGTTGGAAAGGGTGGACAACTTGTAAGAGGTGCTGGTGGGTATGCAATGCTTCTTGCTTTTGAGGGAGATTATGTAACAGTTAAGCTTCCATCGGGTGAGATGAGAATGATTTTTAAAAAGTGCATGGCAACTCTTGGAGAAATTGGCAATAAAGATTATATGAATATTTCTATTGGTAAGGCTGGTAAGAGTAGGTGGCTTGGTCGTAGACCTAAGGTCAGAGGTGTTGCGATGAATCCTATAGACCATCCGCATGGAGGTGGTGAGGGTAAAACTTCTGGTGGTCGTCATCCTGTATCTCCGTGGGGTCAGCCAGCTAAGGGGTATAAGACTAGAAAGAAGAATAAGTACTCAGATAAATTTATCGTTAAAAGAAGAAATAATTAGGAGTGTGTAGTGGCAAGATCTATTAAAAAAGGACCTTTTATAGAAGGTAGTCTTTATAAAAAAGTTTTAGCTTCTTCTGGTATTAAAGATAAAAGGGTTGTAATTAAAACCTATTCTAGAGCCTCGACGATAATTCCTGAAATGGTGAGTCTTACTATATCTGTTTACAATGGGAAATCTTTTATCCCTGTGTATATTACTGAGGATCTTGTTGGGCATAAGCTTGGTGAATTTTCACCTACGAGAATTTTTAGAGGGCATGCTAAATCGGATAAGAAGGGGAGGAAATAGGAGTTTATGAGTATTAATAGAAAATATACTGCTAAGGGTAAGAATTTGCCATCTTCTCCAAAAAAAGTGAGGCCTATAGCTGATAATATACGGGGAAAGTCTTATAACGAAGCTGTTGCAATATTGTGTTCTATGCCTAATAAAGGAGCTAAACTTTTGGGAAAAGTGGTGAAATCAGCAGCATCAAATGCCATGTATCACAATAGGAATCTTTCTGAGGATATGATATTTGTAAGGACAGTTATGGTGGATGATGGAAGAAAGCGTAGAAGTATTTGGCCTCGAGCTAGGGGTAGAGCGGATAGGCTTATTAATAGAAGTTGTCATATTTTTGTTGAAGTTTATGAAAAGATGTATGGTGGAGAATAAGATATGGGTCAAAAAGTACATCCTTACAGTTTAAGAATTAAGATTAATAGGGATTGGAAATCAAAGTGGTATTTTGATAAAAAATTATATTCTGAAATTCTTCACGAAGATTTCTTAATAAGACGAGAAACTATGAAGTTTCTTAAAGGGATTAAATTCGATATTTCTGATATAGAAATTATTAGAAATAATCTTCAAAGAGTAACAGTGGTAATTTCTACTCCAAGGCCTGGTTCTGTTATTGGTGTTAAAGGTGCCAATCTTGAAAAAATTGGTCAGTTGTTAACTAGAAAAATATCTAAAAAAATTAATATTAAGATAAAAGAGATTAAAAAGCCAGAATTTGATGCACAAATTGTTGCTAATGGAATAGCAAAACAATTAGAAAATAGAGCTTCTTATAGAAAGCTTTTAAAATCTTCGCTTTCATCTTCTATTTCTAAAGGTGTTCAAGGTGCAAAAATCAAAGTTTCAGGTAGGCTTGGTGGAGCTGAGATTGCCAGAAGTTTTGAAGTTAAGGAAGGACGAATTCCTTTGCATACTCTTAGAGCCAATATAGACTATGGTTTTGCCGAAGCTCTCACAACTTATGGCGTTATTGGTGTTAAGGTTTGGCTATTTAAGGGAGAAATTCTAGGAAAGCAGATCAATTCAGATGCGGGTCAGGTTATTAATAGAAAATCTTCAAAAGAAAAGAGTGAGCGTTTTGATAAGGGTAAAATTGAGGATAATAAAAGTAGAAATGCTGTAAATGAAAATTAATTTCTTCAAAGAGAAATTAATAATTGGAGTTAAATCATAGGGATGATTTTAAAAATAAAAATGGTTCTGAAATTTTAAGGAGCGTTAAATGTTAAGTCCTAGAAAGGTTAAATATAGGAAAAAACAAAGAGGAAGACTTTCTGGAGAGGCGCAGAAGGGTAACAAAATATCTTTCGGAGAGTATGGGCTTGTTTCTCTTGAGACAGATTTTATTACTGCAAGGCAAATTGAAGCGGCTCGTGTTGCTATGACTCGTAGGGTTAAAAGGGGTGGTAAGGTTTGGATTAGAGTATTTCCAGATATACCTTATACTAAAAAGCCAGCTGAAACTAGAATGGGTAAAGGTAAGGGAGGAGTTGATCATTGGAATGCTCCTGTTAAGTTTGGTACCGTTATGTTTGAAATGGCTGGAGTACCTAGAGAACTTGCTGAGGCAGCTATGATGCTTGCTAGCTCTAAGCTTCCAGTTAAAACTACATTTGTGGTAAGACGAGATTTGAGGTGAGTTATGTTGAAAGATTTTAAAGGTCTGACTCTTGAAGATATGAAAGCTAAGAGATTGGCTTTAAAGAAGGAATATATGGACTTAAGATTTAAGGTTGTGGTTGGTCATGTTGAAAATCCTTTAAAGAAAAGAGAGCTGAGGCGAGATATTGCAAGGCTTAATACAATAGTTCATGAATATGAAATAGGTATTAGGAAGGTTTAAGTATTATGGCAAGGGAAAATAAAAAAGAAATGGTTGGAAAGGTTGTTAGTGATAAGATGAGTAAAACAATAGTTGTTGAGATTGTTCAGAGAAAAATGCATCCTATCTATCATAAGTACTTAAAGGTTAGCAAAAGAGTCAAAGCTCATGATGAGAGGGAAGAATCAAAAATTGGTGACAAGGTAAAAATTATTGAATCCCGACCTATTAGTAAAGAAAAAAGATGGACGCTTATTGAAATCTTGGAAAGGTCAAAGTAATTTCGGTTATTTTTATGTAGGAATAGAGGAGATTAATTATGGTGCAGATGCAGACATTTTTGACGGTTGCTGACAATACGGGTGGTAAGATAGCACAATGTATAAAAGTACTTGGAGGTAGCAAAAAGCGATATGCTAGGGTTGGAGACATAATAGTTATTGCTATCAAACAAGCAATTCCTCATTCTCCCGTAAAGAAAGGAGAGGTACACAAGGCCGTAGTTATTAGAACATCAAAAGAGATAAGACGTAAGAATGGAACTTATGTTAGATTTGATGATAATGCGTGTGTTATACTTGATGCTAATTTAAATCCAAGGGGTAAGAGAGTTTTTGGACCTGTTGCAAGAGAGCTTAGAGATGCAAATTTTATGAAAGTTGTCTCATTGGCTTCAGAGGTAATATAGGGGGCTACTTATGAAAACAAAATTGAAAGTAGGTGATAGTGTAAAAATCCTTTGTGGTAAGGATAGAGGTAGAACAGGTGAAATTGCTAGCATAGATAGAAAAAATCTTAAAGTCATTGTTAAATCTTGTAATATGGTTAAGAAAGTTGTCAAAGCAAGAACGCCTCAAGAAAAAAGCAAAATAATTGATAAGGAAGCACCTATAGATATTTCAAATGTAATGTTATTTAGGAATGGTGTGGCGTCAAGAATGGGCATTAAATTTGAAAATAATGAAAAAAAAAGATACCTTAAGAAAAATGGGGAGAATGTTTAGCTTATGAGTTATGTTCCTGAGTTAAAGAGGCGTTATAGAGATAATATTGTAAAAGAGCTTGTTAATGAATTTCAATATAAGTCTGTCATGCAAGCTCCAAAGATAGAAAAAATTGTTGTTTCTATGGGAGTAGGTGATGCTGTTAAGAATAAAAAGCTTTTAGATTCAGCTGTTTTTGAACTTAGTCAGATTACCGGACAGAAAGCCGTAAAAACAAAGGCTAAAAAGGCTATTGCTGGATTTAAGATTAGACAAGGTCAAGAAATAGGTGCTAAAGTTACACTTCGTGGTAATATTATGTATGAGTTTTTATATAAGCTTATTAACTTAGCATTGCCTCGTGTTAAAGATTTTAGAGGTGTTAATGTTAATGCTTTTGATGGGAATGGTAATTATTCTTTTGGAATAGCAGAGCAAATAATATTTTCTGAGATAGATTATGATAAAATAGAGAGGATATCTGGTTTGAATGTTACAATAGTAACTACGGCTTTAAACGATAAGGAAGGTAAAGCTTTGCTTTCTAAGTTTGGTATGCCATTTAGTAATTAAAGGAGTTTTTATTTATGGCTAAAAAATCAATGATAGTTAAGGCCTTACGAAAGCCAAAATATAAAACAAGACAAAAGAATAGATGTAAATTATGTGGACGTCCTAAGGGTTATATGAGAGATTTTGGTATGTGTCGTATATGCTTTAGGAATCATGCATCTACAGGATTGATTCCTGGTGTCTCAAAGTCGAGTTGGTAAGGAGAATTTATGGCTGTTACACATTCAGTGGGAGATATGTTAACTAAGATAAGAAATGCAAGTAGGGTGAAACATGAATCTGTAGATTTAAAGATGTCTAAAATAAATAAGTCCATATTAGATATTCTTAAAGAAGAAGGCTACATTAAAGGTTATAGTGTTTTGGATAAAAAAGGTATTGCTTTTATTAAGGTAATGTTAAACTATGATAATAAGAGAAATTCGGCTATAAATAGAATAGATGCTATTTCAACTCCTGGTAGAAAAGTTTATTCTTCGTATAAAAATATGCCAAGAATAAAGAATGGATATGGCATATTAATAGTATCTTCTTCAAAAGGTGTTATTACTGGCAAGCAAGCCAAAGATAATAAAGTAGGTGGTGAGCTAATTTGCTCAGTTTGGTAAGGTTAAGAGGTAGGTAAATTATGTCACGTATTGGTAAACTTCCTATAAAAATAGTTGGTTCTGTTAAGGTTGATATTAATGATAATTTGATAACTGTTGAAGGTAAGAAGGGCAAATTAAATCAAGAAATAAAGAGTAATATTAAGGTTAGAGTTGAAGATAATAATATTATTGTTGAACGTACTTTTAATGATAAACAGACAAGAGCTTTTCATGGGCTTTATAGAAGCTTGATTTATAATATGGTTAAGGGAGTATCTGATGGATTTTCAAAATCTCTGACTATTAGTGGTATAGGATATAGGGTTGAGCAACAAGGTAATAGTCTATTGTTCAATTTGGGATATTCAACTCAGTTTGAGTATGTAATTCCTGAAGGAGTTAATGTGCGACTTGATGGTAATACTAAAATTGCTGTTGAAGGTATAGATAAATGTAAGGTTGGACAAGTTGCTGCAGAGATTAGAAGCTTAAGAGTTCCAGAGCCATATAAGGGTAAAGGAATTAGATATGATAATGAAGTAATCAGACGAAAAGTAGGAAAATCAGGAGTAAAAAAATAGATTTTAGGTGAATTTTTATGAAAAAAGTGAAAGAAGCTGAAAAAAGAAATATAAAGCGTAAAAAAAGAATAAGAGATAGAATTGGGTTTGGTATTGCAGATAGACCTAGGGTTACGATTTTTAAGTCGAATAAATATTTTTATGCTCAAGTTATTGATGATGTGGCAGGTCACACTCTTGCAAGTGTTTCTACTATTGAAAAGGAGCTTAATTTGAACAAAAATGTTAATGATGTCAAGAAACTTGGTGAGGTTCTTGCAAAAAGACTTAAAGATAAAAATATAAGTAGACTTATATTTGATAGAAATGGTTATAGATATCATGGTCTTATTGCAGGTTTTGCAACTTCTTTGCGTGAAGCTGGTATTGATGTTTAGGGGGAATTATTGTGGAATCTCAAGTGCATAAAAAGCAAATAGAAAAATTAATATCACTAAATAGAGTTACCAAAGTTGTAAAGGGTGGAAGACGATTTTCTTTCTCTGCATTTATGGTTGTTGGTGATGGTGAGGGTAGAGTTGGTTGGGGCTTTGGAAAAGCTAATGATGCTAGTGATGCAATAAAAAAGAGTTTAACAAATGCTAGAAAAAATTTGAGAACTGTGCCTATGAAAAGGGGTACTCTTCCTAATATGGTCATTGGAAATTTTAAAAAAGCTAAGGTTTTAATTAAGCCAGCAACTCAGGGTACTGGTATTATTGCGGGTGGACCTGTTCGTGCTGTCATGGAAGCATTGGGAGTACATGATATTTTAAGTAAATCTCTTGGTTCAAATAATTCTATGAATGTGGTGAAGGCAACTTTTAAAGCATTTGATTTGGTTTTAGATGCTAGAAAGATAGCTCAAATAAGAGGTAAAACTTTAAGGACTTTATGGAGTTAGTTTATGGTTAAGAGAAAATTACGACTTCAACTTAAGAAAATTAGGTTTAAAGCTGCAAGGTCTAGGTCTAAAAATAAGGCTTTCATTAAACGCATGGAACAGAATAGAGAAATTCTTGCTAAGGGTGATATTAAGATTGAAGTTGAACTTAAGAGAAGTCTTATTGGAAAATTGGATATTAAGGTTAAGACATTAAAGGCTTTGGGTCTTAAGAGAATAGGAGATAGAAGAACTCATATTCTAAATAAGTCTCTTCAAGGAATGCTTAATAGTGTAATTAGCATGATTTTTTTAAGGGAGGTAGCAGATGGTTAAGCTAAAGAGACCTTTGGGAGCTAATAAGTCTCGAAAGATTGTTGGTAGAGGTCCAGGATCTGGGCTTGGTAAAACCTCTGGTAGAGGACAGAAGGGACAGAAGGCTAGAAATAGTTCCCCAAAAATTGGTTTTGAAGGGGGTCAGACTCCTCTTTATAGAAGACTTCCAAGAAGAGGTTTCTCAAATTATGATTATAAGATAAGGTATGAGATTGTAGGACTTGGTGATATAGATAGAAAATTTCAGGTTGGAGATTTGGTAAATTATGACACTTTGCTTGAAAAAGGGCTTATAAGTAAAAATAAGAAAAATATCAAGATTTTAGCTAATGGTAAACTTACTAAGAAGGTAGACTTTGAAATTTCTCGTATTTCAAAGTCTGCTGAAGAGTTGGTAACAAAAATTGGCTGTAGTATAAAATTGATTTAGAATGGTAATAGAATGAAAGGTTTGTTTTTTAATTTATTTACAATTAAGGATTTAAGGAGCAAATTTTTATTTACTCTATTTATTCTTTTTATTTATAGAGTGGGCTCATATTTGCCAATTCCAGGAATAGATCCTGTGGCTCTTAGAAGTTATTTTAAATCTCAGTCCGATTTTTCAATTACTAATTATTTTGACTTTTTTTCGGGTGGTGCTTTTAGTAATTTTTCCATATTTATGCTTAGCATAGGTCCTTATATTTCAGCATCAATTATTATCCAACTTCTTGTTTATTCTTTTCCTTCTTTAAAAAAGATGCAAGAAGGGGATAATGGACGTAAGAAAATAAAAAAATATACAAAGTATTTAACCATTGTTGCAGCAATAGCTCAAGGATATGCTACTAGTCTTTATGCTAAGAGTATTCCAGGAGCACTTAATATACCTTTTTATAGATACATCTTTATAGCTATTTTAACAGTTACAACAGGTACTTTTGTTCTTTTATGGCTTGGAGAACAAATTAATCAGAGAGGAATTGGAAATGGTGTATCTTTAATAATATTCTCAGGAATAGTAGTTAGACTTCAGGCGGCTTTGTTTAATTTGTTTCAAAGTATGAGAGATCCATCTCAAAATGTCAATCCTGTTTTTGTGATATTAGTGTTGAGTATTTTTATTTTGGTTGTCATATTAATCATATATGAGTACAAGGCGCAAAGACGGATTGCTATTCATTATGCTAGAGCAAATTCAAGAAATACTGTTAGTTCGTATTTGCCAATTAAGCTTAATCCTTCAGGTGTTTTGCCTGTTATTTTTGCATCTGTGCTTATTACTTTGCCTTTGCAGATTTTAAGTGGATTTGCTGGTACTTCTGTTATTTCAAGACAAATTTTGTCTTATTTAAGACCCAATGGTCTTTATTATACATTACTCAATGTATGTTTAATAATAGGATTTACATATTTTTATTCTAAAATACAGTTAAGTCCAAAAGATATAAGTAATAATCTTTTAAAAAATGGAGGCACTATTCCAGGCATAAAGGCAGATGAGATGGAAGCTTATTTGGATAAAATTATGAATAGAACGTTATTCTCGGGTTCTATTTTTCTTTCCATGATTGCAATTATTCCGTTTTTAGTGCAAAATATTTTTAGATTTCCTTATGATGTTTCAAGGATTATGGGTAGTTCTTCATTGCTTATTATGGTGGGAGTAGCTCTTGATACATTAATTCAGATTGATGCGTATTTAAAGACTCAAGGATTGTCTCGTGGAACTGGCAAAAAATATGCGTTTTTGCAAAAAATTTAGGAGTAATTTATGAAAGTTAGAGTTAGTGTAAAGCCGATTTGTGAAAAATGTAAAGTGATAAAGAGAAAAGGTGTTTTAAGAATTATTTGTGATAATCTTAAACATAAACAAAGACAAAAATAAGGGGAAAAAATGGCTAGAATTGCAGGAATAGATTTGCCAAATAATAAGCAACTTCAAATTGCTCTTACTTCTATCTATGGAATAGGGAGAGCTAGGGCTTTGGAGATTTGTGAAAAAACAGGTGTGTTGCCAGAAAAGAGAGCTAAAGATTTAGATAATGACGAAGTTAATAGGCTTAGAAAAGTAATTGAAAATGACTATGTTGTTGAAGGAAAACTTAGGAGTGAGTTGGCTATGTCTATTAAAAGACTTATGGATATAGCATGTTATAGGGGGCTTAGACATAGAAAAGGTTTGCCCTTAAGAGGTCAAAGAACTAAGACTAATGCAAGAACTAGGAAAGGAAAGAGAAAAACTGTGGCTAATAAAAAGATAGCTGCTAAGTAATGTTGTTTTGTTGATGGAGGATGGAGAAGTTTGAGTGCGAAAGTGTCAACTAATAAAAGAAAGGTAAAAAGAAGTATTGGTGAGGGTAATGTTTATATACAGGCCACTTTTAATAATACAATTGTGACTGTGTCAGACATCAGGGGAAATACTTTAGCTTGGGCAAGTGCAGGTGGAATGGGCTTTAAGGGTGCCAAGAAATCAACTCCTTATGCTGCTCAAATGACCGCAGAGGCAGCTTTAGTTAAAGTTAAAGATTTTGGTATTAATTATGTTAATGTTTTTGTTAAAGGTCCAGGAATTGGTAGAGAATCTGCCATACGAGCTGTTGGATCGTCAGGTATCATTGTTAAGTCAATCTCAGATGTTACTCCAATACCACATAATGGGTGTAGACCCAAAAAAACTAGACGAGTTTAGTTAGAGGAGCTATTAATGTCTTTAGGAAAGCTTTTAAAAGATTTTACTATACCTGATAGGATTGAGTTTGTAAGGGGAGAAGATAATGGCTCTTATGGAAAATTTATAATATATCCTTTTGAAAAGGGTTTTGGTGTTACTATTGGAAATGCTTTAAGACGTGTTTTGTTATCTTCTATTGAAGGATATGCTATTTCTGCTATGAGAATTCAATCTAATCAAGGTGGATCTTTAAAGATTGTTTCAAGCGAATTTGATTTAATACCTGGAATTATAGAAGATACTCTTGAGGTAATTGCTAATATTAAAAATATTAATTTAAAATTGGATGAGGGAGTTACTAGTACAACAATAAGTTTTTCTGTTAATGGAAAAGATACTAATGTTTTAAAAGCAGCTTATCTTGAGAGAGAAGGTGTTGCAGTTTTTAATAAAGATTTGGTTATTGCTACACTTTCAAGTGATGCAAATTTGGATTTTGAATTTCAAATCGATTATGGAAGAGGATACGTTTCTTCTGAACAAAATGCAAAATACTTAGAAGAGGTCAATACTATTGCTCTTGACTCTATATTCTCTCCAATAGAAAAAGTAACATATTCTGTTGAAGATACTAGAGTTGGACAGAGATCTGATTATGATAAACTTGTTATGGAGATTTGGACAACGGGTGTAATTAGTGCTAAGGATGCAATCAAAAAGGCAGCTTCTGTAGTAAGAGAGTTTTTACTTCCATTGGTTAATTTTGAAGATAAAGTTGTTCATTCTGTTGAGTATTCTGAATTTAGAGATTCTGATATACTTGGTATGAGTGTTGAGAAATTGAATTTGTCTGTTAGATCTCTTAATTGTTTAACTAAGGAAAATGTTAAGACTTTGGGAGAGCTTATTAGTAAGAGTGCTGTGGAACTTTCAAAAGCAAGAAATTTTGGAAAAAAGAGTTTAGAAGAAATTGTTGAAAAGCTTAATGCTTATGGCTTATTTTTGGGAATGTCTAAGACAGAAGCTCTTAAAGTATTAAGTAAAAACGATAAAATATCTCATTAGAAGGGAGACCATTTTTATATGAAGACCAAGGTAGGATTTAATAGGTTAGATAGAAAATCAAGTCATAGAAAAGCACTTTTAAAAAATATGGTGATTTCTCTCTTTAGGCATGAAAAAATAACTTCTACTAAGGCAAAATTAAGTGAGGTTAGAAGATTTGCTGAGAAGTTAATTACAAGAGCTAAAGTTGATAGCGTGCATAATAGAAGAGAGATATCAAAATTTATACATGATAAATATATTCTTAATAAATTATTTACTAAAATTTCCCCTATCTTTAAAGAAAGAAAGGGTGGTTATACTAGGGTTATTAAGCTAGGACAAAGGTATGGAGATGCGGCTGAGATGGCAATTCTTGAACTAGTTGATAAAACCTTAGAAGAAAAGTAATATTCTTTACATATTAAGTTAGTCCTTTTAAAGGGTTTATGCTTAATTGGTTTGGTGGAATAGTGGGGGTAATTGTATGTCATATATTACTTTTTCTTCTATTCTTGCTGGTGTCCTAGGTATTATATTAGGTTTTATAATAAGAGTCATTTTAGGTAGATTTTCTTTATTAAATTTAGATAAAAAACTAAAGAAGGTACAAGAAGAGGCAGTCTTAGAAATAGAAAATGAAAGAAAGCGAGTTATTTCAAATGCAAAAGCTCAAATGCTTAAAGATAAAAACCAGCAAGATAGGGAGATAAGAGATAGAAAAAATGAAGTCTTTAATTTAGAGAGAAGGTTATTACAAAGAGAAGAAACTCTAGATAAAAGAATAGCGGCCCTTGATAAACAGCAGAGTAGAATTGATTTTAAACTTAAGGAATTTGAGCAAAAAGAAAAAATAATACGTGAGAAGGAATTATCTCTTGTTAAGAAAACAGAAAGTATTGCTGGTCTTACAAAAGAGGAAGCAAGAAAGATTGTAATTGAAAGAGTTGAAAATGAATCTAAAAGAGATGCTCAAATTATTATTAATAAGTCTGAACAAGAGGCTCAGCTTTTAGCAGATAAGGTTGCTAAAGATATATTGGTTTCTACTATGCAACGCATAGTTACAGAGGTGAGTTCTGAATTTACGGTAACTTCTGTTGAACTTCCTAATGATGAGATGAAAGGTAGAATTATTGGGAAAGAAGGACGTAATATTAGGGTTCTTGAAACATTAATAGGTGCGGATATTATTATTGATGATACTCCTGAGGCTGTTGTGATATCTTGTTTTGATCCAGTAAGAAAAGAGATAGCAAAAAGGACTCTTGAAAGGCTTGTTTCAGATGGGAGAATTCATCCTGCAAGAATTGAGGAGATTGTTCATAGTGTTACTAATGAGATTAACAATATCATTCTTGAGGAAGGTGAAAAGGCAGTATTTGATTTAAATATACATGGGTTTGATAAGAGACTTATTAGAGGTCTTGGAAGACTTTATTTTAGAAGCAGTTATGGTCAAAATGTTTTAAGTCATTCAAAAGAAACAGCAATCATTGGAGAAATTTTAGCTAAAGAGATGAAATTAGATCCTGTTGTTGTCAAGAGAGCATGTCTTTTACACGATATTGGTAAAGGAATGGAAAGTATTTCTGAGAATAGTGAGGGACATGCTATTACAGGTGCTGAACTTGCTCAAAGTTGTGGAGAGAGTGATATTGTTGTTAATGCTATTGCTTCGCATCACAATGAGATAAAGCCTGAAAGCTTTGAGGCCATAGTTCTTCAAATAGCTGATGCTATTTCTGCATCTCGTCCTGGAGCAAGGCGTGAGAGTTTAAATAATTATATAACTAGACTTAAGAGACTTGAAGAGATTGCATACGGATTTTCAGGTGTTCAAAAGTGTTATGCAATTCAGGCGGGTCGTGAAGTTAGAATCATTGTTGACAATTTATTGGTCAATGATGAGAAGGCTACTATGCTTGCAAGAGATATTGCAAAGAAGATAGAAGCTGAGATGCGATATCCTGGTAAGATAAAAGTTACTATTATTCGTGAGACTCGGGTTATTGAATATGCAAGATAGTGGTGTTATTAGAACTTTAATACTTGGAGATATTGTAGGTAGTGGAGGACTGAAAAAGGTTTTCTTTAATCTTAAGGGTCTTAAGGATAAATATAATATAGATTTGACAATTGTTAATGGAGAGAATTCTTCGGGTGGGTTTGGAATTACTCCAGAGATAGCTGAAAATTTATTTAGAACAGGTGTGAATGTGATTACTACGGGTAATCACATTTATGCTGATTATAGTATAAGAGAATATTTAAATAAGCAGGAATATATATTAAGGCCAAATAATTTTTCAGATTTGCTTGAAGGACATGGATATTGTATTTTGAATGTCAAGGGTGAAAAAGTTGCTGTTATCAATATTCAGGGATTTTTAGGCATGACTTTTATTGTTAAGAATCCTTTTGAAAATGTGAAAAAAGTTATAAATCTGATTAAGAATAAAGTTAAAACTATTTTTGTTGATTTTCATGCTGAGAGTAATTATGAGAAAGAAAGTTTTGGATATTTTGTAAATGGATTGGTAACTGGAGTTGTGGGAACTCATACACATATAATGACTCACGATGAGAGAATCTTAAGTAAGGGTACTGCTTATATTAGTGATCTTGGTATGACTGGTAGTTTAAATTCTGTAATAGGGTTTAATCCTGAAATTTCTCTTAAGGGATTACTTGAGTATATGTCTTTAAGGACAGAGACTGTTGAAGAGGATGTGATTATACAGGGAGTTATTATTACTTCTCAGTTAAATACAGGACGTGCTTTAAAAATTGAGAGGATACAAAAATAGTTTATTAAATGTTCTTTGCAAGAATTATTTGCATTTAACAAGAGATGAATTGAGAATTTTAATTTTAACAGGTAGAGTATATGTTAATTCTCACAAAGAAAAAAATCCTAAAGTTGTAATATTAAAAAATAGTAAAATAGATTTGATTGAGAGTAAATCTGAACAGTTTGTCTCAAGAGGAGGACATAAACTGTTTGAGTCTCTTGGGGCATTTAAAATTATAGTTAAAGATAAAATTTGTGTTGATGTTGGTGCTTCAACAGGTGGATTTACGGATTGTCTTTTGCAACAAGGTGCAAAATTAGTTTATGCAGTTGATGTTGGACTTAATCAACTTTCTTATAAATTAAGAATTGATCCAAGAGTTAGAGTTTTTGAAAAAACTAATATTTTTGATGTTAAGCAATTCGACATACAACCCAATTTGGCTGTTATTGATGTGTCTTTTAGATCTGTAATTGGTATATGTGCAGATTTGATTGATAAGCTTTCTGATAAATTGATTATTGCTCTTGTTAAACCTCAATTTGAGCTTAAGTTTTTAGATTTAAATATCAAAGATTTTGATGGTGTAGTTGAGAGTAAATATTTGAATGAAATATTAAATAAGGTTATTGAAAAGTTTTATGATAATAATCTACAGATTAAGGGTATATTAAAACTTACAACCAAAGGTCGGAAAGGAAATCAAGAATTTATGTTTTTGGTTTCTAGAGATAGTAGGGCAGATCTCGTAAAATCACTTGCATTTCTTGATGATATTGATTTTAATATTTAGCAAGCTTTGTGTTGTCTAGTATTCCTGAAAAGTTTAAATTTAGATCTTCAAGTATTATTGGATTGTTTTCAATTTTTAAAGTTATTCCTTTAATACCTTTAATTTCAAGACATGTTGAAATGATTTGTTTTACTTGATTAATTGTCCCTTCTATTCCAAAGCTATTTTCATAAAATTCCTTAGATAAATTGATATGAGCAATACCTTCATTTATACTTAAATTTAATATTTGAGTATTGATAGGAATTAGGCTTAAAAAATTATTTTTAAGTTCATATTCATTTGGTCCATTAATTAGTGCTTGTAATGTTTTCTTAAGAATATTTTTATTGTAATATATATTTCTCTTAACACTTTGTTTTAAAAAATGTCCCTCAGGAGTGATTTTAATAAAATACAGTTTAACTTTTTTTTTGTTTTGTAAATTTTTGTGTTCTTGATGTTGAAGTTCTTCTGTGATTTTTTTTATTTCGGGTGGTTTTATTAAAAATTTGTCATCATTGACCATTTTTATAGTTTCATTTTTTGTATTGTTTAGTTTTGCTTCTATTTTCTTGGGTGTTGATTTTATAAATTCAAAATCGTTATTGTTGTCAATTTGTTCATTAAATATATTATTAATTAGTGAGCTTTTTATTATGAGCAATAAACATATGACTGTCAGAAATATGGCAAATGATATTAAAAATATATCTATTTGGTTGAAGTTAATTGTCTTGCGTCTGCTGTTCTTTTTTTTCCTTATCAATTGAATATCCGTTTGTAATTGGCATAAAACTATAATATTTGATATTATAATAGAAATGTCTGCGTAAAGAAAGAGGTAGATTAACTTTGATTGATGCTAAAATTCAAGATTATAAAAGTGTGCTTATTGTTGGCAGACCGAATGTTGGGAAGTCTACTTTGTTTAATAAACTGTTAAGTTCAAATAGAAGTATTACGAGTGAAGTTTATGGAGTTACTAGAGATTTGGTAAGAGAAGTCTGCAAAGTAAATTCTTATAAGTTTTATTTAATTGATGCTGGTGGATTTACTATTTTAAAGGATGAATTTAGTCAGGTTGTGGTTAATAAGGTTATCAACTTGCTTGATAGTATAGATTTGATTTTGCTTGTTTTAGATGTAAATGAAATATTGCTAGAAGATTATGAACTGATTGATGTATTGAGAAAATATAGTAATAAAGTGGTTTTAGTATTAAATAAAATAGATAGTAATCATAAGGAAGTTTTGGCTTATGAATTTCAAAAATTGGGTTTTCAAAAAAATTTTTTAGTTAGTGCGACTCATGGAAGGGGAATTAATGATTTAAGAATTTTTTTGAAAGATTCAGTGGGTAAATTGACAGATGATGAGCATATTGATGTTAAGATTGGTATTATAGGTAAGCCAAATTCGGGCAAGTCTACACTTGTTAATTTTTTAGCAGGAGATGAAGTTTCTATTGTATCTTCGATGGCTGGTACTACAAGAGATTTTATTAGAGCAAAGTTTAAAAGAAATTCTCAAACATTTGAACTTATTGATACGGCTGGAATAAGAAGACGTGCAAGAGTAAATGAGATTGTTGAACATTATTCTGTAAGTAGGGCTTTAAGAGTAATTGATATGGTAGATGTTGTTTTCTTGTTAATTGATGTTAAGGAAGATTTAACATCTCAAGATAAAAAGATTGCTCATTATGCAGCTAAACGAGGTAAGGGAATTATTATTGTATTTACCAAATGGGATCTTGTAAAATCAAAAAGCGGTTATTTTGAGGCTTTAAAAGATCGTGTTAAGTTTTTTTTTCCAATTTTAAGTTTCTCTCCTGTATTAAGAATATCTGTACATAATAAAATGGGATTGGATAATCTTTTTAAAGAGACAATTAAATTAAAAGCACAACTTGATCTTAAAACAAATACTGCTGATTTGAATAAAATGTTAAATTTGTGGATTAAGGATTATCATTTGAATGTTTCACATAAAGTTAAATACATAACTCAGATTGGTGTTAATCCTATTAAATTTATTTTATTTGCTAATAAAATAACCAATTTTCCAAATTCTTATTATAATTATTTAGTAAATAATATTCGTAAAATTGGTTATTATAATGTTCCAATTTTAATAGAACTTAGGGAAAGAATACGAGAGTTGAAGTGAAATATATATTTTTATTTTTAATAATTAATAATCTGAGTCTTTTTGCATTTGAAAATTTTTTCTATGATTTTAGTGTTAGATCAAATTATTCAAAATATTTTAATTCAAGTAATAATGCTGTTAATATAAAACCTCAAAGATATTATATTTCGGGTGATTATTATGTTGAAGTGTCAAATTCAATAGTTGGAGATTATGTTTACTATTCTTTTTTTAATCGAAAAAATGATGTATCTTATATTTTTCCAGGTTCTTATGTAATTAAGGTTGGGAAATATGGTATTGAACAAGTAAAAATATTTTTCCTCAATAGAGCAGATACTTTTATTAGAATAAAAGCAGGAGATGTGTATTCTAGTGCTGATTTTTATTTAATTAATACTTTGATTCATAAAGATATTAAATTGCCTTTTAAAATGAATGATATTGCTACTGGTTCTTTTTTAGAAGTGGTCAAATATATTGATAATTTCATTGATTTTGAACTCTTTAATCCTAAATATCTTGAGGTTTATGATAATGTTTCCAATATGGTCGATAGTCTTAAATCATTTTTTAAAGTTTTTCCTTTGATGTTTGAAGTACATGATGGTGCGATGAATGCGCTTGGTGAGATGGTATATATTAGGACAGGAGAACCACAAAGAGAGCCTATAGGATTTAATTGTTCTGGGTTTGGTAAATGGGTAGCAGATTCGATTTATAAGGCAAAAACGGGAAAACTTTTAAAAATAAAAGATCTTAAAATCAGGCATATTGGAGTTAGAGGTGACAGCTTTACTAAATACCATGAATTTAAACAAGATCCTTTTTTTGGACTCGATTGGAGTCGTAATATTGCATATAAGCTTCAAAATATTGATGCTGCTTTGGATTTGTCTAAGATTAATGAGTTGGACGTAAATAATATTGCTTTTTTAAAGTATATTGAAAATCGTGGATATGAAATTGATAATTTAGAATTTATTTTGTACTATTTGTCTTTAAAAGAGCCTGGTTATATGTATTTGGGCTCTATTAATACAACGATTGATGGATTTCCAGGAAAAATTTTTCATAAACATATTGTTGTTTTGTTTCCATTTATTGATAAAAATTCGATTTTTAGAGTATCTGTAATGGAAATTAATGATGAAACTTCGATTAAGTCATTGCTAAATAGATATCCAAATTCGTATATTCATTTAGTTAAAGTTAAAGTTCCAAAGAATATATCTGTAGTTTCAATACCAAGAAGGATAAAGAATTAGATATTATGATAAAAGCTGTAGTATTTGATCTTGATGGGACGCTTTATCCTGAGAGTAGTATGAATTTGATCATGTTCCCTGAATTTTTGAAGAATATTAGGTTTTTTTTGGCTTTTAAAAAGGTAAGGAAAGAAGTAAGAGTTTTACAGAGAGAAAAAAGCCTTCCTTCAAATAGAGATGAATTGGTATCCATGCAAGTTAATATGCTTGCTAGTTATTTGGGTTTTGATAAGAATAGATGTGAATTTTTATTAAAGAAAATATATTATGGTGACTCTTTTAGTAATAAGTTTAGAAATATTAAACCATATTCTGGTGTTCATGATTTGATTTATTCTCTTAAATCTAATGGAATAAAATTGGGAGTAATGTCAGATTTTCCAATTGCTACTCGAGTAAGTAATTTACTTGGTATTGATGATAGTTTTTGGGATATTTTATATTCATCAGAAGATACTGGTTATTTGAAACCCAATAAAATAGCTTTTTTAAGAATTTTGGATGAATTGGGTGTAGATAGTAATCACGTCTTATATGTTGGAAATTCTTATGAATATGATATTTTAGGTGCTAGTAGCTTGTGTATAAGAACAGCTTATCTTTCTAAGAAAAAATTGCTTAAATATATGAAGTGTGATTTTGTTTTTAGTAATTATAAAGACTTACAAAGATATATACTTTTAAATATATAAGTATGGGTAAAATATTTTATGATAGATTTTGTAACCATTTTGGTTAATCTTTTAGTGGTTTCTTTAATTTTATTTGTTTATAGGCAGTATGATAGACGCTCAAGGGCTTTAGATAAGATTAAAAAATTTGTTGATATTGCTAAGGATAATCTTGAAGACTTTATTGACGAGAAGACAAAAGAGATCAATAATCTTGCTGTTGATATGGAAGCATATCAACGTTCTAGTATAGAGATTATAAAAAAGATAGATGAAGTTCAACAAAAAATTCAAAATAAAAGTAATGATTTTGCAGAAGTTGAAAAAAAAATTGCTTACCATGATTCTATGCTTAAAGACTTAGATGATATGGCTCTTAAAGTGCAAGATAATATACAGCGACTTCAAGTAGATGGCAAAATAGTAGATAAGCTTTCAAAAACTTTGAAAAATTTTAATACTCAGATTGATTCTATTGATTCTAGATTAAATACTGTTTTTGAAAAATTTGATCAAAAAAATAAGGAAAATCTTGAGTCTATCAAGGTTGCAAGTTGGGAAAAATTTGATAATACTATTAGAGATTTTGGTGTTAGAATGGACAATCTTGATAAAAATCTTAGCTCTTATCAAGAGTCTTTATTAATGGTTGAAGAGAAAAAGAGAGAGATTTTAGATAGAGGTAATCTAAAGCTTGATAATGAGTTTAAGGATTTTTTGCTTAAAATTGAATCTAATATAGATAGTTATAATAAATCAATGGAAGAGTCTTTTAATACTTATGAAACTAAATATAAATCAATTGAAAATTCTATTGATCTTATTTTAGAGCAGGCCAAAACTAAAATTAATGATAAAGAGGATTTTATTTTCACTAAGTTAAATGAAGAATTGCAAAATAAATTTGGTGAGGTTTTTATATATGTTGATGATCGCTCTAATCAAATAAGAGAGGAACTTGAAGGTAAATTATCATTGGTAGATAATGAGGTGTTGTCTTTAAGTTCTGTCTTTAAGGACAATACTTATTCTAGGTTAAATTCCCTTGAAGAAACTATAAGACAAGAAATGAGACAATATGAAGATCAATTTTCAGATATTTTGGAACAGTTTAGGGTTCAAATTGAGTCTAATGTGGGTGATATTTATAGAGAATATGATAATAAAATAAATCAATTTGACAAAGATATAAGAGATAGAATAGGTGATAGCTTAAGGGATGCTAATTCTAAAATAGCAGATGTTCAGGGTGGGGTTAAGAGATTGCTTGATGATCTTGAGGATGATTCTAATAAGATATATGTTGAATTTAAAGAAAAAGTTAGAGATGATATTGATAGTTTTAATGAAGATGTATTTTCAAAAATGAATAGTATTGGAAATGATTTGGAATTAAAACTTGTAAATATTAATACAGATATTCAAGGTGAAGTTTCTAAGTTAGATAATGTTTTACATCTAAAACTTAAAGAGATAAATGAAAAATTTGTTAATGAATATTCATTTCTGGAAGAAAATGTTAATTCAAAGTATAAGATGCTTTTAGAGTCTTTCAATTTAAAAAGTAATGAATTAGAGACTCAGTTTGAGAGCAAGTATAGAAATATTGCAGATAAGTTTGCGCATGATATTGATGATTTGAATGTTAAATACGATGACAGGTTTAGTAAGATGTCTGAAAAATCGGATTATGATTATCAAAGTTTTGAAATTACTAGTAAAAAGATAAATGAAGGTATACATTCGTTAAATGTTTTCTTGGAGCAAAATTTTGATTCTTTAAGAAGAGATTTTGAATCTAAGTTAAATAGTCTAAATTCTGATATTAATAATGAAGTTGTTAATTTAAAGAGTCATTATGGAGAAGATATAGGTAAATTTGTAAGGGAAATGGAAGCTAGTAAATTGCAACATGAAAACTGGCAAAAGGAAATGCAACTGAATTTAGGAGAAATGAAATCCAATTTAAATAAAACAAATGAAGAATTTGTAAATTTGATTGAAACTCAAAGGGTTAAGGGAACAGAGCTTAGTGAGCATATTTTTAATGAACTCTCAGAACATATTCAGAAAAAAGCAATTGACATGCATACTAATTGGAAAGATGAGCTTATTGTGTTAAATAAATCTTTACTTGATATTAAGATTTCAAGTGAAGAATTGTTGTCATCAACTTCTTCCAAAATTGAGTCTTTTGAAAAGGATATTAATGAAAGACTTGAATATGTTATATCTAAGGCAGAAACTTGTGAAGGTTCGGTATTAGATAAATACAAAGAATTAAAAGATATTGCAAGTAAAAATAGTGAAGAGACTTTATCGGGGATTAAAGAATTTATCGATAACCAAGCTGAAATAATTCATGACAAAATTATTATGATGCTTAATGGATTTAATGAAGACTTTTCTAATAAAGAGGACATAATTAAAAATAAAATAGAGGAACTTAATTATTGTTTTAAAGATTTTAAAATCGAATGTGAAGATGTTTTAAATAATATAAAAACAGATCTTGATGGATTTATTGAAACAAGAGTTCGCGAGATTTCTGAAATTAAGATGGATAATCAAAAACAAGTAGATGATTTTTTAATTCAAATATCACAAGATATCTTAAATAAAAAAGATATGCTTAATAATGAAATAGATGGCAAGCTTAGTGTTTGGCAAGATAAGTTGAGTGAAATATCAGTTAATATTGAAAATGTCCTCTCTTCAGGTAAGATGGATATAAATTCCATTGATTCAGAAATGACTTTAAAAATTAATGATTTAAAAACTACCTTTGAAGGACTTGAAAATTATTATCTTGAAAAAATAGATGAGTTTAGAAATCAAGGAAATGTATATGCGGATGAGCTTTTACAAAATATTATGAGTCATTTCGATACAGATACTAAAGAACTTGAGGAAAATTTATCTAAAAAATTTGCTACTATTTTAAATAATTCAGAAGAGTTTGTTAAAGAAGTTGATAGTTTGCTTAAAGACAAGAGAACAGACATTGCTTCCTTCCAAGCAAATATTGATATTACTATTGATTCTCTTAATTCAAGATTTAATGATATAAATAGAGAAATTAATGAAAAATATAGCAAAGTAATATCTGATTCTAGGGGATATTCAGAAACTCTTGCTAGTAAATTAGAAAATGAAATAGGATATGAGATAGAAGATATAAGTAGGAGACTAACAGATAAAATAGATATCCTTAGCAAAAATATGGATGATAGTATAGAAAAATTTAAATCGTCTTTTGATGTGTCGAAATATCAAGTTGAAGACTTTGAAATTAAGATTAAGGATATAGTGGGGAAAGAAGAGCTTAGGATTAGTGAATTTCTTAGAGAAGTTGAGCAGCAATATAAGATTAGACGTGAAGAGGCAATTGACTATAGAAAAGCCATAGATAATGATGTTATTCAATTAAAAGAACGGTTTATGGGTATGATTAGTGAGCTTAAGAATAATATTGAGGATAAGTCTGAATTTTTAAATGAGCTTTATAAAGAAAGGTTTAAAATTATTGAGAATAATTTTGATGAGAGATATTCAACATTTTTTGTTGAGAGTGAAGGGGCTATTTCAAAAATTAGGGATGAGATATATAAGATACTTACAGATAATGATGAGCGTTTAAGAGCAAAAATTGCTGAAATGGATTCTAATTTTGAAATCATAGAGGAGAGGTCAAAAGAAATTTTAGAGTTTGAAGAAGATTTAAGAAAGAAAATACAAGAAAACAGTAATAATATTTATGATCAATTTAATATTGTTAAATCTGATGTTGAAAAAGAAATGAAACTTCAATTTGATGCATATATGATGCAGGCTAAGTCTGCAGTTAATGATGAGATTGAAAAGTATGAAAATGGGATTAATGATAAAATATCTATTCTTAAAGCAATTGAAAATAATTTTGAAATGATAGAAAAAGATTTAAAAGAAAAAATAGGTAAATATAATAGTGATTTAGAGAATGTTATTGATTTTAAATATACTGAACTTGAAAATAAGTATAATGAGAAACATTTACTTATGGAAAAAGCGATAGATGATAAAACTAATTTGGTTGAAAAATTGATATCAAATAAGTATTCTGAACTTGAAAATAAGTATAATGAGAGACATCTACTTGTAAAGAAGGCAATAGATGATACTACTAATTTGGTTGAGGAGCTGATATCAAATAAGTATTTTGAACTTGAAGATAAGTATAATGAGAAACATTTACTTGTAGAGAAGGCAATAGATGATAAAGTTAATTTGGTTGAAGAGTTTATATCAAATAAGTGTTCTGAGCTTGAAGATAGGTATAATGAGAGACATTTACTTGTAGAGAAGGCGATGGATGATAGGGTTAATTTAGTTGAGGAATTGATATCAAGTAAGTATTCTGAGCTTAAAGATAGATATGATGAGAAGTATTTGCTTGTGGATAAGACAATAGATGATAAGGTTAATTTGGTTGAAGAGTTTATATCAAATAAGTGTTCTGAGTTTGAAAATAAGTATAATGAAAAACATTTGCTTGTAGAGAAGACAATAGATGATAAGGCTAATTTAGTTGAGGAATTGATATCAAGTAAGTATGCTGAGCTTAAGGATAAATATAATGAGAAATACTTGCTTATAGATAAAGCAATAGATGATAGGGTTAATTTGGTTGAAGAGTTTATATCAAATAAGTGTTCTGAGTTTGAAGATAAGTATAATGAGAAACATTTACTTGTAGAGAAGACAATAGATGATAGGGTTAATTTAGTTGAGGAATTGGTATCAAGTAAGTATGCTGAGCTTAAGGATAAATATAATGAGAAATACTTGCTTATAGATAAAGCAATAGATGATAAGGTTAATTTAGTTGAGGAATTGGTATCAAATAAGTATGCTGAGCTTAAAGATAAATATGATGAGAAGTATTTGCTTGTGGATAAAGCAATAGATGATAAGACTAATTTAATTTCTGAGTTGATATCAGATAAATATGCTGAGCTTGATAATAAATATTCAAATATGCATTTTGATGTGGAAAATAAATTAGATGTATTTATATCTAAGTTGAATTTGGAGCTTTCAAATTCAAATGAAAAGATGGATAGAGATATTAAGGAACAGTTGAAAGGTCTTGCTGAACTTAAAGTGAGTTTAAGTAATATTGAGGAGGATGTATTAAAGCTTAAAGAAGATTCGTATCATAATCTTTCTTCTCATCTTAAACTTCTTGAAGAGGATTTTTTTCAAGATTTAAAGGAAAGAAGTGACAATTTAAGTAATTCTTTGGAAAATTTTATAACGTCTTCAGATCAAAGAATTAAAAGTTTAGAGAACGAAATAATTAAAAATCTAGAAGATAAAGAAAATCTTATAAGGGATTTTAGAATAGAAATTGAACAAGAACTTATCCTTAATAAGGAAAATTTTTACTTGGAATTTAACAATGAGTTTGATATTAAGAGAAGGGATGTAGAGAATAAAATAGCTTTGATGGAAACCAATGTTACAAATCGAGTAGATGAATTTATTAATCTTGTGGATAATCGTCAAAGTAATTTTGATTCTTGGTTTGTAAAAGTTAAGGATGATATGGTACATTGGCAGAAAAATACTTATAGAGAATTTGAAGAGCGATCGGGTATTACTAAAGAAAGTTTAAATGAAATTAAGAGAGATATTGATGGTATTGAAAATGATTTAGAAATTGTTAAGAGTAGTGTGAATCAGAGAACCAAAAAAATTTTTGAGGATTTGCATACGGATATTAAGGACTTTGAAGACAGAGCTTATCTTAATTTGAAAAATATTTCAGACGATGTTCAGGGTAAGGTTTTAAATATTGAAAATACAATGCATTCTAAGATTAATTCTATAAATGAAAAGATGAATTTAAATATTGAAGAGCTTGCATCCCAAGTGGAGATTAAGTTTTTAAGTCATCAAAAAGATCTTGAAGATAAAATCTCTGAGATTAATGAAAAATTAGAATATGAATACAATTTAATGACTTCTAAGATCGAGAGCGAAAGGCAAGATATTGTAAGTAAATTTTTTAACGATAGAGATAATTTTGAATCTCAGGTTAAATTAATACAAGATGATGTTTTGAGTCTTTCTGAAAAAGTGAATACATATCAAGTTGAGATTGAGAGAACAGTTAAGGAAAGTTATGATTCTTTTGCCACTACTTTAAGAGAAGAGTGTGTTGCTTTTGAAAATGATATTAAGCGTAATTTAAATTATTCAGAAGAAGATATAAAAACTTTAAGGAATAATTTAAATCTTAAGGTTAATAATATAGAATCTGAATTTAAGGATAAATATGATCTAATAATTAAAAGTGTTGATGAGAATATATCACAACTTAAGCTTAAGGTTTTAAACTATGATAATGAGTTTAGTCATTTTATAAACGATACTAAAGATAATTTAATTGCGTATAAAGCTAGTTTGATGGGAGAACTTGATGATCGTTACAATGTTATTAATACTAAGATTGTAAATTTTGAAAGACTTGGAGCAGAGCTTGAAAAGAATCATGGACTGATTGAAGAAGTTTATCATTTTAAAAATAAATTAGAAGAGTTACGTAAAACTTTGGTAGGTGAGATAGAACTTGTACAAAAGTATAAGGGTGATTTTGAAAGTATTGCTAGAGAAATTGAAGATGTTAAAATCAGAACATCAGATATCATTGAGGTGTTTAATGATTTAAAGACTCATCAAATTGATATTAAAGGGATTAAGAGAGATTTTGTTGAATGCCTTGAATTTTATACTTCTTTTAAAGAAAGGTATAAAAAATTTACCGAATCTTATGATGAAATTCAGGTTTACAAAACTAAACTTAAGGAGATAAAGGACGAACAAGACACTATCCTTGATAATTATGATAGGATTAATAATAAAGATAGCATATTAAAGTCTACACTAGAGTCTGTTGATAGAAATTTTGATTTGATAAATGAAATAGAAACCAAAATGAATTTGTTGTTTAAAGAAAGTTCTGGATTTAAACATAGTCTTGATGAACTGAGAGATATTATGTCAGAATTATTGGCAAATAAAGATTTATCGAAAGAAGTTTTAGGGAATGTCCAGACTCTTCAAGAAATGCTAGTAGAGATTGAGGATAAGTTGGAACATACTCAGAGTGTAAGAGAAAAAGTTGCAAAATCTGAAACTCGATTAGAGAATTTAAATATTGCTGCTGAGGAGAGAATTAAGACTCTTGGAATTCTTGTAAAAACGGAATCTAAGTATAAAGATAATATTGGTCTTAATAATGCAACGGTTAGGGATTCTGTTATTAAGCTTATGAGGCAAGGATGGAGTGCCTTAGAGATTTCAAGGGCTACTAAATTATCTGTTGGAGAAGTTGAGCTTATTTTAGAACTTGGAATTATTAGCAAAAGTGATGATTAAGGATAATTTTGTGGAAAATAGATTTGATATAGCTAGAACATTGCATCCTCTTGAAGTAAAAGTGATTTTAAATTATAAAGAGGGAGATGAAATTTTTGCGTCAAGGCTTTCTAAGGATTTATATTATAATGAAGGTCAGTCAAATAAAACAATTGAATGGCTTTTGTCCCATGGCATTCTTGGGGAAACTTTTCGAAAACTTAATGTGTTTTATCGTTTAACTGAAAAAGGTATTGATGCTTTAAGTAATGGTTTGATTGAAGAGAAAATAGTTGCTCTTGCATTGCAAAAAACAGTTTTGGTTTCCAATTTGTCATCAGAATTAAAAGTTGATGTTAGGGATTCTGGTAAGGCATTTGGCAATTTATCTAGAGAAGGTGTTTTATCTTTAGGATTAGATAAAGAAATTATTGTTAGAGACTTAGAGTTTGCTAGTTATAAGATTGTGCGGACATTGCTTGAGAGGGCTAAAGGTAAGGATTTGTTAAAAGATGATTTGTCGCATGATGAATTGTTAGTTATTGCTAATTATTCAAAGAAGAAAGGTGCTGGTGATGTGCTCTTTAAAATAGTAGAAAAATTGGATTTAAAATTTGAACTTACTGAGTTTGGACTTGAAATAAAATCTTTTCTTAAAGAGAATGATTTAACGGGCGATGAAATTGTAAAATTAACACCTGAAATATTAAAAAATAAGTCTTATGAGAATAAGAATTTTAGAGCTTATAATATTCATGTGTCATCAAATAAAACTTTTATTGGACGTGCAAATCCTTATTCGGAGTATATAGCTAAAGTTAAGGATAAGCTTGTAAGTTTGGGTTTTGAAGAATTTGATGGTCCTTTGGTTGAAAGTGAGTTTTTTAATAATGATGCTCTTTTTATGCCGCAATTTCATCCTGCACGTGATGTAAGAGACGTTTATTATATCAATGAGCCACATTTATTAAAATCTTTACCTGAGCCTTATTTTTCTAATGTTAAAGCTGTGCATGAGAATGGGTATAATACAGGATCAAGAGGTTGGAGATATGGTTTTAGCGAGAGTATTTCAAAAAGATTGGTTTTAAGAACACATGGTACGGTTCTCTCGGCAAAGCAATTAATGAATGCAAAAAATCCTGGTAAATATTTTGGAATTGTTAGATGTTTTAGATATGATCAGGTTGATTCTACTCATGGAGCTGATTTTTATCAAACAGAAGGGATTGTTATTGGAGATGTTAATATTAAAACTTTGCTGGGTCTTCTTGAAATTTTTGCTAAGGAATTGGCTGGGGCTACTGATGTTAAATATGTTCCTGCTTATTTTCCATTTACCGAACCTTCAATTGAAGTTCATGTTAAACATCCTATTCTTGGTTGGTTTGAGTTGGGTGGAAGTGGTATTTTTAGACCAGAAGTCACAAAACCCTTTGGAATTGATGTTCCTGTTATTGCTTGGGGTATTGGAATTGATAGAATGGCTTTAATGCATTTAGGTTTAAATGATTTAAGGGAGCTTTTTACTCATGATATTGGTAATGTTGCGTTAAGACGAGGAAAGGTAAATGCCTAAGGTTGAAATTTATAAAAGCATTTTATTGGAACAAATAGGAAAAGATTTGACAAATTGTGAGCTTGAATCTATTCTTGAGACAGCTAAAGCTGAAATTTGTGAATTTGATGTGATTAGTGATAAGATAAAAATTGAATTTAATGATACAAATAGACCTGATTTGTGGTCTTGTGCAGGTTTGGCTCGGCATATTAAGACATATCTTTTTGGTAAATTGCCTTCATTTGATTTTTTTTCAGCGACAGATGATTGTAAAAAATTTTATGGTGAGATTTTAGTTAGTCCTGAAGTGTTTAAAATTAGGCCTTTTATTTTTGGGTTTTTGGCAAAAGGTTTGATTTGTAATGAGTATATGCTTGAAACTTTAATTCAGTTGCAAGAAAAGCTTTCTCATAATTATGGGCAAAAACGAAAAAGGGTTGCAATGGGAATGTATTCGTCAGATTTGATTCATTTTCCTATAAATTATGTTACATGTAGTTCTGATTATAGATTTGTTCCTTTGGGGATGGATATTGAGATGTCCATAAATGAGATAAACGAAAAACATCCAAAAGGTATAGAATATTCGTCAATTTTTGAGGGTGTAGGTCAGTATTCTTTATTGTTAGATTCTAAAAACAAAGTGCTCTCTTATCCTCCGATAATTAATTCACGTGATATTGGTACTTTGAGAGTGGGTGATACCAATTTGTTTATTGAAGTTACTGGAACTAATCTTGAAGCTACTTTGTTGTCTTTATCGGTTGTTGCTTGTGATTTGTATGATATGGGTTTTGAGATTTTGCCAGTAAAGACCGTTTTTCCCAAAGAAACTTTATATGGGAAAGAAATAATTTGTCCCTATTATTTTCAAAATACTTTAGAGATTAGTATTGATAGTGTTAATAAAATGCTTGGTAGTGATTTTACTGCAAATGATATATGTCTTTACTTAAAAAAATTGGGAATCTCAGCTTATTTTAAAGATTCAGAGAAATTTTATATTATTCCTCCTGTTTATAGGAATGATTTTCTACATGAAGTTGATGTTATTGAAGAGGTCATGATAGGAAAGGGATTGGATAGTTTTCAGCCGGAGCTTCCAAAAGATTTTACCATAGGAAAATTAAGTCCAATAGAAGAATATTCGAGGTATGTTAAAAATTTGATGATTGGTATGGGATTTCAAGAGATGATTTATAATTATTTGGGTTCTAAGGTAGATTTTATTGAAAAGATGAATATTGAGGGTGATGAACTTGTAAGTGTTGCTAATCCAATGACTGAAAGTTATGAATATGTTAGAGGTTCGATAATACCTGATTTGCTTAAATCTGAGAGCATTAGTGCAAATTTTTCTTATCCTCATAAAATTTTTGAGATTGGTAAGGTAACTTTAAAAGATTTGGTTGGTGTTGATGGTACTATTACTTATGATAATTTGGCTTTTTTAATGGCTGATAAAGAATTTTCATTTAATGAAATTAATTCTTTAGTTTCATCTCTTTTTTATTATTTGAATGTTGAATTTAAGTTAAGAGAATCAAGTAAAAATCTTTATATAGATGGCAGAGGGGCTGATATTTTAATAAATGAGACTATTTTAGGCAGTTTTGGAGAAGTGTCACCCTACATATTAAGCAATTTTGGAATTATGGTTCCGTGTTGTGTTTTAGAGATCAATCTTAATAGCCTTTTACATTGATATCAATCAATAATATCAATAATTTTTTGTTGATATTGTTATTGAATTAGTATGTTTATTTTTTATAGTATGTTTTAAGTTAAATTGAGTTTGAGAGGTTTTATGCTAAATTTTGAGATACTAGATATAAAAAAAACCAATAAAGAGATTGTAAGAACAGAGGTAAATTTTGTTGAAGATGTGATTATTGTTGGATCAGGCCCTGCTGGACTTACTGCTGGAATTTATACTGTTATGAGTGGATATAAGACAAGTATTTTAGAAGGTCCTGAACCTGGAGGACAGCTTACAACGACTATAGAAGTTTATAATTATCCAGGATTTAAAAATGGTATAGATGGAAGAGAATTGATGTTAAATATGAAGGAGCAAGCTATTAATCTGGGTGCTACCACTTATTTTGAAACCGTAAGATCTATCAGTAAGAGGGATAATATTTTTTATCTATATACGGATAATTATATCTATAAGAGTAAATCTGTTATTATTGCCTCAGGGTCTGTGCCTAAAAAGCTAGATACTCTAAAAAATTCGGATTTATTTTGGAATAAGGGTATTTCTGTTTGTGCAATTTGTGATGGGCATCTATTTAAGGGAAAAATTGTTGCAGTGATTGGTGGAGGCAATACGGCAATTTCAGAAGCCATTTATTTAAGTAAGCTGGTGGAAAAGGTATACGTTATTGTAAGAAAGGATCATCTTAGGGCTGTTGATATGTTAAAGAAAAGTGTTGAATCATTGTCCAATGTGGATATTTTATATAACTGTGAGGCTAGAGAGGTTATTGGGGAGAATGTTGTCTCTATTGTTCAAATTCTGGATAATAGAAATAATTCTACTTTTGAATTGAATGTAGATGGTATATTTATAGCTATTGGTTATAAACCAAATACGGAGTTTTTAAAGGGATTTTTGGAATTGGATGAGGATGGATATATTGCTACTCAAGATACTGTAAAAACCAGTGTTCAGGGTATATTTTCATGTGGTGATGTTAGTAATAAACTTTATGCACAAGCCATTACGGCTGCTGCTGAAGGGTTTTTGGCTTCTGTTGAAGTTAGAAATTTTTTGGGATAAGTGAAATTTAATTTAAGAGATATATTAAAGTAGGTTAAGTTGTCTTTTGATTTCAAATATTAAAATTCCTGTTGAAACCGATACATTAAGGGAATCTATTTTTCCTTGAGTTGGTATTTTGACTAAAAAGTCGGAATTGTTTTTTACTAGATTGTGTATTCCTTTGCCTTCATTACCCATGATCAATGCAATTTTGTTGTCAGTTATTTTTATGTTATTTATTGCTTTTCCGTTTATGTCACTGGCATAGATCCAAAATCCATTCTTTTTTAAATTTCTAATTACATTGTTTATATTGGGAACTGTTAATTTGTTGACATACTGACTTGCTCCAGAGCTTGTACGTAAAACGGTTGTGTTGTCTTTTACACTTCGTTTTTGGCTGGTAATTACAAGATCGATATTAAATTGTTCTGCCGTTCTGAGAATTGCTCCAAAATTTTGAGGATCTTCTATGCTGTCGAGTATTAAAATAAATACGTTATTTTGATGTTTAAATTCGTTTAAGTATTCTTCTAAGTTTTTATTCCTATTTGTTGTATTATGGTCTTTTAAATTTTGTAATTTTAATGCAAAACCTCTATGATCATTCTTGCCAAGTATCTTGGCAAGATCGTTTGTTTTAATTACTTTGATATTATATTCTCTAGCTAATTTTTCAATACTTGTAGATCTTGGACTTGTTTTTGAGATATATAATTCAAGTCCTTTATTGTTTTTAATACTTTCAATTATTGAATTAGCGTGTGTAATATACATATTAAATTTTATTTAAGGTAACCTCGTCAATGTCTTTGATTTCCTTGCTTAGAATTTCTAGTAGACTGATAGCATTATTATTGAGATTTTTAGGAGTTTTGACCTTAATAATTAGGATGAGATTTCCAAATTTTTCTGTATGTAGTATTGGCATTCCTTCATTCTTAATACTGATTTGTTCGTCGTTTTCTGTTCCTTTTGGAATTTTTATTGCAATCTTTTTATTTGCTATTGTTTGTATTTTAATTTCTTTTCCGAGTGCTGCTTGAGTAAAGCTTATTGGTAGAGTTGCGTATAGATCTTTTCCATTTCTTTTGAAAATATTATGAGGTTTTATTGATATTCTTATATATAGATCTCCGTATTGTTGACTATCGGGATTTACATTTCCTTTTCCTCTCATTTTAATCTGTTGAGAATCGTCAATTCCTGCTGGAATTTTGAGTTCCATTATTTCTTTATTTTTAAAACTTCCAGTTCCTTTGCATGATTTGCAAGGGTTTGATATTATTTTTCCATTTCCATAGCATTTTGGGCATGTGGTTGTTACTCTAAAAAAACCCCCTCCTTGCATTACTCGTCCATTACCGTTACACATGTTACATACTGTGGGAGATGTTCCTTTTTCTGATTTTTTTCCTAAGCACGATTCGCATAGCATGTTTCTTGAAACATTAATGTTATTTTCATACCCCCTATAGGCATCCTCAAGAGATATTTCTATTTGGTATGTTATGTCTTGACCTCTTTCTTGATATTTACTTTTTTCTTGTCCACGTCTTCCAGTAAAAAATGAATCAAAAATATCTCCAAAATCTTCAAAAATGTCAGAGAATCCACTAAATCCCCCAGAAAATCCACTAAATCCTGATGCTCCTCCTTCAAATGCTGTGTGTCCAAATCGGTCATATTGAGCACGCTTATTATCATCGCCCAAAACCTCGTAAGCTTCTGTTGCTTCTTTGAATATGGATTCAGCTTCTTTGTTATTTTTATTTTTGTCGGGATGATATTTAATTGCTATTTTTCGATATGCTTTTTTTATTTCATCTTTTGAGGCTCCTTTTGAGAGCCCCAAAACTTCATAATAATCTCTTTTCACTATTTTTTATCCTCATCAACAACTTCGTAATCAGCTTCTTTGCTTTCACTGCCTGAATTGTTTTGAGCATTGTCTTGATTTGATGAACTTGCCTGAGCATCTTTGTACATCATTTCAGCTATCTTGTAAGAAGCTTGTTGTAGTTCTTCAGTTTTTGATTTAATTAAGGATATGTCAGAACCTTCTAATGCATCTTTAAGTTCCTTTATTTTATTTTCAATAGCTTCTTTATCTTGACTTGTTATTTTCTCTGCATATTCTTTGAGAGATTTTTCTGTTTGATAAATTAGTGAATTGGCTATGTTTTTTGCTTCTATGCTTTCTTTTAGTTTTTTATCTTCCTCAGCATGGGTTTCAGCATCTTTAACCATTCTTTCAATTTCTTCTTCAGAAAGTCCTGATGATGATTCAATTCTAATTTTTTGTTCTTTCCCAGTTCCCATATCTTTGGCAGAAACGTGAACTATTCCATTAGCATCGATGTCAAAGCTGACTTCTATTTGTGGGACACCTCTTGGAGCTGCTGGTATTCCATCAAGAATAAAGTTACCAAGTACTCTGTTTTGTGATGCCATTTCTCGTTCACCTTGTAAAACTTTAATGTCTACTGAAGTCTGATTATCTGCTGCTGTTGAGAATACTTGGCTCTTTTTGGTAGGGATTGTAGTGTTTCTTTCAATTAATTTTGTCATAACACCACCAAGTGTCTCAATACCTAATGATAGAGGTGTAACATCAAGAAGCACCATATCTTTGGTTTCTCCTGTAAGTATTCCACCTTGAATAGCAGCACCTATTGCCACAGCCTCATCGGGATTTACACCCTTGTTTGGTTCTTGTCCAAATATTTCTTTTACGATTTTTTGAATAGCTGGTATTCTTGTAGAACCTCCAACAAGTATGACTTCATTAATGTCAGAAGCCTTAAGACCAGCGTCTTTAATAGCATTAAGGCATGGTTCTTTTGTTTTTTGAACCAAGTGATCTACCATTTGTTCAAATTTTGCTCTTGTAAGAGTATATTGTAAATGTTTAGGTCCATTTGCATCGGCTGTAATAAATGGAAGATTTATTGATGCTTCTTGGGCACCTGAGAGTTCAATTTTTGCCTTTTCTGCTGCTTCTTTAAGTCTTTGAAGTGCCATTTTGTCACTGGATAAATCAATAGTACTGTCTTTTTTAAATTCGGTAATGAGATATTTGATAATCTCATCATCAAAATTGTCTCCTCCAAGATGGGTATCTCCATTTGTTGATTTAACTTCAAAAACGCCATCTCCAAGCTCAAGAATTGAGATATCAAATGTTCCACCACCTAGATCGTAAACAGCAACGATTTCTTCATGTTTTTTTTCAATTCCATAAGCAAGAGCTGCAGCTGTTGGTTCATTGACAATTCTTTTAACATCAAGACCTGCAATTTTTCCGGCATCTTTTGTTGCTTGTCTTTGTGCATCATTAAAATATGCTGGTACAGTAATTACGGCTTCAGTAACTTTTTCTCCCAGATATGCCTCAGCTGTTTCTTTCATTTTTGTAAGAGTTGCGGCTGATATTTCTGGTGGTGACATTTGTTTTTTTATATTGGAAATATTAACACGTGCATCACCATTTTGTCCCTTTTCTACTTTATAAGGAACCATTTTGATTTCGCTTGCAACTTCCTCAAATCTTCTTCCCATAAATCTTTTTATTGAATATATGGTATTCTCGGGGTTTGTAACCATTTGATTTTTTGCTACTTGTCCTACAAGTCGTTCACCTTTGTTTGTATAGGCTACAATTGATGGAGTAGTTCTTCCTCCTTCTGAATTTTGTATAACAACAGGTTTTCCATGTTCCATTATGGCTACACATGAATTTGTTGTTCCAAGGTCAATTCCTATAATCTTTCCCATATAAGGCCTCCTTTTGTTATGTTTTGATTTCTAATTAATTTTTACTTTGTGCAACTTTCACTTTTGCAGTTCTCAATATCCGATTATTGTAGCAGTATCCTTTTTGATATACTTCTACAATTTGAGGATTTATAGCTTTTTCTTGTTCTTCTATACTTATTGCTTCATGTTTACTTGGATCGAATTCCTCTCCTGGTTTTCCAAATTTTTTGAGATTATATTTTTTATCAAAGTTTGAGAGTATTTCATTTTCAATCATGCTAATTCCTGATAACAGGGTGTCAAAGTCTTTTGATTGTTTTGATGAATCTATTGCTCTCTCTAAATTATCAAGGAAATTAACTATGTCTTTCATTATATTTTCATTTGCAAATTTAATGAAATTTTCTTTGTCTTTTTCAAGTCTTTTTCTAAAGTTTTCAAATTCTGCTTGTTTCCTTAAATATAAGTCTTTTAGATTTGAAATTTCCTTTTCAAGTTCGGAAATCTTTTTTTCCATATTAGGATTATCTTTATTTTGGAGTGTTTCATTTTCTTTAATTTTTTCTGGTTCTTCGCATTTTTCTTTTTCTTCCATTTTAGCCTCCTTTTATAAAGCATTTTATCTATAAAAAAAGTATTTTACAAATTTTTTCTTTATGCAAATTTTTTGAAATTTGATTCATTTTCATTATCTTTAAAAGGGTTTATGTTGACTATAAAATTATATTAGTATAATATTGACACATATTTTAGGCTTGATAAATTCTTATGTGTATTTTTTTGTCAAAATAAAAAAATATTTTATTTATTTTTGAAGTAAAGGTAAGTTGTGTTAATGGTTGAAGATACGTGTTTTAAATAGATATTATTATTTTACTTTAGTTTTGATTGATATAGATGTTAAGATTTGTAAATTGTTGTGTGTGTTGTGGGGTTTTCTTGTAATTTTTTCTGTTATTGCTTATTATTTACCTTGTGAAAATATGTATAGCTCAAATAAAATGTAGACTTTTTAAGTTTGATCAGATTTTAAATGAATTGAAGGTAAATTGTGAATATGCTATTGCCAATAAGGTTGATATTTTACTTTTTCCTTTTATTTTTATTGAGGGTATTAAATATGCAAATTTATCTCATAGGCCTGAGTATGTAAAAAAAATTGTGGCTTGCATTAATTTTATAAAAGAGCAAGTTGATGATAGACTTTGTGTTGTTTTTGGGCATTATAATTTTTATGATGGCAAATTATTTGATTGCATGTCTGTGGTGAGTGATCGTCAGTATGTTTTGACAACCCGAGAAGTTAATGTTCCAGTTTTATTTAATTATAAGGGTAAAAGCATTGCTATTTTAAATTTTGATGATGAACTTTTGTTTCATAAATCTCGGTATCAATTTCATAACTCTTTTTGTGAAATTGACTATCTTTTAATTCCTTCAAAATCTTATTTTACGTGTGAAAAAAATAATTTAAGACTTGAATTTTTTAGAAATATGGCTATAGAAAATAATTTGGAAATTGCTTATGCCAATTTGTATGGTGTTTATGATTCTATGGTATTTGATGGTCTGAGTTTTTTTATTGACAAATATGGAAAAATAAGACAAGCCAAAGAATTTGAATATGATGTTTTATTTAATGAAGAATTTTATGATTTAGAGTTTGATTCTAAGTCTAGGATTTTTGATAAACTGCTTGCAGCATTAGTTATGAGTTTGAGGGAATATGTCAAGCTTGCAGGTTTTGAGAGGGTTCATTTGGGTATTTCTGGGGGTATTGATTCTGCTCTTGTTGCTTATATTGCATGTACTGCTTTAGGGGCTAATAGGGTTGTGGGTATTTCTATGCCCAGTAGATTTTCATCAGAAGGGTCTGTATTGGATGCGCAAAGACTTGCCAGTGAATTGGGATTTGAGTTGATTCATATGCCAATTGAGGGCATTTTTCAATTTGCTTTAGATTATCTTGATAAATATTTCAGTACAGAAGGAGTTACTGAAGAGAATCTTCAGGCTAGGCTTAGAGGATTATTTTTAATGTCTTATAGTAATGCAAATAAATCTTTGCTTTTGAATACTGGAAATAAAAGTGAAATTGCTGTTGGTTATTTTACGCTTTATGGTGATTCTTGTGGCGGCATTGCTTTGATTGGCGATCTTTTTAAGCTGGATGTTTATGAGCTTGCAAAATATGTGAATGTGAGGGAGGGCAGAGAAGTTATTTCTAGTAGTATTCTTTTAAAAGAACCTTCTGCTGAGCTTAGGGCTGATCAAAAAGACAGTGATTTTCTTCCCACGTATGAAGTTCTTGATGAGATATTAAATAGGTATTTATTTGAAAATGAACCTTTGGAATTGCTTTACAAATCTTTTGGAGAGGAAGTGGTTGGTAAGGTGTTAGATCTTTATTCTGGTAGCGAGTATAAGAGAAGAAAAGGTCCTATGATAGTTAAAGTTTCTAAGAAATCTTTTGGTAGTGATATTTTACTTCCTATTTCAAAAGTTGTGTTGATGAAGGATGAATAGTAATAAGGTTATTAGTGTATTAAATGAATTTAGTTTAAAATTAGAAGAGATTTTTTTACTTATCAATACTTATTCTTATGCACTCTATAAGGAAACCCCTAGATATTTTTATGATGATATTACGAATTATCTTGAATTGACTTTGGATATTGCTAATAAATTTCAGGTAGAGTTTGCAGATTCTAAAGATTTAAAATTGGGCAAATTTATGCTTAGGAGCATGAAGTGCGATTTAATGTCTTATTTGTATTTATCTTTGGAATTGATCGATAATTCTATGCATTATAATGGAATAGGGGATGCTGGTATTGCATTCTTTAAAGCTATCTCTTGTAAAATTTCGTTGGTAATATCTTTCATAGAGATTGAGCTTGAAAATATGGTTCTCTCTTCTACTCTTAAGAGTAAAAGGGTTGGCAATGAAGATGGCAATCAGTTATTAATTTTTTCTTGTGATAGCATTTATACTGAAAAACTTATAAATTATTTGATTTTAAAGGATTATACTGTTATCTCTGCAAGTACTGTTGCTTTGTTTAATCAGTTGCTCTGTAATAATTTTTATGATTTGATTATTCTTGATTTAGATTTAGATGAAAATGTACAGTTGATTTTAAATTTACTTAAAAATGTTAAGAGTAATAGTCTTTATGAAATGATTCCCATTATTGTTATTTCTCAGATAACTAGAAAAGATATTATTCAAGCTTTTATTGAAGCACAAGTTGATGATTATTTTTTTAGGGGTTTGAATTTATTGGTATTGGATATGAAAATAACTAGTTTTCTTAAAAAGAAAAAGGTGATAGAACAGGGTCAAAAATATTTAGATCTTGTTTTGCATGGTAGAGAATGTGTTGAGAGTGAGCTTATTGAAGCTGGAAATTATATTGAAAATTTATTGCCCAAGAAAGTCCAAAACGAATTTTTTCATTCTAATTGGATCTTTGTTCCATCAAAAAGAATAGGGGGTGATTTTTTTAATTATTATTTTGTTGATGATGATAATTTAATAATCTATTTGATAGATATTTCGGGGCATGGAGTAGGTTCTGCACTTTTGTCTCTTAATGTTTCCAGTGTGATTAATTCTTATGTTATGAATAATAATGACATTCGTCCTTCTGAAGTATTAAATTATATTAATACTTATTTTTTTAAATTTAAAAGTGATATGTTAATTACATTATGGTATGGCGTTTTGAATGTAAAGACTAGACACTTAAAATTTGCATCAGCAGGAGCACCCCCTGCCGTTATTTTGAGTGAACAAGATAATATTTATCTTAAGACAAAAGGTTCAATTCTTGGAGTTGAAGAAAAATATTCTTGCAAAGAGGATGAATGTTATTTAAAGAAATTTTCACATCTGTTACTCTTTAGTGATGGTGTTTATGAGGTTGAAAATAATCAGGATATGATAATGTCTATTGATGATTTTTATAAGATATTAAAAGCAAATACATATAATTTAGATAACTTTGTTTTAGATCGTCTGCATAATGATATGTTGAACTTCTCAAAATATAATGCATTTAGGGATGATTTTTCTATTTTAGAATTTATTATTAATTAGTTTTTTGTTTGTTTTAAATTAGTACAGCATATGTTCTTAATTGCTGTTTCATATTAAGTTCTAATTTTAAATATTATAATATCATTTTTTCTTTTAAGTTATTGCAGAAATATGGGTTATTTGTTTTTACTTTTCTGTTTCTTTGCATTTGTGAGAGTTGTTTTTTTGTTTGAGTTATCGATAGATTTTAAAAGTTTATTTAATGACCAGTTTGAAAATTTGATGTAAAGCTTTTTTATGGGGTTTCTTGTGTTTTTAAGTAATATTTTTAAAGATTCTATATTCATTATTAGTATTATTTCTTTTAAAATTTTTGGTAAGTTGTTAAAAATTTTAGATCCAACTTTATGTTCTTCCAACATGAATGTTTGAAGCATTATTTGTTCTTTTTTTTGTAATCTCCTCATATACAATTTTAGTATTTTCTCTTGTGATTTTATTATTTCTGCATTTATTTGCTCTTGTTTTTTTGATATTTTTTTTGTTGCTTCTATGGCGGGTTTTTTAGGAAGAGATTTGTACGGATTTGTTCCTGGAATATAATTTTTTGGAATTTTCATTTATTTTATTTCTCCTATTTTGTATTGACTGTGTGTGTTTATTAATTTTATTAAGTTTTTTGCTTTTATACAACCAATGTTGATATTTTAATTCTTTGTTATTAATATTTAATGATATGAAGAGGTATTTGGGTTTAAGTTTTTTTTATTTATCAATTGGTATTGTGCTTTTAGTTTTGATTGTTTTGATTCAATTTAGAGATTTAAGTTTTAATATGTTTTTCTTAAAGGATTTAAAGTTTTTAGTTAATAATAAGATTGAAGATAGCCATTATGTTTTAAATAATATTGTTCTTAGTATAAGGGGCATTAAGATAAATTTGTCTAAGGCTCAACCCATTGTTATTCCAGAAAATGGACTTAAGCTTTATCCAATTTCTTATCAAGTACAAGATAATTCAATTTATGTTTATTTTGAAAATAATATTTTTTTATTATTTTCGTTTGATTTGGATAATAATTTTAAGGTTAGCTCAAATCTTTCTAAGAAATTGTTAATTAGTTATGAAATTGAGGGTGATTATAAAATTTTGTTTGACGAGAATATTATTGTTAAGGGTACAAACCACTATTTTGATATTTCTTTGGGAAAACATAGTAAGATAAAAGATGGGGAAATTTTAATTAGTCCTCAAGAAACGTTTCAGATTGGAAATTTGGTTGAAAAACCTCAAATTCCAGATGAATTACCTTCTAAAGATGTTTCTTTGGATATAAATTTTGCTTCTTTATATTCATTAATTAAGAATGTAAGTAAAAAAAATTTTGATTCGGCTTTAATGAAATTTAGGGATAAGGTTTACAGTAAATGGGGTAGTAGTTCAAATTTTGACATTAAAAAGGGTGGATGGCGTAAGGGTAATGTATATGCTTTTAATGAGAATATATTTATTTATTATTTGGCCGAGTCTTTAACAAGAGGTGATTATGAGCGTATATTTCTAAGACTGAAACCTTTAATAAGTATTAATGAAAATAATTTAACCTATTTAAGTGCAAGTTATTATGTTGATGCTGAGAAGATAGATAGATTTTTTCAATATCTATCTGTAAATAAAACTTTTATTAATTCTCTTGAGTTAAATAAACTTTTGGGATACTTAAAGGAAGATGCGTATCTTTTAGAGAAGATTTTTTTATCTGAAAATGTTTCTATTTTAAATGAAGCTTTAAATATTTTAAGGACTCCTGAGATAATATTGACTTCTGGGTTTGATTTAAGACAGGCTTATAATGTTCTCTCTAATTATATTATATTTTTGCAGTTTGATAATGATAGTTTGGTGTTGGAGAAATTGAAGGAAGAGTTGATGAAATTTATACCCATTTTGTTTTTTGTGACTAATAATGGAGAAGCGTATGCTTCTGAGAATAAGAAGGATTTATCTTGGGATCTTGAATATACACTTAAAATTGCTGGTTTGCTTAAAAGACTTGGTTCTAAATTAAATTCAGATGAGATATTGGGGTTTGCTTTTAATGCAATCTATCATTCTTTGATGAAACCTGAGGTCGATAAAATTTTATATGAAAATTATTATGCTGATATTGTTGATAATGATTATCTTCCAAAATTTAATTTATTCCCAACTCTTGGAATTGGACATTGGGTATATGCTGCATCAAAGATTGTAAGTTTTAATTTTTTCAATTTAGTTTATTCTTTTGAATTTAATCGTGCTTTAAATTCTCCTGGATATTTCTTTTTTAAAGGTGTTTCGTATCCTACTTTGGTTAGGTTTAGGAGTATTAATTGGTTTACAGATATGCAATTTTATATATATTCTGATGGGTGGAGATATTATGCTTCTAACAAGACATTGGTTTTAAAAATAACACCTAAGAAGCCTGATGATACAAACATTCTCTTAAGATTTAATGGTTGAAAGGGATCTGGGAAGATTGATGAGTAAAATTCTTGGCAGAGAATTGGTAGTTGATATTGGAAATACAAGTATATCTTTTGCATTGTATGATCTTGGAGAAATGCAGATATTTTGTAAACTTCGAACAAAACTTGATTTAAGTTTTAATGAGCTTTATGAATTTATTAAAATGAAATTTAATATTAGAGTTGATCAGGTATTTGTAAGTAGTGTTGTACCAGTTATTGATAAAATACTTGTTGATGCAATTGTCTCTCTTTATAGTATAACTCCTTTATTTATTAGATTTGATTTAAATTATGATTTAAGTTTTAATTTTTATAATGGTCATAGGTTTGTACTAGGATCAGATGTTTTTGCAAATCTTGTTGGAGCTATTGAATATTATGGTATTAATGATGCTTTGGTGGCAGATCTTGGGACGGCTTGTACTATTTTTGCAATTAGTAGAGAGGAAGGTATTCTTGGGGGTTTAATTAATGGTGGCCCCTTTACAAGTTTGAATGCATTAGTTGATAATGCCTATCTTTTAAAGGATTTTAATCTTGTAGTTCCACAAAAATTATTGGGTTTGTCAACTATTGATAGTGTTAAGAGTGGTGTCATTTATCAGTATAAGTATTTAATAGAAGGCGTTTATCATGATCTTGTGCGTCAGTATAATAGAGAATTTAAATTGATAATTACGGGTGGCAATTCTCATTTGATTTTACCTTTAATAAATTTAGATTTTATATCTAATTTGTATTTGACACTTGAAGGCATTAGGATTCTGGGAAATGCATTTAGAGAGAATGATTCGTATTAAATTTAAAAATATTTGTAAATAAGTCGTCTTTGTTGAATTTTTTATTTATTCCAAATCGAGTTAGAGAAAAATCATATTTTACAGGATCATCTTTATTTTGTTCTGAGAAATGTTTTGTAACTTCTATTGCTTGCTTAAGACTTGCATTTTTTGTGTTTTTAAGATTAAATAATTTTGCTGAAATGCCTATCATATGAGTATCCATTGGAACTATTAAATTTGATGGACTGATTTTATCCCAAATTCCTAGATCAACATCGTCTTTTCTGATCATCCATCTTAAAAATAAAAATAGTCTCTTACAAGCGCTTCCCTTTGATGGTTTGGGAAATATGATGCCAAATGGGCTTTCATTAATATTTTCCATTTGTGTTATGAGATCATCTAGACTCGTTATAAAATTTTTGTTTTTTTTATAAATGCTGTAGAATAAATTTTCAATAGATAAATATTTTTCTTTTATTGTCTTAATAGACATTAATAGTTTTACAATGTCTTCTGTTGTAAAAAATCTATATGTAAAGTTTTTATATATTTCATTTAAATCTTTTTTTGCAAGCGTCTTGAGTGCTTCTGAAGGTTTTGTGCCAAGTGGTTTTAAAACGGATTCAATTGCTAATAATATTTGCTCAACTCTTCCTAATGCTAGTGAGGAACTAATTAGACCTACAACTTCAATGTCTTCCTTTTCTGTATATCTGTATAAAAATTCTAATGGATCTGGGTGCACAAATTTTCGTTTGTTATATTTACTATATATAAATTCTAATACTTTTAATATGGTATCCTTATTTTTTTGCATTTTTAAATTCTAATAACCCTAGCAGTATTTTCTTTAATTTTTTGTCATACATTTTATCTGTTGCCCATTTCCCAGTAAGGTCGTATATTGTTGGCGCAGATCCTCTTTTGACAAAATAAAATCTGGGATCAACCATATTGGAATTTATGTCTTGACTTGAAGCATAGGCTTTTAAATGTTGAATATGTGCTCTTATTCCTTCTTTGATATTAGAAAATGAATTTCCCTTTGTAAAGTTGTCAGTAGCTCCTATGCCTGAGAAATTGTGTTGTTCTTTAGATACAATACCATTGAATTTTAAAATGCCTGTTTCAAGTAACATCTGAGCATATGCAATATCATAATTTATTCCTTCAATTATGGCTTCTTCGATATAAATTTGTGCAATTGTTTTCACGTATTCTGCTTCAAGGTAAGGATTCATTTTTAATGTATATCTTACAAGATCTTCTACTTGGCTTTTGCCTTTACTTATCAAAAAGGGAATATATTTTTCTTTTTGTGTTGATGTATTTATTTCAATTATTTCTTCAATGCAGTAACTCTTTACTGTTAATAGTATCTGTGATAATACTAACAGTATAAACTTCTTTTGCACTTTTAATTTCCTTTATTTTCAATAAATTGATCAATTTCGTTTATCACAAAATCAAATCTTGTTAGTGTTAATCTTTGATCTTTAAATAAATTAAAACTTGCTAAATATCTTCTACTGAAAATGAAATCAGAAACTTCACCAATATGATTCATATTGATTATTTTTATAGAAGATATATCTGATCCTGTTTGTTGCCATTCATTTTCATCTTGTTTAAGTAGCAATTGTAATGTTTTAATCTTGAATTTTTGAGGTTTTCCTCCAATATTTATATATTTTTTTATTTGTTGGTTCTGATTTATAATTTCATTTGCAATATTTACTTGATTTCCCATTGTAATTAAGGTCAATTGGTTTAGATCCATTCTTGAATCTAAAAATTTTAATTTTTGACTTGATTTAACAAGTTCAATGACATTTTGGATTTCTGTTACATCGGATGCTTTATCTTTTCTTTTGCTTAAAATATTAATAGGCTCTACCAAATATTTAATAATTGAGTTTGCACTATGAATTAATAAACCTTTATTGTCATTTTTTATGAAGTCATGAGTCTTTATATTTTTATATTCTGGAGCATATAGATATACGATATTTCCTTTTTTAACCAGCCTGTTTACAAGTGATTTAAACATTGAATCATGAGAATAAAAGGGTAGAATAATTAAGATACTATCATATACTTTTTGATTGTTACTAATTGTAGCATCTTTGTATACATTTTCATATTTTGGAAGATAATTCATTTCATTTATAAAGAAAGGGTCAAAGTCATAATAAAAAAAAGGGTTTTGTTGTTTAAGTCCTAAAGTTAGAGTAGTTGGATACCAAATTGATAGATTTAAATTATTTTTGTGATCTTTGATTTTTGTAAAACCTATTTTATAGTTTGCATTTATGTCTTTTGGATAATTGGTAAAGAAGCTAAGGTATGAAAATATTGTTGCAATAAGTACTATTATGATTGATGGTACCACTATCATTATTTTAAAAGGTATAGTGAAAATTATTTTTTTAAGTCTATTATTTTGTTTTTTGTTTATTTGTCTTCTAATAATGATCGTTTTTATGATTTTCATAGTAGTTGTTATTAAAAAAAATAAAAATATAAATCCGACGTATAGCATTAATGGTTTTATTTCTATAAGATATAGTGTAATTATGAAGAAAGTTCCTGGAAGTATTATGAAATAATCTTCATAATAAAATTCTCTTTTGAAATTAAAGAAATTTATTATTAAGAACACACTAAAGCTTAATAGAAATATTGTTTCATAATATTGTTCATACATAAAAAATATTTTTCCTTAAATAATTATAAGCATAAAAACTTTATTTACAAAATAATTTGTTGAGTTGTAATTGATATTTTAATGATATAATTAACATAAACAGTTTAGATTAATTTTTTGATGTAAATAAATTAGGATTCGGTTTATTTTGTATCTTGTTTTTTCTTTTATCGTTTGGTTTTATCATGGTATAATTGGATTCCTTAAGGGGTAAGGATAATACATGTTAGGAATCTTTTTAGGAACCGGTGCATCAAGTGGTGTTCCGATGTTGAATTGTAATTGTAGAGTTTGTAGTTCAGATTTATGTCAAAATAAAAGACTCAGAAGTGCATTTTTGTTAAGTTTATGTGGGCTTAACTTACTTATTGATACGGGGCCTGATATTAGAACACAGCTTTTGAGAGAAAATATCCTGAAATTGGATTTAGTATTATATACTCATGAACATTATGATCATATTATGGGACTTGATGATATTAAATTTTACACAAGGTCTGCACCTTTGCCTATTTATGCACGAGAGAGTACTATGCACCATATTAAAAATGCCTTTCCACATAATTTTTCATCAAGAATTTCTATTAGTGGAAAAGCTAATATTATTCCTAAATTGGCTGTGGATTTTGAGCAAATTTCCTTTAAAGAAGTAAATATAATGCCAATTCCTCTACTACATGGAGATATAATTAGTTTGGGATATAGAATAAATAATTTTGCTTATCTTACTGATGTTAAATCTATTCCTGAAATTTCTTATAATTATTTAAACGACTTGGATATATTGGTAATAGATGCTTTGAGAATTAAACCTCATCCTGGGCATTTAAATTTTGATGATGCTATTCTTGAAGTTAAAAAAATAAATCCTAAAGTTGCTTATTTCACTCATATTGCACATGATATAATGCATGATGAATTTGATTATTTAAAAAGAGATAATATTTATTTAGCTTATGATGGCTTGCAAATATATATTTGAATTGGTAGATGATTTATGAATTTGATTTCTTGGAATGTTAATGGAATAAGATCTGTTTTTAATAAAGGTTTTCTTGATTTTATTATGGAATATAATCCTGATATCTTATGTTTGCAGGAAACCAAAGCTTTAAGAGAACAGTTGCCAAAGGAACTTATTAATATTAAGGGATATTATTCATATTTTTCAAAATCTGTAATAAAAGGTTATAGTGGTGTTGCTATTTACTGCAAAATAGAACCTATTAAATTAGAAAATATGAATATTGAGGTATTTGATAGGGAAGGAAGATGCATGATTGCTCATTATCGTGATTTTGTTCTTATCAATGCGTATTTCCCTAATTCGCAGGCTTTAAGAAAGAGGCTTAATTATAAACTTGAATTTTTAATGAGTCTTGAATGTATTGCAAATTCATTTGTAACTTCTGGAAAAAATCTTGTTATTTGTGGTGATTTTAATATTGCACATACGGAAATTGATTTATCTCATCCAAAAACCAGCAGAGAATCTGCTGGTTTTTATATTGAGGAAACTGATTGGATGGATAATTTTTTAAACAGAGGTTATGTGGATACTTTTAGAATGTTTAATAAGGAACCAGGTAATTATACTTGGTGGGATTATAAGACAAAAGCTAGAGAGCGTAATGTAGGGTGGCGAATTGATTATTTTGTTATAAATGAAGTCTTTCAATCTAGAGTAAAAGATGCTTTAATTTTAAATAAGGTAATGGGTAGTGATCATTGTCCTGTTGTTTTAAAATTAAGACAATAAATTAGTATGTGTGGGAGATATGTATGAGTCGGTATTTTATAATAGTTTTGGTTTTTTGTATTTCTAATTTTGCTTTTGGAATAAATTTAATTGATTTAGAGAATATTGATTTTTATCGTAGTCTTGAGAAAGAAGATTTATTATTTATAATTCGTTTATTGGAACGTGAAAAATATTTAAATCCAAAAGATGAACTCTTTACATACGTTGATTTGGCCAATCAGGCTTTGAGTGAGAAGAGTGTATATGTTTTTAGTGATAATGATGAACTTGATGATGTGCAGGGTATTAATTCTTTAAAGCGTACAGACAGTTATCATAGTACAAAGCTTGTTTTAAAAGCATCTAGGGAGTTAAATATTCTTGTGTATTTTGATGAGGGTGATGGATTTTTAAAAACTTTAGATGGTCGTCATGTGGGAGTTAGAGAAGGTAATTTTGTTATTTTGGATCATGTGTCTTTAAAAGGCTATGATGATGTGGCTAATGAACATTCTACTATTGAAATTTATGAAAAGAGTATTTCAAATCCTGATTTTAGTAAACTTGTTTTGGACAAATTGGGATTTTTTGTTTATGTTGGTGAATTGAATAAAAAAATTTATGTTAATGATATTTCAAAATTATCTAAGAATGAACTTTTATTTTTATTTTATGAATTGTTTCCCATTTCTAGGTTAAAGGGTATCAAGGATTGGTATGAATTTGGGTTTAAATCTATTCTTAGAGAAGTTAAAAAAGTTTACAATGTAAGAATTAACTCAAGGAAAGTCAAATGAAATATAATCATGTTAAGAATATTAGTATATTAAAAATTGTTTTTTTTGTTTTAGGTTTAATTATTTTGTCTTGTTCATCTTCTAAGTTAAGCTTGGATAAAGAATTGTTAAATGGTCAACTTGACAATGGACTTAGATATTACATTTATAAAAATCAAACGCCAAGTAAATTTGTTCATATGGGAATTTTGTTTAATGTCGGTTCTTTAAATGAAGAGGAAAATGAAAGAGGTTTAGCTCATTATCTTGAACATATGGCTTTTAAGGGTACAACAGATTATCCTGCTGGTGAAGATATTATGGAAGTTCTTAAAAAATTTGGAATGAAGTTTGGAGCCGATCTTAATGCCTATACTACTTTTGATAAAACTTACTATTATCTTGATTTGCCAGATGGTGGTAAGGAGGATGAGGTTGATGAGGCTTTGAATGTATTGAAAAATTGGGCTTTTCAAATTAAGTTTGATGAATTAGAGATAGATAAAGAGCGTAATGTTATTATTGAAGAGAAAAAATTGAGAAATGATTATTTTGGTAGAATGTCGAAAAAAATGGTTGAAATTATTGGGGGTAATAGTAGATATTCAATTAGATTTCCTATTGGACTTGAAGAGAGAATTTTAGCTTTTAAATCAGAAGACTTTAAAAAATTTTATAATAAGTGGTATAGGCCAGATTTGACTAGTGTCATTATTGTGGGAGATATTGATCCTAAAGATATTGAAAAAAAAATAAGAGATTTATTTGTATCTTTCAAAAAACCATTATATGAACCTGAAAAAGTTTTAATAAATTTAGATACTACAATTGATGAAAAATTTGTCATTATAGATGATGTTGAGACTTTATTTCCTAGTATTAGTTTTGTTTCTAAAGAAAAGATTAAAAAGGGTATTATTAACGTTGATGATGTTAAGAAGGATATTGAGAAAACTTTATTGCATGATCTTTTTGAAAATAGGTTTCATGAATTGAAGGCCCTTGGGACAAATTATTTTAGAGTATTTAATAAGTTTGATTCAGAGTATAAATCGGATGATAATGATATTTTGTTTAAAGGTATTCATTTCAGCATTAATCCAGCTCATTTTGAAGAAGCTATTGAAGAATTTTTTTATGAAATTGAAAGAATCAAGAGATTTGGTTTTACAAAGGGGGAGATTGATAAAGTTAAGTCTAAGCTTATAAGTTCATTTGAGTTAAGTAAGGATAATTTAAAGAAGCAACATTCATCTAGTATTGCAAATGTTTTGGTAGATGTTGCTTTTGATAATTCTCAGTTGTTGGACATGAATGAGTATTTTGATGTTAGCATTGAACATTTAGATAAAATTAGTCCAAATGTAGTATCGGATCTTGCTAAGAGTGAAGCTGTCATAGATGATATGACTATTGTTTATTCTTGTTCTAAAAAATTACATCCCAGTTTAACTTTTGAAAAGGTTCAGGAATTTCGTGGTATTGCTTTAAATAGGGAAATTAAGCCTTATGATGATGTGTCAATTCAGGGAGAGTTCTTTAAAAAATCTTTGGCAAGTAAAGATATCGTTGATGAGAAAAAATTATCACATGGAATTTCATCTTTTACTTTGAATAATGGAGTTGAAGTTTATTTTAAGCATAATGAGAGTAAAAAAAATGTAGTTTCATTTAGTGCGATGTCTTGGGGTGGTTTATTGGCTGAAGATGTAGAATTGATTCCCGTTTTATCTTTGGCTGCAGGAATAGTTTCTAAATCAGGGTATGGCGATTATTCTAATCTGCAAGTTGAAAGATATTTATCAGATAAAGTTGTAAGTTTAAGACCATTCGTTGGTGATCGGATGTCACAAATTGAGGGTAGTGCTGATACTAAGGATCTTGAGACTTTATTTGAGCTTATATATTTTACATTTAATGAAGTCAAGATAGATGATGTTATTTTGCAAACTGTTATTGATGAAACGAGAGAAACAATTAAGAGTCGGAAATATAATGCTGATTATCTTTTCTCTAATGCTATTAGAAAATTTTATAGCAATGATGATTATCGTTTGAGAGATATTCAGGAATCTGATTTACAAAATGTATCAAAGGATATTCTTTTGAATTTTTATAAAAAGAGATTTACTTATGCAGACAACTTTAAATTTATTTTTGTTGGAGATGTTGACTTAGATACAATCAAAAAACTTGCAAGTAAGTATTTAGGTAATTTAAGTTCTAAAAAGTTGAATGAATTTAGAGACTTAGATTATTCTTATAGCAAGAGTACAGATAGAATAGTTGTCAGAAGAATTGAGAATTTAAGTAGTGAGGGTTCAAGTAGTATTGCATGCATTGTGTATCCTTTTAAGTTTAATTATACTCCTAGGGATGTTATAAATTATAAAGCTTTGGCATCTCTTTTAAGTGATGATCTTGTTAAAACTATTAGAAGAGAGCAGTCTAGTGTTTATACTATAAGTTCATATTTTGATTATTCAGTTAAGAGAAATTCTGAGTCAGATGGTTCTATTGTTGTCTACTTTACAGTTGAGCCTAAGGCTTTAGACAGTGTTTTAAGGTCTGTTAATGATTATATTTTGGAAAAGCAAAAAATAGATTTTCTAGATACTGATTTTGATTATGTTAAGAAAAATATTATTAAAAATAATAGTATTAGCTCTGAATCCAATTCTTATTGGATTAGAAATTTGTCAAATTCATTTATTTTGCATGATTCTTTTATAGATACTTTTAGTAATGAATTTATTGAAAATAATTTAAATAAAGATGAAATTAATGCGTTATTTAAGAAGATCGATTTTAAGAAAGGTACAGAAATTGTGTTGATCCCAGAAAAGGAGCAGTAATTTTTGGCATATCATTTTGCCTTTTAATTGAATTTGTCTTCGAAAAGGATTGATAGTTCTCCAGCTATTAATCCTTTTGCTTTCCATAATAATTTTTCTAGTTTTGTGACCCATTTTTCATATTTTTTAGTTAAAGTTTTGGGAAAATATTTGGTGTTAATTAGATAATCTGCAATCTTTTCTTTTGGAAGTGCAGTTGTGTATGCATAAAATTCATTTATTACTAAATCATTCAATGTGACATCATAATTGCTATTATCTAAAAAATAAATCCATAATTTCTTATCATTTGGTGAGATATGTTTATGCCAGAAATTGACAATTGCTTTGTTAAAATTATTGTCTGTAAAAAAGTGCATGTGTAACAGCTCATGCATAAAGATTCTCATTTGAGCTGTTTTTGGCATAGTTTCATCTTCAGAATAAGTTGCAAATGCGGTATTTTTTGATTTGTTTTTGATTTTTATTGTATTGTTTTCAATATGTGCTAATTTGTTAGTCATAATTAAGTTTTTTAAGATTATTTCTTCTTTATTTAATTTGAAATCTAATTTTTCTGCTTCATTAAAAAATGTAATTATGTCTTTAAGTTTGTAGTCGTGACCACCCCATCCTACTTTATTTTCTAGTTCTTCATTTGATAATAATTTGCCTTTAAATTCTTTTTTTTCTACAAAAAATGCCATTCTTTTCAACATTAAGGATTGATCGTGTAATGTTTTGAATTTTATTACATATATATTGGGGTTTGCTATTAAATTGAAAAATTCAAATGAATCTCTTCTGTAATTTTCTTTTTTGTAGTTAAAAATGAATTTTATGTCTGCATTTATTGGTTTGTTTATTTCATGATAATTATTCATATTGATATATCCAATTTCATTTATGTGAATCATATTGTTGTTTTTAGTAAATTGTATTTCATCATTTTGATTCTCTAGTGATGTGTACTTGATGTGATTAGAGAGTACTATTTTTTGACATTCTTTTTCTGAATATAAATTTGTTATTATGGGATTTAATATTGTTTTTTCTGATTTAAAACCTATTATGGGAAACATGTTTTCATTGAGATTAAAGCTAATAGAATATCCATTTTGATCAATTAATATGTTGAATTTTTGGGGGTCTATTTTTTTTGTTTGGATATGATGTTTTTTTATTTCAATATTATTGAAATTGATTGATTTGACATTACTTATTTGGATTTGTAATGTCATTGTTTCATCCTTGTTGATGATTTTGGGGATATTGTAAGAGTAATTTTTGTTTTGCGTGTTGATTTTTATGTTTGCATTCTTATTAATCTTGAGACTTAGTGTAAGATGGTCTAATTCGTCTTTATTATAGTATATTATTTGTTTGTTATTGATTACTATGTATTTTTTTTTATCGTTAGTTGCATTAACTGAGTAGAGATTTATTAAGAATATTAATATTGTTAAAATTCCTTTCATTATACATATTATAAGGACAAGAATGTAATAAGTACAAATTTAGCAAATTTTACATCCTCTAGGGGAATCGAACCCCTGTTGCCAGGATGAAAACCTGGAGTCCTGGGCCACTAGACGAAGAGGACAAAAAATTGAGCTCAGTAGGGTTTGAACCTACGACCCTCGCCTTAAAAGGGCGATGCTCTACCAGCTGAGCTATGAGCCCACTAAAAATCGGATCTACCAAATGTAATAATACCATTTATCTTAGATAATGTCAATATCATAAGATAGATCAATTATCATCATTCATGAGCTGCACAGGACTCGAACCTGTGACCTGCGGGTTAAGAATCCGATGCTCTACCACCTGAGCTAGCAGCCCTTATTTATGCAAACTAATAAATAGAATAAATGCTTAAAGATATAATGTCAAGAATTGTTTTCATTTTTTTCTATTTTTTGTAGTAGATTTTTTGCTTCTAAGTGGTTAGGATTTAATGTCAATAATTTTGTTAAAGTTTCTTTTGCTAGGATTTTATTTTTTGCATTGATTCTTGCTTTTGCAAGTTTTAATAGTATATTTTGATTATTTGGAAGGAATCTTAATGCATTTTCGTATGCAAAATCGGCTTCATTGTATCTTTCAAGTTTATAAAAAGAATCTGCACTTAAAAGATATACTTTAGCTATTCGTGCTCCATGGGCTTCAAGAGCAATGTATTTTTGGAAATAATTAAGAGCATTTTTATATTGTCCTTGAAAAAAATAAGTTTCTCCCAATGCTTGAATTATTCTTGAATCATGTTTCTTTATTTCAAGTCCTTTCATGGCTTCTAGTTCAGCTTTTTTATATTCTCCTGTTGTTATTAAACTCCATATAAGTATTACTCTTGCATCTAGATTATTTGGATTATGTTTTATTTCATTTTGGGTATTTATAATTGCTTCTTGGAATTTACCTTGTCTGTAGAGTAAAAGAGAGTCTTCTTGTGTTTGTGCTTGTATTCTTATTGGATTTATGAGTGATAGTAGTAATATAAAAATCATTTTTGGTTTTGAGTCAAAATATTTATTTGTCATTTTGTCTCCATTTCGCAATTTCCATTAAATAAGGCTCCTGAGTCTATGAAGAGTTCTTTGGTTTTAATGTTACCAGTTAATTTGCCAGTTTTGTAGATTTTGATTGTTTCTAGAGCCTCTACATTGCCTTTTATTGTACCATGATTTAAAAAGTTATTACATTTAATTTCTGCCTCTACATAAGCTTTTTCTCGTAAGTATATTGAACTTGTAGAATTTATAAGTCCTTTAAGTGTTCCTTCAATAACTATTGGTTTATTACTTTCTATATATCCTTCAAAGTTAAAATTATTCTTTATAACATTTTGGATATTGTGTTCTTCAAATTCTAGAGTATCTATACTCAATTTATCTCCTAAAAATGAATGCTTAAATAAGCATTCATTTTTTGCTTTGTATTTAAAGTTTAGTTTATTGATTTTTGGGTTTTAATCTTTTCTTTGTCCCAAAAATCTTAGCAAATATAGGAATAGATTTATGAAATCTAAGTAAAGTTTTAAAGAAGCGACAATTGCCATTCTATTTTTGATTTCAGTACCATCTTCTAACATATTATCCATTCTAGAAATATTTTGAACATCATAAGCTGTAAGTCCTGTAAACAAGATCACGCCTAGAATTGATATTAAAAAGTTAAGACTTGAGCTTCTAAAGAATATGTTAAATATAGATGCTATAATAATGCCCCATAATCCCATAATAAAATAGCTTCCCATTTTTGTTAGATCTGTATTTGTTGTATGTCCATAAAATGACATTGCAAGGAAAGTTAAAGACGTAATTCCAAATGTATAAAATATTGAACCTTGAGTATATATCATAAATACAGATGATAGTGTTACTCCTGTTAAAGCTGAGTACGTGAGAAAAAGCGCTGTTGCTGTGCTACTTGATATTTTCTCAATTGCGCTACTTATTGCGTAAACAAATCCAAATTGTATAAGTAATATTGCTATATATGACATTGGATTTGTGAATACTATGGCTCTAAGTATTGCATTTTCAGATGTTATGTATGCAAATACTGCGGATATTAAAAGACCAACTGCCATTAATCCAAAAACATGAGCCAGAAATTTATTTTTTATTTTTATTTCTTGTTTATCTTGCGTTAATTCAAACATGATTATTCCTCCTTATTTATTATTTTTTTTCATTAAAATTTTTACATAGTTCATTAAATATCGCATTTGGAACTTTACCGTATCTTAAAAATTCCATTGAAAATTCAGCTTTTCCTTGTGTAGATGACCTTAAAACGGTTGAAAACCCGAACATTTCGCTTAATGGCACTTCTGCTTCAACTTTTGAAAAAGTTCCCTCTTCAACGGAGCCTAAAATTATTCCTCTTCTTTGGTTTAAGAGGCCAAACATATTTCCTTGAAATTCAATTGGACCTTCAAGAGTTACTTTCATTATTGGTTCAAGTATTGTAGGTTTTGCCTTGTTGTAAGCTTCTCTGAATGCTCCAATTGCTGCTAGTTGGAATGCAAGGTCTGAAGAGTCAACAACGTGATATTGTCCATCATTAATTGTGACCTTAATTCCAACAATTGGAAATCCAATTAAAGTTCCCTTTTCCATAGCTTTTTGAAATCCTTTATCACATGATGGGATATATTCTGTTGGAATTACTCCACCTTTTATCAGGTTGACAAATTCGTAAGTTTGCTCTTCTGTATCGAGTGGCTCCATAAATCCAGCAACCCTTCCAAATTGACCTGCTCCTCCTGATTGTTTTTTATGTGTATAATTAAATTCTGCTTTTTCTGTAATGGTTTCTCTGTATGCTACTTGAGGTATTCCTGTTTCAACTTCTGCTTTAAATTCTCTTTTCATTCTTTCAATGTAAACTTCTAGATGTAATTCACCCATTCCTTGTATGATTGTTTCTTTTGATTCAGGATCTATATAAGTTTTAAATGTAGGATCTTCTTTGGTAAATCTTCCAAGAGCTTTTGCCATATTGTCAGCTGATTTTTTGTCTTTGGGTTTTATTGAAAGAGATATTACTGGTTCTGGAATGTACATTGATGTCATTGAGTAGTTAATTGAAGGGTCACAGAATGTATCTCCTGATGCACATTCTATTCCAAATAAAGCTACAATATCTCCACTGCTTCCAAATTCAATTTCTTCTGTATTATTGGCGTGCATTCTAATAAGTCTACCAACTTTAAACTTTTTAGAGGTTCTTGAATTTATTAATTCTTGACCTTTTTTTAAGACTCCTTGATATATTCTTACATATGTTAATTGTCCGTATTGTCCATCTTCTAGTTTAAAAGCCAATGCTACAGTTGGTAATGTTTCATCGGTTTTAAGTTCAATTTCTTTTTCATTTGCACTTAAATCAAGTGCGGTGTTTTTAATGTCATGAGGCGAAGGTAAAAATCTATTTACGGCATCAAGTAAAAGTTGCACTCCTTTGTTTTTATAAGCAGAACCCATGAATACAGGGCAAAGATTTAAAGATAGAGTACCTGTTCTAATGGCATCGTATATTGTCTCTAAAGCTACATCTTGTCCTTCCATATGAAGTTCCATAAGTTCGTCATTAAAATCAGAGAGAGCATCAAGCATTATTTTACGCTTTTCTTGAGCCTCATCTAGTAATTCAGCAGGAATTTCTTTTTCTATAATTTCTGTTCCATCTTTACCTTCAAAGTAATAGGCTTTCATTAAAGCAAGGTCAACAACTCCCATGTGTTTATCTTCAAGTCCAATTGGGATTTGCATTAATACTGAGTTTAAACCAAGTTTATCTTTAAGTTGTTCTTTGACATTGCTAGGATTTGCTCCAGTTTTATCACATTTATTTACGAAAGCAAGGCGCGGTACATTATATCTTTTTAATTGTCTGTCGACCGTAATTGATTGAGATTGAACACCTGCAACAGAATCAAGAACAAGTATTGCTCCATCTAGAACTCTAAGCGAACGTTCAACTTCAATTGTGAAATCAACGTGACCTGGAGTATCAATAATATTGATTGGATGATCTTTCCATTCAACATGAGTTGCAGCTGATGCAATTGTGATACCTCGTTCTTTTTCAAGTTCCATTGAATCCATTGTTGCTCCAACCCCATCTTTTCCCTTAACTTCATGAATAGCGTGAATTTTGTTACAATAAAAAAGAATACGTTCTGTAAGTGTGGTTTTTCCTGAATCAATATGAGCACTAATACCTATGTTGCGCAATTTTTTATAGTACATGGAATACTTTTCCTCCTGCATGTATATTACTTAGAACACTAATTATTCTTATATTTTACATAATTTTTTTAGAAAAGTCTATTTTAAACTGTTTAAGTCGATTTTGGCTTAGGAGAGGCAGACTTGTTTTTTTGAAAGATAAATAACTTTAATTAAAGTATAAATTAAATGTGTTTTTATTTATGTCATTTTGTTTATTTTTTTAATTTGAATGTGAATTGTCAATAAGTTTTTCATATTTATAATTTGCTTGACTAAGTTGTATTAAACATATACATTTAATTATAGGGAATATATCATTTAGTAAATTTTGATTTTATTGATTAAAAATATTTAGAATTATTTAATGAATTTACTCTTGCTTTACTTTATATTTTATACTCCTAATAAGAATAACTATTGGAGGAGATAAGTTTGAATACTTTAACAATATCTCATGAATTGAGTAAGATATGTCAGGTTGATTATGATTCTGCTTTGTCTGAACTTTCTGTGTTTTTTAAGGACGGAAGAGCTTATAAATATTTTAAAATCGAGCCAAGACATTTTAATATAATATCTAAACTTGTGCAAGAAAAAAAATCAGTTGGTAAATATTTAACTGAGCATATATTTAACAAGTATGATCAAGAAAGACTTTAAATTTTAAATTGTGATTTGCTTAAGAAGGATTTTTATGAGAATTTTTATATGGAAGTCCTTCTTTTTTGTCACTTATATTACGCTTTAGTTTTTATTTAAGGTGGAGGATTTTATTTGCTTTTTTTTGTAATAAAGGTTATCATAGTTTAAATTTATTTTATAGTCTATCATTATTTGATAGGGGCTTGGGAGATATGAGAAAAAAGATAATATTTTCAATATTAATGTTTTTACTTTTTAATACATCTTATGCCAAGACTGTTTATTTTTCAGCAGGATTTAGTACACAAGCAAGTATTGAATCAATTTCTTTTTTTAGTAAAAAAACGGGTACGATATTAGATAAATTGATGAGTTCTGAGTTAGTTCCTACTTTGAGAAATTTTCAAGCTAATTTGTTTACTCAGTTTAAAAAATTTGAAAATAGTGCATATAAGTTACACGGTTCTTTTCAAAAAAATTTGTCTTTTTTTGTTGATATGTATAACAAGAAGAAAGATAATGGTGCAACTAATATGAATGATTCTGAATTGAATGAGTTGGGGTCGCTGATAAATAGTGTTGGTAATTTAAGGACATTTTTAACTAAATTGCGTCAATTAACCAATGATGGTTTTTTCCAAAAGCTAGGTCAAAGTAGCGGTCGGTTGAAAGAATTTGTAGTTGATTTAGAAAACGCTGCTAGAGATGCTATTGGTCTTAAGGAGACGTTCTTTAGAGAATTGGGTCAATTTGGAATTCATAGCAAAGAGGATTTGGCGCGATTATGGAATGATATTAATACGCCTGGAACTAGTTTGAATGATGCTTTAAGACAAAAATTATCACCTTTGTTTAGTACTGGATTCCAAGGTTATTTTCAAGTTGGACTTCCTATTTTGAGAAGTGATTTTTATTATGGTTTTGAGCTTGGGTTTGGATTTAATCTCGGACGGCTTATTGCTCCAAATTTAAATCTTTTAAAACCTACTTATGATGTTAATTTGGGAATGGGAATAATGCCAAGATTGTTTGTTAAGTATGATATTTATTATTTGGCAGCTACTCTGTTTTCAGGGTTTGGTGATAGGTCTTTAGTTGTTGATCCTGTTTATGTAGGAAATTTGACTGGTAATAATAAGGTAACTAGTCCTTTTACTGTTATTGAAACAGGTCTTAGATTAAGATTAGCTTTTCTTAATTTAGAATCATCACTTTTATTTTCTATTAATGATTTCAAATATAGAGACTTAAGAGTTGGACTTGGGTTTGAAATACCAATAATTATCTAAATTGAACATCTAAACAATTATTTAGATGTTCAATTTAGATAGTATTATTATAGATACATTGCTTATTGGCTTGCATTGATAGTAATGTTTTTATATATTATTTATAAATATGTATAATCTATAATATTAAGTTAGTTTTTTAAACTAATGTTTAGGTTTTATTTTATGCGTAAGGGGCTGTTTTTTTGTCTGATTTATTTTATATTGTCTTGTAAGACTTTTGATAAAGATTATCAGGCTATTGCAGATGAATATTATAAGCTTGCAAAGTTAAATGAAGAGCTTGGTAATAATAAAACATCTGTTGAGCTTTATGAGAAAGCTATTAAATTTGATTCTAATATAAATGCTGCTTCTGGTTATAATTTTATTTTAGCTTATATCAATTTAAAAAAATATGAAGAGGCTGAATTAAAACTTGAACCTTTATTGGAAAATGATAAAGACAATATTTTATTAATTAACTTAAAAGCCTATTTGCTTTTTAAAAAGGATAATTTGGAAGAGGCTTTAAAATTATATCTAAAGACTTTAGAAATTGCGCCTGCTAATCAAGAAGCGTTATTTAACGTTTTTTATATTTATCATTTAAAGAAAGACATGGAAAATGCGAAGAAATATATCTTAAAATATCAAGAATTCAAATATTCAGTACCCTCTAGTGCTAGTGATATAGTTTCTTCTGTTTTAAAAGATTAAGGTTAGAGATCTTTTTGTACTACTTGTGACACATCTGTATTCCATGATTTTAATATGTAAATTCGTTTAGATATTTTGGAGGATTTAATTAATTATGAAAATAAAAATTTTATTTTTAGGTTTATTTTTATTTGTTACAGGTAATGCTTTTTCAAGTGTTGATTTTGAACTTAATTTAGGTTTTGGATTTGATTTTCCTGTTAGTACTATTTCAACTTTTTATAATACAGCTTTAGATGTTGGCAAAAGACTTGAGAACAGTATGTCTGATGAAGAGCGGTCAAAGATTATTAGAGATTTTGCAGATATGGTTAATATTTCTAAATCGGGTTTCACTTATGGAGGATATATTCAAGTTGGAGCAAAATTTGATGATCTTTTTTCACTTGGTTGTGAACTTGGACTTGATTTTAATGTATTTAGAAGTATTACTAGTAAAGGGCGATTGAATAATTTAATTTCATTTGTTGGTGCTATTGAACCTAAATTTTATACAAGATTGGATTTCTTTATTGGAGCTATCACATTATTTACTGGTCCTAGGGCTAATTTTGCTACTGCCGTTTGGGATTCTATTTTGTCTCAATTTGGGATGTTTGGTTGGGATTTGGGATTAAGAGCTACATTTGCCTTTTTAACCGTTGAGGGATATTATTGTTGGAATATTTTTAGTAATAAATTTTCCGATTTTAAATTTGGTGTAGGTTTGGAGTTTGGGGTTATTTAATATAATCAGTAGCCAATATTTACATTTTAAAGATTGATGAAATTTTGGTGTTTGTATGTGGATTTTTATGTGTTAAATTGTGAGAATCTTTATTAAACTTGTGTGAGTTTTGTTTGTATTAATGTACAATGAAATAAAGATTTTCTGTTTAAATAGGGAGTTTGAACATTGAGCTTGCTTATGAAAAAATCAATAGGGATTATTGCATGTCCTGGTGGGCGTGTATTTGCAGAAAAAATAATGGCAGAACTTAAGAAAATATTTTTGGATACTGAGAATAAGGTTATTGAAAAAATTTCTCATACTTCTAATTGTTCCAAAAACGATGTTTTTAAACTTGAAGGAATCTTGTGTCCTTTCTTGGAAGGACTTGAGTTTTCTCATTTAAGGTTTGATGAGACTATGGAGGTTCCTGTAAATTTTGTTAAGTTTGCTAATGGTGAATTTAAATCAGAGATTTTAAAAACTATCAGAAATAAAGATATTTTTATTGTACAGGATGTTGCTAATACTTATCCGGTTTGTGTAAATAATAATGAAGAAACCGTTATGACGGTTAATGATCATTTGATGAATTTGATGACTACAATAGATGCGTGCATGCAGGCTAAGGCCAATTCTGTTAGTGTTATTGTTCCATCTTATCCTTATTCAAGACAAGATAAGAAACATTCACGAGAAGGACTTACAGCAAGCCTTTTTGGAAGGTTTTTAGAAGAGTTGGGAGTTAAACATATTCTGACATTAGACATTCATTCAAAAGCTATTGAAAATGTTTTTAGAAAGACACATTTTGAAAATTTAAATGCATCTTATGAAATTTTTGATGCTTTGGCTGAATTAATAGATATTAGAGATTCGAATTTAGTAGTTGTGTCTCCTGATACAGGAGCTGTTAATAGAAACAAATTTTTTGCATCTAATCTTAAGCGACCCTTGGCTTTGCTTTATAAGGAGAGAGATTACTCAAAAGTAACACATAATGTTAATGATTCGAATATTTCCGTTACTAAGCTTTTAGGAGATGTTGAGGGAAAAAATGTCTTTATGAGTGATGATATTTTAGCTACTGGTGGTACCTTTATTAAAGCAGTGAAATTGTTAAAAAGTATGGGTGCTAAAAAGATTATATGTGCAATAAGTTTACCATTTTTTAATGGAGATGCCATTAGGTATTTTGATAAAGCGTATGAAGAGGGCTATTTTTATAAGATAATTGGAACAAATGCTGTTTATCATGATGACAAGCTTCTCAGTAAACCTTGGTATTATGAAGCTAATGTTGCACATCTTTTTGCGGGTGCAATTTTTGCAATTCATAATAGAGTGAGTTTGCAGAAAATTCTTGATAGAAGTCATGATATTCAAGATTTGATTTCTAAGAGTTAATTTTATGAATGTACTGAGTATTGATATTGGTACTAGTACTTTAAAATCTGCTTTAATTAGTTCGCATTGTGGGGTTTTAGAAAGTTTTGATATAAATTATTTTGATTATTTTAATGTAGATTTTGAAAACTTTGATTATAAGATATGGCTCTTTGCTTTAAAGAGAGTGATGTCTAAATTTATGTACAAAAAAATTGATTGCATCTCTATTAGTGGTATTTCTCCATGCTTAGTAGCTCTTGATGCAAATTTGGTTCCTTTAGAAGTGTTGCATTGGAATTCTTCTAAGGGAATTAAAAATTATAGGGGAAAATCAGCTTTTTTACCATTTGTGCTTAGTACGTTTAATAGGGGAATTTATGATAAGATCAAATATTTTGTTTCTTGTTTCGAATATTTAATTTATTTGCTTACGGATAATTTATTTACAAGCTATCCTAGTTTGTCTTATATTCCTTTTATTTGGAATGATGTTGAAATTAACGAGTATAATCTTGATACAAGTAAATTTCCTCCTTTCTTAAGAATGGGAGAAATTGCTGGGCAAGTTACTAGGCGTGCTAGTATTGAATTTGGTATTAATAGTGGCATTAATGTAATTAATGCTGGGATCGATTATTTAAGTGTGCTTATTGGAAGTGGAGCTTTTGTTCCTGGAATTGTGTCAAATAGAATGGGTACTAGCGAAGGTTTTAATTTTGTTTCAGATTCTTATTTATTAGATTTTTCCTTAATATATCCTTATTTTTTAGATAATTTATTTATTATTGGAAGAATAGTTCCTTCTGGATATTTATTGCATTTGCTTAAAGACAGATTGTTTAATAGGGAAAAATCATTTAAAGAATTTCTTGAAAGAATTTCTGCAATATATAGTTTAAATGATATTTATTTTTATCTAAATAAAAAAACACTTTTTTGTGATCATATTTTAATAGATCCAGAAATAAAAGGTAACCTTAGTAAAGGTATTTTTGGAAATTTAGATAATCCTTTGCAAATAGGGATTGCAATTCTTGAGTCTTCTTATTTTGCATTTTACAATAGGATACTTCAGCTTAAATCCTTTAGAAGGGATATTGTAGATATTTTTGTGAGTGGTTCTAATTCAGATAATCTATTTTTAAATCAGCTTAAAGCTAATATTATTGGCCAGGATTTAAAAATTTTTGAATTTAAACATTCTGAGATTATTGGTAATGCAATCTTGGCTTTCTGTTGTTTAAATGAATTTGACAGCTTGGAAGATGCATTTAAACAATTTGTTAAAGTAAAGCATGTTGTATCTTTTAATGCCAGCATGCATGATGTTTATGTAGATAAATATCACAAGTATGTTTCTAATTTTAATTTATTTATTAATAGTTAATATGTAAGCATCTTTAAATTCATTTGAATTTGATATCTTTTTAAGATCGACTTTTGCTTCTGATATAGTTTTATAAGGTCCAGATCTTACCCTATAGGTATCTTTGTCGTTGATTGTTGCTGAATATATTTTTGCATTTATTTTATATTTCATCAATTCTTGGATATTGTTGTCAGCAGTAATTGGGTCTGAAAGCGATGCAAATTGTATGTAATATTCTTTTTGAGGATCGTATTTGCTTTCAAGTTTATTATGATTTTGTTTTTTTATGACTTCTTTATTTGTCTTTGCAGTAGGTTTCGTTGTTTTGGCTATTTTTGCTTGTGTTTGTTTTTTTGGGGGAACATGTTGTTTGACAATTTGTGGTTCTTTTTTATCAGTTGTTTTTTTATTGTTTGTATCTATATTGCTGTTTAAATTTGTGTTTTTTTTTGTGTTTTGTGTGAGGTCAATTATAATTTCATTTGGCTTGTCTGTTATTAACAGATTATCTTCATTATTTTTATTCTCTGTAGCTTGTTCATTTTTTGTTTCTTGCAGAATAATATTTTTACCTGCGATATCAGAGGCCAAATTTTTGTTTGGGAAAAAAATAATTATTCCAAGAAATATAATTGCACAAACGGTTACAATTGAAGTTAATGCTACTAAGAATCCTTTATTATTATCATTATAATTTTTCATTATGTTACCTCGCTCATCTTAGCCTTAATTTTTCTTTCCAAATATCCGTAGCTCTTATTGTTAATTATATTTGTTATTTTTGAATTTATAATGTTTTTATTTGAAAAAATATCTTTTTGCCACTTAAGTATATTTGAAATTAAATTTTCATCAAGATTTCTATTTAATCTTAACCTTTTCTTTATTATCTCATCATTTGCTTTTATTATAAATATATGATTGCAAAATTTTGCAAGGTTTAATTTAAAAAGCAGTGCAGCATTAATGATGATTTTTTCAAATTTATTTGTTGATATTATTTGTTCTATTCTGTTATATATAATGGGATGTATTATTTTTTCTAATGTTTGAAGCTTTTCTTTATTATAAAAGACTATGTTGCGAAGTTTTATTCTATCTATTTCATTTATATTATTTAGTATTGTGTTGCCGAATAGCTTAATTACTTTATCCTTTTCTTCTTGTAAAATGATATGTCCTATTTTGTCTGTGTTAATTTCATGAAAACCATATTGGCTGGCAATAATTTGTGATACGGTGTCTTTTCCAGTTGCAATTTTACCAGTTATTCCAATTATGAATGCATTTCTCCCCATGATTTTCCAGTCTCAATATTTATTTTTAGAGGGATCTTTAAGGGATAAGCATTTTCCATCATTTCTTTTATTATTCTTTTTGCCTCTTTGCATTCTTCTTCTGGAGATTCAATTAAAATTTCATCGTGTACTTGTAAAAGCATTTTTGATTTGAGATTTTTACTCTTAAATTCATTATATACCTTAATCATTGCGATTTTCATTATATCAGATGCACTTCCTTGGATTATGCTATTTATTGCAATTCTCTCAGCACTTGCTCTTTCTAAATAATTTTTACTATTAATTTCTCTTATATATCTTCTTCTCTTTAAAAGGGTTTCACTGTATCCATTTTGTTTAACGAAATCTATTTGATTTTGCATAAAAATTTTTATTTTAGAATAAAGATTAAAGTATGAATCTATAAAATTTTGTGCTTCTTCTCTCTTGATAGATAATTCTTGTGCAAGTCTAAAAGCTGACATTCTGTAAATGATTCCAAAATTAATTAATTTTGCTGTTCTTCTCACTGAAGGCGTTACATTCTCTTCAGATACTTTAAAGAGTTGTGATGCCGTTTGGACGTGAATATCTTTCTTGTGTGTAAAGGCCTTAAGTAGTGCTTCGTCTTCTGAGAGGTGTGCTAGTATTACAAGCTCTATTTGTGAATAGTCTGCAGAAATAAAAATATTTCCTTTACTAGGTTTAAATGCTGCTCTTATCTTGAGTCCTTTTTCATCTTTGATTGGAATATTTTGTAGATTGGGTGCAGTACTTGAAATTCTTCCCGTTGCTGTTTTTGTTTGCATAAAATTTGTATGTATTTTATTTGTTCTTGGGTTTATAAATTCTATTAAATTATCAGTATATGTGCTTTTTAGTTTTGAAAGTTGTCTATATTGCATTAGTTTTTCTATAGATTCATGTTGATCTTTTATTGTCTCTAGTACTGTGATTCCTGTTGAATCTTGCTTGACATCTTTTGGTATTTTAATATTTAGTTTTTCAAGTAAAACTGTATGTAGTTGTTTGCTTGAATTTAGGTTAAATTCAATACCTATATTTTGTATGACTTCATTTTCAATTCTTTCTAATTCTCGTGTAAGTTCATACCCATATTGTATTAGATAATCTCTGTCAAGATAGATTCCATTTTCTTCCATTTCTATAATGACATTACTAAATGGCATTTCTATGTCTCTCATTAGGTTTTCAAGGTTGTTTTCTTGGAGTTTTTTTGTCAAGATATCAAATAGTCTAAAGGTAATATCAGCATCCTCAGCAGCATATTTAGAGGCTATTTCAATTGGTATGTCTTTAAGAGTACCATCTTGTGGTACTATCTCTTCGTATTTAATGTTTTTATGCATTAGATATTTTGCTGCTAAGAAGTCAAGAGATACTTTTGTGTTTGGGTCAATAATATATGCTGCTATCATTGTATCAAAGTATGGGGGAATAACACTAAATCCATGTCTTTTGAGTATTTTATAATCAAATTTGTAGTTTTGACCAATTAATTTTGGTTGTGATTTAAAAAATTCATTAAATTTTTGTATTATGTATTTTTTTTCAATAGAATTTTGTTCTTTAGTTTTTATAGGAATATAGTAGCTTTCAAATTTTTTAAATGAAACTGAAATTCCAATTATTTGTGCTTCGTAAACATTAACAGAAGTTGTTTCTGTATCTATTGCTACGTAGCTTGCTTTTTTTAGTTGTTCTATTAGTAAATCTAGTTCTTCTTTTGTTAATATCGTTTTATATTTGACATTTTCTTCTTGTATTGTCTTCAGTGTATTTGAGCATAATGTTGTTGTTGATTGTAAAGTCTTTGTGTCTTCCTGATTTGGTTTTGGTATATTGATATCAAAGATTGATTTTTGCATTGGATTTGTCATATTTTTTTTCTTTAATATAGATTTATAAGATTTAATAAGACTTGTTGCAGAATGTTCTTCAAATAGTGAGATAATATCTTCTTTGAAATTTTCTAGTTTGAATTTTTCAAGTGATGGTAATTCTAGATTGTCCACAAGACTTATAAGTTCATAACTTAAAAAGGCATTTTCTTTTTCTCTTATTAAAATTTCTTTTTGTTTATTATTGATTGAGGATAAGTTTTCATATATTCCATTTAATGTTTGAAATTCGTTGAGTAGTTTTGCAGCACCTTTTTGTCCAATTCCTTTAACACCTGGTATATTATCTGAGTAGTCTCCAACAATGGATAAATAGTCTTTGATTTGTGATTTATTTATTCCAAATTTTTTCATCACATAATCATTATTCATTTCTACAAAGTTACTATTTTCAATTTTAAATATTTTAGTTTTATTTGACATTAATTGTAATAAATCTTTGTCTGGCGAGATGATATAAGTTAAATAATTATTTTGTTCTGTTTTTTTTGTAAAGCTAGCTATAAGATCATCAGCCTCGTATCCATGTAGCTCAAACATTGGGATATTTGCTTTTACTAGTCCTTCTTTTATCCAATAAATTTGTGGAATTAAGTTATCCGGAGGAGCATCTCTTGTTGCTTTGTAGTTTGGATATTTTTGTTGTCTAAATGTTTTTGTTTCTGAATCAAAAGTGATAATTAAATTTTCTGGATTTTTTTCCTTTATGATGAAAAAAAGAGTTTTAAAAAAACCAATAAATGCACTGACGTTTTCTCCTTTACTATTTGTTAAAGGTTTGTTTTTCATAACATGGTAGTTTCTAAAAATTATATTTAATGCATCTATTAGATAAATCTCTTTCATATTGTAACATCTATTAAAATTGATTCTTGATGATTAAATGGACTTTTTGGAAATTGTATCTTTGGTATTATTTTTTTTTGATTAAATATTGTTTTTAAGGTTTTATATGTGTTTTGATATTGAATGCATATCATTTCTTTTAATGATGAGGCATTCTTAATTAATTGTTTAATTTCTCCGTGTATGTCTTCTTGTTTTGATAACCATGAATTTATGGTTGCATAATAATTGTTGATTGAATTTAGTTTGAGATCCTTTTCAGGATTGGTGATTTCTAATATGTTTATTATGCCTTTCGTGATTTTTTCATTTTCAAATTCTAAGATAGATTTTAGCTTTCGTAGTTCAAGTATTAGATCTTGTAAATATGTTTTTAATATTATATTTGTGTTAACCGACAATATTGATTCCTAATTTTTTCTTAATATTATTATTAAAAATATTATCTTTTTTAAGTAATGTCTTCCAAGCTGTGTGCAGATTTTGAAGATGCTTTAAAACTTCTTGGATATTATTTGTGTTTTTCTTTAATGTGACACTTTCTAATGTTTTATTTAAAAAGGAATATATTGAAAATAAATTATTTGCAATATCTCCACCATCTTCAAAATTGAGTGTAGACATTAGTTCTATTATGATATCTTGTGCATGATAGACTTTTTCATCTGCTTTTGTGATGCTAGTTGGGTCTCCATTTTTGTAAAGTTCTTTGGCAATTTCTAAATCTTGTATTGCTTTTTCATAAAGCATAATCAATATTGATATTGAACTTGATGTGTTAACCTGTGTTCTTTTGTAAATGTCTTCTTTTTTTAGCAAGGATTTTCTCCTAATTCAATTTTTTTATTTGTTCCGTTATTTGTTCTTCGCTGAAAGGTTTTGTAATATACCCTTTTGCTCCAAGTTGTAAGGCTTTTGTAATCAGATCTTGCTTTCCAAGTGCTGTAACCATTAATATGTTTAGTTTACGCTTCAAATTCTTGTTAAGTGTGGTTATTCTGTCAAGTGCTGTAATGCCATCCATGCCCATCATAGTTATATCAAGAGTTATTAAGTGAAGGTCTGCATGTTCTTCAAATTTTTGGACGGCTTGAATACCATCTTCTGCTTCAAAGAATTCATTGAATCCTAGTTTTTTTAATATCTTAATTAGATTCTTACGCATAAAAATAGAATCGTCAACTATTAAAGCTTTTTTATTTTCTTCCAAATTTCATACTCCTTGTTTAATTTTAACATAATAGTGTATGAAAAATCATTTAATAAAGATTTTGTATTTACTTTAAATTTTAAGATGAATAATTTTATTACTCAATAATCTTTGTTTAAATTTTATATTTTTTTGTTAAAATGTATTGTGGGGTTTTTTCAATAAATTTGATTTCAATTTATGAGCAAAAGTATAGAAGATGAAATTTTATCTTTAAAGAATGTTATTAGAAAATGGGATAAGGAATATTATGTTGATTCTTCGCCTAGTGTGGATGATTTTACCTATGATCAGGCTCTTTTACGATTGCAATATTTGGAGAGTGAATATCCTGAATATCGCACTTTAGATTCTCCTACTCTGAAATTTGGAAGCGATCTTTTAAATGATTTTAAAGAAAGTGAGCATTCTTTTCCTATATTGAGCTTGGATAAAAGTTATGAGGTTAAGGGATTATTGTCATGGATTGAGAAAATAAATTTAGAAGGTTCTAAATTAAGTATTGATACAGGCATTTCAGTTGAACCTAAAGTAGATGGATGTTCAATTGTTCTTTATTATAGGGATGGAATACTTCAAAAAGCTTTAACTAGGGGAGATGGGAAAATTGGTAATGATGTTACTGAAAATGTGAGAACAATTAAGAATGTTCCTTTATGTATCGGAGCACAGGTTGAATTGGTATTGAGGGGTGAGATTTATATTTCTAAGAAAAATTTTTTAGAAATAAACCGTACATTAAATAATGCTTATGTTAATGCTAGAAATTTAGCTTCAGGTATATTGAGAAGAATAGATAGCAGAGAAGTTGCGAAGTTTCCTTTAGATATTTTTGTTTATGATATTTTATATTCTAGTTTGGAATTTAATACTAATGATGATGCTTTGCTTAAGCTTAAACAATTTGGATTTAAACTTAATCCTTTTTACAAGTTTTTTCATGGTAGTAACTTGGGTGAAGAAATTATTAATTATGTTAAAGAAATAGAAGAACAGAGAGATTGTTTTGAATATGAGATTGATGGTGTTGTTCTGAAGGTTGATAATTTGAGTTTAAGAGAGATTTTGGGATATACTTCTCATCATCCTAAATGGTCAATGGCTTATAAATTTAAGTCTTTCACAGCTGTTAGTAAGGTGATTGATATAATTGTTCAGGTTGGTCGCAGTGGTAAAATTACACCCGTTGCGAATATAGAAAAAGTACTTATTGCTGGAGCTTTTATTAGCAATGCAAGTTTATATAATCAGGATTATATAAATTCGATTGGATTAAATATTGGAGATATTGTTGCAATTTCAAGGCGTGGAGATGTAATTCCTGCTGTTTCATTGGTGATAGAAAAGCTTTCTGTTGGTAATTTTAAAGTTCCTATCAATTGTCCTTCATGTAAAATGGCTTTAACAAAAGAGGGGGTAGATTTTTTTTGTGTCAATAGACATTGTCCTTGTAGGATTATTGGGCATATAAAATACTTTTGTAGTAAAAAATGTATGAATCTTGTGGGATTTTCAGGAAAGACAATAGAATTTATTTTTGGTATGAATTTTATATCTTCAGAATTAGATCTCTATACATTTAATTTTGATAAACTTATTGGTCTTAAGGGATTTGGTTTAAAGAGAGTAAATAATTTGAAGCGTTCTATTAAAGAGAGTAAAGAGAGACCATTTAGAAAATTGCTTCTTGGTATGGGAATTAAGGAGCTTGGGATTAATACAATATTATTGTTAATAAACAATAATATTAATTCGTTTGATTCAATTAGTCTTCTTTGCAAAAATAAAGAAGATGCTCTTGCTAGTCTTTTGAAAATTAAGGGAATAGGGGAGAGAATAGCTTTAAATATTATTGAAGCATTTAATGATAAGATTGTTCTTGACAAATTTAATTTCTTTAAAGAATTGGGATTTAAAATGCAAGAAGATAATATCAATTGTGAGGGTACTTCTTCTTTATTTGGTAAAAAATTTTGCATAACAGGTTCTTTTGATGAATATTCTAGATCTGTGCTTATTGACAAGATTACTAAAAAAGGTGCTATTTTTTGTAGTTCAGTTACTAAGCGTTTAGATTTTTTACTTGTTGGTAAAAAGCCTGGAGTTAAATTGAAACAGGCTAATGATTTGGGCATTAAGATTTTGAAACTTCTTGATATATTAGAGATCTTGTAAGTTTAGATGAGTGAATCTATTTTATTATTCTTACGTTTTTAAATTCTGATGTTAAATTTTTGTATAGAGTGTTTATATCGTTTGTGTATTCTACTTTTATTAAGTTTCGAAAAAATTTTTCTTTATGTTTTAATGATGGGTTGATGAAATGAGTTTTAACATTATATTTTGGTATTAATTTATAAATTTCTTTTGCTCTGTATAAGTTTTGTGTTGGTTCTATTTCGATATAATATCCATTGGATTTTTTAAAATCAAATTCACTACTTTGAACTTTAAAATTATAGTTATTTGAATGCGTATCTGGATATATTTGGAACTCAGCAGTTTTTATTATAGTGTTTTTATTTATTGTTATATCTTGAGGAGAAAATTTTTGTGTTTTCTCTTGTGATTTTTTGTTTTGATATTTGCTTGAATCTCTTTTTGCGTATTTTTTTAATCCTTTTTGAATTTTTAAAATATCATTTTCATTGTCTTTTAATCTTTTATCTAATATATTTATTTGTTCTTGTTTTTGTTGGATTATATTTTTATTTTCTTTGTATAATCCTTCATTTTCTTCGATTTTATCTTTTAATGTGTTTATTATTTTTTCTATTGAAAATAAGTTATTTTCGATATTTTTTAAGCTGTTGTCATAGGTGTTTTTAAAGTTTGTTAATTCGTTTTGAAATGCTATTAAGGTTTCTCCATTATTGTTAATTTTACTATTAAGCTCGCCTAGTTGTTGAGCATTGTTATTGATTTTATTGTCAAGTTGTCCTAATTGTTGAGTGTTGCTGTCAAGTGAATCTTTGTTATTGTTAATTTTACTATTAAGCTTGCCTAGTTGTTGAGCATTGTTATTGATTTTATTGTCAAGTTGTCCTAATTGTTGAGTGTTGCTGTCAAGTGAATCTTTGTTATTGTTAATTTTATTGTTAAGCTTGCCTAGTTGTTGAGCATTGTTATTGATTTTATTGTCAAGTTGTCCTAATTGTTGAGTGTTGCTGTCAAGTGAATCTTTGTTATTGTTAATTTTACTATTAAGCTCGTCTAGTTGTTGAGCATTGTTATTGATTTTATTATCAAGTTGTCCTAATTGTTGAGTGTTGCTGTCAAGTGAATCTTTGTTATTGTTAATTTTACTATCAAGCTCGCCTAGTTTATGAATATTGTTATTGATGAAATCTTTATTGTTGTTAATTTTACTATCAAGCTCGCCTAGTTTATGAATATTGTTATTGATGAAATCTTTATTGTTGTTAATTTTACTATCAAGCTCGCCTAGTTTATGAATATTGTTATTGATGAAATCTTTATTGTTGTTAATTTTACTATCAAGCTTACCTAGTTTATGAATATTGTTATTGATGAAATCTTTATTGTTGTTAATTTTATTATCAAGCTTACCTAGTTTATGAATATTGTTATTGATGAAATCTTTATTGTTGTTAATTTTATTATCAAGCTCACTTAATATGGGATTTTCTAAATTAAAATATTCTTGTTCTTGGGCATATGTGTTGTATATATTTTCTTCAGGTGGGTAATCATAGGTTTCATTTGAGACATATTCGTTCTGATTGTCTTTATATTCTTGTTCATTATAAGCATTATTTTTTGTTTGATAAGAATAATTTATTAAATTTTCTTTTGTGTTGATTAAATATTTTATCTTTTCAATTTCTTCTTTTAAATTTTTTATTATCATTGCGTATTCTTCGTTTTTTCTTCTTATTGATTTTATATTTGTTTCTTTTAAGAGATCTTCTATGTCCATTATTTTTCTTTCATAGTTTTCGATTCTCAATTTTAGACTGTCGATGTTTTCTATAAACCAATCATCATCCATATTGTCTTGTACTAAATCGACATCTTGTGTAAATATGTTATTTTGTGTTTGTCTGTTGTTTGCTATTTGAATTTGTGTTGAATCTTGAAATTGTTTATTTGGTTTCTTTTGTAACGTGTTTACATTACTTTTTGTTGAAATTTTGTTTTTGTTAAAATAAATAGTTTCGTTTGCATCCTTAAAGTTTTCACTTAAATCCTCTTTGGGAATATAAATTTTTGAGTGATTTAGGATATAATGATGTGAATGTTTTTTTGTTCCTCCAAAAAGCAATGTATAGGAGAGCAGCATGAAAATTTTATATATTATTAAAAATGTCTTTTTACCTTTATCCATAACATTAATACCTTATGAATATTATTTGATATTCATTTAATTTTGATATTATCATAGTTTTAAAAATTGATCAAAAGGAAATAAGATAATTTGTATAATAATTTGGGATTATTTTTATAGTCATTATATGGTTTAATTTTAATATAAATTAATTACATATTAATACTGTTAAGTAATATAATTTGGGCAATTTTAATTATTGTAGTTTGATTTTAATTTGCAATATTTAATTTATAATAGTAATTTTATTGGTATTGTGTCATAATGGTACAAATAGAAAAAAATGATAGATCTTGATTTTTTGTTTTAATTAATTGTTTATGCAGTTAGAAAATATGGATGAAGTTTGGGTTTTACCAGTTTGTTATAATATCAAAAATTCGGTTATTGAAGATTTTGAGCTTCCAGATGAATACAAAGATCAAGTTTTTAATATAAGTTATAAAGATAATATTACATTTGAATTTATTGATATTGTTGATTGTCATAAATTTAACTTAAAACTTTTTGATAATAAAATAGATTTTGAAGGGCAAATTCCTTTAGTTTTGTATTCTAATAACTTGGAGCTTTTGTTAAAAGCAGAATTAGATGTTATTTTTAATTCAAAGCCCATTGAACAAAGTGATATTTATTGTGATTCTAGCTTGAAAGAATCAGGTGAGTTTAAAGTTTATAATTCTTGTTATGAATTTTCAGGTCATTTAAATTATTGTAGTGACTTTATTTTAGTGAAAGTATTATTTAGCGATGATAATTTAATTATTGATGCTGATCTTGATAATATTGCATTAGTTAAACAGATTATTAGTAATAACTTTTGTATTGCCAAAGATAAGATTATTATTAATCCTATTAATAATAATTGTGTGAGTATTTTATTTCCAGTTGTTTTTAATGCTGTTTTGCAAGGTATAGTGCTTTCTAAAAAGCTTGGTATTAAGGTTAATGTTATTTATTATAAAAGACATTTTTTAATGGCAGAGTCTTTAAATTTAGAATTTTCAGTTGTAAATTGTTTGTCAACGGAAAATAGGCTTAATAAGATTATGTTAGATCTTAAAATTAATAGGCCATTAAATTTTTTATATAAATTTTATTTGCATTATTTCAATAAAATTTTTAGTAATTTGTTTTTTGATGTATTAATACATATTAATTTTGTATCTACTAATAGTAATGCTGTTTTTTTTTGTGATAATCATTTTTTATTTGGAATTTCTATTTATAGTTTTATTTATTCAAATTTTTATAATCTTGCAGTCAGTTTGTCACTTGAGCCTCTTAGTTACTTGCTTAGTCATGTTAAGAGTGAATATGATGTTTTTTTTAAGCTTGTAAGGGCGATGGATTTGAAAAATTTTATTATGCGCAAGTCATCTTCTATCAGTTTAAATAATGAATATGGTATTTTGGATATCAAGAGAAAAGGTATAGGATTTGCTTTTTTAAGTTTAGATTCTAATATAGATTTTGCTTGTTTGGATGGTAGTAATTTAACTGTCTCTATGAATTTATATAAAGATAAGTTAGATGTATTGATTCCTTACAGAATAATAGATGTTAATTTGATGAATTATTTAAGAAATGTTTTGGCTAAAACTTTTAATTTACCTTATATTGATGTCAATTTTGTTGTTAATCATTCTTTTGAAGGTGATGTTGAATTTCCTGTTGCATTGTTCAAGGAATCTTATCTTATTGAAAGGGCAGTTTTGTCTATGAAAGAAGAGCTTGCTTTGATGTTTGATGGTGATGTTAAGAGAGAATACCCTGTTATGGTTAGTCAGGATTTTGTTGTGGATATAGATAAAAAATTTCATGTTGCCTGTTCTCTTGAAGTTGATATAGTAATACATTCTTTTAATATTGTATTTAGTAATGTGAATTTTTTTGTTGAGAATGGTAAATTTGATAAACTTAAAATAAATAATAAACGTGCATTTTCGATTTTTAATTTGGCAGTTGATTATGTTTTTGGAAATATTACTTATGATATTGTTGATTCTGTGGGACTTGAGTTTATTGAAGATGGTGAATTTGTTTTTTCTTTTAAGGTATTATTTATTGCATCTGTTTCTGCAATTCAAACATCATTAATTCAGGCTTTTGATTTTAATATATGTAGAATGCCTATTGAACTTAAGAGTATTCTAAATAATTGGAGTGTACGCATTGATACTAATTAGCTTTAATTTGAATGGAGAAAATCTTTCAAAGGGTATTGAACTTTCTTTGAGTACTAAAGAGCTTTTAATTGATATTTTTTATTCAGGTGAGAGAAATGTGATTGAAAAGATGAATCAAAGATTTTCATTAGTGCTTTTAGATTTAAAACCTGTATATTCATCTTTAATGCCAGCTTGTATGTTAAATGGACGTAGTATTATTACTGTTGAGGGTTTAGAGAATACCAGTTTTTATAATACATTAATTAAAATTTTATTGGATAGTGATTTTGGGTTTTGTGCTAATTGCTTTTCGTCTAATGTATTATTATTTTACTATCTTTTAAAACGTAAAGTCATAATTAGGTCTGATATTTTAGGGTATTATAATATATTAAAGTGTCATTGTCTTGATGTTAATACCTTTTTGGATCTTTATTTGCGATTGGAAGAGTTAGAGAGAAAATGAGTAGTATGAAGGTATATTATCCTGAAAATTTTAATGCACTTGTTAGTTTGTTTCAGCAGAGTGCAAATAATTATATAATTTATAATGAGATTGATTTTCATAAGAATCCTGAAATTTTTATGAAAAGTGACTCTGATAACTTTTTTATAATAAATAATTTTGAAAGGTTTGATAAGATTTTTCTTAGAAGCAATTTTTTGGAAATAGGTCCATGTGTTACTTATGATTCAGTTTTGCAATTTGGGGAGAGAAATATTCCAAGATTGTTTTATGAGTTTATTTCTATGTTCAATGATCGGATATGTCTAAATAGCATTAATATTGCTAATGGATTTTATTATAAGAACACAGTTTTTGATTTATATCCTTTGTTGTTAAGTCTTGATGCACAGATTGAATTTAAAAATATTTTGACCAAAAAAAACTATACTTATAATGCTTATAGTATTAATAGAGATGACTATATACAAAACCGTCATACTTTATTTTTAAGTAAAGTAAAATTTCCAATTACAAATTTGTGGAATAAAAGTTTTTACAGCAGAATATTTGATTCTGTTTTTTCATTTAATTTTTTAGAAGAGGTAAATATTATCTTTATTTGTGTTCTTTTAAATGTTAAAAGAGATGTTATAAGTGATTTTTTGATGAAAATATTTTATAATGACAAGGTTATTACTTTAAGGGATTTTCAAGTTTTACTTTTAAATAAATCTTTGCCTTTATCTTTGGTTGAGATTGAAGATTCTCTTAAAATGTTAGATAAAAATATTCGGGATGTTAAAAATTTTAGTTTGGAGGAGAGAAGTTTAAGGCTTATAAAAAATTTTTATTTTGATATATTGTTTAATTTTTAGTCTTGAAAAATTAGCATTGTTAAAAATTGTTAGTTTTTGGGTTTAATTTGAATGATAAAGCAATAGAATTAATTTATCAATTTGTTTTTATGCATTATAATATTTATTTGTTAGTAACTTAATCAAAAAAATAATTATTCAAATAAAGGGGCTTAAGCTTATGGTTAAAAAAGAGGCTACAATTAAAGCCGTTAATGGTTTACATGTTAGACCAGCATCAACATTTGTCAAAAAGGCTAAGGAGTATGTTAGTGATATAACTATTGAAGCTGATGGAAAATCTGTTAGCGGAAAGAGTTTATTTCGGTTGCAAACTTTAGAACTATCTTCTGGTAAGAAGCTTATGGTTTGTGCTGATGGTGATGATGAGGAGAAGGCTGTTTCTGAACTTGTTGCACTCATTGAATCTTTTAAAGAATAGGTATGGAAGGTTGATATGACTTTATCGGGGAAAAGAATATCTAAAGGGATAGGTATAGGAGAGGCACTTTTTATCAAAAAGGATTTTGATAAATTGATTGATAAATCAAAGATTACTTCTTTACAAATTGATGATGAGATAAAAAAGTTTAATGATGCTAAATTAAAGGCTATATCTGTGTTGAGAGATCTTACAAAAAAGGTTGTATCTCAACTTGGTGTTGATAAGGAAGGCATTTTTGAAGGGCAGATGTTAATTATTGAAGATGATGAGCTTTCTGAGTCTGTTATTAATTTCATTAAGACTGAACATTATGGTGCTGCTTATGCTGTTTATCTGTCTTTTGAAGGATTAATTGCAAGCATAGAGGAATATTCGGATCTTTATTTAAAAGAAAGAGCTTCTGATTTTAAGGATATTAGGAATAGGCTTATTGCAAATATTTTAGATAAGTTAGTTGATCTTGCTGAGATTAAGAGAGATGTAGTTCTAATTACTGAAGAATTGACACCTTCTGATACAATGCAAGTTGATTTAAGTTATGTTAAGGGTTTTGTAACTACAGTTGGTGGGGAGACTTCTCATGCTGCTATTTTAGCAAGGACAATGGGACTTCCAGCTCTTGTAATGACACCTTTAGATATTGCTCAAATTAAAGAAGGTGAGCAGTTGATAATTGATGGTATCTCTTCACTAATTATTGGTAGTCCTTCATCTATTGAACTTGATACATATGCTAATAAGATACTAAAGCATAATGAACATGAAAAAGAGCTTTTTGAGTTGAAAAATCAATCTGCAATAACCAAAGATGGTATTGAAATATTTCTGAAGGCTAATATTGGAACACCAACAGATATTTTTTATGTTAATAAATATGGACTTGATGGCATAGGACTCTTTAGAACAGAATTTTTATATATGGAATCTTCAAAGCCTCCTACAGAAGATGAGCAGTTTGAAGCTTACAAGAGAGTTGTAGAGAATATTGAAAAAAAAGGTGTTGTTACTATTCGTACTCTTGATATTGGTGGAGATAAGGAAATTTCATATTTTAATTTTCCAAAGGAAGAAAATCCTTTTCTAGGGTATCGTGCTCTTAGAATGTATATGGATTATGAGGATTTAATACAAAATCAATTTAATGCGATTTTTAGAGCTAGTCATTATGGGAAAATAAGAATTATGGTTCCTATGCTTACTAGGTATGAGGACATTGAGGTAATTAATTATTTTGTAGATAAAGCAAAAGCAAATTTAAAGTCTAGGGGTTTGCCTTTTGATGAGGAGTTAGAAGTTGGATGCATGATAGAAGTTCCTTCTGCTGCTTTACTGGCTTCTGAGTTTGCGGATAAATTGGATTTCTTTAGTATTGGTACTAATGATTTAACTCAATATACTTTGGCTGTAGATAGGGGCAATCAAAAAATATCAAATTTATATGATAAATATAATCCTGCTGTTTTAAGATTGATTAAAAATGTTCTTGATGCTGGAAATAATTTTGGTATTGATGTTTCTGTTTGTGGTGAGCTTGGGGGAGATGAAGCTGGAGCTTTAATTCTTATTGGACTTGGCTTTAAATCTTTAAGTATGGTTCCTAGTGCTTCGCTTCGAATTAAATATTTGCTTAGAAAATATACTATGTCAGACTTAAATGAATTGGCATTTAAAGTGTTACATAGTAAATCAGAATCAGAGACTTTAAAATTTTTAGATAAATATATAGGAGAGTAACTTATGGGATTTTTAGGTTTTTTTAAAAAATCTGCTACTTTAGATTTGATAGCACCTGTTAGTGGTAAGGTTGTTTCAATTGATAAGGTTCCAGATGAGGCTTTTGCTGAAAAGATAGTTGGGGATGGAATTGCAATTATGCCTACTGGAAGTGAGTTGGTTGCGCCTTGTGATGGAAGTATTGGTAAAATTTTTAAAACCAATCATGCATTTAGTCTTGAAACTAGAGAGGGCATTGAAATCTTTGTGCATTTTGGTATTAATACTCTTAATTTAAATGGTAAGGGATTTACAAGAGTTGCTGAGGAAGGCATGAGTGTTAAACAGGGTGATACTATTATTAGACTTGATCTTGAATATCTGAAAGCCAATGCAGAATCAATAGTTACTCCTGTTGTTATTGCAAATTCTGATGAAGTTTCAAGTATTGAATATGTTTTTGGCAAGCTTGACGATGGTTCTGAATATGTTTTGCCTTCTACTACCACTTTAACTGAAGAGATTAAGACTCAAATATCTCAGACTAAGCCTGTTGAGGCGGGTAAAGATATAGTACTTAAAGTTAAAAAGTAAGTTTGCAAGCTTATGCTGCAAACCTACTTTTGTCGTATTATATATTTTGTTCTAACATTTCATTTATTATGTTTATGAATTGATTTGGATTTTTACTTGGTAATCCTGAAGTAATTATTGCTTCTTCAAGAAGAATGATGCTTATTTTTTCTAAATTTGCATCGTCTAGATTTTTTAGATTTTTAATAATTTTATTGTTTGGATTAAGTTCAAGAATTGGTTTTATTTCTTTGACTTCTTGTCCCATTGACATCATTATTTTTTGCATTTGATAAGTGGGATCAGTGCTGTCAATTATTATTGCCGATGGTTCTTGTATTAGTGTTGCTGATAGAGATACATCTTTAACATGATCTTTTAATATTTCTTTTATTTTAGAGAGTATGTCTTTAAATTCTTCTTCAATTTGTTTGAAATTTTCATCTTTTAATTCATCACTTGTTTCGTTTTTGTTTATTGCTTTTAATTTGATTCCCTCATATTCTGTGATGAAATTTAAAATAGCCTCATCAATCTCATCATCCATAATAAGAGTTTCATATCCTCTCTCTTTATAAGCACTTACAATAGGATTGATTTTAAGAATATTTTCCTTCCCTCCAGTTATGTAATATATGCTTTTTTGTTCTGCAGGCATCCTATCTTTATATTCTTTTAATGATACAAACCCATCTACATTAGAAGATTTGAATCTAATTAGGGATATTAACTTGTTTCTGTTATCAAAATCAGAATAAACCCCTTCTTTTAAACATCTTCCAAATTCTTTAAAAAATTCATTGAATTTGTTAGGATCATTTTCACTTAATTTTTCAAGTTCACTAAGTATTTTTTTTATGGAAGATACCTTTATTTTAGCTAATATTTTATTTTGTTGTAAAATTTCTCTACTTACATTTAGAGGCAAGTCTTGGCAATCTATTATTCCTTTTATAAATCTTAGATAATTTGGAAGCAAACTGTCAGCAGAATCTGTAATGAAAATTCTGTTTATAAATAATTTTACGCCAGGTTTAGTATTTGGATAATATAGATCGTAAGAAGCTTTGCTTGGAACATAAAAAAGATTTGTGTATTCAATACTTCCTTCAGCTTTTGTATGAATATGTAGCAATGGGTTTTCATAGTCAAGGGTTAAGTTTTTATAAAATTCATTATATTCTTCATTGGTGATTTCATTTTTATTTTTTGTCCAAATTGCTGTTGTGTCATTTAATTTTTCTTCCCTTTCTTCAACACCTTCTTGTTTGCCGTCTTTCATTATGGGTTCTTGATATTTAATAAAGATAGGGTAATTTACGTGATTTGAGTATTTTTTGACAATTTCTTGGATTTTCCATTTGTTAGTATATTCAGTTCCTTCTTCATTAAGGTGAAGTACTATTTCAGTTCCATTGTCATCTTTGCTTGTTTCATTGATTTCGTATCCTGTTTTGCCATCACTAGACCAGATATATGCAATATCTTCTAAAATTTTTTTTGTGATAACTTCAACTTTTTCTGCTACAATAAAAGCACTATAAAATCCAACACCAAATTGGCCAATAAGGCTTGCATCTTTTTTTTCGTCTTTCTTTAACTTATTTATAAATTCTTTAGTACCTGATTTTGCAATGGTTCCCAGATGATTAATTAAATCTGTCCTGTTCATACCAATTCCATTGTCTTTTATCTTTATGCACTTCTTGTCAAAGTTTATTTCTATTTTGGGATCTAATTTTATATCTTTAAATTTTTCATCAGTTATGTTTAAAAACTTAAGTTTGTCAATAGCATCAGAGGCATTTGATATTAATTCTCTTAAAAATATTTCTTTGTGTGAATAAAGAGAATGTATTATTAAGTAAAGTAAATCATTAACCTCTGTAGTAAATTGTTTTTTCATAAAATTCTCCTGTCTTGTATTGGTTTAATCTTTACTTTTTTTATAATATAACATAATCTAAAAATAATGAATAAATAAGTTTTTTTATGATCAAAATTAGGATAGGGGATGGTGCAATGGATATTGGTATTTATGGACTAGGAGTTATGGGTAGTAGTTTGGCATTAAATATTGCCGATAGTGGTTTTAATGTTTCTGTTTATAATAGGGATAATGAGAAGACAGAAGTTTTTCTTGTAAACAATCCGCATAAAAAAATTAGTGCTTTTAAAGATATTGAAACTTTTATTGGAAGTTTAAAAAAACCTAGAAAGATCTTTTTAATGATATCAAGTTCGGCTGTTGATGGGGTTATTTGCGAACTTTTACCTTTAATTGAAAAATTTGATATCATTATTGATGGTGGAAATTCTTATTATAGGGATACTATAAGAAGAGAGCAAGATTTATCTTCTAAGGACATTTATTTTGTTGGGCTTGGCATTTCAGGTGGTGAGAGAGGAGCAAGATTTGGGCCTTCTTTGATGTATGGTGGAAATAAGAAAGCTTATGAATTAATTGAACCTATTTTAAATAAAATAGCTGCTAAGACTAATGAGGGAGACATTTGTTCTGCTTATTTGGGTAAAGATGGAGCTGGGCATTATGTAAAGATGGTTCACAATGGAATTGAATATTCAGATATGCAACTTATTGGTGAAGCATATTTTTTTATGAAAAAGGCTTTTAATTTAGATAATTTGAGAATTGCTGAAGTATTTGATAAGTGGTCAGAAGGTGATTTGTCGAGTTATTTGATAGAGATAACATCTAAAATTTTAAAATATAAAGAGAATAATGAATATTTAATTGACAAAATTTTGGATGTTGCAAATCAAAAAGGTACTGGAAAGTGGGTATCAATTGAGGCTTTGCAGTTAAATGTACCAGCAAATTTGATTTTTGAATCTGTATTTGCACGAGCTCTATCAGGATTAAAGCATGAACGGGTAATTGCTAGTGATATCCTTAAGATGGATATTGACTTTGTCGAATTTGATCTTAGTGATTGGATTTTAGATTTATATTATGCTCTTTTAGTTGCTAAGATATTAGCTTATTCTCAAGGATTTATGATTCTTAAGAATGCATCTGTTAATTATGCTTGGGATTTAAACTTGGGAAAAATTTCTTTAATTTGGAGAGAAGGTTGTATTATTAAGAGTGTTTTTTTGTCTAAGATTAAATTAGCTTATGACAAAAACCCACATCTTATTACTTTGCTTTTTGATGATTATTTCTTAGATATAATAAAAAATCATCATAAGTCTTTAAGACGTATAGTGTCAAAGGCCAGTGAGATTGGGATACCTTTGCCAGCATTTTGTGCAAGTCTTTCTTTTCTAGATTCCTATTCTACTAATTATTTGCCGGCAAATTTAATTCAGGCTCAAAGAGATTTCTTTGGTGCACATAGTTTTGAGAGAATAGATTCAAATAGAGGTGAATTCTTTCATAGTACTTGGGAGTAATTTTGGGTTGTATTATTTAAATATAATATTTAATAAATATTCCTCCTATTATATTTATCTTAAGTCCTAAGTAGAGGTATTGGTATGCAACAGATGGTGCGTTTGATACAAATTCTATTGAAGGTGCTATTTTAAGTCCAAGTTCTATGTTATCTGTTATATCATAAAAAATAGCTATTGGAATTCTAAATCCAAAGCCCATTTCCATATCTTTATAATTTGATTTGTGGGATGATATGTGTATATTGCTCCCAATTCCTGTTCCAATAAATAGTTTTTCTATTAATGGTATTGTAAATATTAAGTCAATGGCTGAGAGTACAAATACATTAAAATCGTATTTTTTTGATTTGAGCATTTTTTTTGACAGGTTAATACCATTGGTTCCTCCGTAGCCTATTTCAATATCAATAAATGGGAATGACATAATATAGTTAAATATTGGATTTCCAATACTTCCGCCAAATCCTATTTTTCTATCTAAATATGAGCTTTTGCCAAATGCATTAACCCATATGCTTGATATTAGTATTATTATTAGTATTATTTTTTGCATCAGGTCCCCGATAATTTATCTTTGTATCTCACATTATATTTTATCTTTAATTATTAATAAAATTTATAAAAAAATCTTTTTAATTGAAATTTTTTTAAGCTGCATAATGTTAATTATGTTTTTTATTTTTATGCAAGCCAAAGTTTTATACCAAGTCCAGCAAATATTTCCCATTTTTGTCTTGGATTGTCATTTCCTTTTCCCCATATGTTGATTCCTGGACCTGTTTTTAAAAATAAGTCAAAATGCCTTTTGATAACTGGTAGACTTAAAGAGAGAGAAATTTTGATGCCAATGTTTGTTGCATTAGATATTTTATTTGTTGTTTGCCATTGAGATAGCCACCATAACCCATAAACTCCAATTCCCAGTGAAGCATTTATGGTTTTAAGTTTGTCAAATGTGCTTGATGAGAATACATTAAATTCTATAGATGCAAATAATGTATTAAAGTTTTGAAATAGGTTTTTAAGTCCATTGTAAATTCCAAATTCTATTTCAATGTTTTTTGCTAAGGTAAATTGAAATACATTTGGAAATGGTCCAAGTATTCCAATTCCAAAATAACCTTTATTTTTTGTATCTTTGTTTTGTGCTGAAACATTAAAATAATTTATTAATAAAAAAATTAAGATTATTCTTTTCATGTGACAATCAATCCTCTCATTCTTAAGTATATATTCGATTTTTTCAAATAAAAAGAATGATGTTAATTCTTTATGTTTACATAGAATATATATTATGAAAACTTAAGTGAATTTTGTATTTTGTAGGTTGATTTATTTGTTATCTGTTTTATTTGTGTTTAATTTATATTGTTATTTAATTTTAAAAGAGAAGTAATAGGTACTTCTCTTTTAATTTGTACGTTCATTTTTATTCAAACCAATATCTAATACCAAGAGCAGTAAACATTTCCCATCTAAATCCAGCTCCTCCACTCCAAATATTAAGTCCAATACCGGGTGCTATTTTTAAAAATATATCAAATTTTTTTCTAAATATTGCCAGATTTAATATTAATGGCAATCTGGCTCCTATGCTTACTGGACCACTTTTTGCTTGGAAGTGACTCCATCTGGAGAACCATATTGTTCCATATCCACCACCACCAATTGCGAAATCTAGAACATCATTTAATTCTTCAAAAGTGTGCATATAAAATATGTAATCTAGTGCAAAGAATAAAGTTTGCCAATCCTGAAAAAGATTGTTTACTCCGCTATAAATTCCTAAATCTATGTCAAAGTTTTTGATGTTAAATTCTAATGCAATTGGAAATGGTAATAAAATCCCTATTCCAAACTTACTTCTTGCCGTTGAATTTGGAAAAGCAGATATTGACAATAATAATAGTATTAAGGCTAATATGTTTTTTTGTTTCATAGATTTTCCTTTAATATAAAAATTAAATTTTGCATTGACATAATTCAATCTATTTTAATAGATAAATTGTATTTGTGATAGATGGTTTAAATTATTTAGTCTTGTTATTTTAAAATAAAAACAACAAGACTAAATAATTTAATTGCAAATCTTTTAAACTTAGTTGTAAATGAATTTGCCACCTATATTATGTTACAATAGCAATATAAATGCAATAAGTTTAAATTAGGTTTATAGATATAGTCCTAGAAAAACAAACATACGTATGGAACACATTATCAAGAATTTTGGTTAAGGATAAATAATGCAAACGGGTTACCTAAAATAGGATTTTCGAAATTAAATTATATGGGAAATTTAGAAAGAGTGAAATTATAAGAAATATAACAATATAAAGGATATTTTTATCAAGTATTTGTACAATCATTTTTGGAATCAAAAGATGCTAAAATATAGAAGCTGATTGTATAATCTTGATTTAAAAGTGGTGATTTATAAATTATAGATTGACATTTATATTGAACATTGATATTTGTTTAGTATTGAGGTTTTTGATTTATAATTGATACATAATAGTATGTTGGATATGTTAAATTTGAATAAAATTTATGATAGTTATTTTAGTTAGTTATATTATTAAGAAGAGGCATTTATGGAATTAGAAGTAGATATGCAAGATACATTGGGTCAATATCTTTTATTTAGTTTAGATGAACTTTATGCAATTGAAATTAAATATGTAGTTGAAGTATTAGAATATACTAAAATTTCAAAGATACCAAGGACTCCTGATTATATGGCAGGAATCATTAATAATAGAGGAAAGATAGTCCCAATAATTGATATTAGAAAGCAATTTGGTATGGAAGATCGTAAATTTAGTGATGATGAGGTTAAGAGAAAGGAAGTTAATATTTCGAATATTATTATATTGACTCTCACACATGAAGGCGATGAGTTGAGTCTTGGAATTTTAGTAGATCATGTTAATGAGGTTCTTGAGTTGAGTTCTTCTGATATTGATGATGCTCCAAGGATTGGTGTGGGTTTTAATTCAAGATTTATATCTGGTATTGGTAAATATAATGATAAATTTATTGTTATTCTTGATGTAAAGAATTTATTTGATATTAAAGAACTCTCTAAATTTAAAAATACTACAATAGATAATCCTGGTGATGAGTAGGAGTTTTGAGTGTTATGATTTATAAACCAGAAGGAGAACTTGTAGTAAATAATATTTTTAAAGTTAAAGAAGATCTTTTAAGTATTCTTAAAGATATGAAAGAAAAAGATATATTGGTGATTAATCTTGCAAATGTAGAAAAAATAGATGTTACTTTTATACAAATTTTGTATTCTTCTAATAAGTATGCTAAAGAGAAAAATGTATTGATCAAGATAGAGTATCCTTCTGATGAGGTTTTAAGTTCGTTGATATATGGTGGATTTCTGATAGATATTGAGGATATTGATAACTTAGATTTAGGCCTTAGTTTGATTGAATTTTAGTTTTATTTGTTTAAGGGCAATTTATGAATAGCAGTGATGTAATTGATAAATTTAAAGATTCTTTTAAAGAGGAGTCTATAGAAAATATTTCAGATATTGAACATGCACTTCTGAATATTGAGTTTGAGTCTGGAGAGGAAGTTATCAATTCTATTTTTAGAAATTTTCATACAATAAAGGGTAGTGCAGGAATGTTTGGTTTTAATTTGACAGCTTCCCTTGTGCATGAAATAGAGACGCTTCTTGATTCTATAAGGGGAGGGTTGGATAAATTTAATGAAGATACTGTTGATGCTACTTTAATGGCGGTTGATTTTATTCGTGAACTTATTGAAGGAGATGAGGCTATTGATGAGGTTGCATATAAGGATCGTGAAAAGAATTTGATAGATATGATTAAAAAGGGACTTGGTGTTGGTGTTAAGGGTGATATGAGCTTAAATGCTACTAGTGAAGTTCAAAGTTTATCAAATAATTTAGATTTGCAAGAATCAGAATTGGATTTGTCTTTAAATCAAAATGGATATGAGGATGAGGCTTTACGTGTTGATACTAAAGTTTACAAAATAATTTTTGTGCCTTCAAGAGGAATTTTATTTCATGGGCATAAACCTATCAATTTTTTAAAAAAGTTATTGGATTTAGGCAATGGACAAGTTAGAGCTAGGGTAGGAAATATTCCTGATTTGGAGTTTATATCTCCTGATAATGTTTATGTTGAGTGGGAAGTAAAACTTGAGACAGAAGAGAGTAAAAGTGCCATAGAAGATATTTTTATGTTTTTGGATGGGCAGTCAAAATTTGTTATTGAAGAAGTTGATGCATCTTATGAAATACCTTATGGTTTTGATTTCTTGACAAATAGTGTAATTCAAAATGTTGATGAAGTGTTTTCTAAGGAGGATCAAAAAGACTTATCAAAACAAAAAGAACCTTATAATAAAGTTGCTCTTAAGGCTAATGTAATTAATGTTAATGATGATACTGCTAAGAGCAAAGTAAATATTGCAAGCATTAAAGTTGATTCAAAGAAATTAGATCATTTGGTAGATCTTGTTGGTGAACTTGTTACAATTCATTCTAAACTTGCAAAAGAGGCTGAGACTAATAATAATAATATTTTAAATTCAATTTCAGCTGAATTTTCTTTACTTATTAATGAACTTAGAGATTATACTACAGGACTTAGAACAGTTCCTATTGATATTTTGTTTGTAAAATTTCAAAGAATAGTTAAAGATCTCTCTGTTCAACTTGGTAAATCAATTCATTATTATTCTCAAGGTGGTGATACTGTTCTTGATAAGAGTATTATTGAAAGATTAAATGAGCCTTTGGTACATTTAATCAGAAATGCAATTGATCATGGAATTGAACTTAGTGAAGATAGAGTAAAAGCAGGAAAAAATTTCCAGGGGATGATTAAGCTTTCTGCTCAGCAATCGGGTGATTCTGTAATTGTTATTATTGAAGATGATGGTAGGGGACTTGATAAATATAAAATAATTAAGAGAGCTATAGAGAGAAATATAATATCTGAGGCTATATCTAGAACTTTATCTGATGTGGATGTTTATAATTTGATTTTTGAACCTGGGTTTTCAACAGCAGATGTTGTTACAAATATATCGGGTCGTGGTGTTGGAATGGATGTTGTTAGAAAACAGGTAGAGTCTCTTAGAGGTAGTGTAGTTATTGAGAGTGAGTTTGGTAAGTATACGCGAATAAAGTTGATTTTTCCTTTGACTTTGGCAATTATTGAAGGATGGCTTGTTAGGGTTAAAGATCAGCATTTTATTGTTCCTTTATCTAGTGTTGAGTCTTGCCTTGAGGCTGATAAATTAGATTCTAAAGTATATGGGCTTGAGAATGGTGGCAATGTCATGACTTATAGGGGAAGTATGATTAGCTTTATACGGTTGAGAGAATTTTTTGAGATTTCTAGTAAAGAGAGTAATAGTGAACATGTTGTTGTTGTAAATACAAATAGTGGTAAGATGGGAATTGTGGTAGATGAGGTTTTGGGACAACATCAGACCGTTATAAAAACTTTAGGTAAGATTTATTCTAAAGTAGAAGGAGTTTCTGGGGCTACAATACTTGGAGATGGAAGTTTAGCATTAGTCATTGATATTGATACTATAACTAAAATTATAAGGTAATGTACTTTTAAAGTAACGTATCTTGGTTTTTATAAAGGTAGGTTTATATTAAATAATAACAATGAAAATTTTGGTAATTGATATTCAAGGTCTTATAAGGCAAGTTTTTGTTAGAGCTTTTTTAAAAGATGTAAATGTAGAGATATTAAATCCAGGTTCTAATTCTTTAAATCTTATTAATGTTTTTTTGCAAAAATTTCCTGATTTAGTGATTATTGACGAGAATACAGCTAAGTCGCACTTTGGAAATGCGCTTAATAATGTTCTTAATAATATTTCGCTTCCTGTCGTTTTTATAGCAGAGGATGAAATTTATCCAAAATTTGGGTTTCTTGACTCTAAAAAAGAAAAAATTAAATTAATAATAAATAAACTTAACTTTAAACTTACAGTTAATCTGTTTAGAAGTGATTATTTGGATTTGATAAAATCTGAAATTAAGAGATTAGCTGATCATCAATTTGTAGCTTCTTTTGAAACTAAGAGAATCAAAGCTCCTGATTCTTTTGAAAAATCTGATAATAAAAAGCTTGAGAGAGATATTGATAATATAACTAAGAGTTATAAGGTTTCAGATGTTATTAACGTTTCTCCTAAAAATGATCCAGACGTTATTCTTAAATATAAAGGTGTGGTTAATAAAGATAAAACAGGAAAGGTGATTTTTGTTGGATCTTCAACTGGAGGCACTGAGGCTTTGAGAATTTTTTTAAAATCATTTAAAAAAGATTCTCCTCCAATTGTTATTGTTCAACATATGCCAGGAGGTTTTACAACATCTTTTGCAAAAAGTTTAAATAATGAACTTGAAATTGATGTAAAAGAGGCTGAAGATGGAGATATTTTAAGACCCGGTCTTGTAATAATTGCAAATGGTCATTATCATTTAATTGTGAAGTATGCTAATGGAAATTATTTTGCTAGTCTAGTAGATGGTCCTCCAGTTAGCAGACATAAACCTTCGGTTAATGTATTGTTTCGTTCTGCTGCTATTTTTGCAGGAGGAAATGCTATTGGGGTTATGCTTACGGGAATGGGGGATGATGGTGCTTGTTGTATGCTTGAGATGAAAAAAAGTGGTGCGTATAATATTGCACAAGATCAAGTTACGTCTGTAGTATTTGGTATGCCTATGGAGGCAATAAAGATAGGTGCTGTGGACAAGGTCCTTCCTTTAAATGAAATATCTGAGTATATTTTAAGGAGATCTTAATGGAAAATGATGATATATTTTTAGATATTGACCCGCATATTAATAAAATATTAACAAAACTTGAGAATTTTGATAATAATTCAAGATTAGTTTATGCAAGCTTAAGTAAGTCAATTCCTCGATTAATAGAAAGGCTTTCTAAGGATATTAAAGATTTGTCTTTTAATATTGGGTTTATTTCTAATCTTGATATCGATAATGATTATTCTCTAAATAATTTTATATCTAAGGTAATCAGAGTACTTAATGATTTCGTATCTTATTTTAATTCTTCAACTGAAATTCTTGAATCACAGTTTAGTGTAATAAGGGATAAGGTTAAGGATATAGAAATTCTTGAAGATGTAATTGAAAAAATGAAAAAAAGTTCTATCGATATGGAAATAATGTCGATTAATACACTAACTGTTGCCATGAGGGCTGGGAGAGCAGGAGGCGCTTTTTCTTATATTACAAATGAGATTAAAATCTTAACTCAATCTATGATTAAGCAAGCAGATCAGCTGACTAGTAAGGGTAGAGATATTAAAGTTGGACTTGATCGTGTTAAGGAGCAAGTCCTTGAAAATAATACGGCTGAAAATAAAATCCTTGAAGAGTTTAAAGAGGATTTGATAAAAAATATTGATGAATTTTCAGGAGGTATTGGAGAAGTTATTGCCTTTTATGATAACATATTAGGAATACTGAATGAATTTAAATTTAAATTTGTAAATGCCGTATCTTACCTGCAGTTTCAAGATAGGCTGACTCAGTCTTTACATCATTTAAATGTTATGTATTCTAGTATTGATGTTTTTAAGTTTAGAGATATAAGTGAGATTCAAAAGTTAAAAATTTTATCTGTTTTTACGGATTCGTCTAAAATGATAGTTAGAGATATTATTTCTAAATTAGATGAAAATCTGATGACTTTTGAAGAATTTATTGATACGTCTATTTCTTCTATTCAGACCATTAATGATTTAAAGTCAGATAGTTCTTTATATCTTGATATTTCAAAGGCTGTTGAATCTTGTTCCATTATTTTATCAAATTTACTTAGGAGAATAGATGATGTTGAAAAAAATAATTCTAATTTTTTAAATCTTTATTATGAACAAATTAAGCTTGTTAAATCTTTAGAATTAATGTTTTCAAATATTTCAGCTATTTCGTCTAGATTTCAAAATATCAATATAGCTTCTAAAATAGAAGTTGTAAAAAGAGTTGAACTTGAAGATATGAAAGGCAATATTTCTGAGATGTCCAAGATTATTAGTAATATTGATTTAAATATTACTAAAGGACGAGAATTTTTATCTCAAATAATATTTTTCTTTGAAAAAGTTGTAAAAGATTGTGACAATCGCTTTTATATTGAAAAAAATTATTTTAATAAATTTAAAAAGCTATTTATTGAGATAAAGAATAATATTGTTGAAATAAAGAAAATTGCTATTGATAATGTATTATCTTATGAAATGTTTCCCGTTGATTTTTTAGAAATATTTGAAGAGGTAAAATTAGATATTCATAATATTAAATCTTTAAGAGAAGATCTTGTAAATCTTGAAAAAATTTTAATTGAAATGGAAAATAATGTTAATGATGCTCTTAATGTAGAATTGTTAAGACATGATCTTAAGTGTGTTGATGTTGAAGACAAAGAGTTTGTTCGTAGAATTGCTAATAGATTTACTTTGTTTGTTCACAAGAAGTATTTATTGTCTCTTATTGAGGATGAAAAGGATGTTCATTCATTTGATGAGGGTAGTGTAATTTTGTTCTAACTTTTGTATACTTTTTATATGTATGGGTTTAGGAGCGTTTCATGCAAAAAAGGATTTTGGTCATAGATGACAATAGAGCTATTAGGCAAAGTGTTGCTTATATTTTGGAGCAGAATGGTTTTGTAGTTGCTGAGGCTCAAGATGGTCTTGAGGGTGTATCTAAATTTAAGGAGGCTGTTGGACAGAGTGATAAAGATTTTGATCTGGTAATTACGGATATAAATATGCCTAATTTAGATGGAATAGGAGTGATAAAGCAGATAAGAGAGTTTGGAAGTTTTGTTCCAATACTTGTTTTAACTACTGAATCTGAGCAATCAAAAGTTGATGAAGGTCGTAAAGCTGGTGCTACTGGTTGGCTTGTTAAACCTTTCAATCCCGATACTCTTATGAAAACAATATCAAAAATATTTTAGTTTTTATATTGTAATCTTTATTTTTACATTGTCTTAAGGTTTAGGCTTATGAGTTTTAAGTTAGATAAACAATTTTATTTTCATTTGGGGGAATTGATAAAATTTAATAGTGTTAATGCTCCTGCATTAAAGGGTAAGCCTTTTGGATCTCAGATTGATTTATGTCTAGATAAGGTATTAGAAATTGCTAAAGATATTGGTTTTCAGGTGCATAAAGATCGAGATGGATATTATGGTTTTGCTGAGATAGGTCAGGGTGATGAACTTATAGGTATTTTAACTCACATTGATATTGTTGATGCTGGAAATATATCTCAGTGGCATTCAAATCCTTTTGAACTTGATTTTAGAGATGGACGAGTATATGCTAGAGGTATTTTGGATGATAAGGGTCCTTTAATGGCTGTTCTTTATGCTTTTAAAATGTTGCTATTGGAGAGAATTTATTTCAAGAAGAGATTTAGAGTAATTTTTGGAACAGATGAAGAGACAGCATGGCGTTGTATTGAGCAATATAAAATTAAAGAAGAGATTCCAGATTTTTCTTTTACTCCTGATGGCGACTTTCCTATTGTTAATGCTGAGAAGGGATTATTGCAGTTTGATGTTATTAGTGATGAAAAATTTTTTATGAATTTTGAGCTTGGCGTAGGGTATAATGTTATTCCTGATGAATGTTCTTTTGAACTTGGTGATTCTAATAAAGATGATTTTAGAATCTTGCTTGATAGTTTTGGTGGTAACATTAGGTATAAGTTTTTTGAAAATAATGTTTTCATTTATGGTACTTCTGCACATGCTTCTTTGCCTGAACTTGGTGTTAATGTTGCTCCTTATGCATTAGATATTATTAGATCCTTAGGTGTAAGGGCCAATTTTATTAATTTTTTTGAAGATAAAATTGGTTTTACTATTAATGGAGAAAAATTGTTTGGTAGTGTGTTTGAAGATGTGCAATCTGGAAAACTTACTCTGTGTTTGACAAAAGTTAAATTGTCTAAGACATCTAATCAGATTTTATCTTTTGATATGAGATATCCTATAAGTTATAAGAGAGAAGAACTGGTATCTTTAATAAAGCAAACTTTAAATTTGTATTCTCTAAATTATAGTGAGGTTTCTTTTCTTGATCCTCTTTATGTTGATTCTAATTTAAAATTTATTTTGTCTTTGATGGAAGTTTATAAAAATTTTACGGGTGATCGTGATGTTAATCCTATTGCTATTGGTGGTGCAACTTATTCAAGAGCTTTGAAAAATTGTGTTGCTTTTGGTCCATTATTTAAGGGTTCAGATAATACGGCCCATAAGACTAATGAGTATATGAATGAAAATGAACTTATAAACCTTATTTCAATTTATAAGAATGCTATTGAAAAACTTAATACTTAAAAATTCATATTTTAAAATTTTGCCATAGTAATTGAAGTCCTATTTTCTTATATTTGTTTGTGTTAATGAATAGTTAATAGGCAGTAATCTTGTCTTAAATTTTAATATTAACTTTTTCAGTTAAACAGTACCGGTAGTCGGAGTCGAACCGACACGAGATTGCTCTCACTAGATTTTGAGTCTGGCGCGTCTACCAATTCCGCCATACCGGCAATAGATTTTATTTTACTACAATAGTCCCTAAAAAATCATCATCTTTATTAAAAACTTTTTGCAAATTTTTAAGATCAGTGCCATTGAGTATATAGGCTTTAAGACTAAGTTTTAATGCTAATTTAGTTGCTATTGGATCGAATGGCAGATTTGAACCAGGTTCCCAGTTTTTTCCCACAATATTTTGTAATTCATTCCAAGTGATATTCTTAAATCCTTTTGCATCATTAAATTTTTTGGGATCCTTGTCGTAAATTTGATTAACATTGGTTAAATTGATTATTTCATTTGTTTTCAACTTTTCAGCAAACTTTACGGTGATATAATCCGTTGAAAATCCGGGTTTCCATCCTGATGCAATCAATATTTGTCCTTTAAACTGAAAATCTTCAGTTGGATTGCTTACAATATCGTCTATGCAGAATGGTTGCATTGCTTTGCTTATAAGCATTGCGTTTAATTTGGTTGCCATTATTCCAATCTCATCAAGTTCATGATTCTTAAATTTAGGATTAATTTGCTTATAAGCATCTTGATATTCTCTTGCTGTTTTTCCTCCCCCTATAATTAAAATAACTTTTCTGTTATTCTCTTTTTCTATCCATTGAAAAATAAGATTTCTAAAGTCTTTAATGTATGTTGTATTAATGTGAGTAGGATTTATGATCCCACCTCCAAGACTAATTATTTTTATCATTTAAGCCTCTTATTTTTGAGTTTATTATTATTTTTTAAGTTCGTATTATATAGTATATTTATATTCGGTTTGTTGGAAAATATATTTAAATCATATAAGCTTATTAACTATGCTATAGACTGTTTCCTTATATCTTGTAATTAAAAGTATTTAGTATATTGAGTTGCTTACAGATTTTTGTTAGGTAGTAGTTATTTATTTAGGAGGATTTTATGTATAAGTACAAGGTTTCTGTGATCATTTGTTTTTTTAATGCTGAGAGTACCCTTGAAATGATGATAAAGAATGCTGTTAATCAGACATTGCGAGATAAAGAAATTATCTTGGTAAATGATGGTTCTTATGATAATAGCTTAAAGATAGTGCAAAAATTTGCTGAGCAATATGATTGTATCAAAATTATTAATCAGAAAAATATGGGAATATCTGTTGCTAGAAATAATGGTTTTGATCAGTCTGAAGGAGAATATATAGTCTATTGGGATAGTGATGATTCTGTTGAGAATACTATGCTTGAGGTATTATATAATAGGGCAAAAGCTGATAATTCAGATATTGTTTGTTCTCAATTCTATATTTACTTTCTTGCAAGGAAGATTAAAAGAAAATCTGTTCTTCCTTTCCCAAATTACCCAATAACTGGTGAAGAGGCTTTTAAGAATTTGCTGTTGACCGTTTTTGCTAGTTTTTGTAAAAAGAATTTTGTTGTAGGTACGGTTTGGGATAAATTGATTAGAAGGGATTTGATTGTAAAGAATAATATTAGATTTAGTGATGTAATATTAGAAGATGTAGTTTTTATGCTACACGTTTTTTTAAAAGCAAGTAAAGTTTCTTTTGTAAATAATTATTTTTATACTAATTTTCAAAGAATGGGGAGTGCCAGTTCGTCAATCAGTGTAATTACTAAAGTTGATACGTCTCTTAAAGTTGTGGAAAATATTTTAAAGGAAGAGGGATTTTTTGAAAAATATTTTGAATACTATAAAAAGTTTTATTTGCAGCTTTATTATTATATTTCTTTTAAGCAGGTTTATGTTATTAGTTGGCACATTAAGGATAAACTTGTATATAAGGCTCATAAAGCAAAACTCGTTTCTGTTCTTAATGAAATTAAGGATTCAAAGGAATTTCAAAGTCATTATGCAAGTCTTAAGAGTTCCAGATTTAGTGAGTTACAAACTTTGCCAAAGATGATGTTGAAAATTTGGCGTTTTAGTTCTGTGTTGTATGTTAATTTTTCTATATTTGTCTATAGAGTTTTTTTGAAAAATTAATACCTTATTCTTGTATTTATTTTTGTACTATTTTATAATGGGTCTAAGGGAGAAATTTAGTTGCAGGTAGGATTTAGGGATGTCTCATTTTCTTATTATAAAACTAATGTTTATTCGAATTTAAATTTAAGTTTTGAAAAATCACAAAATTATTTGATTCTTGGTAAGAATGGGGTAGGGAAAACCACTCTGCTTAGACTTCTTAGTGGACTTTTAAATCCATCTTCAGGGGAAGTTGTATTTAATTCTTTAAAAAATTTTCCAAGAAATCCTTTAAATTTAGTAAATTTGTTTTTTGTTCCAGAAGAATTCTCTTTGCCTGATATTTCTTTAAATGATTATTGTAGGTCTTTATCTAAATTTTATCCAAATTTTAATGAAAAAAACTTTAAGGAATATCTATCAAAATTTGAATTGGATGTTAATTTGCGGTTTTCATCTTCATCATACGGTCAGAAGAAAAAAAGTATTATTGCTTTTGCTATTGCTACGGGTGTTTCTGTTTTGATATTTGATGAACCAACAAATGGTCTTGATATTGAGTCAAAAAATGTTTTTAGAGATATTTTAAATGATTTGAAGGACAGGATGGTTTTTGTTACGGGACATAATGTTAGAGATTTATCAGATGTTGTAGAGCATTTGATCATTGTTGGTAATAATAGTGTTCTTTTTTCAAATTCGATATCTTGTATTAAAAATAATTATAAAATTAAAATTGTAGAGGAATTAGATGGAAGAGAACTTTATTATGCAAAGGTAAAGGGTGGTTTTAAGTCACTTTATTTTGAAAATGGAACTTTTAGTAATAATTTTGACATTGAATTTTTCTTTTTATATATCATTAATGAGGGCTTAAAGGATTTATCAAGTGTTTAATTTGAGGAGATTTTTAAAGTTATTTGATCTTGATTTTTTTTATAATAAAAAATTTTATTTTTATTGTTTTATTTCAATTTTTTTATTTTTTCCTTTCATTTATTTTTTTTGTATGATTTGTGGAGCCTATAGTTTTATTGATTTTGTAGTTGATAGAGTGCTATTAGATAAGATGATACTTGATTTTGTGTTTAATTTTATTTTATTTCCTATTATTTTTTTTGTCTCAGTACATAATATGTTTAATCACTATAAGTCGATTCATGATCCGCTTAAAAATGTGTTTTATTTGTCTTTGCCCGTTTCTACTCTAGAGAGATATTTTTTTGTTTTATTGAAATTTTTATTTCTGTTGCCTTTATTTTTACTTATTTGTTGTTATTTGAGTTTCAATATAGTTGTATTCTTGGATCAAAACCTTATTATGGAAAGTAAGATGCATTATTATATACCTTTTGATGTTTCATTGCTATTTATTAAAAATACTTATCTTGTATATTTATTTGGATTTTCCATATTTTTGTTCTCTAGGATTATGTTTAAAAGTCATCCTTTTTTTAAATCAGTTATCATTGTGAGTTTATATTTTATTTTATTGGGTATTTTGTTTAATTTTATAATATTTTTTGTTGATAATTATTTATTTAAAGTTATGAGTGGTTTTTATAATTGGGTAGAATCTTATTTCTTTAAATATATTGGCATATCTTTTGCAGGATTTATTTATTTTTATTTATACTTTGTGCTTAGAAATTTGGGCAATTTAAATACTAGAAAAATTGGTTTTACCATTTTAATGGGGCTTACATCTTTTTTTGTTGTATTTGTCTTTTGTTTTTTGACATTTTTAGTTCTTTATGCCATTTATGCATCATATGTACTTCATGCTTGAGAGTTGGTAATTGTTGATTGTGTGAATGAAGTACATATTGATTTTCATGATTAAAATTTTTTTGAAATACTAACTAAAGGTGATCTTTTTTCTGGGAGTAAATATTATAAAACATTTATTTTTTAGCTAGGTAAAGAAGGTATTATTCTTAATTTGTATGGGTCTTTTTATAGCTAATGTACCTTTTAAATTATAATGTGAAATTGGTTAAAAAGTTTGCAAATTGTGATGTTTCTTATTTGAGTTATTTGGAGGGTGTTGACAATGAATAGTCTAAAAATTTTGGTAATAACAGGTGGCGTAATTTCTGGAATAGGTAAAGGGGTTACATCTGCAAGTATTGCAAGATTATTTAAGGATAATTTAAAGATAACACCAATTAAGTGTGATGGTTATTTAAATACTGATCCTGGGACTATAAATCCTGTTGAACATGGAGAAGTTTTTGTTCTTGATGATGGTGGTGAAGTTGATATGGATTTTGGTCATTATGAGAGATTTTTGAATCAAAATTCTAAGTCTAGTTGGAATATTATAATGGGTAAAATATATAAAAATATTCTTGAAAATGAGAGGCGTGGAAAATACTTGGGTAGAACTGTGCAGCTTATTCCTCATGTTACTGATGAGATTAAAGAGACAATTTTAAATATTGCTAAAGAAGAGCATAGTGAACTTCTGGTTATTGAAATTGGTGGTACTGTGGGAGATATGGAGAATATCTTATTTATTGAGACAATGAGACAGCTAAGGTATGAGATTGGAAGTGATAATATTGCTTTTGTTCACTTAACTTATATCCCAAATCCTGCTGGAATAAATGAACAAAAATCCAAACCTACACAGCAAAGTGTAAAGACTTTAAATAAATCGGGCATTTTTCCAGATTTGATTGTTGCAAGAAGTTCTAGGCTTCTAACAAACCAGATAAGACAAAAAATAGCAATGTTTTGCAATGTTGATGCTTCTTGTATTGTTGATAATATTGATGTTGCAACTATTTATGAAATACCCATATCTTTTTATAGACAAGGATTACATGAGATTTTAGGTTCAAAATTGAAAATTAATGTTACGCCCAAATTGGATGAATTTGAAAAGTTAGTAAATATAATAAAGCGAAATCTAATCTCCCCTCAAAAGGTTGTAAATATTGCTATTTGTGGAAAATATACTGAACTTGGTGATTCTTATGCATCAATATTTGAGTCTTTAACCCATGTTTCTGCTAATTTAGATATATTGGTTAAGACAACTGTAATTGATGGTATTAATTTTGATGAAGGAATGATGAAAGGTATAGATGGAATAGTAGTGCCTGGTGGATTTGGAAGTCGAGGATATGAAGGTAAGATTCGTGCAATTAAATATGCTCGTGAGAATAATATTCCTTTTCTTGGTATTTGTCTTGGAATGCAACTTGCAGTTATTGAATTTGCTCGTAATATTTGTGGAATATCTGATGCTGATACTGAGGAGATTTTATATGAGAATAATTCTACTTTATGTTCTATAAATCCTGTTATTCATTTATTGTCTGGACAAAAAGAACTTAAGGATAAGGGTGCTACAATGCGACTTGGTGGGCATCCTGTTTTACTTAAAAAAGATACTCTTGCTTTTAAGCTTTATGGAAGTGATATGATCATTGAGAGATTTAGGCATAGGTATGAAGTTAATAATGGTTATCTTGATTTATTTAGTAAACATGGTCTTGTTGTTTCTGGATTTTCTGAGGACTTTCAAATAGTAAAAATAATAGAGATACCTAAAAATAAATTTTTTGTGGCTTGTCAATTTCATCCTGAACTTATTACTAGATTGGAAAATCCGTCTAAGCTTTTTGTAGGATTAGTTAAGGCATGTCTTTGATTTTAAGGTTTTTTTTTAAATTTTAGTGTATAAATTTAATATGGTTGATAAGTAATTTTTTTGTGATATTTGGTTGGAGGTATAAAATGAATGAGGATGATGTTAAGAAGGCAATTTCTGTTAAGAGATTGGTTAAATATTTTTTTGATGAACTTAAATATAAAATGAAGATACCTTGTTTTAGACCAAATAATAAATATATGACTAAAAAGTATATATTGCTTAATCTTTTAAGAAAAATAGCCAGTCTTCCATTTTATAAGCAATATGAGATTGAAGAACAGTTTTTTCTTGATATTGCAGGAAAGGGTGTGCTTACAGATGCAGTACTTATTAAAAGATTAAATTATGAAAAATGTGTTATTATTGGTGTAATTGAGGTAAAAGAAGAGCATGTTGATCTTGAATATGAGATAAATAGGTTTTTAATTCAGGGTAGTAAGGTGAATGTTCTTTTTTGGCAGCCTAAACGGACTATTTTGAAACAAGATGAAGAATTGATTGTATTAGATGCGGATGATATCTTTAAACTAGATAACGATTTTTATTTGCCAGTGGTTAAAGAGAAATTAGAAGATTTTATTAATATTTTTATGAGATTTTTTTCTTATGAGGATGTTTTATTTGAGTATAATAAAATAACGGGTAAATATTTTTTCATTAAGGATAAGAATAATAGTTATAACTAAAAACAATAATTTATAGATATTTCTTTTGGATTTGTGTTATTATAAATAATTGTTAGATTATTTGTTTTATGTTGTTAGAAAATTCTTTTTTATGGTAAAATTTTTTCATGTATAAATTTCCGTTTTTTCGTAAAAAAAAGTCTGACATGTCTGCTTTGAAAAATGAGCCTTTAGGTGATGTTGAAGAGATGATTGTTAGTGATGTAGGTGTATGTGAGGATGCAAGTTCTTTGAAAGAAGTGGTAAGGGGTTTTTATCACGCTAAATCGTCTATTAGTAATATATTAGTTAGGATTGAATTTTTATATAAAAATTTATTTTCTAATTTTGAAAATATTGATAAAGTTTTTGAATCACTTATCAATAAGGCAAATGATGCTCGTAGTCAAGTAAATATTATTTTTGAAGATATTGAAAAAAGTAATAGAGAAAAATTACAAAAGGTTACTGATGTTATTGTGGGTGTTCAGAAAAGTTTAGAGACCATTAATAATTTTTTGGGTGCAACTAATATGATTTCTCTTAATGCTAAACTTGAAGCAGCAAGAGCAAGAGAGTATGGAAAAGGATTTTCTGTTGTTGCTGATGAGATTAAGAGACTCTCAGATCAGGCAAAGGGTGTTATGAACATGATTTCTGTTAAAGAAATTGAACAAGTATCTAAGGATTTGGTCTCTAAGAATATTCAAGAATTGCAATTAGATATTGATAATTTTTTCTCAAACGTTATCAAAGAGCTTACTTCTCTGGATGAGTTATTTAAATATTGTGTTAGTCAGCGAAGTGAATTTTCAACTCTAATTGATGAGCTTGAAAATGTTGAATCTAGCGTTTCTTATTTATCAAGGAATTGTGATTCTTTATCTAGTTCTAAAGTTTTTGTGTATTCTAATGATGATTTTTTAAATGAATTGGAATTTATTATTTCAGAACATATGTCTTGGATGAATATTGTAAAAATGATTGTTGAGAATCGAAAGAATATGGCAATTCAGAGTGATCCTATGAAGCATGGTTTTGGTTTGTTCTATCAATGTTTTGCTCCAAAAGTACTTGAGATTAGAGAAGTTTGGGAAAATATTTATTCTTATTATGTAAATATTCATAAATTTATTGGTGATATAATAAAAATCTTTTCAGAAGGTAGTTGTAACGATGTCGATTTTAAGTATGCAAGAGATTTGTTAGTACAGGCTGAGGGTTTGTCGGATGAAATAATTGCTGAACTTGAATCTGTGAAAAAAATGGTAATTGAATATGAAAGTCAGGGTATTAATGTTTTTGAATAATTAAAGTTATTGTTTATTTTAGTCTTAAGTAGTTTAATGTTTAAAGGTTTTTCATTTAGTATTTTACTTTAGTTTAAGGTATGTACTACTTAGAAGGTCAAATTTTTTGGTAAAATAAGTGTAAGTATGGATTTAGCTAGGTTTGTTCATTTACATGTGCATTCAGATTTTTCACTCTTAGATGGGGCTGCCAAGATTACGGATATTGTGGCACAGGCTAAAGAGTATAATATGTCTCATATTGCTTTAACTGATCATGGTAATCTTTTTGGTGCTATTAAGTTTTATAGGGAAGCAAAAAAAGCAGGAATTAGGCCCATAATTGGTATTGAAGCTTACATGTCGAGTATTTCAAAACATATAAAAAAGAATGATGAGCTTGGAAAACCCTATTATCATTTGATTCTTCTTGCCAAGAATGAACAGGGATATAAAAATTTATTGAAACTTACAAGTGTTTCTTATCTTGAGGGATTTTATTATCGTCCTAGAATAGATAAAGATGATCTTGTAAAATATTCAGAAGGACTTATTTGTACGTCTGCATGTATTGGAGGGATTATCCCTCAACTTATTCTATCAAATAGGTTTGATGATGCAAAGAATGAAATTCTTTGGTTTAAAAGTATTTTTGGTGATGATTTTTATCTTGAACTTCAACGTCATGGGATTAAGCAGCAGGATATAGTTAATGAAAAATTGATAGCTTATTCTAAAGAGTTTGATGTTCAGTTGACCGTGTCTAATGATTCTCATTATGTCAATAAGGAGGATGCTGCAGCTCAAGATATTATTGTTTGCATTGGGACTGGTGCTAAGAGAAGCGATTCTGGCAGATTTAAAATGGAAACGGATGAATTTTATATTAAATCTCAAGAAGAGATGTGTGAACTTTTTAAAGATTTGCCAGAAGCTTTGGCAAATACTGTAAAGATTGCCAAGAAATGTGATGATTTTGAAATTAAATTTCCAGGTCCCATTTTCCCCGAATACCAGATACCTGAGAAATTTAATACTCTTGGTCAATATCTAGAATATTTAACATTTGATGGTTTGAAATTTAGATATGCAAATGTGACTGATAGCATTAAAGAGCGTGCTTTTTATGAGCTCTCGACAATTATCAAGATGGGATTTGAGGCATATTTTTTAATTGTTTGGGATTTTATTAAATTTGCTCATGATAATGATATTCCTGTTGGCCCTGGTCGTGGTTCTGGTGCTGGTTCTATTATTGCATATGCCTTACGTATTACTGATGTTGATCCTTTGAAATATAATTTGCTTTTTGAGAGATTTTTGAATCCTGAACGTGTGTCTATGCCTGATTTTGATATTGATTTTTGCTTTGAGCGTAGAGATGAGGTTATAAAGTATGTTACAAGAAAATATGGAGAAGATAAGGTTGCACAGATAATTACTTTTGGAACCCTAAAACCCAAGGCTGTAGTTAAGGATGTGGGTAGGGTTTTGGATATTCCTTTTGTTGAATCTAATGAGCTTACTAAACTTATTCCCGATGGTCCAAAAATTTCCTTAAGAGAAGTTTTTAAAGATAAAGCATTAAAGGAATATTTGAATAAGGGACCTATTTATAATGAATTGATGGAAGCTGCTCTTCTGCTTGAAGGAATGAATAGACATGCCTCAACTCATGCAGCAGGTATTGTGATTGCTAGGACTTCGCTTACAGATTATGTTCCTCTTTATAAGGATTATAAACAAGACACAGTCTCTACACAGTATACTATGGATTTATTAGAGGATTGTGGTCTTGTAAAGATGGATTTTCTTGGACTTAAGACATTGACTTTGATAAAAAATGCAGAAAAACTTATTCGGATTACTAATCCTGATTTTAGTATTGCTAATATTTCTGATAGTGATGCTAAGACTTTTAAAATGCTTTCTGAAGGGCGTAGCACTTCTGTTTTTCAATTTGAATCTGAAGGTATGCAGCAAGTTTTAAAAGATTCAAAACCTGACAGTATTGAGGATTTAATTGCTTTAAATGCACTTTATCGTCCTGGACCTATGCAATTTATACCACAATTTGTTGCTGCTAAGACGGGAACTAAGCGTATTAAATATCCTCACCCAGATTTAACAGAAGTTTTAAAACCAACTTATGGTGTTATTGTTTATCAAGAACAAGTTATGGAAGTTGCAAAGATTATTGGTGGGTTTTCTCTTGGAAAAGCAGATATTTTAAGACGGGCAATGGGTAAGAAGAAAGAAGATGAGATGAATAGGATGAAAATTGACTTTATCAAAGGTGCTCTTGATAAGGGTTATGCTGAAAGTCTTGCAAGTGATATATTTGAACTTCTAAAGCCTTTTGCTGGTTATGGTTTTAATAAATCACATGCAGCTGCTTATTCTTTAATAGCTTATCAGACAGCATATCTTAAAGCCAATTATCCTGCAAGTTTTATGGCTGCTAACTTGACAAATGAGATTAATAATACTGAAAAGTTGTCTTACTATATTGAAGAGACAAGATCGATGGGAATTAATGTTTTAAGACCCGACATAAATCAGTCTTTTAAAGATTTTCGTGTAGTTGGTTCTGATATTTCTTATGGTCTTAATGGTATTAAGAACATTGGTGAATCGATAGTTGATCTTATACTTAATGAAAGGCAAGAGAATGGGAAGTATAAATCTTTTGAAGATTTTGTTAAACGAGTAGATGAAAAAGTTATAAATAAAAAATTTCTTGAAGCTGCAATAAAGTCTGGTCTTTTTGATAGTCTTGGCCAAAATAGAAGAACACTTATTGAAAATTTTGATAAATTAATAGCTTTTGTATTGGAAAATAAGAATGCAAAAAAATTGGGACAAAATAGTTTATTTGGTTCCGAAGATATTATGGAAAATAGTTTTAATTATAATGTGTTTGAAGAATATTCTTATCTTGAACTTTTACGATTTGAAAAGGAGCTTTTAGGTTTTTATGTGTCTGGGCATCCTCTTGATCCTTATAAATCGGAATTGGCATGCTTTACAAACTTTAATGTTGCAAGAGATCTTGCGTCTAGAAAAAATACTGTTGTTAGATTTGCAGGTAGTTTGAACTTGGTTAAGGTTGTTCATCTTAAGAAAAATAATGCTAGGATGGCTTTTGGAATTGTCGAAAATTTTGACGGTGCAATAGAGATTGTAGTTTTTTCTGAGAGTTATGAGCGATATAGGCATTTATTGATTGAAGATGATGTAATTGGTGTTATAGGTAAACTGACATTTAGTAGAGATAAATTTTCCATTATAGTTGAAAAAATCTTAACTATTAAAGAAATTTCTGTTAAAAAAATTAATAATCTTCATATTAAATTATCTAAAGAGGGATTAAATGATTCTAAACTTCTTATTTCTTTAAAAGATGCAATTTTTAATCTTGAGGATGATACTGGGTGTTCATATGTCTATCTTTATTTAAAAAACAACGATAAAAACTTAAAACTTAAGATGGATGTGACTCTAAATTTTCAACCTGATGAGTTGAAACTTAATGAATTGCGAGGTCATAAAATAGTGGAGGATATTTGGTTTGATTAGGAGGATTAGTTTGTGATAATAGAGACTTTAATTGTATTTTTGGACATTTATAGAATTTTGATTTTGATCAGAATTCTTCTTAGTTGGTTTGTATCCTCAGGAATTAGTACTAATGCATTTTTTAGATTTATATATAGTACAACAGAGCCATTTTTATCTGTTTTTAGAAGGATTAGGTTTTTTAGATTTGGTATTTATGATTTCTCCCCAGTTGCAGCTTTAATTACTCTTTTGATAGTTGAGAGAATGTTATCTTATGGTGATTATAAACTTTCTACGTTTATAATATTATTTATTATTGAAGTTTGGGGAATCTTGAGAAGTATTTTTGTTGCTCTTATTTTTTTCTTTGTTTTAAGGGTAATATTTTTGTTTTTACGTTTATTTGATGGTACTGATTTTATGAGAAGTGTTGATTCTTTATTAGTCCCATTGTCTTTTAAAATAAAAAATATTGTTACAGATAAACATATGTCTTATGTTATTAGTTTAATTGTGGCAGCATCATTATTGTTGGCATTCATCATTATTTGTGAGCAGGCTGTGTTGGCTATTAATATTTTAGGCGTTTATTTACCTTTTTAGGGATTTTTCATGTTTTTGCATGAGTTTCAGTATGGCTTACAGGGCATTAATGGCCTTGGTAGCAGGGGAATTGATAGATTAAATAATATTCGCATTACAAATATTAAGGAACTCATAGAATATTTTCCTAAAAAATATGAAGATCGTCTAAATATGATACCATTCCCAGATCCATCTAAATTTAGAAGTTGTGAACTTATGACAATTTTTACTGTTATAGAACATAAGAATTTTGGGAATCCTTTCAAAAGAAATTTAAAAATTATAGCTAGAAGTGAGAATAATGAACTATTTGAAATTCTTCTCTTTAATAGAAGTTTTTTGGAGCGGATTTTTCAAATAGGTCAAAAATTTTATATTTATGCTAGATTTAGCTATAACGATTACACTAGGATGTGGAGTTGTTCCAATTTTGATAGTGAAATATTTAGTTATAATCCTTCAAAATTTAAAAAAATTATGCCGGTTTATTCTCTTAGTGAGGGACTTAGTTCTAAAAAAATATCCTCTTATGTTAAGGGTGCTCTTTTTTATTTTTTTAAATTTGGCCAGTCAGATATTCCTGAATTTTTAATAAATAAATATTCATTATTGCCTTTGCATGATGCTTTAAATGAGATTCACTTTCCAAGTTCGATTGCAATGCTTAAAAGAGCAAAAAAAACTTTAATTTATAGAGAAATTTTTTTACTTCAATTTTTTTCAAGAGGCAGGAGTTATAGAGTTTTCTTAAGGAAAGAAAAATATTTGTCCACTAATTTACTTAAGCAAATTGTTGCAAAACTGCCATTTGAACTTACAAGGGATCAAAAATTTGCAATTGCTGAGATAATTAATGATCTTAAAAAAGATAAGCCAATGAATAGATTGTTACAAGGTGATGTTGGGAGTGGAAAAACTCTTGTTGCTTTTTTGTCTAGCATTCCTTTAATTGAGGCTGGATATCAGGTTGCATTTATGGTACCTACTGATCTTTTGGCTCGTCAGCATTATAATAATTTGAAAAATATATTGAAAGATTTTGATGTTTCTGTGGCTCTTTTGACTGGCAGTTTGAAAAAAAAAGATAGAAATGATGTTTTGGAAAAAATTCAGAGTGGAATTTATAGTTTGGTTATTGGTACCCATGCTATCTTTTCTCAAGGAACAAAATTTAAAAACTTGGCTTATGTGATTATTGATGAACAGCATAAATTTGGTGTTGAACAGAGAGAAGAGCTTAGAAATAAGGGTGAGGAGGTTGATGTTCTTTTGATGTCAGCAACTCCTATTCCTCGAAGTTTAGCTTTAACTATTTTTGGAGATCTTGAGGTTTCTTTAATTAAAAAGGGTCCTGCGGGTAGGATGCCTGTTACTACGTATTTGGCAAGACATGGCAATGAAGAAAAGGTGTATGAATTTTTGAAAAAGGAACTTGCAAAAGGACATCAGGTTTATTTTGTATATCCTTTAATATCATCTTCAGAAAAGTTTAATTTAAAGGATGCTACCAGTATGTGTTTAAATCTTCAAAATGTTTTTGTCAAATATTCTGTTGCGTTGATTCATTCTAGGCTTGAATCTCATGTAAAAGAAGAGATTATGCATAATTTTTATTTGAAGAAAATAGATATTTTAGTTGCAACAAGCGTTATTGAAGTTGGTATTGATTGTCCCAATGCAACTTGTATGGTAGTGGAGAATGCAGAACGTTTTGGGCTCTCCACATTGCATCAAATTAGAGGACGTGTTGGTAGAAGTAATTTAAAATCTTTCTTCTTTTTGCTATATAAGGAGCCTTTAACCGAAGCAGGAAAATTTAGACTTAAAACTATAAAGGAAAATACAGATGGATTTAAAATAGCAGAAGAAGATCTTAAATTAAGAGGTCCTGGTAATTTATTTGGTCTTGAACAGAGTGGTTATTTGCATCTTAGAATATCTGATTTTGTGGAAGATAAAGAAATTATAGGTTTAATGAGAGAAGAACTTGATATGTTTTGTGCAAATAGGGATTTTTATGATAAATCAGATATTGAATTACTAGATAGTCTTTTAGTATCATACTTAAAATCGGTTCATAAGAGTACTTAATATTAGTTTGTGTATTTTTGAATTAGCTGTGAAAGTTCTTTTTTATGTTGATTCCAAAATTCAAGGAATTTATATTGTAAGTTATTGAAGTATTTTTTTTGTAGATTACATGCTTCTTTGCCAATGTACATGTAATGCCAAGGTTCTGCTTTGTAGCCAGTTTCTTTTTCATGTTTTTTGGGGTATGATAATGAAAATCCATACTTTGATGAATGTTCATAAAGCCATTTGCCTTCTTTTGTATTTAGCAAGTTGTCATCTAGATTTATGAAATCTATGGTTGTTCCTAACTGGTGTTGCGAATGATTAGAAATTGCTGATTGGATTTGTGCTGATTTTATACCATACGTTTTTACATTATACTGAAACAAAAAATTTTGGTATTCTTTTGTTCTGTATGCTGATATTATTTTTATTTGTAATCCGTTTTTTTTGCTTGCGTTTATAAGATCGATTAAGTCATTTATTACTATTTTTCTTAATTGTAAATTTTCTTTAACAAGATTCTTTAGTTCTTGAAAATTTTTTAGATAAACTAAGTCGTTTGGATTATATCCTTTGGGAATGGGAATTTTTTTATTTACAAGTATTAATAGATTGTTTGCTTCTGCTTCAAGTAATGGTTTTAGTTCTTGAATAAATGAAATGGGTTCTTTTTTTATTTTTGTTTGATGAGCTTTATCTAAAGTTTTTATTGTACTTAGTAAGATTTGAAAATCTTGTTTTGATATTGGGTTTGCTGCTAAATAAAAATTATTGATTAGCAATATTAATGAAAAAATATTGTGCGATCTCATTAATGTATAATTATATTGCATTTATATTATTTAATGCTTGAAAAAATTATTAATGTTTTATATTTTTAGGTTTTGAGTCTTTTTTTGTTTCAATTGATAATGTTTTTTGATCATCATGATTATTGTTTTGAGGATTATGTAATTCCTAATATTTTTTTAATAGAGTTTTTTCAAGGTAATTGAATCAAGATTCATTCTGAAACACTGATTTAATTTTAAAAATATATTATAATGGCAATTAAGGATATTATATGAGCAATATGAATTTAAAATTTATTTTGATTTTATTTAATAAAGGCATTGCTGCTAATTTTCTATAGCATATTTTTTTAAGTTGGTTTTGTTTGTTTTTCTGACTATGTAAAAATCTGCTGTTTTTGTATTTAAGAGGATATTATGTATTCATTAAGCAAATCTAAAAAAAACAGTGTATATCGAGATGTTTTTAATATTGCAATTCCAACGGCCATTGAATTCTTTTTGTTTAACATTGTTGCATTTACGGATAATATTATGGTGTCTTATCTTGGTGATTATCCTGTTGTTGGTGTTTCTCTTGCAAATAAATTGTTTGAACTTTTTAATACTATTGCCTTTGCTGTTATGGGAGCTTATAACATATTGGCAACAAGGCAGTATGCTCAAGGTGATATTGATGGTTATAAAAACACTTTTTTTATTAGTATTATAATACTTTTATTTTTTTCCTCTTTATTTATAGTGGTTTCATTATTTTATTCATATTTTTTTCTTGGATTGTTGTCTGATGATTTGGTAGCTATATCTTATGGAGTATCTTATCTTGATATTGCTGTTTATTCTTTTGTATTTGCAGTTGTTAAGGGAATTATTGCTAATTCTCTAAAAGTTGTTAAAGTGACTAAAATTCAAATTATTACTTCTATTATTGCAGTTGTTGTAAATATATTTTTTAATTATGTATTTATTTTTGTTTTGAATATGGGAGTAATTGGTGCTGCTATTGCAACTACATTGGTTCGTTTAATTGAGCTTGTTTTTTATCTTTTTTATACTGTTTTTAATGTAAATTCACATTTTTATCTTAAGTGTGAAGACTTAAAAATTAATCCTGTGATATTTTCTGAGTTAATTAAGGTTTTTGTTCCAATTTTTTTCAATGATTTTATTTGGTATGTGGGATATTTTGGTTTAATTGCTATCTTTTCAAGAATTGATACGGCCAAATATGCAGCCTATAGTATCACTTTTTCTACTTATCTTATTGCATTTAACATGTTGTATGCGTTTTGCTTTGCTGTTAATATTGTGATGGGACGTGAAATGAGTAATAATAAGGATGAGATAATGTCTGTTGCATGCTATTTGAGGAAAATAGGTTTCGTTTTGGCTGCTTTGACTTCTATGATAATGTTTATGTTGTCATTTGTAGCTCCTTATGTTTTTTATAAATTAGAGTATGCCAGCCTTATGGGGGTTATGTTAAGATATTATTCAATTTCAGCTTTCTTTACATCACTTGCATTTCAATATCTGTTTGGCTTTTTCCGTGCGGGTGCGTCCCCAAATTTTGGGGCTATTATGGAAGGTATTGTGACTTTGGTTTATACAATTCCCATTGCATATTTTTTGGCAAATTATACACAAGTTCCTTTTGAGCTTGTTGTATTTATTCCAACTCTTGAAGATGTCATTAAATTTAGTATTTCTCTGCCTTATTTTTATAGTACTAAATGGATTAAGTCTATTAAAACAGGTTAATTATTTTGTTATAATACTGATGCTGTGTGTTTAGATGAGATTAGAGGTAAGAATTTTTTAATTATGGGTTTGGGACTTCATGGAGGGGGTCTGTCTGTTGCAAAATTCTTATTAAAACATGGTGGTAATTTGGTAATTACCGATTTGAAAAATGAAATTGAGTTAAAGCCAAGCATTGATTCTTTAAAGCAGTTTGAAAGTAACGTTCGATATGTCTTGGGATATCATGATGAGGAAGATTTTAAGAGAGCAGATATTGTAATTAAAAACCCTGGTGTGAATTTTGACAATAGATATTTGAAGCTTGCAAAAAGAGTTGAGAGCGATATTAGTTTATTTTTAATGTTTAATCAAAATCCAATAATTGCTATTACTGGTACTAAGGGAAAATCAACTCTTGCATCTCTTTTGCATAGAGCTTTGGTTGCTAGTTATCCAAATTCTAAGCTTGGAGGTAATATTGGAGTATCTCCTTTGAGTTTTTTAGATGAACTTGATGGCACGTCGCCAATTATTTTGGAACTCTCTTCTTGGCAATTACATGATATTGAACATTTATCTCCTATAATTAGCATTATTACAAATATTTATTGTGATCATCAAAATTATTATTCAAATTTTGATGATTATATAGCGGATAAAGCAAAAATCTTTATAAATCAAAATTCAGGAATTTTGATCTCTCAAGATCATGCTTATTATAATTATTTTTCTAAGTTTAAACATAGTTCTAAGCTTATTTTGTTTTCAGAAACTGTGCCTTTAGATTTTAAAGAGGATATCTTTTATTTTAAAGAGGGAAAAATATATCTAAATAATAGTGAAATAGATGTTCTTGAGGAATCAAAAATTGTGCTGTTAATTTCTAAGATGATTGCTATTTTTGTTGCAAATCATTTGCATTTGGATTTAAATATTTATTCTAAGATTGTGGCTGGTTTTAATGGCATTGAGCATAGGTTAGAATTCGTAAAAGAAATTAACGGTGTTAAATATTACAATGATACGGCATCGACAATTCCTGATTCTACAGTTTTGTCTATTAGAAGTTTAAAAGCCAATGTAGAATCGATTCATTTGATTACTGGTGGGACTGACAAGGAACTTGATTTTGAAGTTTTTTCTGGTATTTTAACTTTGGTTAAGACTTGGATTTTACTTAGAGGAAGTGCTACTTTAAAAATTATTGAGTTTCTAGAGGCTAGGAATATTGATTATTTTGTTTTTTCTTCTTTAAAAGAATGTGTTTATTGTGCTAAGGAAATTGCTATGCTCAATGATATAGTTTTATTTTCCCCAGCTAGTGCCTCTTTTGAACTTTTTGATAATGAGTTTGATAGGGGAATTTGTTTTAAAAATTTAGTTAATAGGATGATTTAAATTCTTTTTTTTATGACCTTATAATAGATATATCTTAGTATTTCAAGAATATTATAAATTTTGTATAAAAATTTTTTGTATACAAAATCATAACATCCAATTCTGTGAATAATTATGCCCCCGAATCCTGTTTTAAATTGAAATAGTCCAAATAGAGGATGTCTTGCATCAGCAATTGGAGGAATTCCTAGCAAATCATATTCTTTTATTGATAGGGTTTTAAGCATTTGTATTGTGTGAAATTGTACTGCATAATTTGGCATTAGATGTCTATTTTTACTACTTGATGCACCATAAAGATATGTGGCTTTGTCTTTATATATACCAACGATGATTCCAGATATTAATTTTTCATTGTGTATTGCAATTATTAGTTTTATTGTGGAGTGTTTATCTTCTTTAAATGCTTTTATTAGGTGTTTTATATAGTCTTTTGAGTGAATGGCAAATTTGTCTCTTTGGGCCGTTTCTTTATAAAGTTCATAAAATGCATCAAAATATTTAAAGTTGTCATCTATGATAACTTTAATATTTTTTTTATTGCTAAGATTGATGTTGTATCTTGTTTTCTTTTTCATCTTAGCTTTAATATCGTCTAGTGAGTCATTTAAGTTTAGTATTGTTGTATTTGATGGTTGTATATCATCAAATGATTTTTTTAGATTCTTGAATTTAACTTTTAATGGAATATATTCTTCTTTGATATTTCTTGAAGTATAGAACATTAAATCGTATCGTATAAATATTGTATTTTTATGTAAATATTGTCTTATATTTTCACTAAATTCTTTTATTTTGTTGTTAATTTCGTCTACATTGATATCTTCAATTCTTTTGTTTGAAAATTCTGGATGAGCAATATAACTTAAATAAAAATTTCCAAAAAGCTTTCTTTGCATCACAAGAATTTTATTAAAGTGGTTACTGCTTAGTGCTATGGCTTTCCATGCACTTTTCTTGCTGGAAGTTTGTTTTACAACTGTCCATAGCTTGCTTTGGAGATAATTTTTATTTAAGTTTTCTATTTCTATTTTTTTAATATTCATTGTTTCTGTTGAATTAAAATTTTAATACACCTTTCCATTGTGAATGTCTTTTGAGAGCACTTTTTCTTTAGAATGCTCTAATATCAAATTGATACCATTTATTTTAAGTTCTCCATTGTCTGCTACAATTTGAGTTTGCAAAAATTTATCTATGCTGATTTTTGCTGGTGATTTTAATTCTTTGCCACTATCACTCTCAAGTATCACTCGTTCTCCAGGAATTGGATTATTTTTAAAGTCTTCTACAATTATTACTTTAAAATTTTTGTTTTCATCTTCGGTTGCAATTAACATTCCTTCAGATTTAATGCCTCTAAATTTTGCAGGTTTTAAATTGTCAACTATGATTATATGTTTTTCAATGAGTTCTTCTTCTGTGTAATGATCTGCAAGGCTACTTACAATCTGTTTTCCATCGGGAGTTCCATCATCGAGTTTTAAAATGAATAATTTTTCTGCGTCTGGATTTCTGTCTATTTTTTTTATTTTTACTGTTTTTAAGCATATTTGCTCGCTAAATAAATTTATTGGATTTATAGTATTTTTTATTTGTTCATCTTGCATGTTTGCTTTCCCTGAGTATTTTAATTTTAAACTATCAATTAATTGTTTTTCTAGTTTTGTAAATAATACTTCTGTATATTGAATTGTAGTTAATCCTGTATTTGTTCCTAAAAATTTGTTGGAAATTTCATAACTGTTGCCAAAAAAACTTCTTATTTTGTCGCTTGTATGTGGCATGAATGGTGAGATTAATATTGATAGGTCCCTTATTAAATATATTAGATTTGTAAGTAGTTCTTTTGTTGTTTGAGGTGTACTGTCTTTTGTTTTCCATGGTTCTCTGTCTTGAAATATTTTATTACCTATTCTTGAGATATCAAGAATTTCTTTTAAAGCCGATCTTAATTCTATTTGTTTGAAAAAATTTAAGATTTTCTTATATTTAGTATTTACTATTTGCCAAAAATCTGTACTTAGTTCTATTTTGTCAATCTTATCTCCAAAGAATTTTTTATAAAATGTTAATACCCTATTAATGAGATTTGAAAAGTTTCCTATAAGTTCACTATTGATCCTTTCTGAGAAATCATCCCACATAAATTGAAAATCAGCTTTCTCAGGTCTGTTGTAATATATATAAAATCTCCAAATATCAGAAGGTATGCCGCTGTTAATGACATCATTTCCAAATATTCCAGTTCCTTCAGATTTTGAAAATTTTAAGTTCTCATAGTTTAAATATTCACTTGAGGCTAGCTTGCTTAATATTGTCCAATTTTCCTTACTTCCGAGTTCTATTGCAGGAAACATAACAGTGTGAAATAAAATATTGTCTTTTCCAATAAATTGTACGAGGTTTGTCTCTTCATTATTTTTCCACCAGGATTCCCAATCTTTGAAGACTTCTTTTGTAATTGATATATATCCAATTGGTGCATCAAACCATACATAAAATACTTTATTCTCGTATCCTTTTTTGGGTACGGGTATTCCCCATTTTAAATCTCTTGTTATTGCTCTTTCTTTAAGACCATCTCTTAAGAATGCATTTGTTATTTTAATGGCATTGGTATTCCAATTTGTGTTTTGGTCAATTGTTTGCATCCAATGTTCAAGTTCATTTTTTATTTTTGGTAGATCGATATAGAGATGTTTGGTTTTTTTTATAGTTGGACTATGATTACAAATGATACATTTTGGATTTATTAATTCGTTTGTAACTAGCAGTTCAGAGCAGTTTTCGCACTGATCTCCTTTTGCATTATTTCCACAATTTGGACATTCTCCTGTTACATATCGATCTGCTAAAAACATTTGATTTTCTTGACAAAAAAATTGTTCGTTTTCTTTTTCTTTGATATATCCATTTTGTTCTAGCTTTAAAAATAAGTTTTGTACGGTGTCTTTGTGTTCTTTGTTAGTTGTTCGTCCAAAGATATCAAATTTTATATTAAACCATTCATAAATTGATTTGTGTATTTCATAATATTTGTTACACAATGCTTCGGGTGTAGTTTTTTCAATTAAAGCTTTGGTTTCTGTGGCTGTGCCATATTCATCTGTTCCACAAACATAAAGTGTTTCTATTCCCATCATTCTTGAATATCGTGCAAATGCGTCTGCTGATAATACTTGTACTAGGTTTCCAAGGTGAGGTATATTGTTAACATATGGCAATGCAGCTGTAATTAAGTTCTTTTTTTTCACTTGATTTATTTTTTCCTTTTTTGATGTATTATATTCATAATTTTAATATTAACATATATTATTTTATTTAGTTTTTTTATTAATTTATGTTTTTATTCATTAAGTGTGGGGTAAAATGATGGACTCTTTTAATTTTAAGGATTACGTCTATTGTAGAGCAAAAAAAATTGTAATGGATAAAAGGGAGCAGGCTAGTGTTGTTTTTCCTGAGAGTGTTGATATTAGGGTTTTAAAAGCTACTATTAATATTTTGCGGGAGGGACTAGCAGGACTTGTGGTGCTTATTGGTGTTAGAGATAAGGTCTTAAGGAGATTGAAAGAACTTGTAGGTTTTAGAGATGATATTTTAGATAAAGTGGAAATTGTAGATCCTAGTTCTTTTACGGATTTTGATAGATATTTAGATGAGTATTTGAGTTTGCGTCATAATAAACAATTAGCTGTTAAGAGAGCCAAAGAAGAGCTTTTAGATGAGATTGTATTTTCTATGATGATGGTTCGACTTGGTGATGTTAAGACTTGTGTTTGTGGTGCTTTAGCTTCTTCTGCTAAAGTCTTAAGGACTGTTTTTAGGATACTTCCTAAACTTAGAGGGACTAAATTTGTGTCTTCTTTTATGATTATGGATACCCGAAATATTTGTGGTCAGTTTGAGACTTGTGTTGGATATGAAGGGATTTTGATGTTTGCTGATTGTGCTGTAATAATTAATCCCGATTCTATGCAACTTGCAGAAATTGCAATACAGAGTGCAAATTCATTTAAAAATATCTTCAATCAAGAGCCAAGAGTGGCTCTCTTAAGCTTTTCTACAAAGGGATCTGCTAATTCTTTGGAGGTTGAAAAGGTAAGAGATGCTTTGAATATTGTAAAGAGCAAATGCTCAGACTTGTTGATTGATGGAGAATTTCAGCTTGATGCAGCTTTGGTTAAAAGCGTTGCAGAGAAAAAGTGTAGCACTTCCTCGGTTGCGGGTATTGCAAATGTGCTTATTTTTCCCAATTTGGATTCTGGGAATATTGGTTATAAACTTGTTGAGAGATTGGCTTTTGCTAAAGCTTATGGTCCTTTTTTGCAAGGATTAAGAGATCCAGTTAGCGATCTCTCAAGGGGTTGTTCTGTGGATGATATTGTGTTGGCGAGTGCATTAATGATATGTAGTTAATTTGTTTGCAATTGTAATGAATTCCTTAACAGAAATTTCTTCAGGTCTTTTATCCAAAAAATTTTTTAAAAAATCTTCTTTAAGCATTTTTTTATCTTTAATAAAATTTACAATTGTATTTTTAAATTTTTTCCTACGACTTGTAAATGCTGTTCTGACTAATTTATTGAATGTTTGAAAATTTTTAATGTCCTTTTTACAAGGAATTAATTTAATGGTTGTTGATTTTACTTTGGGAATTGGATAAAAATTTTTTTTATCAATATCCATTATTTTAATTACATTGAAGTGTGATTGCACTAATATTGTAAATGATGAATAATTTTTATTTCCCTGTTTGGCAAGCATTCTGTCTGCCAGTTCTTTTTGTACTGTAAATACCATGTGTGTTAAGATTTCATTTTCAATGAGAGTTGATATTACTTTTGATGCAATATTATAAGGTAAATTTGAAAATATTTTATTGATCGTTTGTTCTTCGTATTTATATCTTTTTAAGAAATCACCTTTGATTAATTTGAAGTTTGTAAAATTTCCAAATCGTTCATTTAAAATTTCTGAGTATTGAGGATCAATTTCAAATGCTGTTAAAAAATTTGCTTTATTTAGTAAGAGCATTGTCATTGCGCCAAGCCCTGGACCAATTTCCCAAATTTTTTCATTTGCTTTAATTTCAAGTGCATCTATTATTTTTTCTCTTATATGTTCATTAATTAAATAGTTTTGACCCCATATCTTTCTTGGAGCTATATTTTTACTTTTTAGTACATTCTTTATGCTGTTTATGCTGTTATAATTTATGTTCATAGATAATAAGAATAATATCATCTATTTTTATGAGTTTGTTATATTTTTGTTGCTGCGTCTTTTTTCTTGTTCTAATTTATAGATTAAAAATGACAGTATTATCATGCTTGATATTAAAAATATTCCTATATTTGAATTGTTTATTGTTTCAAATTTACTAAAGATAGTAATTGCATTTTTTATTATTCTGAATATATGACTATTAATTAGGTCAAAGAAGAGAAATAGACTTGTATTTATTGCATAAGTTATTAGAGAAAATATTGTTATTGTTAAAAATACTAAAATTAGAGGAGTAAGTATTATATTTGATAGTATTGATATTGGATGAATATTTAAGTCATTGATATAAAGAATGGGAGCCGTTGAGATTTGAATTAAAAAGGTTGTAATCATTGGGTATAGAAATTTATTTAGGTTGTATCTTTGATTTAGAGCAATGGAAATGCATATTCCAATTACTGAGAGATAAGATAATTGAAAGCCTATTGAATTTAATGTGTATGGGAAAATAATAGCATTTATTATAAAACTAATTGATAATGTACTAAGTAAGTTGATTTTTCCGTATATTAATTTGTAGATTATAAGGGTTGTTATCATTATAAATGCCCTTAATGCAGATGGTGATAGTCCTGTTAAGATTAAATAATTGAGTAGTATTGTGTTTATAATTAGATATTTTAGTTTGTGATTTTTAATTATAAGCAGTAAGTAATTAAAAATAATATAAATTAGATAAAAATGTAGACCAGATATTACGAGTATATGTGATAAGCCTGCTTTTTGAAATAAATCTTTTTCATATTTTGTTATATCCGATTTCTTCTTTATAAGAATTGCTTTTAAAAAGTAAGAATATTTGATACTAATTGAATTTAAAAATGGATTAATGAGTTTGTTATATTTTTCTCTAAGTTTAATTGGCAGCGGTTTTTTAATAAATTGAATATTATCATTTTGAATTTTGACAATATCTCCTATATGATATTTATTTTCAATATTTTTGAATATAAATTTATGATTTTTGCCAAAGCCATCTATTGCTTCAATTTTGGTATTTGCATATTTTGAAATATAGGTAGTGATATTGGTTATTTGATAAAAATTATTTTCAGGTTTATTAAAAGTTAGGCTAATTTCAAAAATGATAAGTAGACTTGTGCTAATTATGAATGTGAGCGATAGATGAGCATTTTTTTTAATTATAAAGATCAATATTAAAATTGAATTTAGATATACTAGATTTAATTTTAAGTAATATCTTATTGATAAATTTAATGCACTTATTATAAATAAAAAAATCACTAAAAATCTCTTTTTGAAAGTATATTTTAATGATATCAGATCATTTTTGTATTAATTATTTAAAGTTTGACAATCTTGTATTTATATATCTATAATTTATCATGACATTGTTGAATAAATATCCTGTAAAGTATGCTTTTTTGGAACTTCTATTGTCTTATTTTATATTGACTTTTGTTTTTCCTTTTAAAAATGTCGATGTTGATTTTTGGAATTTTAATAACAATCATTATTCTTATTGGCTATATGGTTCTTTTAAAATTATTTTTATTGTGCATTTTGCCAGGTTAACATGTTCTTATAATTTTAGGGATGAATTTTGTATTCCAAAATTTCAGTTTGTCTTTGTTTGGCGAGCATTTTTAATTTTTGTTAAGTTGATTGTTTGTATTTTTGTTGTGTTAATTGTTTTGTATTTGCTTTTTGCATTTTTGTTTTCAAAGTCACTAATATCTTTGATGGAGATGGATAGTTCTGGTTTTAGGTGGAAAATAAGTAGTATTAATGCGCTTTGTTTGATGTTTATTACTTCTTTTTTTGTAGGAGGAGTTGAAGAATTGTTTTTTAGATCTTTTTTTATTACTAAATTTAAACAGATGAGAATTTCTTCTTTAATTGCAGGTTTGCTTAGTAGTGTTATTTTTGCTTGTGGCCATTATTATTATGGATTTATAGGGTTTTTTGTATCTTTAATATTTGGGGTATTTTTTTCTTTTATATGTTTAAGATATAAGAATGTATATTATTCAATTTTTGTCCATAGTTTTTATAATAACTTTGTTAGTTTGTTACTTTTTTTGTCAAATTATTTAGAAGATGTTTCATAAGGAGGATTTTATGCTAGATACTGTTCCTAAGCGTTTTAAGGAAATTATAGGGCTTTATGGCGATCTTGATATTTTTATTTATAAAGAGAATGATTCTGGAGATTTTAAGAGGCAAATATATTTTGATTTTTGGAATGAAGTTAAGGGTATTGGTTCTGGTCTTTTGCATTATGGAATGAGGAAAGGAGATAAGGTGGCCCTTGTTTCTGATTCAAGAAGAGAATGGATAATCATTGATATTGCTGTTATGAGTTTGGGTTGTATTGATGTTCCAAGAGGGAATGATTCGTCTGAGGATGAATTGGCTTATGTTATTAATCATTCTGAATCGAGTTTTGTCTTTGTAGAGAATGCTAAGCAGCTTCAAAAAATCATTGCTAAAAAACATGAACTTAAATTTGTTAAACATGTTGTGATTATTGATGATGATAAGCTTTATGAAGATAAATTGGGAGATATTACAATAATTTCTTATAAAAAATTATTGAATTTGGGATATGATTATTTAAAAGATAATCCCAAAATGTTTGACCTTGAACTTGAGAAAGTTTCTGGTAAGGATATAGCTACTATAATATATACCTCAGGAACAACAGGGTTTCCAAAAGGTGTTATGCTTCGTCATGAATCTTTCATTTTTCAAATAGATAGAATTAATGATTATTTGCCAGCACTTGAACCAGGTCACACAATGATATCTATTCTTCCTCTTTGGCATTCATTTGAGAGGACTTGCGAATATATTGTTACTCTTAATGGTATGGCAATTGCTTATTCAAAGCCTATAGGACCTATTTTGCTTAAAGATTTTGCAGCTTTAAATCCCCATGCAATTATTTCTGTGCCAAGAATATGGGAAGGAATAAGAGCTGGTATTATTAAAAGAGTATCAGAATCGTTTTTTAAAAAAATTTTATTTAATTTTTTCTTAAAAGTGGGAATTTTTTATGTAAAGCTTAAGGAAAGGTTTTTGGGACTTGTTCCTGTTTATAGGGAGACAAACTTTTTAGTTTTATTTTTTATAAAAATTATGTGTCTTTTGGGCTTAATTTTGATTTTTCCTTTTAAATTTTTAGGAGACATTTTGATTTTCAGAAAGATAAGGAAAGCACTTGGAAAAAGATTTGAATTTGGCATTTCTGGTGGGGGAGCTTTAATAGATTATGTTGATTATTTTTTTAAAGCTGTGGGTATTGTTGTTCTTGAAGGTTATGGTCTTACAGAAACGGGACCCGTTTTGAGCGTAAGGCGTCTTAAGTGTCCTGTTGCAAATACTGTTGGACCTTTGTTTCCAGATATTGAATATAAGGTAGTTGATCAGAATGGAAATGCTTTGCCACCAGGTGAAAAAGGTGAACTTTGGATAAAATCTCCACAGGTTATGAGTGGTTATTTTAAAGATGAAACTACGACAAGAGAAGTTTTAACAAGAGATGGTTGGTTTAAAACAGGTGATTTGGTTTGTGCAACAATTAATAATGAAATTTCAATTGTTGGAAGAAGTAAAGATACAATTGTGCTAAGGGGTGGAGAGAATATTGAACCTGAACATATTGAGAGAGCTTTATCAAAATCTATGTTTATTGAAAATGTTGTTGTTGTTGGGCAAGATCAGAAATTTTTAGGGGCTATTATTGTACCTAATTTTGAAGTTCTTGAGAAATGGGCCAATTCTAGTGGAATAGCATTTTCTTCTATTGATGATTTATTATCAAATGAGCTTGTTAATAAATTTTATTCTAAATGTATATCAGATATAGTTAATGTTAAGTCTGGGTTTAAAATTTTTGAGAGAATTGTTGGATTTGTTTTATTAAAGGATGCTTTTGTTGTTGGTGATGAGCTTACCAATACTCTTAAACTTAAGAGATATTATATATTTGAGAAATACAATAAGAAGATAATGTCTATATTTAACAAGGATGATTTTGAATCATTATGATTTAGTGTATTGAAATTTGTCCAATTTACATTTTTTTCATGTAAGGTATATTGAGTAAATACATACAGTTTTTTATTGTTTGTAACACTGCTTTTGATAAATCAATTCTTGCATGTGTGAGCTTGATGTTATTTTTGTCTATTATTTTTGTGTCTTGGTAGTACATGCTAAAGTTTTTTGCAAGTAAATAGGAGTAATTAGCTATTACTGAAGGATTTCGATCCTTTGCCGCTTTAATTATATGTTCTTCAAGTTCAGAGATGATTTTAATTATTTCCCATTCATTTTCGTTTACTAGTAAATCAAAATGAATATTTTCTTTGGGTAAATTTAAATCATTATATTTTTCAAGTATGCTATTGATTCTTGCTCCTACATATTGAATATATGGACCTGAATTTCCTGTAAATGATAAACTTTCTTTTTTATTAAATAATATATCTTTGTGTATTGCTGTTTTTAGTAGATAATAGTGAATGGCTCCTAGTGATATATTTAGTGCAAGTTTTTGCAAATCTTGTTCATCTTCATATCTTTTGTTAAGTTCTTGTATAGTTGATTTGCTTAAATCATGAATTAAATTATCAGCATCAATTATATTTCCTTCTCTTGATTTCATTTTGCCTTCGGGTAAATTTACCATTCCATATGATAAGTGTACTAAATTGTTTTCTTTGGTAATTCCTAATTGATCTGCTACGTAAAATAAGGTTTTAAAATGATGGATTTGTTCACTTCCAACTACATAAATCATTTCATCGAAATCAAATTCATTTTTTCTGGCTACTATGTTTCCCAAATCTTGAGTTAGATAAATAGATGTGCCATTAGATCTTAATAGTACTTTTTGTTTGAAATTTTGATTGTTTGTTTCACTTGTTTCTGTAGGTATGTTGATACATATTGCTCCATCTTCTCTCTTATAGCATAAGCCTTTTTCTAGTCCTTTAAGTATAACTTCTTTTCCAAGCTTAAATATTTCACTTTCAAGATAGATTTTGTCAAATGTTATGTTTGTAATCTTATATGTTTCTTTAATTCCGTCAATTGCCCATTCGTTTAATTGTCTCCAAAGTTGAACTGTCTCTTCATCTCCTTGTTCCCATTGACATAGTAGTTGCTGTATTTCATTTTCTGCAATTTCATTATTTTGACTGGCATATTCATTGTATTTTACATAAAAGTCACCAATTAAATGATCGCCCTTCTTTAGTGCAAGCTTGGGGGTTATATTATTCCCAAATTTTTTGTAAGCAAGCATTGATTTGCAAATATGTGTTCCCCTATCATTTATGAGATTTATTTTTGTTACCTGACTACCAGAAGCTTTTAATATTCTTGATAAGCTTTCTCCAATAATGTCGTTTCTAAGATGTCCTACGTGTAATGGTTTGTTTGTATTTGGTGATGAGAATTCTATTATGATCTTTTTATTTTGAAGTAAGTTATTATTTCCATAATTTTCTTTTTCTGTGTTGACCTTATTGATTGTATGTTTAATATATTCTTTTCTATTAAATTTTATGTTTAAATAAGGTCCCATTGGTGTAATTTTGTATTCATTTTCAATGTGTTTTATTATCTCTTGGGCTATTATGGGTATGCTTAATTTTAGTATTTTGCTAAATTCAAATATTAATATTGACAAATCTCCCATTTCACTTTTTGGGGGTTTTTGCATTATTACATTTATTTTGTCTAATTTAATGTTTGATCTTGATGCAAGTTCTTTTATTGTTTTGTTAATTTTATCTTCTAGATCTTTTTTTATTCTCTTAATCATTCTTTTTTCCTTTAATGTTTATTAATGTGTTAATCGATAGAAAGATTAAAGATGTTATTAAAAAAATATTTGAACTATAAGCTGGTATTTTTGTTATATTGTAATTTTGAATGATTGTAAGTTTCATATTAAAGAATTGTAAACTACCAGTGTTAAGTATTTCTCTAAATAGTGAAATTATTATGCTTAGTGATATGAATATTATTATGGGTAGTTTGGAGTATTGCCATATGTTTACTGATTTAAAAGGTTCATTTTTATGAAAGGAGATTATTATAACTGTTAAAATGGGAATTGAAAATCGCAAATCTTCATAAAGAATGGGAGTTAGATATTGCATAAATGGGTAAGTTAACCCTATGATAAATCCTATTATTAATAAGTAAATTCCTAATATTTGATTTTGAAATTTTGTTTTTTGCATAAACATTTCGATTTTTTGAATAAGCATTGCTGGAGCTAGAATGCATAGAGATATCCAGATTGATATTATGATTCCTTCTAAGAAATTCTTTGTGTATGCAAAGATTGGAAATAACATTAAGGATGTTTTTAAATATTTATCTGTTATATAAAATGTTTTGTCATCATTCATAAGATTTACCTTAAGTTATTTTGTTTTAAATTGATTTGTATCTGTGCTGATTTCTGTAATATGATTTGAGTTTGTTGTTCCAAAGGTTTTAATGCTTTCAATGGCTTCTATTAGTTTTTTGATCTCTTCTTTGAGTCCTTTCATTGAGTTTGAAACAGTAATATTAATTTCTTCTAAGACAGATACTGTATTGATTATTTCTTTATTTCCTCTAAACATTTCATTTGAGCCTATTTTTACTTCATATGTTATTTCTCTCATTGTGTTTAGAGCTTTTAAAATTTCTTGGCTACCAATTGATTGTTCTTGCATGGTATGATTTATTTCTTCTATAACTTGGACCACTAGATTTATTGAATTAAATATTTGATTGAAAGCCTTATTTGTTAGTTCTGATGTTTTTACTGTTTGATTGATGGAGTCCATTATTTCATTTATTGATGCTGCAACTGATTCTGATTGTGAAGTTACTTGTTCTGCAAGGTCTTTTATCTCTTCTGCGACAATTGCAAAACCTTTGCCAGCTTCTCCAGCATGAGATGCCTCAATAGCGGCATTCATGGATAATAAGTTTGTTTGACTAGCAATAGACGATATTAATGCATTGGCTTCTTGTAGTCTTGTTGAATTTTTATAAATATCTTTAATTTGCATGATAATTTCTTCTTGTTTTTTTCTTCCATCATCAGAAAAGGCTTTAAGTTCTTCTGTGCTTTTTGCAGCTTTTTGTGTTATTTCTGTAACTGATTGTATGCTTCCTATCATTTCTTCAATGGCTGAAGATGATTCTTCAACACTTGCAGCCTGGGTTTCAATTGAGTTGTCAAGTGATGCAATGTTTTTAGACAAGTTTTCGATTGTATTTGTTGTATTTGATATAAATTCAACTTGTTTTTCGATTTCTCCCTGTGTTTTTTCTATATATTTATTTGAGTTTGTTATTGTATCATAGGCTTTATTTATTTCGTTAAATAGTAAATCACCATTATCTTTTAACAGTTTTACCCTGCCTTGTAGTGAATTTATTACATTTTTTAAGTTTTCAATGAAATATCCAAAGTGATTTATGGTTGCACTGATTGAATCTTTTCCTTGCGAGCTAATTTTAACAGTTAAATCCCCTTCTTTAACTTTTGGAATAATATCATTGAGTTTTTCTATTTTTGATATTATTAGTTTCCTGATTGTAATTATCATAATTAATATGAATATTATTACAAGTAAGATTATTATTGATATTGACATTAATTTGATGTTGTGAAGTTCGTTTGAAAATATATTGTTATGATTCATTTGTATTGCCAAATACCAAGATGAAGATGTAAGTCTTGTTATAGATATTATGTTGTTATTATGACTAATATTATAGTTGCTTTTTCTTTGAGTTATTGCATTAAGTAATGGAGTTGTCATGTTTGTGTTGTTTTTAAGTAGATTATTGATTGATAATTTGATGGGCTTGAGTGTATCTTCGTCTTTGTCACCAAAAACGTCTCCTTGATTGTTAATTGCATATATATTAAAGTAGTGGGAGCTTTTGTGGTGATTGCTTTTATCTAGTAGGGATCTCTCTAATAGCATAAATATATTGTTTCTTAGTTGTTTAATTTGTTCTAGTATGTCTACATACAAAACAATGTATCCAGTATGATCTATTCTTATGTCTTGTTTTGATTTTATGTTTTCATTGTTTGTTTCATATAGATCATTTTGTTCTTGTTGAGGAAGTTGATATAACATTGGTATGTAGTATCTGTTATTTATTATTATTAGATCTTGGTTTAGTGTAAGTGTATGATAACCGTTTGTTTTGTTTGCCGTTTCAATTTCTTGTAAGCTTATGTAAGTATTAAGTCTTCTCGCATCACTTGAATACAATATTTTTCCGTTTTTATCTGCGTATTCTAATATTTTTATATATGATGGGAATGCATTTAACTCTTCAAGAGATATTATATTTTTGAAACGTTCATTTTTTGGTTTGTTTATATTTTGATTGTGATATTTTGCAAAGTTGTCAATAGCTATTAACATGTTTCTTGTATCTCTAGAGAAACTTTTGATCATTATGTTATTGACAAATTTTGTAAAATTTTGAAGTTCTTTTGTTAGTATTTTTCTATATCCGCGATCTAGTAATATAAAAATAGTCATTGCAATAATTATTGTGTAAATTACGATGACAATATTAAATTTATAAAAGAGAGTGGAACTGGAATGATTTCTTTTCATTTAAGGCCTCACAAAACTTTTTACAAAATGTCTTAACTAACATAGTATTATATATGTTTTATTATATAATTATATACATAATATTAGATAGTAAATGTATATTTTTTTGAATATTTATTAATTATTTATATTATACTATAATTCGTTATTGTAGCTTGAAACTTTATTTTTAGGGATTAAATTTTGGAGAATGTCTTTTATGAATGAAAATTTGGTAAATGTTAAAATAAAAAATATTAGATTATTTCTCTGTTTGATACTTTTTATTTTTATTTGCTTTAGTTTTGTGTTTTTAAGTCAAGCTTATTTGAATTATAAAAATGCATATTTGGATCGTGTTGATACTGATTTTAAACTTTTTTCACGTAATGTGAATTTTCAAATAAAGAAAAAATATGATGCTGCTGTTAATGTTTTAAAAAATTTAATTCATGATAATAATGTTTTGAATGTACTGCTTGAGGTGTCAAATAATTTTGTTTCAAGCATTGATTTAAGATTTATGGATTTAAACACGAGTATTGCTCTTTTTTTGAGTTCTAAAGGATTTAATGCTGTAAGCAAAATTTTTCAACATATTCCCCTTGAGGCTGATTCTTTAGAGGGTGTTTTTTATATTCCTGTTGAAAAGAATGTTTTAATTTCAAATAAAAATTTTTCATTCTTAGATATAAATAACATTATTGAGAATCCAATTTATTCTGTACCTGTAAAGGGGAGTAATGTATATTATTCAGGTTATAAGAGAGTTAAAAATAAGCTTTATTCTGTTGTAAGTATGCCAGTTACTAATGATAATCATGTGGTATTAGGTATAATCTGTTTTTTTGTTTGTTTTGACAATGTGTTTATTGATATTTCAAATCAATTTAGTTCTTATCTTAAGTTTAGCAATAAAAATTATGAGTTTTTTATGGTTGATAGAGAGTTTCAGCCTTTATTGTTAAATTTTGATGATTTGCATATTAAAAATTTTTCAGAAAATTATGCAAATAGTGTGCTTAGTAGTGTGATAGAACGTGTTAAAGATAATCCTAATCTTTCTAAAGAGATTTTAACGCATGATACCTCTTCTTATGTTTTGAGTACTTCTCAGATTTCTGGGCATGGAGTGCAGGGTATTGTTCTTAATATGAATTATATTCCTTTTCAATTTCAGTCAAATGCAATATTTTTCTTAGGCTTTATATTTTTTGCTTATCTTATCGTATTTTATCTCTTTAATGGTTTTATTTTGCCCTTTTTTAGAGATTTTAAAGTGTTAATGGAGCATAAAAAGGGGAGAGAAGATATTTTAAATTTTGATTCTCCTTTAGAAGTTGGATATAAGTCTTTTATTTTTTCTCATATTAATGCTGAATTTGAAAATTTGTTTTTCAAGACTAATAATATCATTGATAATGTTAAATCTTATGTACAAAAATTGAGACATTACCTAACTGAAATGAGTATACCAGAAGAAAACATGGAGAGGGTACGTAATAGTCTTGCTACTTATGATGGAATAGGGGATGCTTTTTCTAAATTTGAAAAATCAATCATGAATATTTCAAAAGATTTTGAATCAATATCTAATCCAATTACTGAGCATAATAAAAATATATTAGACATTTCTTGTAGATTTGAAGAGAATACTAATGCTTTTTATGGAATAGATAAAAATTTAGAAGTTTTTAATAAAGTTGTAATGTTAAACTCTACAAGTATTGATAGTGTAAAGGATAAAGTTGTTGAACTTAATTCTGTTTTTGAAAATGTAAATAAAAATTTTTCTGAACTTTTATCTCAAACTAATAATCTTCAAAGTGCAAATAAGCTTTTAGTATTAATATCAGCTCAGACTAATATGCTTGCAATGAATGCAGCTATTGAAGCAGCTAAAGCAGGGGATGCTGGTAAAAGCTTTTCTGTTGTTGCAGAAGAAATTAGAAAACTTGCTATTAATTCTGGCAAGTATTCTACAACCATTAAAGATGAGCTTAAAAAGGTTAATAATATTATTTCAGTTATAAGTTCAGGAATTGATTCTATTTATAAAGATTTTATTGATATTCAGGGTAATATTAATAATAATTCTATGCAGCATGAGAGAATTAGTGTTACTCTTGCTAAACATGTAAAAGAAATAGCTGAATTTAAAGAGCACTATTTATCTCATGATATTAGGATTAAAGACGCTAAGAATATGTGTAAAGAGATATTTAATAGTTATTTTGTTGTTAGTGGTAAGTTTCATAATTTAAATAGTGATTTGAGTGAATTTGAAGTTTCTAAAATGAGTTTTGATGCATTAGAACCTTTGCGTGAACATATAATTTTGGTTAATGAGTGCAGGGAAAAGGTTGCCAAGATGAAAAATGTTATTGAGGATATAATTAGCGAATTTGGGGATATATAATTTATTTTTTGTCATCAAATCCTATGTATAGTACTTCTTCTTCAAGTAACAATCCTGTGTTTATTTTGACTATGGTTTTTACTCTGTCAATAAGGGTTTTGACATTTTGAGCGCTGGCATTATTATTGTTAATAATAAAATTGCCATGGTAATGTGATACTGTTGCTCCTCCACTTTGAAGTCCTTTTAAATTGCATTCTTCAATTATTTGTCCAGTGGGTTTCAAAAAATTTTTGTTATTTTTAAATGTGCTTCCACTACTTGGAAATAGGTAATGTCCTTTATCTATTCTAGTTTGCTTATTCCGGTTCATGATTTCTGCAATGTGTTTTTTATTACCTCTCTTCAAATTTAGCGTTGCTTTTAATATTACAGTATGTCGATTTTGAAAGGGCGAAATTTTGTATGCAAACTCATTTTTATCAAATTTTTTGCATATAAGATTTCCATTCTCATCAACAAAAACAATTTTATCTAATATTTCAGAAATTTCACTTCCAAAACATCTGGCATTCATCCAAATTGCACCTCCAAGTGTTCCAGGAAGTCCATATATAAATTCTAATCCACTTAATTCGTTTTGTAGTGCAAAATTACATAGATCGTTAAACTTGGTTCCACATTCTGCAGTAATTTGATTGTCTTGTATTTCAATTTTATTTAGATTTCCAGTATAAATAATGGGAAAATCAATTTCTCCCTCATCATTTATTAGCAGATTTGAACCTCCTCCTAAGATAAATATTTTGACTTTTTCTTCTATTGCTGTTTTAAATATGTGTTCTGCATCTTTGATTGTTTTGGGAGCTAAGAATAATTTAGAAATACCTCCTATTTTATAAGTTGTGTAATTGGCAAGATTTGTCATTTGAGGCTGAAGATTGATCTTTGTAAGAAAATTATTTGTATTTTTTAACATATTTTTTCATTTTATATTGGATTATTACTTTTTTCAAATGAGGATTATATTTGAGATCTGATGTATATGTATCAATTGCTATCTAAATTTGTTAAATTGTTTTAAATATAATAGACTTGTATAATAAATTATATAGGGATTGTGTTAATTTTAATTTTGTTAGAATATTTTTGATTTTTAGGATTAATTTTTTACGGTATATATGCTTATTAGATTGTATAATACAAAAACAAAACGTTTGTCTGAAATAAAAAATTTAAGTGAAACTAAGGTTTATGCTTGTGGTCCTACTGTTTATAATTATGCCCATATAGGCAACCTTAGGACTTATATTTTTGAAGATCTTCTTATTAAGTCTTTAAAGTTGTTTGGGTATAATGTTAATTATGCAATGAATATTACAGATATTGGGCACTTGACGGGTGATTTTGATGATGGAGAAGATAAGGTAGTAAAGGCTGCAAAAGAAAGAGGTCTTACGGTTTATGAGATTGGCAAATTTTTTACTAAAGCTTTTTTTTGTGATTGTAGAAAATTAAATATTGTGTGTCCTGATAAAGTACTAATTGCAAGTGAATATATTGCAAGTATGATAGAGGTGGTTAGAATTCTTGAGCAAAAGGGATTTACTTATTTTGTAAATGGTAATGTTTATTTTGATACTTCGCGTTTTAAAAATTACGGACAGATGGCTGGTATTAATCCGAATAATGCTGATGAACATTCTATTTCCAGAGTTGAGATGGATCTATCAAAAAGGAATAAATCAGATTTTGTTTTATGGTTTACAAATTCAAAATTTAAAAATCAAGAGATGAAGTGGGATTCTCCTTGGGGGTTTGGTTATCCAAGCTGGCATTTAGAATGTGCAACGATGAATCTGGATTATTTTAAAAATACTCTCAATATCCATTTGGGAGGAATTGATCATATTGGAGTTCATCATATAAATGAAATAGCTATAGTAGAATCTTATTTGGGTGAAATTTGGTGTGACACGTTTGTTCATAGTGAGTTTTTGATTATGGAAAATGAAAAAATGTCAAAATCAAATAATAATTTTATTACTATCAAAGATTTGGAAGATGAGGGTTTTTTACCTTTAGATTTTAGATATTTTTGTTTAACTGCACATTATAGAACACAACTGAAATTTACATTTAATAATTTGAAAGCTTGCAAAGTAGCTAGAGAAAATATGATCATTAAATTGGCATCTTACTATTCTTCATTAAATCAATGTGACATTAATTTACTTAATCAAATTGATGTGGATATTGATTCTGATTTTGATTCTGTGTTGAACAGTCAATATTACAATAGTTTTTTAGAAAAAATAGCTTTTGATTTAAATATTCCTCAAGTATTGGCTTTGCTTTGGGATATTTTGCGAGATGATAGTTTAGATGCTCTTGTAAAACTTAGACTTGCATTTAAATTTGATGAGGTTTTATCTCTAAACTTAAGAGAAGAAATTTTAAGAGAAATTGAAAATAGGAAGAGCGTAATTGTTGATGATGCTATTAATTCTTTGATTGAAGAGAGACGACTTGCCAAATTAAGAAAAGACTTTAAACGTGCTGATGAGATTAGAGAATATTGTCGTTCTCAAGGTTTTATATTAATTGATACTGAAGAGGGTACTAAAGTTAAAAGAGGGTAGTTTTTGGCAGTATTTATTAAGGGGCAATATTTCATTTTAAGTTTTGTTTTTTTAATTTTTTTGAGCTTATTTATTTTTTCTGGATTTTTATTTTATCTAAAGCCTACAATTTATGAAATCTCACCGATGCCTGCTTCTCATGAAGATGTGATTATAATTAAAGGACGTAATTTGGGTGATAAGGTTGGGGAGATTAATATTAATGATTATTATTTAATGAAAAGTAGTATTATTAGTTGGAGTAATGAAAAAGTAGTTTTTAAAATTACAAATGAAATTAATTCGGGTCTTGTTTTTGTAAAAAATGATCAAGGTATTAGTAATGAGCTTTTTCTTGTTATTAGTAGACAAGTTCCAATAAAACTTGAGAGAGGAGATAGTCCTTTTCTTTTTTCTGCACAAAATTTGGTTTTAATGACCAATATTCCTGTTGTATTGAGAGGTGAAAATTTAATATCAGATTCTAATAGCATTGAAATATTTATTCAGACTAAACATGAACTTTATAAGGTTCCTACTAAAGATATATTGAATTTTACTGAAGGGGAAATACAATTTATTCCTCCTAAAACTTTGCATATTGGTGGAGAAGTCTTTGTGGTTGTTGATGGACTTAGGAGCAATAAACTTTCTTTTAAGTTTGAGGAAAATTTTTTTTCATGGAATTTGAAGAAGGGCAGAAATTTTAAAATAGCACATGAAATTTATTTTTTAAAGGACAAAAATGCTAATTCTAATGTAACATTAGGTGACATTAATTTTAATGTTTTTTATTTAAGTCCAGTTGAAAATGAAAGACAAAAAATTCAATCTTCATATAATAATGGAACCTTATTGGATGTGGATAATTTATTTTTTAAAAATTTAAAATCAAATAAATATAATTTCAAATTTGAAGTTGAGACTTTTCAATTGAATTTAGACATCTTTGATGTAAAAGTCTTGAAGGATATTAAGGTAAATACAGATGTTGATATACCTGAATTTAAAACTTATGTTTTAGATAAAAGGAATCATTATTTGTCTTATGATTTACTTGATTTAAATTCAATTAATTTGAATGTCAATAATAAAGATTCAGCTTATGAGTTGGCAAAATCTATTATTGATGCTTTGGTATCACATTTTACACTTGTAGATAATGATTTGACTTTGGATGAGTCTATTAAGATGAAAAAAATTTCAGTTGATAATTTGATTTTGCTTACAAATTTATTGTTTTTGCGACATAATATACCTTTAAGAAATGCTATTGGATTTTATTTTGATAATTCATCTTCTAGTCTTCGGAAACATATTTGGTGTGAATTTTTCTTAGAGCGTATTGGTTTTATTTATTTTGATATAGTAAATGCAGTATTATTTAAAGATAGCTCTAATTATTTTTTGAATATGTCAGAAAATTATATTCATTATGGATATAGAGAAGATTATGATGGAAATTCATTATTTGATGAATATATTGATTTGCTATTGTTTAAATATAAAAGTTTAACAAAGAATAATTATTCTTTGGATTATAAAATTACTTTGGAGGAAAATAATAATGACAGATAGCGTTCTGTTTGATTTAATTGAGAGGGAAGCTAAAAGAGAGAGAGAAAATATTGAGTTGATTGCTTCGGAAAATTTTGTCTCATCAGATGTAAGGCAGGCTGTTGGAAGTATTTTGACCAATAAATATGCCGAGGGGTATCCTGCAAGAAGATACTATGGTGGATGTTTTGTTGTTGATGATATTGAAAATTTGGCTATATCACGAGCTATGGAGTTGTTTGGTGCAAGTTATGCCAATGTGCAGCCTCATAGTGGTTCGCAAGCTAATATGGCTGCTATAATGTCACTTATTAAACCTGGAGATAGAATTCTTGGGATGGAATTATCACATGGTGGTCATTTGACACATGGTAGTAAGGTTAGTTTTTCTGGTATGTTTTTTGATGCATATTCTTATGGTGTTTCAAGGGAATCTGAGATGATTGATTATGATGATGTTAAAAGAATAGCTAAAGAGTGTAGGCCAAATTTGATAATTGCTGGTGCATCTTCTTATTCAAGGGAAATTGATTTTAAAAAATTTCGTGAAATAGCAGATGAAGTTTCAGCTTATCTTTTATGTGATATTGCTCATACAGCAGGTCTTATTGCTACGGGTTTTCATAATTCTCCTATTGATGTTGCACATTTAACTACAAGCACTACTCATAAAACTTTAAGAGGGCCTAGAGGAGGCTTGATTCTTGCAGGTAGAGAATTTGATATGATGGTCAATTATAATAATAGGGAGAGAACATTGGAAGCAGCTGTTAACTCTTGCGTTTTTCCTGGAACTCAGGGTGGACCTTTAATGCATGTTGTTGCAGGTAAAGCAGTGGCTTTCAGAGAAGCATTAAAGACAGACTTTAAAGATTATATTTCTAGGGTTATAGAGAATACCAAAGCGATGGCTGAGTACTTTATGTCAGAAGGTTTTAGAATAGTTAGTGGTGGTACAGATAATCATTTGTTTTTAGTTGATCTTGGTAATTTGGGTATTACGGGAGCTGATGCTGAAAAGGTTCTTGAGAGTGTGAATATTATACTTAATAAAAATGCAATTCCTTTTGATTCTCAAAATCCTTCTGTGGCGTCTGGAATTCGAATTGGTGCTCCTGCTATTACTTCACGAGGCTTAAAGAGAGATGATTCTATTAAAGTGGCTCATTTTATTATTAGAGCTTTAAAGACGAAATCTGTTGATGAACTTAAGAAGATAAAACAAGAAGTTATAAAGTTTATTACTAGTTTTGATATGCCCTGATTTTAATTTGTAGGTTGTTTATTTAAGTGTCTAATTTGTTTCAGATTATCTTTTTGTTGTTACCATTTATTTTAATTTTTAGTCCTTTTATTTTAAGTATATTTTTTATATTTTTTATATTTTTTGTGATTTCTAGTATTTTAGGTGGGTTTAGGGTATATACAACAAGGGATTATTTTTATTCTAAGTCAAGGGAATTTGAGTTTTATAAATTGTCATTTTTATTGATGGCTAAGTTGATTTCTATTTTGGGATCGATGACTGGTGAGCAATTAAATTATATTAATTTTATAATTACTTCATTAAATTTATCTGAGAGACATAAGAGTGAACTTTATAATATATTTCATTTTTATGTGACACAGAACAGGAATGCAGATAAGATATTGTATACGCTGAAACTTGGATATTTTCAACATAAAGATCTTTTTGTATGGCTTGTTTCCGTTTTGAAAGAAATCAATAATTTGGCTCGGTATAAGAATCCAGAAGGTGATAAATTTATTCTATATGTTATTTCATTTCTTGAACTTGATTTTGAAAGTCATGATTCTTATAAAAATGTTAATATAAAGATTGTTAATCCTTATGAAATATTAGGTTTAAAGTATGATGCTAGTGATGATGATATAAAGAGAGCCTATAAAAAATTGGTTATAAAATACCATCCAGATAAATTTGCAAATGATCCTATTAAACAAAAAGAGGCAAGTGAAAAATTTATTAAGATTCAGGATGCTTATGAGAGAATCTCTAAAGAAAGAAATTTAAAATAAAAATTAGTTGCTTAAATATAGCAATTTATATAATCATTTGAATGTTAATGTTATATGTAAAATTGTTTAAAGAGCAAATCTGCTCTTTAAACAATTTTGTGTCTATTTTCTTATTTCTTATTTTATTTATTTATAAGTAATTATTAGATAGCTATTTTGACTGTAATAAATACACTTCCCTTTTGATCTTGAGATGAAAGAATATTGTTTGAATCCCATCCAATAGTTATTTTTGTTAACTTAATAAGGTTTTCAAATTCTATCCCAGCTTTTAGATATAGATTGTGATTTGGCTCATAAAGAGATTGTAATATGTGAGTACCCATATATGGAGTGATATATGTCTTTGATGATATGGATTCTAAAGGTATTGCGTAGTCAATGTATAATGCGGCTCCTAATTGAGTTGCTCCGATAAATGGAGTATTGGAATTAGTAGTAGCGGCATTAGTGTTGGTAGTGGTAGCAGTGCTTTGTTTGAAAACTGCTATTATGTTATCTGATTTAGGTTTTTCTCTTAAGAGATCATAAATTCCTATTGAAGCTATCCATCCAAGACCGGGAATAATACCTTTTTTGCCATCTTCATAAGTTGAAAGCTCGGCATTAAATGTTTGGAATGATTTTGTGGCAATGTCTTGCAATAATGTGTTTGTAGATTTAGGCTTATATAAATTTTTTCCATAGGTAATTCCAAGTCCAATACCGGATTTTTTGTCTTGTGATCCAAATATTCGTTTATTATAAGATTTTTTTCCACTAATTGACCACGATTCTTTTTCTCCGTCATCTGTATTCCAAGCTAAACCTATACCAGCTCCCATAGAGAATGCAAAATTTGTGCTTTGCTGTTTATTAAAGTTAAGAGCATTGGTTGTTGGGTCGAATTGATTATTATTTGTATTTGCTTTTTTAGATATGTGTCCAAGTATAGAAAAATCGCTTGCAAATGGGTCTATTCCAAAATCAGAACCGGCTTTTAGTACCAGATAAGCGTTTTTATCATTGATTTTTGTAAGGCCAATCTTGTAAAGAAGTCCAATGGAAGTGATTATGGATGCGTTTGATAAAGTTGGGCTTACAAGATCCGAATTGATAATAGATTCATCTTTAAGTCCATATGTTATTGATGAATTATTGAATGTTGAATTTCCAATTGCTCCTGATATTCCAAAATTTATTTCAAGTGGAGTTTCTACAATAACGTTTGAGTTATATTGTGTTAGTTCGTTTTTTATTGGCGTCCATGTAACTTGGGTTCCATATAGCATGCCTTTGTAAGTATTGTTATAAGGAGCTTCGTCTTTCTTTTTTTTATCCTCATCAGAATCATCATTATTTTTTGTATTATTTCTGTTTCCTGTTCCTGTTGCTCCAATTGATAGTATCACTTCTAATTGTGATGGGAGATTGTATCCAAATTGAAGTGTACCTATTTTTTTTGCTGTACTTCGTGCAAGAATTGTTCTTCTTGTAGCATCGTCATTACTTGGAAAACCGTAATATTTGCTTGAAATTTTACTCATTGGTGCAAAACTAAATAATGATTCTTGATTAAAATTGAAATCAGTCATTGATTCCAATTTAAGGTAAAAATCATACATATTAATTTGTGCTATGATGTTTTCTACATGAAATTGTATTGGAGCATCATTTCGTCCTTTAGCTTTTAAGGTTAAGTCTTCTATCTTAACGTAACCCGATAAGGGATCATTTTTGCCCACTTCTTTTGTAGTTATAAATGGTGTAATATTGATGCTTAAATCAAGTTTGTTTTCCAAACCAGGAACTAATTCATCCATATCAAATCTAAATTGGCTGCTATTGGCAAATGTTAATTTAATGGGAATTCCTGAGTTTGTGTTGTTATTATTATTTATAGTTGCATTGCCCGTATCGTTAGTATCATTATCTGCTGCAAAGATCATTATATTACTTAATAGCATTATGAGAACTTTTGTTATTGTTCTTTTCATTGTGATATCTCCTTTGTTATAAGATTTGCGACTTCGTTAGAAGCTTTAATAATTACATATTTTTTAGGTGTTGATGATTTTATGATATTAATTCTTAGATAAAAATTCAAGTGATTTTAGGTTGTATATAGATTATCTTTAAATAAGACCAACAAGTTAATTGTTAGTCTTATTTATTAATATCTATTAAATATTTAGATTTATTATTTGTTTACAATAAAAAATAAACTAATAAGCCTGATATCACAATGTATCCAATGGCATATACAATGGTTTTAGATAGTAATTTTCCTTCTTGTCCAATCAGTCCTGCAGTTGTTGTTGCTATTGTGATGTTTTGAGGTGAGATCATTTTACCTCCTGTTGCTCCTGTTGTATTTGCAGCTGATAGCCAGTATGGATTGACGTCAATATTTGTTGCAATTTGTGTTTGTAGTGGTCCAAATAGAACATTTGAAACGGTATCACTTCCTGTTAAAAAGGTTCCAAGCGCGCCAATTAATGGGCTAAATAATGGGTATAATGTACCTGTAAGTGTTGATATTCCGTCTGCAAGATCTTTGATCATACCACTATGTGTCATTAGTCTTGATATTGATACTATGCAAATGATTACAAATGAAGAGAGTGCCAATTTTTTTATTGTAAGTAGGAATATTTTTGCTTGATTAATTATAGGAACACCTCTTATTGAATAAGATATTATCGTTGCAAGAATAATTATAGGACCTGGTGAGGTTAACCATTTAAACTGTATTGGATTTGCTTCTGGATAAATTGTAATAATTGTTTTAAAGCCTGAGAGATATTTATTTATTCCATGAAAAAGCGGGGAGACAATTATTATGAGTGATACTATTAAAATATAAGGCATGCATGCAAGAAATCCTTGCATTGCCGATACTTTTATTTTATTGCAATTTGTATTTGTTTTGTCAAAGAATTTTGCATAAATTATTGTTATTGCCATTGCCGGTATGCTGCCAATTATTGCAGGAAGTTCTGGGCCTAGGATTTTTGAAACATAAACTTGTGATATTGCAATCGATGCGCCAGATAGGAGTGTGAGTATAAACATTCCTCCTTTAAGGCTTTTAATTCCGTCTCCTACAAGAATGACTAATATAAATGGTATCAAAAGTGTTGGAACTATTAATTGTAAAGAGATGTCGTATGATAACATCTTAACGTCTAATCCTGTTGCTTGTGCTAGAGATATTATCGGAATTCCTACCGAACCATAGGCAGTTGAGGATGTGTCCATGATTAAACATAAAAGACATGCAAAAAATGGTTCAAATCCCATTGCTATTAATATTGATACAGGAATTGCAACAGCAGTTCCATATCCTGCAACTCCTTCTAAGAAGTTGCCAAATCCCCATGTTACAAGCAAAACGATTATTCGCCTATCGGAAGATACATTTGATAACATTGCTTTTATAATTTTCATGTCATCTTGACTTTCAGTCATTTTATATGTGAATATAGCAGCTATTATTACAATAATTATTGGCCATATTCCCATTATTGTTCCTTCAAGGATTGCAAGGCCCGTATTGGCTATACCTAGATTTTTGTCAAATAAGACTATTATTATAGTGGCTATTAAACATATTGGTATTACATAACAGGCTGGTTTTTTTATTATTCCAAGTCCGATGATAATCATTATAATTGGAATTAAGGCTTTAATGAAATCGTATAAGTTCATAATAAGATGTGAGCTCCTTTTTATATTTACCATTTATTTTATAACAAATTTTCATACAATAATATACAATGTTTATTGTATGAAAGTTATTTCGATTATTCTAGGTATTTTTATTTTATTTGGTGCGCATGAATTATTTTCATTGAATTTGTTAGAAGTTGAAAAAATAACATCAAATGTTAAGTCGGTTGTTTTGCTTGATTATAATACCGAATGTATTATTTATTCTAAAAATCCAAATTTGGTTTTTCCTCCAGCATCACTTACTAAGCTTGTTACTATTTATACTGCTTTAGTTGCGCTGCAAAAGAAAAATATGGATTTAAATACCATTGTCCCTATTAGTAGTTCTGCATCGTATTATAATTTGCCTTTGGATTCTTCATTGATGTTTTTGGAAGAAGGCCATAAAGTAACTTTTAAAGAATTGCTTAAAGGCCTTATAATTTCTTCGGGTAATGATGCTGCTATTGCAATTGCTGAATTTATAGCTGGCAAAGATTTAAGCAATTTTATTAATTTAATGAATAGCAATATTTTAAAATTGGGATTTGTCAATACAAATTTTGTTGATACATCGGGTTATAGTAAGGACAATAAAATTACGGCATTAGAAATGGCATTATTTGCAAAAATTTACATAGATAAATTTGAATTTATGCTTAAGATACATTCTCTTAAGGATTTTGTTTATCCAAAACCTGAAAATTTAGGCAGTACTTCTTTTTCAAAGTTGTTAAATTTTAAACACGAGAATAAAAATATTTTGATATTTAATTATCCTTATGCTGACGGATTAAAAACAGGTTATATTGGGACATCTGGTTTAAATTTGGTTGCTACAGCTAAAAAAGGTAATGTAAGACTAATATCAGTGATCTTGGGAGTTGATAAGGGCGTTGATAATGCTGGAAAGAAGAGACGTGCATTGATTGCACAAAAATTATTTGAGTATGGATTTAGTAATTATTCTAACTCTATTTGCATTGGCAAAAGTAAAGGAAAGGAGCTATAATGAAAAGCTATGAATTGTTTTTTCTTTAAAATAGATTTGGAATATCTTTTCAAGAGATAATGATTTAATAATAAGATCTAGCATGAAAATTATTAAATGCTACATTTAAAACTAATGAAAGATTTGGAGGACTGATTTTTGCATGTTTTTATATTCTAAATTCTAAATTTATTTGTTTAATTGTGTTTAAGAGCTAGACCAGACCATTTGATGGTAATTATGTGGTTTTATAAAAATTTTTAAAGAGAGTAATTAATTTTATGTTAAATCATTTTAATTTTAAATTGAAGAGAGATGTTACAATCATAGTTCCAGGTGAGGCTTTTGTATCAAATGATAGGGTTATATCTACGATACTTGGATCTTGTGTTTCTGTTGTGCTTTATGATGGATTGCGTAAACTTATAGGTGCAAATCATTATGTACTTGTGAAATCCGATTCGGCTGTAGATCATGATAAAAGGGGTAGATATGGTGTTTATGCTATTCCTATGTTAATTGATGCTATGATGCAAAATGGCGCATCAAAGAGTAATCTTAAAGCTAAGCTTTTTGGAGGTGCTAATTTTATGGCCAGTGGGATGATGCAGGTGGGTGCTGAGAATTCATCATTTGCAGTTGATGCCTTGACTAAGCATGGTATTCCAATTTTGGCTCAGGATTTTGCTCAGTCTAAATCCAGAAAGATTTTTGCTTATCCTGAAAATTTTAAGGTTGTTGTTGAATATCCAGATGGTGTTAGAGTTTTTTAGTTTTTTTGTATGAACAAAGTAAACTTACATATTAATTTTGATATTTTTTTTTATTTAAAATTAATTTTTTAAATTGTGTTATATTTAATATGTGGTAGTTATGTTTAGTCTTAATTTTAAATTTTGATTTTATTTTAATATTTATTGGAGATTATGGATGGAGAATATTGTCATACGTTATTTTAAACAGATATCTCAGATTCCTAGATGTTCAAAAAATCTGAAAGGTATTAGTGATTTTATTAAAGAAGAAGCTAAAAAATTTGGATTTTCTTTTAAAGAAGACAGCGTTGGGAATATTGTAGTTAATATTAATGCTAATGGATGCGATAACATTTCACCTGTTATTTTGCAGGCTCATACAGATATGGTTTGCGAAAAAGATGAATTTGTTATGCATGATTTTTCAAAAGATTCTATTAGGGTTATTGAAGATAATGGATATTTTGTTGCATCGGGTACTACTCTTGGTGCTGACGATGGAATTGGGGTTGCAATGATGCTTGCTATTATGAGTGAGTCTCTTGCTTTTAAACATCCTGCTTTAGAACTCCTTTTTACTGTTGATGAGGAGATAGGCTTAATAGGTGCTGTTGGACTTGATCCTAATTTGTGTAGTGGTAAAATGTTAATTAATCTTGATGGAGAAGAGGAAGGCTATTTTTTAGTTGGATGTGCTGGTTCTAGACTTGTTCATGTTAATTTTGAGCCAAAATATAGAAAATGTAGGAAAAAAACATGCGTTGAGATCTTATTTACAGGTCTTCAAGGAGGCCATTCTGGTGCTGACATTCATATTGATTTGGCAAATTCTTTGAAATTAATTTTTTTTGCTTTAAATATACTTAGGACAAAAATAGAATTTGAGATTGGACATATATCTGGTGGAGATAAAAGCAATGCCATTCCTAGGGAATCAAAGGTTTTAATATTAATTGAAGATGAATATTATTCCTTTTTAGAAAGAGAATTAGAATTATTTAGATGTAATTTTCAGAAAATGCATGAATTTGAGACTGATTTTGAGATTATTTTAAAGAGAGTTGATTTTTCTGGTGATGTTTTGGATGATGTAGATCAGTGTAAACTTTTAGATATGGGAATGGCATTTTTGAATGGAGTCCAAAAAGTTAGAGACTATGGTGAAAAACTTATTGACACGTCTTTAAATTTTGCTAGTCTTTTGAGGGTTGGTAATGAATATCAATTTGCATTTACAATAAGATCTTTCTTGGATATTCAAAAGGAATATATTTATTGTCATTTAAAGGCTATTGGCAATCTTTCGGGTGCTAATTTGAAAATAATTTATGATTATCCTGCTTGGCAACCATCAAAGCATAGTGAATTGTTAAATCATCTGAAAAATGTATATAGGGATATGTATTCGAAGGAAGCTAAGATTGTAATGATTCATGCTGGTCTTGAGACTGGAGTAATATCTGCAAAGCTTGGCGGGATAGATGCAGTTACAGTTGGGCCTTGGATCAACTTTCCTCATACACCAAGAGAACGTGTTGATATTGCTTCAGTTGTTAGAGTTTATGATTTTTTAAAGAGAAGTTTAGAAATTTTGTAGTTATATATTTTTCATATTATTTTGTGTTGAATGTATGTTTTAGTTGACTTACTCTTTGAATATATATAAAATGAAATTTGCGTGTAATTGAGTGATTGGTGGTTGTAGCTCAGTTGGTTAGAGCACCGGGTTGTGGTTCCGGGTGTCGCGGGTTCAAATCCCGTCAATCACCTTTTATTTTTGTTAGGTACACCTATAGCTCAATTGGATAGAGCGTTGGACTTCGAATCCAAAGGTTGCAGGTTCGATCCCTGCTGGGTGTGAAGTGTTGTTTTTGTACTTGCAAAAGCTTTTTAAGTTTTGTATACTACCTAAGGTATGCAGGAGTGGTGAAACTGGCAGACACGCTAGACTTAGGATCTAGTGCCTTAGGCATGTGGGTTCAAGTCCCACCTTCTGCAAAAAATGCGAAAGTAACTCAGGGGTAGAGTGTCACCTTGCCAAGGTGAAAGTCGCGGGTTCAAATCCCGTCTTTCGCTTAAATTTATAAATTATTAGTGTTAATCTATTTTAATTAGAGGAATAGTGTGATATTAGATAATGATGTAAAATTAATGCCTGGTTCTAAGGTTCAGGCTGTTATTAAAATTTCAAAAGAATTTGTTAAGAATAAGTACAATGAAATTTTAAAAGATTATTCTTCTCGTCTTAAGATTAAAGGATTTCGGGTTGGTATGGTTCCTTTTAGTGTTATTGAAGGCAAGTATTCTGATAATATAAGGGCTCTTACTATAGAAAAGTTGGTGAATAAATCTTTGGAGGAATTCTTTGGGTGTGCAACTTATAAGCCATTAAGTTGTGCTGTTCCTAAAATATTAGATGAAAAATTAGAAATAGATTTTGATAAAGATTTTGAGTTTACTTTTGTTTACGAAGCTTATCCTGAATTTGAAATTTCTGATATATCAGAGTCAGATTTTAAAGTAGAAATACCAGAAGTTACTGTTTCTGATTCGGATGTGGAAGATGAACTTAAATTATTACAACTTGAAAATTCAGTGCTTGTTGAAGACAGTGGTAGTGTTAAAGTAGGTAGTATTGTTAGGGCAAATTTTGTTGAACTTGATGATTCTTTAAATGAGATTTTGGAAACTAAAAGGCAAGATTTTGTGTTTACTATTGGAGAGTCTGATAATTATTATGGGTTTGATGATGATATTATTGGGATGAAGAAGGATGAAGAGAAAATAATAGAGAAAAATTATGATGTTGATTATAGATTTAGTAAACTTGCTAATACCTTCAAGAGATTAAAAATAGTTGTTAAGGAAATCAAGAGACGTGATATCCCTGAACTTGATGATGATTTTGCAAAAGATATTAGAGATAGTTTAAACACTCTAGAAGAACTTAGAGAATATATAAGAGAAAATATGTTAAAAATCATTAAGGAAAGAAGTGAATCTCTCAAATTTTCAAAATTCTTGTATAATATCGCAGAGAGGTTAAATATAGAGGTACCATCTGTCATGTTGGAGGCTGAATTAAAGAATGTGATTAATGAATTTTCACATCAAAATAAGATTAATCTTACTCAATTGGGTGATTCTTCTATAAATTTGGAGAGTGTTAGTGATGTTTTAAAGGAAAATGTACTTAAAAAATTAAAGTCTAAATTGGTTTTTCAAAAAATGGTAGATAATGATTTAAGAGAAGTTACAGATGCTGAGTTAGAGGATGAACTTATTAAACAGGCTGAACATTCAAAAATGACACTTGAAGAGATTAAAAAATTTTATAAAGAAAGAAATTTATTTGGATTTTTAAAGGATGAAATTAAGAGACAAAAAGTTAAGGAAAAAATTTTGCAAGATGTGGTAGAGATTAGACTTGAAAAAATTTCCTTTAGAGATTTTGTTAATTATAAGACAGGTGAATGATGATAAGAGGATATATGCATAATTTAGTGCCTACTGTTGTGGAACATACTGGAAATTATGAACGTGTGTTTGATATATATTCAAGATTGTTAAGAGATAGGATAATTTTTTTGAGTGGAGAGATTAATGATCTAAGAGCGGATACAATCATTGCTCAACTTTTGTTTTTGGAATCTGAAGACTCTAAAAAGGATATATATGTTTATATAAATTCTCCAGGAGGTAGTATTACTGCAGGACTTGCAATTTATGATACTATGCAGTATATCAAACCAGATGTAAGAACGATTTGTATTGGGCAGGCAGCTTCAATGGCTGCGTTTTTGCTTGCAGGAGGTACTGTGGGGAAAAGAGAGTCATTGTCGTATTCACGGATAATGATTCATCAACCTTGGGGTGGAATAGGTGGTCAAGCTAGTGATATTAGTATACAAGCAAATGAAATTATAAGACTTAAGAGGTTGATAATAGATATTATGTCTGAAAAAATAGGAGTTCCTAAAGAAAAATTATCTCTTGATATTGAAAGAGATTATTTTATGACGCCAAAAGATGCTTTAAGTTATGGAATTATTGATGGCATTTTAGTGAGAAATTAATTTGAATTTTAGGTGAGATTTATATGGCAAGAAGTAAAAGTCAAAAAATTGAAGGATGTTCATTCTGTGGTCGTACTAGCGCTGAGGCTGAAGGTAAGCTTATTTCGGCAAATTCTGTTGCCATTTGTTTTGAATGTTCAAAAATATGTCATAATCTTTTTAAAGAAGAGTCAGACAAGCCAGCAAATAATAGGGCCCCAAGAAATCTTCCAACCCCTAAGCAGCTTAAGAATCATTTAGATAAGTATATTATTGGACAAGAAGATGCTAAGAAAGTATTGTCTGTTGCTGTTTATAATCATTATAAAAGGATCTTTAAGGGAAATAAGAGAGATAATAGCGGTGTTGAACTTGAGAAATCAAATGTGCTACTTGTAGGACCTACTGGTAGTGGTAAGACTTTGCTTGCAAAAAAGTTGGCAGCTGAGATGAATGTTCCATTTGCAATTGCTGATGCTACAACGCTTACTGAAGCTGGATATGTGGGAGAGGATGTTGAGAATATTTTACTTAAACTAATCCATGCTGCTAATGGAGATGTGACTTTTGCAGAAAGAGGTATCATTTATATAGATGAGATAGACAAGATTGCAAAGAAAGGTGAAAATGTGTCAATTACAAGAGATGTATCTGGAGAAGGCGTGCAGCAGTCTTTGCTTAAGATAATTGAGGGTACTATTGCAAATGTGCCACCAAGGGGTGGTAGAAAGCATCCTTATGAAGATACTATTGAAATTAATACTCATAATATACTCTTTATATGTGGTGGAGCCTTTGTTGGTCTTGAGAATATTATTAGGAAAAGAATTAATAAGACTTTTATTGGATTTTCATCTTCAGGTCGAAAAGATACAGGTGTAGATAATTCTTTAAAATATTTAGAAATGGAAGATTTAATTAAATTTGGACTTATTCCAGAATTTGTAGGTAGACTTCCCGTGCATTCTTATCTTGATAAATTAGAGAAAGAAGATTTAATTAAAATATTAGTTGAGCCTGAAAATTCTATTGTAAGGCAATATTGTCATATGTTTAAGATGGATAATGTTGATCTTGTATTTGAAAAGGCTGCGATTAGTGCAATTGCAGAAGAAGCCATGCTTAAAAATACGGGTGCTAGGGGCTTGCGTTCTATTTTAGAAGAATTACTTAAAGATGTGATGTTTGAGATACCTTCAAGTAAACAAATTAAAAAAGTTATTGTCACTAAAGATTCTGTTTTAAATGCTGATATTGCGCCCTTAGTTTTAACAGGAAGGCATGTTAATAAGCCTTGGGCAAAAGAACTTTATGAAATCAATTCTAAATCTAATTAGTTCTAAAAAAGATGACCTTCCAGTTATTGTTGTAAAACAAAATGTTTTTTTTCCCCATATGACTCTGTGGGTTAGTCTTGATAATGATGTTGCCATTAATGCGGTATATCAGTCTATGCTGGAAGATCGATTGATCTTATTTTTTTGTGTTAATGATCTTAAGCCTGATGCTGTTGATGACAAGCTTGATGTGAATAATTTATATTCTGTTGGTATTTATTCAAAGATTATTCAGGTTATAAAAGTTACTAAGAATTTAGTAAAAATTTTAGTTGATTTTCAAGATAGAGTTGTTCTTAAGAATGTTTTGAAGAAAAATAATTATCTAAGGGCAAAAGTTGATTTTATATCTGATAAATGTGAATTTAATGGTGAACTTTTTGCTTATACTAAATTTTTAAGAGAAACGTATGATACTTATAAGTCTTATTTGCCTCCCGAAACATTCAAAGATGATGAGAGTTGCAATTTTTTTGATAGTCCGTCTAAACTTGTTGATATTATAGCTTCTAATGTGGATTTGGAATATAGAGTTAAGGTAGAACTTTTACAAGAATTAGACGTTAAGTTGAGAATAGAGAAATTAATCGTAAATTTGAATATTGAGACTGAGCTTTTAATACTTAAGAGAGATATTAAGACTAAAGTTAAATCTAAGCTTGATAAGGGACAGCGAGAATATTTTTTAACTGAACAAGTTAAGGAGATTCAAAAGAGGTTAGGTAGGGATGAGACTGATTATCTTGAGAGGTTGGATTTAAAGGATATTCCTCAAGATGTTAAATTGAGAATTGAGAAAGAAATATCTAGGTTGGCTCGTACAAATGCCAATTCTCCAGATGCCAATATTGTTAGGAATTATATTGAGTTGTTGCTTGATTTACCTTGGAATGAAAATACTGAGATGCAAAATTCTTTAAAGGAAATTGAGCTTATTTTAAAAAATTCTCATTATGGTATGGATGAGGCTAAAGAGAAAATAATGAATTTTTTAGCTGTTTATCATATTAATTCTAAGGTTCAAGCTCCTATTTTATGTCTTGTAGGGCCACCTGGAACTGGAAAGACTTCTGTTGCTTTCTCTATTGCTAAATCTCTCTTTAGAGAATTTTCCAAAATTTCGCTTGGTGGACTTAGAGATGAGACAGAAATTAAAGGGCATCGTAGATCTTATGTTGGGGCTCTCCCTGGGGTTTTCATTAATGCAATCAAAGTTGCGGGTAAATCTAATCCTGTTATTCTTCTTGATGAGATAGATAAGATTAGCGGTTCTTATAAAGGGAATCCAGGAGCAGCTCTTTTAGAAGTGTTAGATGCTGAACAAAATTCTAGGTTTGTTGATCATTATCTGGAGATTCCGTATGATCTCTCTAATGTTTTATTTGTGGCAACAGCCAATTCAATAAATGAAATTTCTAAGCCTCTTCTTGATAGAATGGAGATTATTAAGATAGAAGGGTATTCTTGTTTTGAAAAATTGGAAATTGCAAAGGATTTTTTAATACCAAAGATTATTAGGGAAAGTTGTTTAAATAAAGTTTATATAAAGGTAGAAGATGATGTTATTTTGCATATAATTAGAAACTATACTATGGAGTCTGGAGTTAGGAATTTAAAGAGAATTTTGACCAATTTATTTAGAATGGTTGTAAGAGAATTGCTTTATAGTTATTCAAAGGAAGATATTATTGAAGGAAATTTTTATTTTCCAAGTTCTTTGATGCATGGTAATAATTCACTCTTTACTCATGATCCTGATGTTCGTGGTATTTATAAGATAATTAATATGTATAACTTTCGTTTGTATGTAAATTGTGAGTGTAGATTTAATTTGATGAAAATTGATTCTTCTGGATTTGTTTATGGTCTTGCTTGGACAAATTATGGTGGTGCTGTACTTCCTGTTGAAGCTATTAAGTTTGATAAGAAAGGTGATATTATTTTAACGGGTAGTCTTGGATCTGTTATGAAAGAGAGTGCGCAATTGGCATATTCTATTGTTAAGACTTATTCTTCTAAACTTAATTTTGATATAAATGAAATTCCAGAAATTCATATTCATTTCCCAGAAGGAGCTATACCAAAAGATGGACCTTCTGCTGGAATTACTATTGCAACGGCTATAGCTTCTGTTTTGTCTGATAAAAAAGTACCTTTAGATGTTGCAATGACTGGAGAAGTTACTCTTAAAGGTTTAGTTCTCTCTGTAGGAGGTATTAAAGAAAAAGTGCTTGCAGCTTATAGGAATGGCATAAATAAAATTATTATTCCAAGAGATAATGAGATAGATTATGTTAAACTTCCAGTAGATATTAGAGATAATATTAATGTTAAGTATGTTTCTCATTTAAAAGAAGTATTTGATTATTTAAATATTATTTAGAATTTATATGATAAAATCTATTAAGGAGGAACTATGAAAGATGGAGTTAGAAAACCGTCAGGTAGTAGGACATCATTGAGTTTTCAAGGTTTTAATAAAAATTCAATTAAGAATAACTTTTCAAACCTTGTAAATAGTAATTTGAGTAAAAATTTTGCAAAAAAGAAAAAAGGTAAATAGCATGGCACTAGCCATGCTATTTTTTAAGTTATGCTCTCTTAGAGTAATATTCAACAATCATTTGTTCATTTGCAAGGGTAGGTATCTCATCTCTTGCTGGGAGCCTGGTTATCTTTACATTTAAATCATCGGCGTTTACTTCTATCCAATCTGGTAATTTTCTAAGTGCAGATGTTTTTTCTATATTAGATCTAATCAGCTTCTTTAAGCTGTCTTTTTCTTTTACTTGTATTATGTCATTTGCTCTTAAGGTAATTGATGGGATTGTTACTCTTCTTCCATTAAGTATAATAATTCCGTGTGAAACTATTTGTCTTGCATGAGCTCTTGAAATGGCAAATCCAGCTCTGTAGACAACATTATCAATTCTTCTCTCAAGCAATGCCAAAAGGTTGTCACCAGTAACTCCGTGTTGTCTTCTTGCTTCTTTAAAGATATTAGTGAGTTGTCTTTCACTTATACCATAAGTAAATTTTACCTTTTGTTTTTCTATTAATTGTTTTCCATATTCTGTTATTTTAGATCGTCTAGATCTCCCATGCATTCCAGGCGGATTGGGTTTCTTTTTAAGTAATTTGTCGTATTTTGGTTGTTCAAAGATGTTAACACCAAATCGTCTAACTAATTTTCCTTTAGCTATATTTTTCCTGTTCATTAGTTCCTCACATTTAAATAGCAGGGATAGGACTTGAACCTACGACCTTCGGGTTATGAGCCCGACGAGCTACCAAACTGCTCCACCCTGCGTCTTAAAATATAATTTAACACAATTTTGCTTATAGTGTCAATTGATTTTGTTTTCTTATATCAATATATGAATCTCGCATATCTCTTGATAATATTCTTTTATTATATATTTTATTTTATCTTTTTTTTGTATTAATTTTTCTAAATTTTCTTCACGGTTTAAATCTAGCTTGATATAAAGATTTAATTCATTTCCTTGATGATAAAAATTAATTTCTCTAAAGTTGATATTCATATTTTTTAATGTATTTTTTATTTCTCTTTTTAAGTCTATGTCTTGTTTTGATAAAAGATTGTTTGCATTGTTGATAATTACGTGTAGTCCTTCTTTGATCATCATAAGACTAATGCATATGGATATTATTTTGTCAAAACCTGTCCATACATAAGTTGCAAGTAATAAACTTAATGTGGTGCCACCGTGAGAAAATATGCAATTTTTATCGGATGATGATAATGCTAGTAGTAAATAGTTGTTATATCTTTTACCGATTTGGAATTTTACCATATGTTCGATTATCTTTACTAAAAAGAATATAAAAGGTATTAATGGTATCCAGATACTTTTTTTAAAAGAATTATTTGAGAATATTTCTAATATGTTTTCCTTATCATCGTGTTCATGATGATTATGCAATGCAGATTCCTTAGTAAAATGTATTATTTGATTTAATCCTGTTGTTTTTACAAATATTGTAAATCCTGAGATTATTATCACTATTCCTATAATTAATGCTATTAGGTTTTCCATTTTTTTATATCCATAAGGATAGTGAATTGTTTCTGGTTTGTCTGTAATTTTTAAACTGAAGTATGTAATTGTGGATAAAATAAAATCTGATGTGACATGAAGTGCATCTGCTATTAGTGCAAATGAATTAAAAAGAATACCAACAGTAAGTTTAGATGCTATTGATGCTATTTCTGCTAGTACTGAGATTAATCCTATTCTCATGATTATTGTATTTTTTTTTATTTCAGGATTTAAATCTTTTTCGTATGTACTGTTGTTATTTATAAATCCTAGATTTTGCAACTCTTCTCTTATATCATTGATTTTGCATAATACTTTTTGTATTTTGTTTTTTTTTCCATAATAGATTAAATTACGTATTAATATTTTTTCTATCCCTTCTGCGTGAAAATTTGGATCCATGTAAAAATGATTGATTTGAATTGTTTCATCTTGTATTTTAGCTTTTAAATATGAAATTACCTTAACATTGTTTTCTACATGAGCTATGTAAATTTCGTTTTTTTCTATCTTTCCAAGATTTAAATGAGTGCAGTTATTGATATTTTTGTAAGTGATTATTTTAATCATATTTGCACTTTTCCTTTAGTTTATTGCATAATCCTATTATGTGTAAAGATAACATTATTTTTTTTAATATTCAATTAATTGTATTAGCTTAAATGAAGTGGAGGAAGTTGATGTTGCAATCTAAATTATTTGTTAAAAAGTGTAAAAAGTGTATTTCTAAGGATGAAATTTTAATGAATAATGTGAAGAATGTCGAGAATGTTTTTTATGATTTTCTTAAAATCTTTGATAAGAAAGCTTTGGAAAATGTGTTTAATTATTATTATGAAAATTTTAATTTTGATAAGGGAATATATGCTTTTATTGATGAATTTATTCCAATTATTAATTTTTTGTCATTAGAAATCGTGGATCATGAGTTTAATTTTGATGAGAAAAGAATTATCTTAGAAATTTTTGATTTATCAGCAGGTACCATTAGTTCCAATCAGTTAAGTGAGTTTGCTAAGGCTATTGTTTCTCTTGGCGTTTTAAAGTGATATTTAGATTTTATGCTAAATCCTTTATGTAAGATTTGTATGTTATGTTATTTGATTTGCTTGAAATATTTTTGATAGTTCTTCTTTGTTAAATGGAAATTGAAGTAAATCTTTAAGTGTGTAAGTTTTTAGAACCGTTTTACTTATATTAAATTGGTTGGGATCTGTTATTAGTATTTTAGTATCATCTTGGAAAAACTCTGACATTACTTGACGACATATTGCACATGGAACACTTGCTGGGATTGTTGTGATTAATATAAAATCTATTTTTTGTGTTCCAACAGATGATATCATGTTTATTATTGCAGCTTGTTCTGCACATCGAGTTGCTCCAAAACTTGCATTTTCAACATTTGAACCTTGAAAAAATAAATTGTCTTTAGTTTTAATACAAGCTCCCACTTTGAATTTTGAATACGGAGAATATGCATTATTTCTTGCAGCTTCAGCCAATTGAAATGCTTTTACAATTACGCTTTGTTCGTTGTTATCCATTTATAAATCCTTAAGATTATGATACGTTCAATTATAACATGATGCTTATAATTTTTTATGAAAATATTGTAAAATATTTAATTATAAGATGTAATTATTGCTTTATATGAAAGGTTTGTTAATGTTTTTTTATGATAGATGTTATTGAATTTATTAAAAAGTATGACAATTTTATTATTGTTGGACATAAGGATCCCGATTTTGATTGTATTGGTTCATCTTTAGCTTTGGCTTCTTTTTTGCGTAGAATAGGTAAAAAGGCTATTATGATAAATGAAGGTCCATTTGTAAGGAAAGAGATACTTCCCTTTAGAGATCAATTTTTGTCTAGATGGCCGGATATTAATTCATCAGGTTATGCTGTTATTATTTTGGATTGTTCCATCTTTGATCGCATTGGAGATGAATTTGTTTTTTATGTAAAAGATATGCCTATTCTTGTTATTGATCATCATGCTTCTGGAGATAGGTTGGATACCCTTGGATATATTGATCCTAATGCTCCATCAACAACTTTTTTAATTGAAAAGTTAATTAGAGCATCTGGATATGAAGTTACTAAGGAAGAGGCATGGTATATTTTAGTGGGATTTTGCACAGATACAGGATTTTTTAGATTTATTTCAAATAGTGATCCTGAGCCTTTTGAAATGATAGCCAGGCTTGTTTCTAAAGGTTTAATCCTTAAAGATATCTATAATTATGTTGAATCTGTGAAAAGTTTAGCTTCAATAGATATGCTTGGTGTTATGCTAAATAATCTTAGAACATATTTTGATGGAAAGGTATTGTTAACTATTTTACCCTTTAATTCTAAGAGAGATAATAGTGTTAGTGGTGTGAATGAGCTGTTTTATTCACTTCTCTCTAATGTTGAGAATAATGAGATATTAATTATTTTAAAGGAAACAGAGGATGGTTCTATTTTGGTGGGACTTCGTTCTAAGGAATATTTTGATGTGGGGGAACTTGCAAAATGTTTTGGAGGTGGCGGACATAAGCATGCCAGTGGATTTAAGGTAAAAAATAGTGCTTTAAATCTTTTGGAGAATCAAATAATTGCATATATTAAGGATGCTATTAATTTTTAAAATTCATTAAAGGTATTTGTCCTTGTGGGTTGAAATCTTCTGTTAAAGTTAAAAATCCAGATTTAAAAGATAGTGTTGTAGTTCCATATACTATTACTATGTTTTCTATCCAGTTAAGTTTTTTAATGTGTTGGGGAGTAAGGGAGACGATTATACTTATTTTATCTTTATATTCTTTCAGGTTTTCTATGTATTTGAGACTGGCAGGCGTTGATATATTAAAAATCACTTGTTCATTTTTTTCAATTAAATTTTTTATTTCTTGCAATTGTTTGGGATTTATTTTGTTTAGTGGATAATAGTCGTAATAATATCCATAATTATTTTTAAATATTGTTTTCCCTACCTGAATCATTGTTTTATAGGGTGATATTAATAATGTTTTTTTGTCCTTTGATAATTTTTTTGATATTTTTATTTTTGTTATGCCTCTTAATGTATTTTGCTCAAAAAAAAATTTGGCTTCTTTTGTAGGTATTTCTTGAGCATTTTTATAGTTTGGAAAAATGTCTTTTTTGTTTCTTTTTTCTTTTAAGTATTCTAATTTTATTCTAAGTATTCTTTTATTGGATTTGATAATGTTTTCTCTTATTTCATTGTCTTGTTGCATAAGATTTAATAATTGATTATATGCGTTGTTTTGTATATTTTCGTTTAATGATATTAATAAAATGTCAGTTTCTGTTCTGATAATTCGTTCAATTGTGTCATAAATACTTTCATTTTGATATCTCACTGCATTCATCAACAGGTCATCTGTTATTATTAAATTTTCATATTTTAAGTCTCTTCTGAGTATCTCTTTGATAATTTTGATTGATGAGGAGGCAGGTATTGCTTTGCCATTTGTAAGCATTGGATATGCTAAGTGTCCACTCATAATCATTGGAATGTTTTCTTTTATTAGTATTTTGTATGGTAATAATTCATTTGTTTGAATTTCTTTTAAATTTGAACTTATTATTGGTATTTTTGTATGAGAATCAGTAATGGTATTGCCATGTCCGGGAAAGTGTTTTGCCGTTGAGATTACTCCTGCTTGTTTTTGTCCTTTGTAAAAAGCCAATGCAAATAGAGATACGATTTGTGGATTATTTGAATATGTTCTTGGTCCTATTATAAAATTTTCTTCATTGCTATAGATATCTGTTATTGGAGCAAAATTCATGTTAATTCCAAGTTGTTTTAATTCATTTGCTATGTGGTATCCTGTAAGATAAGAATCATTTGGTGATAGAGTGGCTGTAATTCCAAGATTTCCTATTGTTTTTGATGTGTGAAGTTTAACATGTTGTGTCCATCCACCTTCTTGGTCTGTTGCTATAAATAAAGGAATTTTAAATCTATTGTTTTGAGACATTGATTGTGCTTTATTTATGCTTTCTATTAGCTTGTGCAAATTTTTTGCATTCCATCCAAAGATTTTAATTCCACCTAAATTTTTTTCTTTTATGAAGTCTAGAGTAAATTTCGTTATTTGTTCTTTTGGATAGCTTATCATAAATATTTGTCCCAATAATTCTTTGTCATTCATTTGACTTACTATTTGTTCTATTAATTTTTCTTTGTTTTCTATGCTCCAAAAATCATAAGCAGAGCAATTATTGTTAATTAAGAAGATAATTATATAAATAATTTTTTTCATTTAAACCATACCAGTTTTTTTTCGATTTATAAGTATATCATATTGTTTTGAATTTCCTTATTTCAAGTTTATTGATATTTTCAAAATCATTTCAATATATTTTTTGTACTTAAATTATAAATGAATTGTTATTTCCGATTTATGTTAGATGTTTTAATTGATTATAAGTATTATTTTTTGAAATTTTGTTATCATTTAGAGTTTTGATACTGCTTTTTAGTAAAAAATTAGTAAATATCATAAAGAGTGTGGTTTTATATTGACAAAATATCTTTGAATTTATACACTTTAATGGCTGTAAGCTGATGTAGCTCAGTTGGTTAGAGCACTCGGCTCATATCCGAGTGGCCGTGGGTTCAAGTCCCTCCATCAGCATTAAGGAGTTTGTATTATGAGAGTGGCAATTGTACTTGCAGATGGTTTTGAAGAGATTGAAGCTGTAGTTCCTATGGATATTTTAAAGCGTGGAAATGTTGATTTGAAAGTTGTAAGTTTAAATGATAATAAACTTGTTTCAAGTTCTAGAGGATTTATTTTTGGAGCAGATGAAAAAATATCAAATTGCACATCGGATCATTTTGATTTAATTATACTTCCTGGAGGAATGCCTGGTGCTACAAATCTTTTTGAATCTAAGGATTTAGATAATATTTTAAGAAGTATGAATTTACAGGGCAAGTTGATTGCGGCTATTTGTGCATCACCAGTAGTTGTTCTTGCTGCAAAAGGACTTTTGGGTAAAAACAAGTTTACCTGTTATCCAGGACTTGAGAATGGTGTTATTGATGGCAAGTTTGTTGATGAGGCTGTTGTTATTAGTAATAATTTTATCACTTCTAAGGGTGTTGGCACGGCTTTTGAGTTTGCTTTTGCTTTACTTAAGATTGTTAAGGGTGAGAGTGTACTTGAGGATGTTAAAGCGAAGGCCTTGCTTTGATTTGATTTATGTATCATGAGGTATTGCTATTAGGTATTTATTTTGTTTAGAGGAAATATCTTGAGTTAAAATTTTATATCAATCATTGTGATTGTTTTTGATGAGATTGTAAGTGTCTTCAAGTATGGTTAATTCTTCATTTGTTGGTATTACAAGTATTTTTACCTTACTTTTGCTGCTTGATATGTCAGATTCTTTATTTTTATCTATTGCTAAATTGTTTTTTTGAAGATCAATGTCAATTCCAATTTTTTTAAAGCCTTGAAGTGATAATCTTCTGATTTCATAATCGGTAACACCGATTCCTGCTGTAAAAATTATTGCATCAATATTAAAGTCTAGAACGGCAAGATAAGAACCAATATATTTTTTGATTCTATAAGCCATTATTTCAACTGCAAGTTTAGAATTGTACTTGTTATGTTCAATTTCCTTCCAAATATCTCTTAAATCATTTGATTTGCAAGATATGCCCAGTATACCACTTTCCTTGTTAAGGATATCTTCAATTTGTCTTGGAGTTTTTTTTAATATTTTGCTCATTAAAGGAAAAATGGCAGGATCTATATCTCCACTTCTTGTGCCCATTACTAGTCCTTCAAGAGGAGTTAGACCCATGCTTGTGTCGTGTGATATTCCTCCCTTAACAGCATTAATACTTGCTCCATTGCCTAGATGTAATATTATTAGATTTAGATCGCATATATACTTGTTAAGTATTTTTGCGGCTCTTTTAGTTATATATGCATATGATAAACCGTGGAACCCATATTTTCTAATATGATAATCTTTATACCAAGAATATGGTACGGCATATAAGAATGCGTTTTCATTTATGGTTTGATGCCATGATGTGTCAAAACATGAAACTTGTTTTGTATTTGGAAATAGTGTAAACACTTTTTCTATTACTTTTATTGCAGTTGGATTGTGAAGAGGTGCAAGGTAAGATATTTGTTTTAATTCATTTAATATGTTTTTGTTAAGTATAACTGAGTTTTTAAATTTTGGACCTCCATGTACGACTCTGTGTCCTATTCCTTGAATTTCATCTGGGTGATTGATAATTTTTGTTTTTTTGTTTGTTAAAATTTTAATTAAATGTTTTAGTGCTTCTTTGTGTGATTTGATATTTAGATTTGTTAGCTCGAGGAAGTTATTTTTGAACTTAATTTTGATTATTGATTCTTTTGTTTTGATTTTTTCAATTATTCCTGATGCTAATATTTGTGTGTTTTTATGTTGATGTTCATAGAGTGTAAATTTTAATGAGGAACTTCCTGTATTTAATATTAATATTCTCATATTTTATCCAATTATTCTAATAATACATTTAAATTTTTATATATCCAACTTATTTTGTCTGTATTTTGAATGATATTGGGATTTAGATTTAAAAAAATCGAATTTTTATATTCTTGATTGAGTTTTAAGATAGTGGGATTATCTTTAATAATTTGCATTATCCTTGTAACAGGAATACTATCTATATCTAGATATTCAATTTCAAGTAAGCCATTTCTTTCTTTAAGGCTTGTAATATTGAGTTTTTTTGCAAGTAATTTTAATTCTGATAAAATAAACAGGGTATTGAGTTCATTGGGTATTGGTCCAAATTTATCATAAATTTCGGCTCTTATTTGGTTATTTTCTTCTTCACTTTGAATTGCTGAAATTCTTTTGTAAATTGATATTTTATGTTTTTCATTATTTATGTAGTTGTCGGGAATAAATCCATTGTAATTGATTTCAATGTTGATTTCATTTTTCTTTGAAATTTTACCCATTCTTTTTTCAATTGCTTTATTTAACATTGTTAAGTAATAATCGAGTCCCATAGATTCAATCTCACCATGTTGTTCTCTTCCAAGTAAATTTCCAACACCTCTTATTTCCATATCTTTCATTGCGATTTGAAATCCTGCTCCAAGTTCTGAAAATTCAGATATCGCTCTTAGTCTTTCAATAGCACCTTCATTGAGATTTGAATTTTCTTTATATAAGAAATAGGCAAATGCTTTTTTTGAACTTCGACCGACTCTTCCTCTTAGTTGATATAATTGTGCAAGTCCAAATCTATTTGCATTGTTGATTATTATTGTATTTGCATTTTCAATATCTATTCCATTTTCAATGATTATTGTTGCTAGTAGTACTTGATATAATTTATTTATAAAATTATGCATGATATTTTCAATTTGTTCGCCTGTAAGTTTTGCATGAATAATTGCAATTCTTGCATAGGGGACTACTTTTTCTATCATTGCTTTTATTGAATCTAGTTCTTGAATATTGTGATGTACAAAAAAAACTTGTCCATCTCGTGAGAGTTCATTTTCAATTGCATGTTTAATTAATATTTCGCTAAATTCTTCAACGTAAGTTTCTATTTTAATTCTGTTTTGGGGTGGAGTTTTTAAAACAGAAATGTCTCTTAGTTTGATTAATGACATGTGAAGAGAACGAGGAATTGGAGTTGCTGAGAGCGCAAGAGAATCAACAGAGACTTTTATTTCTTTTAATTTTTCTTTTTCTCTAACTCCAAATCTTTGTTCTTCGTCAATAATAATTAGACCCAAGTCTTTATATATTATTTTTTTGGATAGTATCTTATGTGTTCCAATTATGATGTCAATGCTTCCTGTTTTAAGACCTTGCATAATTTCCTTTTCTTTTGATTTGTTTGTAAATCTGCTGATCATTGCAATTTGAATTGGAAAGTTTTTAAATCTTTTTTTAAAGGTGTTGAAATGTTGTTCTGTAAGAATTGTTGTTGGAGATAGTATTGCCACTTGTTTTTTCCCCATAACAGCTTTAAATGCGGCTCGCATTGCAACTTCAGTTTTTCCAAATCCAACATCCCCGCATAAGAGTCTGTCCATTACTTTGGCACTCATCATGTCTTGTTTGATTTCTGATATTGCTGTTAATTGATCTGGAGTCTCATCATATGGAAATTCTGATTCAAATAATAATTGCCATTCATCATCTTGAGGATACTTAAATCCTGTGGTGTTTTCTCTTTCTGCATAAAGTTCAACAAGTTGATCGGCAATTGCATCGATTTTTTTCTTTGCATAAGCCTTTTTCTTTTCCCAGGTTTTTGAGCTTATTTTGTCTAGCTTTATATTTTGAGCTTCATTTCCAATATATCTTTGAATGAGGTGTGTTTGTTCAATAGGAATAAATAATTTTTCATTATCAGCATATTCAATTTCAATATAGTCTTTTTCAATAAGGCTTGTTTTAATTCTTTTTATTTGTCTAAATATTCCAATTCCATGGTTTATGTGGACAATATGACTATTTTTTTCAACTTCGATAAATGAATCAATAGGTTTTGTTTTTGATGATTCGAAGTTTTTATTTGTTTTTTGTTTTTTATTAAAGATATCTGCTTCGGTAATAATAGCTATTTTGTTTTCATTTATTATAAGTGAGCTTGATATTTTTATAACTGTAATTTTGATTTTAGGTATGTCTTTAAAAATGTATTTTAATTTTTCTTTTTGTGAGTTAGATTCTGCTGCAATAATTACTTGAAATCCATTATTAAGCCAGTTTTGTATTTCCTGTTTTGCAAGTACAATATTTGAAGAAAATCTATGCTCACTTTCAATTTGAAATTCTACAAATTCTTTTGTTTGGCTGTTTGTATTGGTTTTTGTGAAATAGATATTGGTCTTTAATTTTAAATCATTGGCATTAATGAAGATTTCTTTTGGTGCTATTATTTTTATGTCTGATTCTATTGCTTGGCTATAGAGTTTGTCATATTCTTTATATATTTGTTTGATTTCTTCTCTTAAGTCTGGTATTTCAAAATTGATAATTAGTGTATTTTCATTGATTTCTTGACTTAGTAAAGTCTTTCCTATTAATGGATAAAATGCTTCTTCTATTCTTGCATTATATTTTGTTTCAATTTGTTTAAAGAATTTTTTATATTCATTTTCTTTGATGTGATTTTTCAATTTACTTATGTTTTTTTCACTCCAAATTATTTCTTTTTTGGGAATTATGTCGAATTCGTAAATGTCATTTTTGTGGTTTAATTGGGTTAAAGGGTTGAAATAGTGTATTTGTTTTACTTTTTCAGTATTAAGAGAAATTCTTATTGGTTCTTTGTGATTAAATGAGTGTATGTCTATTATTTCGTTCTTTATTGTAAATTCTCCAGGTAATGTAACCCTCATTGTTTTTTCATATCCCAATTTTATAAGTTTTTTTTCAAAATTTTCTATATCAATTATCTTATCTGTTTGAATTTTGTATATGTTATCAAATAGATTGTTTTTTGAAGGGATTTTGCTAAGTAGGGATTTGAGTGAAACAATATATATGCCAGGATTATTTTCATAAAAGTTTATTAAAAATTTTACTCGATCGCAAAAAACTTTACTTCTTGAGCCAATTCCTTTATATACCAGAGGACTGAAATAATTGAGTTCGTATATCTGATCTGTAATTTGCGTTAAATCGTTTTTAATTTCGTCTGATATATTTTCATTTTTAACTATTAATATCACTTGATTACTATTACTATATTTTTTGATTTTGTGAATTAAAAAAGCTTTAAAAAACCCTTCATATCCTGTTAATGTGAAGGATATATTTTGTTCAATAAATTTTTGTATTTTTTTTAAATTTTGATTGTCATTTAATTTTATAGTCAATTCTTTTTCTATATTCATTTTTTACCTTTTTGTTTTTGTAGTTTAGTATAATATTATATATATAATAGATATGTTCTGCGTCGTTATGTATAATATTAATTATATTTTGAGGGGTTTATGGAATTTAGAAAGTTATTCTTTGTTTTGTTTTTTATGATTGTTCCTTCGATTTTTTTTTCTGGGGATTATAAGGGGCTTGATTTTAAAATAAAATTTTTCAATCAATCAATTTATCGTGTTAATAGTAGTATTTCTGTTGAAGTTTCGATTAGTAACTTGTCTGATGATTTGCTTACTCTTGAGATAGGAGATATTAATACTTTTGGTTTTGATTTTGATGTTACTGATACTACCAATATAAAAGTTAAGAGATCGCTTGAATATGTTAAAGACAGATCAAAAAATATTGTAATTCCTGTAAGAACTCTTAGTTTAAGGCCCAATGAGAAATTTTCTGTAGTGATGAGTTTAAATCAATTTGTGCAATTTGATAAAGATGGTGTTTATTTTGTTAAAGGTGTATTTTTCCCATATATTTCTGATCCTCAAAAGCGTGTAGAATCTAATGTCATTACTTTATTTTTAAAACCTAAAATGGATAATGTTTCAGAGACATTTGACTTTTCTAATTTAGCTTCCAATCGTGAGGTACAAAATGTTTTAAAGAGAGAAAATTTATCTCCTGATAAAGTTATAGAATATTTATTTTCAGCATTGCGACTTGGAGAGAGAGAAAAATTCTTTTTATATATTGATATTGAAAGTTTTATTTTAAATGATCAAAATAAATCATATCTCTATAAGCAAGAACTTAAATCGGGTTCTAATAATATGATTGAAGAGTATAAGGAATATTTATGGAATAATAGCAATTCTTATATTTCAAAGGTTCCAAGTAAATTTTCTATTGTTGAGACTACTTATACGGATTCTACGGGGAGAGTTGTCTCTGATGTGTATTTTGAAGATGGTCATTTTCATCTTGCTAAGCGGTATACCTTTTTTTTAAAGAAGTATGATTATTATTGGATTATTTATGATTATACTGTTCAAAATACTGGAATTAAGGAGAAATATTAGGCCTTTTATTTTGAAAATTAAAGGGTTTTGGATTGTTTTATATATAATAGGTTCTATTGATTTGTATGCTGATATTAAGCATAAAGTTGTCAAAGGGGACACTCTGTATTCAATTTCTATTAAATATAAGGTACCAGTAAGAGAACTTAAGAATGCAAATAATTTAAAATCTGAGAAAATTAAAATTGGACGTGTATTGGTTATTCCAAGTTCTTCTAAGGCTAATATTGCTACTAAGAAGGTTATTACCAAAAAGTATGATGAGAAAGTAAAGATTGGTAATAAAAATGTTGTTAGTAATAAAGTTAGCAATAAGCATGATGCTAAAATTCATGTTGTTAAAGTTGGGGATACTATTGAAGATATATCTAAGAAATATGGCATTAAGGAAAAAGAATTAGTTGCTTGGAATAGTTTGATTTCTAAAATTCTTAAGGTTGGCTCTAAGTTGAATTTAGATGAGCCTGATTTTTTAAAGCCATATATCGTTAAAAAGGGTGATTCACTTTCAAAACTTTCTGTTGATTTTGATATTAGTATTGCAGATATTATACGATTTAATTTTTTAGATAATAAAAATTTGGTAGTTGGACAAAAACTATATCTAAAGAGAGCTTCTGGCAATATGCATTTTCATTATGTAAAGCGAGGAGAGACACTTGGTAAGATAGCATATATTTATGGTATTACTGCAAAGCATATTGTTCGTTTGAATGGAGATAAGGCAATAAATTTAAAGGCAGATTCAATTTTGGATGTTTCTAAAGTAGTAGAATCAAATTTATCAGCTCCTAATGTTGAGCAATTAAAGGAAGATGCGGTAAATAATGAAGTTTTTGTGTATCATAAAGTTTCTATTGGTGAGACCTTATATAGTATTGCTCGTCAGTATGGAGTTTTGCTTGAAGATTTGAAGAGTTGGAATAATTTAATTGGAAATTATATTTTTCATAACCAGGAACTTAAGATTTATGATAAGAACAAAAGGTCGGTTGTCGAAAGTAGAGCTTTAGATGGAATTGTAGGTGATTCTAGTGATTCTAAGAGTAAGGTTAAAGCGATTGCAAATGTTGTTTCTTCTAAGAATAAAAAGTTGAATTTGAATTTTTCTAATATTTTAGAACATAAAGATGCTTTTGATATTAGTTCTTTAGTTGTGCTTGAACCTAAAATACCTATTTTTGAGGTTAATGGAATCTTTTATTATTGGTATAAATCTAAAAAAGTAAGTCAACCAAGTGAATTTTATTCAGAAGATTGGTATTCACCTCTTAATGCATATAAGAAGGCAAGTCAGCTTTTTAATAGTTTTGAAAATCTTGTGCAATCTCGTCCGATTAAAAATAATAGGCTTAAAAATAAATTGATAATTATTGATCCTGGACATGGTGGACTTGATCCTGGTGCTATTGTTAAAGCTAAAGATGGACTTAATAATGAAATTTTTGTTGTTGAGGATGAATATGTTTATGATATTGCTTTGAGGCTTTATGTTTATCTTAAAGAATATGGGGCTAATGTTGAACTTACTATTTTATCTCCCGATCATTTAATTAGGGATAGTTTAGCTGCTAATAATACGTTTGTTAATATTAAGAATGAAGTTTATAATGATTATGATTTAAATAAGACAGATACAGTTGATTCTTGGATAAATGGTACTTTGGAAGGTTTGAAAAAAAGATTATTGGTTGTCAATAAATTTGTAAACAAATATAAAAATATTAAAAGAGAAAATATTCTTTATATTAGTTTGCATGCTGATAATAGTATTGGTGCACCTAGGTGCATGGGATTTTATTATCAATCTGAAGATGGAAAGGGATTTGATGATCATTCTAAGAATATGATTGAAAAAATGACAGAAGATTTTAAGAGACCACCTTATATTAAAGGACAAAATCTTTATATGTTAAAAAATAATGTTGTTAAGATTAAATTGTTAGTTGAAGTTAGAAACTTGGCATTTGATGAGGAAGCTTGGGCAATTAGATCTTCTAAGCTTAGAGATTTGGATTCTAAAATTCTTGCTAATGCTATTTTAAAAATTTTATAAATTTGTTGATTGTTTTTTCTGGATTTTGATGCTTGACAAAAAATTTTCAATTTAGCATAATATCTAGGTATTCATTCCCTCATAGCTCAGCGGTAGAGCAGGTGGCTGTTAACCACTTGGCCGGAGGTTCGATTCCTTCTGGGGGAGTTTTTGATTTTCAGAGAGTGCTTTTTCTATGTCTTTGCGCTTTATTTTAAAGTAATTGAGTCTTTCAAGTAGTTTTTTGTTGTTTCCATTTCCTAAATTAAAATGTTTTTGTATTTGTTCTCTTTTCTTTTTTGCGTGTTCTCCTGTTATGCCAAGTTTTATTAGGTCACTTAAGTTTAAATTTCCTTTTTGTTGTTCGTCTTCAAAGGTGCCTACTTTTTGTAAAATTGTTTTTATTTCAGATGTAGGAGACATTTCAACTTCTTGATTTTGGGTTTTAAGATATGCATGCTTGATTTTATTGTGATTTAAATGTCCTATTCTTGTAAGTATTTGTTTTCTAATAAGATTTCCTGCTTTATCACTGTCTGTAAAAATAATGATACCATTTGTTTCTATTGCTTTTTTTAAAACATTCATGGTTGATTCTTGTAGATATAATCCACCAGTTTCAACTATGGTACATTTAAATAGAGCTTTTATTCTCTTAGCATCGTCTTTACCTTCAACTACAATTATTTCTTTTATTTGTTTCAGATTTTAAGTCCAATCTTCAAAAAATGCTCTTAGAAGTTTAATTGCTTCTTTATGATCTGATATTGCAATAGTCTCTCTTAAAGAGTGCATTCCCCACATTGGAGTTCCAATATCGATAGTTTCAATTCCGGTTTTTGAATTTACAATTGGACCAATTGTGCTTCCGCTATTGGTGTTTGCTTTCATTAGTATTTCTTGAATTTTAATGTTATTTTTTATAGCTAAAGCTTTAAGTTTTGCCCATCCATTTGCTGTAGTTGCGTATTTAAAATTGGCATTGCTTTTAATAGTTACACCTTTTCCCAGACTTGTTTGGTATGAAGGATCGTGTTTGGATCTATATCCTGGATGTATTCCATGTGCTCCGTCCATTGAAATATTAAATGATTTTTGCAATTTGATCATATGTTCTTCTTGTCCTAGATTTAAAACATAATCTATTCTCTCTAAGATTTCTGTTAATAAGATTGAGTTTGCGCCTCTTGAGGTTGACGAACCAATTTCTTCATTATCAAAAAATACTGCCACTTTGTTTTTTTTGTTATTTGTGTGAATAAATGCGTTCATTACAGCATGACATCCTGATTTGTTGTCAAGATTTTTTGATGCCAAAAATTCACCTTCACTACCTATAATTTTAGAAGGTTCGGATGCTGTAAATATTAAATCACATGATAATAAATCTTTTTGGGATATTTGTAGTTTTTGTAGTATATTTTCTTTAATACTTTTTTTAAGACTTGTTATAACAATTATGTTTTCGTGAGTGTCGTATGTAAATCCTTCATTTGCTTTGCGGTTTAGGTGTATTGCGACATTTGGTATAGTGCCGATATTGTCAATTGTGATTAATTGTGACTTGATTACTCCATCTTTAATGAAATATACATTTCCTGCTAAACTTAAGTCTCTGTCAGTCCAGGTTGAGATTATTGGGCTACCATAAGTTTCAATATGGTGAGAGAAGATATTACCTTCACTATTGGTAGATTCTATTTTAAGTTTTAATCCAGGACTATCAGAATGTGCTGATGCTATTAAAAATGGTTCGTGTATGTTATTGGTATTGATATTGAAAGCAATAAGACTTGTTCCTTCCTTTTTTACATAATAATATCCTGTTTCTAATTTCCACTTTTCATCAAGTTTAAGTTCTTTTGCATTAAGATAGTATAATAATTTTTCTTCTATATGGTTTACTAGATGATATGGTGTTAAACTTTGATCTAGTAAGTTTTGAAAATGGGATATATCTAATGCGTGATCATGCATGTGTTTTCTCCTTTGGCTTTATTGTTTTAATATATATTATTTTATTATAATAGCTTGTGCATGTATATAGGTTTATGTATATGTACTAAGGAGATTGTTAGATGGGTAAATTTTATAGATTGATATTTTTGACTTTAATATTTATTTCTTGTACGGCAACTTCAGAAGTTGATTTGCAAGATGATGCTAGCGGTACAGTTTCAGTAATTTTTAATGTTAATAAAGAATTTGAAAAGATTAGAAGAGAACTTGTTACAACTCTTGTGGGTGATGAAGTTGCCAAGATGCCTCTTTTTCCTGTTGATGAGATAAAGAAGTATTTTCGTGATGATGGAGCAAAAATAGGTTTAAAACTTTTAAATATTAAGTCAAGTGGTGATTCTCTTAGGTTGGTTGTTCAATTTGATAGCTTAATTAAAGTTTTGAAAGATTATCTTTCAAAAGAATCTATGCCTATGTTTAAGATAGAGAATAAATATGGGAAGAATATTATTGATATTGATTTAAATTTGAAGAGTCTTACTAAAGTTGTTAATGAAAATAAAGAACATGTAAATGATGCACTTGCAGCGCTATTGCCTTCAGAAGAGATACCAATGTCTGAGAAAGAATATAAAGATGTATTGATGTATTTTTTGTCAGATTTTACTGATCGTGCAAGTGAGCTTATTGATAATTCTAGCTTAAAATTAAAAATTAGAACATCAAGGAAAATTCAAGAACAATTTGGATTTACTCAAGTTAACTCAAATACTTTGGAACTTAATCTAGATATGATTAAGGCTTTAAGTCTTCAAACCCCAATAAAATTGAGATTAGTTTATTAATTTTATTTAAGTATTTATTTTAAAGACAAGTAGAGATAAGAATTATTTCTTATCTCTTTTCATAAATCCTATTAATAGTCCGGTTACTAGAGTTCCAATTAAAATAGATATTATCCACATTAATGGGTTGGTTACTATTGGAAGAATAAAAATACCTCCGTGTGGAGCCATAAGTTTTACTTGAAATAATGCAGATAGAAAACCTCCAATAGATGAGCCTATTATGCAAGCAGGTATTACTTTTAGAGGATCTGATGCTGCAAAGGGAATTACTGCTTCTGTTATAAAACATGCTCCTAAAACATAACAAACTTTGCCGGCTTCATGTTCTTCTTGTGAGAACCGATTATTAAATATGCTGGTTGCAAGTGCAATTCCTAGTGGGGGAATCATTCCTCCTGCCATTACGCTTGCATGGGGAATGTAATTTCCTGAAGTTATCATTGCAATTCCAAATGCATAGGCAGCTTTATTTACTGGACCACCCATATCTATTGCCATCATTCCCCCAAGCAATGCACCTAGTAATGCCATATTTGTGCCACTTAGTGAATTTAACATATTTATTAGGGATGTATTGAAATATGCAATTGGTGCTAATAAGGCATACGTTAAAAAGCCTGCTATTAATACTGAAAAAAATGGATAAGTTAAGACAGGATTAATGCTACTTATGCTTTGTGGTATGATTTTTTTACTTATTGATTTTATCCATACAGTGACATATCCTGCAATAAATCCTGCCAGTATTCCTCCTAAGAATCCTGCATTTCCTTTGCTCATCATTAGTCCTGTAATCATTCCAGGTGCAAGTCCAGGGCGTTCTGCTATACTAAATGAAATATAACCGGCAAGTATTGGAATCATTAAAAAGAACGCATTGCCACCACCAATTTGCATTAAGATATCTGCTATTTTATTATAACTTGGATCGCTTGAGTCAAAAGCTTTAATCCCAAACATAAATGATATTGCAATTATTATTCCTCCAGATACTACAAATGGAAGCATGAAGGATACACCATTCATTAAGTGTTTGTATATACCCGGGTTACTTGCTTTTTTTATTATCGTGCTTTCTGTTTCTTTTGATGTGTTGCTTATATAAATTTTTGCTTTGTTATCAAGAATCTCTTGAATTAGTTCTTTTGCCTTGTGTATGCCGTCTTTAACACCAACTTCAATTAGTGGTTTGCCATCGAATCTGTCTTTATTAACAGTTTTTCCGGTTGCAATGATTATTCCTTTTGCTCTTTTGATATCTTCTTCACTTAGTGGATTTTCAGTTCCACTAGAGCCATTGGTTTCTACTTTGATTTCTACGTTTAGTTCATTTGCTGCTCTCTTTAAACTGTCTGCTGCCATATACGTATGGGCAATTCCTGTGGGACAGGCTGTTACTGCTAAGATGAAATTTTGCAAGTCTGTTTTGTTCATTGTTGTGTTGGTGTTGTTTGTATGTAACAGGATGTCTAGAAATTTATTTGTATCGTTTGTGTTCATTATTTCTTGTCTTAAAATATCATTATTAAATATATTATTTAGATATGATATTGTTTTGATATGGTCATTGCCCGTTGTATTTTCAGGAACGGCTATCATGAAAAATAGTTTTGATGGTTTAGAATCTGAGGCACCAAAATCGAATCCTTTGTCTTTAACCCTCAATATTGCTATTCCATGTTTTTTAACAAAATTACCTTTTGCATGTGGCATTGCAATATATTCTTCAAGACCTGTTCCGTTGATTTCTTCTCGTTTTTTAATGTCTGTTATAAAATCTTTTTTATTTCTCAGGTATCCATTTTCGTCGAGCATTTCAGCCATTTTTTCAATTACATCATCTTTGCTTTTTGCTTCATAATTCAATAATATTAATTTATTAGAAAATAAATCTTGCATAGGAAACTCCTTGCTATAGTGTATAATTCCTATTATAATAGGCGTAATATATTATGATTATATCATATAATGTATAATATATAAGATTATTTAATCATATTACTTAATTTAATTGAAGGAGAACTTAATTGATATATACTCTTACTCTTAGTCCTGCTGTTGATTATAAGATAGTTGTGGAGGGGTTTCAGCATGGGTTTCTTAATCGTGTTATTAAGAGTAATTTTTTTGCTGGAGGGAAGGGGATTAATGTAAGTAATGTCCTTAGGAATTTACAAATGGAAAGTATTGCTTTGGGATTTGTGGGTGGTTTTACGGGTGATTACATAAAGAGCTATCTTGATTTAATGGAAATAAGGCATGATTTTGTTACCATATCTGATAATACTAGGGTCAATATTAAAATGATGTCAGATGGAAAAGAAACAGAGATTAATGGGAATTCACCGGCAATTTTAGAGAGTGATTTTGAGTCTTTGCTTGTGAAGTTGAAAAAGTTGGATACTGGTATATTAATCATGTCTGGGAGTGTGCCAGATTCACTTGGGTGTCGAGTTTATAATGAGATAGCTAAAAATTTATCAAGTAGTCTGAGAGTGATTATTGATACTAGTGGTTCTGCATTAAGAGAGATTATAGAAATTAAACCTTTTTTAATAAAGCCAAATATTAATGAACTTAAAGAACTTTTGGGTATAAACTTGACGTCTCGTAAAGATTTAATTAATGCCGGGTATAAGCTTATAGAAATGGGTGTTCAAAATATTATAATTTCGATGGGAGGTGAGGGAGCTGTTTTTATAAATAAGCAGGATGTTTATGTGGCTAATGTTCCTCGAATTGATTCTTTAAGTACTATTGGGGCAGGAGATTCTGTTGTTGCTGGATTTGTATATGCTTATTACAATGGAAGTTCTTTTTCTGATTCTTTTAGATTTGCAGTTGCATCAGGTACTGCAACAGCATTTAAGGGACAACTTTGTAATCTTGATGATGTTAAAAATATTTTAAATAAAGTGGAACTTGAAAAGTCTTTTCTAGAGTAGCTTACTAATGTGTTTTTTATGTAAAGCTTTTTGAAGTTTTTGTTTTAAAGACAATTACGGGAGCGACGGGACTCGAACCCGCGACCTCCTGCGTGACAGGCAGGCATTCTAACCAACTGAACTACGCCCCCAAACGCAATACCTTATGATTATATTGTTTTTCTTTTTATTTGTCAATTTGTTTTAATGAGTCTATATATTCTATAATTTTTGAATCTCTTTTGATTGTCTTTAAACTAACATTTTTAATTATGTCTTTGTTTGATATTATTTCTATTCTTTCTTTAGCTCTTGTTATTGCAGTGTAGAGTAATTCTTTTGTTAAGAATGGATGATTTTCTATTATGATTTGTACATGTTGATATTCAGACCCTTGACTTTTATGTATTGTTGTTGCAAAGCTAAGTTCATATTTATTTATTAAATTAAAGTTTATTTTTTTGTATTTTTCATCTTCTCTTTTAAATATGGCATAAATTTTAGAATTTTCTTTAAACAAAATTCCTCTCTCTCCATTAAATAGATCATTTTTATAGTCATTTTGAGTGATTAAAATTATTTGTCCAATTAAATTGCCGTAGATCTTCTTTAAGTATAATTTGATTATTTCATTTATTTTTTGTGTTCCAAATTTGCCAAAATTTGTTGAACATAAAATTATATTATTAAGTAAAGTATTAATTATTGATTCAATTTCTCTGTCATGTAATGAGTCAAGGTTAAAATGGGAGATATTATTGTACAATTTTTTTGTGTGATTTAGTAATTCATTTTCAATATTTGTTTTATCTAGACTTTTTAAAATTATGTTTTTGCTAGCTGTAAGTTGAGTGTCAATTAAGTCTGTGTCTTCTTTATATATTGCTTCGGCTAATAAATTTATCTCGTCATTGCTTCTAAAATTTTTTTTAAGTATTTCTACAAGATCATCATTTATTTCTTTTATTTGTGTAAGACTTGAGTATACGTTTCCTCCAGCTATTGATGGAAGTTGGTTTTTATCTCCTGTTATTATGATTTTTGTGCTTATCTTTAGTGCTCTTAGTAGTTTTAAAAAGGTGTTTGCATCTATCATAGATGCTTCGTCAATTATGATTATTTCATATTCTAAAGGCTTATTCTCATCATATTTATCGTCTTTATTTATAAATGACATTTTTAATAATTTTTGTATTGTGCTATGCTTTGTCTCAATATTTTTAAATGATTCTTTAAGACTTGACTTTAATTTTTGGCTTGCTTTTCCAGTTGGTGCCACAAGAGCTACTTTTTGTTTGATATTTAAATTGATATCAATTGCTTTGAGAATATAATTAATTGTTGTTGTCTTGCCTGTGCCTGGTCCACCACTTAATATAAAAAAATTGCTCTTTAAAGCTTTTTTGATTGAATTTATTTGTTCTTCACTTAAATTTTGAGTATTTAAGTTGTCCATGATATTTTGTATGCTCTCATCACTTATTTCTGCTTTATTATTTTGAAGTCTTTTATCTATTTGTTTTATTAATTCTTCTTCTTCTCTAAAATTTTTTTGAGTATAGATGTGAGTACTGTTTTCTAATATCAAAGGAGTTGTTATCTTTTCATCTTGATTATAATTTGTCATTATATTATTTTTTTGTAAATGTAATATCATTTCTTTTATATGTGTTTCTTGTGTGAATTTTGTAAGTTCTTTTAGTGTGTTTTTTGCTTTTTGATATAGTTGATTTTCTTCTTCTAATTCGAGTGAAGCACATTCAATTGTATTTTGAATATCTTTTATCAGTAGATTGATATTGGCTCTTAGATGTCCTTTAGAGAAATAATTAAATAAAAATATTAGAAAAATGGTGAGTTCTTCATATTTGTCATTTTGTATTTTTTTTGTAAGTAAATGTGATTTATAATATTGTTCTACATTTATGTTTATAATTTCAATTATTTCATAAATTTCAAGCTCTGGATTTAAGTGATTTTTTTGTTCTTCTTTTAAAAACTCTCTTAATACTAGATAATTTCTCATATTTTCCTTTATTGTTTTAGTTGTAAATATATTTGTTCTAATTCTATTTCTTGAAAATTTGGTATTGTAGAGTAAATTCCATTTTGTGTTTGAGATTGTTTTTGAATGTCTTTTTGAAATGCTCTTGTAAACAGGTATATTACTCCTCCAAAATATTGTTCATATTCTTCTTTGTTTTTAAAGAGTATTTTTTTTATTCCTAGTGTATAAATTTTGTATTGTAAATCATAATTTTCTTGTTGCATCTTTTTAGTTAAATTGGTTAGTTTGTAATCTTGAATATTTTCTCCAAGATAATTTGTTTTGTAGTCTAGAATATATATTTTGTTGTTTATTTTAAATATCAAGTCAATAATGCCTTTTATATATCCATCATTGAATGTCAAATTGAACTTATTATATTGCTCAAATAGAGATCTTTGTTTATGAATTTTTGTATTTATTTTTATTAAAAATTCCATTTCTTTTTGCAATTCTTGAAGGTCACATAGTTTTGCACCAATAAAATTAATTTTTGTGTTTAATATGTTATAAATCGTCTTGATTAACAATTCTTGTATTGTGGGTGTATTTAACTTTGAATTGAAGTATTCTATTTTTTGTTGTACAAGCATTATATTATTTTGTTGAAAATTACTTAAACTGTCTTTTGCTTCATTAAAATTGATATCTTTCATTATTGCATGTAAAATATTTCCAATATCTTTTCCTTTTGGTAAGATGTTCTTGCTGTTAGTTACATCATCATTATCATAAGTTTCATCATTGATTATATTTTGATTTGAATGGTATGTAGCATTATAGCTTGATGTAAGACTTGTGTAACTATGTATATATTCTTGTCTAAAGAGATATTTATTTATTGGTGTTGGAGGTACTAGTTTTGTTTTTGGATGATCATTTATGTCTAATTGATTGCATTGATTATCGTTATCTAGATTGTATATATTGTAATCTGGGTTTATTCTATCAATTGTTTTTATTTCTGCCAATTCTAACATTGTCTTTGTTATTGTGCCCTTATTTACTATAAATAGTGCAAATTTGGATCGTGTTGTTCCCACATAGAAAATATTTTTTTCTTCATTTAAAATTTTAATTCTAGCCAATTGTTGATTTTCTTTTAATTTTAAAAAATCATATTTTATTGTATTTTGTGAGTAAAATTTATAAAATACTTCTGATTTTTTAATTAAAGTGTTGTTATTTTGAGTATCACCTATTAGAAATACGATATTAAAACTTAGTCCTTTTGATTTGTGAATTGTCATGATTTCTATGGATTGATTGTCATTGGTAGTTTGTTCTTCATTTTGTGCAATATTTTCAATGTTTCTCTCAAGTATTAGGTCTTCTAGGATACAAATTAGTGATTCTATGTTTTTGTCTTTATGGTAAATTTTTAAAATGAAATTTAGAATTGTTTCATACTTTTTAAGTTCTTCAAGTTTGTTTTCATTTATTAGGATTTCTCTGTAACTTTGTTTTGTTTGTGTAAATTTGGTGAATTTATCATTATTAAAATTTTTTGCAAGATTTGTCCATAAATCTTGTTTTGATATGATTTCATCTATTGCTTGTATTAATGTAATTTCTTGATTTTCAAGTAAATATATTATGTCACTAATGGCTTCTTCTATGTGTTTTATTTCATTATTTTCAATTAAGTTGAGATGTAATTCCCATGGTAAATTTATCATTTTGCTACTTAAGACATAGTTTAATGTTTGAAAATTTTGTTTTCTGTCTAGACATTTGACAAGATATAATATTTCGTTGAATTCTTTTGTTTTGAAAAATGGTTCTTCAGGTTTATGAGTGTTTATATTGTGATTTTTAAGTTCTTTGTATATTAGGTTTATTTCTTTGCTTGTTCTGCAGAGTACTTTTATATCTGATTCTTTAATTTGTCTTAATTTATTATTATCGTTGATTTTTCCGTTTATTAATAAATATTTTATTATTAGTGCTACTTTTTGTAATATATTGTCATTTTCTTCATCTTCTATTATATTTATTGCTTCTATCTCTTGATCATTTATAAAGATTTTATTGTTGTCATTTTTGGGGTCGGTTTTTAATTTGACAAATTCTATTTTTTCAATTTGATTCGTATGTGTTTTATTATAGATACGTTCAAACATAATATTTAAAGGTTGAATTAATTTTTTATTTGACCTGTAATTTGTAAGTAAAGTTATTCTTGCATCTTTATTGATTTTATCTTTGATGTCTTGATTGTAAAATGATATATCAGCATTTCTAAACGTGTAGATTATTTGTTTGGGATCAGCTATAAATACTATTTTTATGCCACAGGAATTTAATAATTCAAATATTTTTATTTGTATTTGATCTAAGTCCTGTGCTTCATCTATTAGTATGATTTTATGTCTATTTTTGATTGAATTTAATAGTTTATGGGACGATTCTAGATGTTTTTTAAAGTTTATCATTATATGTTTTTGGTCTATTATGTTTGTTGCATTGATGATATTTTTAAGTTCTTGTTCTATATATTGAAGTATTTTATATTCAACTTTTAGTGTAATAAATTTTTTAAGTGCGTTTTTATTTTCTTTATCTGTCTTTGTTTCATTGCTGAGTTGTATTAGGGAAGTTTGTATGCTTAATTCTTTAGGTGAAAGAGTAACATTTTTCTTAAGATTGGCTTCTATTATTTTATATAAAAATTTATTGTTTATAAGTATATCTGTTATTTTTATTATGTCCGTTTCATGACTATATTCTATATCTGTTATTTTTATTCCTTGATTATGTTTGTCCTTAAAATTTATTTTTTCTTCTGTGCTCATTTCGTCTAATTCGTCGACTATTGCATTGTATTTACAAATTAATCTTTCTTTATTTTGAAGTATTTGTTTAAAAATTGTTTGGGATTCTAGCCAATCTCCAAGTTCTTGTGTTTTATTTCTTTTATAACTTTGTCTTAGATATTGAATCATGTCTTTTGTATTTTTAAATTCAAATTTAAAAATTTCAAATTCATAATTGTCAATTTCAAGTTCTTTTTTTAGTGAATTTTCTTTTCTTAAAAATTCATAAACTATTTCATCTATTTCTGATGTAAAACTTTCTTTTACTGTGTATTTGGAAAAATTTTCTGTTTCTATTTGAAAGTTATTTAGGGAGTATAATGCAAATCTATTGATGGTTGAAATAAATATTTTGTTTGATTGTTCATAAATATGTTTTAGGAAATTGTTCGTTTTTGCATTTTGATATATATGTTCAATTGATTTTAATATTCTAATGTGCATTTCTTCTGTTGCCTTTTTTGTAAATGTTAATACTAGAATTTCTTTTGGAGTATACATTTTATTTGTGAGTAGATTTGTAATGATGTGTTCAAGTGTGTATGTTTTTCCAGTTCCAGCTGAGGCTTCAATTAATATTTTGTCGTTATTTTTGATTTTTTCTATTATCTCTGTCATATTATCTTATACCTTTATGAATTTAGCATAAAAATCTTTAAGTAGTGTTTCTAAATTATTGTTTATTTTGAAGTCATGAGTATCTTTAAATCGATTATAATATGGGCACCATGTGATATCTTTATTTTGAAGAATGAATTCCATACTTTTATTCATACTGATGCTTTTTTGCTGATATTGTATTTGGTTTTTTAATGCTATAGGTAGTTCATTTATATTTGCTATCTTAAGTAAACTTTTTTGTATTAAATCTTTGTAGATGGGAGTAGGATAACTTGCAATATATGCTATTTGTTTTAATAGATTTACCATGTCTTTGTAGTTTATTTCTTCAGTTTTGTATTGATTTTCAATTGATAATTTAGAAGTGTCATAATTTATTTTGATTTCTTGAATAGATTTTATATTTGGGACTACAGTTTTTATCATTATTCCTATTATATATAGATTTATTTTTTTTATAATTGTGTCTTGTCCATAATCTTTTTTTTCTAGATTGAGATAAAAATATCTATCGTCTATTTTATATATGTTTTTCAGTTTGCCGTCTAATTTAAATTCTAGTGTTTTGCCTTCAAAATTAATAGGTATGTTTTTATTAAGTGTAATATCAGCTTCCTGCATTGTAAGAAGTTCTTTGAAATTAATATCAATATTGTTTTTGATTTGCAATAATTTTGCTAAAAATTCTTCTTTTATTTTTGTTTTTTCTATGTTTATGGGAATTATTCCTCTTTGAATTTGGCTTTCTATTATATCATCTATTTTTTCTAATATCTCTTCGTTAGTTTGATCTTTGATACATTCATGTATTGGTATTAGACTACTAATTATCTTATAATTTATATTGTCAATATTAATAATCTGTTCTTCTTGTTTTTCCTTAATATCATTGATGTAGCTTGTATCTTTGATTTGTACGCCTAATATTTCTTCATAAAAATATTTGTATGGATTGGTTATGGCTTTATTGATATTTTCTGTATCTATTGTGATTTGTTTGTTTAAGGTAAGTCTTTTTTGTTTCAAGTTTGAAGATTTATTTTCTTGTAATGATTTTACAATATTAAAAGCTTCGATGTCATAGTTAATTAGATAATTGGCTTTATTGTATTTGAAATATTCAAGATCGTAATTTTCATTTGGGTGTCTTTCGATTTCTATGTCTAATCCCATATCTTTTATGTGATTTATTATTTTATCTATTATTTTAGGATTATTGATGTCTGGGTTTAGTGATGTGCTTAGTGAGTAATATAGATAAAATTTTTCTGATGCTGCAAATATTATTTTAATTAGGTTCGAAATATTGTCTTGTTCCAAATTTGCATAATCATAATATTCATTTAGTAGATCCATATTATCAAAATGAATATTTGAGTTTAATGCATGAATTCCCAAAAAGTGAATTTCAGATTTTTGTAGATATTCGATTTTATCACAGCTTGCAACAAGTATACCTGTATTTTTACTGTTTAATTGATGTGTTTTTTGTGTTATGATTTCTTCAAAAATTGCTTTAAATAGTAAAAAATTGATTTTTTTTTCTTTTATTTTTGTTATGTAATCTTTATAAAGATTTTCATTAAAATCTTTGGAAAAATTTTTCAGGTATTGTATTCTTGTGCTTATATATATGTCAATTTTATTATTATCTTCAAGTTGAATGTATTTGTCTATAAATATATATATTATTTCTGCCCATTCGTATATTGTATATTCTTGGTCTTGAAAGTAGGTGATGTCTTCGTATAGGCTTCTTATTATGCTTATTAGTTTTATTATTGATTCTGGATCTTGAAAGCTTACACTTTGATGATTATTGTTGCATTCGTATTTAGTGTCAAAAATCAAAGACATTAAAAATCTGTTAAATCCGTCTTCCCATGAGTTTAAAAAATTTTGGTCATAAGATAGTTTTTCTTTATGTGTATCGTTCATTCCAAAGTTGATGTTCATCGTATCGCTAAATTTAATTAGGTATTCTAATTCGTTTGTTGAGATGTTAAATTTATTCATTACTTTTATGTTACTTAAAAATTCAATTATTTCTTTTCTGTTAAAATTACTGATAGTTCCTCTATTTGAAGTAAATAGATTCATTAATTGTCTTAATGCTATTACGCTTTTACTATTTAATATATCTTTGGAATCTAGAATGGTAAAATTAAGTTGGTATTTGCTTAAAAGTTCTTCTATGTGTGGCAAGTACGTGTCCATTTCTTTTGAAAGACAAGTTATTATTATATCATTTGTTTTAATATTTTTATTTTGTGTTGAGTGTAAAATATTATTTATTAAAATTTCTACTTCTCGTTTTTTTGTTTTTGCTTCTATGATTTTGAAACTGTCATCTAGATTTAATAAAGGAGTACCTTTAATAATATTATTTTTAAAACTTGCTAAAAAATTGATCTCGTCAAATGATTGAATATCAATTTCTTTTTTAATTTGTATGTTTGATTTTAGTTTTTTGATTTTTATTGGTATTAATTCATTTATAAGATTAGAGTGAATTTGTGTTATATCTTCAAGTATTAATTCGTGTACTGTAATGTTGAAAATTTGTTGCAGGAAATCAAAAATTTTTCTGTCAATTTCTCTACTCTCTCCAATTATTATTATTTTTTTTATTTCAATGTCTTGTTTGGTATTTGTTATTTCTTTTTCAATTTTTTCTTGTAAATCGAGTATATTGATTTGATTTTGAAATAGCTTTTCAAATATTTCTTTTTGTATTGATTCGTAGTAGTGTTTATCTTGCTCTTCAAATAAAAATTTATTTTCTCTCCAAGTATCGATCAGATATGAAAATTGAGAGTAGTATTTGTGAAATAGATTGATCATTTTTGATGCAAATGCGTATCTGTTTTTTGTTGATTGAAATTGTTTAATGTCTTTTGTTTGATTATCTGTTAATATATGATATAAAATTAATGTTTCTATTTCTTTATAAAAAAGTAAAGTATTTTCTTCTAAGAATTTTTTTATATTTTGATTTTCTGTTGCAATATTGTATATTGCCTTGATTGTGTTTTTTCTTATATTGAGATTATATGAAACCCCATTTACGGTTGCTAGATATTTTTTGATTTCATCACTTAAAATGTTGTTCTTTACAAGAATAATAGTTTCTTTTTTAAACAGATTGTCATTTTTAATTAATTCGCTAATTTTAGCGTAGATATTACTTATTTTGTTTGTTTTATATATCTTATACATGGCTCACATTATTTTATTTGCTTTAGTAAGTGTGTTTCTTAAGTTTTTTAATCTTTCAGTAATGCTGACTTTATATATATGTGGATTTACGAGTCTTTTATATGTATGATCAATTTTTTTAAGGTCATTTTGAACCTTTGTTTTTATATTTTCTAATTTTGATTCGTAGAATTGCGTAGTATTACTGTTTTCAAAAATTGTATGTATTAAAAATTCAAAACTATCGTACGTTTTTATTTCTTTAAATATATTGTCTTGTGTGGGATGAAAAATTGTAAATTGCTTTTTTAAATTTAACATTTTTTTTATCTCTTCTTCTTCTTCCTTTAGAAAAATTATATCAAAAATCATTTGTTCATTGGAATATATTCTGGCAATTCCTTTTTGAGAAGGTAGTGTTGCTTTATCGATATTGTTTGATATTTTCATTTTGGGAACAAATTCGCCATTTTTTTCAATAGATATCATTTTGTATACTCCTGAAAGATTGGATTCTCCTTTTGCAGTAACCAGATTTGTTCCAACTCCCCAGCAGTCAATGGGAGCATTAATTGAATTTAAGTACATAATAATCTCTTCATCAAGTTCATTTGATATAATAATTTTTACATCAAATAATTCATTTTCATTAAGTTTTTTTCTAACTTTTTTGCTTAAATATTCAAGATCGCCACTATCGATTCTAACCGAAAAATTTTTCTTTCCTTGGTCTTTTAATCTTTTGAACACTTTTATTGCATTTTTAAGTCCGCTATTAAGTGTGTCATAAGTGTCAATGAGTAAATTTACATTATTTGGATATGTTTTTGCATATTCCCAAAAGGCTTCTTCTTCATTTTCAAAACTCATTACCCAGCTGTGAGCCATTGTGCCGGTTATAGGGATATTATATTTATATCCTGCAATAACATTACTTGTAAAATCGGCACCTCCTATATAAGCAGCTTTACTTGCTGAGAGTGCTCCGTTAATTCCGTGTGCTCTTCTTAGCCCAAATTCTGCTAAAGTGTTAGCACCAGCTTCTTTAATTCTTGCTGTTTTGGTTGCAATTAAACTTTCAAAGTTTATTGTATTTAATACTAGTCCTTCTATTAGTAAAAGTTCAATTAAATTTCCTTCAATAATGAGTATGGGTTCATAGGGAAAGACAATTCTGCCTTCTTCGATTGAGCTTATTTTTATATTCAATTTAAATGTTTGTAAATGTTCTAAAAATTTTTTATCAAAATATTGAAGGCTCTCTAAGTATTTAATCTCTTCTTTGGTGAAGTGTAGTTCTTTTAAGATATTAATTAGTGTATGGATTCCTGCTAAGATTATATATCCATTATTAAATGGTGTTTTTCTAAAAAACATTTCAAATTTGGCTTTTGGATTGATATTTTTTGTAAAGTAAGCATTCATCATTGATAGTTCGTAAAAGTCTGTAAAGAGTGATAAATTTTTCATTTCTTAATTATACACCAATAGGTATTTGATTTTTGTATTTGATGATATTTGATTTTAAATCAGCTTTGTCCTGGTGAATTTAAGGCAGGTATAACTATTGGCTACCAAATGGGTTAATTTGATGGTTTTTGGTATGCGAATAATAGTATAATTAACTTGTTGGAGATAGTTTATGAGTGAAAAGAATGTATCTAATTTTGATGTTGTGATTTTTGGTGTTACTGGTAATTTGGCTAAAAAAAAACTTATTCCTTCGCTTTTTAATTTATATAAAGATGGTTATATTAGCAATTTTAGGATTATTGGATTTTCACGTAAAGATTTTACCGATGAAGAACTTAAAAATTATATTAAGGATTCTTTGTGGCAAGAAGAATCTACTGCTTTAGTTGATGATTTTTTGAAATTTGCTATTTATTTATCAGGAGATTTTAGAGATAAGGATGCTTATTTGCAATTGTCATCTCTCTTAAGCAATAGAGAGAGGATATATTATCTTTCAACATCTCCTGAATTTTATGGAGCAATAATTGGAAATTTGAAATTATATTTATTTGATGATACTTCATATTTGTCTAAAATTATTCTTGAGAAGCCTTTTGGGAGTAATCTTGATACTGCTAGGCGCTTAAATTCTCTTCTTTATTCTGTGTTTAAAGAAGAACAGATTTATAGAATAGATCATTATTTGGGAAAAGAAACAGTTCAAAATATTTTTACATTTAGATTTGGAAATTCTATTTTTGAAAATATTTGGAATAATCGTTATGTGGATTTTGTTCAAGTTACTGTAGCAGAAGAAGTTGGTATTGATGGTAGGGCTGAATATTATGATTCTGTTGGGGCATTGAGAGATATGGTTCAGAATCATATTTTGCAACTCTTAAGTCTCATTGCTATGGAGCCTCCTATTGGGTTTAATGCTGATTTTATTCATGATGAGAAGGTTAAGGTTTTAAAAAGTTTAAGAAAATTTAATAAAGAGACTATGCAAAATAATATTATTAAGGGGCAATATGTCTCTTCTCGGGTGCAAGGGGTTTTAAAAAAAGGATATAAAGAGGAGGCTAATTTTTTAAGTACTTCAAATACAGAAACCTATTTGGCCATGAAATTATTTATTGATAATTGGCGTTGGTCTGGTGTTCCTTTTTATATTAGAACTGGAAAAGCACTTGTTAGGAAATTTTCAGAGATATATATTCAGTTTAAAAAGCCCGATTTTACTATTTTTAATGCTGGACTACATAATCTTTCAAATGCTTTGATTTTTAGAATTCAACCGAGAGATGGAATTGAAATTAAATTTAACACTAAACGACCAGGCTATAATTATGAGATTCAAGAGGCCAATATGGAATTTTCTTATCATGCTTCATTTAATAAATTCTTTTGTGAATCTTATGAGAGACTACTTTTTGATGCTTTTTTAGGCGATAGAACTTTGTATGCTCGTAATGATGAGATTAATAGCTCTTGGGAATTTGTATCAGATATTCTTGATAAATGGGGTAATATAGAAAATAGGGAGTATTTTTATGGTTCAGAAGGTCCAATTGAAGCCGACTTAATATTAGAAAGAGATCATTTTTGGCGTAAAATGTAATTATCATATATGATAGTTTCATTTTATAAAATACAAATGATATTTGTGTAAATTGAATTTATGCTCTTTATTTTAATTGAGTTTTCTATTTAATATAAATTTTTTCATTAGAACCCTTTAATATTGTATTTTATGGTATAATGTTAGAAATATATATCTAGATTTTTAGTATTTTTTTATTTATTTTACTGTTCTTGAGGTTTGACTGGAATTTATTAATAATGAGGTTTGATATAGAATTGTTACTCTGTATCAATATGGGTATTGGTGGAGCTATTTAAACTTTTGATATTGATCTTGGGATCTTATTAAAATTTATTGAGAGGAGGAGAGATCTTAAGTTTGGTTTGTTACCTGGATATATTGAATGACAAGTTTTTATTTTAATTGTGATAAATGGCTAGGATATAGTGTTTAAGATTTAGGATTTAATTTAAAGCGATAACTTAACAGGATTTTGTCATTGTATTTTGTTATGTTATGGTTAATGATATCTTCTTATTTGTTGATGTATTTGTGTACTGATTTGTGATAAGAAGGCAAGAGGAATGTTTGTAGATGATATTTCTTATTTATATAAGTCCTTCTTTTTAAGAAATTTTTATTTGCATTTTCAGGTCTCAAATTTCCATATGGGTTTTGTAGAATTAAGATTTGTATTCCTTGTATAGGTAATGATAGTTTAGATTTGTTAATTGTTTTTATTTTTATGATTTTATCTATGGTTAATTTTGGGATAAAGGGATTTTTTAGTTTTTGCTATAAATTAAGTTGTTTAGATTTCTTAATGGTCAAAAAAGGAAAGAGATCTAGATGGTAATTCATTAATTTGTGGATTGCATAGGGGGGTTAAAATGAAGAAAGATAATCATATAAAACCAAATTTTTTGGGGCTTGTTCCTTTTCTTGTTTTTATTGTTGTGTATGTAGGAACAGGAGTGGTTTTAGAGATTCGAGGTGTGGAGATGGCTTTTTATCAAATGCCACCAATAATTGCTATGTTATTAGCTGTTGTTACAGCCTTTCTTTTATTTAAGGGTTCATTTGTAGATAAGTTGAATGAATTTGTTGAAGGGTGTGCGCAAAATGATATTATATTTATATCTTTTATTTTTATGATTTCAGGTGCTTTTTCTGCTGTTTGTAAGGAAATAGGTAGTGTTGAAACTGTAGCAAATATTGGTCTTAAATATATACCCGCTAATTTATTAGTAGCAGGAATATTTTTGATATGTCTTTTTCTCTCAACAGCGACTGGTAGTTTTCTTGGAACCGTTGTTGCTATTACTCCAATTGGATTTGAGATAGCAGGTAAGAGTGGTATTCCATTGCCAGTGGTCGCGGGAGCTGTGCTTGGAGGTGGTGCTTTTGGTGATAGTATGTCTTTAATATCAGATACAACTATTATTGCAAGTCGTACCCAAGGAGTTAGGATTATAGATGTTTTTAGAAATGGTGCTTTTTTTACATTTCCTGCATCTATTTTAGCAACTGTGGCATTTGCTATTTTGGGTTCTTATATAGGTGGTGTTGGAGTTGATATTGAGCTTGGCGATATAAATTATTTTAAAGTAGTTCCTTATCTTTTTGTTATGATTTTTGCATTCTTAGGTGTAGATGTTTTTCTGGTTTTATTTTTTGGAATATTGATTGCTGGTGGTATTGGTATTTTTAATGGTGATTTAACTTTGCTTTTAATGGCTCAGAAGATTAATGATGGCCTTTTAGATTTAAGTGAGATGCTTATTATTGTTATTTTTACAGGTGGAATTTCGTATATGACTATTCGACATGGGGGTTTTGAGTGGATTTTGACTAAATTAAAGTATTTAGCTAGATGTAGAAGAAGTGCTGAATTTACAATTACTTTTTTAATCATTATGGTAACAGGATTTTTATCAAATAGTGGTCTTGCAATTTTAGTTAATGAAACTGTTACTAAGGGTATATCTGAGGCCAATTCTGTTTGTCCTAAACGTTGTGCGGCATTGCTTTCAATTTCTTCTTGTGCTTTAATTGGTGCATTGCCATATGGAATGCATATGATAAGTGTTATGAATATTGCAAAGGGTTCCATATCTCCACTTGAAATTATGCCATTTTTGTATTACCAGGTGTTTTTAGCCATTATTATTATTTTTTCCATAGCTTTTTTTAGATTAGGAAAAATTAGTTTTTGAATTTTATCAATTTGGTAGGCACCTTTTTCAAGGTGCCTTGATTTTAGGATGATATTTCTACATATATTCTCATTTGTTCTTCTTTTACTTTTTTTGGTATCGTTTTGAATACTTCATGTTTTAAAAAATCTTTTGGAGCAAATCTTTCGTCTAAATATAGATTTATTTTAGGATTTTCTTTTGCTTCTTCTTTTAATCTTTCGAAAACGTTTTTGTTTGGAGAATTGTATTTTGTTTCTTTAAAATTAAGATAAGATGCTTCATTTTCATAAAGGAAATTTATAAATTTATAGGCAAGTTCTTTATTGGGTGCATCTGATGGGATTACAAGAACATCAATCCATAGATTTGTGCTTGTGGGAGTATAAAAGTCTAAATTTGGGTCTTGATTCATGGCATCTAAAGCTTCTCCACCCCATGTTAGTTGAATAGATGCTTCGCCATTTAGCATTAATGATTTTGCAGCAATATCTGAGAAATATCCTACTACTAGAGAAGCTTGTTCTTTTAATAATTTTTCAGCTTCTCTTATTACAGGGATGTTGTGTTCATTGAGTGAATAACCAAGTTTTTTAAGAGCAACACCGATATTTTCTTTTGGAGAATCTAACATTGCGATTTCTTTTTTATATTTTTGGTTAAATAATATATCAAATTCGTTCATGTCTTTTATATCAATTTTGTTTTTGTTGTAAAGTATTCCCATTACTCCCCAAAAAAAAGGTACAGAATAGAGGTTGCCGGGATCATATTCTAAATTTTTAAGTTCGTTTAATATGTTGTTCTTGACATTTGGTAATTTTGAATAATCTAAAGGTTCAATTTTATTTTCGTTTATTAATTCACCAATCAGATACTCTGATGGAACTACAATATCATAATAACCTTGTGTATTATTAAACTTTGCCATCATTTCTTCAATATTGTTGCAATATTCATAATTTATTTTAATGTTGTGTTCTTTTTCAAATTGAGCTAGTAGATCTTCATTAATATATTCTGCCCAATTGAGGATACTGAGAGAGACTTGTTTCTTTTGTGATGTACAAGATATAATCATTAAAATTGTTATGAATATGAAACTTTTTTTCATAATTAAACTCCTTGTTATTAAATTTCTGTGTCTATTGTTAATAAGATTATTATAAATTATTATAAATATTAAAAATTTTTTTTCCAATTAAACTCTTTTTAGTTAAATTTCTGTGTCTACTGTTAATTTTTTGATGCCTATGCATTTATTGATAATGAATAGGAGACTAAGTATTACGAAAAATAGTATAGAAGAAATGGCGTTGATTATGGGTTTGATTCCTCTCTTAGTTAAAGAATTTATTAGTATTGACAGATTATTAAATCCTTTGCCTGTTGTGAAGAATGATATTAAAAAGTCATCAACCGATAACATAAATGCAATAAGTCCTCCTGTTATTATACTTCCAATTATTTCTGGTAGTATTAAGTTTTTAAAAATTTGACTCTCTGATGCTCCAAGATCACGAGCTGCGTCAATGATATTTTCTGGAAAAGAATATAGCTTAGGTAGAATTATGATTATTATGTAAGGTGTTGAAAAGATTATGTGTGACATTAACATTGTAGAGAAGCCCAGCTGTATTTTAATTAAAGAATAAAATGTCATCAGGCTAATTCCTGTTACAATGTCAGGATTGATTATTGGTATTTTATTTATTGATAAGAGTATGGTTTTTATTTTTTTATTTTTAATTTTATATATGCTATAAGCCCCTAAAATTCCCATTATAATAGAGATTAAAGACGATATTATTGCTACTAGTAAGGTATTGTATATGACAGTTTTTATTTGTTGTGATACAAATACTTCCTTATACCATTTTAGACTAAATCCTTGAAAGAAAAATCCATTATCTCCTGCATTGAAAGAGTAAATTACTAAAATTAATATGGGAGCATAAACAAAACTAAATATCAAAAATAAAAAAGTGTTTTTTAATATTTTAAGCATTTTTACCCTATATTTTACGTTGTTTTTTGCATTAGTTTAAGTATTATTAAATTAAATATTACTATTACTATCATTATGATAAATGATATGGCAGCTCCTGTATTCCAGTCTGGTACAAATAAAAATTCTTTTTCAATTAAGTTTCCAATTAATATTTGTTTAGCTCCTCCTAATAGATCTGAGATGATGAATACTGTGATTGAGGGAATAAAAACCATTATTATTCCTGTGGCAAGATATGATAATGTTAATGGTATTTTGATATATAACAATATTTGCCACATTCTAGCCCCAAGATCTCTTGCTGCTTCAATGTATTCATGTTTTATTTTTGTAAGACCTATATATATTGGTAGAACCATAAATGGTAAAAAATTGTATATCATGCCGATTATGACGGCTTTTTCATTGTAAATCAAATCTATGGGTTTAAGTCCCATTGCTAAGAGTAAATTATTGATAATTCCATTTTTGCCAAGTATTCTAATCCAAGCATAAGTTCTAAGCAGGGTATTAATCCACATAGGAAGTATTATCATTATTATTAAGTTATTTTGAACACTTTTTTTTGACATAGATATAAACCATGCTGTGGGATACCCAATTAATATGCAAAAAATTGTTGTAATTAATGCGAAATTGATGCTTCTTGAAAAGATTTTCAAGTAGCTTGGTTCTAATAGTCTTATAAAATTTGCAAATGTGAATTTGTTTTGTTCGTTGAGAAATCCTAAAGTTATTATTATGACTAATGGAAATATTATGAAGATTAATAAGAATAGTGTATACAATATTAACATTATCCTATTCATACTTATTATTCCTTACACATTACATGAATATCATCAGGACCCAATGCAATGTCAACTTCTTCGCCGACTTTTGTCAATTTGGTACTCTGAATTAACCAATTGGCTTTCTGAATTTCTAATGTCATTTCGTAGTGTACACCCTGAAATACTGCTGAAGTAATTACTCCGCTTAAATCCCCTTGACCTTTTGGTAGTATTTTTATGTCTTCTGGTCTAATTACAAGGTCAACAGATTCTTTATTTTTAAATCCTGTGTCAAGACATTTGAAATTTTTATCAAACATTTTAACGACAAATTCTTCTTCATAAGTTCCTTCGAAAATATTACTCTCACCAATAAAGCTTGCTACAAATTTTGTTTTAGGTTCATTGTAAATTTCTTCAGGTGTTCCAATTTGAAGGATTACCCCTTCATTCATCACTACTATTCTGTCACTCATTGTTAATGCTTCTTCTTGATCGTGTGTCACGTAGATGAATGTTATTCCAAGTTTTCTTTGTATTTTTTTAAGTTCTTTTTGCATTTCTTGTCTCATTTTTAGATCTAGTGCTGAGAGCGGTTCGTCTAATAATAAAAGTTTTGGTTCCATAATTATTGCTCTTGCTATTGCAACCCTTTGTTTTTGTCCACCCGATAGTTCATCAATATTTCTATATGCGTATTTTTGCATGCCAATTAGTGATAGTACTGTTTTGACTTTTTCTTTAATTAAATTTTTGTTTAATTTTTTCATTCTAAGTCCAAATGAAATATTGTCAAAAACGTTCATATGTGGGAAGAGAGCATAATTTTGAAATACTGTATTGATCTCTCTTTTGTTAGGCGTAATTTTTGAAATCTCTTTTGATAGAAAATAAATTTTTCCTTCGTTTTGGTTTAAAAAACCACCTATTATTTTGATTAATGTTGTTTTTCCGCATCCTGATGGACCAAGTAGGGTAATAAATTCGTTTTTTTTTATTTTTAAATTAATTTTATCTAGAGTTTTATTATCACTATCAGTGTAATAATGGCTTAAGTCTTGAATCTCTAGGATGTAATTCTCCAACTAATGGGACCCTCCTTTTGCATGTGTCAATTAAGTCACATGAAACTAGATTATACTTTATATTAATGCTTATGTAAATGATCTTATTTATTTTCATTATGACGCTTTAGGTCAAGTATGATTTTCCCAAATTTTCCTTCCCTGTATTCTTTTATAAGTATTTTTGATGCAGTCTCAATATCTACATATTTTTTATTCATAAATCCTCTTGTTTTTGCAAATTCTTCTAAAATTCCAAGTGCGTCTGTTGATATTATATTATATTTTTCTATAAACTTGGTTTTGTTTTTGATATGCATTTCTTTAAGTAGATATAGAGCAAGTTCTGTATTATCTATAATTTCATTTTTAATCATGTCTAATATTGCCAATTTTTTTGCGATTTCTTGATTTTCTAAGTTGTGCCATAATATTCCTGGCATGTCAAAGATATTAATCTCTTCATTCACTTTTAATATTTGTATATTTTTTGTGTGTCCTGGTTTATTTGCGACACTTGTGCTTTTTTTGCCTACTAATAGATTAATTATCGATGATTTTCCGACATTTGGTACTCCAATTACTAGAACTTTTATTTTTTCTTTGTAATTTTTAATTTGTTTTACATTGGCTATTTTTTTTATATTATCTATTATTTGTTTTTTCATCCCTTTTTTGTATATGTTTGTGAGCAATACATTATTACCAGTATTTTCAAAATATTTTATCCATTTTAAAATTTCTCCTTCTTGTACAAGATCTGATTTGTGTAGAAGTATTATTTTATCTTTATTTGAGTTTTTAATTATTTTTTCAATGAGTGGATTTTTGCTGCTAAATGGAGCTCGAGCATCAAGTATTTCTAATACGATATTTGTTTTTTTAATATTTACTTGGATTAATTCCAAAGCCCTTTTCATATGACCCGGAAACCAGTTAATTTTATTTGGCATTGTTAAATTATATCTTAATTTTATTGTATGTTTTTATATAATATTTATGTTTTCTGTGTATTTAAGTCGTTGGTTAATTGTATCTTTTGTAAAAATATTATAGTTTGTAATCTTAAGCTTTGAAAATGATTAAATCTAGGGAGGTCTTATATTAGTATAAAAATTAGAAAAGGTCTTATTGTGTCTTGTCAAGCACTTGAAGGAGAGCCGCTTCATAGTAGTTTTATTATGTCTAAGATGGCTTTGGCAGCAAAAATGGGAGGAGCAATTGGCATTAGGGCTAATGGTGTTCTTGATATTCGTCAAATAAAATTGGAAGTTGATTTGCCTATCATAGGTATTATTAAGAGGGTTTATAATAATTCTTCTGTTTTTATTACACCTACTATTAAAGAAGTCGATGAGCTTTGTGATGAGGGGGTTGATGTAATTGCTCTTGATGCTACTCTTAGAAATCGTCCTGATGGGTTTTTGTTATCTGAATTTGTTAGTAAAATTAAGGAAAAGTATCCCAGTCAATTATTAATGGCGGATATTGCGTCTCTAGATGAGGCTTTAAATGCGGACAAACTTGGATTTGACTTTATTGCTACTACTTTGCATGGATATACAGAAGATACTAAAGAATTTAATATTGTGGATAATGATTTTGCTTTTTTAAAGAGTTTACTTGAATGTAATTTAAAATCAAAATTAGTGGTTGAAGGTAAAATTGATACTCCTCTTAAGGCTAAGAGATGCTTTGAGTTGGGAGTTTCTTGGGTTGTGGTAGGTGGCGCTATTACACGTCCTATGGAAATTACTAAAAGTTTTGTTAATAAAATAAATGATGTTATAGAAATTTAAGTGTATTTTGAATAATCTAATATTTTTTTGGATATATAGGAGGGTTTTATGGGGAAATTTTTTGAGAATGCCCAAAAATTTGGTCGTTCTTTTATGTTGCCTATTGCTATTCTTCCTGCAGCAGGATTGTTTTTAGGAATTGGGGGTGCTCTCTCCAATCCAGCAACTATTAATGTATATTCTTTTTTGGATATATTTTTGCTTCAATCAGTGTTTAATATTATGCGTACTGCAGGTGCTATTATTTTTGTTAATTTGCCACCGATATTTGCAATTGGTGTTGCCGTTGGACTTGCAAAATCGGATAAGGGAACAGCAGGACTTGCGGCTTTCATTGGATATCTAGTTTTAAATGCTACAATTGGTATTTTAGTTGATATGTTTGGTAATGTTGAAGATTTTTCAAGTGGAGCTGTTGGATTCATACTTGGTATTAAGACTTTAGAGACTGGTGTTTTTGGTGGCATTATTGTTGGTATTTTGACCTATTGTCTTCATAATAGGTTTAATAAAGTTGAATTTCCAAGAGTACTTGGTTTTTTTTCAGGATCTAGATTTATACCTATAATAGTTTCTCTATCAAGTATTTTTCTTGCCGTGTTTATGTTTTTATTTTGGCCATTTATGCAGTCTGGAATTAGTAAGGTGGGTGGATTCGTTGACGCAACAGGATATATTGGTACTTTTATTTATGGTGTTTTTTTACGTATGCTTGGGCCTTTTGGACTTCATCATATATTTTATCTGCCTTTTTGGACAACTGGTATTGGTGGTTCTGTCATTATTAATGGTAAGTTGGTAGAAGGAACTCAAAACATTTTTTTTGCTGAACTTGCATCTCATAGTACTGATAAATTTTTTATTGGCACTAGTCGTTTTATGAGTGGAAGATTTATTACTATGATGTTTGGATTACCTGGTGCTGCTTTTGCACTTTATCGTCTTGCAAAACCTGATCAAAGGGAAAAAGTTGTGGCTCTTTTGTTGTCATCAGCTTTAACTTCCTTTTTAACAGGAATTACAGAACCTCTTGAATTTTCTTTTCTCTTTGTGGCACCACTCCTTTATGTGGTTCATGCAGTGTTTGATGGGTTTGCATTTATGATTTCTCATATTTTGCAAATTACAATAGGACAGACTTTTTCTGGAGGATTTATTGATTTTATTCTTTTTGGAATTTTGCAGGGAAATGCAAGGACGAATTGGGTTTTGGTTCCAGTAGTAGGTGTTTTTTGGTTTTGGCTATATTATTTTACTTTTACTTTTTTAGTGTCTAAATTTGACTATAAGACTCCTGGTAGAGAGGATATTGTGGATTTGCAAGATTTATCTTCTTCAAGTAATGGATCAAGTAGTGGATCTGAGAATGGAGGTAATGTTGCCTACCAAGTAATTATGGGTCTTGGAGGAAATGATAATATTATTGAGCTTGATTGTTGTGCCACAAGACTTAGAGTTACTGTAAAAGATTCTCTTAAAGTTTCAAAAAGTATTTTGGAGGATACTGGAGCAAAAGGAGTTATTATTAAGGGTAGTGGCGTTCAGGTAATTTATGGTCCTGGTGTTAGCGTTCTTAAAAATGAACTTGAAGAATTTCTTGAAAATTAAGAAAAGTTAAAATTTTAAGCAAGTGTATGTTTTTTATATCACTTGCTTTTTTTTAGGTTTTGAATGAAATTAACAGCATATTTTGTTAGATAAGATGTGTTTTGTGCACTTCTATAGTTGTGATTTCCTACAGGAACATGAGAATAAGGATTCTCAACAAGTAGCATTGGTATTGTTTGTTTATATCCTCCGTACTGACTTATAAATTTATTTGTTTCTCCAGAATCTACTATTGGATCGTTTGGGGAGTAAGTTATTATTAGTGGAGTTTTAATTTCATTAAAGTTGTTAGCATTAATTAATTTAACAAGACCCATCATTGCAATTATTGAATCAATTTGTCGTATTGGGGTGTGGAATACTTTTACTTTTGAGTATTCTTTTCTTTTATTTGGTGTTATATCAGGTTCATTGTATCCTCCTGTTATTAGATAAGCAATTTGACGTCCCCAAGGGTAGTAAATCAAATTTGTTCTTTTATCTTTAGGATAGATATTGGGTGATATTAAAACAGCAGAATGTATTTTTTCTTGATAGTTTTTCAGTGCCCAAATTACACAAGCACCACCATTTGAGGTTCCAATAAGTATTAATTTTTCTCCTATTGATTGACCAATTTGCATTGCTTCATCGATGTCTCTTAACCAATCTTTGGTTTTAACTCCTTTAAATGCATTTTTTTTATCAATGCCATGTCCTTTAAGTCTTGTAAAGAAGATGTTTGCTCCTAATGCTTTAGCTATGTTATGTGGAATAGGATAAATTTCATTTTTAGATGCTCCAAAACCATGAATATATACCACAGCATATTTTGTTTTTTCTCTTTTGTTATTCCATATAATTTCTTTTTTTGTGTTTTCTGTCAAATTAAATTTAGATTCTTCAATGAGTATGTATTGATCAATTTCTTCAAGTTTGTTGGGAATTTGAACTTTGTCAAATTCATTCCTGAATTTTATTCTTGGTCCTACTACGATTAATAAAAATAAGAATATAAAAATAAAAATAAAGTTTTTTGTTGTGTTCATATATTTTTCCCTTTAAATATTTTCGTTCTCCACATTAGAATCTTCATTGTCTATATTAGATTGTTCTTTTCTAGATTCTTGAGGACAATTATTGCATGAGCCTGAGTAAATAATTTCAATGGATTTTGTTTTCCATTCTTCTCCAAGTTTGTCTTTCAGAATATCTTTAATGTCATCAAGTTGTATTGGATAAACTTGATTGCATTTGTTGCATTTAAAGTGGGCTATTGTAGAAGTCAAACTTAGATAAAATCTTGTTTCTTTTTGGTCTGTTGTTTTAATATCTTTAAGAATATTGCGTTCTTTCAAGATGTTTAATGTATTATATACTGTTGCTTTTGATAAGCTTGGTATTTCTTTTATCAGTTTGTTATAAATTTCTTTTGCTGTAAAATATTCTCTTGGATTTGATGCAATATGTAAAATGATTCTATTTCTTGAATGTGAGGCTTTCATGCCCAGCTCTGTTGTTAATGATTTTAGCAAGATAGGGTCATTAGTAATCCCGACTTTTTCTAAAGTAGAATGTACCTCTATTGTATTGTTGTTCATATATAATACCCTTTATTATTTAAGATTAAGTACTTTAATGTCCTTATAAAAATAATTTTATAACGGTTTATTAATATTTTGCTACTGATAGCTATTTATTTTCATTTTTTTTTATATTTGGATAAAAAAGTAGGGTTTTTGTTTTCGAGTTTAGCTTTATTTTATTATCAAAATTATTATTATTTGGTAATAATAGCAAATTTAAACTCAAAGAATAGTTTTGCAAATCCTCAGTTTTTATTCTGTTGTAAGATCCTCCTATGTTTAAGATAAACCATCTCTTAAAGCCTTTTTTTTCAATTTTGTAATTTATTGTATATATAATATATTTTTCGATATTTAAAAAACTTATGAAAAAATTACTGTTTTGATCGTTGCCTTTTGATATTAAAAATTCTGTTCCATTAATATATCCTTTTATATCTTTTTTTGTTTCTATGATTTTTTCATAGGTGTCAGAATCATTGTATCTTGCGGTAATTTTTAAATTTGTCCCTTTTTCAATCTCAAATATGGGTATTTCTAGGCTTGAGTATTCAAGTAAATAATTTATATCATTTGTTTTTATCTTTTTATTGTTATAATTTATAATCTCTGGCCATACTATTTTGAGCGATATGAAAAAACTTGCAAGGTCTTCATTTAGAAAGAAATCGATTATTGATTTTTCTTTTGCATTAAAATCTAAATATTGTCTAATTCCTACGATTTTCTCATTTGAGAATGAAAATGAACTTTCAATAATTGGTTCTATGATGATTTCTTTTTTTGATAATATTTTAATATAAGTTCTGCAAGAATCTAAAAATTCAGCTTTTCTTTCTTTGTATTTGATTTTATTTAATTTGCCTTTTTCAAATTTTACATGATATTTTTCATGAGATAATGTAAAATTTCCTTCCATATTATATTCGAGATTTTTACTTGTAATGGGTTCTAAATTTGTTGATTGATCTTCAAAATTTTTATTGGTCAGAAATTCCTTTAAAGAATTTTCATTTATTTGATATTCTTTAAGTCTTTGGTTTTGAAATTGCAATATCAATGCTTGTTCTTTTAATGAATTAAATTCTGGGGTTTCTAAGAGTTCTATATTTATTTTTTTACCTTCTAGATTTTGTATCTTAATACTATAGAAATTTGTGTCTAATTCTTTTAGAGATAGTAAAAAATTTTTTAATATTTGATTGTCGTATATATCTTTAATTTCATGGAAGTAGATGAGTGAGTCTGTATTGTGGTTTTGTGTATTGGGTTCTTGTATTTCTTCTAAAAATTGACAGTTATTTTTATAGAAAACCAAATATTTTTTATTATTTTTTGCAGTCCTTATTCCTTCTATATAATTAAAATTAAGCTTTCTGTATAAGTCAAGTACCCTTTTTCTTAGTTTTTCCATATTGTATATGTAAAATGTGTTAGGATTGTCTTGAAATAAATCTTTATATCCACTTTTAAATGGGTTTTTTAAAGCCCAGTACAAGTCTACATGTATTTCATCGTGTAACATGTATTCATGGGGACTTCCGCTATATGTGCTTGGAATATAAATGTCTTCATTATTTTTAAGTCTTTTAAAAAACCATTCATTGAGTTCTGCATTTGATTTTAAAATTTCAAAAAAATACGTTGGGAATGTCCAATGTATTTTATAGCTTAGATTTTTACTTTCAATTAAATATTTGGCATTTGATAGAATGGAATATAATTTGCCTTCGGCAAATGAAGTTATGGAAATAATCACGATATAAGTTTTTGAATTTCTAATTTTTCTAAACATCATAAAAAATCTTTACATAAGTATATATTAAATTAGTATAAATAGTATTGATTTTACAGTAAATTACTATAATTAGGTTTCTTAATTTTTATATTATTTTAGCTTGATTAATGGAACAAAAAAAATTATATTTTTATAGTGATATGTATGAAGTTCATGTTAACTTTATAATGTGCTATTTATTATTTAACTTTAAATTTTATACTTAAAAGGAGTAAAATTTATGGCTAAGGACATATATTTTAATGAAGATGCTAGAAAAAGTCTGCTTAGTGGTATTGAAAAATTATCAAATGCTGTAAAGGTAACCCTTGGTCCTAAGGGTAGAAATGTTTTAATTGATAAAAAATTTGGGTCTCCTATTGTTACAAAAGATGGAGTTAGTGTTGCGCGTGAAATTGATCTTGAAAATTCATTTGAAAACATGGGGGCACAACTTTTAAAAGAAGTTGCAATTAAGACAAATGATTTGGCTGGAGATGGAACTACTACGGCTACTGTTCTTGCTTATGCAATTGCGCGAGAAGGGCTTAAAAATGTTTCTTCAGGGATTAATCCAATTGGAATAAAAAAAGGGATAGATCATGCTGTGGCTTTAGCTGCTGAAAAAATTCGCAAGTCTGCTAAAAAAATTACTACTAAAGAAGAAATTGCACAGGTTGCATCTATTTCTGCAAATAATGATACTTCAATAGGTGAAAAAATTGCAGAAGCAATGGACAGAGTTGGAAAAGATGGAGTTATTACTGTTGAAGAATCAAAGACTTTTGATACTTCAATTTCTTATGTTGAGGGTATGCAGTTTGATAGAGGATATTTATCTCCTTATTTTTCTACAAATAAAGAAAATATGAGTGTGAATTTTGATGATACTTATATTTTGATATGTGAGAAAAAAATTAGCACAATTAAAGAACTCTTACCAGTGCTTGAAAAAATTGTAAACGCGAATAAACCTTTGTTAATTATTGCTGAGGATATTGAGGGAGATGCTCTTGCAGCACTTGTTTTAAATAGTGTGCGTGGTGCTTTGAAGGTTTGTGCAATTAAGGCTCCTGGGTTTGGTGATAGACGTAAGGCAATGCTTGAAGACATTGCGATACTTACTGGAGGGGTGCTTGTTAGTGAGGAACTGGGACTTACTCTTGAAAATGTTGAACTTGAACAACTTGGTCAAGCTAAATCAATAAAAGTTGATAAAGATAATACTACTATTATTAATACTGGAAATAAAGAACAAATAAAAGAGCGTGCTGAACTTATTAAAAGACAAATTGAAGAGACAAGTTCTGAGTATGACAGAGAAAAATTACAAGAACGTCTTGCAAAGCTTGTTGGTGGTGTTGCTGTTATTAATGTTGGAGCTGTTACTGAAGTTGAACTTAAAGAGAAAAAACAGAGAGTAGAGGATGCTTTGTCTGCAACTCGTGCTGCTGTTGAGGAAGGTGTTGTTCCTGGGGGTGGATCAACTTTAATTGAAGTTGCTATGTATCTTGATACAGTTGATGTAAGTAAACTTAGTTACGAAGAAAAACAAGGTTTTGAGATTGTTAAGAGAAGTCTTGAAGAACCAATGAGACAAATAATTGCTAATGCTGGGTTTGAGAGTTCTATTTATATTCATCAGATTAAGACTGATAAGAAAGGACTTGGTTTTGATGCGGCTACTTTTAAATGGGTTAATATGATTGAGAGTGGTATAATTGATCCTGCTAAGGTCACAAGAAGCGCTCTTCAAAATGCAGCTTCAATTGCAGGGTTGCTATTGACAACTGAATGTGCTATTACTGAAGTTAAGGAAGAAAAAAATATTGGTGGTGGTAATTATCCTATGGAACCAGGGATGGGAATGATGTAAGTTAGTTTTTCTTGCAGGTTTTTCTTTTATTTGGGTTTCTATTGTGATAAGGAGCAAGATTTGAGTGAGAATGAGTTTGTCTTTTGTATAGGTTATGATGGGACTAGAGCAATAGTAGATAAAGAGCTTTTAAGTCAGCATAAAGATAAAAGTGTTGGAGAGCTTTTTGATCTTGGATTTTATAGAAGCGCTTTTAGTAAGGCTCTTTATAAAAAAGATAATGCTCTTATTGATTATTTGATTGAGAGATATAATCACATTAGTAAATCTGCTTATAGTAAAAAAGAGGAGCTTGAGCTCCTCTTTGGGGTAATTTATCCGGATGATATTGCTAGTATCAAAGTTACTTATGTTTAGTATTAGGAAATTTTATGTTTTTATTACAAGAGTTTAGCCATAGTAGTAGTTTTTTTAGAAGTTTATTGGTTTTTGTTCCCGTAATAGCTATATTTTGGTTTTTGGTAATATCTCCTCAACGCAAAGAAGAGAAAAAAAAGAAAGAAATGTTAAGAAACCTTAAAAAGGGTGATAAAGTTTTAACCATAGGTGGAATTTTTGGGATTGTTAAGAAAGTTGATGATGATGAAGTTTTGCTTGAGCTTAGTTCAACTTCTGAGGCAAAATTTATAAAAAGTTCAATTGAGAAGATTGTTTTTGACGAAATTAAAGATAAAAAATTAAAGCATGAGAAATGATTTGCAATTTTAATATATAATATTAGCTTGACATAATATTTGATTTGAAATTAACGTAAAAGGATGCTGTTTATGAATAAAGTCTCTAAATTTATATTAATACTGTTTGTAACCTCGTTTGCCTATTTTTTAATATTTCCTACTTTAAAATGGTATTTTTTTACCAAAGATGAGGATAAGCAAATTAGTGCATATTCAAAAGAGGCTTTGAGAGATTATTCTAAGGCTAAGGCTTTAAGTTCACTTGTGAAACTTAAGGAATTGTATCGCAAAGATCCCAAGGCTCAGATTCCAGATGATTTGAAATATTTAATTCCAGTTGCAAAAAATAATTATAAAACTTATGGAAGAGAATTTCCTAGATCTTTTAATAATATCGAGACATTGAAAAATGGTTTTTTAACAGATTCTGATATTGAAGAACTGAGTCTTGAGATTTATAGATATTATGAAGAGATAAAGCGAAATAAAAGTAGAATAATACAACTTGGACTTGATTTGTCTGGTGGTATGAGTGTTACTATTTCTCTTGATTATTTAGCGCTTGAGCAAAGGTTGGGAAGAACATTAAGTGCTCTAGAGAAGGAAGAAGCTCTTGGTCGTACAATGCAGATACTTAAAGAGAGAGTAGATACTTTTGGACTTACAGAACCTAAAATTACAAGAGAAGCAGGTGGTAATAGAATTTTCTTGGATATTCCAGGAGAAAAAGATGAAAGACGCGTTGATTCTCTCTTGAATGGTAGAGGGAATTTGATCTTTTATGTTGTTGATAGCGAAGCTACTTCTGTTCTGCATTCTAAAATATTAGAAGCTGGTCCTCTTTATTCTATATCTGATATTAAGGATAGTATGAAACTTGATGAGCATAAGAAGATTTTTCCGTGGTATGTAAAGGATGCTTATGGCGTTGATGATGAGGCTAGAGTTCGTTATTATGTCGTTGATTCTGATATTGAGAATTCTTTTGATGGTTCTCATATTCAAGATGCTGGCATTTTAAATGATAATAAAACGGGTAAAGATATGGTTACATTTAATTTGGATAATGAGGGTAGTGAAAAGTTTTTTAGGTTTACTCAAAAAAATGTTGGAAAAGCTTTAGCCGTAGTTATGGAAGGCAAAATTAAGTCAGTAGCTAGTATTAATAATGCTATTGCTGGTGGCAATGTGTCAATTCAAGGAGATTCTTTTGATAAAAGGGAAGCGCAAGAGCTTGCATTTGTTTTTAAGACAGCAGCTTTTCCCGTTGATATAAAAATAGATGATCTAAGAATTATTGGTCCTACTATTGGAGAGAAGACGGTTGAGCTTGGCATAAAGGCTTCACTGCTTGCTCTTGTTCTGGTCTTTTTATTTATGTTTATTTATTATAAAACGGGTGGTTTTGTAGCAGGATTTTCATTAGTGATTTATAATTTATTTTTAATATTGGCAATTCTTTCTGCGTTTAATTTTACTTTAACTCTTACAAGTATTGCAGGTCTGGTATTAACAATGGGTATGGCTGTTGATATTAATATAATTATTTATGAGAGGATTAAAGAAGAGATTAGAAATGGTAGAAAATTTGAAAGAGCATTTGAGGATGGATTTAAAAAAGCTTTTTGGGCAATAATGGATTCCAATGTTACGACATTTATAGCTGTGCTTTTTTTAACTCTTCTTGGAACAGGGACTATTCAAGGTTTTGCATGGTCTTTATCTATAGGGATTGTAGCATCACTTTTTAGTAGTTTAGTCTTTTCAAGATTTGTTTTGGAATTTATTATGTCTTTGAATCAAAACAAATGTGTAAGTATCTCTTGGAGTTCAAATTATGCAAAAGGTGTTTAATTTTTTAAAGTATGGGAATAAAGTTTTTATAGTTAGTTTGTGTATAATTTTTTTAGGTTTTCTTTACACCTTTATGTATCATGGTGGTTATAATTGGGGAATAGATTTTTCTTCAGGAGTAAATATTAATTTTGTGATAGATAAAGCAGACATTAGAGATTCTGATATGAAAAGGGTGCTCTCTCCAATTTATAAAACATTTGATGTTAGTAAAGTTATTTCAAATGATTCTAAGAGTCATTTTGTTATTATAGTAAAGTCGGATGTTACTGATTATGCTTTCAAGAAAGAAATTCAGGGTATGTTAATCGATAAACTGAGTTCTGAGTTTGAGGCTGATGTTGAAGTTCTTGATTCTTATTTTATTGATTCAAGATTTTCATCTGTTTTAAGGACAAAATCCGTTTTATTAGTTTGTTTAACATTGGCACTTATTTTGGTTTACGTGGCATTGAGATTTAGATTAAGTTATGCTGTCTCATCAATATTTGCAACTATGCACGACATACTTTTTGTGGTTGCTTTTTTAGGTTTATTTAGAATAGAGATAAATAGTTCAATAATTGTTTCTATTTTAACAATTATTGGGTATTCCTTAAATGATACGATCATTATTTTTGATAGAATTAGAGAAAATTCTAGAAATATGACAGATAGTTCATTTTTAAACGTTTTAAATATAAGTATTAGTCAGACTTTATCAAGAACCATTTTGACATCTATTACTACATTTGTTGCTGTCCTTTCTATATATATATTTACTGAGGGTGCTATTAAGGATTTTTCTTTAATATTTATGGTAGGTGTTATTGTCGGCACTTATTCTTCAATTTTTATAGCTTCTCCTATTCTTTTAAGTTGTTATAAAAAAATTAAATAGATGTTTTGTTATAATATTATGATATGAAGTTTTTTGATTTTGGTTCATTAGGATTTTATAGGTTTTTTGATTTTCAAAAGCATCTCAATTTTAGTATTTTTAGATATAGCTTAATAAATTACTATTCTTATAAAGAACAGTCAACACTTATTAATGATGCTAATTTACTTAAACATAAGGTTGTCTTTTTAGATAAAATTCATAAAGATATTACTAATATTGTTCACAGTTCTTCAAAAGAAAGTGATGGTTTTAATATTAATAAAAAGATATTTTCTGATGTGTTAAGTACTGTTAAGAATTTGATAAAAAAATATTATCCAGAATCAGAGTTTTTAAATGTTGAATGTGATGTGCTTTTAGATGATGAGGACACTTTTAATATTTTTTTAGATAAGCTTAGGTATTTGAATTTTAGAGTAGATCTTAAGAAAAAGATTGAAGAATTTGATAAACAAAATAAAACACCATATTCGTGTATTAAAATTGCAACTTGTTTTATTAAAGAAGAATTTTTAGAAAGACTTGAGCATTCAATTGATTTTTTCTCTAATGAGGCTAATAATAATAGTTTAGATTTAATTAATAAAGAAATTGATGAGTATTGTGAAAAAGTAGAGCAGGTTAAAGTTAGTGAGTATATTAAAGATACACATAAAAAATTTGTTGTAGAGTATGCAAAAGAGAGAATATCAAAAATTATGAAAGAGCATAGTTTTGATATATCTAAATTGCTTATTAAAATTTCTTTGTTAGATATCACTATCCATTGTTTTGAAAGTTATTATTTGAATTTATTAGAAGTTCTTAATGTTCTCTTATCAATAAGTAATATTATTGAGATTGGCCTAGATGAATTACCCGATGCCATTTTTAATGAATGGAATGAAATTATTTATTTGCGTAGGAAAGAATTTCAGAAACTTGTTTTAATATCAGATTATGTTTTCCAAAAAAGAATAATATCTACTATAAATTCTGGATCTTGGAAATTTACTTTTTTTACTCTCTCACCACGTCAGGGCGATATTATCCAGTTTGCAGTGGATATCAATAAAAATTTTAGTAGCCTTGAGGAAGGAATTAAAGAATATGAACTTAAAATAGATAAGTTTAATGAACTCAAGCTTGATTGGGAAAAAACCCTAAAAAATTTTGAACAATTATTTGTTTAAAGCTTTGCATTATATATTTCTTTTAGTCTTTCATATATTATTCTAACCTCATCATTAATAATTGGTGGTACATTTACTATTAATTTAACTTTAAGGTCTCCTTTAGTTGTATTTCCAAGAGCAGGCATTCCAAGACCTTTTAAATTAAGTATTTCTCCATTTTTTGTATTTTGTGGAATTTTGATCTTTATTTTTTTACCCTCAATTGTTTCAAAGATTTTTTCACTTCCCAAAGCTATTTCCCATGGATATATGTTGATTTGTGTTTCTAAATTTCTTTCCTTTAATGTGAAATTTTTATAACTTGATATTTCAAATTTGATAATTAAATTACTTCTCTTGCCAGAGATTGGATTTATGTTTCCCTTTCCATTAAATTTTAATTTGGTGGTCTCAATTGTGCCTTTTGGTATATTAATTTCAATTTTTTCATTATTTATTAATATGGATTTTTTACTTCCCATATAAGCATCATATAAAGAAATCTTAATAGTTATCTCTTTATCTTTAATGGTTCCTTTTGTAAATTCTCCAAAAATATCAGAAAATAAATCAAAGTTGTCAAAATGCTGAAAACCAGAATTCTTAAAGCCTTTAGTAAATGATTCTGTATTAAAGTTATTATTAAAATCTGCATTTCCAAAGTTGTCATAATTTGCTTTTTTTTGAGGAGATGAAAGGACTTCATAAGCTTCATTTATTTCTTTAAATTTTTCTTCTGCAAATTTGTTTCCTTTGTTTTTATCAGGATGATATTTGATTGCTAATTTTTTATAGGCTTTTTTTATTTCTTCCGTTGTAGCATTTTTATTTATTCCAAGTATGTTGTAGTAATCTTTAGACATTCAAACCTCTTGTTTTTATTTTCCATTTTATATTGAAATTAGTTAAATTCATCATAGTTAATGCTATCATTATATATATTATAATTAAATTTCAATTTTTTAAAGGCTATTTGTAGTATTGGGCTTTTTGTGTTTAAGAGATCTAAGTATTTATATTGATCTTAGCAAATGTTTTAATGGTGTTTTTTGTGAAAAAATACTTCTTGAGGTGTCTTATTATTTAGAGGTTTTTGGATTTCCAAGAATTAAAACCCTTTATATTAAGTGTAATGATTTAAAAATGTATGATATTTGTCAATTAAAATCTTTTTTGATATCTTTGTCTAATAAATTTGATTTTGCTTTATTAGATGAGTTTACTTTTGAATTGCATCCTGGGGATATTACAACTTCTGTTTTAATGATTTTAGATGATTTTTTTGTTAGTAGAATTAGCCTTGATATAAGTAGCTTTTCTGCAAAATTATTAAAAATGATGAATATTGTTGGGATATCGATGGATAGGATGAATGCTATAATTGAAAATATTCGTCAATTTAATTTTGATCTGAATATTGACTTAAGTATTAGTATTTCTCCTCAAAATGAGATGTATCTTAAGAGAGATTTATTAAGATTAATATCATATGCTCCTGAACATATTTCTCTCTCAGAAGTTTTAATTGATGAGAATAATCGTAATTATGATAGTAGAGTTGAAGATTTATGGTTTTATGCTTTTGATTTTTTAGAGTTTCATGGTTATTTAAATTATGAGATTTCGAATTTTGCATTAGAAGGATATGAGAGTAAACATAATTTGCGATATTGGGAGCTGAGTCCATATTTAGGACTTGGATTGCATTCTGTCAGTTTACTTGTTTTTTCTAAGAATAATGGTCTTGAGGCCGTAATTAGGAAGGATGATAATTTTTTACTTGGAATGGACTCTTCTGCGACTTTTGAAAATTTAAGTGATTTAGATTTTTTTATTTATCATTTTATTACAAATCTTGGTACCCGGCGTGGTCTTGATATCTCTATTTTGAAGCGTAGGTTTGTATATGATCAAAAAGCTTTTTATAAGTTTATTGATTATCTTTTAAATTTAAATAAATCAGTTGTTTTTCGTAATGATATTCTTTATTTGGAGCAATCTGAAAGGTTTAAGTTGGATTTTTATTTGCGGTTGATAGAAGCATATTTGATTGATAATGCTTTTAAGGTAAGCTTTAAGTTTCTTTAATTTGTCCATTTTGGTAGTATATGATTTTGGTGTTTTGGTGATTAAAAATGCCAATTTCAAGTATTCCAGGGAATAATTTAAAATATTTTTCGGTCCCTTTGGGATTTTCAATATTCATTTTTACATCTAAAATATAGTTATTATTGTCAGTAATTATTGGGCCTGCTTTAGCTTTACAGGTTCTCAAAACAGGATTAAAGTTCATTTCTTTTAATTTGGCTTTAATAAATGCAAGGGCATTTGGAGCAATTTCTATTGGTACAGGTGTTTTTTTTCCTAAGTTTTGTACAATCTTGGTTTCGTCTGCAATAATTAATAACTGATTAGAATTATAAGCTACTACTTTTTCCATTAAATGAGCTGCTCCACCACCTTTAATTAAGGCTTTTTGATCTAATAAAACTTCATCAGCTCCGTCAATTGTAATATCTATATTTTTGGTAAATTCTGTGAATTTAGTTTTATATGCAATCTTTTCTTTTGCAAGTAAATATTGTGTGTCACTACTTGTTGGATAGAATGTTAGATTCTTTAAATCACCAGATTGTATTTTGTAATTTAAATATTTGATTGCATGAAAAACGGTTGTTCCTGTTCCAATTCCAATGAACATATTGCTTTTTATATAATTATCAATTGCATATTTTGAAAGTAATTTTTTTTGTTCTTCCATTGTGATAATCCTTGTTATTGCTAAATTGTTTATGTGAACTTTACAATAAATTATATCATTAAGAATAGAGTAAGTAATAGTGTTTTATTTGGATAGAATAGTTTGATAATTTATTGTGTTTGGGCAATATTTGAGTATTAACATTAATGAGATTTTGTGTTACTTTAATTGATAAAGGTGTTATTAAGGTAATTAAAACATTTCTTAGGAGATTTTATGTATAAATTAGTTTTAGTGCGTCATGGTGAGAGTGAATGGAATAAGGAAAATCTTTTTACAGGATGGACTGATGTTAAACTTTCTGAGAAGGGTATTGCTGAAGCTTTGGAAGCTGGTAGAGTGCTTAAAGAGGAAGGATATTCTTTTGATATTGCTTTTAGCTCAGTGTTAGTCAGAGCTAATGATACTTTAAATATTATTTTGCGTGGATTGGGTCAATCGTATATTGATGTAGAGAAATCTTGGCGACTTAATGAGAGACATTATGGAGCATTGCAAGGATTAAATAAGGCTGAAACGGCTGAGAAGTATGGCGAGGATAAGGTTTTAATTTGGAGACGTAGTTATGATGTTCCTGCTATGCCTTTAGATGAATCTGACAAGCGTCATCCAATTCATGATTTAAGATATAAAAATATTCCTAAAAGTGAACTTCCTTCAACTGAGTGTTTAAAAGATACTGTTGCAAGGGTTATACCATATTGGACAGATAAAATTGCCAAAGCTATTATTGAAGGAAAAAGAGTGATTATTGCTGCTCATGGTAATTCTTTAAGAGCTCTTGTTAAATATCTTGATAATATGAGTGAGGATGATATTTTAAAGTTGAATATTCCAACTGGTATTCCTTTAGTTTATGAACTTGATCAGGATTTAAAGCCGATTAAACATTATTATTTGGGGGATGAGGCCAAGGTTAAAGCAGCTATGGAATCTGTTGCTAATCAAGGAAAGAAAAATAGATAGATAAAAACGTATTAAATTAATAATAAGAGATCATATTTTGTTAATGATTTCTTATTATTGTATTTAAAATACTTTATAATTGAGATTAGATGTAATGTTTTGCAATTTCTTCAAATTTTTCAATACCAATTATTTTAATAAATCCTGCTAATTTTGGTCCTTTATCTTTATCAATTAATATCTTGTATAGCTGTTTAAAGAATAATGAGGGTTCAATATTATTGCTTCTTGCAATATTATAAATTTCATCTTGAATTTCTTTTTCAGTAATATTGTTAAAATCTTTTTTTAAGAAATGTAGTAGTTGTACTACCGCTTGTTTATCATTGTCTTGCAGTACTTCAATATTATCAAATTTTGATCTTAGTGAAAATTTGAAATCTTCAGGTGCAAATTTTTTGATCCAATTGATGGCACATTCAATTTTATTTATAAGTTTTGCTTTTTGATTTTCTTTTACATCATTTAAAAGTGTGAAAATTTTATCTTTATTTCCTTCAAAAATTTGACATATTACGCTTAGATGTCTAAATCCAATTTGATAAGGAATTTCTTTGTCTGGTGATTGTGGTTGTGAGAGTTCATAAATTCTTTTAAACGCTTCTCTTTTCTTTTCTTGAATTTCATCAATTCCATAATATACCCTTTCAAATTTATCGTAATCTTCATAAATTTTTATTACATCAAGATCGAATGATATTGAAAATTCTGTATTAGGTTTTGTTGACGCAAATAAAAATCTTGTAACCTCAGGAGTATATATTTCAAGAACATCTTTTAATGATACGACATCTCCAGATGATGAGGATATTTTTCCGCCATGTCCTTTGATGGATATAAAATCGTACTGAAATGTTATTGGAGGAGTTCCTCCAAATATTTTTACAATTTCTTTTGATGTGTCAAAACTTCCTCCACTACTGTGGTGATCTTTTCCAGCAGGTTCGAAGTCAACATTTTCATATTTCCATCGCATTGGCCAATCAATTCTCCATAGAAGTTTGCAGGCCCATGTTTTTCTTAAATCTATTGATTCTTTGTGACCGCATTCGCAATAATACTCGATGGAATAGCAGTGGTTATAATTTTTTATTGTTGTAGTATCTCTATTACATTTGGTACAAAAAATGCTAATAGGATACCAGTCATCTGTAAGTTCTGTTGTTCTATATTTATTTAGTATTGTTGCTATTTCATTCTTATGATCTAGTGCAAACTTAATTTGATTTGCATAATCACTTGACATGTATTTTAAACTTTGATTTATAAATTCTGGGTTAATGCCTACATGAGGTAAATATTGCTCGAATTCTACTTCATTTGCTCTTGCATAACTTGACTTATTAGTTTTTGTGTCAGGAACTCTTGTGATTGCTTGTCTTAGATATGTTGTTAATAATTCTTGATTAGGCATGTTTTTGGGTACTTTTCTAAATACATCATAGTTGTCCCATGAATATATGAATCTTACTTTTTTGCCCAAATCTTTTAGTGCTCTTGCTACAAGATCGACAGAAATTACTTCTCTAAAATTTCCAATATGTACGGTTCCTGATGGTGTAATTCCTGATGCAACTGTGTATTGTTCTTTTTCATCTTTTTCTGATATTATTTTTTTTGCGTAAAAATCTGCCCAGTGTGATGTTTTCATAATATTTCCTCTGTTTAAAATCTAATTTTATCATTCTATTTTTGTTATTTCAATATTATAAAGGATGTTTAAAGATATTACCGTGTTAGTTTATTAAGTTTTTAATTAATTTGGTATTTTTATTCCAATTTTTCCTTAATTTTACTTGTAAGAATAAATTACATTTTTTTTCAAATATTGTTGATATTATTTTTCTTGATTCTTCACCAATAGCTTTAATTCCTTTTCCTCCTTTGCCAACTATTATTCCCTTTTGACTCTCCCCAGCTACAATAATGTTTGCCTTAATTAAAAGCTTGTTTTCTCTGTCTTCTAAAATGTCAATTTCTATGTATAGAGAATATGGTAATTCTTTCTTAAGTTTTTTAATAGTGATTCCTCTAATTATTTCGCTAATTCTTAAATTAATTTCTTGATCTGTGTAATATTCTTCTGAATAATAAAGAGGTCCTTCGTTAAGATTTTCATAAATTTTATCTTTGATTTGTTCAATATTGATTTGTTTTTCAGCAGAGATCTTTATAATCTTGTTTTTTGGTATTTTGTTCTTTTCTAAAAATATCATTATTTCTTTTTCTTTTGTTTTTTGAATATCAATTTTATTTATAACCACTAAAAAATTGCTTTTGGATTTTTTGATAATTGTCAATATTTTATTTTCTTCAATTCCAGGTTGATCTTGGATATCTATGACATAGATAATTAGTTCTGTTTCCTCAATTGCAGAGTATACGTTATTCATTAGTGATATATTGAATTTTTTTTTGCTTAGGTGGAATCCCGGTGTATCTATAAAGATAATTTGTCCTCTTTTGTCTGTAAATATTCCTTTTATTTTATTTCTTGTTGTTTGCGGTGTAGAGGAAATGATTGATATTTGATGTCCACATATTGAATTTAAAAGTGTAGATTTACCTGTTGAGGGTCTACCTATTATTGATACAAATCCTGATTTCATTTTAATTTTCCTATTTTGATCTATTAATATTATTAATATATTTTATATGTTAATTAATGTATACTATCTTTAAATATTGTATTTCGAGGATTTAGATTTGAGAAAAGTCAATTTTGAGGTTTTTTGTGAAAGATGTGGTGAGGTGGTTGGGCTTGATAAGTCAGTATGTTTAAATTGTCATTCTAAGTTAGGGGATCTTGAATGTCCAAATTGTGGATATGTAGGTGTTGTCTCTGCATTTGAGCGTGGTTGTCCAAAATGTAGTTATAATCCTTTTAAAAAACAGTCAAAAAAGCATTTTTTCAAAAGAGGATTTAAAAGGTTATGGCATGGTGATAGTTTTTTAAGGAAAAGATTTTATTTTGGATTTTATGTTAATGTTATGCTTTATTTGTTTGCTAATTTTTTGATTATTTTACTTTTTGTTTATATTCTTTTTTTCTAAGGATAAACCCATATGGGAATTACGGTTTTTTATTTGTTTTCTGTTTTTTTGTCTTTTAAGCTAGGAGATGATGTTAAATCTATTGAAGATAATGTTAAAGGAAATTCTATTTTTTATTATGATATTGACGAAGTTGAAATTGTCTCTCTTAAGACACAAATTTTAAATTTTAAAGGGAAAACTTCTGTAATAGATGCTTATTTTAGTTTTGATAATAAGGATAAGCTTTATTCATATACTTTTGTTTTTGATAAAAAATTGATTCCGCAATATTCTATTATTTTGAGTATTAATGAAAAGTTTGGTGATCCTATTATTGTAACTCCTTTTAATTATGTTTGGGATATTGGTGATTCGGTCATTGTGTTGAGTCATAATATCTTAAGAATGACATTAAAGTCTTACATTAATGGGGAAAATTAAGCTTGAGATTTCTTTTTGCATTAATTTTATATGTCTCTTGTGTTAGTCATGTATATGATAGAGAAATCATTGTCAAAGATACTAAGTTTTTTGTTAAACTTGCAATTGATGATGTTACTAGGGCTAAAGGTTATATGGGAACTAAGCATATAAATGAAAATAATGGCATGCTTTTTATTTTTGATAGGGAAAAAAATTTATCTTTTTGGATGAAAAATACTCCTGTGCCACTTGAGATTGCCTATATTAATGCTGCAGGTATTATTAAAGAGATTTATAGCTTGATTCCTTTCTCAGAGAGAAGAGTAAATTCTAAATATAAGGTCAAATATGCCCTTGAGGTTCCAAAGGGTACTTTTTCTAAATTTAAAATTAAGATAGGTGATAAAATTCAGTTTAATTTTGATGTTAGTTCGTTAAATATAAAATAATTATTCAGCTTTTATTTTTTGAAGTTCTTCTTCTGCATGGTCTTTGATGTCGTCTTCATTTTTTAGTGTATCATTAGAAATTTTATTTAAATTTTCATTAGGTGTGTCTTCAATATTGACTTCTTCATTGCCCTTTATTACCTTTTTAAAAATACATATTGTTGTTGCTACTTCTTCAAGTGCATCAAGTAAAAATGTTTCTTTTGCATTCTCTTCAGCTTTGACAATATATACTAAAGAATTGTTACCTCTTTCTGGATCATGGATTATTTCCCATGAGCCTAAAACGCGATTATTGTAACTATCACTCATTAGAGATTCTGATATTTCTTGAATTTTATTCGAATTAACATCAAATATTTCGACAATACCAAATATTTCTCTTATTTTTGAATTTTGATATGAATTTAGTTTTGACCTGACTATTATTTCTATATGTGTATCGTTAATGATTTTTGATACGATGAAATCGTTTTCTTTGTCTATTCTATATTCTAGTTTGTTATTATCAAGTATTTTTTTTATTCTCTTGTCATAAGTTACATTTTTATTTTTGCAACTTATTAATGTTATGAGTATTAAAACGGCAATAACTATGCTATATTTTAATTGTTCAATGTTTATCATACTTATTTTTAACATGTTAGTGCTTACCATGTAATTTATTATAGTTTAATTATAAGGATTTTTGAAGTAAGTTATATGTATTTTAAAAGTAATGATTATTCTTATACGGTTATTCAGTCTAAAAATAATTATGTACAAAAGTCAACGTTTGGAATATCTTTTGTGATTTTAAATAGAGGCACGAAAATTTTTAGGGAAGATCTGTTTGAATTCCTTTCTAATTTTGACTTTATCAGGGAAATTATTTCTATTGAAAAGCAGAGTAATAGGACTTCTCTTCAATTCATTTCAGAAAATTATGATAAATTAAAGTTTATCTTGCTTTCTGATGATTTGAATTCTGGAGAAAAAGTTAATTTAGCTATGAAAGAATCCATCTGTAGTTTTGTTTTTGTATTGCAGAGTGATATGTATCTGTTAAATCCTTTTTGGATTCCCAATATATTTGATGAAATTGTTAAAAAAAATGTCCTTCTTGTTGGTGGTGAATTTTTTGATAAAGAAGAAGAAGTTGTTCCATCGGTTTTTCTTCCCACTATTGATAAACGTCAAAGATTAAAGGTGATTTTAATAAATTCTGAACGGGATTATGATAAAACTTTAATTACTATGGATTATTGTGGTCTTTATTCTAAGGAGAAGTTTATTCAGTTAGGGGGTTTTGACAAAAGGATTAAGAACGAATATTTTCAAAGATTGGATTTTGGACTTAGAGCTATTTATTTTGGAGAAAGCATCCATATTTATAGAAAACTACGTATACAATATACAGCATTAAATGTTCCAGAAGATTTAACAAAAAATAGAAGTTTTTTGATCTTTTTACTTAAAAATTATGTTCCTATTTTTATTGGAAATGGAATAAAATTTTCATTTTTGAGATTTGTGAGGCTATGCTTAAAATATGGTATTAATCCTTTTAAATTTGGCAGAGAGTTTAAAGAAATCAAATATGAAATTATTAAAAGCAGCTTAAGGTTTAAAGGTGATTTAAAGAGTGCAATTGAACTTTGGGAAAATAATATTATTGATTAATTTAGTCTTTGTGTTTTCATTTTTGCATGCAAATGAAGTTGAGTATGTTAATATTCTTGATTCATTTGATAGTAAGTTCTTTAAGTTTAATTTTAATATTGAAAGGGATATCCTTACAATTGAACATGAGAAGGGATATCTTAAGCTTAAAGAAGGCTTTGAATATGGTCTATCATCTATTGGTTATTATATTTATGTAGATCCTATTATTTTAAGAAATGGGGAAATTTTAATAACCAAAAAAGCTTTGATGCAGATTGAGAACCATTTTAGATCTTTGCAAAGTTATAGTAAACCACGAATAACATCGATTGTAATTGATCCTGGTCATGGTGGGCATGATAGTGGAGCTGTTGTGACTCATAAATTGAAGGAACATGATATTTTTCTTTTTGAGAAGGATTTTGTTTTAACTTATTCTATGCATTTGTATAAGATTCTTAGTAATTATTTTCTAGATAGAAATATTTTATTAACACGTGTGGATGATGTTTTTGTTCCATTGCAGGATAGATCTGAGTTTGCAAATGCAATTAAACCGGATTTTCCCAATAATGTTATATTTTTGTCAATACATGCAAATAATGCTCCAAATCCTGATGCTAGGGGAGTTGAATTTTGGTATCTTCCTCAAAATTCAAAAAGAGAAGTTGTAAGGAATTTGAAAGGATATGATATTAGAGGGAATAGATACTTAAGGGAGCTTAATGATATACTTGATATTAAGTATAAATATGAGTCAAGGAAATTAGCAGAAATTTTGTATGAGACTTTTAGTAACGTTTTGTGTGAGACTAAAATTAGAACAATTAGAGAAGAACAATGGTTTGTGATTAAGAATAGTAGTATGCCTGCTGTCTTAATTGAGATTGGGTTTTTGTCTAATATTGATGATGCGATTTTACTTTTAGATTATAATTATATGAGCAAAATAAATATGTTGGTACTTAAGTCTTTAATTAAATTTATTGAATTTTATGAAAAGTAATATTTTGGATGTGTTTGTGAAAAGTATTTGTATTTATTATAATTTTTTTAGTCGTAATTGTTCAAAGTATTTACTTGAAATACTCATTTTATTCTTATTATTAACTTTTTTATTCTCTTCATATATGGTATTTTCTAATTATGATAATCTTTTCTTTAGAAAGGTATTTTATTTCCATTTTCAGTCTGAATTGATTTCTGATGTACGCTATTTAAAAGAAAAGAAAACTTTTAAAGAAAATTTGGATTTGTTAGTTAAAGACTTTTTGTTAGGTAATAGTAAAGGTTTTTCTTTGCAATTTGGAACAGGTAATATAAAGCTTTTATATTCTTTTATGAGTAATGATGTATATTTTATAAATCTTTCTAAAGAGTTTTATGATTCTTTTGAAAATGGTGTTTATAATGACTCTGATAAATTGAAGGTAAGTGTATTTGTTAAATCTTTAAAAGATACGCTTAATTTCAATTATCCTAGGAAGGTTACAAATGTTGTTGTTTTTATTGAGGGGTATATTCTAAATGTTTGAGGCTATTTGTAAATATTACTAAATGTGCTGTAAAAATTGTCAAATAAAAAAATTAAGTTATTTTATAGAAGGGGTTGATTTTATGGCTAAAGTAAAAAATATTATTTTTCTTTTATTTTTTTTTGTTTGCTTAATTCCTGTTTTTGGACAGAGAACGTCTGAAACAGTACCAAATGATGATTCTTCCAAGAGTGAACCTGGTGAATTGGTTATTGATTTTGCAGAACTTTCAAAAGATTCAAGTTCTACTAATCTTGATCTTACAGATTATGTTGATCGTGTATATTCTGGAGCTTCAAGTATTATGAAGCCAGAGGATATGATATTAGATCTTGGAATAGATAATTGGACTGTTCTTTTAACGCCTTCAGCTAGAATGCAGGCATATGTAAAAAATTCTACTGTTGTTTCAGCTGTTGTTAAGAGTGACTCTAAGAGGTATCCAGGAGAGACAATTTTAGGGGTTAGAGTATTATTTCCAAGTCGTATTCAGTCTTCTGCAATGGTGTTGCCTCCATTTCAAATTCCTTTTTATGCTGGGGAAGATGGTAATCAATTTGTAGGGAAAGGGCTTATTGATAATGTTAAAATTATGAAAGAAGTAAAGGTTGCAGTTTACAGTTTGGGTCATGATGTTGATCTTGAAGTTTTATTTGAAGATATGAGTGGTATGGAATATGTTTATCCTTTAGGTTCCTTGAAATTTAAGGGTTGGGCAGATTTATTGTGGACGAATCCTAATTATCTTCCAGGAATAAGTTCTAAAATAGCTAATGATAATGTTCCTAATTATCCTCTTCCTTCAAGCAAAATGAGGTTGAAGGCATTTAGGGTTTCAAAATTTCATACTTTAAAGGAACAAAATTTGATTTTTTATATCAAGGATGTAAGAGTTATTTATGATAAGTTAAGTATTTCTATGGATTCTGATATTGATAATGAGTCCATATTTAATATTTATGAAAAGCGTGGAGTTGAGTTCCTTCGAAAATTAAAGACACAAGAGGCTCTTAAAAAAGTTTTAAAGGTTAGAGAAAATGTGTCAATACCGGATGAATCTTTTCAAGATGCGTTTCAAGAGGGTACTAATGATGAATCTGGGGTTCGTACTAAGAGATAATAGATTTAATTATGCAAATAGGGTTAATTTTTTTAAGTTTGACTCTATTGAGCTAAAATAGGAAATTAGGTTAATGATAGATTCAGATAATGAAGATCTTTTAGAAATTTTTTTTGAAGAGGCTCAAAACCTTGTAGATACTCTTGAAGAGAATATCATATCATTAGAAGATGACCCTAATAATATGGAAACTATTGATGAGATATTTAGGGCAGCTCATACTATTAAGGGCAGTTCAGCTTCTGTTGATATGATGGAACTTTCAAGTTTTACTCATGTTGTTGAAGATGTATTTGATTCTATTAGAGATAATAAATTAAAGATATGCAATGATCTTGTTGATTTGCTTTTAAATGCACTTGATGTAATAAAAGATATGCTTGATGCGCGTCTTCATGGAAATGTTTATTTACAAGATGTAAGCGGACTTGAAAATAAATTAAGAGGGTTTTTAGAACATGATAATCAGGCAGATTCTGTTGCAGTTTTAGGGAATAAAGATAATGATGAATTTTTGCTCTCTTCTTCTGAAATTAGTGATATGCGTGAAGTTGTGGGACTTGGTCAGAAAATTTTAAGAGTTAGCATTGATTTTGATAAAGATAATCCCATGGCTACAATTGCTGGTATACAGATGTTTCAGGCTTTAAAGGATTTAGGTCCAATTCTTCATACCGTTCCAAATTATGATCAATTGATTACCAATAAGTTTTTTGAAAGGGTTGATTATTACTTAATATGTTTAAATAGTCATAATGTTGAAGAAAAGATAACTTTGTCTGATGTTGCGTCAAATTATTCAATTGATGAATTTGATATTGATAGCGAATTGGCAAAGGCAGAGTTAAGAGAAAAAGATCCAGTTGTTCATAATACACTCTCTAAAGATGATACAGTATTTAATAGAGGTAGTTTGCAGCTGTCTCACAATGAGATTGCGAATTTAAAAGAAAATATTGGAGACTTGAAATTATTTGAAGTAAAATTATATTTCAATAAAGATAATCCTATGTCAACGATTTCTGGACTTCAAATGTTGCAGGCATTAAAGAGTTTGGGTGAAGTTTATAAGTCTATTCCTGATGGTGAAGAATTATTAACAGATAAATTTTTTGATTTTATTGTATATTATTTAATATCAAGCACATCAGTAGAGAGTATTTCTAAGAAGGTAGATTTATCAGATGTCGTTGTTAGTTTTGATATTAACGAAATTAATTTGAATGAAATTAATTTAAAAGATGTTAATTTGGATGCTAGTACTGGGGTTGATGCTTATTCTCCCGTTAAAGAATCTAAAAAATCAGCTTTAAATGTCAACTTAATTAGAATTGATAGTAAAAGGATAGATTCTATATTGAATCTTGTAAGTGAAGCTGTTATTAGTAAATCATCCTATAACCAAATAAATTCTGATATGACATCTTTCCTTTATGATTTTAATTATTTTTATGATTATCAAGAAAGTTTTCGTAATAGTTTTTTGTCAGATTTAAAGATGATTTTTAAAGATGTGAGTTTGGATTTGGAGAGTTCTGTTGAGACGCGGATAGCAGCTTTGCTGGAACATAAACTTGATAGAAGTTTGCATGATATGATAAATCTAAAAAATTTATTGTTTAAAATTCTTCAAGATTCTAGGTTTGCTTCTAGTAGACTTTCTAGGATAATTACTGATTTACATGAGAGTGTTTTGCGAACAAGGATGTTGCCAGTTTCTAGTATTTTCTCAAGATTTACAAGAGTGGTAAGAGACCTCTCAAAAAAATTGGGCAAGATTGTAGAACTTAGTACTCAAGGAGAAGAGACTGAAGTTGATAAATCTGTCATAGATGATCTTGTAGATCCTTTAATGCATTGTATTAGAAATTCTATGGATCATGGACTTGAAACTACAGATGAGAGGATTAGTAAGGGTAAAGATAAAGTTGGTCACATAGTTTTGCGTGCCAAAAATGAGGGTAATGTGATATCAATTGAGATTGCAGATGATGGAAAGGGTATAGATCCAAATGTTATTAGGCAAAAGTCAATTGAAAAAGGTTTGATAAGTGAAAATACAGTTCTCTCTGAGAGTGAAATACTTAATTTGATTTTTGAACCTGGATTTTCTACGGCCAGTAAGATTACAGATGTTTCTGGTAGAGGTGTGGGACTTGATGTTGTTAAAAATAATGTTAAAAAATTAAATGGAACTATCATTATAGATTCAAAAATTGATGTTGGAACTACTTTTAAAATTAAACTCCCTTTAACATTGGTAATTGTTCAAGGTCTTCTTGTAAAATCGGGCAGTGAGATTTATGTTGTTCCTTTAAATAGTGTGCTTGAAACTCATAGAATTAATGAAGAGCATATTAAACTTCTTGAAAATGATCATGAGGTATATAATTTAAGGGAAGAGGTTATATCCGTGCTGCGACTTGATGAGCTTTTTAATATAGAAAATGATCATCAAAATTTATATGAGAAATTTTTGATAGTGATTAATATTAATGATAAGAAAGCAGGGATAGTTGTTGATTCTATTCTTGGAGAGGAAGATTTTGTTGTAAAACCTATTAAAGATAAATATGCTTCTAGTCCTGGAATAGTTGGCGCTACGACTCTTGGTAATGGTAAGGTTGTCTTAATTATTGATGTGTTTAGGTTGTTTGATTTAAGGGATATGAAGGGATAGTCTGATGATGGAAATAAAAGAGATATATTGTTTAGATGAGCATAATTTTAGTAGTCGGATTAAAGAAAAAGATTCTGTGAATTTGGATTTTAAGGTAGTATCTTTTAATATTGGGAATGATAATTATTTGGTAGATATTATGCAAGTTAAAGAAATTCGAAAGTCTAATAATTTTACATATGTTCCGAATGCTAAGAAATATGTGGTTGGTCTTGATAATTTGAGAGGGGAAATAATTTCTATTATTGATTTGCGCATAATGTTTAATTTAGAAACCATTAAAAGAGAGTTTGAAGATATTATGGTGCTTAGAAATGACGACCTATTAATAGGAGTTATTGTTGATAAAGTTAATAATGTTTTTTCAATTGATTCTTCTTTGATTCAAGATCCCCATCCTGTTTTGTCTCAAGAAACACTTATAGATTATATAAAAGGTGTAGTTGAACACGGTTCCAAATTGTATATTATTCTTGATGTTGAGAGAATTTTTCATTATGATAGTGATATAAACGAAAAAGAGGTTTTATTAGAAGATAGGAAAAATGAAGATTATAAAATGGGTTCTTCTGAGCATGAGGAGCAATCATTGTTTTCTAATGATAATTCTTTAGAGTTATCAAATTCATCTGATAGTGAACTTGTGTCATCTTCTAAAGATAATTTGGATGATTTAAAGGTTATTAGGGAAAATCTTTTTAAATATTCTTTTAATTCGTCTTGTGTAAGTGATGATTTTTTAAAGCGAGTTGGAGTTGAATTAGATATTGCAAATATTAATGATTTAGCTTATGATAATTTCTTAAATGAATTTTATTCAAAGTCATCAGGTCAGTTATGGAATGATCAGTATTTGAAAGAATTTCAGGAGGAAATTGTTCAACAGCATATTAATAATATGAGTGATATTGGTACCATTTTAAATATTTTTGAGATTGGGTGTGGTGAGGGAAAGGAAACGGTGTCTTTTGTGAATGTTTTATATGAATCTTATGGAAATCCTTTTAAAGTAACATCTATTGATAATGATTTTAAAAAGGTCATAGGTACCTCCAATTTAGTTTTCTTAGAATCTGAAATTAATTTGAGTGAGATTTATAAAAAAAATTCCTTTGAACAGAGTCCAGGGGTTTATAAGTTTAAACCAGAGATTATGAATAATATTTTATTTGAATATTCAGATGCCATTCTGTCGGAATTTCCAGAAAATTTGGGAATTGTGTTTTTAAGGGATATTTTGTGTTTCTTAAATGATGATGGACAAACTTTGATTTTACATACAATTGCAGAAAAATCTGTTAAGGGTGCTCTTTTGATTTTGGGAGATAATGAAGAACTTAAGAATAATGGTCTTTTTGTAAAAGATCATTCTGTAAAATATTTTAACCTGTATAAAAGGATTTAAAGGAGAGATATCATGAGAATAGATTATATAGAGCCATTTTTAGATGCTGCTTCTTCAGTATTAAGAGATATGTTGTATATTGATGATATTCAGATGGGTACGCCAGGGCTACATGTAAGGGATAAAACTATAAAGGGAGTTTCTGTAATTGTGGGACTTGCAGGTTCCGTTGAAGGTAGTATTGTTATTGATATGGATCTTGATACTGCACTTTTTGTTACATCTAAATTAAATTTTACAGAATTTGTCAATTTTAATGATGATGAGACTAGAGATATGGTGACAGCAACTCTTACAGAACTTGGGAATGTTATTGCTGGTCATTTTGTTACTACTCTACATTATAAGGGGTTTGTGTTTGATATAACTCCTCCAGCTTTCATTTATGGCGAAAATATGAATATACTTAATAATTGTGGGGCTGAGGCATTAATAGTACCTTTTACTTTGCCAGGTAATAAAATTATTGAAGTTAATATTGCAATAAGAGAGAGGGTTTGATATTATTATGAAACTGAGAGTGCTTATTATTAGAAAAGAGGGTTTAATATGATCCAGAAAACTACAATTGCTATGGATTCTGCAAATAAACCAAGGGGTATTAATTATGATACAGGAGTTCCTTTTAATGTTTTGATTGTGGATGATTCGGTTTTTACCGTAAAACAGCTTACTCAGATTTTTACTTCTGAAGGATTTAACATTATTGATACTGCTGGTGATGGTGAGGAAGCTATTATTAAGTATAAAAACCATTATCCTAATGTCGATGTTGTTACTCTTGATATTACCATGCCAAAAATGGATGGAATGACATGTCTTAATAAGATTATTGAATTTGATAAAAATGCTAAAGTAATAATGATTTCTGCTTTAGGAAAGGAACAGTTAGTTAAAGATTGTTTGATTAAAGGTGCAAAGACATTTATTGTAAAACCCCTTGACAGGGCTAAGGTTCTTCAAAGAGTTATGTCTGTATTTGTTAAATGAAATTAATTTTGATTAGTTTTTGTATAAAAAATAATTTCATTGCTTATTTCATTTAGGTTTTTTTTGAAGTAGGATGGATTGATGTTGAAGATTTCTAGTTTTTCTTTGCTATCTTTACCTATATATAGTTCTAACTTGTAAAATCCTTGTTTTGTGTATATTAATGCTGAGCTTTTAAAGATTGAGTCTATGGTTTTAATTTTAAATATTTTGTATTTTAGGAAATCTTTGTCTATGATTTCACTGTTAAGTAAATATTTATTGGTTTCTCTGTATCTTGGAGTGATTTTAGTATAATCTATTTTGTTGTTAAAAATGCTCTTTATAAAATTTTCTGTTATTTCATATATTTCTATTTCATTTGTGCTTTTTGGATTTTGAGTATAATATTCTTCTTCTGTTATTAAATTAAAGGCATGATATTTTTTTATTACCTCTGATGATCTTTTTTCTATTGAACTTGTTATTAGTCGTGAATAAATTGATGTATTAATACTAAGTAACAGAAGTATTTTTCTTATCATATGTGTTCCTTATTACTATTAATTATTTTCTTTATTTGTTCAATTTCTAGTGGAATTTTGCTTCTCCTTTTTGCATTTAGCTTATCTTTTAATAAAGTATTGTTAAATGTTTTTGCCATTTCATATACTTTTTCCTCGCTAAAGTTGAATGGAATTTGAATTTTTCTATATTCAATTGGATCTTGTAAGATTTTGTGCATTAATATAATTGGATTTAGAAAACTTGCTTTGAAAAATTTGTAAAAGTTTGTCAAAAATATTGTAAATGATATGAAGAGTGTAAATAAAAATATTCCTATTATAGAATCGTTTTTTCTTTGTAAATATTTATCTATATAGAATTTTGTTTGATCTATTTCTATAATTTTATATTCACTAGGACTGTAATAAAAAAATATATCATTGGATTTAGAGTATATTGTTTGGTCTTTATCTTTAATTATAAGGATAAAGGGGTATTTTTCCTTGATATAATTTTTTTCAGTCGTGATAGAGATATTTTTGATTACATTGAATTCTTGCTTTTCTGGAATTGTATTTGCAAAGCTTGAACTTGAGAATATTATGAAAAATATAAATGGGATTAGTAAACTTATTGAAAATGTTCTGGCAAATGCAATTAAGATTAAGTTTTTTTCTTTTGGATTATAATAAATTTCAATCATTAAATCGTTAAATCTAAGAAGTCTTAAAAATCTTAATTTAAAGAGTGAGAGTATTATTGGGCTTAAGATTGTTTCGTGAGGATTTAGTATGTTTTGAACCTGGTTAGAACTGTAAAATATTAAAGGAATTAGGCAGTGAATTAAGTCGAAAAATAGGTTATTCCTTATGTATATTTGTGATACTTTTAAAAAATATGCCTTTAAAATTTTGTATAAGAAAATCAAGATCAATATTATATCAAATAAAAATCCAATAAATATTAAGGCAAATCGAACTTTATATGGCAAAAAAAGTATTATTGATAGTTCTTCTGTTAAAAATGTAAGTATAGATGCTATTAATATGGCTTTAAAAAAATTTGGAAATATTTTTACCATTTGTTTTTCCTAGCTATTTCTAAGAGTTCTTTAATAATTCTTGGATCGTAGTCTTTGGAAGTTGATTGTTTTATTGCAAACCAGCTCTCATCGTATCCTATAAACCCTTTTGTTTTGTTATTTTTAATATTTGGAATTTTTGTTCTGTTTGAAAAAATTGATATTAAGGTTGCAATTGGTGACATATTGCTTAAATTTTCATATTTAAACAGACTTTGAGTTATTATCTTAATCGTGTTATCATCTAAAAATTCAATTTCCCTGCTAACTAATTGTGCTGTGTTTTCAATATTTTGGGGAACCAGTTTTATTTTTTTTTCTAAATAAAACTTAATTACTATTATTTTTAACAATAGTAGAGTTTTAATGTAGTTTTTGAGAATCTTAGAAGAATCAAAAATATTATTTTCTTTTTTTATTAAATATATTGTGTAAGAATTTTTATCTTCAAAAAGTTTATTTATATAAGATGTTATGTATCCACTAATTATGACATTAAAGTTGTATAAAAATTCTTTTCTTAAATGAGGATTTGCTTTAATGGAGTTGAATATTAGTTCCAGATTATTTTTATTAAATTTTTTATTAAAAAGATCTTTTACGACATTTATATCAATAGATTCAATATTTGACAAAATAATAGGATTGATTATTATGTTTGTTTTTTCTTTAACGTATTCAATGAGTGCATCGATGTCAGATTTAAAATTTTCATTTATAAATGTTGAAATGGTTTTTTTATTTTCTTCTATGTATTTGATTATTTCAACTTCTTTTTCAAAAACTGATAATCCTTTTATACTTTCATGATTAAATAAATAATGATAAAGATGTGGAAAATATACTTTTAAATTCATTTGATTATGTCTAGGAGCTCAATTGGGTTGTTTAGGATATATTTTGCCCCGTTTTCTTTTAATTCCTGTACTGTTCTAAATCCCCATGAAACTCCTATGGGTAGGAAACCAGCGTTTTGAGCGGTTAACATATCAACATCACTGTCACCAATATATGCTATTTTTTGTGGCATAAGGTTTAATTCTAGAATCATGTCAAGTGCATTTGCAGGATCTGGTTTTGCTTCGAATTTTGATGAATAACCTCTTATTTCAAAAAATTTAATATCTTTGAATATGTCTTTTGTTATTATTAGTAATTCTTCATGGTTTTTATTACTTAATATTCCTATTGGGATATTAAGTGAGTTTAATTTTTTTAAAAGTTCTGGTATTCCATCGTATGCCCTTGTGTGGGAATATAAATTTTGATTGTATGTTCTTACAAATTCTTGGTAAAGAGTATCATTGAGATCCTTATCATTTAAGTTTATGTTAAGATGCTTTAGAGTATTTTCTATTAATTTAGAATAGCCTCTTCCGACTAAATTGTTAAATTCATCTGTGTTAATTTCACTATATCCCAATTTTTTTAAAGCAAAGTTCATTGAGGATGCAATATCTATAATGCTGTTTATTAAAGTTCCATCCATGTCAAAAATACAAGCTTTTATTTTCATATTGTAATCCCTTGAAAAATTTATATATCATTTGCCTTCATTTTATCATTATTTTTATTTTTTATTTAGCTTATTATATTATTTTAGTATTTTACATTATTTTTGTTTTTTTTCTAAAGCGCTCTTGAAAATATTTGTTTTTAGTTTTATTATCTCTGGTTAAGGATATAAATAAGTGTTGTTTAACCTCGTTATATTTTCAGGTTATCTTTAATGCAAGATATATTGGTTTTAGATAAAGTTACCAAACGATATGGAAGCTTTATTGCTAATGATAATGTTTGTATGAGTTTTAAAAAGGGAGAGATACATGCAATTCTTGGTGAGAATGGTGCTGGTAAGACCACTTTAATGAAAATTATTTATGGAATTTACAGACCTGATAGCGGGCGAATTTTTTTAAGGGGAAATGAGCTTAAACTTAAGGATTCGAGTGAATCTATTCGTAGTGGTATTGGTATGGTTTTTCAGCATTTTATGTTAATTCCTAAGTTTACGGCAGTACAAAATATTATTTTAGGATACGAAGATTCGAAATTTGGGTTTGTCAATTATAAGCGTGCTAGAAAGAAAATAATTGAACTTTCTGAAAAATATGGTTTAAAAATAGATACTGATAAGCCTGTTGAAAATTTAAGTATTGGAATGGGACAAAAAATAGAAATACTCAAAGTTCTTTATAGAAAAGCAGATATTATTATTTTTGATGAACCTACGGCAGTACTTACTTCTAGAGAGATAGATGAATTTATGAATATTCTAAAAGTATTGGTTTTAGAGGGATATACTGTAATACTGATTACACATAAAATAAGAGAAATAAAGTCTGTTGCACAAAGATGTACAGTAATGCGTCTTGGGAGGGTTGTTGGAACTTTTGATGTTGCGAGTACTGATGAGAAGATGTTTACTAAATTGATGATAGGCAAAGAAACCTTTCTTGATATGTCTAAGAGGCAGAATGTTACTCATACAAATGTTCTTGAGATTAAGAATTTAAAAGTGAAAGATGATAGAGGTGTTTTAAGAGTTAAAGACATTAGTTTCGATCTTAAGAAAGGTGAAATTTTTGGGATAGCTGGTATTGAAGGAAGTGGTCAGGATGAATTGGTTGAGGCTATTCTTGGTATTAGAGCTATTGTTAGTGGAGATATAATTAAAAAGGTTGATGGTAAATTTGAATCAATAAAAGGTCTTACCGTTAAACAGATAATAGATAAAAAAATTGGACATATTCCGTCTGATAGGCAAAGGCACGGACTTATTTTGGATTTTAATATTTTGCAAAATATTGGTATTAAGAGTTTTGATGATGTTAAGTATTTAAAAATGAAGAGTGGTGATATGAGAAATGGTAAATCAAAATTTGAATTTTTAAATACTCTTAGAAAACAATTTGTTGACTTTAATTTGGTTGTTCTTAAGAAAATAAGTGAACAACTTGCGATTTCGTTTGATATTAGGCCAAGAGATGTTTTAAGCAAGGTTAAAGATCTCTCTGGAGGTAATCAGCAAAAAGTAATTATTGCACGTGAGATTAATTTGCAGCCCGAAATTCTTTTGGCGGTTCAACCTACAAGAGGACTTGATATAGGTGCCATTGAAAATATTTATAAAAAAATTATAGAGCAAAGAGATGCAGGAATGACAATTCTTCTTGTATCTCTTGAACTTGATGAGCTTATTCGTGTTTGTGATAGAATAGCTGTAATGTATGGTGGTGAAATTATAGGTGTTTTGGAAGATAATTTTGATGCTGGTGTTATTGGCAAGATGATGATGGGTGCAATTTAATGCTAATTAATAATTATAGATTGAGAAAAATACTTGTAACATTTTTAAGTTCCTCAATGTTTATCAATTTTTTTGCGTTTTTTTTGGGAATTTTAATTGTTGGTTTAATGGTATTAGTTCTTGGGTATTCTCCTTTGAGAATGTATTCTATCATGATAGAAGTTATGTTTTCCTCTCCTAAACATTTAGGATATATTATAAGCTATGCTACGCCTTTGATTTTTACGGGGCTTTCAATTGGTATTGCATTAAAAGTGGGACTTTTTAATATTGGTGTTGAGAGTCAATTTATGCTTGGTTCAATTGCAGCTTTAATAGCTGGAATTTTTTTTGATTTTTTTCCTTTATTACATGTAGTTTTCATTTTATTTTTTGCAGCATTATTATCAGGGATTTTAGGTATTTTAATTGGATATTTAAAAATTAAGTTTAATATCAATGAAGTAATTTCAGGAATAATGTTTAATTGGATTTTATTTCATCTAAATAATATAATCATTGATTTGCCTGGTATTAAAAAGGGTGATAGTGATTTATCTAAGTCAATTAGGGAGAGTGCTTTTATTGATTTTTTTGGGTCTTGGAAACTTTCACCTCAAGGACTTGCTTATAGGGGAGAACATCCATTTATTAATGATTTATTAAAAGCTCCTCTTAATTTTGGCATAATTATTGGTATTATTGTTGCTATTTTAATGTGGATTTTATTGAATAAAACGATGCTTGGGTTTAAAATAAGTTCTATAGGACATAATATTGTGGCTTCTTATCGAGTAGGCATTGATATTAAAAAAGTTTTGATTTTTGTTATGTTCCTTTCAGGTGCTCTTTCTGGACTTGCAGGTGCTATACAAGTTATGGGTGTTAATAAGGTAATATTTAAGCTTTCTTATATGGAAGGAACAGGTCTTAATGGTATAGCTGTTGCTTTAATAGGCAATAGTTCTCCAATAGGAATAATATTTTCAAGTATTTTATTCTCAGTTTTGATTTATGGTAGTAGTAGAGTTCAGAGTTTAATGGGTCTCTCTTCTTCAATTGTATCTTTGATGATAGGGATAGTGGTGATTGTGATTTCTGCTAGTAATTTTTTAAGAAAGGTTTTTTTGGGAGCGATTGAAGGTGTTAAACGCACTAATATTTCTAATTAGCGAAACGCTTGTAAATTCTCAGACTTTGATTTTTGCTGGTCTTGGCGGACTTGTAAGTGAGAGAAGCGGAATAATTAATGTTGGCATTGAGGGTACAATGGTTCTTGGTGCATTTGTTGGTTCTACAATTGCATATTGTTATGGTAGTCCTTTATTTGCAATTTTTGCTGGGGGGTTATCAGGTCTTATTCTTTCACTTTTACATGCTATTTTTACTATTTTCCTTAAATCAGATCAAATAATAACTGGAATGGCTATTAATTTTTTAGGACCAGCTATTGCTATGTTATTTGGAACTTTTATTTTTGGATCTGCATCAACTCCTCCAATAGATATTAAGTTACCTATACTTTTTGATGGGGTTTTGGATAAAGGATCTATTATATTTCAGATTTTTGGAAAAAGATATTCACTCTATATTGCAATAATTTGTGTTATTGTTTTTCATGTAATGTTTAACTATACTAAAATTGGGCTTAGAATTAAAGCTAGTGGTGAGGCACCAGACGTTTTAGCATCTCTTGGAGTTAATGTTTTGATGATTCGATTTTTTTGTGTTTTATGTAGTGGTTTATTTGCAGGGATTGCTGGAGCAGTTTTTTCTACTGTTATTGCTTCAAGTTATATGCAGGGAATTATTGGTGGGCAAGGTTTTATTGCTATTGTTATGGTAATTTTTGGAAATTGGCAACCTTTTGGAATTTTAATGGGTAGTTTTTTATTTTCTTTTATAAGGACTTTAGTTGTTATGATATCTCAAATTTCTTTTTTTTCTTTTGTGATTCCTCTTAAAGTATTGATTATTTTACCGTATATTGTCGTGATTCTAAGTCTTATGTTTTTTGCAAAAAATAATTATGCTCCTCAAGCTTTAGGTTTGCCTTATCGAGAAGATTGATTTTTATGTTGATTTTTTTTAAGATACAGTTGTAATGATTGTAAGGTCTATTTGGGAATTATGTTTTTTGGTATAAAGTATATGTTGAGTGTCTATTTTAATTCTTATATTTGTGTAATTTTATTATTTGTTAAATTAATTGGGTGAGAGATTAATTTACGAGGTAGTTTTATGTTAAAAATTAAGTACAAGTTTATTGTATATTTATTCTTATATTTAGTGATGATCATTTTGTTTTTTTCTTTAATTTTTAAGTTTATTTTGGGTAATTATTTGGAAAATTATTATAAACAGTTAACGAGATCTCAATTAAGACGAGCTGCTTTTGCTGTACAAGCTTTGTTGGATACATTTTACATTATAATTGATGGTGCAAGTAGTACTTTAGCTCTTGAGACTATGACTAAGTATGAGTTAGTTAAAAATGGTGGACGCATGTTTTCAGATATGGAATTGGATGTATTTAGAGAAAATTCCAAAATAGTTCTTGATACTGTTAAGTTTGATAAAAAATATCGGAGTCGTTTGTATAACATATTATGGAATTTGAAGCTTGATACTTTTTATGAAGAATTTGCATTCCTTGATTTTGAAGGTAAGATCATTGTTACTACAAGACATGAGAGTAATATTGATTTTGGACAATCTGAGTCAGAGACAGAATATTTTAAAAAATCTGTTGAAGGTTATAATAAAGATAGATTAGGTTTTGTCAGTTGGTATACTGATCTTAACGAGGGGATAGCCAAAGAAGTTGCTATTAGGTCTCATTATAAGGATAAAAGAGCTTCTGCTGTAGTTGTTCCTGTATATTCGGCAGAAGACAAGGTGTTTCTTGGCTATTTAGTAGGTTATTTACTTGAAGATTGTATCAGAGCTGAATTGGATAGATTTAGATTTGGGTTTTATAAGAGAGGAAATTTAGCCTATTTAGATCCGTATAATAATCTTGTTAATCCTTTAATAGAATATAATGAGAGTTCTAAAATTAGTGATCTTTTTCTTAATTCTTTAAAGAATACATTATCTGAGCCTCCTAGAAAGCCTGTTGTTCCAACTGAAACACCGGTTTATGAAATTGAAAAGCTTTATTTTAAAGAGATGGAATTGTATAATTATTTTACTATATTGCCGATTAGCAGTGAGCTTGGAAGTAATAGTGGAATTCTTGTTGCTAGGATTCCTTATGATGATATTCATGGAGTTATTGATAGCTTATCTTTTAAATTTATTGCGTGTGTTGTTTTGGGAATCATTATATTAGTTGTTATTTTATCAGTTAGAATAGAGTCGCTTATTGCTTTTAGATTAAATTTGGTTGGGAATTTGGTCAAAAAAATGATCCAAGGAAATTTGGATAAAAGTTACATTATTGATGATGATGGGTATTCTGATGAACTTACTTTGTTGGGTGTGCAAATTATTAAAATGAGAAATGCTATTGCAGATGCTATTACAAGTGTTCTTCAGAATATTGATTATGTTAATAAGGCAAGTATTGAAGTTGCAAATTCAAGTCAAAGTTTGAGTTCTAGTGCGTTGCAACAGGCTTCAACACTTGAAGAAATGTCAGCTAATATTGAACAGATATCGGATGGGGTTAAGATGAGTGCTGATAATTCCCGAGAAACTGAAAGGATAGCTTTAGTTACTGATCAAAATGCTCATATAGGTGGTAAAGCTGTTGAAGAATCTGTTGTGGCTATGCAGGCTATTGTTGAGAAGGTTAGTGTTATTGAAGAGATAGCTAGAAAAACTAATTTGCTTGCTTTAAATGCGGCAATTGAAGCTGCAAGAGCTGGAGAAGAAGGTAAAGGATTTGCTGTTGTGGCAAGTGAGATTAGAAAGCTTGCTGATCTTAGTAAAGAATCTGCTCTTGAGATTGGTGAGTTAGTGGAAGAAAATTCTAGATTAGCAACGGAAGCAGGATTGATATTTGAAGATATGTTACCCGATATAGAGAAGACAACTAATCTTGTAAAGAAAATTTCTGAAGGAAGTTATAAACAAAATGAACAAATTGTGCAATTTAAAACGGCTCTTGATCAAGTTGGAGAAGTAGTACAAGCTTCAGCATCAAGCAGTGAAGAGCTTTCAAGTATGGCTGATAAAATGCTTGAGAAAGCTAAGGAACTAAGAGAGGTAATATCTTTTTTCAAGACTAAAGATTTTGAAGGTGCTGTTTCTCCTGGTGAACTTGAAGTTGATGATGATTTGGTGAGTGGAAATCTTGCTTCTTTGAATATGAAAAATGGTGCATTTTTGGGTGGTAAAACAAATGATGAACTTGCTGATTCAAATATGAATTTTAAACCTGTGAGTACAAGGGTGGATCCTAAGAAAGCTATTGATGTTGTCGATAAGGATTTGGATTTTGATGATGATTTTTCAGATTTTTAGAACTTATTTTTGTAAGGGGTAATTAGCATATGAAGCATATGAAACTGAAGCTAAAAATTAGGATGTTACTTTTTGGAAGTTTGTTTATATCAATTTTTATTTCCATACTATTTGTTGGATTTGGGATGTTGATTAATTCTAGTTTGGTGGCACAGCAATTAGATCTTATGCAAAATCTTGTTGGCAATGTAAGAAATTCTTTAGCCATTTATTTGTCTTCAATGGAGGAGCGGGTAAAGGTTAATGCAATGTATTTGGATTCTTCAGAGAGATTTGAATCTATTGCTACAAGTAAGCCTAAGAGAATAGAGGCAATTTTAGATCAAATTGAGATTTTGCTTAAAACGGGCAGAGGGAATAACTTAATGATTACTGATAAAGCGGGTAAAATAATATTTACTACTGCTGTTAAAGATAATAGTGATTATGGTGTTTCTGTTGCAGATAAAGGATATTTTCTTAAATTACAAGGTTCTAGTTTTTTGTATAATTCTTCTGTTTTATTGGCAGATCCTGGTTCTGTTGAAGAGGTTTTGATGAGAGATATTTCTCAGATGAAAAATAAGGCAGGACAAATTCCTTATTTGTTAGTAGGTGTTCCTTTAAGAGATCATATTACCAGTGATATTTTTGGATATTTTATAATTTTTTATTCTTTTGATTATCTTTATAATTCGTTTAAAGGTATTCGTTTTGGAACTTTAAATAGCGGTCGTGTCATGGTCTTTGATGAAACGGGTTCTTTTCTTGTTCATCATAGGTGGCTTCCTGGTGATAATTTTGTGGATTCTCATGATTATTATACGCGTGTATTTAATAATAGTTATGTAGATTTAATACAAAAGAATAAAGAAATGAGTTTTGGACGTTATGTTGACCCTAAGGATGATGAATATATTGGACTTGCTCAAAGGATAAAATGCAAATTGTCCGATAAGTCGTTTATAGTATATTTGAGAGCTACAAGTAAAGGTTTTTATTATATGAGTAATCTTACTACTTGGGTTTTGGGAATAAGTTTTGTAATTACTTTATTGATTCTTGCTATTCTTACTCTTTTCCTTGTAGGTAAACTTAGTGCTGCTTTAAATGGAATTTTGTTTTATTCTGAAAAACTTGCCTCTGGAGATTTTACAGTTTCGGATTATACTTTAGGGTGGGATACTTTAGAGATTCATGAACTATATGAGAATTTGGGGTTATTGAGGACTAAATTTTCATCTGTTGCTAAAGTAATTAATGAAAATCTGGATTATCTTTATGAAAATGCAATTCAGATAGCAAATGCAAGTCAGAATTTAAGTTCTGGTGCAGTTGAGCAGGCCTCTACATTGGAAGAGATGACAGCAAATATTGAGCAAATATCTCAGGGTGTTACTGAGAATACCGATAATGCTTCTACTACTGAGAGTATTGCTGTTAATACTAATGAGAAAACTAACGAAGGGCATGAATCTGTTACTAAAGCCATTCAAGCTATGGAACTTGTTACAGATAAAATAAGCGTTATTGATGAGATTACAAGACAAACCAATTTGCTTGCTTTAAATGCTTCTATTGAGGCTGCTAGAGTTGGAGATAAAGGTAAAGGATTTGAAGTCGTTGCTGCTGAAGTAAGGAAGCTTGCTGATCAGAGTAAGGAGTCTGCTAGAGAAATTATTGATATTGCACACAAAAGCTTGATTATTGCAAGTAAAGCAGGTAATAATTTTGAGCAGATCGTTCCTGGAATGAAACAAACAGCTGAGCTTGTTAAAAATATTACTCGTGAGAGTTCTAATCAGAGTAATCAAATTGTACAATTTAAAAATGCAATAGAACAGGTTAATCAATTGGTTCAAACGACAGCATCAAGTAGTGAAGAACTATCAGCAATGTCAGAAAAAATGCTCGAGAGTGTTAAGCATTTAAAAGATTCAGTAGATTATTTTAAGATTGATAAATAAATTATAGGGATTTTATCCCTATAATTTGAATTTATATTGCTATGTTATTGTTTTAAGAATTTTAGCTCCACCTAGACATTCATCTTCTTTATAGAATATGCAAAATTGTCCTGGTGAGATTCCATAGTCTTTTTCTTCTAGATTAACTTTCATAATGTCGTATCTTAGCATTTCTATTTTACATTTTATTTTTTTCTCTCCATGTCTTATTTTTGCACTTAAATTGTCATTATTTAGTGATTTATTTATCCAGTTTGTTTTGTGGACTAAAAATTGTGTTTTGCCCTGTTTTAGATAATTTGTACTGTTTGAAATATAAATGATGTTGTTTTGGATATCCTTTTCTGTTACGAACCATGGCCCATGGCTGAGTTTAATGCCTTTTCTTTGTCCAATTGTAAAAAACCAATATCCATTGTGTGTTCCAAGTATTTTGCCAGTCTCTTGTTCAATTATATTACCTTTAAGTTCTCCTAAGTGATATTTTATAAATTCGTTATATTTGATTTTTCCAAGAAAGCAAATTCCTTGGCTGTCTTTTCTGTTTTTATTGGGTAAGTCTATTGTGTGTGCTATTTGTCTTATTTCATTTTTCAGTAAATCACCCAATGGAAAATGTAATTTAGATATCTGTTCTTTAGAGAGATGAGAGAGAAAATAACTTTGATCTTTGATTTTATCTTTTGCTTGTTTTAATATATGACAATTATTTTTGTTTTCTATTTTGGCATAGTGCCCTGTAACAATTAAGTCATATTTTTCTTCTATCTTTTCAAAGAATGCACCAAATTTGATTCTTTGATTGCAAAATATGTCTGGGCTTGGTGTATTTCCAATTTTTAATTCTTCAATAGCATAGGTTACAACTCTTTTGTAATATTCTTCCTGTAAATTAATGATTTCGTATGGTACATTGAATTTTTTACACACAGAATCTACATAATTGATATCTTCTCTCCAAGGACATTCTCCTATGTATGAAAGTTCGTCTTCAAGCCAAATTTTTAGATAGTAACATTTGATGTTCTTATATCCTTTTTGTATCATTTTATAAAGAGCTACAGAGCTGTCTACGCCACCAGATAGAAGTACTGCTATTTTCATAATTTGTTTCTCCTTTTAGCATATCATATTGAACTTTGATGTTTTTATGATCTATAGTATAGAATACTTGGTAATTATTTTTTTAAGTAGGAGGAGTCTGATGAGAATTGGTATTAGTGATATTAGAGTCTTTTTGCCTTTAAATTGTTTAGATTTTGGTGTTCTTTTAGAAAATTCTTTGTATAATTCTGATGAAATTTTTTTTAAAAAATTTAATAGAGCAATTGATGCAACACTTCAAAAGGCATTTAGGTTTACAAGTACTAATGAAGACAGTGTTACAATGGCAAGTTCTGCTGTTAAGATGATTTTTGATAATAATGATCTTGAATTAGATAAGATGAGGGTATTTTTAGGTGGAACTGAAACAGGAGTAGATCATTCAAAATCCATTTCGTCTTATGTTTATGGGGCTTTAAAGTTGGCTGGTATTGATTTAAAAAACAATTTCTTAACTTTTCAAGCTCAGCATGCTTGTGCAGGAACCGCACTTTCTTTACATAGTGCTGCTAGTGTTTTGAGTCATTTGAATGGATCTGAATATGGAATAGTGTTTTCCAGTGATATAGCACATTATAATAATCTTACTACAGCAGAGATTACTCAAGGTGCTGGAGCTGCAGCAGTTTTAATTGAAAAGAATCCGAAAGTTTTGTCTATGAATTTGTCTGATTTTGGAGTTTATACCGATGATGTTGATGATTTTTTTAGACCATTTGGAAGTCTTGAAGCTAAGGTAAAGGGACGTTATTCTATTGAGTGTTATAATAAGGCAAATGAAGAGGCTTTAGCTGATTTTGCTCATAAAAAAAATATGAGCATTAAAGATTTATTTTCTAAGTATAGGTTTATTTTACATGTTCCTTTTGCAAAAATGCCTATAGATTCTATGCATTATGTTTTAAAAAAATATTATAGTGAAGATGAATCTGAGATAAATGCTTATTTAGAATCAATAGATTTTTATGATTCTGTTGAAGCGTCAAAAGAGGTAGGTAATTTATATACGGGATCAATATTTTTATCTTTAATGTCTTATTTAAAGCGAGTATTTGCAAAAAAGGATATTAGTGGAGAGAGCATACTTTTTTGTTCTTATGGATCTGGAAATATTATGGTTATTTATGAACTTAAGGTTGAAGAGACTGCTCATCGTGTTGTTAAAACTTGGGATATTGATAAACTGCTCTCAGTAAGGCATAATGCAAATTTTGATGAATATCGAGATTTTTTTGAAAATAAGATTGTTCCACATGAATCACAAGGTTTTTATTTAAAAGAAATTAGGGAGGATGGATACCGGATTTATGGGTATCGAGCCTAATATATTAAATAATAAAAAACGGCAGATTGAAATTTGTTTGAGCAAAAATGATGTTAGTAAAAGTGATAATCTTTTAAATTTTGTTAATTTAAAGCATGATGCACTTAGTGAGCTTGAGTTTTCTGAGATAGATACTCGTGAAAATATATTTGGTTATGATATTAGCATGCCTATTTTTATCTCATCAATGACAGGCGGGGTTAGGGAAGGTAATAAATTGAATAAATCTCTAGTTAAGATTGCAAATGATTTGGGTATTCCAATGGGTCTTGGTTCTTTCAAGCTTATATTTAAATATCCTGAGTATATTAAATATTTTTTGTTGAGGAAATATGCTGATAATATTCCTTTATTTTCGAATATAGGTATTGTTCAGTTAAGAGAGTTTGGTGCTTTTGAAATAATTGAGATGAATAAGAGACTTGAGGTTGATGCTATAATTTTGCATTTAAATTCTGGTCAGGAATTAATGAATTCTAGGGGTGAGAGAAACTTTAAAGGTATCAAAGACACAATTGATAAGTTTTGCTCTGTTTCAAATTTGCCGGTCATAGTTAAAGAAACTGGTTTTGGGATGTCACCCGGTGCCGTTATTAATCTGCTAGCGCTTGGGGTCTCTTATGTTGATCTTGCTGGTAGTGGTGGGACTAATTGGGTTTTAGTTGAGGGCATTAAAGAAGAAAATTTAGATATTGCATCTTGTTTTGCTAATTGGGGTATATCCTCGGTTTTGACATTACTTAGTATTAATGAATCTTTTAAAGATAAAATTTTTACATCAGGCGGATATGAAACAGGAATGGATATTGCAAAAGGTATTGCTCTTGGGGCTAAATTGGTAGGAATTGCGGCAGCCGTTCTTAGGGCTTTTTATTCGGGAGGTGAAGAGGCTTTGTATAAACTTTTCAAAGATTATGAATATGTTTTAAAGATGTCTATGCTTTTAAGCAATAGTAAAAATTTGGCACAGTTTAGGGCAAATAAATATTTTTTAAATCATCCATTGCCTTTAAATGTTAATAGTTTTAAAGATTGTTATGAAACTTAGTGATAATTTTAGAAATAAAGATATTTTAGATAAGAAACAAGAGATAAAAGATATTTTAAAATTAAATGCTTGTGATTTTTTTTATGATTCTGTGGATGAAAATTTTTTGTCTAATATGATAGAAAATTATATTGGTTACTTATCTTTACCTGTTGGTATTGTTAAAAATTTAAAAATAAATGACAAGTATTATACTGTACCTATTGCAACAGAAGAACCATCTGTTGTTGCTGCATTAAATTTTGCGGCTAAAATTCTTGAGAATGCAAATTTAACTTATTCTGTGGGTGAAATATTAGGTATTGCTCAAATCTATATAAGTACGGATCAAGACTTAAGTAATATGCTCCTTGGCCTTCATGAAAAAATAGATCTTTGGTCTAAACCTTTATTACGTAATATGGAACTTAGAGGTGGAGGTTTTAAAAAACTTTCAACTAAATTTATTAGAGAGATTGGTATTCAAAAATTGAATATTTACATAGATGTTTGTGATGTTATGGGTTCAAATCTTCTAAATTCAGTGGCTGAAATGATAGCCTATCATATCAATTTAGAGTTTGGATATAAATGTGTACTTAAAATTTTAAGTAATGATTCTAATGATTTTGTTGTAAAGGCTAATTTTAGATTAAATATTAATAATTTGTTTAAAAATAATAAAGAATCTCTGATTTTAGCGCATAATATTTCACTTGTTTCAAGGATAGGATTTTTCGAAGAAGAACGTGCTATTACCAATAATAAAGGTATTATGAATGGCATAACAGGTTTATGTGTTGCTACACTTAATGACACAAGAGCTCTTGAGGCATGCATACATAAATTTGCTTCAAAAAGTGGTAGGTATTTGCCTCTTAGTAAATTTTATGTTTCTGATGAAAATTTGATAGGAGAGATTGAATTGCCTTTGCAGGTTGGTGTTAAAGGAGGTTCAGTTGGCTCACATGAAGCATCTATGTTAAGCTTTAAAATTATGGGAATTGATTGCAAAAAAGAATTTATGGGTGTTCTTTCTTGTGTTGGACTTGCAAGCAATTTTGCGGCTTTAAGGGCACTTGCTTTTGAGGGAATTCAAAGGGGACATATGAAATTGCATGTTAATAAGATTTTATATATTCTTGAAAGAGATTATAATTTGTCTGTTGATGAGAGAGAAAAAATACTATTGAATATGCATGAGAATAAAATTTATTCTTTTGATTTTGCATTGAATTTTTTAAATGATTTGAGAGCTTAGTGTGAAGATTAGATGTAAAGTAAATCCTAGTCTTGCGTTGATTAAGTATTGGGGTAAGAGAGATAAATTTTTAAATATTCCTGCCACATCAAGTATTGCTGTTAGTATTGATAAATTTTATTCTTTAACTGAACTTGCATTGTCATCTAGAGATGAGATAATTTTAAATTCTAAATCAATTGTATTGCAAGATAGAGAAAAAAAGTTTTTTAATTATGCAAGAAAAATATTAAATAGGTCAAATGTTAAATTTAGGATAGTAAGTGAAAATAATTTTCCAACATCAGCAGGGCTTGCAAGTTCGAGTTCTGGTTTTGCATCTATTGCTGCTTGTATTTTAAAATATTTTGATCAATATTCTCATCAAAAAGCTTCAGAACTTGCAAGAATAGGTTCAGCTTCAGCAGCAAGAGCCATTTATGGTGGATTTACTTTGTTAAAAGATGGGGCTTTAAGAGCATTTAATTTGAGTGATTATAATTGCTTTAATGAATTATGTATCATATTTGCCATAGTTGATGAGCAAGAAAAAGAAATGTCTTCAAGAGCTGCTATGGAGCTTTGTAAGAAAGAAAAATTTTATTGGGATGCGTGGGTTAGATCTAGTCAAAACATATTTAGAGAGGCTTTATATTTTTTTTTGGTAGGAAATTTTAATGAGTTTGGTCTTAAGATTATCAAGAGTTATCAATGTATGTTTGCATTGATGTTATCATCTTCCATTGTCTATTTTCAAGATAGCACTATAAGTTTGATAAAATATATAGCTGATCTGAGAAGAGATGGTTATTCTGTTTTTGAAACTATGGATGCTGGTCCACAAGTTAAGGTGTTGTGTTTGAAAAAAGATCTAGCATTAATTTTGGATAAACTTACTAGCAATTTTAAGGATATTGATTTTATTGTTTCAGAGATTGGACGTGGTTTGGAATGGATGTGATAAATTTTTCAGTGCCCGGTAATTTGCTTTTAATGGGTGAATATTCTATTTTAGAAGAAGATGGTTTTGGCCTCTCAATTGCAATTAATGAGAGAGCTTATTTTTCTTTTAGACAAAGTGACGAATGGCGTTTTTTTGCTAAAAAAACTAAAATTGATGATTTTACTTTAATCGAAGACAATGATGATCTTGTTTTTAAAATGTTTAGGTATTTAAAGCATCGTTATTTCTTTACCTTAGAGGATCTTTCCTTTAATGTTTATATTGATACAAGTAACTTTTTTTTAAATAGTGGTGTTAAAAAAGGCTTTGGTTCAAGTGCTGTTGTTGCTGTTGGAATTATATGTGGAATCTATTTTATTTTCAATGGGGGTGAAAATTTTATTAAAGATAAAATTTTCATGTATTGTCTTGAAGCTTACAGATATGCTCAAGGAGGCATGGGTAGTGGATATGATATTGTTACAAGTCTTTTTGGTGGTGTCGTTATGTTTAGGGGAGGAAATTTCCCCAGCTATGAGCTTTTAGAGAAAATGAATTTTAATGATTTCTATTTAATGCAAGGTCCAAATTCAATTAAGACTACCAATGCCATTGTTAGATATAATGTGCATAGAGATTCTTTAATGAGTTTTATGAGAGATGTTAATATTGTAATGAAAAACATTGTTTTAAATGTGAGTAATTCTGCTAATTGTTTTCTATCCAGTTTAAAATTGGCAAGAAATATAGGATTGGAAATTGGAAATAGAATAGGCATTTCTGCTGAGTTACCTTTAAATCTTGCTTATCTTAAAGATGAGTGTACTTTGATTAAGGCTTTGGGTGCTGGGAATGAAACTTTTTTAGTCTATAATCCAAATTTTAAAGTTTTTAAACAATTTAATATTGAACCCTTAAATCTAGATTTAGATGGTGTTAAATTTTGTTAGATGTTTATAATAAAAAAAGCTTCTAAAATATTATTGTTAGGTGAACATAGTGCTGTTTATGGTTTTCCAGTAATTGGTGCTACTATGCCTTTTTATATGTACTTTGTTTATACTTTTTCTAACTCTTGGAGATATTTGGGAAGTTCTTCTTCAAAGATAGATGAAGTTATATCTTTTATTAGTAAAAAATTTAGTAAGGTTAGACCTATTGATTTTTTAATATTTTCTCAAATTCCAGTTGGGTTGGGCTTTGGTTCTTCTGCCAGTCTTAGTTTATGTTTTGCTGAATATATTTTATGTCATGATGAATATAGTAGTTGTGATAAGATTTTATTGGCAAAAGAAATTGAAAACATTTTTCATGGAAAATCTTCTGGTATGGATATTTTGCTTGTTGAGTTAAATGGAACTTTTTATTTGGAAAATAAAAATGGTGTTTTAAGTTATCAAAGAATAAAATTTTGTAATTTGTATTTTTTGGTTGGTGCTGTAAAAAGAGAATGTGATACAAGTAAAATAATATCTGATTTGAATTATAGGATTTCTATTGATAATAGCCAATTTGATGTTATTGAGAAACTTGGATATATTGCTGAGGATTCTTATAATGCTTTTAAGATGCAAGATATTGATTTGTTGGCAAATAATATTAATATTGCAGATAGTTGTTTACGTTCTTTGGGCTTGTCTTCAAATATGCTTGATTATGTAATAGCTAGGGGAAAAAAATTTAAGGCTATTGCTGGAAAATTGAGTGGTGCTGGTAGGGGTGGGGCCTTTATTTTGCTTTTTAAAGATAAAAATGAGGCCATATTGTGTTTAGAAAAATTAAATAGGGATTTAGAGCAAAATAATATTAATTTAGTGTTTAATCTTAGATTATTTGAGTGTTAACTTTTGGTGATTAAGAAGATTTTTTGACCAAATCATTTTCATAGAATACTTAGTTGTAAATTTTGGTTCTAATTACCAGAAAACTAGAGATTGTATTTTAAATTAACTTATAAAATAATTTTGGGTCCAGAGGGACTTGAACCCCCGACATCCTGCTTGTAAGGCAGGCGCTCTGGCCAGCTGAGCTATGAACCCTTTGATACCAATAGATATTATATAAGATAAGCTTAATTTGTGTCAAATTTTTTACATTTTTCCCCAAAAAGAACCACAAATATATTTTTGTTATCTTTTGTGCGTAGCACATATCCACCTATTTTGCTTGTATCTTTATTTATAAGAGCTTCTTTGTGTTTTGGACTTTGAAGCCATGCATCTTTTACATGTTGAACCTCTATTCCTGATGCTAGAATTTCTCTTATTCTGCAAAAATTTTTGTCGTATTTGCTTACTCGTTGCATAGGAGTTGTTCCAAAGAGTGTATGTGTTAATACGTTATTTTTGTCTAAATTTATTGCATATTCTTTTGCCACGGTTTCAAGAGTTGTATCCACTTCTAATTTTTTTAAATTTAAATTATTTCTGAACTGGTGGATGTCTAAGTAAAGAAAATTTAGTTCTTTATTGGTGCCTGTGAGTGCACATTGAGTTGTAAAAATTAAAATAATAATGTATAAACATTTTTTTTGCATAATGGACCTACTTGTACTAAAATAATACCATCATAACATATATTTGATTATCTTAGTTAGGAGAATGATATGGAAAATCATTTAAGTTATTTAAAAAAAGAAGATTCGGGTAAAATTCATTTGGCACTTCAGGAGTTGTTGGCAGGGTTACATGTTTTTTATGCTAATTTAAGAGGTATTCATTGGAATATTAAGGATATTAATTTTTTTGTGATACACAAAAAAACTGAAAAACTTTATGACTATGTTGGAGAGGTTATTGATATTATAGCTGAACGATCTAGAGCACTTGGATATGATTCTGAATTTAGATGTTCTGAATTTATGAAGAGGTCGTTTATTAAAGAAATTAGTTTAGATGTCAGTTCATCTCTTATACCTTCAATTAAGAGTATTGTTTGTAATTTAAATGATATTCTTCAAAATATGTCTAAGACAAGATACTTTATTAATACTACTTTTGATTATGGGACGGCTAATATTTTAGATGATCTTATTGTTTCTTTTGAAAAGTATTTATGGATGTATAAGTCTTTGTTGGGTGATTGTGCATCTGTGTCTGTGTCTGATTTGGAGGAATATTCTGTTTAAAAGTATTGATCTTATTTATGATAAAACAATTTAATGTTATTTTATATGTCTTAGTTAGTCGATAAATAATGATTAATTGAATAAAGCTATAGCAAGATCTATAGCTTTTATTATGGTGTTTGAGGGTTTTATGGAAATTAGAAATATTGGAATTATGGCACATATTGATGCTGGTAAGACTACTACTACAGAGAGAATTATATATTATACTGGTCGTACTCATAAAATAGGAGATGTTGATTCTGGCAATACTGTTACTGATTGGATGACCCAAGAACAAGATAGAGGCATTACAATTAGCTCTGCTGCTATTACTTGTTATTGGAAAAATTATCAGATAAATATTATTGATACTCCTGGACATGTTGATTTTACAGCTGAAGTTGAGAGATCTCTTCGTGTGCTTGATGGCGGTATTGTTGTGTTTAGTGCTGTTGATGGAATTCAGGCACAGACTGAAACAGTTTGGAAGCAGGCATCGAAGTATGGTATTCCAAGACTTGCTTATGTTAATAAAATGGATCGTGTGGGAGCTAATTTTTTTAAAGTAGTTGAGGATATAAAGATTAAGTTTGGCATAATGCCAATTGTTTTACAAATTCCAATTGGCAATGAGAGTGCATTTGAAGGCGTTATAGATGTTATTCGTAATAAAGAATTACATTTTGAATTTAAGGATGGAAAACCTATTGTTATTGAGGATATGGTTCGTGAGGAATTTGTTGAGACTGTTAAAACTTGTAGGGAAAATTTAATAGATTCTCTTAGTAATTTTAGTGAAGAGATCACTGAACTTTTTCTTGAAAATTCTGTTATTGATAATTTTGTCATAATGAAAGAGATTCGAAGATGTACTATTAGTGGTTTTGTTATTCCCGTTTTGATGGGTACTAGTCTTAAAAATATTGGCATAGAACCTCTAATAGATGCGATTGTGGATTATCTGCCAAATCCTTTTGAAAAAAAAATTAATATTCATTCTTTAAAAACAGATAGAAATATGTCAATTGATCTTGGAGAAGAGAAGAAATTGTCTGCACTTGTTTTTAAGGTTCAATATTTTAGTGTAATGGCTGCACATCTTTATTTTATTAGGGTATATTCAGGAGAACTTAATTCGTCAAAAAAAATTTTTAATGTTGTTAAAAATAAACGTGAAAAATTTACAAAGATTTTTCGTGTCTTTTCAAATAAAAATGAACAAATTGATGAGGTTAAGGCAGGTGATATTGGAGCAGTTATTGGACTTAAATATTCTGTAACGGGTGATACTCTTGTTGAAGAGGGAAATGAAATTGTTCTTGAGTCTTTGGTATTTCCAGAACCAGTTGTTTTAATGTCTATTGAACCAGAGAGAGCATCTGATGATGCTAGGCTTAAAGAAGTTCTTGAAATTATTGCCAAAGAAGATCCTACGTTTAGTTATAGGGAAGATAAAGAAACTGGACAATTGTTGATATCTGGTATGGGTGAGTTACATCTTGAGATTATTATTATGCGTATTAGAGATGATTTCAAACTTAATGTTTATACAGGAAAACCTCAAGTAAGCTATAGAGAAAGTTTAAGTGTAACGGTTGATGATGTGTTTGAATTTGTTAATATGTTTGCAGGTAAAGAGATTAATTTAAAAATAGGAATGATTTTAAGTCCTTTGGCAAGAGGTGAAGGGAATAAAATTGAATTTGAGTGTAATGTTGAGCCTTTGTTTAAATCTGCTATATGGAGAGGTATTACTTCTTCCTTTTCAAGTGGAATTATTGGGTATCCGATTATTGATACTGAAGTTAAGATTGTTTCTGTGGATTATGATAAAGCTAAGGTTGGCGAATCTGCTATGGAATCAATATCGGGGTTGGCATTTAATGAGTTTTTCAGAAGAGCAAATCCTATTAAGCTTGAACCTATCATGATGTTGGAAATCAGAACTCCTATTGAATATACAGGGGATGTTGTCTCTACTTTAAATTTTGTTGGTGGAATGATTCACTCTATTAGTAATGTTGATGATTATGAAATAATACGAGCTGAGGCGGCTTTTGAGAGACTTTTTGGGTATACTTCTGTTTTAAGAAGTTCTACTAAAGGTAGAGGGGTTTTTACTATGGAATTTCTATATTTTAGGGAAAAATCAGAATGATGTTTTTTTATATGTTTGAGTTTCTTTGCAAGTTTATTTTTTGTATTTTCTTAAATTTTAGAATGTCTTTTTTGTGGGTTATTTAGCTGAATTTCGTGTTTCAATCCTTTTCTGGATTATTTCAATAATTAAGAAATATGGAATATTTTTTATTCTTAAAAGATTGTGTTTTGTCTTTGTAAGTTCTACTAGAATATTAGGGTAATTTTTTGATATTATGTCTTATTATTAATATTTTTTTATTTTAAAAATAAAGGAGGCTTGTATGCAGGGTGAGAATATGGTTTCAATTAGAGGTGGTAATAGAAAAAAGATACTCCTTAGTTTAAAGAATATGCAGTATTCAAGGACTGATTTGGCTCGTAAATTATCATTAACAAATGCAGCTGTGACTATTCTTACTAATCATATGATCAAAGAGAATATTTTAGTTGAGGTTGGCTCAAAGGAATCAGACATTAAAAAACATGGGAGAAAAGAAATACTTCTTGATATTAACAAAGATTTTGCGTATTCAATGGGAGTTATTATTTCAAGTAATTATTTTCAGATAGGAATTGCCAATCTTAAATGCGAGGTTTTGATAAGTGAAACTTATTCTTTTGAACCTCCAGTTAGTGCTTATGATATCTTGGAAAAAATTAAAGATCATATGATTGAAATTATTTGGAAACATAATTTTTCAAGGGACAAATTTATTGGATTGGGATTTAGTATTACTGGAATAATTAAGGATAAGGAATCTGGTATTGTTAATGATAGTCATGGTGCATGGATTGAAAAAGATGTACCCGTTAAAGCTATATTAGAAGAGTATTTTTCTCTTACTGTATATCTTGAGAGTTATGTAAAAAACCTTTCTCTTGCTGAATTTATGGGTAGGAATGTAGATAATATCATGTTTTTTGATTATACAGATACCGCTGAGCTTTCTATTTGGTCTGATGGTAATGTTTATTCTGGTTTTAATAATAAATCTGGTATGGTTAGTCATATGGTGATCGATTATGGAGGTGAGAAAAATTGTCCTACATGCGGAAATAAGGGATGTGTTAATATGTTGATTTCTAATTTTGCACTTCAGCGTTTAATTGCAAAAGAGTTTATGAATGGGGAGATTCCTGAGCTTTATGATAAGTATGAGAGTAGGCTTAAGAAAGTTACAATATATGACATTTTTGCTCTCCATGATAAATATGATTTTATACATAAAATAATGGAAGATACGGTAAAATATTTGGCAATTGTAATTATTAATATCCAAAGGGTTCTTGATTTTAATTATTTAGTTCTTTATGGACAAAGTTTTAAACTTAAAGCTTTTTTTGATTTGCTTAAAGAGGAAATCAAGAGATTAAATAAAGAAAGTATAGTATTAAAACTTAGTTCTCTAGATACTGAAGTATCTGTTGTTGGACCTGCTTCTAGTGTTATTTTCAATAAATTTTATTTGACTGGGGGAGATATTGATTAATATTTTCTTTTTTTGTATTGTATACTTTGTAGGATTTTTAACAAAAGAAGGTAACTTTTAGTGTTTGATAATTTGAGTGCAGGCTTTAGAAATTTTGTAAAATATGTTTCTGGGAAAGCTGTTATAAATGAGAAGAATATTGAAACAGCCGTTGACACTATTAAGAATGCCTTAATTGAGGCCGATGTTAATTTAAGAGTTGTAAGGCGTTTTGTCAATTCTGTTGTGGAAGAGGCAAAAGGAATTAAAGTTTTAAGGGGTGTTGATCCTAAGTCTCAATTTATTAAAATTGTTAATGATAAGCTTGTAAATTTTCTTGGAGATAAGCATTATGAGCTTCTTTTAAATCCCGTTAATAAGTTATCATTCATTTTAATGCTTGGTCTTCAAGGTTCTGGCAAGACTACGACTTGTGCAAAGCTTGCTATGCGACTTAGATCAGAGAATCGTAAAGTTCTTCTTGTTGCAGCAGATACATTCAGAGCAGCAGCAGTTGAACAATTGAAGATTTTAGGTTCTCAAATTGGCATTTCTGTTTTTACTCTTGAGGGTGAGAGTGATCCTATTAAAGTTGTAAAAAGATCTATTGAATATGCGAAATTAGAACTCTTTGATACTGTGATAATAGATACTAGAGGGCGTCTTGAAGTTGAGGATTTATTGTTAAGAGAGATTGTAGATATTAAAAATATTGTGGTTCCTACTGAGACAATATTAGTTGCAGATGCAATGACAGGTCAGGTTGCTGCCAATATTGCGAAAAGATTTAATGAGAGTGTGGGAATTACGGGTGTAATTTTTACGAAGTTTGATTCTGATGCTAGAGGTGGTGCAATACTCTCACTTAAAACTATTTGCGGAGCTCCTATTAAGTTTGTTGGTGTTGGAGAGAAGCCTGAAGATCTTGATGTTTTCTATCCAAATAGGGTTGCTTCACGGATTCTTGGTATGGGCGATGTTGTTACTCTTGTAGAGAAAGCTCAAAGTATTATAGATAAGGAAGAAGCATTAAAGCTTGAGGAAAAAGTTAGAAAAGCTAGTTTTAATTTTGAAGATTATTTGAATCAATTTAGGTATATGCGTAGTATGGGTGGGGTTTCTAGTTTGGTGGGAATGATTCCTGGTATGTTATCAGAAATGCTTAATCATAATATTAATGAGAAAGAACTTAAAAGAGAAGAAGCGATTATACTTTCTATGACCAAAAAGGAAAGAATAAATCCTGTCATTTTAAATAATCCTTCAAGAAAGAAAAGAATAGCTTTGGGAAGTGGAACAACAATTTTTGAGGTAAATAAGCTTATTAAAAAATTTAGTCATCTGGTTTTAATGCTAAAAAAAATGAAAAATAAGAGCTTTCAAAACAAAATAGCATCTCTTTTTGGAGGTAAAGGAGGAATGGTAGATTGAGTGTTAGAATAAGATTAAAAAGGATGGGGGCAAAAAAGAGGCCTTATTATAGGATTGTAGTAATGGATTCTTCTTCGCCTAGAGATGGACGAGCTATTGAGGAGCTTGGATATTATCATCCTGTTGAGAGGCAAAATCAAGTCAAAATCAATAAGGATAAATTTCACGATTGGATAGGCAAAGGTGCTATTCCAAGTGATACGGTTAAGAGTATTTTAAATAAAAGTAACTTTAAAGTTGAGAATTAGGAGGAACTAATGAAAGAGTACGGTAGCGAAATTGAACTTATAGAATTTTTAGTAAAATCTCTTGTAGATAAAAAAGATGAGGTTAGATTAAATATAGTTGAAGGTGAGAAATCAACTATTCTTGAATTAAGAGTTTCTGCACATGATGTTGGAAAAATAATTGGAAAAAAAGGGCGCATTGCAAGGTCCATTAGGACGCTTCTTAGTGCTTGTGCTGCAAGAACAGATAGGAGAGTGCAATTAGAAATTTTGGACTAATTTATGTTTGTAAAAGGCATAATATTATCGTCTTATGGAATTAATGGATATGCTAAAATTAAAAGCATATCCAATGATGTTAATGATTTTTTTTGTTTGAAAGGTAATAATTTAGTTTTAAAAAAAAAAGATTGTTCTTCAATTGAGGTTACAGTTGAAGATATATCTTTGAAAAATAATTCTTTGTTATTAAAGTTTAGAGAATTTAGTGCACCTGAACCTATTAAGGATTTAATTGGTTTTGAATTGTGGGTAGGTAATGAATTTGCGTCTAAATTAGAGAAAGATGAATATTATTTTAGCGAGCTTATTGGGTATGAAATAGTCAATGATGGGGTAGCGTTGGGAGTTGTTGTATCTTTTTTTGAAGGTGTAAGATCAGTGTTGCTTGAAGTTAAAGTTGGCAATAAATCGTTTTTTGTTCCTTTTTTGGATGTGTATCTTGGAGATATTAATAGAGAATTTAAGACCATTGAGCTTAAGGTATTAGAACTTTTACAATGAAAATTACAATTCTCTCTTTATTTCCTTCAATCATTACTCCATTTTTTGAAAATTCAATAATGAAAAAAGTTGTAGATAAGGGTATTATAAGTTATGAAGTCATATCTATTCGTGACTTTTCTGAAGATAAAAATGGAAGATGTGATGATATTCCCTATGGCGGAGGCGCAGGTATGGTTTTGAAAGCGCAACCCATTGTTGATGTTCTTGAATATATAAATTCAAATTCAAAGACTACAATATTCGTAAGTCCGTCTGGATTAAAGTATACTCAAAAATTGGCTTATGACTTGTCAAAGAAAGATGAACTTGTTATAATTTGTGGGAGATATGAGGGGCTTGATCAGCGTGTAATTGATTTGTACGTTGATCTTGAAATTTCGGTTGGAGATTATGTATTATCTTCAGGTGAAGTTGCTGCTCTTGTCATAGTAGATAGTGTATATAGATTATTAGACGGTGTAATAAATCCTGATTCTTTATTTGAAGAATCCTTTAGTTTTGAGTATGGCTTACTTGAATATCCGCATTATACTAGGCCTTATGAATTTAGAGGATTAAAAGTTCCTGATGTGCTTTTATCAGGGCATCACGAAGAAATAAAAAAATGGCGATTTATTAAGTCAGTTGAAAAAACGAAAAAAAATAGATTTGATTTGTACCTTAAATATTTGGAAATGAGAGGAGAAAAAAATGGTGGATTTGATAAGCAAAATTGAAGCTAAAGGGAAGAGGGCAGAAAGTTTTGATTTTGGAGTAGGAGATACTATACGTGTTAGTTATAAGATAGTAGAAGGAACTAATGAGAGAATTCAAAATTTTGAGGGTCTTGTGATATCTATTAAGAATAAGGGAATAGGTCAAACCTTTTTGGTTAGAAAAATTTCTTCAGGAATTGGAGTTGAAAAAATTTTTCCAATGCATTCACCTATTATCGAAAGAGTGCGGGTTCTAAAGAGAGGGAAAGTAAGACGAGCTAAGCTTTATTATATGCGTGATAGAATTGGTAAGGCTGCTATGAAGGTAAAAGAACGTCTTGATGTTAAGAAATTTAAATAGTTAGTGTAATTTGAATTTCTTGTAAATAAATATTTTCCTTTAATTTTTCTTTAAGTGAGGAAAATAATTTTGAATGACAATGTTTAAGATGATTTAAAAATATTTGTGCTAGTTCATTTATAAAAAATGAATCTTTTTAAATTTTATTTTAGTTTTGTATGCTTGAGGCATGGAGAAAGCATAGTTTTTAAAAATTTATGATTATTTTGATGTTAAGATGAGACTGAAAAAGCATTGAAATGGACTATCAATTTTTATTGAAGATGATGGTATCTTATTATTTTTTTTCTTTTGGATTGATGCAAAAAATGGGCTTTTTGCTTTTGTTTTTTTGTAAAGATTAAAAGCCAACCTATTGAGTAGAGTTTTGTTTGTCTTTCCATGCAGAAGAAAAAATTATTTGTGATTTTAGTAAATCTTGCTTTATTTGTAAATTAAAAATATATTTTAGATTTTGATTTGTATAAAAATAATATTATAAGAGATTTTTAAAATTTTTTTATTTGTTATAATATAAGCGATGTAGGTGTATTAAATTCAGTTTAAGAATTTAAGGATTTTAATTGTGGATTAATTTTTGTAAAGGGTATTGATTATTTTTTGATGAAATGATACCACAGATTTTATCTGTTGTTTATGAATTTGGGAATAGTGAGTTATGAATGATAGACAAATTAATATTTGGTGCAATGCTTTGATTTTAAATTGTTTTATTACTAGGAAAAATGATAAGTATGATAGGTATTGCATTAAATTATGTAATTTTATAATTTACATTATTTGGAATATTTATTATTTGGAATATTTATTTGATCATCATTGAGGGAGTTAATATTGAAGGTAGGTAGAAGTGGAACTAATGGAAATAATTTGAATAGAAGAAATAGAGTTCCTTATTGGAAAATTAGGAAAACACGATCTGAGTCTAAGAAACAAAATACTGCGGTTTCAAGTAATGGTAATAATACTGGTAATAATAATAAATCTGTGATTGTTAATTCTAATGGTCAAAAAAATTATAAGGGTAATAGACATAAAGGCTCGGAAAAGGGGCAAAGGTCGCGTATAAAATTTAAAGAAGTATGTCCTATTTGTGATAAGCAGATTAGAGATATTCTGTCTTGTATGTCCATTAAATTTAATGGTGAAGATAAACCTATACATTTTGATTGTGCTATTGATAAGTTAAGATCTGAAAATAAGCTTTTAAAAAATAATGGTTTGGTATATAAGGGTGTTGGTAAATTTTTTGTTGTTGATAGGTCACTTAGAGGAGATAATTTGGCTTTTAAAATTATTAAGGAGATTGATTTTGAAAATTTGGAGAGTCGTCCTATTTGGCGACAAAAAATTCTTGATGGTATGAGTAAGGGTTTTAAGTTATCTTAAGTTATGAGAGATATTAATTATGAGAGTGGCATTATTTCCTGGTTCATTTGATCCTATTACATGGGGACATATTGATTTAGTAAAAAGGGCATCATTTATTTTTGATAAAATAGTTGTTCTTGTTGCTAATAATAGTACCAAGAATTATTTGCTTAGCGATATTGAGAGATATGAACTTACTTTTGAGGTTATTATGTCTTTAGGATGGGAAAAAATTTCTGTAGATAGATACGATGGCATTGTTTTAGATTATGCTTTAAAGAATAATATTGGTTTTATTGTAAGAGGTGTTAGAGCTTTTCATGATTTTGAATTTGAATTTGAGAGATATGTTGTTAATAATAAGCTTAACTCTTCAATAGATACGATATTTTTACCAAGTAGTGATAAATACTTGTTTGTAAGATCAGATCTTGTTAAAGAGTTGATAAAAAATAAAAATTTTGACCTTTCAAATTTTATTCCAGAGTTAGTACAAAAAAAGTTGAAATCTAAATTTGTTGACAAATTATCTTAATAATATATATATTATTAGGATACGTTTGTTTATGTTTAAGGAGACAAGGATATGGCTGTTCCAAAATTTAAGCCTTCAAAGTCTAGAAGTAGGACAAGGCGCAGTGTGAATATGAGGAAAAAAATCCCTCAATTCCAGGAATGTTCAAATTGTGGTAATCTTGCAATAAGGCACAGAATATGTGCAAAATGTGGTTATTATCGAGATATTCAATATTTAGAATTAGGATTGTAATTTGAACGAGGAATGTTTGTTTATGGATCAAAATGAGATTTTTAAAAAAGTTAGGTCTATTATATCCGAGCAACTTGACAAGAGAGAGGATGAGATTACTATGGAATCTAGGTTTGTTGAAGATCTTGGTGCAGACAGTCTGGATATTTATGAGCTTTTATATTTGCTTGAAGAAGCATTTGATGATAAAATCCCAGAAAATGAAGCTAGTGAATTTGAGACTATAGGTGATGTTGTTGCCTTTATTGAGAAAAAAAAGGGTTAAATATAATGGGTTCTTCAATGATGAAGTTGGATGTGGATAGAAAACGGAAACTAGATGAGTTCTTAGCGGGTTTACATATTGATTTTAATGACATTGATTTATTAAATATGTCTTTAAGTCATTCATCATATGCAAATGAGTTTGATCAGAAATATGCTAATAATGAAAGATTGGAGTTTTTAGGAGATTCTGTTCTTAATCTTATTATTACAGACTATTTGTATAAATTTTATCCTGATAAGAGTGAAGGTGAACTTAGTAAGGCCAGGTCTTATATTGTTAGCGAAGATTCTCTCTCTAGTATTGCTCGAGAACTTAACCTTGGTAATTATATTTTACTTGGTAGAGGCGAAGAAAATAATGATGGACGTAATAAGAAGGGTATTCTTGCAGATGCTATTGAAGCCTTTGTTGGTGCACTTTATCTTGATGGGGGCTTTTTAAAAGCCTCTACTTTCGTGGTAGAACTTTTTGAAGTACATATAAGATTGATGTTTAATCGTGGTGATTTTAAAGATTATAAAAGTCTTTTGCAAGAATATGTTCAAAAGAAATATAAAATTTCACCAAGTTATAAGTTGGCTAAAGAGTTAGGACCTGATCATAATAAGATTTTTTGTGTTGAACTTTATGTTAATGATAAATTTATATCTAATGGAAAAGGAAAGTCTAAAAAGGAAGCTGAAATGATAGCAGCTGAAATGGCACTTAAAAATATTGCAAATATTGCTCTTTAATTTTTTGAATCAAGATCTCCTTTTTGTTTAATTTGGGATTCATTAGTACTTCTTGAAGTAAATTGTTTAAGATTTGTCCAATATCTTTGTTGTTTTTTAATTTAAGTTCTTTAATATCATTTCCATTTATCTGCAATTCTTTTAAGGATAATGGGTCGTTTAATAATTTATTTCTTTTAATTTTATTTGTTATAAATTTAAGCTTGTTGTCTTTTCCTCTAAGAGCTTTATATATATCAAATATTTCTCTATAATTTTCTCTGGTGGCTTTGTTTAATAGGATTCTAATATTATGCAATTTTTTTGATTCGATAGTGTAAATTTCCTTAATAATTTTTTTATAAAATAGTATTAGCTTAATGTCTTTATTTGAAAATTTAAGTAATTTTAGATTCTGTTTTAAATCTACAATATTTTGTTTAATTGTAAAAATAACTATTGCTTTTAAATAAAATTTATTTCTATCTAAAAGATTAATTTTTTTTATCAATTTTTTGTTGATTTCTATATTGAAAAAATATCTGAAAAAATTTATTTTTTGTAAATATTTAATCCCCTTTATTGGATTTTTTCCCTCTAAAAGCTTAATAAATTCATTATTTATCCTTTCTTTTGAAAGAAGTAAAATATTGTCTTTTTTATACTTCATTGAAATTAATGTATTTTTTTCAATTGTAAAATCAAGTGTGGATGCAAATCTTGCAGCTCTTAGAATTCTAAGAGCATCTTCTTCAAATCTTTTATTTGGATTTCCTATACATCTTATTACCTTTTTATGAAGGTCTTGTTTGCCGTTATGGTAATCTATTATTTCAAAGTTCAGTGTATTCATTGCGATTGCATTTATTGTAAAATCTCTCCTTTTTAAGTCTTCATTTAGGCTTTTTGTAAATTGTATTTGTTTAGGAGATCTTTTATTTTCATAATTTATGTCTATTCTATAAGTTGTAATTTCAAAAATTTTTTTATTAAAAATTATACTTATTGTTCCATGCTTTATCCCCGTTTGTATATTTTTTGGAAATAATTTCATTATTTCTTTTGGGGTTGCATTTGTTGTAAAATCAAAATCATAAGGTCTTTTCTTAAGAAGTAAGTCTCTTAATGCGCCTCCTACAAGGAAAAACTCATAGTTATTATTGCTAAAAATTTTACTAATTTTTATTATATCTTTAGTATTATTGCCTAGATTCATATAGAAATATATTATAGTTGAAATATTATTTTTTCTAAGGTTGGGATAAGGTTTTAGTTTATTATTAAATATCATAAAATAATATTTATTCGATTTATATTAAACATTTATAAATGGGGTTTTATGGGCAAGAGTAGTGTTAGTGTATATGATTCTATTGATAAACTTTCAAAGGATTCAAGAACTAAATTAATAAGAGAAATTAAAAAAAATTTAAGTTTAAATTCTTCGATATTGTCTTCAAATAATTCTAATTATTTAGATTCAGAATCTGATGTGCAGGTTGATGATTTTCTTTCTAATAAATTTATGGAAGAGTCATTTTGGATAAGGATATGGATATATCTTTTGAGTTTTTTTCAGAGAGATCGGACTAAGGAAGATATTTATAAAATACATCTTCTAAAAAAATTAGAGCGACGTGTTAATCGTATGTACAGAAATTCTGTCATAGATTTAACAAAAGGTTATCTACGAGTAGGTTTTGTAGAAATGTTTTTTGAATTTTATTCTTATGTGGTGAAGCTTAAAGGATATTTTAGGATGTTAGAGGCAGATAATATTGTTGAACAGGCAATGTTGGAGATTATTCAGGGTAACATACCTAATTCTCAGTGCAAGATGGAAGATTTTTTAGAACATGAAGAATATGAACAATTTGTAAAAAAAGATAAAACTCAAAAAGAGTTGGACGAGATTATTAAGGTAAAAATTAGTAATTATATTAATTCAATACCTTCGCAAGTTTATGGAATTGTAGAGGATATGTTTGATTTTTTTTATATTTTACATGGTGTTGCCTTTTTTCCTTATAAATCTTTTTTTGCTTTCTTTAATGTTGAACTTTTAGATGATAAGGATAGTTTTGATATTTCTGATCTTGATGCGACAGTGAGTGCTAGTTTTGAAAGTGTTGATAAATATTTTAAGTGTTTTTGTGAAATTTTGTACACATTGAAAGAGATTTTAATAAATGAAGAGGTATTAAAAATTATTATTAAAAATTATTTTTTAATAGCGAAATCAAATGAAAATGGCGTTTTAAGTGAAGAGAGTCTTGTTGAGGTTGATTCTATATTTAAAAATGTTTCAAGTATTATGACAGGAATTATTGATTTATCAAAAACTTTACCTTATTTAGATGTTTTTAAAATTTATTATGAAAATCCTGTGTTAAGACCTAAAAAATATATTCCTTATTTTGATGTTAGAAGTTTTTATGAGAATATTTTATTTTTAAATGTTAGTGAACAGCTTGTTGAAAACTATTCTAAATCTGTAACTTCTATGGCAACTAAGGAACTTAAAAGTTTAATTGAAAATTATAGTGTCATTATGAATTTAGATAAAATAATTTTTCAAGGACTAGATCTTGAATATTCAGTTTTAAAAAAATTTTATTTTATGAATGAATTTTTTAAATGCATTTATGATGTAAGAATAATTGATGTATTTAAAACCGTAAACAATGTGGTACTTGCCCATAATACCGATTTACGAAGTGCATATATTAAGCTTGAGAAAGATATCAGTGTGTTAAGAAAAGAGATTTATGACTTGTATTTTGAACTTAATTATAAAAATGAAGAGTATGCAAGCTATAATAGGGAAGATTATATCGGTTATGATTCTTACAAAGATAAAATTTTTGAATGGTGTTTAAAAGAGACTGAGACGATTAAAAGGTTGGTTTTTAATTTTATGGGTTATTTTGTTGATCTTAAAGAAAAATATATTTCTATTTTGGACAATAATAGTGCTTTTATACAAAGTGCTCTTAATGTTTTTAGCAAGTTGTCTCCGGAAGATAATGTAAAAATTACTTTGAGTTATGTTATCAGTAATATATTGCTTATAATTAAGCAATCGCTTTTTATAATTGAAAATTTATAATTCATTATGAAAAATTCTAATTTAAATGATTTGATACAGTTATTTTCAATTCTTATTCGGGCTTTGGTAATAGTTTTATTTCTTAATTCTATACTTAGTTTTTTTATGTTTTTAGCTGGTGCTTATAATATTTTTATGCATTCTTTTCAGAAATTTTCACTTGAATTGACGATTGTATTAAGTTCGGTTTCCTTTTGTCTTGAAATTACCCGAATAATTTTTTTTTATGTATTTAGAGGACGAAGAATTAAACATTGTTTCATTTTAATTCTTAGTTTTATTATTTGTTTTTTTGCGTTTTTTGTGAAGGTTTTTCTTGAGAGATAATTTATTTATTTTAAACTTGCTATTGACTAATGTATTTTATTTTTATAAACTAACCATTAGCTTTTATTATGCCGACTTAGCTCAGTTGGTCTAGAGCAGCGGTCTTGTAAACCGCAGGTCGTCGGTTCGAATCCGACAGTCGGCTTTATGGGGCGGTACCGAAGTGGCTAACCGGAGCAGACTGTAAATCTGTTGGCATTTGCCTACGTGGGTTCGAATCCCACCCTCCCCATTTTAAAGGTTGTATGATTTATTTTAATGTTTTATAAGATGTGATTTTGTTGTGTAGAATATAGCCTTAATGTAAAGTTATTGTAGTTTAGAAATATTTTAGTATTTGTTATGCTTAACTTTTAGTTAACACTTTTAAGTTATATTTTGTAGGATAAAGTGTTTTTTCGTTTTTGTTTAGTTGGGAATATGTGGGCTTGATTTTCTTCTTGAAAAGAGATTTTGGATTCTTATGGTAATAAAAAATTTTTTTATTTCCCTTATTATGTTGTTTTTTTTGTTATTCTTTTTTTTATTTTTTTTATATTTTATAAATTCTTCTCCTCTTAAATCTGGTTTAGTATATGAATTTGAGGTTCAAAAGGGATGGAGAGTTAAGAAAATTGCTTGGGAACTTAAGAAAAAGGGTTTAATTAGATCTGGTAATTTATTGATAGCCATTTCTTATCTTTTTGGTAGTGATAAAAATTTTAGGGAAGGTAAATATTTAATTAGTGGTCATTGGTCAACTTTTGATGTTTATAAAGAATTTTTAAAAGGAAGGCCCATACTACCTATTAGTATTACTATACCTGAAGGATATACTGGTAGAAGGATAGCTATAAAGCTTCATGAATTAGGTATTATTAGTGATGTGCAAAGTTTCGTTGATTTAATAAATGATGTCAAATTTGTTGGGGAACTTGGACTTGATTATGATTCTGTTGAAGGATTTTTATTTCCAGATACTTATAAATTTTATAAAGGTATGGATATGAAGGAGATAATTCGGATTTTTGTTAGCAATTTTTTTAGTAAACTTGATTCTATTGGTATAGATTATAAATCTTATTCTAGTAAAGAGCTTTATGATAAAGTTATTATTGCATCTATTGTTGAACGTGAGTATCGAGTTAAAAAGGAAGCGTCAATAATGGCATCTGTATTTTATAATAGAGTGAAATCTAATATGGCATTACAGTCTTGTGCTACAATTGAGTATATTATTACTGAAGAATTAAAGAAACCTCATCCTACAAGGATTTATTTTTCAGATTTGAAAATTGATTCTCAATATAATACTTATATTAATAAAGGTTATCCTCCAGGTCCTATTGCTAATGCTGGGATTATATCTTTAAATGCAGCCTTTTTTCCAGATAATACAAATTATTTGTTTTTTGTTGTCAAGGATCCTAAAGTTGGAACACATAAATTTTCTTCAGCTTACAGTGATCATCTCTTAGCTGCAAATAAGTATATTCGTAATTTTATTACTAAGGATTAAAGAGATATGGAATATGCTAGAATCATAGGTTTAGTTAAACAAAGAATAGATATTGTTGCTTTAGTTGGCGAACATATTAACTTGGTTAAAGCGGGAGCTTTTTATAAAGGTCTTTGTCCTTTTCATGCTGAGAGGACACCTTCTTTTACTATAACTCCTTCTCAGGGAATTTTTTACTGTTTTGGCTGTAAAAAAGGTGGAGATGTTATTAAATTTTTAATGGATATTGAAAAGCTTAATTATAATGATGCTGTTAAGTATTTATGCGCTAGAATAGGGATTAAATGTGAGAATTTCAAAGAAGATATGGAAACTAAAAGCAAAACCCATGACAGAGAAATAATTTCAGAAATATATGGTTTGAATGCTAAGTTAATTAAAGTTTTTGTGTTTTTTTTAAATAATAATCAAAAAATTTTGAATTATATTTTGCAAGAGAGAGGGATATCTAGAAATATTATTGATTTGTTTAATGTTGGTTATTTGCCGTGTGATGTTACAGGAAAGTTAGGTTTTTATGATTTTTTGATATCAAAAGGATATTCTGATGATATTTTAAGCAAGAGTGGTCTATTTTCAAACAGGAAACAGAAATTTTCGATTTTAGCTGGGAGATTGATTTTTCCAATAAGAGATTTTAAAGGAAATGTGGTGGGATTTGGAGGTAGAAGTTTAACTAAGGATAAGGGACCTAAATATATTAATTTGAGTGAAACAAAAGTTTTTAGAAAAAGAGAGTTGCTTTATGGGTTTTATGAAGGCCTTTCTATGATTAGGGAAAGTAAATCTGTCATTTTAACAGAAGGATATATAGATGTTCTTGCATTTTTTACGGCTGGTGTAAGGACAGCTGTGTCTACGCTTGGAACGACTTTTTCTAGAGAACATCTTGCTTTAATTAAGAGATATGCAAATAGAATAGTAATATGTTTTGATGATGATTCTGCTGGACTTTTGGCTACCTTTAAGGCATATCAAATCTGTTTACCTTTTAATATTGATGTGAGTGTAATCAAGATGCAGTATGGGACTGATCCTGCGGATGTTTTAAAAAATAAAGGTACTATTGCTTTAAATAATATGGTTAATAATAGTTGTGAAGCTTTTGAATATCTTCTGGAAAAATATTCAACTAAATATGATTTAAGTAAGACAACAGATTTCAACAATATGATTAGTTTGTTTATAAATTTGATAGGTCTATCAAGTACTAATACCCAAAGAGATCTTCTATTGTCAAAACTTGAGAGTAGGGTGGGTGTTAAGTTGGAAACTTTAAGGGAAGATTATTATAGTATGAGAGAAAAGAATGCGATTTCTAGTTATAAAAAGAGTGCATATTCTTATGAGGTAAATACCTATGAGAGATATTTATTAGTTGCCTTATTGAAAGACTTTAATTATTTTACTATAATAAGGCGTAATATTATTGATAGTGACTTGTATGATGTTGATGTAAAAAAAATTTTTGTATGCTTTGAAGATTTGTTTGAAAACAATGAGAAATTTTCATTGCTTAATTTAAAAGAATTATTAAAAAGTAAATATTGTGTTAGCGAAATTTTTTTTGAAAATATGTTACGAGTAGAGTTTGAAGTGGATGATGAGATGGTTAAGCAAATTGTATTTGCTATTAAAAAGAGAAAAATAGAAAATCGAATTTTGGCGTTTAAGGAAATGAGCAAAAATTATGTTTCGCTAGATGCTAAAGCCCAAATAAGAGAATTGATGTTTTTAAATATGCAAAGAGCAAATCTGAGGATATATTTGAATGAATAATATAGATAGTAAAGACTTGCAGGCTTTTAAAAGAAAAAATTCAAAATTAGTAAAGACCATATTAAATTATTTGGGAGATAAAAAGGAAATTACTTTTGAAGATTTATCCACTTTTTTATCAGGAAATATGTTAGAACCTGATAATATTGATTATGTTTATGGAATTCTTGAACATGAGGGAATAAATTTGATTAATGAAAAAATGGATACCGATGCTTCTGAGGGTGATGAGCTTGATGATGCAAACAAACTTGATAGTCAATGTATGGTACTAGACGATGCTATTCAGGTTGATGATGATCTTGATGATAAATTAGATGATTTTGATGATGAGACTTTAGAAAAAGAAGATTATAATGCGGGATATATCAAGAGTGGTTTATTAAAAGATGGTAATTCTGAAGATCCAATAAGGCTTTATTTAAAGGAAATAGGAAAGGAATTTTTATTAACTGGAAATCAAGAAGTAGAGCTTGCAAAGCAGATGGATTCTGGCGAGAGTATTATTGAAAATATTCTTAAAAATGAAGGATTAGTTATAGAAAATTATTATAATTTAGTTAATGCTATTTATTCAAGAGTGGATAAGGAAGAGTTTTTCAAAAAAGAGCGAGAAAGAGAGAAAGATAATAATTTCGATTATTATAACAAAAAAAAAAGAATTACTTCCTTTTATAAATCTTTATTAAAGCCATTTCAGGATCGTTTGGTCAAATATGTTGAGAGAAAGCATGAATTATATGAACTTGGTGAGGATATTTTTGAAGAAAGTATTACTAATGAGAGATTGCAAATAAAAGAGCAGCTTAAATCGGTTCCTTTATATCAAGAAGAATTGCGTTTGTTTTCGGATGATTATATTGATTCTGCTAGCAAGATAAAAGATTTAAAGAGACAGCAAAAATCCATATTAGATAGATTAAAAATAGATAAGGTGCGGAACCTTAGAATTCTTGGAAGAGATTTGGCTATTCCTGAAAGGAGAGAGAGAATAGAAAAAGCCTTAAATATTAGGGAAGATTTGATTAAAGAACAAATTACAGAAGCACAGCTTGCTCAAAAGGAACTTGAAAGGATTGAGATGTATTATGAATATCCAATGGATAAGATAATAAGTATGTCAGAAGAAATCCTTAAGGGTAAACAAATGATGCAACATGCAAAGGATCAGTTAATTAAAGCTAACTTAAGGCTTGTGGTAAGTATTGCTAAAAAGTATGCCAATCGTGGTTTGCATTTTTTTGATCTTGTGCAAGAGGGTAATATTGGCCTTATTAAAGCAGTTGAAAAGTTTGAATATAAGAGAGGATTTAAGTTTTCTACTTATGCTACATGGTGGATTCGTCAGGCAATAACGAGGTCAATATCAGATCAGGCGCGTACCATTCGTGTGCCTGTACATATGATTGAACAGATAAATAGACTTAATAGAGAAACAAGATATTTAATTCAGGTTTTAGGTAAAGATCCAACAGATGAAGAGTTATCAATGAGGCTTGGTTGGGATCTTAAAAAAGTAAAGATTGTCAAAAATGTTTCAAGAGAACCAGTTTCGCTTGAAACACCAATTGGGGAAGAAGAGGATTCTGTGCTTAGTGATTTTATTGAAGATAAGGCTATCAAAAATCCTGCAAAGCATACATCTTTTGTTGTGTTGCAAGATCAAATAAGAGCCGTTCTTGGGACTTTGCCAGAAAGAGAGCAGGAAGTTGTTAAGATGAGGTTTGGTCTTGAAGATGGATATTCTTTAACTCTTGAAGAAGTTGGATTGCATTTTAATGTTACAAGAGAGAGAATTAGACAGATTGAATCTAAAGCCTTAAGAAGACTGAAAAATCCCAAAAAAACTCAAAGACTTAAAGATTATTTGGAGGATTTAAATTGAATAAGGAGGGCTTCATGGAAAGTAATATTGATATACTGAAAAATCTTGAAAGTATATATAAAGCTAGATTTGAGCTTGAGGAGAGACAAAGAAATATTCCTAAATATTTGCAAACTAAAAAGGCACAAATTGATGGACTTGTTGAGGCTTTTGCCGAATTGCAATTGCGATTTAAAGAATATCAAAAAGAGGATGCGTCATTAAAATTGGATATTCAGGATATTAATGTAAGAAAGAGTAAGGCGGAAGAAAAGATTGATAGTATAAAAACTCAGAGGGAGTATGAGGCTCTTGAAAAGGAGTTACAGACCATTATTGATGATGAGGTTTCTATTAGAAAAAAAATGACACACATTACTGGTCTTAAGACAAAAGTAGACAGGGAAATAGCAGATGTTAAGGGTAAACTTGAGATTGAACAGGATATTTATGCTACTGAGAGTAATGATCTTGAAAATGAGCTTTCAGAAATTGTAAAAAGGCTTGATTCTATAAAAAATGAAGAAAAAAAATATTCTTCCCGTATGGATGAGGACTTTTTATTTAAATTTCAAAGAATTATTAGAAATAAATCTAATGGAGTTGTGCCTTTAATTGAAAATGTTTGTAAGGGTTGTCATATGATACTTCCTGTGGAATTTGCAAATAAGGTAAGACGTGAACCAGATGATATTAAGTTTTGTCCTTATTGTAGTAGAATACTTTATTATCAAGATAAGTTTGAAGTTGGTTTGGAAATGGTTCCTGGTGGTTTGGCAGATCTCATAGACTAGTGTTTTTTTTATATATGTTTTTAAAGTTGATATCCAGTCATCGCTCAATATACTTTAAGTACATTGAGAGGAAAGTCCGGGCTCCAATAAGAGCGTAATGCTAGGTAATGCCTAGGAGTTTTAAGACTTAAGAGAGTGTCGCAGAAAATTACCGCCTTAGGGTAAGGGTGAAAAGGTGAGGTAAGAGCTCACCGCTTATTTAGTGATAAATAAGGTCAAGATAAACCTCATTAGGAGCAAAATCAAATAAACAAGTTTCCTTAGCTCTTGAGGATGTGCTTGTGGGTGGATTGCATGATTTTTTCAGTGATGAAAAAGTAAGATAGATGATGACATAATACAGAACTCGGCTTATGGATATCAACTTAAATTTTTTTTAGAGAGTCTTTATGGGGATCAATTATTTGAAATCTATTTTTTATTTGATTATAAGTTTATCACTAGTATTCTTTATTTTTTTTATTATATCTTATTTTAAAGCTTTTTCTAACTCTTATTTAAAAGCAGGTCCTACTGAGGTTAATTTGCTTGTTTTGTGGGATAATAAGGAATATAAAGAGATAATAGATTATGCTGAGAATGGTCTTAAAGAAAATAAGTTCGATTTTAATTTAAATTTACTTCTTGGATTTTCATATTTTTATCATTCCTTAATGTTAAATGATAGTTATTTAAAAAATCAATTTTTAGATAATGCAATAGAAAGATTACGTTTTTTAATGTCTATTAATGATGATGTTCCTATGAGTTCTCTTTATTATATTTTAGGAAAAGCTTATTCTCATAAGGGCGAGTATTATAGTGATCTTTCTGTTAAATATTTAAATAAGGCTTTGTATTCAAGTAGTTTTGATTTTATGAGTGTCAAAGAAGATATTTTTGAGTACTTAGGATATTCTTATCAGCTTTTAAGAAATTATAATTCTAGTTTAAAATTTTTTGAAAAGGCTTATAGAGAAAATAAATCTGATCTTATTCTTTGGAGTTTGGCATATGTTAATTATAAGGCAGGCGATATTGATAAGAGTGTTGAATATATAAATAAGTTTTTACAAGGAGATCATGATTCATTAAGAGGAGAAAAGCGTGATGATAATTTAATGCAAAAGGTATATTTGCTGTATGGAGATATTTATTTTGAGAAGAATTCTTATGAGGATGCCTTTAATTGCTATGATAAAGTCTTGAAAATTAATGGTTTAAATCCTAATGTTTATGTTAAAATAGGAGACATATATAGAAAAAGAGATAAAGATTATCCTAAGGCTAGAAAATATTGGCGAGAAGCATTAAGCATTGATCCTTATTTAGAAGAAGCAAGGGAAAGGCTTAAAATTAGTCTGGAGAATTTTTAGAGGGAGATTGGTTTGAGTTTTTTTAAATCTTTTTTGATAGATATTGGTATTGATCTTGGCACGTGCAATACTTTGGTTTATATTAAGGATTATGGTGTAGTTATGAGTGAACCTTCAGTAGTTGCTATTGATCTTAATAAGAATAATAGGGTGGTGGCTGTTGGTCGCAATGCAAAGAAGATGCTTTGGAAAACGCCAGAAAATATTAAGGCAGTCAGACCACTGCGTGATGGTGTTATTGCTGATATTGAAAATACAGAAAAAATGATTCGATATTTTATAGGTCAAATTTTTTCTCGAAAAAAGTTATTTTTTAAACCTAGGATGGTAATAGGGGTTCCAACTTGTATTACTGAAGTTGAGAGAAGAGCTGTAAAAGAGAGTGCAATGAATGCTGGTGCTCGTGAAGTTAAGGTTATTGAAGAATCTCTTGCGGCTGCTATTGGATCTGATATACCCATTTTTGAACCAACAGGTCATATGGTTTGTGATATTGGAGGAGGAACCACTGAGATATCAGTTATTTCTCTTGGTGGTATGGTGGTAAGTAGGGCTATTAGGACGGGTGGTGATGAGTTTGATGAGAGCATCATTAAATATATGAGGAATGCTCATAATATTATTATTGGACAACAAACGGCTGAGAAATTAAAAATTCAAATAGGTAATGTTTATCCAGATACTCATAATTTAAAGATCGAGACAATAGATATTAAGGGAACAGATGCTGTTACGGGTCTTCCTAGAAAGCAAATTATTGATTCTATGGAAGTCAGGGAGTCTTTACAAGAACCTATTAGTACTGTTGTTGATGAGGTTAAGAGAACTCTTGGAGCAACTCCCCCAGAACTTGCAACAGATATTGTTGAGCGTGGAATCATATTGACAGGAGGTGGAGCTCTTCTTAAAGGGCTTAGTAGACTTTTATCAAAGGAAACAGGAGTGCCAGTTTACGTTGCAGATAATCCTCTTTTATCTGTGGCTGTTGGAGCTGGTTTATTTTATGATTATGCTAATAGAATAGATATTAGTAAAAACATATATAGTTTTATTAATGAGTAAATATGAAGTTTCTTCTTAATTTCAGGCATTTTATTAAGATATTACCTGTATTAATATTTGCTACTGTTCTTATGTTTTATGATACAAATGGTTCTAGGGTAGAGAAAAGAGATAGTTTTTTTATTTTTACTATAAATTCATATATTCAGAGGAATATGCATGAATTTTTTAATTTTGTCTCTAGTATTTTTAAAGCAATAAATGAATATAAAGATTATGGTGAGACAATAGAATCTTATAAGAAGAGAATACAACAACTTGAAATAGTGATTCAGAATGTTCAGGTATTAAGACAGGAAAATTCTAGACTTAAAGAACAACTTGGATTTTATTCTGCACATTCTAATGACTTTATTTCAGCTGAAATAATTTATCTAAATTATGCAAATATTTCGTCTTTAATGGCAATTAATAAAGGCTATAATGATGGTGTTCAAAAAGATATGATAGCGGTTGCTTATCAAGATGGATTTAGTGGTCTTGTTGGTAAGGTTGTTAAAGTTTATGCAAATACTGCTAGGATTTTACCTTTAACTAGTTATGAAAATTTTGTTTCTGCTAAGATTCAAAATAGTAAATTTATAGGTCTTGTTGAGGGTAAGGGATATGGTGAAGTTCTTGAGATGAATTATGTTAATAAACTAGCTGAAAATTTTTTAAAGATTGGAGATTCTGTTGTTACTGCTGGGTTTAGTGATTATCCTGGTGGCATTTATATAGGTAAGGTTACTCATTTTGACGTTCTTGAATATAATTCTCTATTAAGTATTAAGATCGAACCCATAATAGTTTTAGATAAATTAGAATATGTTTTTTTAATTAAAGGCAATGAGAGGATACAGAATTGATATCTTTTATATTCTATTATATTATTAGTGTGCTTTTGGGACAAGTGTTTCAGTATTATTGTGATATTAATTTTTCTTTTTCAATAGATATATTTTTAATTATTTTAATTTTCAATTCTTTAAATTTTGTTTTTAATGTGGGTTTAATTTCAAGTATTTTACATGGTTTTATTATGGAATATTTTAATGGTTTGCCACTTGGTTTTTTTGTCTTTAGTTATGTTTTGATATTTTATCTTCTCTATAAAATTAAGATGGTTGTTCCAAAAAGTATGTTTAGCATAACAATGTTTTTTATTTTTGCAAAATTTGTTATTTGGTTTGTGGCAATGATTTTTTCAGATTTTATTGATCTTAAAGGATTTAATTATTCAATATTTAATATAAATCTTATTATCAATATAGTATTCTTAAATTTTTTGTATCCAATTTTAAATTATTTCACAAGAAGTCTTCATACTATTAGGGAGGAATATTAATTGCAATGAATCTTGTTTTAAGTGGCAGATATAGGTTTGGAATGTTACTTTTATCTTTGGTTTTTTTTTCTTACCTTTTAACTTTATTCAAGATGCAAATTGGTAAGCATTTACTTTATGATAGGGAAGCAACATTTCTTTTATCTAGGGTTGAAAAGGTTAGTGCTTCAAGAGGTGAAATCTTAGATTCAAATTTTAATGTTCTTGCAAACAATCTTACGGCTTTTGTTTTAAAGATTAGTTTGGAGCAGTATTATAATATGTCTATTGAAGATAGAGATGGAATGTTAAATTTTCTTTCAAACATTTTAGGTATAGAGAGGGAACTTATTCTCTCTAAGATTGAGGCTACTAGAGGGTATTTAAAAGATGTAGAAATAGTTGAACTTGAGCCAGAAATGTTATTTAGGATTGCTGAGAAGAGAAGTTACTATCCTGCTCTCTTGTGGACATATTCGTTTAAAAGGAATTATTTGGTAGATGATGCTTATTCTCATCCTATTGGATATGTTGGTAGGATTAATCAGAGAGAATTACGTGCTTTTTATAATGTTAAAGGATATGATAACAATTCTACAATAGGAAAATTGGGGGTTGAACAAATTTATGATAGTTATATTAGAGGTAAAGAGGGCTTAATTAAATATAGAGTTGATTCTAGAGAGAGAAAAATAGATAGTGGTTCTATTATTGAGCATATGACACCTGGTAATAATCTTGTTTTAAATATTGATAAAGATATTCAGATGCTTGCTAAGAACGCTTTAGGTAAGAGATACGGAACTTTAGTGGTATTAAAACCTTCAACAGGAGGTGTGTGTGCTCTTTATAATTATCCTTACTATTCAATGAATGATGTTTATAATAAATATTCCAGAGAAGATTATTCGTTTTTAAATAGGGCAATACAATCAGTTTATCCGCCTGCATCTATTTTTAAGTTGGTGATGACTACGGCCTTATTAGAAGAAAAAGTTTTTGATAAGGATAAAAAAATTAATTGTCCAGGGTATTTTAGAGTGGGTAATAGAGTATTTCATTGTTGGAACCGGGTTGGTCATGGTTATGTTGATTTAGAACATGCTGTTGCTCATTCGTGTAATGTTTATTTTTATATGATGGGACTTAAATATCTTGGAGTTGAGAGAATAGTTAAATATGCAAAAGAATATGGCTTTGGTGAAAAAACAGGAATTGATTTGCCAAATGAAGTGTCTGGACTTCTTCCAAGTCCGGAATGGAAAGAGAAGACTTTTAATCAACCTTGGGTAGGTGGTGATACTGTTAATTTTTCAATAGGGCAAGGTTTTTTAAACGCTACTCCCATTCAGATTGTCAATATGGTAGCTATGATTGCAAATGAAGGTGTTATTTATAAACCAAGAATTGTTAATAAAATTTTAGATGGTAATACTAATGAGGTTATTCTTGAAAATGTTCCGGAAGTTCTTAAAAAAACAAGTATTATTAGTAAATCTACTTTTAGGCTTTTGAAGAAATATATGAGAAATGTTGTAACTTATGGTACTGCTAAGAATTCAGTTTTAACAAAAACTGTTGAGGTGGTAGGTAAGACAGGTACGGGTGAGACGGGTGTTGTTGGAGTTGAGAATAATTCTTTTATTGGTCTTGCTCCTTATAATGGGCCATCTAATAAACAAATTATTATCTTTAGTTTTGTTGAGGGGAGAAGTAATGCAGGTATGTGGCCTGCTAAGTCTGTAGATTTAATGATTCAAGGGATTTTTGCTAAACAGAGTTATGAGGATATTCTTAGAGAATATAGACCATGGTATCTTAGGTAAAATATGGCTGTTTTTAGAAAAAGTTATGATAGTTTGACATTATTTAGTTTAGTAATGATATCTTTTATTGGAATTTTGCTTATATATTCTAGTGATTATACTTCTAATGGTTCTTTAATGAAAATAGAATATATTAAGCAGATTGTATGGGTTATTGGTGGATTTATTGTAGTTTTTGTGGTGGGAAAATATGATCTTAAGATTATACATGGTATGGTTTATCCTTTATATTTTTTGTTGGTTGTCTCTTTGATTTTTACTGCCATTTTTGGTGTTACTGTTAATGGAGCTAAATCTTGGATTGGAATTTGGAAATTAGGTGGACAACCCTCAGAGTTTGGCAAGATTATTGTTATTTTAACCCTTGCTAAATTTTATAGTAGTAAAAGTGAATATCATAATTTTTTTGTTTTTGCTTTTGCTTTTATTATAGTTTTGCCCGTTATTTTGCTTGTATTTTTGCAGCCTGATTTTGGTACGGCTGTAGTTTATTTGAATATGTTTATATTTATTTCTTTTTTTGCTGGTGTGGATATACACTATATTTTATATTTTACTTTAACGGGATTTTTATCATTCCTTTTTATAGTATTGCCGGTGTGGTATGAATATAAAGCAGATATGGGTAATATATTATATTTAATTTTTTCTAATAATTTTTATTTTAAAGTAGCTTTTTTAGTATTAGCATTAATATTTTTATCCTCTGCTATAGGTTTTTTTGTTTCAAAATATAATTTAAATATTAGACTTGTTTATTTTTATATATTATTTGTAAGTTCCATTTTATTAATGGCAGCTTTTTTTTCTAAATTTTTATCAAAATTTATGAAACCTTATCAAATTAAGAGATTTTTAGTTTTCTTAGATCCAAATATTGATCTTAAAGGTGCTGGTTGGAATTTAAATCAGGTCAAGATTGCCATTGGGTCTGGAGGTGTTTTCGGAAAGGGATTTTTAAAGGGTCCTTATACTCATGCAAATTATGTTCCCTCTCAGAGTACGGATTTTATTTTTTCAATTCTTGCTGAAGAATTTGGTTTTTTAGGAGTAAGTATTGTTTTAACATTATTTTTCTTTATTTTTTTTAGAATTTTAATCATAATGGATAAAAGTAAAGACAGATATATGTCTTTACTTCTTGCTGGTGTATTGGGTCTTTTGTTTTTTCATACTTCTTTTAATATTGGTATGTCTTTAGGTTTATTGCCAATTACGGGTATACCTTTACCTTTCTTATCTTATGGCGGTTCATCTACTATTACTTTTTTTTTGGCAATGGCTCTTTATTTTAATATTGAATCTATAGTTACTATGGACTGATAAATTTCATTTTTTCTTGTGATTTTATCTGTTTTTTTAGTAAATTTTTTTGTATATTGTATTGATAAGATTTAGTGTTTACTCTATAGCGTGTATAAATGTTAATTTATTATAATTATAATGTTTTTATACTTCAAATCTTAAAGTTTATAAGGTGTTGTCATGGGTGAAAAATTAGATAAGGATAGTGTTCTTTATAAGAAGAGACATTCGATTGCACATGTTATGGCAGAAGCTGTGCTTGAATTATTTCCAAATACTAAAATTGCTATAGGTCCTTCAATTAAAGATGGTTTTTATTATGATTTTGATTTTGAAAAGCGCATTTCAGAAGATGATCTCTTATTAATAGAACAAAAAATGAGAGAAATTTTAAAGACGGGAAGTCCTTTTATAAAAGAAGTTATAACTAAAGAACAGGCTTTAGTGCTCTTTAAAGATGAACCTTATAAGATGGATTTAATTCAAAATCTTGATGCTACAAATGAGATTTCAATATATAAGAGTCATAATTTTACAGATCTCTGTAAAGGTCCTCATGTTGATAGTATGGATAAAATTGATCCAAAAGCATTTAAATTAATCAGTATTGCTGGTGCTTATTGGCGTGGTGATGAGAAGAATAAGATGTTAAGTCGTATTTATGGAACTTTATGGAATAATGAAAAGGACTTGCAAGCATATCTTAAATTGCAAGAAGAAATAAAAAATAGAGATCATAGAAAACTTGGTCGTGAGCTTGATTTGTTTTCTGTTCATGAGGAGATAGGTCCTGGTCTTATATTTTTTCATCCTCATGGTGCTAGGATAAGAGCTTTGATAGAAAATTTTTGGAGAGAAGAGCATTTTAAGAATGGTTATGATATACTCTTTACTCCTCATATTGGTAAATCTTGGATTTGGGAAACTTCTGGACATTTGGATTTTTATAAAGAAAATATGTTTGAAAAAATTGAGATGGATAAGAGTGATTATTATGTTAAACCTATGAATTGTCCGTTTCATATTGCAATTTATAATAGCAGTAAGCATTCTTATAGAGATTTGCCATTTAGATGGGCTGAACTTGGTACTGTGTATCGTTATGAAAAGATAGGTGCACTTCATGGTACTATGCGTGTTAGAGGTTTTACACAAGATGATGCACATATTATCTGTACTTATGAGCAAGTGAAGTATGAGGTTAAAGAAGTTTTGCGATTTGCTCTTGATATGTGGAATAAATTTGGCTTTACCAATTTAAAGGCATACCTTTCAACAAAACCTGAAAAAGCTGTGGGGAATGATGATGATTGGAAAATGTCTGTTGCAGTTTTAGAGCAAGCTTTGCTTGATTTTAATATTGGTTTTGAGGTTGATGAGGGTGGAGGAGCTTTTTATGGTCCTAAAATTGATCTTAAAATAATTGATTCTCTTGGAAGGGAATGGCAGATGAGTACAGTGCAGTTTGATTTTAATCTTCCTGAAAAATTTAAGATGACTTATACAGCAGAGGATGGTAAGGAAAAGCAACCTTTTATGATTCATAGAGCTCTTCTTGGCTCTATTGAGAGATTTTTTGGAATTTTAGTAGAACATTATGGCGGAGCATTTCCCGTGTGGTTAGCTCCTCTTCAAGTTGTAATTATTCCTGTAAATAGTATTGTAGAAGAATATGCATTAGAAGTGTTATCTCGGTTTCAAAATGAAGGAATTAGGATAAAATTTGACAATGATTATAATATGAGGATGAATGCAAAGATTAGACAATATCAGTCCAAAAAAGTTCCCTATATGTTTATTATAGGAGAGAGAGAAGTGGTAGATGGAAAAATTTCAATTAGGACTAGAACAAATGAGCAAATTAATGGACTTGAACTTAAAGAAGCTCTTGAATTTGTGAGGTTAAAGATAAGTAGTAAGGAGAGTCTGTAGGTTGAATAATACAAATGTAATTAGTCCAAATAAAATAACTTTTTTTAGAATTATATTGTCTTTTGTTGTTTTATTTATATTATGTTTTGAATATTTGTGGAATCCTTATTTATTTTTAATTTTAATTTGGTTTTTAATCATTTTTAATGAGATTACAGATATTATTGATGGATATATTGCTAGGCAATATGGTTTGGTTAGTAATGTGGGTAAGATTTTGGATCCCTATGCAGATGTGTTGCAGCATTTTACATATTTTGTTTTTTTCTTTTATAAAGGTATTACCCCATATTATTTTTTTGTGATATTTGTATATCGTGAACTTTCTGTTGGTGTTATTAGAAATTTAATTATTCAATTTAATATAATCCAGCAAGCCAAAATTTCAGGTAAAATAAAATCATTATTCTATGCTATTGCAACATTTGCTAGTCTTTTGTTTTATACCTTAAACAAATTAAAAGTTATGAAATTTATTGAAAATTTTATTAGTTCAATTTTAAATTTAACTTTTAGTTTTTCCTTTATTGTTGAAATAATATATGCTATTTCTGCTCTTATAACTGTTATATCGTTAGTTGATTATATTATGATATTATTGGATCTTTGTAAGTATGAAAAGTAAGTTATTATTAATATTTGTTTTTCTGTTGATTAGTTTTTATTCTTATGCTGATGTAAAGCAAGTATTAACAAATATGAAACCTTTAAGTATTTCAAGTAAAAGTGGAAAAGGAAGCATTTATTTAAAAGTTGACAAGTCTTCTAATTATATCTTAACTTTTGATGTTGCGTCAGGTATAGATTTTGTATATATGGTATATGATGTTTTGAACAAAAAATATATAACAGATAAGATAAGAAAAAATGATGTTAAGATTGAATTAGAAAAGGATGTTCTTTATGCTGTAATTTATGTTACATCAGAAAATGTAAACATTGATTTTACTCTTAGTGATTTGGATTTATCAATAATTAGTGATAGTTCTTTGAAGTCGAAAATATCTAATATAAAGAAACAAGATAAAACTTTTTTGTCAACAGATTTGCCAAGTTTGAAGTTAAGTTCAAGGCTTAAGAAATATGTTTTAAAAACTTATAAGCGCAATATTTATATTGCATATCAGATGGAAGATGATGAAAATATTAAAGTTGCTTCATTTATTGAAAATATTGGTTGGTTTGATATAAGTTCTGCTGTTAATGATAATATTACTGATATTTCATGTTTTGATTTTGCAATTAATTCTAAAGGAGAATTGTATGTTGTATTTACTACTAAGAATACCAGTGATTTTCCTAGTGAACTTATAGTTAAGAAATTTAATAGTCGCAAGTGGATTGATGTTAGTCCTAAATTTAGAGAAAATATTGGATTTTTGGTCAATATTAGTATTGACAGGAAAGATAATTTGTATGTAGCTTATTTGAAAAAAATTGGTCATGAATATAAATTAAACTTTGTTGTAAATAAAGGATATGGAACTGTTTGGAATAGTATTATCGATTCTTATGTATCTAAAGGCAGTTCTGATGTTGATGTTTTAAGTATTGGTGTTATTTCTGAACCTTTTTTAGGAATTTTTTATAATTATAAGGCAAATGATTATGTTAATTCTGAATTTATTGTTGATAGGGGAAAAACTTGGTCAAATGCAAATATGCAATCTGCAAATATGGCAGATTCTGTTAAGATTTTATCTGATTCTAAGTCAGACGAAATTATTTTGGGTTATATAACAAAAGATAGACCTATTGTGAGTATATCTACTCTTAAATGCGACAGATGGGAGAATGTAAGTCCAAATATTAAAATTAAAGGAAAGATTGGCGATATTTTAAAATATCGCAATGATTTATTCTTTACTTTTGAAGATGATAATAATATAAGACTTATTTATTTAAATGATTATAATTGGTATTATTTAAATGAATCTGAAATTTTTCAAAAATCTGTTTGTAAGCCCCAATTTGCACGATATCAAAAGGAAGGATTTATATTATCATGTTTGAGTTTAGATTTTAAGGTTTTATTCCTTAAGTTGATTAGATAATAGTTCAAAGTATGATTTTTTTTCAATATTGTCTTGTAATTTAAATTCTTTTATTGTTTCATAAATTTCTTTCTTTGCAAGATCGCATTCGTTTTTATTATCAATATAAATTAATTTTTCGATTTCTAAAAAGAAACCAAGGTTATGAATTTCGTTAATTTCTATATTTAAGTCGTCTTTTTTATAAATTAGGCTTTTTTTGATTTTTTTATATAAAATTTTGAAATTCATTTCTTTTATAAAAGATATGAAATTATCCATTTTATCTACTTTAAATTCAATTTCTTTGTTTATTTCCATATCCTTGTCTAAGGACTTAATTTTAAATGTTATAATTTCATCTGAAATATTGGATTTTCTGATTCTAATAAGTTTTTCTGAATTGTAATAATAAATATCATTTTTAATTTCTTCTTTTATAAATTTGAATTTTTGATTAGCTAATTTTAAAATTTTTTTAAGTCTGTTTCTGGGAATAAAAGCTTTCAATTCAATTTCATACATGTATTAAAAATAGTAAAATTATGTTAATATTTCAACATTCTACGATTTTTATCATGATATCTGGTATGTTTTGTTATATTTTATTTTTATATGTTGAAATTTGAATTTAGTGATAGGTTTTTTCTTTTTAGTTATTTTATCTTAATTATGTTCTTAGGCTCTTTGTTATTGTTGTTGCCTATTGCGTGGAACGGTGTTGAAAAATTAAAATACATAGATGTTTTATTTACGTCTGTATCTGCTGTTAGTATTACGGGGCTTGTTACTGTTAAGATGGAGAATTTTTCTACTTTTGGATTTATCATAATAATGTTGTTGATTCAATTTGGGGGACTTGGTTTTATAACAATTACTACTTTTTATTTACTGATTCCTAAGCGTAAATTAAAGTTAACCGATGCTAGGATAATAAAGCAATATTCTCTTTCAAATATTGAATATAATCCCTTAAAAATTTTAAAAAGTATACTTTTTGTAACTTTTTTAATTGAATTAATTGGACTAATATTAATATTAGTTTGTTTTAAACTTCGGGGTGTGAGTATTTCTTTTCTTGAGGCCTTATTTACGGCTGTTTCTGCTTTTTGTAATGCAGGATTTTCTATGCATTCTGAGAGTATTTATGCATGGCGTGATGTCCCTGAAGCTATAATTGTTATTGCTATTTTGATTATTTGTGGAGGCCTTGGATTTATGGTATATCGTGATGTTACTAATACTATTAAATATCGCAAAAAATTGTCTCTTCATGCTAAAATTGTTTTTATATTTAGTTTTTTTTTGATTATTTTTGGTGCAATAGTGTTTTTTTTCTCGGAAATTCATAAACTAAAAAATGGCTATTCACTTGGTACTTTGATATTTAATGCAATATTTTATTCAATAAGTACAAGAACGGCTGGTTTTAATTATCTTGACAATGCACTTATTTCAAGTAGAACGCAAATGCTTTCTTTGCCATTTATGTTTATTGGTGGTGCTCCAGGTTCAACTGCTGGGGGAATTAAGATTACTACATTTTTTTTAATTATTCTTGCAGTAATCAAATCTCAAGATGGTAATGGTTATATTATTGGTTCTTATAAAGTTTCAATTGATAGCATAAGATTTGCGCTTTTATTTTTTGTTAGAGCCGTTTTTATTTTATGTTTTTCATTTTTTGTTCTTCTTGCTGCTGAGAGTGGTGGAAAATGGAGAGTCATTGATTTGGGATATGAAGTTTTTTCTGCTTTTGGTACTGTTGGTTTATCAGTTGGGGTTACACAAGATTTGTCATTTTTAGGTAAAGTAATTATAATTTTTACTATGTTTGCAGGTCGAATAGGGCTTTTTTCAATGGCAATTTTTGTTTCAAGAAAATCTCGTTTTGAAGAATTTACAAGGCCAAGACAAGATATTTTAGTGGGTTAAAATAGGGTGAAAACATTTGTTATTATTGGTCTTAGTAATTTGGGAATTCATGTTCTTGAAAATTTAAGTAAGCTTGATTGTCAAATTATTATTGTTGACACTTCAAAAGAATTGGTTGAAGAATATGATGTAATTGCTACAGAAAGTTTTATTTTAGATCAGTTTACGAAGAATGCATTAAAGAAGGTTATTCCTGTAGATACTGATGCTGTTATTATTGATTTTGATAATGATCTTGGTAAGAGTGCTCTTGTTACTCATTATTGTAATCTCTTAGGTGTTAAAGAGATATATGTGAAGACTGAGGATGGAGATGATGCTGAAATATTAAAAACTCTTGGTGCTACAAAAATTATATTTCCAAGTAAGGATGCTGCTAGAAGATTGACACCATTATTGGTATCTCCCAATCTTTCAACGTATAGTATTGTGGGGCATGATATTATTGTTGCTGAGACCGTTATTCCAAAAGAATATGTGGGTAAAACTTTGCTTGAGGCTGATTTGAGAAGAGAAAAAGGAATTACTGTTATTGCTGTTAGAAATTTAAGTAATTCTAGATATGAACTTGTGGATGGAGATTATTTTTTCTTGAATAATGATAAAATTGTAATTTGTGGCAAACCTGATAAGATTGAAAGTTTTACAAATAATAAAGATTTAATTAAGGATTTAATATCAGTTTCTGAAGCAGAGGATGCTTCTTGTAAAAATAGCTCTAAAAAATTAAGTTTTTTAAGGTTTTTTGATTTCATGAAGAAGTTTAATAAAGATAAGAAAAATAATTAATAGGATTTTAAGATGACTAAAATTATTCCTGTTGCAAGTGGAAAGGGAGGTGTTGGCAAAACATCTTTTGTTGCTAATATTGGTTATAAACTTTCATGTTTAGGCAAGACTGTGATACTTGTTGATCTTGACCTTGGTGGTTCTAATTTGCATACATGTTTAGGTGTTAAAAATACTGGTATTGGAATAGGCTCTTTTATTAATAAACAAGAAAAAGATTTCTCTAGTTTGGTTCTTAAAACTCCTTATAAAAAGCTTTACCTAGTTCCAGGAGATGTGCTTTATACGGGTACAGCCAATATTCCTTTTTCTGTAAAAAAAAGGATAATAGAGTCTATTCAAAGAGAACTTGTTGCTGATTTTGTTTTTATAGATTTAGGTTCAGGGACATCTTATAATACAGTTGATTTTTATTTGTCATCTTATAGTGGCATAATCGTTACTGTTCCAGAAACTCCTTCAATTCTTAATGCCTACTCTTTTTTAAAAAATGCTCTGTATAGGCTTTTATATTTGGGTTTTCCTCCAAAAAGTCCTGAACGTGAATATATTAGTAATTTTTTTAAAAATAAAATAGAAGGTACAAACGTTAAATTTAGAGATTTAGTTTCCGGAATTGAAGTTGTATCTTTAAGTTCATCACTTAAGGTGAAAAAAATGATGAATAGCTTTTATCCTAGAGTTGTATTAAATAGAATAGAGTCTAGCGAAGAGATAGCTATGTGTGAAAATTTAATAAATGTTGTTAAAAATAATATTAATATACCAGTTGAATTTATTGGTTTTATTCCCTTTGCAAAAACTTTTAGAGCATCTGTTAATAATAGAATTCCATTTATTGATTTTGACAAAAATTCAAAACTTAATAAATATTTTGAATTTATTGCAGGTAATTTAATTAAATCACCTGTTGAGGGTTCACCTTATATTTATGATGATATATACGATATGATTAAAGAGCAAAGTCAGTTTATTAGGAAGTAATTGGATTATAATGATACTTTAGGAGGGGGTAATTATGTATAGGCTTAAAAATCAAAATTTAGATTTTAATATAGAAAATTTAGGGGAATGTAATTATGATAATCCTTTAATTAATTTTTATGCTAATGAGGGACATGTTCATTTTACTGATGAGAAGAGTAAGATTAGATTTAATGTTTATCAAAATGAAGAGGGTTGGAGTCAATATAAGGATATTTTTTTAGAAAAAGCTGGACCTAGGCGTAAAATTTATTTTGTTCCAAAACATGTTAAGGCTGCAATTGTTACTTGTGGGGGTCTTTGTCCAGGTTTTAATGATGTGATTCGTTCAATTGTTAGGACGTTGTGGAATGTGTATGACGTACATAATATTTGTGGAGTTAAATTTGGATATAAGGGACTCTTATCAGAATCTAATTTAAATTTTGTTGAGTTAAATCCTGATGTGGTTGATGATATTAATCAGCTTGGTGGTACAATACTTGGTTCATCAAGAGGGGGAATTAAACCTGTTGAGATAGTTGATACTTTAGAAAAAATGGGCATTAATATGCTTTTTAATATTGGTGGAGATGGAACACAAAAAGGTTCTATTTTAATTGCTGAAGAAATAGAGAAGAGGAATTTGAAAATTGCTGTTATAGGTATTCCTAAAACGATAGATAATGATTTTATGTTTGTTCAAAAATCTTTTGGATTTGAAACGGCTGTGGAGCAGTCAGTTGCTGCTGTTGCCGGTGCACATTTTGAAGCAAATAGTGCTTATAATGGAATTGGTCTTGTTAAAGTGATGGGTAGAGATTCTGGATTTATTGCTGCTTATACTGCTCTTTCTTCTAATGATGTTAATTTTTGTTTGATACCAGAACTAGATTTTGATATTGAGGGATCAAATGGACTCCTTGCTCATCTTGAGAGACGACTTTTCAAAAAAGAAAGTATGGATGAAATTCCCCATGCAGTTATATTGATAGCAGAGGGGGCAGGACAAAAATATTTTGATTCTAGTATGCGTAAGAAAGATGATTCTGGTAATTTGCTTTATGAGGATATTGGACTTTATATTAAAGATAAGATTAATGTTTATTTTAAGTCAAAAAATATTCCAATTAATCTTAAATATATTGATCCTAGTTATCTTATTAGAAGTGCTCCAGCTAATGCTAGTGATTCTCTTTATTGCGCTCGTCTTGGTTCAAATGCTGTTCATGCTGCTATGTCTGGTAAAACTAAATTATTAATTAGTTTGTGGAGTACAAAATTTGTGCATGTTCCCATCAAAATGGCTGTCATTGCTAGAAATAAGGTTAATGTAAATGGTTCTTTCTGGCGAGATGTCCTTGCAAGTACTGGTCAGCCTTTTAGTATGAAGAATTAAAGTAAAAACAGTTTAAATTTTACTTTTTTTATTTTGCTGCATTACCAGCAATATTTAATGCATCCCAAGTTTTTGCGAATGGTGGAGAATATGCAAAATCCATCATTCCAAGTTCATATGTTTTAAGCTTTGCGTATATAGCAACAGATAGTGCGTGCATTCTTAGTGCAGCTCCGTCCTTTCCAATTATTTGTGCACCAATTATCTCTTTTGTATCTTCATTATAGATTAGTTTAATATATAGATCTTCTTGGTTGGGATAATAATTTGTATGATTTTTATCTTTGATAAATACTGTTTTATATTTAATTCCAAGTCTTGATGTTGCTTCTTCAGTAAGACCAGATCTAGCTGCTTCGAGTGATAAAACTTTAATAGATGCGGATCCTAAAGTTCCTTTAAAAGCCACTCGTTTTCCTGTTAGATTTTCACCAATGACCTTTCCTAATTTATTGGCTGTTGTTGCAAGGGGGATGTATTCATTTTGATTACTTATAATGTTATATATTGTGGCACAATCTCCTGCGGCAAAAATGTTTTTTGCGCTTGTTTCGCCATATTCGTTTACAATTATTGCACCGTTTTGTGATGTATCAAGTTGACCTTCTAGAAATTCAGTAGCAGGTTTAATGCCTGTGGAGAGTATTACGAGATCTGCTTTGTATTTGGATTTATTTGTAATGATTCCTTCGACTTTTTCTTTTCCTATTAAGCTTTTTGCAAATTCATCTGTGTGGAGTAAAACATTGTTTTTTATAAGTTCTTCTTCCATTATATTGGTGATTTCTTTATCAAACGATTCGCTTAATATTCGTTTATCCAGTTGAATAATTCTTACGTTTTTTTCTAGGGCTTTAACAGCTTCTACCATTTCAATTCCAATATATCCAGCTCCAATTATTACTATGTCCTTTATTTCTTTTTGGCTTAAAAGCGTTCTGATTGATTTGCCATCTTGCATATTTCTTAGAGTATAAAAATTATTTAGTTTAATGTTATTGATTGGTGGGATTATAGGATTACCCCCAGTTGCAATCATTAATTTATCATAAGTATCATTGAATATCTCTTGCGTTTTAAGGTTTTTTACTTGTATAGTATTATTTTTGATATCTACTTTAATAACTTCGTGTTCAGTAAATACTGATATTCCATTTTGTTTGAATTGTTCAGGTGTTCTGGCTATCATATTATCTGTTTCATCAAAAAATTTTCCAATGAAGTATGGTAATCCACAAGCACCAAAAGATGTGATATTTGTTTTTTCATAAATAACTATATTTAATTCTTTGTTTATGCGTTTTGCTTTTGCTGCAGCACTTGTTCCTGCAGCAGTTCCTCCAATAATTATTATTTTCATAAAATTTCCTATTTATCTATTTATTGAATATTTTGGTTATTATAAATGTTTTTGTCCAATTGCTTTAAATTTTTAGCTGTTATTAGTCCTGCAACCATTGAATCACTTACATTGACAGATGTTCTTCCCATATCAATTAAAGGTTCAATAGAAATGAATAGTCCAACGAGTGAAACGGGCAAATTCATTGAAGAGAGAACCATTAGAGATGTTATCGTTGCACCACCTCCAGCTCCGGCTGCTCCAAATGAAGTTATTATTATTATTCCTATAAGTTGTAGTAGGAAATAAGGATCTGTTGGGTTTATTCCTTGTGTAGGTGCAATCATGATTGCTAACATAGCAGGATGAAGTGCTGCACAACCATTTTGTCCAATAGATGTCCCAAGTGCGCTTGATAGGTTTGCAATTCCTTCACTAATTCCCAATTTTTTGGTTTGTACTTCTACATTAACAGGTATTGTTGCTGCGCTGGAACGAGATATAAATGCAAATGTTAAAACTGGCCATGCTTTTTTAATGAAGGTTATTGGATTTAATCTGTTCAATGCAATAATTGTCATGTGCATTAAAAGTGTGATCCCAATAGCAACATAAGATGCCAGTGCAAATTTTCCAAGTTTCATTATGCTTGCAGTATCACTTGTTGCTGCTATTTTTGTGATCATTGTTAGTATGGCATAAGGTGTTAACTTTAAAATTAAAGTTATCATTCCCAAATTTAAATCTTGTGCTGTTGATATTATTTGTTTAAAGAAATTTATTGATTCTGGTTTTTTTTTGGCAGTTTTTAAAGCTATAATTCCTATTAAAGCGGCAAATATTACTATTCCAATTGTTGAGTTTGGTCTTTTGCCTGCCATATCTGCAAATATATTATCGGGAATTAATTCTGATAGTTTTTGTGCAATTGGAGTTTTATGTAGCTCTTGCAGTCTTTGATCTAGTTTTTGACCTTGAATGATTTCATCAATTCCAGATTGAAGTCCTTCTGCCGTTAATTTAAAGAAAAGAGATGTTGCAATTCCAATTATTGCGGCAATTCCTGCTGTAAATACGAGTATAAATATTACTGATAAGCTCATTTTCCAAATATCTTGACTATCTGTTAATTTTATTAGTGCAGATATTATTGAAACAAGTACTAATGGTATTATCATCATTTTAATAAGTCTTATATATCCAATTCCTATAATATTAGTCCATTTAATAGTTTCTTGTATTATTGTTGAGTCTTGTCCGTAATAATATTTCATGACTGTGCCAAATGTTATTCCTAATCCTAAAGAAATTAATATTCTTTTTGTAAATGAGATATGTTTTTTGCGTAAAAAGTATAACGATCCTATTAATATAAGCATTGTTGTAATATTTAATATTACATACATTATTGTCATCTCCATAATTTTGGCCTCTTATTTATAAATTTTATATAGTACGTTTAATTACGTGTTTAATCATATTAATTTATAAATATGATTATTTTTCGTTAAAGTAATCTATCATAAGATTTGATTATTTCATCTTGTGAATTATCATTCTTTAAAATTTGAGTAGCAATAACTTTGCCCAGCTGAACTCCTTCTTGATCAAATGAGTTTATATTTAGCAAGAATCCTTCAAACATTACTTTATTTTCGTAGTGAGATAGTATTGCACCTATTGTGTAAGGTGTGAGTTCTTGTGCATATATTAATGCAGAAGGTCTCTCTCCTTGAAAGTTTTTGTTTTTGTCTGTATTTTCCTTTCCAATAGAGAATGCAATTATTTGGGCTATTAAATTTGCTTTTAGTTTATCATTGCTTGATGTTCCTTCTAAAATTACATCTTGTTTTAGTTGGGATTCGCTAAATCCTATTAAATCCATTGGTACTATTTCTGTTCCTTGATGAAGCATTTGAAAGAATGAATGTTGAACATCTGTTCCAATGCCTCCCCAAATTATTCTTACTGTTTTATAATCAATTTTTTCTCCAAATCTGTTTACGCTTTTTCCATTACTTTCCATTTCAAGTTGTTGCAAGTGAAGATAAAAGTTTTCCATTGCTTTTGAATATGCAATAATACAGTTGCTGCTATAATTTAGAATGTTGCTTTCATATATACTAATCATTGCTGCTAGGAGAGGTGCGTTTTCTTTTATATTTTTATTTAATGCTTTTTTATCAACCTCATGAGCTCCTTTTAATATTTCTTTTGTAATATCTTCTGTGAAGCAAAGGGTAATTAAAGCAAGTCCGACAGCTGATGTTGGTGAGAATCTTCCACCAATTGAATCATGCATAAAAAAGTATTCAAGATATCCCTTTTCAAGAGCCAACATACTGTCTTTTGAAGTGATGATTATAATTTGTTTTTTGTATTCGTTAATTCCGTTATCTTTGAGTTTTTTGATTAAGAATTGCATATTAGATGCTGTCTCTAGCGTGGTTCCGCTTTTTGATACTATAATGAATAGTGTTTCTTGGAGGTTTAGTTCATTTAAAATTTCTTCCGCTTCATCTGGGTCAACATTTGAGATGAAATAGGCTTTCATCTTACATAAATTTTTATGTTTAGCATAGTTTTTAATTGCACTGTATAGTGCTTTTGGTCCAAGACTCGAGCCTCCAATACCAACTTGTACTATATTTTTAAAAGCTTTTCCATTTGTGTTTTGAATCGTTCCATTTTGTACTTTTTTTGCAAATGCGAAGATTTTGTTAAGTTCTCCTTCAAAAAATTCTCGCATGTTTTCATTGTTTTCTATAACTGTTGTACCAAGTTGTCCTCTTGTTAAATGATGTAACACTTTTCTGTTTTCACTGATATTGATATGTTTTCCATCAATGATTTCTTTATATTTTTCTATTAGATGAGCTTCATCACTTAGATTTTGAAATAGTCTTAAATGATCTTCGTTAATTTGTTTTGTAGCATAATTGTAGTGTACATGATTTCCTTCTATTTTGATGTCATATTCTTTAATTCTATTTTCATTTAATGCTTTCTTTAGCTCTTCGGGATTAATTTGTTTTAGTTCTTGAAAACTTTTAAGTTTATTCAGATTATTGTAATTGCTCATTAATCATCTCCCAATAGTTTTTTGTGTATTTAAATTTAATTTTGTTTTTTTATTGTAAATATTTTTTTAATTTTTAATAATATTAGTTTTATAAATCTTATTATTGTGTTTTTTTCTGAATAATATTTGAGTTGTTCTTCACCTGCTTCTGTCTCACTTTTTGTGAATGATTTTCTGACATTATTTTCATCAAGTTCAATTTCAAGTAATGTTTTTTTATCTTCTATTGGTATTACTTTGACATCGATTTCTTTATATCCAAGTTCTTTTAATACTTGATATCTTCTAAAACCTGCTACTAGGTTTTTGTTTTTATCTATTATTATGGGATAAATTAAACCATGTTTTTTAATGCTTTCTTTAAGGTTAGTTGTATCCCCTAGATTTTTTCTGATTCTTTTTTTGATTTTTATTTGTTCTAAGTCTATTAACATATTTTATTAATCCAATTGGATGTTTTCTCCATTTACGTCTTTTTGTTCACTTTCATTAGTTTGTTCGTTATTATCATCATTAAGTTGTTCATTGTCATTAGTGAGAAACTTTTCTTTAAGTTTCGTTTCACTTGATTTATCTTCAATATTAATATTACTATCTGTATTAATATTATCATCTATTTTTGTATTATTTATATTGTTGTTTATTTTTGTATCTTGGATATCTTGTTTCATATTTTCTTCTTCTATATTTTCTTCTTCATTGTTGTTTTCAAAATTATCATTTTGTTCTTCTGTATTAATATTATCATCAAATTGATTATTGTTAGTTATATTAATATCATTTTCAGTAATTTTTTTGTTTTCTGTTTTGGTGAATTGCTTAAAATCGTTTGTTAGATATTCGAATTCATTACTATCAAAGTTTAGTTCTTCATTGTCATCAATATTGTCGATACCGTAGATATTAAATTCCATTTTGTTTAACAATTCAGATTTGTTTTCATAATATTTTGATTTTTCTAATGGTTGGGTTCCTGGAATAAATATTTCATTTATTACTGTTTCATTGGGTACACCTTCTGGTAGTAGACCTGTTTCTGATTGTACTTGTATGTTTATTATGCCTTTAGGTCTGATAAATACTTTCTGAGGCAAGTTTTTATGGTATTCTGCCATAAATTTACCCCAAGTAGGTCCAGCTAGTGCTGTTCCTGTTCCTGCGGTTCCCAATGAATATCCCTTTTTGTCAAAACCAACCCATACAGCTGTTGTTATATATGGTGAATATCCTATTGTCCATCCATCGGCCCAGTTTTGGGTTGTTCCTGATTTTCCGGCAATATCGGATTTGAAATTTTTAAGATTTGTATATCTTTGACTTGCTAAGGTTCCATATTGTACTGTTGATTTCATCATATCTGTCATAATATAAGCAGTCTGTGGAGATACTATTTGTGCATTAATACCTTTATTCTTAATTGATGTTAGAATTTCGGATTCTACATTTGCTATTGTTTTTCCATTTCTGTCTTCTATATATTTAATTCCGTATGGCTCTACTTCTTTTCCATTATTGCCCAAAATAGCAAATGCTCTTGCCATTTGTATTGGGGAAGTTGATATAACTCCAAGTGCAAGGGGATATACCTTAGGGAATGTTTTGTTTATCTCATTTTGATCTTTTATTCCTAGTAATTTAGCTGCATATTTGATTGCATTGTCAAAACCTAATGTGTCAAGTATTCTAAGAGCAGGAATATTTAGTGAGAAAGCCAGTGCTTTGCGTGTTAATACATTGCCTCTCCATTTTCCTCCATAGTTCTCAGGAGCATATATTTCTCCTTCTTGATTAAAGAAAGCTACTGGAGAGTCTGAAAACATTGTTGCGGCTGTGATTTTTTTTAATTCAATAGCTGCTGAGAAATATAAAGCTTTAAATGAGCTTCCAGGTTGAATTTTTGCTTGAGTTGCCCTATTAAATTCACTTCCCTTTTTGTATCCACTTCCTCCAACCATTGCTTTTATGGCTCCCGTTGTGGTATCTATTGATATTAATGCACCTTCTGGTTGCACAAGTAAGTTTGGATTTGTTTTATTATTTATTGTGTATTCTCTTGTTGCTTTATCTATTTTATCAATGCCTAAGATTGCGGCAAAGCTTGCAATTAGATCAATATTATCTTCGTAAAATTTTCTTGTTTTTAATTTTGTGTATTGTCTACCATTTATTCTAGTGTTTCTTATTCCAAACAGATCAGCTAGCGTGTCAATTACTGGCACTATTTCTGAATTTATTACTAGTGTTTCTGATGATTTTGTAGAATTATACATTTTTCTTGCTCTTGTAATCATGTCTTGTGTGATTTCATTTGCCTGTTGTTGTGCTTCGAGATCAAGTGTTGTATATATTGAATATCCATCTTTGTATATGTTTGCTTCTGCTGGAAGATATTTGCTTATTCGTTGTCTTATATATTCTGAGAAATAAGGAGCATTATCTTCTTTATCAGACATGGCTGGTGTATCTGCCATGCGAGTCCAATCATAATTTTGCCAGTATTCATCAAATTCTGCTTCAGCTACTTCAGGACTGATAATACCATTAGATACTACTTGATTTAGTACTGTTCTTTGTATTTTTTTTGCAAATTCTGGATTGTAAAATGGTGAATAGAGTTTTGCATTTGGTAACTGTATAACCATCAACACGGCTTCTGCTGTGTTGATATCTTTAACGCTTTTGTTGAAAAAAAATTTTGAAGCTGCTACCACTCCATAATTTCCATTTCCAAAGTAGACTTTATTTAAATACTTTTCAAGTATTTCATATTTTGATAGTTTTTTTTCAAGTTGTATTGCCCACCAAATTTCGTTTAATTTTCTTAAGATAGATCTTTTTGCTTGGTTTGTATAGAGTAATTTTGCTAATTGTTGCGTTAAAGTACTACCACCTGAGAAATATCTTCCAAGAACAATATTAAATGCAGCTCTTAAGATTCCCATTAGTGAAAAACCTCTGTGAAAGAAAAAGCTAAGATCTTCTCGTATTAAAAGTGTGTTTATTAAATTGTCAGGCATTTCTTTTAAAGATAGTAGTTCTCTATTTTCATCAGATATAAATTGTGTTATGAGCTTGCCATTGCTATCAAAAACTTTTGATGGTATAGCAGGATTTACATATCCAAATTTTTTGTCTTTTTGGATATTTATAGTTTCGACTATTGTGATTGATAAAGAAATTATAGAAAAGCTGATAGTAAAATACGTAAGATAAATAAGTATGTTAGCCTTTTTGCTAAGAGTAATACTTTTCAAATTATATCCTTTATGCTTAATTATACTATAAAATATGATAAACTTAAAAAGTTTTTTGAGTTGTTCTTGAGACAAGATATTGTTATAATTCCTTCTTATATGTCTTTGTTTTGATATTTAGAGTTTTTAAATATTAATTGTCTGTGAATTGAAAGTTTGAAAAGAACGGGTCTTTATCTGTAGGTATTGTTTTTTTTTAAATAAACGGTAAAAATAATAAGAATTACGATTGTTAGTTTGAATGATAGATTATTTTACGTTATGGCTTTTTTGAAATTTTGATTTATACAATTGGTTTTTTATATTGATTTTTAGGATGAATTTGATTTTTATATTTATTTAATCATACATTCAATAAGTTACTAACTATTGGTTGTATTTAATATTTTGGGATAAAATTATTTTAAAGTATATGCATAAATTAAAATTTTTGAATTTTATTACTTTCAAGTTCCTGAATATCAATTTTAACATGTTTGTTAGATTTCAAAGGAGAGGTTTATGTTTTTATCTAAAAAAATAAAAGATTATGAGGCTAAGTATAGGGGTAAGGAAATTAAAATGAGTACTGAAATTAATAGTTTCCTTAATATGAAAAATTCTGTTGAAATAAAAGTTGGTACTTATGTGGTAGTTGGTGTAATTTATTCTATTTCTATGGGTACTATTAAAATTATTTTGCAACAAGACAAAATTTTACCTATTTTGGCTCAAAATGGAAATTTGGGTAATATTCAGATTAGGAGTTATGACAGTAGTGCTGGGGATGATACTTTTTATATTCCTTCTTTAGTTGTGAAGTTGATCAATACGTCTTCTTATTCTATTCAAGATAAAGAATATAATTTATTGACTCTAGAGTTTTTATCTTCTATGCCAGAAGAGATTTTAGTTAAAATTGGGAAATTGCTTGATTTAAAACTTGGTCAGAATCAAAGAATTCATGAGCGTATTATTATTGATAAGGAGTCTTTAAAAAAACTTAATCTTGCTTCTGATAAAGCTTTTATTGAAGTTAATGGAGTTAAGCATAAATGCTTGATTAAAGATATGTCTTATGGAGGTGCTCTTTTAATATCTTATTTTGATTATGAGAAATTTGAAGAGCGTAATACCGATTTAATTTTAAATTTTGAGATTGCAGGTAAAGAAGTCTCTATTATAGGACAGGCAAGAAATTTAAGTGTTATTCAAACTCCCAATGGTAAGGTTTTAGCTATAGGTATTGCATTTTGCGAAGAAAAGATTCCTCTTGATTATACGATGTTAATTCATGATTATTTTAATTAGAGGATTTATGCTTAAGAATATTGTTTATGTTTCTCTTCCTGAGAATTTTACAAGACAGATTAAAGATTTTGTATTTGATCCCAGGATACTATTACCAGTTGAGGTTAGTGATATTGAGCATTTTTCTCAAGATGAACTTATTTTTGAATCTATTATGTCTGCAATTCTTAAGATTTCTGCTTATGAGCAAGATAATGTTAATTTTCCTTATTATAAGAAGCTTTTATTGGCTTTAAATCCAAATATTGTTAGTATGCTTATTAATGTTGGTCTTTCTAAGATTGATGAGGGAGATTATAATTTGGCTCTTGAGATTTTTTTGTCATTAAAAGGTATTGAGGGTGAAAATGAGATTATTCTTTTTAATTTGGCATTATTATATGAAAGGATAGCTGAAAATTTTTTAAGGCTTGAGCAATATATGGATGCTATTAATAGTAATCAAAATGCTTTAAATATTTATGAAAGGTTATTAGAATTTGAGAATCCTAATGAAAATGTATTTGCAAATGCTGGATTTTTTTTTGTTAAGCAATATAAATTGGATAGGGCTCAAGAATTACTTAATCATTATTTGAAAATTTCTAGTAATTTAGGATTGAAGAATAAAGTAAATGAAGTTTTGAATGTTATAGAGGTGCATAAGAATTTAGCTTTAAATCTTGAAAAAATATATGATTTGATAATTTTATCAAAAGAAGATGAAGCTATTTGTAAACTTATTGAGTTATTGGAATATCACAAAGATTCTTGGAATGTTTGGTTCTTGCTTGGATGGGGATATAGGAGAAAGGGATTTTATTTACAGGCAAAAGATGCTTTTTTGAAAGTATTGTCTTTTGATGCTAATAATGTTGATGCTATGAATGAAATTGCAATTTGCCTTATGGAGCTGCTTGAATTTAATGAGAGTCTTGAGTATTTACTTAAAGCATTAAAACTTGAACCTGATAATATTAAAATTATTTCAAATCTTGGTATTCTTTATTTAAAGATGGAGCGTAAAAGAGAGGCTAGGGACTATTTTCAAATTATTCTTGAATATGATTCAAATGATCCTATTGCGCGTAAGTATTTGAAGTTATTGGACAAATAATTTCAAATTATTTAGAAATAAACTTATTTGAACTTGCTTTCTTTAGTCTGTTGTTTATTGAATATCCAAGTTGGTTATTATCTACAAATTCGGCAAGTATTTGTTTGTATGTTTTCTCAGATTCTACAAAAATTTTATAAATGTTTTTTGCATATTCTTCTAATGTGTGAAATACACAAATGTTATTTGTATTCCAAAACTCACTAAGCCAATATGATTTAAAAGTATTTTTCATAATGAGTATTTTTGTATCTTTTTGTGATACATACTGTCTTATGTTGTCTTTTTGTTTAAATAGATAAACGGGTATGCTTGGCCTGTAATGTTCTAATAAGTTTCCAGGTGATTGATGGATCATATCCGTTTCTAATGAGTATTTTACACTAAATTTTCCATTAAGTTCTCTCTCTATCATTTCTTTTGTTATTGAGCCTGGTCTTAATATTGATATATTGCCTTTATCGTCGAAACTTATAACAGTTGATTCTATGCCAATTTGTGATATTTCGTTTTTCTTAATTATTCCCTTAACTAAACCTTCAAGTTCTCTTATTGCCATTTCAAAATTAGTGGCACTTGGCCGTTTTGATAAATTTGCCGATGGGGCTGCTATTGGAACTTTGCTCATCTTGATTAATTTTAGGGCTATAGGTTCTGAGGGTATTCTTACTGCTATGCTTTTAAGACCGCCATTTATTAATTTAGATATTTTACCTGCATCTTTCAATATGAATGTTATGGGGCCTGGAGTAAATTTGTGCATTAAAATTAAAGCACTCTCTGGTATATATTCTACAAGTTCTTTTATCTTTTCTATTGATTCAACATGTACTATTAAGGGATTTGTAATAGGGCGCTTTTTTACTATAAAGAGCATTCGTATAGCGTCTTCATTATATGCATCAGCTCCAATTCCGTATACTGTTTCTGTTGGAAATACTACTAATTCTCCTGAATTGATCAATTTTGCTGCTTTTTCGATTTCAGTTTCTTTTATTATTTCTGTTCTCATCAATGTTACCTGTTAATTTTATCTTAGTATATTTATTAAATCAAAAAATTGCAAATAAGCAATTTAAATTAACTTACTTCATTAATTTTGTGTTATAAATCTTATGCTTTATATTGTAATATGCGATATGATACAATATGTAATTATGGTAAGTTTATTTGACCTTATGGGTATTAGTGTAAAATTTATGTTCTTATTTTTATTTTTTGCTACTGTGCAATTAAATAGTGCTACTGTAGGGCTTGCTTCATGGTATGGAGAAGCTTTTCATGGGAAGACTACTGCTAATGGTGAAAAATTTGATATGACTGCTCTTACAGCTGCCCACAAGGAGCTTCCATTTAATAGTGTTGTAAGAGTAACAAATTTACTTAATAATAGAACGGTTGTTGTAAGAATTAATGATAGGGGTCCTTTTAGAAAAGATAGAATAATTGATTTGTCGAAGTCTGCTGCTGAGAAGTTAGATTTTATAGGAATAGGTGTTGCTCCTGTAAAAATTGAAATACTAGAACAAGCTAATGCAAAAGGCGTTAAAGCTCAAAAATCTAAGGAAAATGTTACTCAAGAATCTAAGAAAGAATCTAAGAGGAATGTTAATCTTAAAGATGCTTCTGATACTAATTTTGGTAATGATGTTGTTGATTTAAAAGCAGATAAGAGTGTTGCTTTAGGTAAGGAGCATACTGAGGTTGCAGGTCAAATTTTAAATGATGCAAAGGAGCCAGATTTTTATATACAGGTTGGTTCTTATAAGACTAAGGATTATGCTGAGAGAGCCTATAAGATACTTAAAGGTGCTGGTCTTAGTGTTTTTGTCAATTCGCATGGACCTTTTTTTACAGTTTTTGTTCCTACTTATGCTGATGATGTTCAGAGGAATGTTGAACTTGTTAAATCTACAGGATACAAAGATATTTTGATAAGAAAGACTAAAATTCCAGGTGATAGTCTTCTTATGGATTAATTATTTTGATCTATTGTTTGAAAAAACGTATTAATTGTATGTTTGATAGTTACAAAATTTGAGTAGTAAGTTTTTATTGTAGGTAATGATTTTAAAAATAATTTACCATAAGTTTTATTAAAAATTCTTTTGTCAAAACATACTATAATTCCATAATCTTTTGAATCTCTAATTAATCTGCCAAATCCTTGTTTAAATTTCATTATTGCTTGTGGCAGTGTTTCTTTTATAAAAAAATTTTCATTTGCTTTATTGCATAATTCGTTTTTTGCTATTAAGATCGGATCTGAAGGGCTTTGAAATGGCAGTTTGGGGATTATAATCATTGTTAATTGATCTCCTTTAATATCGATTCCTTCCCAAAAATTTTTTATTCCTATAAGTACACTTTTTTTGGGTGATTTTTTGAATGAATTTATAAGTTCATTTTTTGGTAATTCTCCTTGTATAAAAATGTTGATGTCGTTTTCGATTAAAAAATCTTTAATGTTTTGACTTATGTACTGTAAGCTTTTAAATGAAGTTAGAAGAATTAGAGTTCCGCCTTTGTTTAATATCACAAGTTCTTTAATATATCTTGTTGATTGATTTAAAAATTCTTCTTCGTTATTAGGGTTTTCAATATCTGATGTAATTGTGAGTATTGATTTTTCCTTATAGGGAAAAGAGTATGGCAAGTTTTCCATTTCGATGTGTTTATTACTTAGGTTCAGGCCCGTTTGGTTTAAAAAATATGAAAATGATTGATTTATCGTAAGAGTAGCTGAAGTAAAAACTATTCTTTTGATTCGCTGATACATTATTTTGTTTAGTTGAGGACCTAAGTGAATTTCTGATGTTTGAAATATGATTATGTTTTTTTTATTTTCTATCCAAAAACAAAGATTGTTATCTTGATTTTCGGATGTAAAATTTTGAATTAATGATTTTTTTTGTTCTATGTTTTTAATTAATCTGTTTAGTTCAATTTTTGCTGTTTTGTTTTCTATGGTTTGTATTATTGATGTTATGCTTGTTTGATAATTTTCCAGATGATATATGATATTTTGTAGAGACGTTTTAATACGTATATAAAAATCTGTTTTATGTGTGTCATTGGTGATTCTATAGATTGATGGTAAATCTTTTTGCATGTTTATTATATATTCGATATTTTCAAAGTTCTGTATTGTTGCAATTTCGAGATCCCTTTTATAAATATTATTTATATTTTGTTGTCTAATTATTTTATCTATTTTGATGAAAATTTGTTTTATTTCAATTTTTGAAAAATTTTTATTAAATAGGCTTCTTGCAGCTTCTTCTAGATAGTGAGCTTCGTCAATTATTATGTTTTTTATACTAGGTAATATTAAGTTAATATCTGTGTTTTCTGGTTCAAAATTATTGTCATGGTTTTCTTTTTCTGTTAGTATTTCGTTTCTTATGTAAAGGTCGTTTAAGAGTAGATGATGATTGGTTATAATGATATTGCATTTTAATATTTTATTTCTTGCCTTTTTAAAAAGGCATTTATTCTCATTAGGACAGGTGATCTCTGAGCATGTTTCAGGATTTGCTGATACTTCTTCCCAGATTTGCTCATCTATGAAATTAAGTTCATCTCTGTCTCCTGTTTTTGTATTTTTTGCCCAATTTATTAATGTTTCTAAATTTTTTTTGTTTAATGTATATATTAAAAGACTTCTCTTAAGTTCTTCAAGTCGTTTAAGACAAATATAATTGCGCATTCCTTTAATTATTCCAAACTTTATTTTAGAAGGAATAATTTTTTTTAAAGATTGAATGTCTTTTTTTATTAGTTGTTCTTGAAGATTGATAGATGATGTTGAAATTATGACTTTTTCTTGTGTTTTTTGAATGAAATCAATAGCAGCAATTAAATAAGCAAGACTTTTTCCAGTTCCTGTTGGTGCTTCAATGACCAAAAAGTTTTGATCCTCAAAGGTTTGGTTTATTTTGTTTATCATCCTAATCTGTGTGTCTCTTTTTATGAATCCTTTGATATTTAATTCTGCTTGCTTGAGTATATATTCGCTTAAGTTCATTTAGTAAATATCCTTTTTTAATGGTTTTATAAATTTTATGTATTATGATATGTCTTGTATTATGATATCTCAAATTTGTCATTGTTATTTATTTTAAGAGATATTTTCAATATTTTTAGATATCTTTTATTCAAATTTAATAAAAATTTTTATCATTGCTTGCGATCTTAAAATTCATATTTAAATCCCTTCTTTACCATGTTATTGACTTATTATATTATTTATTTTATGACTTTTTTAAGTAATATGAATCGTCCAATTATGATTTTAGCACCTATGGAAGATGTTACAGATACTGTTTTTAGAAATTTGATTCATTTGATAGGAAATGGAAAGGATGTTCCTGATATTTATTTTACCGAATTTATTTCTGTAAGGGGACTTTTGAATAAATCAAAGCAATCAATGCAACATGTTTTAACGACAAATGGTGAACTTAAGCGACCTTTGATTGCTCAAATTTGGGGTGATGATCCCGATAAATTTTTTAAGGCAATAGAAATTTTAGCTGGTTTGGGATTTTGGGGAATTGATCTTAATATGGGTTGCCCTAAGAAAAAAATAATTAAAAAGGGGGTTTGTTCTGCTTTAATTAATAACAAATCCTTGGCTCGTGAAATAATTATTGCAAGTAAAGAGGCATGTTTGAAATATGGATTACCTCTTAGTGTTAAGACCAGACATGGTTTTTTTTCTGATGAGGTTACAGATTGGTTGGGTTTTTTGCTTAAGTTGGGTATTGATATGTTAACTTTGCATCCTAGACTTGTTATTAATCAAAGTGAGGGGCATATAGATATTAATGTGTTTGATGAACTTGTTAAGTTGAAAAATGAAATTAATCCTTCTGTAGTGATTATTGGGAATGGAGATGTTTTAAGCTTAAGTCAGGCATATCAAATGATTAATAGATATGCTATTGATGGGGTAATGTTTGGTCGTGGGATTTTTAAAAATTTAAACTTGTTTAGAAAAGATGAACCTGGCTTTTTAGATAGCGATTTGAATTTTAGATTAAATATATTAAAATTGCATATAACGGATTTTCATTCTACTTGGGGTTCTACTAAAGATTTTAATAAGCTTAAGAAGTACTTCAAAATTTACTTTAATGAGAGTGAAATGTGTAGTGAATATTTTCAGAATATTATGAGTTCAAGTAGTTATGATGAACTTTATAAAAATCTAAATCGAATTAATATTATAGGAGATAAGCTTAAATAATGGACGATGAACTTTCAAGCAGTTATAATCCTAAGGTTTTTGAAGATAAAATTTATAAAAAATGGTTAGATAATGGTGTCTTTAGTCCTAATGATAAGATTGAATCAAAATTTAGTATGGTAGCACCTCCTCCGAATGTTACAGGCATTCTTCATATGGGACATGCTCTTAATTTTACTTTACAAGATATTCTTGTCCGTTATAAAAGGATGCAGGGATATAATACTCTTTGGCTTTTTGGAACGGATCATGCTGGAATTGCGACTCAGACAATTTTTGAGAGACAGCTTAAAGAACTTGGCAAAAGTAAAGACGATTTTAGCCGTGAGGAGTTTGTTGAAGGAATTTTTGAATTAAAAAATAAGCATAGAAAAATAATTATAAATCAGGTAGAAAAGCTTGGAGCTTCTTATGATCATTTGCGGGAGAGATTTACTCTTGATGAGGGGCTTTCAAGGGCTGTTAATAAAGTTTTTATTGATTTGTATAATAAAGGATTGATTTATAAGGGGGAATATCTTGTAAATTTGGATCCTGGCTCTGGAAGTGTTGTTAGCGATGAAGAAGTTGAATATAAAGAGATTTTGGGAAAGATTTATTTTGTTAAATATTTATTGTGTGATGGTAGTTTTATTGAAGTTGCAACTACTAGGCCTGAAACTATGTTTGGAGATGTAGCTATTGCTGTTAATCCTGATGATGAGAGATATAAATCTTTGATTGGGAGTGAAGTTGTAATCCCTATTGCAAATAGAAAAATTAAGATAATAGCTGATTGTTATGTTGATATGGAATTTGGTAGTGGTGCTTTGAAAATAACACCCGCACATGATCCTAATGATTTTGATATTGCAAAAAGGCATGATCTCCCTAAAATAAATATTTTGACTAGGGATGCAAAACTTAATAAAAATGTTCCAGTTGAGTACCAAGGTTTAAGTGTTAGTGCTGCAAGAAGTAGAATAGAAAAAGAGTTAAAAGAAAAAGGCTTTTTAATAGATATTAAGCAACATAAGCATCAGGTTGGACATTGTCATAGATCTGGAAAAGTTGTTGAACCTTATTTGTCAAATCAGTGGTTTGTGAAAATGAAACCATTAGCCGATGTTGCATTACAGGCATTGATGGATGGAAAGATTAGGTTTTATCCTAAAAAGTGGGAAAATACGTATAAGCATTGGTTATTAAATATTAAAGATTGGTGTATATCTAGACAATTAGTTTGGGGGCATAGAATTCCTGCTTGGTATGATACTCAGACAGGAGAGATTATTGTTAGTGAATCTGATCCTTCACTTAGTGAAGATTATAGAGGAAGGAGTTTTGTTAGAGATGTGGATGTGCTTGATACTTGGTTTTCTTCTTGGTTATGGCCATTTTCTTCTCTTGGATGGCCAGATGTGACTTTTGATTTTAAAAATTATTATCCTACAAATACTTTGATTACTGCTTATGACATAATATTTTTTTGGGTGGCAAGGATGGTAATGGCAGGACTTGAATTTACGGGAGAAGTGCCATTTAAGGATATATATATAACACCTCTTTTAAGAGATAAAAAGGGTCAAAAGATGTCAAAATCTTTGGGTAATGGCATAGATCCTCTTGAGATTATAGATCAATATGGAAGTGATGCCTTGCGTTTTACTCTTTCATTTCTGTCTGTACAAGGTCAAGATTTAAACATTGACACTAAAGATTTTATGTTTGGAGCTAAGTTTGCAAATAAAGTATTTAATGCGTCTAAATTTATTTTATCAAATTTAAAGGGTAGATTGTTGTTAAGTACTTTAGAATTTGATGATGTTGATAAATGGTTAATTACAAGTTTAAATTCAACCGTTGCTATTATAGATCAAGCATTTAAAAATTATAAGTATAATGAGGCTACAAAGGCTGTATACGAATTTTTTTGGAATGATTTTTGTGATTGGTATATTGAGATTAGTAAAATTAATTTATATGGTGATGATCTTGATTTACAAAATATGACCATTTCGAAATTAATTTTTTTCTTGAAAGAGGCTTTGCTTATTATGCATCCCTTTATTCCTTTTATTACTGAAGAAATTTATTCTAAGTTTTTGTCAAAAGATATATTGTCTTTAAAAAAGTATCCTGAATTTGAAAGTCAAAGAGATTTTAAAGAAGAATTTCAAAAATTTAATTTATTTAAAGAGTTTGTTATCTCAATTAGAACTCTTAGGAGCGAATTTAATGTAGTTCCTAATGTTAAGATTAATGTTGCTTTAAAATTTGGTAGTAATTTTAAGTTTGAAAAGTATTTTAAACAAAATGAACATATTGCAAAAAAGCTTATTAATTTTGATTGTATCTTTTACAATGAAAATTATGAGAATATGATAGGCGTTCCCAATGTTGATTTTGAAAGTTTTGCAGATATTAAAAATCTCATAGATACTGATAAGGAACTGACAAAACTTAGTAAACAATTAGAAAAATATGAAAAGCTTAAACATTTAACTCTTAAAAAGCTAGAAAATCAAGATTTTTTGTCCAATGCTCCTGGTGAAATTATTGATCTTGAGAGAGCAAAATTAGAAGAATTTGATTCTTTTGTTTTAAAGATTGGTAATTATATTTCTAATTTAAAGAAATAGAAATACTTTTTATTGCTTTAGAGTTTGTTTGTGTTATTTCATTTGTGCTTTGAGCATGTGTCTTTTGTGATTGAATCCTTTTATTTTAGAATAATGAAAATTGGCAAGTTTCAGTCCATCTTTTACAATTCTTGCTGCAGAAAATGTTGAGAGTTTTGTTCCAATTTTGCTCTTTTGTGAGATTATTGTAAATATTTCTTTGCTCCACATTCTGATGTTTTTGCTTGGAGTAAATCCGTCTAGGAACCAATAATCGATATATTTTGGTAATTCTTTAAGCTTTTGTTTAGCATCACCAATGAGTATTTTTAAATTAATATTATCTGATACTTTGTATTTTATATCTTTTATTGGTATTTTTGGATATTTTTTAAGCATTGTCTTAAAATATTGTATTTCGTTGTTAAAAAGTAGTGATATTTTTTTTATTTGTGCTTTTTTTAACGGAAATTTTTCAATTGAATAATAATTGATTTTTGTTTTAAGGTTATTTTCTTTTAAATATTTTAATAGGGCTATTAAGTTCAGTCCCGTTCCAAATCCTAATTCTGCAATCGTTATACTTTTGGCAGTTGCAAGTTCTCTCTCTAGTTCACAACCTTTGATAAACACATAGTTGCTCTCTTCAAGTCCATATTGAGGATCATAATAAATATCTCCAAATTTATTTGAATATATGGTTTTACCTTTAAAGATTAATTTGTACATCGTTTTTATAAATAAATCACGAGATAATAATTTATCCCTCTAGAGAGATTAAATCAAAAAGTCCATTACTTTTAATTTGATAGTAATGTTATTTATATATCAATCTTAGATTTTGTTTGATTAGGATAATAGGATGTAACTACTAAATTTGAAAACTTTCCCTTTTATAGAGAAACTAAATCACAATTTTAGTTTCTCTATTTCCTTATTCTTCTATAATAGCTATTATTTCTTTTGCTTTTAGAATGAGGTGTTCTTTGTCTTCAATTTTTACTGCAGCACCAGCATATTTCTCATAAAGTACGGTATCTCCAATTTTGACATTAATTTCTTCCTTGCTAGATCCAATGGCCATAACCGTTCCAATATGTGTTTTTTCTTTTGCATTTTCTGGTATGTACAATCCTGAAATTGTTTTACTCTCAGCTTCTTTTATTTTTATTAAAACTCTATCTGCTAAAGGTTTAATATTTTTCATTTCAAACATCTCCTTAATTTGATAATATAAATATACGAAAAAGTAAAGTAGTAAGTCAAGATTTATTAATACAAATATTGATTTACTACTTGAAAATTAGCTTTATTTTAAAGATAATTCTTTTAATAAAATGTCAAGTTTAGGTGGAAAAGTAGTTTGATAAGAGTAAGTAATTTAGAAGTTGCATTTGGAGAGAGGATTTTATTTAAAGATGTAAATATTAAGTTTTCTTCTGGAAATTGTTATGGCATAATAGGTGCTAATGGTGCTGGTAAGAGTACATTTTTAAAAGTTTTGGGTGGAACAATTGAGCCTAGCAAGGGCGAAGTGTCGATTGCTAAAAATCAAAGAATGGCTGTTCTTGAACAAAATCAGTTTGCGTATGATGATTTTAAAGTTATTGATACTGTAATTATGGGTCACAAAAAACTTTATTCTTTGCAAAAAGAAAAAGATGAGATTTATTTGAAACCTGATTTTAGCGATGAAGATGGTATTAGGGCTGGAGAGCTTGAGGCAGAATTTGCCGATCTTGGAGGTTATGAAGCTGAGTCTAATGCTGCAGTGCTTTTAAGGGGGTTGGGTATAGATGAGTATTTGCATTCTAGTTTAATGAGAGATGTTGAGGCGGCTTTAAAAGTAAGGATACTCTTAGCTCAAGTTCTTTTTGGGGATCCTGATATATTACTTCTTGATGAGCCTACTAATAATCTTGATATTCAATCAATTAAGTGGTTGGAAGAATTTTTAATTAATTTTGAAAATACAGTTATTGTTGTTTCACATGATAGACATTTTTTAAATCAAGTTTGTACTCACATTGTTGATATTGATTATGGAAAAATTCAAGTTTATCTTGGTAACTATGATTTTTGGTATGAGACTAGTCAAATACTTAATAAGCAATTGAAAGATGCTAAGAAAAGATCTGAAGAGAAAATAGCAGAACTTAAAACTTTTATTCAAAGATTTTCAAGTAATGCATCAAAATCTCGGCAAGCAACTTCAAGGAAAAAATTGATTGAAAAAATTAAAATTGAAGATTTAAAACCTTCTTTAAGAAAATTTCCTTATGTTAATTTTAAGAGTGAACGAGATCTTGGAAAAAATGTTCTTACAATTAAGAATCTCACTAAAGAATTTGAAGGACAGTTTATTTTAAATAAATTTGGTGTTGTCATAGAACCTGGGCAAAAAATTGTTTTTTTAGGTAGTCCAATTTCAGCAAGTTATCTTTTTGATATTATTACTAATGAAGATAGAGATTATAAGGGGCATTATGAATGGGGTACTACTGTTAATTTTGAATACTTTAAAAAGGATAATGAAGAATATTTTAATGTAGATTTAAGTTTAATAGATTGGCTTAGACAATATTCTAAAGACCAAAATGAAACTTATATTAGAGGGTTTTTAGGAAGAATGCTTTTTAGCCAAGATGAGGCTTTAAAGAAAGTTAATGTTCTCTCAGGAGGTGAGAAGGTAAGGTGTATGCTTGCAAAAATAATGCTTAGCGGAGCTAATGTATTATTATTGGATCAACCGACTAATCATCTAGATCTTGAGGCAATTACATCTCTAAATACCGGTCTTAAAGATTTTAAGGGAGTGGTTTTGTTTACATCTCATGATCATCAGTTTATTGATACGATAGCTAATAGGATTATTGAATTTACTCCTAATGGAATAATTGATCGTTTTATGACTTTTTCAGAATATATTGATGATCTTAGAGTTAAGGAATTAAGGGACAAACTTTATGAAGGACATGCCAGCTTAAAGCTTTAGTCACATTTTGACCCATTTTAGGATGTTTGTGATTTTGAAAGTAAATTTTTATGTTTTGATATTTTTTAATATTTGTTCTTTTTTGTTTGCAGATATTAATCTTTATTTCCAAAAAGCTTTAACAGGACAAATTTTAGGAAATCCTATCCTTGATGAGAGACGTGATACTATTACTGTATTGACAAAAGATAGATGGTTAATAACTTATACTATGTCTTTGAGTAAAAAGTATTCTTATAGGTTAGATAGAACACCTTATCCTTTCTTATTAAAGGATTTTGGTAGTGGATATTACGTTATTACAGGACGTAATGAGGTTCAAAAAATTCGAAGAGGAAAACTTATATGGAAATATAACTTGGATGTCGCTCCTACAAAAGCTCCTTCAATAGGCAATGGTTATATTTTGATTCCTACAGTTGATGGTAGGGTTATTGCTTTAAGGCTTGGTGATGGGTATAAGGTTTTTGAGATAGATATAGAAGGAAAGGCATTAACTCCATCTGTTGTTCTTGAGAATGGTAATTTTTTTATTATCAATGAATATGATGAAATGTTTGCTTTTAATGATGCTGGAGAGCAAATGTGGACTGTTTCGCTTATGTCTTCTCCCAGTGTATTTATGATAAATACTGACAATAATATAATTGTTGGATTGCAATCTGGAAAGATCGTTGTTTATGATAGTGAATTTGGTGATGTATTAAATTCTGTTAGTTTGAATTATCCTATTAAGTTTTTGTTTGAAAAATTTAATGGAGAATATGTTGCCGTATCTGATATTGGGGTTTTTTTTAATTTAAGTAAAGCTCTTGAAGTAATGTTTTTTAAAAATTTGTCCCTAAATGTTAAAGAAGCTGTACTTTATAATAATAAAAATCTTTGTATTGTTCTAGAATCAAATTCTGTTTTAGCTCTTGATGAATATTTTAGATCAGTTGATAAGTATGATAATACGAAGGAGATATCGGGTCTTGTAGCTAATGTCGGGATAATTGTTACTGGAGGATTTAATTGGATATTGACCACTTATTATTATAAATATAAAGATATGCTTGATGTTGTTGTTTGGAATCATACATTGGGTAATAGATACCATCAAAATAGAATAGATTTTAGAGAAAAATCTTTGGCAGAACATGAAAATATTTATTTGAATCTTGATGAAATGTTGAATTCTGCATATGATAAGGCTACTTATCGTAAATTTATAAGTACTCTTGATTCCCTTTTAAAGAGATATGGTAGTTTTCCTAAAAAATATTTAAATTTATATAGAAAGGCTCTTGATAATTGGCTTACTCCAAGAGATGGAGTTGATAGAATATCTCAAAGAGGACAACTTTATAAATATTTTATGCATGTTGATGATATTACTTCAGTTAAGAGTTTTATTAATGTTGCAATTCAGGAGAAAGATATTACCAATGTAATTCAATTGGTTAAAAATATTGCTAAATTTGAATATTATCATGATCAAGGTGAACTTGTGTATAAGTATATTCAATATATAATATTAAATTATCAGGGTAATTTAGAGATAGCTTATGCTGTTCTTTTAAGCTTGCGAAAGATTATTTTAAATTCTACAGATGATAATCTTAAAAAGTATAGGGATAAATATCTAATTCTTTTGAAATTTATAAAGCGCCAGAATTTTTCTGAGAAAATTAGTAAGTTTGTTAATGAGATTATTATGAATTTGTGATTCATTTTGTTGTTAATTTTATGGTATCATGTATTGAATACATTTTATGTTGTGTTAAAATTGATGTTTTAGTTTATACCAATTGAGTAATAATAAAGTTTATAGTTGACCAGGGGGAGAATTTATTATGAAAAGAATATGGGCACTTTTTAGTTTGTTATTAATCTTTTTAAATATTGTTACTTTTCATGCTAGAGAAGTTGATAAGAAGAAATTAAAAGATTTTATTAATATGGATCTTGAATTTGTTAATTATAGAGGTCCTTATGATTCTACAGATACTTACCAACAGATAGTGGGTATTGGTGAATTTTTGGCTAAGAATTTAGTTGATAATAAGGCTAATTATTACGACAGATATTATGTTAATAGGTATATTGATCGTGAAGATGAAAAAAGTAGTTCTGATGTTTTTATTATTGCTTCAAAATCGTCTCTTGATAGCATTTTAAATCTTAGAAGAATACTTACAGGATATTTGATGGAAGGTTTTAAATACGGTAAAGAGAGTGCAGAATTGCTTGCTAAGGCTATTACCATATATAATGCTGCTTATCGTGGTGATTTGGATTATTATAATGATGCTTATATTAATTCGTCTCTTACGGATTTAAGTAAGAATAATGTAGGGCTTTCAAGAGTTTATAGTCAATGGGCTGGAAAGACTCATATTTTTATTCCTCTTAAGAGAAATATTTTGTCAGGAGACATTGAATCAGATGTTGATCTTGATAAAATAGTTACGGAAAAAGTATTGGCCTCTCTTTTGAGTGAGAATGAAGTAGTTGGTACAAATTTTGCGAGAGATTTAACTGATATTCAAGGTGACATGCGTGATGTTGATCAGGAAAAAATTGATATTGAATCTAATACTTTAAAAAGTATCGATGATGAATTAACTGAGACTATTGATAATTTGAGGGAGCAACTTGAGAGAGCTACTGATGATACTGAGAAAAAAGAGATTGAAAAGCAAATTGATGATAAAATAACTGAAAAAAATGTTTTAAAAAATAAAACAGAGGGACTTAAAAAGTCACAGAAAAAATTAGATAGTTCTCAGGAAAAATTGGATAAACAGAGAGATGTAGTAAAGGATAGGATACAGAAGGATATTGATAAGGGTAATAAAAATAAAAATTTGCCAAAGCCTGGGGATATAAATTCTCCAAAAGTAGATGAAAAATTACAATTAATTGAGACTATTGAAGAACTAGAAAATCAGCTTGAGAAGACTACTGATGATGCTGAGAAAAAAGAGATTGATAAGCAAATTCGTGATAAGATGATTGAAAAAAATGCTTTAGAGAGTAATCTAGGTAAGCTTAAAGGGGTAGATAGTGGACTTAATAAACAAAAAGGTCCAATTAAAGATAAGTTGCAAAGTAATGTAAATCAAGAAAAGAAAAAGGACAATTTACTATCAAAACCTAAGGATGCATCAAAGAACGATAAAGATGTAAATCAAGAAAAGAAAAAGGACAATTTACTACCAAAGCCTAAGGATATATCAAAGAATGATAAGGATGTAAATCAAGAAAAGAAAAAGGACAATTTACTACCAAAACCTAAAAGTACATCAAAAAGTAGTGCAGAATTGAAATCACTTAAGGATTTAGCACAGCAGCTTAGAAAGGCTACTGATGATGCTGAGAAAAAAGAGATTGAGAAGCAGGTTGATGATAAGGTAGTTAAAGAAAATGCTTTAGAGAGTAATCTAGGTAAGCTTAAAGGGGTAGATAATGGATTTAATAAACAAAAAGGTCCAATTAAAGATAAGTTGCAAAGTAATGTAAATCAAGAAAAGAAAAAGGACAGTTTGTCAAAGCCTAAGGATATATCAAAGAGTAATGAAAAATTAAAATCAGCTGAGGAGTTGAAAAAACAACTTGAAAAGGCTACGGCAAATGTTCCAAAAAATTCTCCTAATATTGCAAATAATCGATCTTCTCAGTTATTACCCAATAAATCTTTAAATGCTAAAGAGAAACCAGTTCAATCTGAAGATATGAATAAATTACCCCTTAAAGATAAGAACACAAAACCTGTATTTTTAGAAATTTTAAATCCTAGCACTAATTTGGGTGTTCTTAGGTTAATTGATTCAGATACAGAGCAAGTGGGTAAGGATTATCAATATGGTATTAGAAGGTATGGGGTTTATGAGAGAGAAGATGATCTTGTAGCTATAAAACTTTGTTCAGGTATTGCAAAGCTTCAAGTACTAAGTAAAACAGAAAATTTAAAGGTAAAATCTCAAGCAGGTTTTGAATTGAGTAGAGATTCTTCTCTTTTTGTTGATTCTGAAATGATTTTGGTAGTTGTTAAGGATAATAATGTCTGGAAATTGGCAAAATTTTCTTCAAATGATTTGAGTAAGTTTATTCTTTCAGAAGAGGAAGTCTTACCATTTACAAATTTTACTGTGAATGCAAATTATGTTTATTTACAGGATGCATCTAAATCAATCATTACTTTAGATCTAAACACTTTAGAAAAAGTACATTAAGTCAGATTTTAATTAATTAATATGTTTACAACAGCTACAGGAAGAATAAAATTTATTCTTCCTGTTTTTTATGTGGAATCGGGACAGTGAGATTCGAACTCACGATCCCCTGCTCCCAAAGCAGGTGCCTTAGCCACTAGGCCATGTCCCGAAAAAATCACGCGCCAATTAGGACTTGAACCTAAAACCTACAGATTAGAAGTCTGTTGCTCTATCCAATTGAGCTATTGGCGCTTTTGAGCCTAAAGTTGAGTATATCATGTTGAAAAACCCTTGTCAATAAAAATATTTGTTGTTTATATTCTGTTAGAGCTATGGATATTTTATAATTATTTTATGCTTAACATTAATTTAATTGTGGATGAAACTTTGTCTAGATATCCTTGTGTTAAACCTTTTTTAACTTTTAGGAATAATTATGAACTTTTAATAATGGTAATTTTGAGTGCAAGAACAACTGATAATATGGTTAATAAGATTGCGCCTAAACTTTTTGAAAAATATGGTGATTTTGAAAGTTTGGCTTGTGCTGATTTGGTAGATGTTGAAAAATTAATTTATAAATTAGGATTTTATTCAAATAAATCTAAAAATATTATAAGTTGTGCACGAATGGTTTTAGACCATTTTAATGGTGTTATTCCTGATAATGTTTTTGATCTTATATCTTTGCCAGGAGTAGGTAGAAAAACCGCTAATGTTATTCTTGGTGTTGTTTATGATAAACCGGCTATCATTGTAGATACTCATTTTAGTAGAGTTGTTATTAGACATGGAATTACTTTTGAGAAGACGCCTTTAAAAATTGAGCTGGATTTAAGGAGTAAGATACCTTCTGATAAACAGTATAGGTTTTCTATGGCTATTAATAGACATGGAAGAGATATTTGTACATCACGTAGTAAAACTTGTAAGAATTGTTTTTTAGAAAAATTTGCACCAAGACTTGTTTGATTGTAATTTATGATGATATAAAAGATTTTATGTGTTTTTTAAGTTTTAAACTTATTGATGTTAATATAATGTTTATGATTAATAATATAATTAGGGGATTTATCCATATCCAAAAATATTCTCTTCCCATTTCAATATATCCCAAAAGTTCTCCAAGGCTTGGATAAGAACTTTTGTCTTGTTGTTGTAAAAAATTTACTACTTCAAAAGTAGTAAGACTTTTTGAGATTTGTAGAGGAATGATTGATGATATTGACGAAAAAACTTCGGGAAATATGTGATATATTATTATTCTAAATTTACTTGCACCCATTGTTTTGCTTGCTTTTACATAATCCAGGTTTTTGATTAGTAGTGTATTATTTCTTGTGATAAATGTAAATTTGATCCATCCGTGTATTATTGCTAGAGTAAATGCAACTTCTAATACGTTGTAATTTTCTTGTTTTGCAAAATAATAAAAAATTAACATTAGTATGTAAAAAAATGGTATTGTTTGTAATGCTTCTATTAGTTTTGAAATTATCAAGCAAGTTTTGAATTTAAAGCTTCCTATTATTATTCCTATGAAAATTCCAATTATTACAGAAATTGCTTCATAACTAAATGCAAGTAAAATAGAATTTCTAGTTGCAATTATTAGTCTTGATAATATATCTCTGCCCATTTTGTCGGTTCCTAAAGGATTTGTGTTTGTTGGTGATTGAGGTAGTTTGTTTGTTTGTTTAATATATATTTTGTTTGGATCTTTCCTGTATATTGCAAATTTTGAATTTTCATTAATTAAATTAGGAGTTATTATTAAAAATAAAATGAAAATACCCGATAATAAGATATATATTTTTTTTAATTTCTTCATTATTCTTATACATCCTTGTAAGGATTAATACTGTATGTTAGTATGTCTGTTATTAAATTTGTTATTAGCATAATAAATACCCCAATAAATAGTAAATCTCTATAGACTACATAATCGTTATTTTTCATTGCATTAATTGTTAAGGCTCCAACTCCATCAATTCCAAATGTTATCTCAATAAAAGAAGCGCCAAAGAATGCTCTTGTGAGAGTAGATCTGAGTTGAGTTATTAATGGAATTAAAGATGGAATTAATGCATGGAGTGTTATTATTGAAAAATTTTTAATGCCTCTTGATTTTGCAGTTATTATATAGGGTTCAGCTAAATTGTGCTCTAGCGATTGTTTGAAAATTACAGCATTAAATATGAAAAATGAAAAAAACCATGCAAAGCCGCCTATTATTAAGTTTTTTTGATCTATTTTAAGGTAGTAGAGTAAAGTAATTACCAAGATTACAATTAGATTTCTTGGTAGTGAATGCAAAAATAACATTATATATTCCAAAATGTTATTTAAAATTTCATTTTTTACAAAAAAAGTCCAAATGATAATGAAAAAGATGGCTATTAGGTAAGATGTTATAAAGCCTGGAATTGATATTGTCAATGTGTTTTTTATTTTGCTAAAAATTACACTTATTGGCGATTTGTCTTTTATAAGAGGGGTATTATATGTAGTTCCCCAGATTAATCCTTTGTATTTTGTTTTATAAACTATGTACAGACTGCCTGAAATGTGTTTGGCAAAATAATCTTTGTCTAATGGGGTATTTGGATTGAAATCATATATTAATTTATAGCTTTCAATACTTTTAACAATTCCGATATATTCCAAATAATCTTTGAATATGTTTTTTTTTGTAAATGGAATATTTGAATGATTATTTGAAAATGCATTGAATATTGTTATACAAAGAAATGTTGATATAATAGCATTGATCAACATATAGAGCATATTTTTTATAATGAATGAAATTGTAGCTTTATCTCCCTTTGTGAAGAATTTTTATTTTCTCAAAATAACTGATTAAAAAATAAGATATCAGTGAAATTACTATTGATATTAAGTAAAAATTTTTGTCTATGTTTTTATTATTTGATGTGTGTTTTATGGTCAAGATATTACCTTGGTAATAATTTTTATCTCCATTAAGATTTTTTATAATAATTGAATTTTTGGGATAATAACCTAGTTTACTTGCCTCTCTTAAGATAGTTGGCTTTGATATTTGTAAATTAATATATTTTGTTTTTAGATTTTTTTGTATTACTTTTAAGTTTTCGATATGATTTTTCATCATAACTAAATTATTGTTTAATTTTTTATAGTTAATAACCCCCATTTCTCCAAAAATTGGTGTCATCATAAAATAACTTATTACCCCTATATAAATAGAGAACATAATTTTTTTTATTAAGAACATATTGTATTGTAATTATATCTTTAATATATTATATTTACAAGTGTATATTTGTTGACTGTGAGTGTATGATCTTTGCTCAAATAGATTTGGAGAAAAGCTTTTGATATGGTAAATCATAAAAATTCTTTTTTTATTAAAGAAGGTCCTAAAGAAGTTGATTTTGATATGCATAGTGTGTTTTTGCAACATTCAGTCAATACTCAAGTTATTCCTTTGCGTTCTGATGATATCAAAGAGCTATTAGATGAAAAATTGTTAAAACTTGATTATTCTTTAAAACAAAGACATGGTGAGCTAGTTGATTATTTAAAAAAAGTTGAGGGACGTATTTCTAGAGTTGAGAATGAAATATTGAGACGTAGTTTGGATTCTCTTGGAAATTCTGATAGTGCTAATTTGAAATCAATGAGTTTTATTGGCTCTCGCGATGAAACTGGGGTTATGGATAATGAATTTGGTGAATTGGTAAAACGAGAGAATAATTTGCCAAATGTTTCACTTGCTCAAGAAGAATTGGATGCTTTACTTGGGGGTTTTGGCGAGCTTTCAGGTGATATTAAAAAAAATTTCGATAATAGTAATACTGTGGGAAATGATTCTGATGTGGCAGAAGTTTTTGGAGGTGAGCCTAAGAGTTTGGATAGTGATAATAATTTATCTTTAGATGCTAATAGTGGTGAGCAGGATATTGTTGCGAATTTAGGTGAACCTGATAAGGTTTTAGCTGAGTCTATTGATGATGAAAATTCTACTGGTGTCGCTTTAAAGGACAATGGTAATCATAAGGATAATTCTATTTTAAATGAACCTTTCTCAGATTTGAAAAGTGATATTTCATCTTATGAACAACAATCTTTAAATACCGATTTAAATGAGGCTAAGTTTTTAAGTCAAGATTTACAAGATGCAAATGATGTGAAGTTTCAGGAAAAGAATGAGACATTAAATGATTTAACTGATATTACTGATCATAAGATTGATGATGTGGATGTAAGTGATGGCATAAATTTAGAGGAAAAGAGTGATAATAGTGATCTGCTTGCAACAGAAAAACAGGAAATTAGTAATTTTGCTTCTGGTAATTTGAAAAAACTTGATAATTTTGAGGATGTATTAAAGGCGGATTTAAATTGTATGGATTTGCAGGGTTGTATTAAAGATTTTGAAGAAAAAAATCTTTATGATGATACAATTGATCTTGAAGATAAGGTGGAACATGGTGTTAAATTGGATGAATCTTCTCTAAAAGAGCAAGGAGGGGGGCTTGAGGAGAGTCATGATGTTTCTAATTTTAGTTTTGATGATGTTGAGGCTATAATAAATAAATTTGATGATAATGACTATTTAAGCCAGATTCAATTAAATAAAGAAGAATGTGCTTCGTTAATTAAGTTTATTAATGAATTAGAAAATGAACTTTCTTTGAATCTTAAGAGCAGTAATTTTAAAATTAAAAAAGAATATGAGATTTTGCAAAAAATTAAGCATTTACTAATAAGAGAGTAGGATTATCTATTTAATTAGATACTATTTTTTGTTTTTTCTAACTTCAATTTTGCTTTTATTTTTAACTTTTTTTTATTTTATTAATAAATTTTTAAATCAGATTGATTTTGATATTGATGATTTAATTAATGATATAAAATCGTATAATGTAAATTTTTTTAAAGATTTAGATCTTGAAAATTATTTTAATAACACTTTGTTTGATGACGATTTGGTTAATTTTTATTATTTGTTTTCATCGGTTAATGGTGTTTTGGTTTGTAAGGCAAAAGATGATTCAATTTATAAATTATCTGATAAATTAGAACCAACTTCTTTAATAAATGGTATTTTTATAAAAAAAATTAAAGTTAATTTTGAACTTGGTGATGAGTTTATAAGTTTAGTTGTATATTACAATATCCTGCCCAAGAGCAGGATACTTTATATTTTGCATTCTTATTTGTTTTTAATATCTTTTTTATATTTTTGTTTTTCTATCTTTGTTTTATATTGCATATATCAAGATATCAATTATGCTCACTGTTTTCTAGATGATTTTCATTGAGATCAGTATTGGTATCTGTATCTTTTGTTTGTATTTTTTTCTCTAAATTAAATATATCAAAAAAAGACCATCTGTTAGTGGTATAGTAATATATATCATTGTCTTTTTTCATTAGGATATTTCTATTTTTTTCATCTTTGCTAGTGTAAACATCAATGTTATTAATACTTTTGTTGTCCCATTGTATTTCAATATTATATTGGAGATCATAATCATTGATTTTGTTTTTATCTATTTCAAGACCATCTGTTGTGAATTGTTGAATTATTTGTAAAAGTTTTTCTTTGCGTAATACTTCTTGATTGAAAAAATAAAGACCATCTTTGATATATACTTTATAATCATTTTTTATTGTATCCTCTTCAGTTTTTTTTGACTTGTTTGTTATTTTAAAGGATAAACTTTCTATTTTTGCATTGTCCTCATCAAAGAGTTTGGTATTTGCAAATGTATTGTAAGAATTATCTTTATAAGATAGGAAGATATTATTTGTTAAGTATACATGGTCATCACTACCCTTGATATAAGATAATCTTGAATCTCCTTTTCCTCTATTTCCAATAAATATTTCGGTTATTAAATTGTTTTGATCATCAAAAAATTTAAAATCAGGGTTTTCTTTTATTCCTAATTCTTTATGTTTATTTGGATTCCTGCTTACAAGTTTATTTTTTTGTAGTTTTTCTAGATCTTGAATCATAGAGTTAACTTTTTGTTCGTCAATTGGAAGTTTGATATCATTGTATTTAAGTTCCCAACCTTTACCCGATTTTGTAATTGTTCCCTCAAGAGCTGTTTCGATTTTTGCAGTTTGCTTGAAATCAATTGCAAAAAATTTTTCTTCTAAAAGTTTTGTAACTTGGTTTTGATTGGAGAATATTATTCCTAACAAAAATGTGGATGTTAATATTATAATTGTTATTATTTTGATATTTTCTCTCATTCCTAGAAAGATTTTTTTATTTTCCATAAATTCTCCTTAATTGGTTCTTCTTTTTTTTGTAAATCTAACAAGTCCAAAGGTGATTATTGCTATGGGTAATATGACTAGATTTATTATTATTAACGAAAATTTTGCGTTTAACATTTCTTTTGAGGAATTTATAAATTTGAGTTTTGAGCGTACTTCTCTTGATTTGATGTTAAAAAAGGCTTCTTTTTGCATTAGGTAATCTGAAATTCGTCCGGCAAATTCAAAATTTGAAGGTGAACCGTTATACATGTAATCACTAAAGATCATGCTTGAACCTAGTAAAATTATTTTTGAATTTTCAGATTTTATATCTTTATACAAACTTTTAATTTTTCCTTCGAGCGAATATCCAAGAATTTGTTGATTGTCTTTGTCAAATGTTTTAGGTACATTGAATGAATACATAGCTATATTTGCAACCTCTTCGTTGTTAGCTTGCCAAGATTCTTTAGAACTTGCAAAGAGAGGTAAATATTTGATGTCATCATTATTTTCTTTATTATTTTCTTTAATTTCTATAAGATTTAGTGAATTACTCCAAGGAATTATGGCATCGTAGAAATTCTTCAGTAAAGGATTATTGGAATCTATGATATTGTTTTTATTAACCAAGATCCATGGATAATATGCTTGAAAATTGCCTCCCAAAAAAAGACTTGGTGATTTCTTATCAAGTACAATATTTTCGTTGTATTTAATACCATAACTTTCAATGAGATTAAATATTGGAGATTGAATTGGAGCTGTTGCATATGGATTTTGAGGGTTATAATCAATTTTGCTTGTAGTTATCAATATCTTTCCGTTATTTACGATAAACTCGTCAATTTTTTTTAATGTATTTTCATTTATATCTTTGGAACCAATAATAAATAGTCCATTTATATCTTTTAATTGTTCGTTTTCTATATTTATTTCTTTGACTTTAGTTTTAAAAGCTTTTTCCATTATTTCTATAAAATTTTTATGTGTTGATTTTAAATTTGTATCTCCAAATACAAGTCCTAATACTTTTTGTGTATTGTTTATTAATTTATCTAGACTGCTTGCAAGATCATATTCTAAATTGCCAATTTCTGTTACTATTGGAAGTACTTCACGTTTGCTTTCATAAGTGATTTCAATCCCTGAATATATTTTTAGTATTGAGAGCTGATTAATTTCTCTTAAATCTATTTGTTGTGATGGAATTCCAATTTGTTCTAATGGAGTTGTTATTTTATCAGCATCTATATCTTTGTAGATGACTTTTCCACTTGAAGCATCGGCAAAACTTGTTAAAAAATTTTTTATTTGTTCTGGGAATGCAAAATAATTGCTAAGGCTTGCGGAATTATAGTAAGTAATATATATTTTTTCATTTGCATTTGAAAATAAGTCTTTTGTAACCTGAGAAATTGTGAAAGCTTTGTTTTTAGTAAAGTCTATTTTGAGAGTAAAAATAGATATGTTACAAAAGATTAGAAGTACTATTATAAGATTTAAGATTAAATTTAAAACCTCTTGATTTTTGTTTTTCATAAAATAACTATCTCCATTTTTTTAGTCTTATGCTGTATGAGCTTAATATTAAAAATATAATTGAAAGTGTAGTGAAGTAGATTAAGTCTGATAAATTTAATATTCCCATATTAAAATAAGCAAAGTGATTACTAATTGAAATAAAGTTGAGTATTTGTCCAAATATATTATCTTTTCCAAATATCATTATTAACTTTCCTGAAAATACTATTATGACTAAAATAAACACACTTATTACGTAAGACACTATTTGACTTCTAGTAATAGAAGATATAAAGACTCCTATGCTAAGCACTGAGTGAGAATAAAGAATTATTCCTAAATATTGTAGGAATATTATACCAAGATCAAATTCACCCATAAAGATTGTCATTAATGTTAGTGGCAACGTGAGAGCAAAAAGTATTAGTGTAAATATTTTAAGTGTAATAAATTTGCCAAGTACTATCTCTTGTGGGTTTATTGGTAGTGCATAAAGTAATTCGATACTTCCCGTTTTATATTCTTCTGAAAATACTCCCATGCTTAGAGCTGGAAGAACCAACATTAAGATTATAGGCATTGATGAAAAATAGGACATTAATGAGGCATTGTCTTTAATAAAAAATCCTGATAAGAAAATAAAGGAAAAATTGACAAATATTAAAAAAAATAGCATTACAACATATGCAGTTGGTGTTCCAAATAAAACTTTTAATTCTTTTTTTGATAAAATTAAAGATTGTTTTAAATCGATTTTCATTCTTGTTTCTCCTTTGTTAGTTTGCTAAATATTTTCTCTAAACTTTCATGTTTTGGAATCATTGCTTTGAGTATCATTTCTTTACTTATAATATAATTAAAAAGTTCTCTCTCACTTTTATTGGGTTTGAGTCTTAATGAAATATTGATTTCTTTTTCAAATTCTTCTATTTTAATTGATGTAAAGATATCATTGTTATTGAAATGTTCTTTGATTTTCCCAGAATCTTTATAAATAATAAGCTCTAGTTCACCTTCTTGAAGTCTATTTTTGGCTATATTTGCTTTAGTGTCATCAGCAATAATTTTTCCATTATTAATAATGACTATTCTTTTACAAATTGATTCAACTTCGCTTAAAATGTGAGAAGAAAATAGTATTGTACTATTTTTTGCAAGTTCTTTTAAAAATTCTTTAAATTCAATAATTTGATTTGGATCAAGACCATTTGTTGGTTCATCTAGTATTACAAGTTTGGGATTGTTAATTAAAGCGCCAGCTATTCCTACTCTTTGTTTAAATCCTTTTGATAGTGTGGATATTAGTTTATTTTTAACACTTCCAAGTTTAAAAATGCTTATTGCTTTATCTATTTCTTTGGTTTGATTTGTAACACCCTTAATTTCTGATATAAAATTTAAATATTCTTTAACTGAGAGTTCAGGATAAAGAGCCAGTTTTTCAGGTATGTACCCTATGTTTTGTAATATTTCTTTTGAATTTTCAGTTATATCTTTTCCAAAGATTTTTACATTTCCTTTATTTGGATAATGAAATGATGTTAAAATTTTAATTAATGTCGATTTTCCTGCTCCATTTGGACCAAGTATTCCAAGCACTTCCCCTTCGTCAACTTTGAAGCTAACATTTAAGAGAGCTGTAAATGAACCATATGTTTTAGTAATATTGTTTACGTGTATCATATGTTATCTCCTTAGATATTATTATTTTATAATAAATTTATCTTTATTTGCTTTAAGTTTCATACCATCTTTTGTTAAAAATATGTTTCCATCTGGATATTCTTGTTGTGCCTCATTTAGTAATTCACATAAATCTTTATTTAGCGTATATCTTTCACTAAAATGTATAAGTCCAGTTTGATATACTTTTGCTTTTTTTGCAATTTGTGCTGCTAATTTTGCTGTTAAATGTAATTTTTTTTTGGCTTCTTCTTTTAAATCATTTTTAAATGTACTTTCAATAATTACTAAATTAAAATTTTGAATTTGTGTGCTTAATTCTTCAAAATAAGCTGTATCTGTAATATATGCAAATTTGAGTCCTTTTTGGGTCTCTCCTAATATTTCAGAAGGTGATATTTTTCTTCCATCAAGTATTACTTCATTTCCCTCTTGGAGTTTTTTTCTAATAGGTCCTTTTGGTATATTTAGGCTTTCTGCTTTTTGTGTGTCAAATTTTCCGGGTTTGTCTTTTTCTATGAATAGATATCCAATACACTCTATTGAATGTTTAAGTTTAATGTATTCGATTCTTTTTCTTTTATCTTCATATAATATAGGGTCTGTTTTATTAATTATTACTTCTTTATATATTATTTGATAATTTTTGTGTACTCTTAATAGTTCAATATTTGTTTCCAAGTACTTCTTGATACCTATAGGACCAATAATGGTTAAAGGTTCTTTTCTTGTATCGCCACTTTGTGCCATTAACATTACTATTCCAAGTAGTCCTGTGATGTGATCTGCGTGTAAGTGCGTGATGCAAATTATTTTAATTTTTTGCCATGATATTTTTTGTTTTCTAAGAGACATTTGCGTGGCTTCTCCACAATCAAAAAGAAAGCTTTCTCCATGGTATTCAATTAAAATAGATGTTAAATATCTGTTATATAGTGGTCTTGTGCCCCCCGTGCCAAGGATATTGATATTAAAATTCAAAAATGATCTCCCAATTTTTTTTGTTTAGTAAGTTGTAAATATATATGTCAAAATTGGTTTTCAAAATAAGCAGTATGGTTATATTGATATTTGGCATTTTTTTAAAATAATTTTTTAACTTAATAACAGATACTCCTTGATATTGTATGTTGAGTATTTGCTTTAGTAAGAGATAGATAGGTGTTATTTTGACTATTATATTTTAGTTTGACACACACTAGACATATTATATTATTTTTTTGTGAAATTAGAAATATTTTAAATATAAATTATTCATTGCAATAAAAGTTTGAAAAAAATTAATTGGCTATTTTAGAGTACTTTCATTTTAAGGATTGTATAAGTTTTCATACCTTTTAATGTCATAATAAGTTGGTAAATTAGATTTATTTTCAATATAATCTAAAATTTTTTTGGATAAATATGGTGCCATTGATATTCCTCTTGTTCCAAATCCATTTAATATAAATATATTTTTATATTGTGGGTGTTCTCCAATAAAGGGTTCTCGATCAAGTGTGGAGGGTCTTATGTGTGCTTTGTGTTCTATTACTTTGTAATTTAGATTTGTAATTTTTTTGAGTTTTTCTAATAATTCTGCTTTTGCCCATTCATTTGTGCTTTTATCTAGAGTTTGCCATTCATAAGTTCCTCCAAGATAATATTTATTGTTTTTTAAAGGTATTAATGATACATGCCTATTGTAGATTTCTTTAAGATTGAGTCCTTGAATTTCTATTATAAGCATTTCTCCTTTTGCTAATTTGAATGGAAGATATGAAAAGAATCCTTCAATTTTTTCTTTATATCCTTTTGTGAAGATTATTTTTTTAAATTTTAATTTGTTTATTGTAAAAAATTTTTCGTTTATTTTAATATTTTTGTGATTGATCTCTTTTTCTATATATTTATGATACTTAATAAAGTATTTCTTTAGGTTATTTATATATAAATTTGTATTAATTGTTGCTCCATTTATTAGTATGCCTCCATCGTTATCATTAGAAAAATTATTTATTCTATCATTCTTTATTTCTATAATAAAGTCTTTCAAATTTGCATCATTGTTGATTTTTGAAAGTAATTCTCCTTTTTGGGTTTTTGTGGTAAATGGTCTAAATATATGATTTTCTTTGAAAAAATTACAATGAATATTTTTTTCCATTGATTTGTAATATTGAATTGCAAATGTAAAAATTTCAGCTTCTTTCCAAGCAATATTCATTTTTCTTCCCATAATAGGGTTAATAAGTCCTCCAGCTACTGTTGTTGCTTTGTCTTTTCCGTCATCGAATAAAATTACACTTTTTTTTCTTTGGATTATTTCATAAGTTAAAGTGCTTCCAGCAATACCACCCCCAATAATTGCAAATTCATATTCCATTTGGTTTTCCTTTATTTAGAATTTGATTTTTTTGTAATTTTAAAAAATTATTTTCAAGTAAGCAATTTGTTTATAAATTATTTTACAGTTTATTTTTATTAAAATTTTTTACTTGTTTTGTTTATATTTAATTATTTTCATGTTATTTATTTTTATATTTGTATGAAGATTTAAAAACCTTTTGTTTTTAACTATAATATGTATATTAAATTATATTGTTTCAAGGGTTAGTTTATGGATTTTAAGGATAAAAATGTGCAAGCAGAAATACAAAAATCATTAGAATTTGCGTTAAAGAGTAGATCAATAGTTATTACAGGTGAGATTGACAAGGATACTTCTAAGTTATTTCAAGAAAAAATATTATTTTTAGAAGCATCAGATTCAAGTAAACCAATATTTGTTTATATTGATTCAGAGGGTGGTGATATTGATGCTGGCTTTGCTATTTTTAATATGATACGTTTTGTAAGGCCTAAGGTCTTTACGATTGGAGTTGGGCTTGTTGCAAGTGCTGGTGCTTTAATTTTTTTAGCAGCAGATTCAAAGAGTAGGTTTTCTTTGCCACATGCAAGATATTTATTGCATCAACCATTAAGTGGCTTTAAGGGTGTTGCTACAGATATTGAAATTTATACAAATGAGCTTAATAAGGTTAAGAGTGAACTTAATGATATTATTGCAAAAGAGACGGGTCAGGACCTTGATAAGGTAGAGAAGGATACTGATAGAGATTTTTGGTTAAACAGTGAATCAGCAGTCAAATATGGGCTTGTCTTTAAGATTATTAAGACTAGACTTGAACTTGAGAAATTTATTTCTTAGTTTATTGGTGCTATCTTGTAGTTTTTCAAAAAGAAATTTTAATATTTTAGAGTTTAGTGTTGCTAATTTTCCTAAGAATTTAGTTTCACTTAATCTATTAGTAGATATTGCTTATAATCTGTTTTGTTCGGATTTTGATTTGGTTATCATTAAAAATTTAAGTAATAAAGAGGAGTTAGATCTAGTTAATAATAAGGTTGCATTTGGAGATTTTCAGAATGCATATTTTATTAGACAAAATGATATTTTATCTATAGGTCTTCTTGCTAAAGAAAAAATTAAAATACAAATTTTAGAGTTGATAGAAGGGTTTTATGAGTATAGATTGGGTGTGGTTGTTGATTTTATGTTTAAAGATCGGAATTATGGTATTGTTGTTTTTAATTTTGATGAAAAAATAGCTGATAATTTAGATATTGCTATTATTAATGAGCAAATAAAATATTTAAGTCGTAGATATGAAAATTTGCTTTTTATTTTAAATAAGAGTGAACTTGTTTTATTGAATATGATCATTAGAAATGGTTTTTTTAATTTGCTTTACCATTCAACCAGTCCTTTTCATATAATTAATGTCATTGATTCTAAATTTTGTTCTAATTTTGCAGCACAAATCTCTCTTCATTCTTTAATGTATGTTATTTTAAGCTATTTATATGATAATTTTTATATAGATGGCTTTCCAAAAAGTATTTTAATTGAATAGATGAATAAATTTAAATTTTATTTAATTCTTGACATCGTTATTGCATTATTATATCATTACTACCGATGCCGAAATGGTGGAAATGGTAGACACACAGGACTTAAAATCCTGAGGAGGAAGCTCCGTACCGGTTCAAGTCCGGTTTTCGGTATTTAAAATTTCAAGATTGTTTGTTACTGCTAAATAGATTGTTTAAAGAAATTGTTTATGTATATTCCTATTCCAAGTAAGGTAATTGAGAGTGCGTAAATTGTTGGGCTAAGCTTTACTTGTAGTTTAGTTGTGATAAATATCATTTGTATGATTGTTCCTGAAATTAGTCCCATAGATAGATAGAGGAAATTGATTAAATTTTTTTCTATTGTTTTTTTGATGATCAGTATTGTAATTCCTATGCCTATTATTGTAAAAATACCAAATATTATACATGGAATGATGTTAATTTGTGCGATTATGTTTATTATTTCTCTGTAAGTTCCAAGACTAAGTAATATGAGTGAACCTGATATTCCTGGTAGGATCATTGCAGCACCACCTATTATTCCTGAACTGGCAAGTAATAGATAGTATTGAATTGAGGTTTTGTTTTGATTTGTTGTTAAATTTAGCGATACATTATAATTTTTTAAAACTAGGAAGAATAGTATGGTTAAAAATCCAATTAGAAATAATAGATATTTATTAATATTTTTATTTTTGTTAAATTGCAAATTTGTATTAATTCCTTTTTTTAATGTAAATATGCTGCCCGTAAGTAACCCTATGAAAAATATATTTAAATACATTTCTTTTATTGAATTGTCTAAAATGTAATTTTTAAATATTTTTGCAAGTATTATTGTTGAAGTTAATATTCCAAGTGATAACTTTCCTAGAAAAATTATGTTTTCTTTTACTCTCTTTAGCTTTATAAGACTGGTAGATGAATAAATGATGTTATAATATATTCCTAGTATTAAGGCAAGCGTACCTCCTGAGATACCCGGTATTATACTTGCACTGCCAATTAATATTCCTTTTATATAAATTTCCATTATAATTGCTTATATATTTACATAAAATAGTGTCTTTTATCTCTCATCACCCTCACCACTAATTGTTCCGTTTTCATATCTTTTTTTTAATTTTTCTAAATTTGTTATTGCAACATCTTCAAGTGTTATTCCAAGATTATTGCTTAGATTTGAAATATACCATAATACATCACCAAGTTCTTTCTTTATTGCCAGTAAATATTCTTCATCAAGGACATATTCTCTATCTCTACCTAATTTTTTTATTTTCTCTACCACTTCTCCTGTTTCACCAGCAAGTCCAAGTGTGGTTAAGATTAGTTCTTCTTTTTTATTTTTATATTTTGCCGTTTGTTTAGCTTTTATTTGATATTCGTTTAATTCCATAATTAAGACCAGTTTAATATAGTTTTTATTTATTTACAAGTTTATTTATCGTTTCTTTTTTTTGAAATTGTTATTATATTAATTGATATTTAGCTATTATGGATAAGTGTATTTTTTTATTTGAGTTTTTATTCTTTTTGTTACAATTTGCTTTCTTATATTCTTATCCTGAGATAAAAAATTTTTCAAATAAGGATCCTATTTTTTATGATCTGAGAAGAAAAATTTCTAAATATAATAAAAAAGAAAATGTTCCTTTATTTGTTTATTTATATCGAGTAAAAGGGGGAGATACTTTTTTTAAGATTTCAAATAAATTGAATGGATGGCAAGCTAGTATTGCTACAATTAATATGTTGGATTCTCCTTCTTTAAAGGTAGGACAAGAAATTTTATTACCTAGTAGAAAGGGTATTTTTGTCCTTAATAATAAAGATTACAGATTTAATAATTTGCTATTAGCGACAAGGGATTTGTCAAAAGCAGAAAAAGTAAAGATTAAGAGGAATAATAAGATTTATGACTTTTATTTTTTTGATTCTCTCAAGCATCCAAAATTAAGTTTTTTTTCAAGTACAGAGATGCTTTTCTTTTTAAATTCTGATTTTATTTTTCCGTTAAAGAGCTTTATTGTAAGTTCTGATTTTGGATTTAGACCAGATCCTTTTACTGGTGTTAAAAGTTTTCATACAGGTATAGATCTTGCAGCTCCTATTAACTCTTTGGTTTTTTGTTCAGCTTATGGTGTTGTTGGTGTAGTTGGGTTTAATAATGTTTATGGTAATTTTGTTGTTGTGGAACATAAAAATAATGTTAAATCTCTTTATGGACATCTTAGTTCTTATGTTGTTAAAAAAGGAGATATTTTAAGAGCAGGGGGTATTATTGGTAGAGTGGGGCAGACTGGTCGCTCTACTGGTCCTCATTTACATTTCGAAATATTAAAGAGAGATGGTCCTGTTAATCCTATGACAATTTTAAAAGGGACAAAATTAGATTATTAAATTGTGTTTATTATAATGTGATAATTTAAAAAAAATTAAATATAGGGGTGTAATTTTTTGCTACACTTTATTTAAAAGATTTACTTAATGTGTTTCGACTTGATATATTATTGTTATTATTAATAGTTTTTTGGTATAAAAAATATACACTATAGCATAATAGATGTATTGTTTGATACTAATTATTAATTAATAGTTGCTATATGTGTTAGTTAATATATGTTGTATTCTGTAATTTTATTGTGCAAGGTTTTTCTTCCTATTTTAAGTATTTCAGCACATTTGCTTTTATTATTCTTGGAGTGCAGAAGTGTTTGTTTGATAATTTCTTTTTCTGCTTCTTTTAAGCTTATTCCTATTGGTAATGTTATTTTAAATGTTTGATTTGTGTTGTTCTTGATTTTGGGAGGCAGATCATCTTTAACAATTTGTTTTCCTTTAGATAAGATTAATGCGCTCTCAAGTACATTTTTTAGTTCTCTGATATTACCCGGCCAATCATATGCATAAAGGGCTTTTAGTGCATCATTAGATAGATTTTTTTCTTCTCTATTATTTTCACTTGCAACGCCTTTAATTAGTATTTTTGTTAAATTTAGAATATCGTCTTTTCTCTCTCTTAGTGGTGGAATATTTATATTTATGATGTTAAGTCTATAAAATAAATCTTCTCTAAATTTTCCTTTTTTAATTTCTTCTTCAATGTTTTTATTTGTTGCTGTTAATAGCCTAATATCAACTTTCATAGTTGTCTCGCCTCCTACTCGTTCAAATGTTTTATTTTGAAGGACTCTTAATAATTTCACTTGAACTTCAGGTGAGATTTCTACTATTTCGTCTAAAAATATGGTTCCTTTATCTGCCAGTTCAAATCTGCCTTTTTTTTGAGAAATTGCACCTGTGAATGCTCCTTTTTCATGGCCAAACAGTTCACTTTCAAGTATACTTTCAGATAGTGCAGCGCAATTGACTTTAATGAAAGGTTTGTCATTTCTATTTGATAAATCAAATATGGCGTCTGCTATTACTTCTTTTCCAACACCACTCTCTCCAGTTATTAGAACAGATGCTTTTGATTTTGCAATTTTTTTTACAAGTTCTAAGGTTTTTTGCATTATCAGTGATTTTCCAAATATCTCTTCATAATAGCTTAGATTTTTTCGGATAATTATGTTTTCTTGTAATACATTTTGATGTTTTTTATCATTTTTCTTTTTTAAAGCTCTTTTGATGATTAGTAATAATCTTTCAAGGTCAACAGGTTTTGTTAAAAAATCGTAAGCACCTTCTCGCATAGCATCAACTGCTGAATCTACGGTTCCATGTGCTGTAAGAATAATTAAGGGTATATTTGGATTTTTGTCTTTTACAATTTTTAATAATTCTTCTCCTGATATTTGAGGCATTCTAAGATCAGATATTATAGCATCAATTTTTTCGTTTTGAATTATTTCAAGAGCTTCTTCTCCGTCACTAGCTGTAAATACAAAGTAACCTTCTTCTTCAAGGTAAGTTGCTATCCCTTCTCGTATATTTTTCTCATCATCTGCTACCAATAATTTACTCATTTTCTAAACATCCTTCAATTAAGATTTTTCCTGTATTTAATTTTGGAAGTGTTATTGTAAAAGATGTTCCTTTCATTTCTTTACTTTCTACAAAAATTTCACCACCATGTTCTTTAACTATTTTATAGGAAATAGTAAGTCCTATTCCACTTCCATTTTCTTTTGTGCTAAATTGAGGTTTGAATATGTCGTCTTTTGTTTCATTTTTTATTCCATTGGCATTATCTTTGATAGTAATATAAATGTTATCTTCATTTTCGTGAATAGATACTTCTATTTTTTTTATTTTTTTATTTGATTCAATTAATGCTTCTTCTGCGTTTTTTATTATATTGATAATTACTTGTCTTATAAGTTTTTCATCAATTAATGCGAGGCTTACTTTTTTTAGATTGAGTAAAAATTTAATATCTTTGTTTTCTAGTTCTGGATTTAATAGATTATATACGCTTTTTATAATGCTGGAAATGTCTCTTTTTTTGGGCATTATTTTTATTGGTCTTACTGTTAATAAAAAATCCGTTACGGTTTTATCCATTCTATTTATTTCTTCTTTAATTATTTTAAAATAATTATTTGCCTTTGTGCTTTTTATGTTTTGTCTATCTATTTCTTTTTTTAGTAGTTGTAAATTTATATCAATTGCTCCTAAGGGATTTTTGATCTCGTGTGCTATGTTTCTTGCATGTCTTGTAAATGCGGCTAAAGCTTCGGCTCTTCTAAAGAGTTCTTCTTTATGTTTTTTGTCCTTAATGTCTTCAATTAAAATGATATTACCCTCAAGTTTTTTCTCTTTAACGTATGGCATAAATGATATTTTGATATATATGTTTGTTGAAATTTGTACTTCAAATCCTATTATTTTATCTTCATTGACTGCTAGTTCTTCTATCAAATGTGTTAGTGATGAAATGGGAATATCTTTAAGATTTTCTAGTTTATATTTAGGACTTATAGATAAAATTTGGAATAACATTTTGTTTAGATAGATTATGTTGTTAACTTTATCAAGTACTAAAATTCCTTCATTAATAGATGCGAAAATACCATCGTATATTTCTATTTTTTTATAAATATCTTGAATAAATTTAAGTTTTTGATCGCTTGATAATTTATTTAATTTAGTCAGTGTTTTCTTTAAGAATTTACTCATTAATCCTCATAATGTAGCATTAAATTTTCGATTATTGATTTTTTATTTTGATTGTAAGGATTGTATTTCAGGATATGTTTTAGATATGCTAATCTTTTTAAGTATATTTTTATATCTAAGTCTTGATTTAAAAATTCATTTCTAAGTTGCTTTTTAAGTTCTTCTAAAAATAGATAAAATATGTTTTCATCTTTTATAAAGTTAAATGTACCTAGATTAAATATACCCTGTTTTTTTTGTACTATATCTAGAATTCTTTTAACTTCTTCTTGTAATTTTATTTGTTCTTCGCTATTAAATGATTTAAAGTATTCTTCTGTGGTAATTTTGTCATTTTTTTTGAAAGTTTCTTGAAATTGTGTAATGGCAAATTCTTTATTTTCTTTTTTAAATTCGTATGTTCTAAGTCTAGATAGAATTGTTTTTGGAATCTTATTTTTATTTCTTGTAGATAAAATAAAGTAAATGTTTAAAGGTGGCTCTTCTAGTATTTTTAACAATGCATTAAAGACATTAAAATTTAGGTTTTCAATCTCATTAATGTAAATTATCTTTATCTTGTCTTTTTCAGATAATGCCCAAGATTTAATTTTCCTAATATCGTTAATTGTAATGTTGAAATTTATTTCTTTAATTATTTCTTCAATTTTATTAATAAGTTCTTTTGTTGTTGTGTCATTGTATTCATTGTTGTAATAAATTTTGTTAATAAAATTTATATTTGTTTCTATTTTTTTCAAGTTTTTGTCATGACTAAAGTTATATTTAGTGAAAATAATGTTTTTGACATATTCTAGGTATCGATTTGTAACTTCTGATGTTGAACTGAGATATGCTTTTGCTTCCACTATATTAAGGCTTGAGAGAATGATTAAATTAGGATTTGTTAAAGTTTTTGTGTTTAAAATTTTTTTTGCCAGTGTAATTGCAGTTGTCTTTTTAAAAGAAAATCTTTCTCCCCAAAAAAGCATTGCATTTACTAGATTTCCTTTTTCATATTCATTAATTATTGTTTTAGATATTTCGGGTAATATTTTCATATTGTAACTTCTCTTTACTCTTTTTTTGCTATTTTGAAAAAGTAATTTATTCCGGGATTGAGATATTTAAGCAAGTTGCTTTCTGATAAGAAATAATTAGGATTTAATATTGGTTGAGAATGAAGTATATATACTACAATCGCAATGATACCAAAAGCTTCAAATAAACCGAGTGTAAGACCAAGTATCCTATTGAAAAATAATAATTTTAAGTGACTTATTATTGATTCAATTAATGCTTGCAAAATTAAAAATCCTATGTGTATTACTAATAAAAATACTAGTAATGCTTGGATATATGACAGCTCAAGAATGGGTGATATCAATATTTGAAAATCATTAGTCTTATTATAAAGTAAAAATATTAAAGTAAAGATTTCGACAAATCCAGCAATTTCTTTAATAAAACCTCGTAAAAATCCCCTAAGTCCTAATGATATAAAAATTATCATTATTAATATGTCAACTATACCTGTTATTTTAAAAGGATTATTATTTAACATTTATATCCTCAAATTCTTTTAATATTAGATTTGCTATTATATTTGATGAATCTTGATGATGAAATTTTTTTATATTCTGTTTTATTGTATTGAATTTTTCTTTGTTTTTTAAAATTTCTTTTATTAAGTTTATAATTTCAATTTCATTTAGTTTGTCTTCATCTATTTTCAAACATGCATTTTGATTTTCTAATAAATTTGCGTTTTTAACTTGATCTCCTCTTGAACCCTTTATAAGGGGAATAAATATTACGCATGCACCAGCATTTGCAAATTCCTTAATTGCACCGGCTCCTGCTCTACTTATTATTATATCTGAAAATTTTATTATGCTTGCCATTTCTTCTGCGTGAAAAAATTGACTTCTTAGATAATTGTCTTCTCTAATTGGATCTAAATTTTTGCCACATTGATGAATAAAATAGACATCAATTTTGTTTTTGATATTGATAGTTAATTTATTTAAAATTTCTGCTCCAAGAGAGCCTCCAAGTATACTAATTACGGGTTTTTGTGTGTTTTGGGTTAATTTTTTGATAATATCTGATTTTGGATTTAAAAATTCTTTTCTTATTGGTGATCCTGTATATAAGACGTTTTTGTTTTTAAAATATTTTTTGCTTTCTTTAAAGCTTATGTGTATTTTGTGCGCAAATTTTGAATTGATTTTTGTTGCAAGACCAGGATCAAGATCCATTTCATGAGTTATGCTTTTTATTTTAAGTAGACTTGCGGCAATAATAGGAGGACTTGATACAAAACCACCAGTTGCATATATAATTTGTGGTTTGTGTTTGAGTATAATGAAAAGGCTTTTGATTATTCCAAATATGACTTTAAAAAAATCAATGAAATTCTGTATAGAAAAATATCTTCTAAGTTTTCCTGCTGGAATTGCAATAAATTTGATGTAGGTATATTCTTGAATAAGCTTTTCTTCCATTGAATTTTTTTGTCCAAGCCAAAAAAATTCAATATTTGTATCATATTCTTTTAATTTTGAAATTATTGCTATTCCTGGGAAGACATGTCCTCCTGTGCCTCCTCCTGTAAAAATAATTCTTTTTTTAGTGTTGATATATTCTTTCATTTCTTGTTTAAATTCCTATATTTTTATATTTTAATTTAATGATCCATCTTAATGCAAATATTGCATATTTTTACTTTAAGAGTAAGTCATTTATGGGACTTCAGGAAAAGAGATCTTATTGTCTTAATATGTTAAAAAATATTTTTTAAAAAAAATTCAATTTGAATATCTTCCTTTTTAGAAGTGTTGTTTAGAATAGAATGTTTTATGATTGAATGAGTAACTTGAGTTGCTTTTTCTAATGCGTATTCTATTTCTTGTGTTTCAAGATATCCTATTAATAGACTTGTAAACAAATCTCCTGTTCCACTAAAACTTTGTTCTAATTTTTCTAAAAAAAATTCTGAATATTCTTTTGTTTTTGTGTTATAAGCAGCAGTGCCTATGAGATTGTCTTTTTCTATGCTTGTTATTACTATTATTCCTTTTATTTCAAGCTTTAATATTGCTTTTATTATTTCATCTTTATTTCTGACTTTTTCAGTTTTAGCTAACATTTTTAGCTCTGTAATATTTGGTGTTATTATATCTGCATGTTTTATTAGTTCTCTAAATCCATTCACTATTTTGTAATCAAAAGTAGAATAGAGCATATCATTGTCTGCAAAAACAGGATCAATTATTATTTTTTCAAATTTAAATAGTTTGAATGTATTTTCTATTATTTTGTGTTGTTTATTATTTCCTAGGAATCCGCTATAAAATATATCGAAGTTTTCATTTTGATTTTTCCAAGATAAGATAAATCTTTCTAATTTATTTGTTAAGTCTATTATTTCAAATTCTTTGTAATTTGTCGTTGCAGAAAGGACAGCAGTAACTAGTGGACAAACTTGCATATGAAATGATGATATTATTGGTATACATATTGTAAGTGATGCTCGACCTATGGTTGAAATATCATGCATGGCTAATACTCGTTTCATAATTTTGCTCCTTTTGTGTATTTATAATTTTCTATTCTTGAATTTACGTCAGTTTCAATGGGGCTTGCTCCGTATTTTAAGTACATAAGATATCCAATTCCTGCAATCATTGCTCCGTTGTCTGTACAAAGGTTTATTGGGGGATAGTATGTTTCTATGTCAAGGTTTTTGATTTTTTCTCTTAAATAAAGATTGCTTGCAACTCCGCCAGATATTATTAGTTTTTTTATATTGGTATCTTTTATTGCTCTTTTTATTGGTACTATTAAATTTTCAAATGCTGTTCTTTGAAAACTGGCAGCAATATTATTGTTTGTTATTTTGGCATTTTTGTCTTTGAATTTTTCAATTTGATGTATGCATGCTGTTTTGAGACCTGAATATGAGAAGTCATATCTATTTTCTTTTTTATCGAAAATTGTAATTGGGAAATTGAATGCATATTGATCACCATTTATAGCCAGTTTTTCTATGTTTGGACCACCAGGGAATCCCATTTTGTAATGTTTTGCTATCTTGTCAAATGCTTCTCCGCAAGCATCATCAAGTGTTCGTCCAAGTATTTCAATATCATCAAAATCATTTTGTTTTGCAAGTATCGTGTGTCCTCCACTTAATACTAGTGATAAAAATGGATATTCTATCTTTTTGTTCATTAAGGGTGCATAAAGATGTCCTAGAATATGGTCAATACAAATTAAGGGTTTTTTAAGAGCAATGGATAGACCTTTAGCAAAATTTACACCAACAATTAAAGAACCAATAAGGCCAGGTTTGGATGTGACTGCTATTAAATCTATTTCTGATGCATGTATTTGAGCATTTGTTATTGCTTTGTGACAGACAGACATGATAAATTCTGTATGTAGTCTTGAAGCAATCTCTGGTACTACACCATAATATTTCTTGTGTTCTTGTTGACTAAGTTTGATATTACTTAAAATTGTAACGCCATTTTCTACTATGGCTGCACAGCAGTCATCACATGAGCTTTCTATCCCTAGTACCTTCATTATTTTCCTCTTTTTGATAAAGGTTTATTAAATTTTTAAATACAAATTCCTTCTTTAGATTTTCTGATTCTTTTTGGAGTATTTTAAGGGTATTTTTTGACCAAATATGTCCTATTACTTTGACGATTCCTTTTGTTCTGGCTATTTGTTTTGCTCTATCAAGTGCTTTAATTACAGATTTTTCATTATCCCTATTATCAAGAAATATATCTCTTTGCTCTACTAAAATCCCAATATTTTTACCGGTTTGTTCAGATATACTGTCTTTAGTAGTGAGACTGTCAAAAAAATATTTATTTTCTTCTTTAAGTTTAATCAAAATAATTTGCATAATACTTTTATTTGAAGTAATAAGACTTCCCATATGATTATTCATTATCTTTGCATTGGGATATTCTTTAAATGTTTTTTCAATTTTTGTTCTTATGGTGTCCTCATCATCGTTGATATTGATATGAAATTTTTCTATTGAATTTTTATGTTTGGATTGCATTGGAAAATGAATCATTATAATTTTATTTTTATCTTGTAGTTTGTTATAAAATTCCATTGATTTTGGTAAAAAGGGAATAATTGAAAAATTGATGTTTAGATCAATTTTTATGAATTCGTCCAGCATAGATTCATCATATCCAACATCGTCAATTATGAGATAAAATTCTGGCTTGAAATTGTTAAATTTTAATTTTTTTTGTACTTTTTTTAAGTTTTTTCCTTTAAGTTTTGCTAATTTATTTTTTAAACTTAGATTAATCTTGTTGGTATTTGATTGTAGGTATGCAAAACTTGAAAATAATACAATCACTGATGCAAAAGATGTAATTATAACAAACAATATTGTAATTTTTAACTTATGTTTTTTAAGAAAAACACAAGTATCTTGAATATTCATGCCCAGAGCTTCTTATTATATTAAAATATGCTATTAAGTCAATATTTATTGATAAAGTTCGTCTCTGAGTTTTTTAAGCACTCGTTTTTCTATTTGTCTTACAGTTTCTGAAGATATTCCAAGTTCAGTAGAAATATCTTTTAATGTGCTTTTTTTATCACTATTGTCCAAATTATATCTTTTTGTGATTATATATCTTTCTTTGTCATTGAGTTTTGTTTCTAGTATGTATTTTAGATGTTTTAATGTTGAATTTTGTTCAAGAGTACTTTCAGGATTAAAAGAATTATCTTCATAAAGATTGAGAAGTGTGGAATTTTCTGAACCTTCAATCTTTTTATCAAGAGAATATTCTTTTTCCAGGTAGGGAATAATCTTTACATATTGAGCAGTTGTCAAGTTGAATCTTTCCATTATGTCTTCTTTTTTTGGTGATTTTTCTTCTTCCATAAGGTATTTATTTATTTGCAGTATTAAATTTTCTTTCCTGTATGGCACCTTCACAAGTCTAGTTTTTGTATTTAGTGCTCTTTGAAGTGATTGTTTGATCCAAAAGGAAGCATACGTTGAAAATTTGGTGTTCTTGCTTGGATCGTATTTCTCTGCAGCTCTAATTAAACCTAGATTTCCCTCTTGGATTAGATCTTCTATTTTAAGTCCTTTACCAGCATATCTTTTAATTATTTTTAGAACTAGGCGTAAGTTGGAGTTTATCATTTTGTTTTTTGCTTTTAAGTTTCCTCGTTTAATCTGTTTTGCAAGCTCGATTTCTTCTTCGTGAGTTATAAGTCTATGTTCTCTTACAGATTTTAGGTATATATTTAAATCTTCATTGCTAAATATATTCACACTACTTCTCCCATCTTTTAAATTTGTGTATCAACATCCTTCTCCCTTTTTGATGTAATGCAAAAATCATGCCAACTTAGTGAATAATTGATATTTTTTTATTAAATATTAATTATTTTCTAAGATTATTTGCTTTTTTTGATTTGATTATAGATTACATCAGCAAGTCTAAAACTTTTAGATTTGGCTATTTGTTTTGCTCTTTCTAAGTAAAGCATATCTTCAAAAATTTCTTCTGTTTGTCCTCCATGAATTAAATTATTTTCTTTGTTTAAAGAATTTTTCATGCTCTTAAGCATTTGATTTACAAATATTGCTTCGAATTCTAGTGCAGCTTCATAAAGTTTATTGTCTTTTTTGTATTGATTTATTTTTTCTATTTTTTCTTGTGAAATTTTTATTTGATTTTCTGTCTTTAAATTTTTTAAATTTATTTTGTTTATCATATTTATTCCTCTAGAATTAATTCTCCGTATAGTTTGTGAATTTTGTCTGCTCTTTTAATTATTTTTATTAGTTCTTGATTACTAAGCTTATCTGAATTATTTGATATAAATTCATTTAGCTTTATTTTTTGTATTTCTATTTTTATTTTTTCATTTGTTTTGTTGCTAAATAAGTTTTCTTCACTTTTTTCAATTGAAAGTATAAGGGGTCCTATTTCTGCATTTGTGCTTGCTATTATGATCTTTTTTTGTTCATTTATTAAAATTTTAGGGGTAGTTTCTATTTCTAAAGTTTCAATCTTACTTAATAATGCAATTTCATTGACCTCAATTTCTATAATATTTCCTGATTTGATATTATTTTTTATATTATTTTTGGTTAATTTGTTACTTATTAAATCAGCTAAGGAGTAATCTTGCTTCTTTAGAATTATATTATAATTTTTATTTGTGCTGTTTTGATTTTCGTGTATTGTTGCTCCATTTAATATGTATCCTGTACCTTTTGATTTGTCATTGATTATTATTGGTCCTGATGCAGTTGCCAATATTGTTCCCTCTTTGTCTTTAAATTCTGTTTTTAAGAGTATTCCGTTTGTTAAATCTTTTGCATTTAGCATGGATGCTATGTAAACATTATGATTTGTACCTTTAATCATATTGCCATTTATTTTGATTGTTACGCTTACTAATGCCATGTTTTTACTTTCGATTTTGCTTAGATCTATTTCGTTAATACCAATTTTATTTAAAGTGTGATTTAAAATTTCTTTTCCTTTAAGTGAATCTCCTTTATCAGTAAGTCCTGCTACTATTCCAATTCCTGTTAATATGTGTGAATCAGTATGTTGTATCTCGGCAATATTTTTTAATTTTGTTTGTTCATTTATTTTGTTATTAACCTTATTTTGATTAGAAAAATTTTTTAGTTGATTTTCTTGTGCAAATAAGCTTAAACTTAATATAGCTAGCATTATCAATTTTTTCATGATTTTGTTCCTTTGTATGGCAATATAGTTTACATTTATTTTAATATTATTGCAATTGTTTTCTTCTGTTCATTTTTATTTGCTTCCCTTTTCGTATTTAAAGTGAAACTATGATACTTGAAAATAAAAATTTTGTTATTTTTTTATGTGGATTAGTTAAGAAAATTAATTTGAAATTGAAAATGATATTTTTATACAAGTGAATTACTGTTGTTTTTGTATTTTGTTTAGCTTTATTTCTTCATTTTTTATTATGTTTTGTAATGCAATGTATTTGTTTTGATTTAATTCGTTTATGTTTAAAGTTTCGTTGTTTCTAATTGTGTTTATTTGATATTTTAAGTAAATATTATATTCGTTTATATCTTGTCCTGCTTTTAAATTTGTTTTTGCAAATACAATTGGTTCTATTATGTCTATGTAAATATTTATTTTGTTATGTTTTTTGTAGTTTTCAAATTGTTTTGCATAATAAACTAGAACTTTTTGTATTGGTATATTTTTATATGATATTTGATTTGTTATTTTGAATTTTATCTTGTTTGCTAATTGATTGCTGATATTGATTTCTGATTCATCAAAACTGAATTGTAATATATAGATGTTTTTATTTTTAAGAGCTTTTGTGATATGGCTAATCATCGAATATATAATTTGTTTTTTATTGAAATGTGGACTTATATAAATTTGTGATAAGTTATTGCCATTGCATATTTTTGAATATTCTTTTGAAAAAAAATATACCTTGTTGGGAGACATTTTAAAGCAGATGTCGTGAGGTGTTATGTATGATAAATTTATTGTGAGTAAATAAAATATAAGCTTTTTCTTAAATATTTTCACTGTCTCTTTAAGTTGTTAGCGATTCCTAGCATATTATCTGAAGTATGAATTGCCTTAGAATTTATCTCATAGGCTCTTTGTGCGACAATCATTGTTACCATTTCTTCTGCAATTGATACATTTGACATTTCAAGCATTCCCTGTCTAAGTTTACCCATGCCGTTACTTCCTGGAATTCCTGATATTTCTTCTCCAGATCCTATTGTTTCTTTAAATATGTTGTTACCAATTGCATTTAGTCCTGATGGATTTACAAATCTTGTGATTTCTATTTGTCCAAGTTCAATTGGTTCAAGACCTTCATTCACTTTGACAGATATGATTCCTTCTTGCGAGATTGCAATAGAATTTTTGACATGTTCTTCGGGAAAAGATATTTCGGGTAATAATTTGTACCCTTGACTTGTTACTAAATTTCCATTTGCATCGATTTTAAATGAGCCATCTCTGGTATATCCATAAGATCCGTCTGCTAAGAGAACCTTATAAAAACCGTCACCTTCAATTGCAACATCGGTATTTAAATTGGTGGCTTGCAGATTGCCTTGTTCAAAAAGTCTATGTGTTGCTGATACTTTTGTTCCATGTCCAACTTGATTGCCAAGAGGCGTTACTGTGTTTTCAGTTGCAGGAGTCCCTGCTCTTCTTTGTGTTTGGTATACTAAATCTTCAAATTCAGCTCTTACTTTTTTAAATCCGATAGTGTTTACGTTTGAAAGATTGTTAGCAATTGTATCTACATTATACTGTTGTGCTTTCATTCCACTAGCTGATGTCCAGAGTGCTCTCATCATATATTGTCTCCTTTAAAATTTTCCAATTTCGTTAATTAATTTGCCAAGGAGTATGTCCTCAGTTTGTATTGTTTTTTGATTTGCCTCGTAGGCTCTGTTAACCGTAATCATTGAAACCATTTCATTAATGGCATTTACGTTTGAACCTTCTAATGCTCCAGATTCGATTTTAGGTCTTAAGTTGATAGGGATATCTTTGGCTTTTCCAGATATTTCTGTGCTGTGCCATAGTGAACTTCCTTGTTTTTTTAAAAATCTTGTTTTGTCAAAATTGACAATTTTTAAGTTGTCAAGAAGTTCATAATTTTCCCATGAATTTTCATATTCACTTACAAGTCTTTTGGGATTGCCTTCAAATGTGGCATTGTGAAATATTTGTCCTTGATCTGTTATTTTGAAGTTGTTGTCTTTTATGTATATGTATCCTTTCTCTCCCATAACAGGATATCCATTTTTTGTAACAAGCATGCCTTCTTGCCCCAGTGTAAAAGATCCGTTCCTTGTATATCTCTCTCCTTCTGGTGTTTTTACAACAAAAAAACCTTCTTCAGTTAATGCTAAATCAAGAGGATTGCCAGTTATTTTTAATGGACCTTGTTCAAAAGATGTATATATTTCGTTTTCTTCAACTCCTGTGCCAAGCTTTCCAACAACAGGTGCTGTTTCTAGATGTCCTTTGGGAAATTTATAAAGACCATCATCATTAATTCGTCTAATTAACATTTCAGGAAAAGCTTTTTGAACGGATAAATCTTTTTTGTATCCCGTAAGGTCAATATTTGCTAAATTATTGGCAATAACTTCTAGTCTATGTCTTTGTGCCATCATTCCGCTAGCAGCTGTATAAATTCCTCTTACCATATTAAATCCTTCTTGCTTTTATTTATTCATTATAAATATGTTATTATTAAAGTCAATATTATAAGACAATAAATGAAATTTACTTTTTTATATTTGCTTATGTTGTATATGAATACCTTAACTAAAGAACGAAGTTTTGTTATAGAAGTTTAACTGTTAAAGTATGAAAAATTGTAGCTTGATTTTAAATTTTTAATAAGACTAAAATGTTAAATTTTGTTAAATGATTAGGTTTATATAACATAATGTGTATAAGGTATTTCTTCTATTATTTTGCAAAAAATATGAAATAAATGTATAATTTTTTCTTATCATGGGTTATTGAAAGTATTTTGGTAAGGATTAATTTTAGGAGTGTGTATGAGTAGGAATATATTGAAAATTGTGTTTTTATTCTGGTTTATGTTTTTTTTATTTGCAGAATCTGAAAATAAAAAAAATGATGGTAGTGAGGTTTTAGGATATTGGGTTGGATATGATGATAAGACCAATGTTAAAAATTCTGTGATTTATGTTTATAAATATAATGATAAAGTTTATGGTAGGATTTTAAATGTAATCAAGGATGGCAAAGTGCATGATATTAATAATCCTTCTGGTTATAGAGTTGTAGGTTTTGAACATTTAAGCACTGAAGGACTTGATTTTATGTGGGGTCTTAAGTATTTTGAGTCTTCTGGAAAATGGGATAAGGGTAAAATTATTGATCCTAAAAATGGCAAGATTTATACTTCTGAAATGAGAGTAGATCCAAAAACTGGTAATCTTGTTACTAAGGGCAAAGTGTGGATTTTTGGTAGAAGTAAGGTTTGGACAAAAGCTTCAGAAGATGAGATTCCTAATATGAGTGTAGAGGGAATAGTGCCAAAACCTCCTGTTGCAGAAGAATAGATATTTGATTATTTGATATTTATGGGAAATCTTAATGATAGATAAGATGGAGTATTATGATAAATTTATCATGAAAGTGCCTAACTTTCCAAAGGAAGGTATACTTTTTTATGATATTACAAATGTTTTGCTTCAAGCAGAAGCGTATGAATCTTTAATGGAAGATGCACATGCCTTTTATTCGTCAAGAAAAATTGATTGCATTGCTGCTATTGAATCAAGAGGATATTTGATTGGCGCTCCTTTGGCTTTGAAGATGAATTTACCTCTTTTGTTGATTCGTAAAGGGGGTAAGTTGCCGCGTCAAGTTTTACGAGAAGAGTATGAGCTTGAGTATGGATTTGGTAGTATTGAGATACATAAAGATGATGTTAAACAAAATTCAAATATTTTGTTGGTTGATGATATTTTAGCTACTGGAGGTACCTTAAGTGCAGCTGCTGTTTTACTTGAGAAAGCGGGTGGAGTAGTATCTGATATATTTTGTTTTATTGAACTTGTATCAATAAGGGGTAGAGATGTTTTGCAGGGCTATAATGTAAATTCTCTTGTTAAATATCCTTAGTAATTTTATTTAATAAAGAATTTTGTATTATTATTCATGAAAAAAGATGAAATAATGTGATTCGACTTAAATAATTGACTTTAAATTTTATTAAATTTATAATACTTAGCTGAATATTAAGAGGTGATTGTGATGTATGCGTTATTAGAGATAAAAGGTAAACAGTACAAGGCTGTTAAGGGCGAAATATTAAAAGTGGATCGAATTACGGCAAATAGTGGTGATAAATTGGAATTTGATAGTGTAATGCTTGTTAAGAGTGATGAAGATGTGAAGATAGGCAAGCCTTATGTTCCAGCGTCTTGTGTAAAATGTACTTATATAGAGGATAAAAAAGATAAAAAGGTTATTTCTTATAGATATAGGAGAAGAAAAGAAAGCGAGCGTAAAGTTGGACATCGTCAAATTTATTCTCATGTTTTAGTTGATGATATAATTTATTAGTTAGTGATTAATGTTTTGATAAAAACCCATAATGATATAATTGTTTATATTTTAGCTAATGGGCATGCTAGAAGCAATAATTCTATTAATATAGTTTGTGCCTCTTTTTCTTTTATTTTAAGGACTTTTTTAAGTATTCTTGATTATGAGAGAGAAGGTTTTGTCGTAGATAAGCATTTAAAAGGTTATTTGGAATTTCAGGCTTCTTGTGAGGTTTTAGCTAAAGAAAATCTTTTTTATTACAGTAAATTTTTGATACAAGGAATCAAAGATTTGTGTTTTGAATATCCTAATGATATTAAATTAATTTTGGAGGAAACTAGTGGCAACAAGTAAAAGTGGTGGTAGTTCTAAGAATGGAAGAGATTCTATATCTAAAAGGCTTGGCGTTAAGAGAAGTGGTGGACAATTTGTAAGAGCTGGAGAGATAATTGTAAGGCAAAGAGGTACAAAGTTTCATAAAGGTAAAAATTCTGATCTTGGTAGGGATCATACAATATTTGCGTTAAAGGATGGTATAGTAGAATTTAGAACTTCTAAGGGCCGAAAGTATATAAACATTATTTAATATCATTATAATTGAGGTTGATTTGCATCTATTTAAAGATTCTTTAAATATGACTGTCTCTTCTGGTAATGGGGGTGCAGGATGTGTTTCTTTTTTGCGTGAAAAATTCAAAGCTAAAGGAGGTCCTGATGGAGGTGATGGAGGAAGAGGTGGAGATGTGATTTTTAAAGTTAAGTCAAATCTTAAAACTTTGTCTCTTTATAGAAATGGTCAGGAACTTAGTGCTGGTAATGGAAAATCTGGAATGAGTTTCAAGAGAAGTGGATCTGCTGGAGCAGATTTAACTATTTTTGTTCCTCCAAATACTTGCGTTTATGATTCCGTTACTAATTGCATGTTATTTGAGCTTAAAGATTTTGGTGATGAAATTATTGTTTTAAAAGGTGGGAGAGGTGGTCTTGGGAATGCAAATTTTAAAAGTTCTACAAAACGAATACCAAGATTTGCTCAGCCTGGAGAGGCTGGTGCTACTTTAAATTTGCGTCTTGAATTGTCGTTAATAGCTGATATTGGATTTGTTGGGCTTCCTAATGCAGGCAAATCTTCTCTTATTTCTACAATAACTGATTCACGATCAAAAGTTGCAGATTATCCTTTTACAACTAAAATTCCGCATCTTGGTGTTTTGAGGGTTTCTTATAATGATTTGGTGATTGCTGATATACCTGGAATAATTGAAGGTGCAAGTCAAGGTGTAGGGCTTGGTTTTAAATTTTTAAGACATATTTCTAAAACTAGGATTTTGGTTTTATTAATCGATGTTTCTAGTGATAATTTTATGAGTGCTTATGAAATTCTTGTTAATGAACTTGGAGCATATGATATTGAACTTTTAAAGAAGAAACGTATAATTGTTGCTAATAAACTTGATTTAGAGGGTGCGACTAAAAATTTTAATCTGTTAAAAAAAGTTTTAGATAAAGAGAGGGTGTTAGGAATTTCTGTTTATGATAATAGAGGGATAGATGAACTTGTGAGTGAATTTTTTGCCTTTTTAGAAAACTCAAATTAGTATTGTGCAGGCTTTGATTATTTAATTGGTATATTAATTTAGTATATAACAGGGGAGATTTATGCGAATAGCAATATTGGGTGGTACTTATAATCCTGTTCATATTGGGCATATGTTTTTGGCGAAAGAAATAGAACATTTTTTAAATGTTGATAAGATCTTATTTGTTCCTACTCACAAACCTGTTCATAAGTGTGTTGAGAATATTAGTGTAATAGATAGGATAACAATGCTTAAGTTGGCAGTACAACATGAAGATAACATGTTTATTGATGAATGTGATGTAATACATGGTGGAATAACTTATACTATTGATACTATTGCTTGTATTAAGGATAAGTATGTTAATGATGATATCTATTTGATTATTGGAGATGATCTTTTTGCAAGTTTTGATTCATGGAAAAATCCGGAAAAAATAGTTGAATCTGTTAATCTTGTGGTTGTTCACCGAGTTTATAGCAAAAGATTGAGTAGTCGATTTAAACATACTTATATTGATAATAGAGTATTTCCTATTTCCTCTTCAGAAATTAGAAGTAGAATTGAGCAGGGATTGCCTGTGGATTATTTGCTTCCCTTTGATGTTTTGAGATATATTAAAAATAATAATTTGTATGTTAAAGGTAGATAATTGAGGAAAGAGTTATTTTTTTTAGTTCTAATTATTTTGATAATTCTTGGTATTGTAATTTTCTTTGTTGATAGTTCTAAAAGAGAGCAAATATATTTTGAACTGAATACTAAGAGCAATATTAGTTTTTTATTTCTTATAGAAGATGATAATGACAATCTTTTAAGTATGCAAGAAGTTTTTATTAACATAAAAACAGGAAATGTTGGTTTTTTAGATATTCCTATCTATACAGGTTATGAGGATTTTAAAGGAAATATTTCATGGTTTGAAGCTTTGTATAAAAAAAATAATTTCAGTGAATTTTTATCTAAAGTATTTAGACAATTAAATCATGAACCTGATTATTATATTCGTTTTAAAAAGGATAATTTTGTGCGGTTTATTGATTATCTTGGTGGAGTGAGACTTCTTGTTAAAAATCCTGTTAAGGTATATAGTTTAGTACGTCCTATCTTAATACCTTCTGGAAATTCTGTTTTTGATGGTGATAAAGCTTATGATTATTTAAGCTATTTCAGAGATATTGCTTCTTATGATGAGCGGTGTGAATTTTATAAAGAATTTTTTAAAAGAATTTTAACACAATTTTCTGATTTTCAAGAAGAGTATGATTATTTCTCTAAAATGTATGTTATGTTAGATACCAATCTTTCTGAAACTGTATTTAAATATATTCTTACCAATTATAAAATCAATGATGAGAAGCTTATTTTTATTAATGTTAAGGGACAAGAGGAGACATTTAAAGATGATGATGATAATTTAATAAAAGTCGTTTTTCCTTATTATGGGGGAGCAGTTCTTAAAGAGTCAATAGAAAATTTAAATAGACTTTTAATAGATGGAACTAGAACTGAAGATGTGATTAAAATTATTATTTTAAATGGCACTCAAACTCCTGGACTTGCACGGAATGTGTCAGATATTTTTAAATCTTTAAAATTTAAGGTTTTAAGATTTGGCAATGCAGATAAGCATAATTATTCTCATACTTTGATCATAAATAATTCTGATAATTTGGAGATTGCTATTAAGGTTGGAAATGTTATTAAGGCAAGAAATATTAAACCAATCTCTGAATTTCATATGGATGTTTTAGGACTTAATCTTTCTGATATGAGTCCTGATGTAATAGTCATTTTGGGAGATGATTTTGATGGGAGATATGTTAAGAGTCGATGATATTAAAAAATTATGTAAAATTATATCTGATTTTGGTGGTACCTATGTTTTAGGTATTGATGTTAGTTGTGTTTGCAATTGGGCTGATTTTTTTATTATTGCTTCATTTTCATCATTGAGACAAATGGAAGCTTTGTACACCGAAAAATTAGTGACTTTTTTTAATGAGCGAGATTTAGATTGTTGTATTCAAGGTAAAGGTTTTCTTTATGATTGGACAATTGTTTCTTGTTCAGGGTTAATTATACATTTAATGAGTGAAGATTCCAGAAAATATTATGAACTTGAGAAAATATGGGATAAGGGAGAAATTATTTATCCTTTAGAGTGATTTAATTAAAAAAAATAAAAATATCACAAGAATTTATTTACAAAAAATTAAAAATATTCTAGATTTAAAACATGTATTTAGGGAGGCCTAGAAGTGAATATTACAAATGTAAGAATTAGGAGAGTTGATAATAAAGATTCCAGTTCGAAGCTGTTAGCATATGTGACAGTTACTTTTGATGATTGTTTAGTTTTACATAATATCAGAGTTATTAGGGGGCAAAAAGGTGTGTTTATTGTTATGCCTAATAGAAGAACTAAGGTCGGGGAGTATAAAGATATTGTGCATCCTATTAATCAAAGCTTTAGAGAAGTTTTACAAAGTGCTATTTTTAAAGAGTATGTTAAAGAAAATCCTGCAAGTTTTGAACTTGAATTAGTCTAGAGATAATATTATTGACAAAGTGTATTGAATTTTGTATCCTTTTGACTTATGGATAATTAATTGTTAAGTATTTGGGACGTGGACAAGTGGTAAGTCACCTGGTTTTGGTCCAGGCATTCGAGGGTTCGAATCCTTCCGTCCCAGTATTTAGATTAGGAGTTTTGCTGTGTATAGTAGTAGGATTTTGAGGTATGAGAGTAGGTCAGAGTTTGGCTCATCGTGTGCTCGTATCTTACGAGCAAAGGCTGAAATACCAGCTGTTGTTTATGGTAAAGGAAGTGATGTTTTACACATAAAAATTAAGAGTAGTGATTTTGATAAAAACTTTGCTAAGTTTACTGATAATACTGTTTTGCTTTTAAATGATGGTACGGTTGAAAAATGTGTTTTTATTAAAGATGTTAATGAAAATCTTACTAAGAGATTTATTTATCATATTGATTTTTATGAAGTTGATAGAACTCAATATATTGAAAGGGATATTGAAATTAAATTTGTGGGAGCTTCTGTTGGTGTTAAGGAAGGTGGTACTTTAAGTGTGCTTCGTACTAAGGTTAAAGTTAAGGCTCTTCCTTTGGATTTGCCAGAATTTGTTGAAGTAGATTTGACTCCTGTTAAAAAGGGAGATCAAATAACTTTGAAGGATATTGTACTTTCTGATAATGTGAAGCTTTCTGAGTCAGATGAAAATTTGGCAGTTTTGTTTGTAAAATAAAAAATATGAATTTGTTAATGGTTGGCCTGGGTAATCCCGGGTCTAATTTTTTTCGTACTAGGCATAATGTTGGTTTTGGGTTTATAGATGAATTGATTGTGAAGTATGGTCTCTCTTTAAAAAAAGCCAAAAATTATGAGTATTCTGATTTTACTGTTGAGAATAAACGAGTAGTTTTAATTAAGCCTTTAACTTATATGAACTTAAGTGGTAATATTTTTCCTTCTGTTTTTTCTAAGTTTTATATGAAAATAAATAATCTGTTGGTTGTGGTTGATAATGTTGATTTGCCTTTGGGAAAGTGTAGACTTAGAAAGGTAGGAGGTGCTTCTACACATAATGGACTTCGCTCTATTTCTGCAAGTCTTGGAAGTACTCAGTATAGTAGGCTTTATATTGGGGTTGGGAATAGTAATGATAATTTTAGTCTTAAGGATTTTGTTCTCTCCAAATTTAATGATAGTGAACTTGATCGTATTAAAAATGTATTTGCTTTTTTAAGTGAAGAAGTATTGGGTATAGATGAATTGAGTTTTGAACATAAGATTGCGACTATTAATTCTAGTAGTTTTTGATGGTTTGGGATAATATAATAACAAAAATAGAAAATTTTTATAAAAAAAATTCTTTAACTAAAGAAAAAGTAATTGTTGCCTTTTCTGGGGGTGCAGATTCTACTGTTTTGTTATTGCATTTAAAGGAATACTTAAGTAATAATATTGTTGCTCTTTATTTTGCGCATTATATGAGATCAGAGTTTGAACAAAACTTAGAAATAGAGCATGTTAAGAACTTTTGTAAGTTGCATAATATTGTTTATCAAATAAAGAGGTGTGATGAGGATATTAAAGTAGAAGCTAAACAATTTGGTGTGTCAGTTGAAGAATTGGCCAGAAAATATCGCTATAATGCTCTCTTAGAAGCTTTTGATGAAAATGAGGCTAGTTATATTGCTCTTGCTCATAATAAAAATGATCAATTTGAAACTTTAATAATGAGATTTTTTCAAGGTTCATTTTTGGATGGATTTTCTGGTATTCCAGTTATAAATAATTGCATTATTAGGCCTTTACTTGAAGTATCAAGAGAGGAGATTGAAAAATTTCTTTCTATTAATAATATTGTTTATTCTATTGATAGTACTAATCATGAAGATTTGTATTTAAGAAATAAAATTAGAAATAATCTTATTCCTGTTGTTAAAAAAATTTTTAAAGGGTATGAAAAAAGTTTAAAGAGAATATCTACTTTTTCAAGTGAACTTGTCAATTATTTTGACAGAGAAAATTTTCTTCCCTTTAGTAAAGGTAATTATTATTATTCTTTTGATGCTATACTTTTTTTTAGTTTGCCAAAATATTTGGTTTTTAGAAGTATTTTTAAAATTTTAAATTTAGAAGGAATTGTATCAAATTTATCATACGAATCTTTAGGTGAAATTTTTAGAGTAAGTCTTGATAATAAAAAGAGCAATATTTTATTTTGTAGTAATGATTTTTTTTTGGAAAGACGTAGAGATAAGGTTAATCTTATTTTTAGGAGAGCTGTGGAAATGCGTAATCCTTTTGATTTTTTTTTAAGAGTTAGTGAATATCATAGTTTATCTTTGGGTGAGATTTTGTTAGAATGTTTGGAGTGTGATGATAATTCTATACTAACATTGAGATGTTGTTCTTATGAGTTTAGGCATAAATTTTTTAAAAAAAAGTTACAATCAAAGAAGTTTTTTTCTAAGTTTGTAAGGTATAATCCACTTTATTTAATGTTGTTAGTATTAAATGATAAGATAATTGGAATTATTGATTTAAATACTTTAAACTTAATGTGGAGTGATAAGAATATTCTTAAAAAAATTAATATATCTTTGTTCGGAGGATTTTTAAAGGAATGAATATTAACAATAATAATTTGAATAATAATGGTAAATCTAATAACAAAAAGAAGAATAAAAATTGGATTTTGGGTCTTGTTATTGTTTTCTTAATTTTAGCAATATTCATGTCTTATTTTATGCGTGGCGGAGAAAATTATAAGAACGTGCCTTATAGTACATTTCAAACTTATTTAGATAGTGGTTTGATTGAATCAGCTATAATTATTGATAAGAGTCAAATTCAGTTTATAGTTAAGAATTCAAATTTAGGAAAATCTTATTTCTCTACTAACATTCCTTATTTTGATATTAATTTGCTTGCCGAGCTTAAAGCCAAGCGGGTAGAAGTAAGTGCTGGCAAGAGTCAATCATCTTTAATTGGCGTTGTGCTTCAAACTTTGCCTTGGATATTATTTTTTATTTTCTTTTTCTTTATTTTTCGTCAAACTCAAGGCGGTGGAGGGAAAGTTTTTTCATTTGGAAAAAGCAATGCTCAAAAATATGAACCAGGGAAAAATAAGGTTACTTTTAAAGATGTTGCTGGTCAGGAAGAGGCCAAGCAGGAACTTGGAGAGGTAGTTGAATTTTTAAAATATCCTAAAAAATTTGAAAAAATTGGTGCAAGGATTCCAAAAGGTGTGCTTTTGGTTGGATCTCCTGGTACAGGAAAGACTTTGCTTGCTAAAGCCGTTGCAGGAGAAGCAGGAGTGAATTTTTTTCATATGTCAGGTTCTGATTTTGTTGAGATGTTTGTAGGGGTTGGAGCAAGTCGTGTGAGAGATCTTTTTGATAATGCGAGGAAAAGTGCTCCTTGTATAATTTTTATTGATGAACTTGATGCTGTTGGAAGAAGTCGTGGAGCTGGACTTGGTGGTGGTCATGATGAGAGAGAGCAAACTCTTAATCAGTTGTTAGTTGAGATGGATGGTTTTGGTACATATACTAATGTAATTGTGATGGCAGCAACAAATAGACCTGATGTTCTTGATTCTGCTTTGCTTAGACCTGGTAGATTTGACAGACAAGTGGCAGTTACTTTGCCTGATATTAAGGAAAGGGAAGCAATATTAAATATACATGCTCAAAAGACTAAACTTGCAAAAGAAATTGACTTAAAAGTAATAGCAAGAGCTACCCCTGGTGTTAGTGGTGCTGATCTTGCGAATTTGATTAATGAAGGTGCTTTAATTGCTGCAAGAAATAATCAATCTGAGATTTTGATGCATGATTTGGAAGAAGCTAGAGATAAAATATTTATGGGTGTTGCTAAAAAGTCTATGACTGTTACTGATAGGCAAAAACTTGAAACGGCTTATCATGAAGCTGGACATGCTTTGCTTCATTATTATCTTGAACATGCTGATCCTTTGCATAAAGTTACTATTATTCCTAGAGGTAGAGCTCTTGGTGTTGCTTTTTCTCTTCCTAAAGAAGATAGACTTTCAATCAATAAAAATCAACTTCTTGATAAAATTAAGATATGTTATGGTGGTTATGCTAGTGAGCAGATTAATTTAGGTTTTACTACAGCTGGTGTGCAGAATGATTTAATGCAAGCTACTAATTTGGCAAAGAAAATGGTTACAGAGTGGGGTATGGGGGAGGATATAGGTCCTATATTTTTGGTAGATGATGAGGCTCCAATTTTTCTTCCAAAAGAATTTTCTAAATCAAAAGCATATTCTGAGAGTACTGCTGCTAGAGTAGATATGGAAGTTAAGAGAATTCTTGAAGGATGTTTAAAAGAAGCATCAGATATTTTAATGGAGCATAAGGATCAGTTAGTTAAACTTGCAGAGGCCTTGATTGCAAGAGAGACTTTAACAGATAATGAGGTAAGAGAGCTTTTGGGTTTTGAATTAATTGAAAGTGATTATGAGCTCAGTTTAAAGCAATCTAAGCAAGAGGTAATTAATGGATAGAACAAATTTTTAAGGAGTCTTTGTGGTTGTCTTGAAAATTGTATTTTTATTTTTATTTTTTGTAAATTTAAATGCTAATTTAAATAAGAGAGACGAAGATATATCAAGGATTCTTTTACGTGAATCTAAAATTTTTGGTGATATTCAAAGAAGTCTTGATATGCTTTATAGTTCTCTTGAATTTAATTTAGGAAATTCTGATTCTCTTTATGAACTTTCATTGAGAAATGATATTTCATTATTAGATAGAATTTATTTATTAAAAACAGCTATAAATGTTAATAATTTTACATTTGTAAAACCTAGGGATTTGTATCTCCAATATTTTTCATTAATTTTAGAGCAAAATGAGGACATTTCTAAAAATAGAGAAATTATTGATAGTTATGATAAGCTGGATGGTGATTTACAAAGTGATAAAGATTTGATTTACATGAGACTTGAGGCTTCCAATAGACTTAAAGATTTTAGTGGTACTTTTAATAAAGTATTAGCAAGTGCTTTTGCTATATATAGTGATGATGTGAAGTTTTTTAAATGGTTTTTAAAAGAAGATAAGTTTTTTCCAAGTCTTTTTGCCAAACTTAAATTAAAAGACGATTCTTTTTTTGAAGTTAAAAATGTTGATTTTATTTTTAAAAGTACAAAATTGAGTGAACCTAATACTGTTGCTTTGTTTACTTTTCTTAAGAATAAAAGTAAACAAATAAACGGTGTTCAGGGTATGTATTTGCTTAAATATAGGCTTTTGACACCTGATGAGGCTTATGGTTTTTTTAAAGGGAATCCACCAAGTACACTGCGTGATTATAAAATGTTTTATGAACTCTTAGGCGATCCTAATATACGAAAAGAGTTTTTAAATCATTATAAAAATTTATCTGGTGTGTATTGTGTAGATGATAAAAATAATGTTGCAATATTTAAAGATGGAGTTTTAGTAAGTTTTTTTTCACAAATAGTAAATTATGCTTCAAATTTACATTTAGATAAAGAATATTTTAATAGGGTTTATTTCAATGATAAAATTCCCGTTCTTTATGAAAATGTTTTACTTGGTTATAATGTTCATTATTCTGTTTATCCTTATGTTAGTATGATTGAGGTTAATAATCCAAATAAAAAAACTGTTTATACTTTTGCTTTAAATTCTTTTCGTTATGAAATTTTTGATGATTTTGGTTATAATTTCGATTATATAGGTGTTAATGATTTTTTAATAACCAATGTTCCAGATATTTTTATTCCTACTATGTTGAATTTAAGTCCAAGATTAGTTTCATCTTTTAATATTAGAAAAAGTTTAATATCCAAAAAAATTTTTAATGATTCTGATATTGTTGAGGTTAGAAATTACTCTTTTGGAGATTTAATTTCAATTTATAGAAAAATGAATGATTCTAGAAAGTTTAATTATGTAGAAATTTATGATAAAGGAGTTTTAAAAGCTAAAAGGGTTATTTTAGATGATTCTTTAGATATCTATAGTAACATTAAATAGCTTTTAAAAATTATTGATGCATAGAAAAATTTTTATTATTATGTTAATTTTTTCGTGCAGCACAATAAAAGATATATATGATAAACAGATTTATTATGTGCCATCTGATAGTATAAATAAGCATATTGAAGATAACAATTTTGAATTTGCTCTTTCAAGTTATTATAGTCTAAAAAATAGTGGTGTTGAACTAGATCAGAGTATTCTAGATTTAAGGGATAAAGCTTTATCTGGAATTAAAGGTGAGTATTTAACTTTTTATAAAGAACAAGATTATGAGAAAGCATTGCTTAAGCTTGAGACTTTAAATTTGTTTGGTATCATGCTTACTGAGAGTAAAAAACAATTGGTTTTAAAACATCTTGAGAGTTTGAGACAAAAAGATCCGATGCTTGCAAGTTTTTTTGCAAAATATTATTCGTTTGATGATAATTTTGATTTTTTGGAAAATTTTGTTATTAAAGAAAAATCCCCCTCAAAAAATGTTTTGCTTGATACAGCTGTCTTGACGGTTTGGGTGGATATGGGTACTAAGATTTTAAATGGTAATAGGGTACCGAATATTGCTTTGGGCTCTTCTTTTGTTATTGATAATCTTAAAGGATATGCTTTAACCAATTATCATGTAATTAGTTCTCAGGTGAATAGTAATTATAATGGGGTTTCCAATCTTTATGTTAAACTTCCAAGGGGTAAGGGTGAAAAGCTGCCTGCAAAAGTTATTGCTTATTCAAAGGAAATGGATCTTGCATTAATTCAGGTCTCTTTTAAATTAGATCATCAATTTAATTTAGATTATTCTTCAAATATTAGTATTGGAGATAGGATTTATGCTATGGGTTCTCCTTTGGGATTTGAGAAGACTATTACTTCAGGAATAATTTCTGGAAAGAATAGAAACTTGTTATCGGTGGGTGATTCTTATCAAATTGATGCTGCCATCAATCAGGGGAATTCTGGTGGCCCTGTTGTCAATGAGGATGGGGGATTTGTTGGACTTACATTTGCTGGTATTTTGTATACTCAAGGTCTTAATTTTGTAATACCTTCAAAATGGGTTTTAAAAGTATTGCCATTTATGTATAGAGGTGGTATTTTGAGGAATAAGTGGTTAGGTTGTACTTTTTCGGAAAGTTTGAACAATTTGGAAATATCATATGTCGCTCCTAATTCTCCTGCAGATATTGGTGGACTTAGAAGTGGAGATTCTATTTTGAGTGTTAATTCTTTAAAATTTGATAGCTTGAGAGAATTGCAGTACTATATTTTGCAAAAAAAGTCTATGGTAAGCATTAAATATAAAAGAAATAATAAAGAGTATAAGAGTTATTTATATCCACAAAATCGTCCAGAAGATATTGTGGATAATATTGTTAAAAAAGATTCTTTTAAAAATGTGTTGGGAGCTTTTTTAGGTTTGAACTTGAATTTGGTTGCTGGAAGAGAATATAGGGTTGCAAAGGTTTTTGCAAATGGTCTTGGTGATGAACTTAATTTTAGAACTAATGATGAAATTTTTATTTATGATTTTCGATATATTAAAAATAAGAGAGTACTTATTTTATTACTTTATGTTAAAAGATTGTTTTCTGGATATTTAGGAGCTCCTTTGCAGCTTACTATTCCTTTTGATTCTATTATATTTGTGTAAGTAAACTTAATATTTTTGGAGTTGATTGTTATGGGCTTTTACTTGAATTTAGTTAGTGGCGATACTCAGTCTAAACTTGATAATATTGTTTCTATTAGTCATTTTGATTTTAAAGACAATTTAAATTTAATGCTTATCATTGGTCCTATGGGTAGTGGCAAAACAGAATATGCTGCTAAAATTTATAAAGATTCTCTTATTATTAAAAATAAATCTTCTAAGGTTTTGGATTCTATCACTAAGGGACTTAGAAACAGAGCCAATGTGTTTTTTATTAGAAATATTCTTGATAAGAAAAGATTTAAGGATTATCCTGAAAATGTTATTCCTTATAGAGGTGGTGGAAGTGATAAAATTGATGGTGTTGATTTTGCTAGTAATTCTTTTGATGTGGGACAATTGATAGATAATAATCCTGAATATGGAACTTTTATTATTGATGAGACTTGTTTTTATGATGAACGTTTGGTCTTTATTTTAAATAAAATAGCTTTAGATTTAAATGTATTATTTATACTTCCTACTTTACTTTATAATTTTAGAAAAGAAATATTTAATAACACAGCTAAGCTTTTAATAGAATATTCAGATAAAATTTGTCGTCTTGGTGCTTACTGTGAACATATTAATTGTATGGGTGAATCTTTTTTGACATACAGATATTATTTTTATGAGGGTAGAGAAATAGCTGCACCTTATTTTGATCCTTTATTGATTGTTGGTGGTGATGAGATAGTTGAATCTGCTATTTATCCTAATTATGCTACAAGGTGTTTTAAGCATCATTATCTTGTTGGTAGAGAATATTTTTTTACTATTCTTAAACCTTTTGCATTATTATACATTCAAGGTGATAAAAAATTTCTTGAGAAGGAAATTCTTGATTTAAGTAGTAATATTGAAAATTCAAATTTCAAAGAGTCTCTTTTAATTGAATTTAGAGGAAAATATGATATTGCCGTTTTAGAAAATGTGTTGAGATTACCTTTTTTGGCAGAAAGAGCTTTAATTACACTTTCATTGGAATATAATATTCTAAGTAAAGGAAATTTTAGAGAGCTTGTTGATAAATTTTCACTTAGTAAGGATTATATTCAAAAAGTCATTATTTCAATGGAGTATAAAGGGATTTTTTAAAAAATATTAATAGTAATTTGGTCTTTTTTGAAAAAATTCTTTTGTTCTTTCAATGCGTATTAATTCTCGTTTTATGATGTCATGGTAGTTAAGTTCTTTCATTGCAATTCTATGATATTCATCTTCCCAATTTGTTATTCCATCACTTTGTATTTTTATAAATTTATACTTGTCTAGTTGTTTATGGTATTTTAAGGCTTCTTCGTAGTAAGAGACAGCTGTTTTGTAAAAAATTGCAGCTTGATTTAAGTTTTTAAGGATACCATCTTTTTTTGGAGTTTTATAAAAATATAAATGTCTTGTGTCAAATAGATCACCTAAATATAGATGTTGCTTAACTAGAAGCAAATTTACATGCATTTTAAATAGAAGTTTATATTTATCCCATTCTTTTCTTGTTGTTATTTTTGATAAAGAATAATTTGGGTTACCAAATGGATATTTTAATGCGTTTTGTAAAAAAAATATGTTTCTTTTATAATTGTCTGGTTTTCTTTTCATATTTTCATTGAAAATTACATACCATTGTTCGGCGTAGAAAAATTTTGATGATGCATTTACGTTGGTGATAAGTAGACCTGAAAATATTATTGAACATAATATAAAAAGGTTATTATTAAACATGTTTTTATCCTTCCTTTATTAGTTATATTAGATGTTAAAATTTTATTAAATCAAAAATCTTTTTTGCACTTATTTCGAGATCGTATTCACTTGAGTTTTCAATATATATAATATCAATTAATGTATCAAAATTTTGAAGCATTTCTATATATCTAGAGTTGATTTCTTTGAATTTGGCTTCTTCAAATTCAAAAAGATCTGCTTGTATTCTATTTTTTTGGATACGTTTAAATGCGATATTAGGATCTGTTCTTATAAAAAAAAGTTTTTCAGGTAGTGGGAAGTCTTTATTTAGTTTATATCCCAATTCTCCTTGATATGCTATAGATGAAAATAAATATCTATCGGTTATTACTTTTGTTTGTCCTTTATTTAGTATTTCTATTATTCCGTTTTTTGTATTATATAGATGTTCATATCTGTCTGCAACGTATAGATGTGCGAGTGATACTTGTCTTAAAGGATTTTTAAAATTGGTGAGTTGCTTTCTTATGAATTTGCCAATTGCTCCTTGTGATGGTTCTTTTGTAAAATGGTACTTAAGTTTATTGTTACAGAGTTTTTGTAATTTTTGGATTATACTTGTCTTTCCGCTTCCATCAATTCCTTCTATACAATAAAAATTTTTTAGGATCTTGTTCACAAAAATTGTCTCCTTAGATATTCTAGTAATTAGATACTTACTGTAAGTATTATATAATATATATTAATAGATATATGAATTTGTTTTTTGTAAGGAATAAGATTGCTTTATCTTTTATTTGTTCAATTTTAGTGTTTTTATCACTTCTTATTATTTTTATTTTATTTGTTCAATTTCAAGTTTATTCTGCTAGGTTTTTTATTATGAATTATCTTGAAGCAAAATTGGGTTTTAAGATTAAGTATGATAAAATCGATCCTTATTTTTTGTCCTCAATCAAAATAGATAATTTGGAATTGAGTTTAAATGAGCAAGATAAAATATTGATGAATACTGTTAAGGTTAATTTAGATTTATTTAATTTGTTGTTAGGAAATGAAAGCATTGTTTTAGATATTTTTGTTAAGGGTAGCACGTTAAATTTTGATTTAGATGATTTTAAGATTTTTAAATCTCAAAGTTCAAGTTCTGTTAAATTAGAATTAAATGATGAGAGTCCTAGTCGTACAATAGGCAAGATGTTGAGTTTTTCTGAAAGCCTTCACGTACATTTAGAGAAAATTAATATAAATCTTAAGTTAACTTCTGATAAGCTTTTAAGATTGCAAATTAATAATTTTGCATTAGAGACTATTGATGATGATTTTTTATTTAATTTTGTTGTTAATGTTAGTTCTAATAAAATTTTAGATTCTGCTGTTGATAGCAAAAATATTTTTAGTTCAGTTTGTTATTTTGAAGGTAAGTTTAAAAAAGATCTTGAAGATGGATATGTTAATTTTAATTTTTTAGAATTTAATACAAATTATTTTACTTTCCTTGAGCAGGGGTTTCAAATAAATTATTCAAAGGGTAATGTTGAAATTTTTAATATTTTAAGGGAAAATCTGGATTTTAATTTAAAATATAATTTTAATAAAAATTTCTTAAGATTAGATACTTTGTTCTTTGATATTAACCTTTTAGATTGGATAAAGCTTAATGATAACTTGCAAGATTATAATAATTATCTTGATGCAAGCTTAAATGGTCAATTTGCACTTTCTTATGATTTTAATGAAAAAGATTTAAGGTATGCGTTTTTATTAAATTCATCCTCAAGTGCTAATATTACAGGTAAGGAAATTCAGGGTGTTAAAGTACAGATTAAGGGCAATGAAGAGATTGCAGATATACAAAATGCTTTTGTAAAGCTTAAGAGAGGATTTATTGGTTATAAGGGTTATTATTCGTTAAAGGATTTGGTGCCAATTGGAAAACTTAATTTTAGGTCAGCTAAGGTGTTTGATTTTAATGATATTAATGGGCATTTGAATTTTACTAAAGAACAACAATATTTTTGTATAAAATCTAATGATTTTAGAATTGGCAGACTGAAAATTAGGGATTTAAATATGAAAACAGATTTTGCTTCAAATAATGTTCATGTTGATTATCTGTTAAATTTTGTTAACAATGATTCTAAAATTTTTTTAAAGGGTGATTTTAATAAAGAAAATTTTAATTTTAATGTAAGCATTAAAGAATTTCCTATGCTTTTCTTAAAAGATATTATACCAGAAGCTTCTATAAATAAAGTCATTCCTGGATATTTTTTATCGGGTAAATATTTAAATTTGAATTCAAATTTTGATTTAAATATCGTTGATTATACTAAGAGTAAATTAAATAGTCTTAAGTTTACTTTCTTTTCAAAATTAGATGATTTTAATTTAATGTTTGATGCTAGTGGAGAGGGAAATGCTTATGAGGTAAAATATTTTAATTATAATAGTGGGGATTATAATGTAAATTCTAATTTTTTGATATATTTGTTTGATGATAGTTTGAAGATAGATACTAAATTTAATTATTTAAATAAAGATTATCCCGTTTTCTTTGAGTTTAATTTTAAGGATAGATATGTTAATTTAAAACTTTCACCTAAGGCACAAATCAATTTAACTTATTCTGATTCAATTATAGCTTGTTTTTTTGATATTAATGATTTTCATTTTTATAATGGCGATTCTGAATTTTTATTAAATATGAATTCTTACGGTGATTATAAAAGAATAACAGATGATTTAAGTATTATGCTTACCAGATTTAGATTAAATAAAATTGCTGTTAATCCTAATTTTAATTTTAATTTTAGTTTTGAGGGTTTGTATAAAGACAGAAAAGTTAGTCTTTCAAACATTAAATTTGTAAATAAAAATTCAAATTTGCAAGGACAAGGAAATCTAGATTTAGATGATAAGCTTAGTGGTAAATTGAATTTATTTTCAACTTTAAATTCAGAGCGCTATTTTTTAGGGATTGATACTAATGAAGATGGTGGTTCTTTTGTTGCTGGTAAATTTCAGGGATTTGATTTTAATCATTTAAAATTCTTATCATTTTTAAGTGGGAAGATTAATGGTAATTTTATACTTAATTTTAAAGATGGTGATTTTTTAAAGTATTCTCTTAATGCTTATCTTGAAACAGATGGTATGTCTTTGGCAGGTATTCCTACATCTTTTTCTTTAAATTTGGGATTTGTTGATGATAATCTTAATATTTATAATATCAAGGCAAGTCAAAATAAGAGAGAAATTTTGGCAGGCAATTTTAGATATGATATTAAAAATTCTATTGGACTTTCTAATTTAAATGTTAATAGTGATCTTCTCTCCTCAAAAGTGAATGCAACTTTTCAAGTTTTAGAACATTCAATTGAAGAAGAACTTGGAATTTTAAGGCGTGAAATTGATGGGGAGATTTCATTAAGAGAACTAATATATAAGGATGATAATCTTTCTGATCTTACAATTGAATTTGAAAATAGTGCTGAGAGATTTATGGTATCATCAATTGAATATGATTTGATTAGTTGTTTATATGAATATGATAGTGGCAATTTTAATTTTAGATTGAATGATTATTTGCCTCTTAGTTTTATTGCAACGGGTAAGATTTTAAAAAATAGAATTATTAGCAATGTTGAAAATATTAAATTTAATTCAAAATTAATTACAGAAGATTTATTGGCGTCAAAATCCCTTTTTAGTATTAAGGAACATTTTGTTCTTTATGATGTTGATGTAGTTGGAGAATTAGAGGTTGATGGTGATCTATATAATCCAAATCTTAATGGACAATTTCAGATATTATATGGTTCGATCAGTACTGAATATTTAAGATCATTTAGACAATATGGAAATAGTAGGATCTTAGATTTAATTGATGTACCGGTTTTTATTAAGGATAATAGAGTAATTCTCGAAAATAGGTTTAATTTAGATTATTATTCTGATGTTGATGTTGCCGCTAATTTGAATCTTAATTTTCTAAGTGATAGTATTGTTGACTATTATAAGATTAAGATTGATGTTTTGGGTAATTCTGGGGTACCTATTAATTTTGATAAAGTTGCTATAAATTTTGTTGGGCATGCTTCAGGTGATTTTTTGATTGAAGGCAATTCTGAAGAAATTAAGTTTACGGGAAATTTGAATGTCTCTAATGCCTGGGTTTATTTGCTTGAAAATTCTATTGTTGATTTATTGATAGACCCTTATAGAAGATCAAAGAATGTTAAAACAGTTAGTGCCGATTCTGAGGGTTTAGATATTATTACGGATCTTCAAATTACTTTTGATAGTAATGTTGCTTTTCATTGGCCTGATAATAAAATTTCTTTTTTAAATGCTATTATTGCGAGAGGAAATAAGCTTGAAATTAAATCTGATACTAAGACAGATGATTTTATCCTTAAAGGTGATTTAAATATTGCAAGTGGTTCTTTTAATTATAATAATAAGCGATTTATGTTTAAGGTTGGGTCATACATATCTTTTAATGAGAATAAAAATAAATTTGATCCTTGGGTAAAAACTGAGGCTAGAAATGTGATTAAAGATGGTGGTGAAAATTTAGCTATAACATTGATTATGGATGGTCCTTTAAGTTTGTGGAATCTTAGTTTTTCCTCTTATCCTGCTCGAACAGAGCAACAAATTAAATATCTCTTGTCAAATGACATAATTGGGGCTAAATATGGGTTGCAGTCAGCAGGTACAAATACGATTGAAATGGCACTTGGACTAGCTGGTGATATTCTTATTGATTTGATAGTACAACCTATTGAAGATTATATACGTTCTGTATTAAAATTAGACCTACTGAGTATAAAAACGGATATACTGAGGAATGCTGTTGGTATCTTGGGAAGTCCAGTTACGTTTGCAGGTGTTCTTGATAAAACGAATGTTAAAGCAGGTAAATATATTATTGATGGTGTGTTTGTTAAGGCAGGATTTGAATTTTTGGTAGATGAAATAACGCCATTTTCTCAGAATTTAAATTTTAGTGTCAATATTGGTCTTGAGCTTGATTCGCCGTTCTTTTTTGTTGATTATATTTTTGATTATAATTTTATGAAATATGGTCGTGGTTTTGGAGGGTTTGGCAATCAAATATCTATTTTCTGGAAATTTAAATACTGATTGAGTGATGTGAGGGGTTTGAAGTGCAGTTGTTTAAAACCTTTATTTTTATATTTTGTTTCTTATTGGTATTTAACTTATCTTATTCTCAAGAAAATTATAAGGGCAAGATTATAAAAAGTATTGACTTTAATGGACTTAAGAATATAAGTGAAGATGATCTTAAAACTGTCTTGAATACTTATTTGGGGCAAACTTATTCTGATGAACTTTTTGATAAATTACAAGTTGATCTTTATGCTCTTGATTATTTTGATGGACTTATTCGGCCTGAATTTAAAATTGATGATGATAAACTTGTAATTGTATTTTTTGTAAAAGAAAAGTCATTAGTAAAAAGCGTTACTTTTGTTGATGATAGTGGAATTTTTTGGAATAGTGAACTACGTGATAAATCAAATGTTAAAGTGAAAGAGGCTTTCAATCTTGCAAAGGTAAAAAAAACTGTTGTTAAATTTGAAGAGATGTATCAAAATTCTGGGTATTTTGATGTTGCTGTTACATTTGAGGTAAAAGAAGAGAATAATTTAGTAGATATTGTATTTAAAATTAATGCAGGGCCTAAATATGTTGTAAAAGAAGTTTCTTTTGAAGGAAATTTGAATTTTAAGAGTCGTATTCTTAGAAAGTATTTGGCATCTAAATCGGCATCTTTCTTTTCTGATGGCAAGTATTTAAAATCAAATGTTGATGAGGATAAAATTCGAATTGAATCTTTTTATAAGAATCATGGGTATATTAATGCAAAAGTTGTAAATAATATTGTAGATATACGTATTCCTGATGATCCTAAAAAATTGGAGAGAGAAGTTTACTTGAAATATTTTATTTCGGAAGGTAATGTTTTTAAATTTGGTAAATTTGAGATTGTTGGGAATTTAGTTTTTAAATTGGAGGAATTGTTATCTTTAGTGACCTTTAATGAAGGAGATGTCTTTGATGAGTCAAAATTTGAACAGAATTTTGCAAAAATTAGAGAAAAATATTATTCCGATGGTTATATTTTTACAGAGATTGTTCCTTCTCAAACTATAAGAGATGAGTTTGTAGATTATTTTATTAAAATAGTAGAAAAGGATAAAGCACATATTGAGTCTATCACTGTTTCAGGTAATAATAAAACGGCTTCTCATGTAATACTTAGAGAAATTCCGTTAGTTGAGGGAGATGTTTTCAGTTTGGAAAAGCTTCGTATGGGAATGCTTAATTTGCAGAGGCTTGGTTATTTTGGAAATGTAATACCCGATGTTGTTCCAAGTAATATTGAAGGTTTGATGAAAATAAATTTTCTTGTTGAAGAACGAGAGACAGCAAGTTTTAGATTTGGTATGAGTTTTGGTGGTGTTACTAATTCTTGGTTTCCATTTTCAGTTTTTGGACAGTGGGAACAATCTAATTTTTTAGGTGAAGGGTATTCTTTGTCTGCAAAGCTTAATCTTTCTTTTTCTGAACAAAGTTTTAGGTTGATGTTTCAAGATGATTGGTTTATGCAAATTAGATGGACTATTGGAGGATTTCTTGATTTGTCACACTCTATAAACTCTGCTTATCAGGATGTTAATGGTCCTATATTTTCAGGGAAAAAAGGAGTACCAGATCCTTTTGTAAGTTTGGAATCATATACTAATGCTAAAAATTTTTCTGATTTTAATGTTATGAATTATTCTTTAGTTAAGTTTGGTGTTAGTGGGTTTACTGGTTATGCTTTTTCTAATTATCTTGGAAGACAGTCATTTGTTGGAACTCTTCAGACAGCTTTAAAATATGTATATTATGATGATAATGTTAATAGACCTTCAAGTTATTATTTAAGAGACAATTATAATACTATTAGATTTGAAAATTCTTTGGGAGTTAGTGTTGCATGGGATACAAGAAATTCTCAGTCTTTAGCTAATAATGGTTTTTTGTTTAAACAACAATTTGATTTTTTTGGTGGATTTTTATTTGGACAGAGTCATTTTTCAAAATCTACAACAACTTTTGAGAGATATTTTTCCCTTTTAGGCTATCAGGATGTTTTTGCTCCGTTTCTTGATTTAATCTTGACTTTTAGAAGTGTTTATTCAAATATTTTACCACCTCTTGGAAATGGTTTCGAAATAGAGGCACAGCCGCACCATCTTTTAATTATTAGTGAAGATTTTATGATTGCCAGGGGATGGGGAACTTTGAGTAATATTTATAGTTCTTTTGTAAATACTATTCAGTTTTCAATGCCTGTAATTAAAAATATTTTGGTTTGGGATATTTTATTTCTAGATATGGCTTCTTACTCTCTTGAAGGGAATAAAAATGCTTTATTTGTTCCCTTTAGTGATTTTCTTTTTAGTTGGGGATTTGGGATTAGAAGTATTTTGCCTCAGATGCCTTTATCTTTTGTGGTAGCTTATCCATTTTATTTTGATAATAGTGGCGTTCATAGGTATTATAATTCTTTTGGAGGATTTAAATTTTTCTTAGCTATTGATATGAGATATTGATATAATTTAGGTAGTTTTTGTAGGGAGGTTTTTATGGCTTTCATCGTGTTTTTATTTGCTTGTTTTTTTCCATTAAATCTTTTGTCACTTAATGTTACAAAGGTTGGCATTGTGGATTTTGAGAAAGTTGTAATTGGATTTTTAAGTCCTCAATTGAAGTCCAACCTTGAGCAGTTGAAAAATCGTTATCAAGAGCAAATAGATGCATTGAATTCTGAGATTAAAAATTTAAGAAAAATGTATGATGATTTTGTTGATCTACATGATTTAGAAAATGCTAAATTATATGGTAATCAGTATAATTTAAAGATTGACGAACTTAAGAAACTGAAAAATTTGGCTAAAAGTAATCTTGAGCAACAGAAGCAAATTAATATCAATAATCTAAATAGTGATGGTATGCTTTGGGGCAAGATACTTAAAGGTATTCAATATGTTGCAGAGAGTAATGGTATTTCTTTAGTTATGAAAAAGGATAATCCTTATATTCTTTATTATAACAGTACGGTTGATGTAACTGATGATGTTATTAAGTATTTGAATGAAAAGTAGTGTTTTGCTATAAGTGATTCTTGATTTTAATTTTTATTTTCTTTTTTTAGTCTTCTAATTAGAGCACAAAATTCTTTTTTGTTGCCTTTATTAAGGCTTGAAAGTAAAATGTGTGATTTTAGCATAGATTTAAATAGGGTATTTTTATGTGTGCTAAAACAAAAATATTCTTGCATGTCATTTTTATGTAATGTTTCTTTTCTGTTTTCTATTTTTAATATTTTTTCAAGTCCAAGAGATTTTAAGTTTTGAAGTGCTTCTTTACTAGAATTTATTATTTTAAAATTTTTTTTATTTTCATTGCTTTTATTTTCAATATATAGCAATACTCCCATAAAAGTTGAGTCTAAATATTGTGTTTCTGATAAATCTATGTATAAATTATTTATTTTATCATTGTTATTGATAAATTTATTTTTAATAAATGTTTTAAAATTAACAGAATATAATGCAGTAAACCTGTTAATTAGCTTTATGAAAACAGAATCGCCTTTACATACATAAAAGATATTGCTTTGAGAAGTATTTTTTTCCATTTTTCATTCTTTTGATAATCTTAAGTATATTGTAAAGTTTTAATAATATCAATTATAATTTGAGTATTGTCTGTATGAAAAAAGATATTACGCCGATGATGAGGCAGTACTTAGATATTAAAGGGAAATATAAAGACTCTATTCTGTTTTTTAGAGTAGGTAGTTTTTATGAAATGTTTTTTGATGATGCTCTTGAAGGAAGTAAGCTTTTAGGTTTAACTTTAACTAAAAGAGAAAGTGTTCCTATGTGTGGAGTTCCTTGTCATACTAGTAGAGAGTATATTAAAAAATTAATTTTACTTGACAGGAAAGTTGCAATTTGTGAGCAAGGCTTGCAAACTGATCCTAAGGGTCCACTGGAGAGAGAAGTTGTTGAAGTTATAAGTCCTGGTGTTGTGGTTGATGAAGATTTTTTACAAGATGATGTTAATAATTATTTGGTGGCTATTAGTGACTATAGAGATTATTATTCATTTTCTTATATAGATTTATCAACATCAAAGCTGGGAATCATACTTTATAAAGGAGATTTTTTAGGAAAATTAAGGCGGGATATTGAAAAATATTCTCCAAAGGAAATAATAGTTTCTGATGATTTTTACTATGGATATTTAGAAAAACTTGCTCTTGATCGATTTTTAGTTAATAAAGTTCCCCATTGGCATTTAGACAAGGATGTTGCCGTTAAATCATTAAAAGAACATTTTAATATTTTGAATTTAAGTGTTCTTGGTTTTAAAGAGAATGAGCCCTATTATATTTCATCTTTTTTGATAATAGATTATATAAAAAATAATTTGAAAAATTTATTGATTAATATTGATACTATTAATATTAATAATGATTCTGAGTATATGTTTCTTGATGATGTTACTCAAATAAATCTTGAACTTGTTAAAAATAATAATGATTTGACAGTTTGTTATTCTCTTTATTCAGTGTTAAATGAGTGTAAGACACCAATGGGCAAGAGACTTTTAAGAGAATATATATTAAATCCACTCTTAGATATTGATGCAATTAATAATAGGTTATTTCATGTAGAGTTTTTAAACAATAATGTTACTTTAAGTATGCAGTTGAGAGATATTTTTGGTAATATTTGGGATATTGAGAGAATAATCTCAAGACTTCAGATGAAAAAATATGCAAAAAAAGATTTTTTGTTTATTAGAGAAACTTTGATGACATTTTTTTCAGTAAAAAAATTGTTTAATGAACATTCTTTTAATTATTGGGTATTTGATGTTAATGATGAAAAGACTATAAAGGAAGTTTATTCTTTAATTGATATTTCTATTTCAGATGAGCAAGATGAACTTATAAAGCATGGATATAATGAGAAGATTGATCGTTTAAGAGAAATGAAAAATAATGCAAATAAGTATATCGATGATTATCTTAATTTTGAGAGGGATTTTAATAAAATTAATAGTCTTAAGATTAAAAGAACCAATGTTAGAGGTTTGTTTTTTGAAGTTACAAAAAGTTATTATGAACAAGTTCCGACTCATTTTATCGAAAGTCAAACTTTAAATGCTGCTAAGAGATATAAGACTAATAAACTTATTGAACTTGAGAGGGATATTAATGATGCTGAAGATAATTTGTTGGCTCTTGAGCAGGAAATGTTTGATGAGATAGCTTTAAGAGTTGTTAAAGATAGTGCTATTATTAAAAGAATTGCTGAATTTTTTGCGTATATTGATGTAATTTCTAATTTTGCATATTTAGCTAGAAAAAATGAATATGTAAGGCCGATTTTAACAAATGATAAAGAAATTATTCTTGAATATGCTAGACATCCTGTTGTTGAGCATTATATGAGAGGAGTTGAAGCTTTTACTAAAAATTTTGTCAAAATGAATAGTGAAAAATATTTTTGTTTAATTACGGGACCTAATATGGCAGGAAAATCAACTTATTTGCGTCAAACTGCACTAATTGTTTTAATGGGACATATTGGTTCTTTCGTGCCTGCTAGTAAGGCTATAATAGGAATTACAGATAAGATTTTTTGTAGAATTGGTGCTAGTGATAATATTTCAAAAGGTGAGTCTACATTTTTAGTAGAGATGAATGAAACGGCTAATATTTTAAGAAATGCAACCCAAAATAGTTTAATTATTATGGATGAAGTTGGAAGAGGTACTAGTACTAATGATGGACTTGCTATTGCATGTTCAATCGTTGAATATATTTTAGAACGTATTAAAGCCAGGAGTTTATTTGCAACTCATTTTCATGAGCTTTCAGCTATCAATCATGATGCTTTTGTTAATCTATCAATGAAAATAGAAAAACAAGAGGATGAACTTATCTTTTTAAGAGAAGTTGAAGAAAAGCCTTCTCTTAATTCTTATGGAATTTATGTGGCTCAAATAGCTGGGATACCTTTAGAAGTTATTAAGAGAGCTAATATTATTCTTAAAAGTTTAGCTAGTCGAGAACATTTGCGTGTATCGGAGTTTTTTAATACAGTTACTTCTGTTGTTAATGAGAATTTAAGCGAAAAAAATTTAAGTTATGAATCGGAGCTTAATACTTATTTTGAACTTAAGAGGTTTATCTCTCAAATAAATATTAATAATATTACTCCTTTTCAAGCAATGAATTTGTTAAATGAAATAATATTAAAGATTAAGACGTGAAACGATGTTAATATGGAATTGGACCGTTTTTAAAAGTATATTTCTTCCTTTTTGTTCTTGTTGTCATAGAAATTATGTTTATGTAAATGCTCTTTGTAAGAGTTGCGTTACTTTTTTTCATTTTGATGTTGAGTTGAGAGATGATATTTGGTATTTTTTTGAATATAAAGATGAGTATAAAAAATTAATTCTTGCTTATAAGAGTGATGGACAAAAATTACTTGGTAAGTTGTTTGCAGATGCGATTTTTCAGTTCTTGATGAATGTTAATTTTGATTTGGTTGTTACTGTGCCTTGCAGTTTTAAAAGAAAGGTTTTTTATGGTTTTGATCATATGGAATATATTGGTAATTTATTGCGTAAGAGAGGAATCAATTATATCAATGTTTTTAAACGGGGATTGGGTAAAAGTCAAAAGTTACTTTGTGGAAATTTAAGATATAGTAATTTAGAGAATAAGATTAAGTTAAAGTCAAAATATAAGGATATGCAATTTGAGAGAGTTGTACTTATTGATGACATTGTTACAACTGGAACATCGATGACTTTTTGTAAAAATATCCTTATAGAGAATTGGTTTTGTGATGTGATAAAGCTGTCAATTGCTAGAGTATAGTTGATTGTCGGTGTATTGACATTTATTGACATTAATGGTAAATTTAGCTTGGATTGATTATTATTATTTAATAAGGTTCTTTTAAAAAGAGCCTTATTCTTTTTAGGGATGTGATTGATTAAAATTGCTGATAATAGTGAAATTTATAATTTAATAAAGGATGTAACATATCTATTAGGAATCGAAATTATAGAAATTAATGCTTTTAGAAAAAAGGGTGGAGGTAGAATTCAGGTGGTTCTTTATAAAAGTGATAATTTCGGGATTAATGTGCTTTATGATTTACATAAGATGATTTTATTGAAATTAGAAGCGGTTCTTAAATATAATGTTAGTTTAGAAATCTCTACGCCTGGGATAAATAGAAAAATTAAGAGTGATAAGGAGTTTAAGATTTTTGAGGGTAGAAAGATTAAATTGATGTTAAAGAATGATTTTGAAGAAGGTTTTATCTTAAGAGCAGAGACAGATGGCTTTATTTTTAAAACAGAAGATAAAGAAGAAAAAATTCTTTATAGTAATGTCAAAAAGGCTAAATTGTCTTAAAGGAGTCTTGGATATGATAAAGGGTACTGGTCAAATGATTGCCAATATTGCTAGTGAGCGTGGAATGAGTATAGATGCTATTAGAAAAACGGTGAAGGAATCCGTAATAATAGCTTATAAGAAGTATTTTGGAACAAGTGATAATGCTTTAATTAAATTTGATGGTGATACTGGAGACTTGATAGTTTATTCTAAAAAAAAGATTGTGGATGAAGTTCAAAATGGTATAATTGAAATATTAAGGGATGATGCTCAAGCATTTGAGGTTGTAGATAATGAATATGTTTATGTTGAAATTGATCCTAAGATTTTTGATAGACTTTCAATTCAGGTTGCCAAACAGAGAACTAAAAGTGACTTACAGGGAATTGAAGATAATGAACTTTATTTAGAATTTAAGCATAAATTACATAAAATTGTTATTGGTTATGTCCAACAAAATAGAAATGGAGATCTTTATGTTAATCTTGGTAGTACAGATGGTGTTATTCCTAAGAAATATCAATCTCCAAGAGAAGTTTATGGACTTAATGATAAAGTTAGAGTTCTTGTTTATAGTGTTAAAAAAGGAAGAAATGGAATAGAGGTGGTCTTATCAAGAACTCACCCTAAATTTATTGAAGAATTGCTTACTCTTGAAATTCCTGAGATTGAAGAGGGGATTATTAAGATCCATAAAATAGTAAGGGATCCAGGTTATAGGACTAAGGTTGCTGTTTATTCTGAGAAAGAAGAAGTTGATCCTGTAGGTCCTTGTATTGGGCAAAAGGGTGTTAGAATTCAATCAATTATTAAGGAGCTTGAGGGAGAGAAAATAGATGTTATTCCTTATTCTAAAGATATCAAGGAATTTATTAAGGATTCTCTAACACCAGCTAAGATAGATAATGTATATATTGTTGATGAAGATTTGCATAAAGCTTTAGTTGTTGTGAATGATGATCAGCTTTCGCTTGCAATAGGTAAAATGGGACAAAATGTTAGACTTGCAAATAGGCTTCTTGATTGGGCGATTGATGTTAAAACTAATAGTCAATTTGCAGCAATGAAGGCGAGTGGAGAATTTAAGCAAGAGACTTTTGAAATGTTTGACAAGATTATTCAGGATAATGTTCAAGAAGATGAGTTTGAAGAGATAAACAAAATTAGCGAACTTAAGGTTCTTGATGATGATATTGTTGCTAAGTTGATTGAAGCTGGACTTGATGATATTGATAATTTTTTAAATGTTAGTGAAGACAAGCTTTTTGAGTTGGGAATAAGTTATGAAAAACAAGAAGAAATAAATAGGATATTAAAAGAGGGAATGGTGATAATTTCTAATGATGATGAGTCTGTTGAAGGTGTGACAGATGAGGAAGACTTACTTTGTCCTGAGTGTGGGGCTGTGATTAATGAGAATATGACTTTTTGTCCAGGTTGCAATATAGGGCTTAGTTTTGAATTTGAAGAGGAGTAATAGTTTGTCAGAAAATATTGATGATGATCGTAGTGAAGATGAAAAAAAAATTAAGGTTGTTAAATTACGAAAGAAGGTGGTTAAAGTTGTAACTCATACTGATAAAAAATTAAGTAAGTCTAGAGATGATTTTGCTGGAGGAACTTCGAATTCATGGAATAGTCAACCTTCTGGTAAAGGGTATTCGTATGATAATAGAGATAATAGAGGGCATTCTTATTCTAGAGGTGGTGTGAGGTCTTCTTCTTTTCATTCAGATAATAGAGATAGTTCTGGGACGCAACAGGGCAATAGGGGACACTTTAATAAAAATTATACTCATAATAGGGATAATAGTAATAGAGATAATAGAGGGCATTCTTATTCTAGAGGTGGTGTGAGGTCTTCTTCTTTTCATTCAGATAATAGAGATAGTTCTGGGACGCAGCAGGGCAATAGGGGACACTTTAATAAAAACTATACTCATAATAGGGATAACAGCAATAGAGATAATAGGGAACATTCTTATTCTAGAGGTGGTGTGAGGTCTTCTTCTTTTCATTCAGATAATAGAGATAATTTTGGGACGCAGCAGGGCAATAGGGGACACTTTAATAAAAACTATACTCATAATAGAGATAATAGTAATAGTGGTAATACTACTTTCCATTCGTTTAGAAGGGTAATTAGAACTAAGGTTGTATCTAGCGTTTCTATATCACCACCTGCTGATTCTGATAATAAAGGTCTTCTTAACAGAAAACTTGGTGAAAAAAAGAAACAACAGCAAGAGAGTCAAAAAGTTTATAAAAGGAAAAAGGAAGAGATTGAAAGTCAGACAATAGAACAAAAAGTTTTTGAACAGCTTCAGAAAAAAAAGAAAGAAAATCTAGCGAATCCAATTCCTAAGTCAATTGATATTATGGGTAGTATTACTGTTGCTGAACTTGCAAGAAAAATGAATTTAAAATCTTCAGATTTAATTGCTAAATTAATGACCTTAGGCGTAATGGCTACTATTAATGAAAAGATCGATTCGGATACCGCTACTATTTTGGTTGAAGAGTATGGTTCTAGAGTAAATGTTGTTTCAATTTATGATGAAACAGTAATAGAAGAGGAAGAGGATGATGAGAGTAAGAGGGTTGCAAAACCACCTATTATTACAATAATGGGACATGTTGATCATGGAAAGACTAGACTTTTATCAGTGTTGCAGAATATTGATATAAATCAAACTGAGTTTGGGGGAATTACTCAACATATTGGTGCTTATACTATTAATTATAATGAGCATGAAATAACGTTTTTAGATACTCCAGGACATGAAGCTTTTACAATGATGAGAAGTAGAGGGGCGCAAGTTACCGATATTGTTGTGCTTGTTGTTTCTGCTGTTGATGGAGTAATGCCACAGACTGTTGAGGCTATTAATCATGCAAAAGATGCGAGTGTTCCTATTATAGTTGCGGTTAATAAAATTGATTTACCAGATTCAAATATAGATAGAATTAAGCATCAGCTTTCAGAGTATGATTTGATACCTGAAGATTGGGGTGGAAATACGATTTTTGTTGCAATATCAGCTCTAAAAAATATTGGTATTACAGAACTTCTTGATATGATTATTTTGCAAGCCGAAGTAATGTCATTAAAAGCAAATCCGACTAAAAGGGCCATTGGTAGGGTTCTTGATGCTAAGATTGATATGGGTAGGGGAGTGGTTTGTTCCGTTATAATTGAGGATGGAACTCTTTCTATCGGAGATTCTTTTGTTGGAGGAGTATATCATGGTAAGGTGAGGGCATTAATTAATGAGCGAGGAGTATCTGTTAAGAGTGTTGGTCCTGCAAAAGCAGTTAGCGTTTTAGGTTTCTCATCAATTCCGCAAGCTGGTGATCCATTTCAGGTTACAAGGACAGAAAAGGAAGCTAAATTAATTAGTTCTAAGAGGCAAGATCTTAAGAAATATGAAGATGCTAAAAATGTAAAAAAAGTTACCATGTCAAATCTTTATGATTCAATTAAGGAGGGAGAGTTAAGGGAACTTAAAATAATTTTAAAAGCAGATGTTCAGGGTTCTGTTGAGGCTTTGAAGCATTCTCTTGAAAAATTGACTAATAAGGAAGTTAGGGTCAAAGTTATTCATTCATCAGTAGGTGCAATAACAGAGACTGATATTAGTTTCGCAGCAGCAAGTGAAGCAGTTATTATTGGTTTTCATGTACGGCCTACAGCAAAAGCACAATTTTTAGCTGATCAAGAAAAAGTTGAAATTAGGAAATATAATATTATTTATGATGCAATTAATGATATTAAATCAGTTCTTGAAGGTATGTTGGAACCAGATATTGAGCAGCAGTTTATTGGATTTGCTGAAGTTCGTGCCGTTATCAATATTCCTAAGGTTGGGGTAGTGGCTGGATGTTATGTGTCGCAAGGATGCATAAAGCGTGATGCTGTAACTAATATTATGCGAGAAGGATATCAAGTGCATTCTGGTAAAATTTCTTCATTAAAGAGATTTAAAGAGGATGTTAAAGAAGTTAGTGCTCAGTATGAATGTGGAATTATGATTGATAATTATTTTAACATTAAAGAAGGTGATGTCATTGAGGCATTTGAAATTAAAAAAGTGAAGAGACGTTTTGAGTCTTGACAATTTGTTTTGTTTGTGTGTACGTATGGAAAAAGCAATAAGAAAATCAAAACTTGAGAGTTTATTGATTCAAGAGATTGGTAATTTAATACTAACAAGAGCCATTAAGGATCCTAGAGTACATGAGTTTTTGACTGTTGTAAGAGTTGAAATTGCAAATGATTTAATTAATTCTAAGGTGTTTGTGGGCTCTATTAAAGAAGGTGTGTCTTTGGATAATGCTGTTAAAGCATTAAATAATGCTAAGGGATTTATTCAAAGAGAAATTGCTAAACGTATTAGAGTTAAAAATACTCCAAAATTGAATTTTGTAAGAGATGATACTATTTCTAAAGCTTTTTATGTTAATAAACTAATTGAAAATTTAGATTTTGGTGAAGAATAGTAAAATTTGATGAATGGAATTATTTTGTTAAATAAAAAAGTTGGAATAACCTCTTATGAGGCTCTCTATCCTGTAAAAAAATATTTCTCTACAAGTCGCGTTGGGCATACGGGTGTACTTGATAAATTTGCAAGTGGTCTTTTAATTGTTTTAATTGGGCAATGTACTAAACTTTCAAATTATATTACATCTTTAGATAAAGAGTATATATCTGAATTTGAGTTTGGCGTTGAAACCGATACACTTGATCCTAATGGTAAAATAGTAAGTACGACAGATTATGTTCCCAGTTTAGATGAAATAGTGCTTGGTATTAGATCTTTAATAGGTGAAATTTCTCAAATTCCACCTAAATTTTCTTCAATTCATGTTAATGGACAAAGAGCGTATAAACTTGCTCTTAGTGGACAGTCTTTTGATTTGCAAGCCAGAAGGGTAAATATATATGATATTGATATTTTAGATTATAATATTGATTCTCATATTTTAAAATTGAAGATCAAATGTTCTAAGGGTACTTATGTTAGAAGCATAGCAAGAGATTTGGCGTCTTCTTTAGGATCGTGTGCTTATGTAAAGAGTCTTAAGAGAACTCAGGTTGGTGATTTTAAATTAGATGATGCTTGTTTTTTTGAAGAATTTAATGATAATGCTTTAATTAGTGTAGAATCTTTAAAGTTTTTTGAGAAAATTTATGTTGGCAGTAGTATGATTAAGCTTATTAAAAATGGTGTTTATATTAATATTTTGATTAATATTGGCGAATTTAAAATTTTGAAATCTAAAAATGAAGATATATTGGCAGTAATTTATGGTATTGGTTTAAATAAATATAAGTATATTATTATTTTTTGATATTTTTCATTTATAGATACTAATTATTAGTTTTTGTTGCAATGTTTTAGCTAAATAAGAGTGAAATAAGATTTTTATAGTTGGATATTCTTTAAAATTATTATTGATGATGAATTTGATTAGGTTTGCGTAATTCTTTGGCAAGAAAGTCGTTAGACTGTTTTTGTTATTTGAGTAAAAAAATATTATAATTTACTTTGAAGATTTTAATTATAGCAAGATGGTCTATTTTAGGCTTTGCTATGATGGTATAGGAGCCGTTTTTATGATTAGTAAAGAACAGAAACAAAAAATAATTACAGAATTCGGAAAGAATTCGAATGATACAGGTTCAGTTGAAGTGCAAATAGCGTTAATTACAGATAGAATAAGATATTTAACAGAACATTTGAAAAATAATAAAAAAGATCATAGCTCTAAGAGAGGTTTATTAAAGTTAGTTGGGCAGAGAAGAAGTTTATTAAGATATTATCAAAAAAAGAATTTGGAAGCTTATAGAACCTTAATATCTAAACTTGGACTTAGAAAGTAATGAGGGGTTGGTTTTGAAAAAAGTTTTAAAATTGAAAATAGGCAGAGAAGATTTAATTTTGGAAACAGGGTTGTTAGCTAAGCAAGCAAATGGGGCAGTTCTTGCTACTTATGGTGGTTCTACTGTTCTTGCTACAGTTTGTTGTTCAGATTCAGTTAAAGAAAATTTAGATTTTGTTCCTTTATCTGTTGAATATAATGAAAAATATTATGCTGCAGGAAAGATTCCTGGAGGTTTTATTAAGAGGGAAGGTAAACCAAAAGATAAAGAAGTGCTTGTTTCTAGATTGATAGATAGGCCTATGAGACCACTTTTTGATAAAAGATTTGGTAGAGAAATTCAGATTGTGCCTACGACTTTGTCTACGGATCAAATGAATCCTCCTGATATTGTGGGGATGAATGCTGCTTTTGCGGCTGTTTTTTTGTCAGATATTCCATTTAATGGTCCTATTGCAGCTGTGAGAATAGCTTATTTAAATGATGAGTTTGTAGTAAATCCTTCTTTTGATGAAATACAGGATTCTGCTTTAGATATTGTTGTTGCGGGAAGTTTGGATGGCATTACAATGGTTGAAGGTGGTGCTAATGAAGTTAGCGAGGAAGTGTTGCTTGCTGCTATAGATAAGGCTAATGAGTATATTAAGCAAATTTGTGATCTTCAGAAAGAATTTATATGTCTAATAGGTGAGAGAGAAAAATTGCCACTTGCTTATGAAGAAAAGGTTTTTGAATTTAAGGATGAGCTTAAAAATTTAATTTATTCTGAACTTAAAGATGCTTGTTTTGTAAAGGGAAAGCTTAATAGGGATAAGGCTATAAAGTTAGTTAAACAGAAAGCATATGAACATTTTGTTTCTATGGAGCAGATAAATGAGGAGAATGAGAGTCTTTTTTACAAAACTTTTGATGAGCTTGAACAAGAAATTGTTAGAAAATCAATCTTAGAAAATAATATTAGAACGGATGGTCGAACTCCTACACAAATAAGGGATATTGTTGCTGAGGTTGACCTTTTAAAGAGGACGCATGGTTCTGCTCTTTTTACAAGAGGTGAAACTCAGGCATTGGCTGTAACGACGCTAGGTACGAGTATTGATGAGCAAATAATGGACGATATTGATGGTGATAAGCGTCTTAATTTTATGCTTCATTATAATTTCCCGCCGTTTTCTGTTGGTGAGACAGGTAGACTTATGACTGGAAGACGTGAGATTGGACATGGGCATTTAGCACAAAGATCTCTTGAAGCTATGTTGCCTAAAAAAGATGATTTTCCATATACAATTAGAGTGGTATCTGAAATATTAGAATCAAATGGTTCCTCATCAATGGCAACCGTGTGTTCTGGAAGTATGTCTTTAATGGCCGCTGGAGTTCCTGTTAAAGAACAAGTTGCGGGAATAGCTATGGGACTTATTAGTAGTAATGATAAATATGTTATTTTGAGTGATATCCTTGGAGAAGAAGATCATTTAGGTGATATGGATTTTAAAGTTGCAGGCACTAAGAATGGCATTACTGGTTTTCAGATGGACATTAAAATTTCAAATGTTACAAAACAATTGATGAGAGATGCTCTTGAACAGGCAAGAATTGGGAGAATGCATATTCTATCTATTATGGATTCTGTAATTTCAAGATCAAGAAATGATATATCTGTGAATGCACCTAAAATTGTTCAGTTGCAAATTGATATTGATAAAATTTCTCTTGTTATTGGTGCTACTGGTAAAACAGTTAAAGCAATTACAGATGAATTTGAAGTTAGAGTTCAAATTGAACAAGATGGTAGAATTACTCTTTTTGGGACTGATGACTTCAAGATGCAAAAAGCTAAAGCAAAAATAGAGAGCATTGTTAAAGAACCTAAGGTTGGTGAGGTTTATGAAGGGATTGTGAAGAAAATTAATAGTTTTGGAGCTTTTATTGAACTTACTCCTACTAAAGAAGGTTTTTTAAGCAATAGAGCAAGATCTAGAGATGATAGATATGGTGATATGAGGCATTCTAGGTACAGCAATAGACATTCTAGATATGGAAGGGATAACAGAAGTACATTTGGTATTCGTGTGTCAAGATTAGAAGAGGGACAGATGGTTAAAGTTAGAATATCTGATATTGATAAATTTGGAAAGATTGAGCTTGAATTAGCTAGAGATTAATAGGATATTATGATATTTGTAGATTGTATAAACCATATTTTAAAAGGCAGGCTTATTGTGTTAAGCTTATTTTTATTTTTGTCGTGTCTTACTAATGAAAATATTGAAATTTCTCTTGATTTTATAGAGGATAATCACAAATCAGATGTTTTAGATGTTGCTGAGTTGGAGATTCATGAGAGGGGTTATCTATTGGGACTTAAAGATGATGAATCTTTCTTTTTAAGTGACGCTTTTTTAAAGGAGGAGAGTCTTTATTTTAAAAGTGCTAGAGAGAGTTATGCTAAGCAAGATTTTGGTACAACCAGTTACTATTTAAATAAAATAGTAGCTGATGAAAAAAATTATTCTAAAGATTTGGTTGCCAAGGCAAATTTATTTTTTGGATATTTAAATTATGGTATGGGAATTTATGATCTTTCTGAGTATCATTTTGATAATTTTTTAAAAAATTATAAATATTCGCATGCTAGTCTTAGAGTTGCTGAGCTTAAATATTTTGTTAAGGATAAAGTAGGAGCAATATCTGCATTGAAAGAAGTTAATAAAGCTTCTCTTAGTTCGGGTTATGATCGTGGAATTTATAACTTTTTAAATAATAAGTTTGGTATAAATTATTTAAATTTAGAGGCTTTGGGATTTTTAGATAATAGCATTTTTGATATGTTTATATTGGGGAATAATATTTTTGTTTCCAATATATTTGGTGGTCTTTTAAGGTATGATATTAAGAATAATGAATATAAAGTTTATATTAAAGATAAAAAAAGTATTTTTTTAAATGGTCTAAAGGGTTTTACAGAGCATAAAGGCTCTATATATATTGGTGGAAATAATCTTCTTTATTGTATTGATGATTTGGAAGGACCTGTTAAACAAATTAAGGCACCTTTGAAAGTGAATTTGGGTAGCATACAGGTTTTATTGAGTGTTAAGGATGGAATTTTTGTTGGAACCATAAATTCTGGTTTATGGTTTTATTCTGATGTAGGTGAGTGGAGTTATATTAAACTTGATTCTAATAGGATCTCATCATTATATTTAAATGAAGAGAAAAATTTATTGTTGGTTGGAACAATGAATAAGGCTATTTATAGCATTGATCTGAATGATTTTAATAATGTTAAACATTTAGATTTTTTTGCTAAAGTAGAGAGTGAGAGAAATATTAATTTTATGAAAAAGCATAATAATGATTATTATATTGGAACTTATGGAGGGGGTCTCTTTAGGATAAATTTAGATAATCATACGTATGTAAGATATGATATTAATAATGATTTTAACATTGGATATTTTCTTGATATGGAAATTAGAGATAGCAAACTATTGTTTGCGACTTTTGAGCATGGTCTATTAATTTATGATACTGTGAGTGATAGTTGGGATTATTTAGGTCCTAGTGATGGACTTATTAGTTTAAATTTAATAAAAATTTTAAATTTTGATGATTATGTTATACTTGGTACTTTAAATAATGGTTTGGTTTTTGTAAATGAGAGTATTAAAAAACAACTATGAATCTTATATAATTGCTGAATTTTTCAAGTATTTTGTTGTTACTTTTTTGTTTTTTCTCTTTATTTTTCTCATTAACCAAATACTTTTTTTTATGAGAATACTTCTTCAAAATTATGTACCTTTTTTTAAAGCGTTTATTTATGTCATATATTCACTTCCTATGGTAGTTGCCCTCTCTCCTCCATTTGCTGCATTACTTTCAGTGATACTTACCATTTATAGGTTTAAAATTCATAATGAAATGTTGGCTTTTAGATCAATTGGAATATCTGTTTTTCATTTATTAATTCCTTTTTTAAAATTAGGAGTAATTATTGTATTAATCTCTTTCATTATTAATGATTTTTTACTTCCTCTTGGGTCAATTGGTAGACTTAAAATTCTCAATGAAATTAAAGAAGAAATACCTCATTTAGTGTTAAAACCTTATTCAAGTAAGCAATATGGAGATTTGATATTTGTATCGGGTGAAAAATCTGAGACAGGATACAGGAATGTTACTTTTTTTGATAATACTAGACTTAAAGGTTATGATAGAATATTTATGGCAAGGGAACTTGAGATTCAAAAGGAAAATCACCAAGTATATTTTATTTTAAATGATGTTTTGTCCATTGCTTTAACAGAAAATGAAAAGGGATTTTATGATTATTTTTATGCTGATCGTATGAAATATTCAATTGATCAAGTTACTTTTAGTGATCATTGGGTATTAAGTTATGTAGCGCCATCTCAGATGAGTGTAAGAGATGTTTTCAAACTTCTTGTTAGACAAAATAAGATAGTTAGAGATTTGGATGCAAAAAATAATTTAGAAGAAGAGCTTTTAAATGTGAATTTTTCAAATATTTATTTAAATTATTTGTATGATAAGAACAACATTTTCGATGAGAATTCTATTCTTGAAAATTTAAATTATATTTATAATTTGAGTATAAATTATGCTCCTTATGAAGATGTGCTTGCTAATAAAAATTATGCTTTGTTTAATCTGGAATTTTATCAAAAAATTACTTTGCCATTATCTGTTTTATTTTTTATTTTTTTGGCTTTTGGCATGGGTATGTACTCAAATAAGAAGTATTCTATCATTCTCGAACTTGTTATCTCAGTTCTTATTTGTTCTGCCTATTGGTCATTGTTTATGGGGGGAAAGGCTTATACTTTTCAATATGCTCCAAATCCTTTTTTTATCGTTATTTTACCAAATGTTTTCTTATTGATTGCAGGTTTAATACTGTTTTTGAGACTTTTAAAGAGATGAAAGTAGATAAGATCTTTATAAATAATATATTACTGACTTGTTTATTGATGAATTTTATGTTTGTGACCTTAATGATACTTTTTGATATGTTTGGGAATCTTTTTAATTATTTTGAACATGAATTTAGTATTAGTGATATTGCTTATGTTTATTATCTTTTATTTCCCAAAGCTTGCTCAGATGGTATTGCTTTGTCTTTTCTTTTTGCTGTATCTAATCTTCTTGGAAATCTTTCTATGAGAAATGAAATTCTAGGTCTCTTTAGTTGTGGTATTTCGGTTGCTAGGATATTGAGATCAATAATTATGCTTGCTTTTGCTGTTTCCGTGGTACTCTTTTTTTTTGATAATTATGTGGTTATAGATACTGTATCAGAAAGAGATGCATTTCTTAAAATTAAAATGGGTAATAAAGGTGTAAATGATAGAAATATAATTATTAAGAATTTTGCACGAGAAATTTATAATATTAAGCATTTTAATGTTGAGACTAATGTTATTACTGATTTGATGATTATTTTAAAAGATCATGATGATAGTTTTAAGAAAAGGTATGATATAGGTAGAGCTGAGTGGGTTGATTCTAAATGGATTCTTTATGGTGTTAGAGAATTTTATAAAGTGGAGCGAGATGTTATAGAAAACTATCATGAAGTTCTTGATGGAGAAAATATTGTGAACTTAGATCCTAGATATATTAAAATAATTAGGCTTTCTTCAAAAACATTGAATTTTTCAAAGCTTATTGTCTGGATTGGGGATTTAATAGGAGATGATTTAGATTATTCTGAGGCTTTGTTTGATCTTTTTAATAGAGTATTTTTTTCATTTAGATTAGTATTGTTAAGTTTTACTGTAAGTCTTATAAGTCTTTTTTTTAAAAAAAATATTTTTATATGGAGTTTGTTAAATAGTCTTGCATTTTCAGCTTTATATATTCTGTCAATCGTTGTATTTAACTTTTTAGCGGATCTTGGTTATCTTCCTATATTTATTGCAAGTGCATTACCCACTTTTTTATTTATTATTATTAATTTTGTTGTTTATAATCTTATATGTAAGTAGTAGGTTTTTTAAATTTATGTTTAATGTTATTAAAAATGATAAAAATTCAAATGCAAGACTTGGTGTGCTTGAACTTCCTCATGGCAAGGTTTCAACGCCATGTTTTATGCCTGTTGGTACTTTGGGTGTGATGAAAGCTTTAAAGCATGATGTGCTTGAAAAATTGGGATGTAATTTGATGCTTGCAAATACTTATCACTTGTATTTAAGACCTGGTATTGATGTAATAAAAAAATATGGAAATTTGCATAATTTTACGACTTGGAATAAAAATTTTTTAACAGATTCTGGGGGATTTCAAGTTTTTTCTTTAGCTAATTTTAGAAAAATTGAAGATGAAGGAGTGGATTTTAAATCTCATATTGATGGTTCTAGACATTATTTTACACCTGAGAGTGTATTTAGCATGCAAGAAATTTTTGAGAGCGATATTATTATGGCTCTTGATATTTGTAGTCCTTATGGTATTGATTATAGTGAGGCAAGTTTGTATACAAATATTACAACTTCTTGGGCTCGTCGTACATTGTGTGCTTATGAAAATAGAAAAGAGGGATATGGTGGTCTTTTATTTTTGATAACACAGGGTAATTTTTTTAAAGACTTAAGGAAAAGAAGTACTGAAGCAATTTTAGAATTAAATAGTCCTGGTATTGCGATTGGTGGAATTTCTGTTGGAGAACCAAGAGAGAAGTATTTAGAAATTCTTGAATATAATTCTTCACTAATACCTAAGGATAAGCCAAAGTATGTGATGGGAATTGGTACGCCTCATTATATTTTGGATGCCATATATAATGGTATTGATATTTTTGATTGTGTTAATCCTACAAGAATTGCTAGACATGGTTCGCTTTTAACTGATAATGGGATACTTCGTATTAAGCGATCTGAATTTAATGTTGATACTTGTTCTGTTGAGGAAGATTGTTTTTGCACTTTATGTACAAGATATTCAAGAGGATATTTGAGGCATTTATTTAAATCAGAAGAAACACTTGGAGTGATGTTGGCTAGTGAGCATAACATTCATTATATGTTTAGACTTATTCAAAAGGTTAAAGATGCAATTATGAATGATGACTTTGCAAAATTTAGAAAGCTTTATTTGGACAGGTATGATGAAGGTTGTTTGAATGAATAGAGATGCTATTTCTACGGTTATTGTTATGATTTCAATCTTTTTTTCGCGTTTAATGGGTTTTATTAAGATAAAGGTATTCTCTTATTATTTTGGAGCAAACATTGAAGCAGATATTTTTAATTATGTTTTTAATATTCCAAATAATTTGAGAAAGATTATATCTGAAGGTGCTATGACTTCAGCTTTTATGCCTGAATTTACTCATGAGAAACAAAAATCTGATAGGCATGCTATTAATTTTTTTAGACGAGTTACCACTTTTAATGTCATAAGTATTAGTTTTATTATTTGTGTTATGATTTTTTTTTCTAGGCAAATTATGTATTTCTTATCTTCTTATAGAGAGAGTCATTTAGAGTTAGCCAGTTATATATTTAACTATTTGATATTTTATGTCTTGCTCATAAGTTTGTCATCTATATTTGCATCAGTTTTAAATTCTTATAAAGTTTTTTTTATACCATCTTTTGCTCCTGTTATGCTTTCTTGTGGCATTATATTAAGTATATATTTGTTTTTTAGTCAGTATGGTATATATAGTGCTGTTATTGGAGTCATTATTGGTGGAATTTTGCAGTTTGTAATTCAGATGATAAATTGTATTTATATAGGTCTTACATATAGACCAATATTTAATTTTAATGATGCGTCATTCTTAAGATTTCTAAAGAGATGGTCGCATATGATTTTATCGGCTTTGGTAGCAATTGTTACTCAGCAAGTTTCATTTGCTTTAGCGTCAACCTTAGATATTGGAAGTGTTTCTGTTTTAAGTAATGCAATTGTTTATTATCAACTTCCTGTGGGAATTTTTTATGTTTCTATTTCTACAGTCATTTTTCCTAAGATGTCTGAATATGCTTCCTTGGGTGATAAAGAACGCTTAAATTCAATTTTAAATCAGGGGATTAATATTTTTATCTTTCTTTTAGTTCCAATTTCATTTTTGATGTACATTTGGGCTGCTCCTATTTTGAATTTATTACTTACTGGAGGTAAGTTTTCCGTATATGATACTCAAAAAACTGTTAGTGTATTGCAATACTTTTTAGTAGGATTATTATTTTCTTCAATTTTTGGATTGTTTCAAAAATACTATTTTGCGATACGTAATTCAAAAATGCCGCTTTATTTTAATCTTATTTTTTCTGCTATTGATATTGTTATCTCAGTTTTTGGTATTAAGTATTATCAGACGGTGGATGTTTTGCCTATTGCACAATCAATTTCTTTTATTGCGTGCATTATTATTTTTTATTTTGTTGGATTTAGACATGAGATTAAGTTTGAACTTAATAAAATTACAATGGCTCTTGTTAAGTCATCTATTTCTCTTATTCCTTTATATTTATTTTATACTTTTTTTAAAAATTTTCAGTGGGATGTAGGATTTAGCTTTAATAATTTTTATTTATTGAGTGTTGTGGGTATAATTAACATTATTATTTTGATATTATGTTATTATTTGCTTGGTGTTATTAAGGTTTTTAAATTTATTAGTCGAGATATTACATGAGATATTTGCGTTTTGTTCTTTTATTTTGTATTGTGTTTGATGTTTTTTCGAATAAAAAGCCTAAATTGTCAAATAAAACTCAACTGTTTTTGGATTCTAAAACTAAAATAAATGAAGAGAAAGTAGAAAATTCTTTAGAGAGTGATCTTTTTAAAGATCCTAAATCTAGAGATGTGAATTTGGATGTAAAGCAGGTAAATGATGTTATTTCCTATGGACTTGATGTTCAGGTTATTGAAATTATTAATAGTCTTAAAAAATCCGGTGATGGTGAGTATAATGCTTTACTTGAGAAGAGATTACAAAAAACTTTTAATATTGATCTAAAACGAGCAATTTTTGACTTGTTTTTGGCCCTTGAGTATTCAGGTGGTGTTGATGCTGCCAATTATATTCTTGAAAATTATGAGAGTAATAGGTATCCTAATGATCTGATTAATTTGGCAATTTTATATCTTAAAAAATTAGGTGATAAGGATTCTTTGAAGAAAACCCTTATTTCTATTCTTGAAAATAAAGAGGGAAATGTTGTAGCTATTTCAGCTTATTATCTTGGTGAGCTTTCTTCTCCTGAATATTCTAAAGAGATGATGGATGTTTATGATAAATATTCTGGTAATGATGGGGTTAAATCAGCAATACTTATTGCTCTTGGTAAATCCAATGTTATTGATTATGCAGATAGATTTTATGAAATCTCTATTGATATTTATGAAAATCCATCTATTAAGGCTGCAGCTATTAAAGCATTATCATATCTTGCTCCTGAGAAAATAACAGAAAATGCCCATTTATATCTTCAGGATAATAATAACAATCACAATGTTAAAATTGCTATTATAGAGGCGCTTTCAAGAGATGTGTCTTTAAAATCAAAGGATATTTTATATGATTTTTTGAGAGATTCTGATGTTAACATTAGGATTAGTGCTGTTGAGGCTATTAAGGATCATCATGATCTTGAGTCAAAAGAGGTGTTAATTTATAAAATCAAAAGTGATCCTTCTGTAAAAGTTAGAGAAGTTTCTGGTAAGGCTTTAGTAGATATGGGTTCTGGCTATGAGGCTATAGAAAAGATAATGTTTGATTTTAATGTTGAGCATAACTTTAAGTTTATTGTATTTAGTTATCTTTTAGATAAAGATATAGATTCTGCTCGTTTGATTGCTTTAAATCTTTTGGACAGGGAAAATATTCATAAACCTTCAAAATTGCTTTTAAGTGTTGCTATGTTGTTTGCATCTAAAAAGGGTAATTTTGATGATTTTTATTCTAAGATTATTGAGAGTAAAAATATTAATCTGATGAACCTTTCAATCAAAGGAGCTGTTTATAATAAGTCAGAATTGCTTTCCGGTAAACTTAAAGAGATTAAGAAAACAACCAATTCGGAATATTTAAAAAAACTTTTAGTAAATTATTGATATAAAATTTTTAAAATTTCTTTTGCTGTTTCTTTTTTTGACATTTCTGGAAATTTTTTAACATTGTTTTTGTCTATTATGTAAATTTTATTTAAGTTTGATCCAAAATATTTTAAGTCATTTGCAATTATATAGTCTAAATTTTTGGTTTTTAATTTTTCTTTGGCTTCTTCCATTAAAATTTCATCTTTTTGAGCGCAAAATCCAATGACAATTTGATTTTTAGTTTTATTTTTTCCTATATGTTTAATGATGTCTAAATTTTTTACCAATTTAATGTTAAATTCTTCTATGTTATTTTTTTTGATTTTAGTTTTATAAATAGTATCAGGTCTTAAATCTACAACAGCAGCAGCTCCAATTATTATGTCAAATTCTTTGTATATCTTTATTGCTTCTTGATACATTTCTGATGTTGTTTGTATTCTAATAACGTTTATTCCATAGGGTGTTTTTTCATTGCTTGGTCCTGTAATGATTGTAACATCAGCTCCAAGTTTTTGTGCTTCAATGCCTATATTGAAGCCCATTTGTCCTGTTGATTTATTTGAAAAATAACGAATTGGATCTAATGGTTCTTCTGTTCTTGAAGCAGTTATTAATATTTTTTTGTTTTTTAGTGGTAATTTTGGCATGAGTGAATTTAGTATGATATTTAAAATATCGTTTTCGTTCTTAAGACGTCCAATAGCATTTAAAGAACATGCCAAAAAGCCTTGATCAGGTTCAATAAAGTTATAATTATATTTTTGTAATTTTTTAATGTTTTCTTGTAAAATGGGATTTTGGTACATTACGTTATTCATTGCTAGTGCAAAATAAGTTGGTGCTGTGCTTGCAGATAATACTATGCTTAAAATATCATCGGCAATGCCAGATGCAATTTTAGAAATAAAGTTATATGTTGCTGGGATAATTAATATTAGATCAGCCCATCTTGCTAAGTTTATGTGTTCTATTTCTTCATAACTTCTGTTCCACAAGCTTGTAATGACTTTATTTTTAGAGAGAGTCTCTAATGTTAATGGGGTAATGAATTTAGTTGCATTGTCTGTCATTATGACCTTAACATTATGTCCCATTTTGTTTAAACTTGAGATAATATAAGCTGATTTATAGGCTGCGATTCCCCCGCATACTCCTATTAATATATTTTTTTGTCTTTCCATATTGATGTTATACAATATTATGTAATTGTAATACAATATTGTATAACATTGTATTTAATATTTTAAAAGGATTGTAATTGATAAATAAGGTATTTGTTGCAAGTTTTATATATTTATTTTTGTTTATTTGGTGGTGTATTGCGGCTTGTTTATCTTGTTTTTGTATTTTTATATTTAATATTCCTGTTTGGTTTTTTTTATCATGTATTTTTTTTCCTATTCTTAGTTTATTGTTGGTGTGCATTTTTGTAATTGTTTTTAGAAATGATTAAAGCATTTGTTTTATTTTTGGTCTTTGTGGTTTTATATTGCTTGTTTGGTTTTTTGTTTAGAGGAGCAAATGAAGAAAAAGCATTTTTGCGTAATTACTTTCTTGCAAATCGTGGTTTAAATTTTTTTGTAATGGCATTAGTTGTTGCATCTAGTTATGTTAGTGCTAGTAGCTTTATTTCAGGCCCTTCGGCTGTTTATAAATATGGGTTGTCTTTTATATTCTTAGCAGTTATTCAAATTCCTACGAGTTTAATTTCATTTGTTATTGTTGGGGAGAAGTTAAATTTGGAGTCTAAAAAAATTAATGCCATAAACATTATTGATTATATTGGATATAGATATCTTAGTCGTTCGTTAGTTTTAATTAGTAGTTTTATATTGATTTTTTTTTCTTTATTTATGATTTCAGCTCAACTTATGGGAGGAGCTAAACTTTTAGAGGTTTTTTTTCAAATTAGTTATATTGATGCTCTTATTTTCTTTTCTCTATTTGTCTTTGTATATGTATGTTTTGGAGGATTTAGAATGATAGCATATATGGATTTGATACAGGGAATTTTAATGATCATAGCTTCTGTGCTATTATTTTCAAAATTAATTGATTTGGGAGATGGTATTAGTAATCTTTTTAAGATGGCTCAATTAGGACTTAAAGAGGAGTTGTTATTGCCATCAAATTTGGATTTAAATATGGGATATATAATTTCTTTTTGGATATTAATAGGAGTTGGGATATTAGGTTTACCACAATTTGTTAATAATTTTATAGCGTTTAAAGATGTAATAGCAATTAGATGTTCTCTTCCTATTGTTACTTTTGTAATAGGATTTTTAGTTGTTATTATGCATCTAATAGGTTTTTTTTCGCTTGTTATTTTTCCTAAATTAGAAATAAATGATAAAGTTATTTTAAATGTGGCATTGGAAGTATTAAATCCCAATGTATTTGTGTTTTTTTTTGTAGGGCTCTTATCAGCTATAATGTCTACAATAGATTCAGGTCTTCTTTTATTGTCTTCTACTTTAGTTAAGGCAATATTGTCATTAAATAAAAATGTTAAAGATAAAATAGGAATAAAAAGGATTACCATTATTTCTAATGTTTGTTTTGTATTAATAATAGTCTGGTTATCTTTAACCCCACCTGATTTTTTGTTTTTTATAAATATTTTTGCAATTGGTGCTTTAGAAGTTTCATTTTTTTCTATTATTGTTTTTGGTCTTTATTTTAATTTTGTAAGTAAAATATCGGCTTTTGTTTCTCAATTTTTAGGGCTTTTGAGTTATTTGCTTATCATTTTTTGTGACAAAAAAAGTATTTATCATTTTCATCCTATTGTTCCTTCATTTTTCATTTCTGTGTGTTCATTTTTGATAGTTAATTTTATTTGTCAAAAATGTAGTAAAATTTAGTTGTATGCTGTTTGGGGATATTAAAAGCGTTGGAAAGTATAATGTTATTAGTGTTTTAAATAATGATGATGGTAAGAGACTTGATGTAGTTTTGATAAAATTTCTAAAATTTCCTAAATCAAAGGTAATAAAACATATTAGAAATGGTGATATTCGTTTAAACAATTTAAAGGTTTCTTTTTCACAACGGGTTTTTAAAGATGATAAAATTTATTTGTATAAACCTTTAATACAAGGTTTTAATTTAAATAATATTACAATTAAAGATGAGGCTGCTATATCGCGAGATGTAGAGAGTAGAATAGTCTATGAGGATGAGGATTTACTTGTAATTAATAAAAAAAGAGGAATTTTGGTTCATGGAAGTAAGTGTTCACTTGATGTTTTGATTAATGCTTATCTTTTAGATGAAAATCTTGGCTCTCTTAGTTTTAAACCTTCAGCTGTACATAGATTGGATAGAAATACTTCAGGTCTTATTGTTTTTGCGAAAAATATAAATTCTGCAAGGATTCTAAGTAATGCATTTAGTAATGGTTTTGTTACAAAAAAATATTTGGCTTTACTTGATGGTGAGATTAAAAAGTCTTTGACTTATAAAAATTTCTTGTATCGAGATAAAATTGTAAAAAAAACTTTTGTTATGGAGAATGTAGATGATAATCTAAATAAGTATAATGCTATAACTGATGTTAAACCCATTTTGGTGTCTAAATATGCAACACTTGCTGAAGTGTCAATTAAAACAGGATTTACACATCAAATAAGAGCGCAGTGTGCTTTTCATAAGCATGCTTTGATTAATGATATGAAATATGATTCTAAATTTAAGAAAAATAATTACTTTTTACATTCTTTTTTGATAAAATTTAATCAGTCTTTCTTTTTAAGAAATGAATTTTTTGTTGAACCTGGTTCAGATTTTGTGGAACAGATAAATAATATTTTTGGTGTTTATGACTTTAAAGAATTTATTTAAGAAATTTACATTTAAGAATGCTTTAGGTGCAGTTAAGGATATTTCAATTGCTATTAAACATAAATTTATTAAAATTAGGGTTTATTCTTTAGTGGGTGTTGCTGGTACTGGAAAGAGCTTTAGATCCCATTTAATTGCGGATAAGTATTCTATTCCTTTAATTATTGATGATGGTGTTTTAATAAAAAATATGAAGATTATTGCGGGAAGTTCCGCTAAATTTGAGAATAATGTGTTTGACGCAATAAGGCGATCTATTTTTGAGGATGATACTCATAGGAATGAGATTGTTGAGGCTCTTCGCAAAGAAAATTTTAATAAAATATTGATATTGGGAACAAGTGTTCGAATGATAGATAAAATAACATCTAGACTTTTTTTGCCAAGTTCTTCTAAGATTATTTATATAACAGATATTTCTACTCAAAAAGAAATAGAAAAGGCAAGAATTTCACGACAGATGGGCGAACATGTTGTTCCAGCAGCTGCTTTTGAGATAACATCTATTAAGCCAAATTTATTGTTAGATTCAATTCGAGTTTTTTTTAAACGTAAAGGGTTGTTATCAAAGAAAAGAAATTATATTCGTTCTATTGTAAAGCCTAATTTCCATGATGATGGGGGGGGAGTATCTGTTTCTAAAAATGCTGTAAGACAAGTTATTGAACATTGTGTCTCTGAATATAATAAAGATTACATTGTCTATAATTTAAAGATAAGAAAGATTCAGGGAAGTTATTCTTTTAAACTCTTCTTAGATATTCCACTTGGGAGTAATTTACTTGATGATGCTGAAATGCTTAGAGACTATATTATTAACAATGTGCTTAAATATACGATAATTAACATATCTGGTATTGATGTTATCATACATAGATTTTATGAAAAAAAGGGCAATTTAGATAAAAAAAATGAGTTTTGATTTGGATAATTTAAGTAATATCTTTTTAGTAGGCATTAAAGGTTCTGGACTTTGTTCACTTGCTTGTTTTTTGAGTGATAAGGGATATTTGGTGGAGGGTGTTGATGTTTCTTTGAAGTTCCAGACTGAAGATATATTAAATAGCAAAAATATAATTTATTATGAAAATATTTATGAATTTTCGTTGAAAATGCATAATAGATCTTATGATGCTTTAATATATTCATCAGCTTATGATAGGGATAGTTTGCCTGTTTTATTGGAAGCTCGTGAACTTGGTATTCCGATTTTTTCTTATCCTGAAATTATTGGAGAAATTTCTAAAAAGTATTATAGCATTGGAGTTGCAGGTTCTCACGGTAAAACCACTACATCGGCATTTTTAGGTATCTTGTTTCATAGTTTAGGCTTGGAACCTAATTTGATCTTGGGTTCTAGTGTTAAAAATTTAGAAGGTAAGTCTAGTCTTGTTGGGCAAAGCAATGTATTTATTGCAGAGACCTGTGAGTATAAGGGTCATTTTTTGCACTTTTTGCCAGATATGATTGTTTTAACCAATATTGATTATGAGCATGTTGACTTTTTTAAAAGTTATGAAGAGGTTGAAAATATTTTTTTACAGTATATCAATAACTTGAAAAAAGATGGGATATTGATAATAAATGCTGATGAAGTTAATTTACTTAATATTAAAAATAAGATTGTTAGAAAAGATATTAGGGTATTTAGTGTTGGATTTAGTTCTCTGGCTGATTTTAAAATTGAGCGTTTCGAAATTATAGACAAATTTTTAAAATTTGATTTTTTGGGAATTGTTGATATTAAACTTAAAACCCCTTTAAATCATAATGTTTTAAATTTTTCAATAGCACTTTTGGCTTTAAAGTTATTTTTGAAAGAGCATAAAAAATTAGTTTTAAATTTTGATGCTAGAGTAAAAATTATAGCTAAAGAGTATATGGGCATTAAAAGAAGAATGGAATTTATTATGGAAAGAGATGGTATTATATATCTTGATGATTATGCTCATCATCCAAAAGAAATTGAGAGTACTCTTTTGGGACTTAAAAAATTTTATAATGGCAGACGTATTGTTTTAGATTTTATGCCACATACATTTACAAGAACAAAAGTTCTCTTTGATGAATTTGTTAAAGTTTTAAGTAATATTGATGTATTAATTTTGCATAATATATATCTTTCAGTTAGAGAAGATTGTGATCCTAATGAGCTTTCTAGAAATTTGTTTTTGTCTTTAAGAGCATTAAATCAGAATGTATATTTTTTTAAAGAGGTGGTCGATTCTGTTGATTTTATAAGAAATTTATTAAAGAGAAATGATTTATTTGTTACAATGGGAGCTGGTAATAATTTTATTTTACATGATTTTTTATAAAGGTATTTTAAATGAAAAGTATGACAGGATTTTTTCACTTAGAAAAAGCTATTTCAAATTATATGTTTAGTGTTAATTTGAAATCTTATAATGGTAAATTTTTAGAATTTAAATTTAAATTACCTGAAGTTTTATATGCTTATGAACTTGATATAAGAAATTTTATTTCAACTTATGTAAGGAGAGGTAATGTTTTTTTATATGTAGGTTATAAGGAAATAGTGCCAAATGTTAATTTTAATTTAAATCTTCATTATGTTAATGCTATTACGCGTCTTAGGGATAGTTTATTGCAGAATAGTAATTTAAATATTAAAGATGAATTGAGTCTTGGTGACTTTTTATCTTTGCGAGGGGCTTTGATTGTTGATGATGGGGATGTGGATCAGTCAATAATCTATAATGCTTTTAAAGAAGTTTTGGAAGAAACGTTATTAAATTATAATAAGAGTAGAATTTTTGAAGGTGAAAATATTAAACAAGACATAATTTCAATTCTTGCGTTAATAGAGAAGGATTTAAAATTTTTACAAGAGGCTCATGGCAATATCAATAATAAACTTTTTTTAAGTATCAAAGAAAATTTATTAAAATTAATGGATGATTTTAGTGATGTCAATGTTGCAGAAGAGGCTGCTAAGATGTCAATTCGATTAGATATTAATGAAGAAATAATAAGATTATATTCACATATAAATAATTTTTATAAAAATCTTGAACATGAGGTATCTGGGAAAATTTTGGAGTTTATTGCTCAGGAGATGCATAGAGAGGTCACAACGATGAGCAATAAAGCAATTGATCTTGATATTAGGAATTTAGTTTTGAAGATGAAATTAAATTTAGAAAAAATAAAGGAACATCTGAGGAATATTGAATGAGAATAGCCATTTCTAGCAAAAGTGGTTGTGGAAATACAACTGTTAGTGGAATGCTTGCAAAGCATTATGGTTTAAAGCTCATTAATTATACTTTTCATGATATTGCTAGGGAGAGGGATATACCCTTTGATACATTTTATGAGCAAGAAATTATTGGCAGAAATGATTATTATTGGGATGAATATCTTGATAGTAAATTATTAGAACTCTCAAAAGAAGATAATACAGTTCTTGCGTCTCGTCTTGCTATTTGGCTTTCAAAGGATGCCGATTTAAAGATATATCTTTATGCTAAGATAGAAATTCGGGCGGAGAGAATAATCAACAGAGAAGGTGGTATGTATTCTGATATTTTAATGAGTACTTTTAATAGAGATTATAATGATTCTAAGAGGTATTTATCTGCGTATAATATAGATGTTGATAATTATTTAGATGTAGCTGACTTTATAGTTGATACGACAGATCAGTCTGCAAATAAAGTTTTTGAGTTGATAAAAAATGAAATAGAGAAAAGAAATTTACATGTTAAATAAATTAAGGAGGTTTAAAAGGAATGAGAATCCCGTTGAAAAAAATACAAGATTTTGATGGTAACTATTATGAGCTTGTGATGGCAGTAATAGTTCGCACAGATCAGATTATTGATCAAATTTCTTTGGCAGAACATAGTATTTCTGATGAGAGAGTGGTAAGTCAAGCTTTTAATGATATCTTTACAAAGCGATTTGTATATTCAATTGAAGAGAAATAAGATAGTTTTTATATTTGGTCCTACAGCAGTAGGGAAGAGTGACATTCTCTTTCATTTTCCCAAAGGTATAGCAGAAGTAATTAATGTCGATTCTATTCAAGTTTATAAGGAATTTGATATTGCATCTTGTAAGCCTAGTATTGAATTGCGATCTCATATAAAGCATCATTTGGTAGATTTTTTAGAACCTATTTACGAGTATAATCTTGGAATTTTTTATAAGGAATCGTGTAAAATAATAGAGAATTTAAGGGAGCAAAAAAAAATTCCTGTGTTTGTAGGGGGATCGGCTTTCTATTTTAAACATTTAAGGTATGGATTGCCTAGTACCCCTCCTATTTCTGAAGAAGTGCGACTTTATGTCAATAATCTTTTTATTACAATGGGTAAAGATTATCTTTTAGAAGAGCTTAAGAGAGTCGATTTTGAGAGATATGAGTCAGTTAATCAAAATGATATTTATAGAATTAAAAGATCACTTGAAGTTTATTATCAAACGGGTATTCCAATTAGTAAGTTTTTACAAAAGGAGCAGATATTTGATAATATTTTAGCTATTGGCTTAAAAAGGCCTATGGAAGAGATGAGAGCTAGGATAGTATCTAGAGTGGAAAATATGATTAATTGTGGGTTGCTTGATGAGATTAAAAGCTTGCTGGGGAGAGGATATGATGAGAGAACACCAGCTTTTAAAGGAATAGGATATCGTGAGTTTTTATTGTGGAGGAGTAGACCTTATTCTATGTTAAGTGATATAATGAATTTGATAGTTAAAAATTCATTTTTATATGTGAAAAGGCAAATGACTTTTTTTGATAGGCTTCCTGATGTTTTGTGGTTTCATCCAGATGATGATTTGAAGAACATTTTGGATTTAATTTTTGTTTAATAAGGAGATATGAGGCGTGCCTTGTGGAAGAAAAAGAAAATTAAAAAAAATATCTACTCATAAGCGAAAGAAAAAGAGAAGAAAAAATAGACATAAAAAGAAAAATAGATAGTAAATATGTTAGTTAAAAAACTAACATATTTATGTTATTAATTTATTCAATAATTATATTATCTATTATGTTGATATCTGTGCTAAAGATATATCCTTTTTGACCTTTGTATGTTGCTAATATCCATTTACCTTTAATTCCGTGTTGTTCTGTATCTTGCATTATTTTTTCAATTTTAACTATTTCATCTTTTCTAATTATTGTTAGATAATCATAATTAGTATTTTGTGTTTGAATTGTATTATTAAAAATAGTATAATTTTTTGTTATGATTCCCACTTTTTGGGGAAATCCTAGGATACTGCTTTTGGGCAATTTAAATTCTTGTGTTAAATGAATCTTTGGTTTTGTTTTGCATGTTAGAAATATTATAAATATTAAGGATGATAATCTTATTTTCATAATATTATTTATATATTATTATAGATATTATTGATATACAACTGCATTAATAATATAATGTCTTTTTAGAAAGTTTAAGGATTATCAATGAAAAAATATGTTTTTTTATTATTTTTATTTTTTCCTTTGTGTGATTTAATATTTGCATATCCATTATCTTTTGGAGGCGGTTTTTCTTATCAATTTACTAATTATACTAGCAAAAGTAATATGGATATATCTTTAGAAAATGATAGTAGAGTAGATAATGGAATAAATTTCAATTTATACTTTGATGCTAATTATGTTATTTTTGATATATCTTACAAAGATGCTTTTTTAGCCAGTCATCATAGTAGATATTTTGCTTTTGGGTTTTATGGAGTTTATCCTATTGTATTTAAAGAATATGTCAGAACATTATTTCCTCTTGTTGGAATTAAATATACGATCGATTTGAGTTCTGTAAGACAAAATTTGGTATTTTTATCTTTGGGATTTGCTACAGATCTTTTTATTCCTGAAGTCAAAGGTCTCTATATTAGACCTTTATTTATACTTTCAATTTCACCTACTTCTTTTTCTGCGGGTAGTGTTTCTTGCTTGACTACGGAAGTTACTTTGGGAATTAATATTGGTTGGAAGTTTCTAGATTAGGTAGTTTTATTCCTAAGTGAAAAGGTACTATTCTCTCTTGTCCAAAAAGATTGGATGTGGCATTGAGCTTATAGGGAAGATTGTTAACTATTGTTACAAGCGTGCTTGAACCACCACCATCTAGATTAATAGAATTGTCAACACCATAACTTAATGATAAGTCTATTGCTTCATTTAATGAAATTCCTTTGCTATTATTGGTGCCTCTTCCTTCTACTGTAATTAGATATAAGTGCTTATTTTCTGTATCAGTACCTATTATTGTTCTTGGATGTTTATTGTCTTTAAAATTTTTAGTGTATTTTCCATTTTTGATTAATGAAAAAAAACCACTAAAACCATAATCAGAATTTTTAATTTCATCGTGATTTGGATTTAATATTATTTTGTTGTTTTTTATTATAATTAATCCCTGATCTTTTTTTGCATTAAATATTATTTTTTTATCATATATATATAAACCATTGGGATAAAACATAGTTCCTTTCATTGTGTATGGACTGGTATTAATTGCAATATCTACTTTGTTAGAAATTAAAAATTGACTTGTAGTTTGTCCTTTAAAGTAATAGTTATTCGTTTTTTTATCATAGATAGGTTTTGATATTGTAAACTTTAAATCTTTGTTTTTAATCTTAACAATGACATAATTGCTTTCTTTAAAAGAACCTTTGATTATTTCATATCTTGTTTGTAATTCGTTTGGATAGGGTAGTTTTTCTGCTGATAATGTATTTAATATGAAAACTAATGTTATTACAAATAAAATTTTTTTATTCATTTCTTTTTATTTTATAAGAATAAATACTTTTAGGATAGTTTTTTAATATTATATTTTTTATTTTTAAAGATATTTCATCATTTTTTGTTTTTGCAATTTTATATAACAGGTAAATTATTTTTATATCTAGTTCTTTGTATTTTTGTAAAATATCATTAATTTCTTTCTCACTTATTTTATCTTCATTAAGTCTGAGTTTTAATAATAAAATTTCATTTTTTGTATTTTGGTCTTTAGGTGTTTGTATTTTTTTTAAAAAATTATTTGCTTCTTCATATTTTTTGATTTTAAGTAGATATTTGGCCATGAGTAAATAATAATATTCTAAGTTTAAATTTTTAATTGCGTTTATTGTTTCAAGTTCTTTTGGTAGATTGTTGTTTAAGTCGTATAACATGTATAGTTTATATAGTTTTTCAAAATCGTTTTTGTCTGTGTTATTTGTTGCAACAGAAGGATTAATTAATAGCAAAGTCAATAATATTTTAGATAATGTTAAAGACATGAGGTTTTATTTTGAGTATTATAGCATTCTTTTGATCTGAATAAAAAGAAATAAATAAAATTTATTTCTTTTTATTATTGATTTTTAGATTTATGTAATTTGCAATTTCTTCAGATCTTGCACCAAATATTATTTGGGCTTGATTTCCTGATGTGATAATTGTTCCACTAGCTCCAAGACTATGCATTAAATCTTGATTGACTAATGAGGGAGATTTTACGTCTACCCTGAGTCGTGTCAAACATGAATCAATATTTATTATATTTTTTATGCCTCCAAGAGCTTGAATAATTGCTTCAAGATTATCATTGTGGGATATATTATAAGTATATTTAGTAGTGTCTTGATTAACATCATCTTCCCGACCAGGAGTTTTTATATTAAATGCTTTAATTAATGTAATAAAAATTGTGAAGTAAGTAATGCCAATTATAAGTCCTATTGGAATTATTAACAGTGCATTTGTTGATTTTGGAAACATTAAGAAATAATCTATTATTCCTGCTGAGAGTGCAAATGCTATGCGTATTTCAAATATGTTAGTAATGATTAATGATATACCAGTTAGAATAGCATGTATTAGATAAAGTAGTGGTGATACTAACATGAATGTGTATTCTATTGGTTCTGTGATTCCTGTTAAAAATGAGGTGAGTGATGCTGAGAGTAAAATGCCTCCTATTTCTTTTCTTCGTTCTTTTTTAGATGTTAAGTACATTGCAATAGCTGCACCTGGTAATCCAAATAACATTGGTGGATACATTCCTGATGTGAATCCTCCAGCTGTTGGATCTCCATTTAAATATCTTGTGATTTCTCCTTGTACTATATTCCCATCACTTGTGGTATATTCACCAAATACAAAATATACCAGAGTATTTAATAGTTGATGTAGTCCTGTTATTATTAGTAATCTATTTAAGAATCCAAATACAAATAATCCCAAATTGCCAGCTTCTATCATCCAGATTCCAATTTGATTAATGGCTATTTGTATTGGTGCCCATAAAAAACCAAAAATTATAGCAAGTATTACGGAGAGCATTCCATTAGCTATTGGTACTAGTCTTTGTCCTGAAAAAAATCCTAAAAATTGTGGTATTTTATAGTTTACTACTTTGTCGCTAAGCATGGCTGAACTTATTCCTGTAATAATACCGCCTAGAACAGACATGTTAACAGATTCGGTTTTTTCATTAATAATTATTTTAAATGTAGATAATCCTGCATTTAAAATTAAATATCCTACAGCTCCTCCGAGTGCTGCAGCTGCTTTGTTATTTTTAGATAAACCCATTCCAGTTCCGATTGCAAATAATATTGGTAAATTACCAAGAATAGCGCTTCCTGATTGTTCCATTAATTTGCCAATGTGTTCTAGAATGTCAGAAGGTTGTGTCATTGATGTTATAAGATATCCAAATCCTAGTAACAAACCAGCAATTGGTAAAACAGCAGCAGGAGTTTGTACTGCTTTTCCAAGATTTTGCATATTTTTCATTAAATTATGCATATATTACCTCCATGAATATGTTATTTGTTAGTTTAAGTTTAGATCAACTTTTAATATGATGCTAGCTTAAATAATGTTTATTTATCTTTTAAAAAAAGAAATTTAATTTTTTATAAACTTTATTTATTGTTTTTTTGATAGAAACGAGTTTTGCAATATTGTTTTTATTGTCAATTAAGCTTTTGATACTATCCATTGATTCTTCAATTGCTACTATAAAGCTTTTTTGGGGTTTTAGCCAAAAGTTATCAGAATAATCACTTCTTAGTGACAAAAAAAGGACGGACTTTTTATTGGGATGTTGAATGAAATGCATAGTACATTCTAAGATGTTTTTGATTTTATCAATTTCGTTGATATTGGCATTTGTATTTTCATATGTTTTTATAAGTGTCCAATTTGATTCCATACCATTTACTATACGCATTATTTCTATTAATTTTTTATTTTTGAATATTGTTAAATTTTCATATGTCAATTTTGCAATGACGTTTTTTATTGCTCTTTCTTCTTCATTTTTTAATCCTTTTGAAATTAATTGTTTAACTTCTTTTAAGCTAAATGTTAATTGGTTTTTATATTCATTTTGAATACTAAATTTTTTTCCTGCAATTGTTATTTCGTTTTTTAAGAAATGTTTCTTTTCTTTTTTTGAGATATCCTTTTTGTAGGAATTTTGTGGTTGTTTTGTGGTTGTTTGAGAGTTTTTATTTTCTTCTAATTGGATCTCATTAAGCCATTCTTTTTTAAGTACTCCAATTGATCTGGCATATCTTTTACTTGTTTCTATAATTTCTCCTGCAACAAAATATTTTACGGAATCTGTGTTAATAAGTGAACCAGGATGGATTACTACGTTTTGAGCTTTTATTGTTTTGTATTTGTTTTTTGAGGTTTTAAAGCAAATATAATCTTTCATGCCTCTCATTATGGATTTTAAATATCCTTCGAGATCAATTTCATGTTTATGTACGATTGGTATGTCAAAACTACTTACAATATTTTCAAGTTGTCTTTGCACATTGGCAATTTCTTCAAGTCCTTGTAAGTCTAAATAATTTTCTTTTGCAAAATTTTCTTTGTTGATGGCTTTTTTATAATCTTCAAATATATTGATAAATCCTATCAAATCCCCTAGAGGATTTTTATATTTAAGATGAGCTTGTCTGGCTTCTATTTCTTCATTTTGAGGTAATAAAAATATGCCACTTGTTGATAAGAACGCTAATCCAATTGTTGTTGGATATATTGCTTGTTGGTAATGCATCATTGCTTCAACTAAAGCCCTTGAATGTATTGGTATTAGGGGAAAAATTATCATATATTTTCCAATTTCTGTAAGTTCATTTTTTTCATTTATTGCATCTAGAGATTTTAATATGTTGCTTGCCGTTTGAATAGATTTTATTGATGGTTTCGAAATAAAGTCAAATTTTGTAAAATTTTTAATACCAATATCTGCCATTCTTAATATTACTTCAGAGAGATCTGTTCTGTATATCTCTTCTTTTTGATATTCATCTCTTAATTGATATTCATCTCGTTTGTATAGTCTGTAACATGTACCCTTTGAAAGCCTTCCTGCTCTTCCTGCTCTTTGTGTTGCAGATGATTTTGAAATAGGTACTTCTTGTAGTGAGTAGGTATGTGTTTTCATCTGAAATCTGTTTGTTTTAACTTTACCACTGTCAATTACTATCTTAATATTCTCAATTGTAATTGATGTTTCTGCGATGTTTGTTGATACTATGATTTTTCTTTTATTTTTCGGAGTAGGCATAAATATTTGTTCTTGTGCTTCTTTTGCCATTCGACCATATAATGGTAATACTATTAGATTTTGTTTTAAATTCAATGCATGAATTTCTTTTATTGTTTCTTTTATTTCTTTCTCTCCAGATAAAAATATAAGAATATCGCCTTCTTTTTTTTCTTTGATTATGCCGCTAATGATTTCTTTTATTTTGAGTATCATTGATTTTGATGTATTAAGTAGTGGTGGATTATAGATTATTTGTACAGGATAAGTAATTGTTTCTATGCTAAGTATTGGAGCATTATTAAAATATTTTGAAAATACTTTTGTATTTATTGTGGCTGATGAAATTATAACTTTGAAATCATTTTTTCTTTTTCTTAGTATATCTTTAAGAAGTCCTAATATGAAATCTATATTTAAGCTTCTCTCATGAGCTTCATCTATTATTATGACATCATATTCATCAAGTAGTGTATCTTTTTTGAGTTCTTGTAGTAGAACTCCATCAGTCATTAATTTGATTTTTGTTTTAGGAGTTATGACTTCTTGAAATCTTATTTTATAACCTACCTCTTCTCCAAGGTTTACACCAATATGTTTTGCAATGTATTCTGCTATTGATATTGTGGCTATTCTTCTTGGTTGCGTAACACCAATTTTACCAAATTTTGCAAGTCCTGCTTCGTATATTATTCTTGGTATTTGCGTGGTTTTTCCACTTCCTGTTGGACTTTCTACTATTAAGACACTATTTGTATTTAATTTTTTGATTAATTCATCTTTATATTTATAAATGGGAAGCCCAAAATCATCCATATTCTACATTAGTCCAAAAACATAAGTTGCATCTATCTGATTAAGGTCAATATCAACAGGCAAATCGACCTTTTTCCTTTTAATTTTAGCATAAAATTTATTATTTTGTTTGTAAATGTATATTTTATTTCCAATTTTGTTTTTAGATAGAGATATTATTTTTACAATAATTCCATTTTTTGCGAGTTTTGCATCTAGTAATTTAATTGATTCTTCTAGTGTAATTTCGTATGCTTTTATGCCTTTTTTTAGTGGGCATATTATGCTATCGTTTTCAGTTTTGATATAATCTCCAAACATACCTGTAGTAGCAATTATTTTTTCATTGGTTTTTGGATGTTCTCCTACTATTCTTGGGAGAGAGAGTAGTTGTAGAGCAATTTCTAAAGTGATATTTTCATATTCGATGTTTTTTATTGAAGCTTTTTTAGCTTTAATGATTTTAGGTTTTTTTGGCTTGCCTGTTTTTGTAAATCCTTGTGACTCATAAACATCCTCTCCAAGTTGAATAATGCCTCCATATTTTGAATTTTTATATATTACGTTAAGTCCCGTTACAGGATCAACTCCTAATATATTAGGTTGTATTTCTTTTTCTGTGATTATTTTTTGCATTTCGTCTTTTTTATATAAATTTTCTAGAGGCGTAGTTAAATTAATTGCATAATTGTTTCCATTAAAAATTAAGTATGGTCCAAATTTTCCAATATTAACTTTGTAGTTGAATTTTTTGTCATTATTATACTCATACACCATTCTAAATTCTTCAGGGCTGATAATAGGTTCTACTTTAGTTACTGTGTTTTTAAGTCCTTCTTTTCCATTATAAAACTTATTTAGATATTTTATTTTATCTAATGTTCCTACTGCGATTTTGTCTAGATTTTCTTCCATATGAGACGTGAATTGCAGTTCAATTAATACTGGAAAATATTTTTGCAAGAGATTTATGACAGCAGCTCCTTTTATTGTTGGTACTAGTGCGTTATTTTGTTTAAATACGTATCCTCTTTCAAATAGTGTTGATATGATTGTTGAGTAAGTTGAAGGACGACCTATTCCTTCTTTTTCAAGCTTTTGTACAAGTGATGCTTCTGTATATCTTAATGGAGGTTTTGTTTCATGTTGTTCTGGTTTTACATCCAATATGACGAACTTATCCCCTTTTTTTATAAGTGAAAAGTTTATTGTGCTGTCTTCATAATGTTCTTTACTATTTCTTAGAAAACCATCAAAAATGAGTTTCATAAAATTAGCTTTAAAGGTTAGATTTTTATATCTAAATGTTATTTTTCCAAGTTTTTTTATTGCATCTTTCATAACAGATTCAATAGTTCTATCCCATATTATTTTATATATTTCTTTTGCTGTTTCGCTTGCAATTTTTATCTGTTCAGGAGGAGTGAACATTTCAGAAGGTCTGATGGCTTCATGTGCATCTTGAGCCATTTTAGCTTTGGTGTATGTTCTGGCATTTGGTTCTATATATTCTTCACCATATTTTTGTTTTATAATATTTTTTATTTTTTCTTTTGCAGTTTTTGCAATCTCATAAGAGTCTGTTCTAATATAAGTTATGTAGCCACTTTCATATAGTTTTTGAGCATAATTCATAATTTGTTTTGTCCCTATTTTTAATCGTCTGTTTACTTCTTGTTGTAGAGATGATGTGATGAATGGTTTTGGCGGAATTTGTTTTATTTCTTTTGTTTCAATTGAAATTACTTCAATTGTGTTTGTTTGTTTGAGTTCTTTGGTGAGTGTATTCATTAATATTTTGTCTATTAGAATTGTTTTGTTAGAATCATGTAAAGCTCCTGTATCGTTTTCAAAGTCTTTACTTTCAGCTATATTTTTATTATCAATCTTGTCTAGTGTTGGGTTAAGTCTTATATCATTGTTGTTATGTTTGCATTCAAGTGTAATTGAGTAATAGTTGGCTTTTTTGAAATTTATTCTTGACTTTTCTTTTTCTATAATCAATTGAAGACCTACGGATTGTACTCTGCCAGCAGAAAGTCCATAAGCAATCTTTTTCCAAAGTAAAGGAGAAATAGTATATCCATAAAGCCTATCTAGTATTCTTCTTGCTTCCCCGGCATTAACTAAATTCATGTCAATTTCTCTTGTGTTTTTTAGTGAATCTATTATTGCGCTTTTGGTAATTTCATGAAATACCATTCGTCTATAGTTTTTTATTTCTAATACTTCTTTTAAGTGAAATGCTATTGTTTCACCTTCTCTGTCCTGGTCAGTTGCAAGATATATTTCATCTTGTTCTTTTATGAGTTTTTTCAGTTTTTCAATAATCTTTTGTTTATTACTTGGAATAATATAGAGTGGTTTAAAATCATTTTGATAATCTATTGAGAGATTTGCCCATTCAAATTTTTTATATTCTGCAGGTATTTCTTTAGCACTGTTTGGCAAATCTCTTATATGCCCTATACAAGCTTCTACTGAAAATGAGCTGTCCAGATACTTTTTGATCGTTGCTGCTTTTGTTGGTGATTCTACTATTATTAGTTTCTTTTGTTGCATAAAACCCTTATATATATATAATATAACATAATGTATAAATTATTATAATTTTTCAATAAAAATAGCATGGTATTTTATGAGCACTTATAAAATTTTACATACATCTGATTGGCATATTGGTAAAAAAATTGGGCATTTTGCTAGAATTGGTGAGCAACAGCAATTTTTAAATTTTTTGTTGAAATTGATTATACATGAAGAGATTGATCTTTTGCTTATTGCTGGTGATATTTATGATTCAAAGAGGCCTGGACTTGGAGAGCAGAAATTAATAAATGATTTTTTTTATGAATTGTCTTTTACATCTTGCAAGTGGTGTGTGCTGATTACTGGAAATCATGATAAGAGAGATTATTTTAATATTAATAAAAAGATATTTTCAAAATTTAATTTTTTTTTAGTTACAGGCGATGAAATTTCTAGTCAATTGGTTTTTTTAAAAGATGATGGTGTTGTTAAATTCATTGTTGTGTGTATGCCTTATGTTAATGAAAGGTTTCTTGTAGATTTAGATTATCAAAATATAAATTTGAATAATAGTGTGTTTCTTGATAGTTGTGAAAAAGCTTATCAAACTCGGATAGCAAATATTCTTAAATCTCTTCCTGAAGAGTATTTTGATATTCCTAAAATATTAATTGCACATTCTTTTTTTTCTAGTGGTGGTGTTGATATTATTGGCGATAATCTTATTTTGCCTGTTAGTGTTTTTGGTAATGATTTTTCTTATGTTGCACTTGGGCATATTCATAATTTTAAGAAATTACAAGATAATATAGTTTATTCGGGTTCGCCGATTCAGTATTCTTTTGATGAAGATATTAAAAAATATGTAAACGTCTTGTTTTTTTGTGATGACAAATTAGTTGAGCAAAAGAAGGTTTTGCTTCCTATATTTGGCAAACTATATTTTGTGAAAGGTTCGTTTCAAGAAGTGATGAATAATTTGCATAAGATTAAGAGTGAAATTTCTTATATTTGTTATTTGAAAATTGAAATTAATGAGAGAGTGAATGCAGAATTTGAGGAACAAATTTATAATTTGGCAAAATCAAGTTTAATTAATATATTTGATATTTATTATCATTTAGAAAATTCAGGAGAAGAGTCTTTTAAAAAAGAACGTAAATTGCTTGGTAGAGATGAGGTATTAAGTAGAGATGAAAAATATTTTTTTCAAGAAAAATTGAAAAGAGATGTTATGGGTGGTTTCAAGAGAGGAAAGAAATTTAAGGAAGAAGAACTTATTGCTCTTTTTGAAGAGGTGTTGCTGAAGGGAAGAGCAGGGGAATATGAGGATAAATAAATTAGTATTTGAAAATATTGCGTCTTATAAAGGTGAGTATGAAATTAATTTTGATGTTTCTGTTTTAAAGAAGTCTGGCATTTTTTTGATTTCTGGAAATACGGGTTCTGGGAAAAGTACAATTTTAGATTGTATTACACTTGCTCTTTATGCACGAATTTATAGACTTGATAAAAATATTTCAGATTCCATTTCAAAGGGTTTTGATAGTGCTTATGTAAAACTTACTTTTACTGTTTCTGAGGAGGTCTATGAGTCGTTTATTGAACTTCATGTAAGACAAAAAGAAACACCAAAAAGAATGATATTAAATTGCCTTAGTAATGGAAATTTGATTGAAAATAGAGATGATGTTTTGGTTTATATAAAGAGTCTTTGTAGATTAGATTTTGAACAGTTTTGTCAAACTGTTATTTTGCCTCAGGGGAATTTTCAGGAATTTTTAACCTCAAATCCGAAGAGCAAGACGGCAATAATTGATAATATTTTTAATTTAAAAAAGTATGATAATATAGAGATTTTTTTAAAAAAAGAATTAGAGCTTACGAAATTCAATCGAGAAAAATTAATGTTTTTGGATACTGAGGAAAAAAACAAGATTAATATTAATAAAAAAAAAATCAAAGAATTAAAAGAACTGTTGAATTTAATTGATATAGAAGTTTTGAGAAAAAATCTTGAAAATGTTTATAAATTAATAGTTATTTGTGAAAAGTTAATAAAATTTAATAGAAATTATTTAAATATTCAGTATAGAATTGATAATTTAGAATTGGATTTGTCTTTTAAACTTGCTAGTAGAGAAAAATTGGATCGTGAGTATTTTTTGCAGACAAAGATCAAGTCTGAACTTGATCAAAAGCTTGAATTTTATCATTCTAATGATTTTTTGGATTTAAAAAATTTTGTTAGGAGGCACAGTGAACTGTTAAATGCTAAGAATCAGTTTTTTTTTGAATTTTTAAAAGTTCAAAAAAATTTAGAAGAATTAAAATATTTGGACTTAGATAATTTTAATTTTGATTATGTAAAGGAATTATATTATGAAAATGTCTTATTTTGTGAAATAGATTTTGATGAGGAAGCTTATAATAAATTGCTTTTGAAAGAGAGACAATTGGAATTTCAAAGAAAAAAGTTGTCAGAAGAACAGAGAAAAAAAAATGTTGCAATTAATAGTATTGCTTTACAAGAGACAATATTTGATTTTGATAAGTATGTTTATTATGAGGCATTAAAGTTATTAAAGGGGTTTTATGAGGAAACGATATTAAAATATAAAAATGGATTAACTTTGTTGTTAAAGTCACATAATGCTTTTTCACAAGTTAATATAGATATGAAGATTGATTTGTATGAAAAATTTTTGGAGCATCTTAGTGAAAATAAGCAATCGGTTGAATTAGACATAAAAAATCTTAAATATCTTGAAGATGCGTATAGTGTATATCAAGGAAAAGAAAAATTAAAAATTAATAATTTAAATTCTATTTTAGAATTAAATTCGAAGCTTCAGGTTTTGCAATCTGAATTGGATACTCTTAAATTGGATATTTTGCGTAATAAGGAAAATAAGATTCGATGGGAAGGTTGTGTTTTAAATTTTAAAAAAAATAATTCGGAAATTTTGAAGAGAGTTGGCCAAAATTTATTCAACAAATACATAGATTATTCTGATAAGAGTAAGATGTCAACTTTTGAAAGTAAATTTAAAAAAGTGGCAGATTTGAAAGCAATGCTTAATGATTTAAATACTAAAATTTCTTTAAAAGAAGTAGAAATTGAAGAAAATCTGGCTAAAATAAGAAAATTACTTTCTAATATTAATTTAAACATAAATTTAAATGATCCTACTTTATTGGAGAGAGAGTTTGAAAAATTTTTGATGTCTAAAAGAGACATAGAAAATGATCATGTTAAATGGCATTTGTGTCTTGATAATATAAGCAATGAAAAACTAAAACTTGAGAGCCAAATTGAATTTATAAAACAAACTATATTAAATTTTAAGATAGAACTTAAAGATGATCTAGATAATTTTACTTCTAATTTTTTGGATTTTAAATTAGTAATGCAAAATGGTTTTTGTGATAGTGATCCTATTTTTTCTCTTGATTCTTTGAATCCTAGTAAAAATAGTTTAGAACATTTTTTAAAATTAAAATCCAATTTTATGTCTCAGATTGAAGTTTTTTCTAGAGATATTAGTAAGTATGATGCGACTTTTGCAAGTTTGCAGAGCCTTAAAGTAGAACTTGATGCACAGAAGATTAATTTGAAAAATATTAAGAATAAGTTAAGCAATATAAATGAACGTAATGATAAATTAGAAGTTTTAAAAAAAATTATTACTGTTTCTCCTAGTTTAAAATATTATGTTCAAAGTTTTTTGATTGATGAAATTCTCAGTATATCTAATAAAAAATATTTGGGCGTTATTCTTCCTGACTTTGAGCTTGAAATTAATACGGGTAGTAGAGATTTTAATTTTTTGGTTAGAAGCAAGAGGGATGGCAATATGACTCGTAGTGTTAAGACTTTATCTGGTGGTGAGAGGTTTCTTGTGTCTTTGTCTCTTTCTTTAGCTCTTTCAGATATGATAAGAGATAGCGATCTTAAAATAGAGGCATTTTTTCTTGATGAAGGATTTGGAAGTCTTGATGAGGATACTTTAAAAATGGTGATACCAAAAATTGCTGATTTACAGCGTGTTGATGGGCGTCAAATAGGTATAATATCTCATGTTTCCTATTTAAAAGAAGAAATTAAAACACAAATAGTTGTGAAGAAAATTTCAACAGTTTCTAAAATTACTATAGAGAGTTTTTGATTTTTTATTGTATAATTACTTGAATATCTTAGGATATGGAGAATTTATGGAGCGTTATGTTTCGATTGATGTTGGAGGTACTAATACTAAGTATTCTCTTGTAGATAGTGATGGTAATTTTCTTGATAAATGTGAAGTTAAATCAGGTGTTAATTCTGATGATCAAGTTAAAATTTTAGTTGATGTCATTAATTCTTATAAAAAAGAAGAAGATGTTAAAGGTGTTGCGATTTGTGTTCCTGGATTTGTTGATCCTAAAGGGATTGTTATTAGAGTGAATGCTATTAAAGGTTTTGTGAATTATCCTTTAAAAGAAAAACTTGAAAACTTAACAGGAGTTAATGTTGAAATTGAAAATGATGCTAATTGTGTAGCTTTGGCAGAAAAATTTAGAGGCAATGCTATTCATTCTAATGATTTTATTGCTTTAACTCTTGGAACAGGCATTGGTGCTGGAATATTTTTGAATGGACAACTTGTAAGAGGATATTCTTTTATGTCTGGTGAGATTGGGTTTATGATTACCAGAGGTCTTGGTAATAATATTCCTTTTAATTGTAGATGGGAGTCTTTAGCTTCTGTTGCAGCTTTAAGAAAGAGAATTGCTAATCGTTTAGAGATGGAATTTGATGATGTTTCTGGAGAATATGTTTTTGAGCTTGCTGATAATGGTAATATTCATGCTAAAAATGAAATTGATTATTTTTTTGAAACTTTATCATTTGGTATTTTTAATTTAATTTTTGTTTTGAATCCTGAAAAAATATTAATTGGAGGTGGAATAAGTTCAAGACCGGATTTAATAAGTAGAATATATGATAAGTTAGAAAATTTATGGTCTTTAGAATTGGCACGTATTTATGATAATGATATTAGAAAACTTGTAAAACTTGAGACAACTAAGTTTAATAATGATTCTGGTAAAATTGGGGCATTATATCATTATTTTATTATAAATAAATTAAATAAATTCTTTATGTAATTTGGATGTTTATGTGATAAAAGAGGCGTGTGTTTTTAATATATTAGAAGCTTTACATGCTGTAAAACTTGGTGCTAATAGAATTGAGCTTTGTGAAAATATGCTTTGTGGTGGAAGTACACCTTCTTATGGCACCATCAAAGTTTTAAAACAAATTTTGGTGGATATTCCTATTGTTGTGATGATTAGACCACGATGTGGTAATTTTGTATATTCTGATTTGGAATTTAAGGTTATGAAAGAAGATATTGAGCTTTGCAAGGGTCTTGGAGTTGATGGTGTGGTTTTTGGTATCTTAAGAGATAATTGTGAAATTGATATGAAGAGAACCAAAGAATTATTGAATTTTGCTTTTCCTTTAAAGGTTACTTTTCATAAAGCAATCGATGAGACACGTGATATTAGAGATTCTGTGGCTAAACTTATAGATATTGGTGTTCAAAGGATATTGACTTCAGGAGGGGGGCTTAAAGCAGAAGATTCATTGATGATACTTAAAGATTTGGTATTAATGAGTCAAGATAAGTTAGAAATTGTTGTTGCAGGTAAAGTTAGTGAAGCTAATATTGATAGTATTGATGCTATTGTATGTGCAAAAGCTTATCATGGGAGACTTATTGTTGGTGATTTAAATTTGTCTTAAATGTATTTGTTGTTTTTAGTATTTATATGGTTTCAATTAAGAATTTGTGTTAAGAGTAAGTGTTGCCAAATTATATGTAGATAGTTAAGATTTGTCATTTCTATTTAATATTAGATTTGTTACAAATTCTTTAATGCTCGTTTTGTCAACATTAAATTGAAGTTCTACATTGTTTTTATCCTGTATTTTAGATTTTATAGGGCCTGAAATTATTATTTTTGTTGTATGTTTGAGGATAGTTGGTATTAATTTTTTTGCTGTAATAGATAGTATTTTTGGATTATTGGTGTGTAAATGAGCTTTAACATTATATTCATTATCGTTTTTACTATTTGCAATTAAACTTCCTTTATTAAAGGGAATTAAACTTGTTTTATATATGTTATTTGGAATTAGCTTAGTTATATCATTGATTAAAATGAATATTTCATTTTGATCAATGATATGAATATATTTTGTTGTAAGTATGTTTGCATTTTTATTAGTTATTTCTTTTTGATTGATTAAAATACCTTTTTTGTTTTTAGTGGGAGTTATATATATGTTTGCATTTTTTATTTTCCATTTTGGATTCATAAATATATTTCCACATGATTGAAAATTAGGATTATTATTAATTTTCCAAAATGCGCTTTTGGGAAAATTACCGGTTATTATTGATGAAAAACTTTCGGGATTTTTTGTGTAACTTAAATATAAGTTGCCAACAGTATTAAGTCCGATTTTGTATTTCAGTTCGAGTTCTCTATATAGGAATCTGTTTTTAGATAAGTTTATATAAGCATATATGTCTGCTGAGGGATCTAGTAACATAATTGAGGATATATTTTTCTTAGGTGAATGATAAGTTAAAGTTTTACATCCTATTAAAAGAGTGACTATGCAAATGTTAATAATTAACTTAACCATTTTTCGATATCTATATTTATTGATATTTCTTCATCTAGTTCTATAGTCTTTGATGCCTTTTCATTATTAATCGTTATTATTGTTGCTAGGGTTTCCGTTTTAATATAGCTTTCAAAGTTATTTATTATTTTTGCAAGCATTTCATTGTTATTTATGTATAATATTATTCTATCGCTGACATTAAAATTATTTTCTTTTCTTAAATTTTGTACTTTTCTTATAAGTTCTCGTGATAATCCTTCTAAGTATAGTTCTTCTGTAATTAGAGTATCGAATCCTATTGTAACAGAGTCTTCGTTAATTACTTTTACATTTTCTTTTTCATGTCTTTCTAGTATTATATCTTTTAATTTTATACCGTATGTATTATTGTTGATTGTAATTGTATGTGTGTTTCCATTTATTATTTTTATTATTTCTTCATTGCTTAATTCCATTATTGCTAATGCTACTGATTTCATATTGGTGCCGAGTTTACTTCCAAGTTCTTTGAAATTTGCTTTTGCTTTATAAGTTACCAGTTCTTCTTCATTGGATTTGATTTTTATTTCTTTAGCATTAATTTCTTCGAGTATTATTTTTGTCATTTCTTTTAGAGTATTTTGTTCTTTATGATCTTTAGTTACAATATATATTGATTTAATAGGCTTGCGTATTTTTATATTGTGTGATGCTCTTAGTGATCTTGCAATTGCGATTACTTTTCTTGTAAAGTTCATTTTGTCTTCAAGATCTATGTTAATAAATTCTCTGACTGCTTGAGGATAATCATTTAGGTGAATGGATTCTTTTTCATCTTTTGTCTTTAGGTTTTGATAGATTTCTTCTGTTAAGAAGGGAATAAATGGTGCAAGCATTAACATTAAGTTCTTTAATGCATAATACAATGTTTCATAAGCATCTATTTTGTCATCATCATTTTCAGATTTCCAAAATCTTCTTCTTGATCGTCTGATATACCAATTATTTAGCTTGTCGATGAATGCAAGAAGTTCGTCTATTGATTTTGTTAAATTATATTTATCTATTTCTTCATTTAGTGTTTTTTTTAAACTTTCAATTTCGCTAATTATCCATTTGTCAAGTATATTTGTTTTATGTAGATTGATGTTAGTATTAGGTTGAAATTTGTCAATGATTGCATATGTGATAAAAAATGAATAAGCATTCCATATAGGGATTATAATATTTTTTAAGACATCTCTAACTCCATCATCGCTGTATTTTAGATCATCGGCTTTTATTACGGGACTCATTACTAAATAAAGTCTTAAAGCATCTGCTCCAAATGTATTTATTACTTGCATTGGATCTGTATAATTTCTGAGTGATTTTGACATTTTTCTTCCATCACTAGATAATACTAGTCCGTTAACTATTACATTTTTAAATGCTGTATTTTCAAAAAGAGCAGTTCCTAGAATTGTTAATGTATAAAACCATCCTCTTGTTTGATCTAATCCTTCTGCAATAAAATCAGCAGGAAAACTATTGTGAAATTTATCTTTGTCTTTAAATGGATAATGTTTACTTGCATAAGGCATTGAACCAGATTCAAACCAACAATCTAAAACTTCATTTGTTCTAATGTATGTGCCACCATATTCGCTAGGCCAGGTAATTTTGTCAACTTTGTCCTTATGTAAGTCAACAACTTTTTGTCCTGATAATTTTTCTAATTCCTCTCTAGAGCCTATGCATATTTTGTTTCCCGTTTTGGAACATTTCCAAACTGGTATTGGATTTCCCCAAAATCTGTTTCTACTTATTGCCCAATCTTTTGCGTTCTCTAGCCATTTGCCAAATCGTCCCTTTTTTAGATGAGTGGGCATCCAATTTATTTGTTCATTTGATTTTATGAGTTTTGCTTTTATTGTTTCAATATTTAAAAACCATGAGCTTATAGGTCTATAAATTAGAGGTGAATTTGTTCTGTAGCAGAATGGATATCTGTGTAGAAAATTTTCTCTTTTAAATAAAAGGTCCATTGATTTTAATTTTTCTATTATTTTATTATCTGCGTCTTTAACAAATAATCCTTCAAGATCTTTGACTTCAGCTGTAAATTTGCATTCAGCATCTATAGGTGTGATCATGTCAATTTGTGTATTTTTTTTAAGTATATGATAATCTTCTTCTCCAAATGGTGCAATATGTACTATTCCTGTTCCATCATCGGTTGTAACGTATTCTGCTGTATGAACTCTAAAAGCCCCTTTGTTTTGTTGATTTAAAAAGTAATTAAATAGAGGTTCGTATTCTATTCCTTTGATATTTTGACCTTTGAATTGTTCTAATATTGCATATGTGTTTTTATCTTTATAATAGTGTTCTACTCTTTTTGTTCCTATTATATATACTTCATTTTTTTCTTTATCAAGTATTTTGGAGTAGTCTATATTTTCCCCAACGGCAATTCCAAAATTTGTGGGTAATGTCCAAGGGGTTGTTGTCCATGCAAGTAGATATTCATTTTTATCCTTGATTTTAAATTTTATAGTTAATGATGGATCATGAATTTCTTTATATTCACCAAGATTGACTTCAAAATTTGATAGAGGGGTTGCAAGTTTGGGAGAATATGGTAAGACATAATAGCTTTCATAAATTAAACCTTTATCATAAAGTGTCTTAAATACCCACCATACGGATTCCATAAATGTTATATCCATTGTTTTATAATCATTCTTAAAGTCAACCCATCTGCCTAGTCTTGCTATTGTTTTTTCCCATTCTTTTGTATATCTTAAAACTATGTTTCTACATTCTTCATTAAATTTATCAATGCCATATTGTTCTATTGCATATCTTCCCGATAATTGTAGGGATTTTTCTACTTCATATTCTACTGGTAAGCCATGGGTATCCCATCCAAAACATCTCTTAACATGCTTTCCTTTCATTGTTTGATATCTTGGAATTATGTCTTTAATTGTATTGGGAACAAAATGTCCAAAATGAGGAAGTCCTGTTGCAAATGGTGGACCATCATAAAATGTAAATTCTTCACAGCCTTCTCTTTGTTTCATCGATTTTTCGAAAATTTTATTATCATTCCAAAATTGTAATATTTTTTCTTCTAATTTAGGGAAATGTACTTTGTTTTCTACTTTTTTGAACATAAAATTTCCTTTTGTTTGATTTTTATATTGTTTTGTTCTAAGTATATTTTTATTAAATTTGTATTAGGATTTTGAAATATTTGATTAATAATTTTTTCTTCTATATTTTCTTTTATTGCATTTAAAATACTTCTTGCACCAGAATTTATATCATAGTATTTTTTGATTATATGCGTTTTAAGAGCATCATCAATTTTTACATGAATATTTTTTAGGCTAAATTTTGTAATAAGTTCTTTGCAGTAATTATCGTAAATTGTGTTAAGATTTTCTTCTGTTAAGGTGTTAAGAATGATTTTCTTTTGTATTTTATCTATTAATGATGATTTAAATCTTATTTTAAGCTCGTTGTTGATTTTGCTTTTGATATTTATATTATTGTCTGTTTTATTAAATCCAATAATACCTTTTCCAAGTAATGTTTTGCTACCAATAGATGTACTTAAAACAATGATTGCATTCTTAAACGATATTTTATCTTCTTTATTTTCAATGAGCTCTCCATTTTCAAGTATTTGTTCTATTATGCTGAGCACAGAATTATGTGCATATTCAATATTTTCAAATATGATAAATGCTTTAGGATTATATTTTAGTCTGTTTGTTAAAATACCACCATCAGCATAGCCTGCATATCCAGGATTTGTTCCTATTAGCTTTGATATGGAAGTTTCTTCTCTGTAGTCCGACATATCTAACTTTAATATTGAATTTTGATCGTCAACCATGATTCTTGATATTGTTTGAGCTAGCATTGTTTTTCCACTTCCACTTGAACCTATGAGTAGTATTGATGTCAATGGTTGTACATTATTGGTGATACCTAGTTTTGTTTTTGTCATTTCTATAATGATTTCATCTATAGCAAATTCTTGTCCAATTATTTTTTCTTTGATTTTTTTTGCCTTTTCTTTAAGATATTCAATTTCTTCTTTTACATTAAGTTTTATCTTAATTCCAAAAAATTCATCTGTTGCGCTTTTAATATCCTCAACATTTACTATTTTTGTATTGATTTCTTGTTGTTTTTTCTGAGCTCCAGCAATGTCAATAAGATCAATCGCTTTATCGGGAAATCTTTTGTTAACTAAATATTGTGATGACAACTTAATAACGTTTTCTATGGCTTCTTTTTCATAAATAACACCATGATAGTCTTCAAAATTTTTTATTATTCTGTTAATTATGTTTAGAGTCTCTTTTTCATCAGGCTCTTTGATTGATATTGTTTGAAATCTTCTGGTAAATGCTTTGTCTTTAGATATATGTTTTCTATATTCATCATAAGTTGTTGCACCTATTATTTGTATTGCAGAGCGAGATAGAATAGGTTTTAAAATATTTGCTGCATCAATAGAACCCTCAGAATTGCCCGCTCCTATGAGGGTGTGTATTTCATCAATAAATATTATTATGTCTTTATTGTTTTTTATAGATTTAATTATATTGTTTAATCTTTCTTCAAATTCACCTCTATATTTAGTTCCTGAAACTAAATCAGAAGTTTCAATTTGTAGTATTATTTTATTTTGTAAGTGGCTTTTTACTTCTTTGTTTGCGATTTTGATGGCAAGTCCTTCAATAATTGCCGTTTTGCCAATACCAGGTTCTCCTATTAAAATTGTGCTATTTTTATTTCGTCGTTCAAGTACGTTTATTAATGATTGAATCTCTTTTTCACGTCCTATTAAAGGATCTAATTTTTTTTCTTTTGCAAGCTTTGTTAAATTTTTAACGTATTTATCAATTTCAAAGTAATCATTTGTCAGTCTTATTTCATCTTCAAATTCTTTATATGTTTCAATGAACCTTATTTTGTCTATGCTTGTTATTATGTTCTCTTCATTAAAGTTGAAGCTTAGTTTGTTAAGTTTATATTTTTTGAGAAGTTTTTTTGTCTTTAAAATTTGATAAAAAATTTCTTTTATGCCTATTGAAGTTTTAGATTTAAATTCTTTTTTTGTTTGTTCAATGAGAATAAAGATTTCTCTGCTTATCTTTGGAATGACAATTTCATTGTTACCAATTAAAACTTTTTCTAATTTTTCGATTTCATATAGTGTATCTTGTTTGATATTTTTTAAAGTTTTGGTATCTATATTTTCGATCTTAGATTTTTTAGGATGAACTAATATAGACATTAACAAATGCCAAATTGAGACTTCTCTATTTTTATTTTTTCTGGCTACTTCTCTTGAAGATACTTCAACTAGGTTTATTAGTTTTTCTACTATATTAATATTTTTCTATCTCCATCTTTATTTTGTTTATTATATCAAAAATATTGTTTTTTTGTTCGTATTTTGAATATATGGATATGTAAAATTTAATTTTTGATTCTGTTCCAGATGGTCTAATGGTGATTTCTGTGTTCTTTTCTAATAAGAATTTTATTGCATTTGTGGTATGTGTGTACTCTTTTATTGGATATATGTTTCCATTGGTATCGGTTTCTTTTAGTGTTTTGTAATCTAATTTTTTAATTATACGAAGACTTGCAAATTCTTTTGTAATGTCGTTTCTGAATTTTGATATTAATTTTTCTCTTAAAAACTCACCATTAGTTTTTTTGAAAGTTTTATTAATTATGAAGTCTTCATAATATCCAAGTTTTCTGTACATTGTTTGCAGATATTGACCTATTGTTGTTTGATTTTTTTTTAGTGTCAACGTTAAATCACAAAATCCTTTTATGGCTGAAAATGCGTCTTTATCTCTAGTTCCAGTGCCAATTAGGTATCCATGACTTTCTTCGCATCCAAAGATAAATTTTTTGTTTGGTTCTTTTGTTTGTATCTTGTCTATTAAGTTTCCTATCCATTTAAATCCTGTATATGTTCTATATAATGTTGAGTTATATTTTTGGGCTATTTTGTCTAACATTGGGGTTGTTACGAAAGAAGCTATCGTAAAGACTCCTTTGGGATTGTTTTCTCTAGATAATAGATAATCCATTAAGATACATGCAATCTGATTTCCATTTAAAATTTTCCATTCTTTATTTTCTCTAAAAGCTATTCCCAGTCTATCAGCATCTGGATCTGTTGCAAATGCAATATCACAGTTTTCTGTCTTTGCAAGTTTTATTACTCTGGACATGGCTGTATGTTCTTCAGGATTTGGATATTTGACTGTAGGAAATTCTGGATCAGGATTTGTTTGAGTTTGTTCAGTTAAAAGTTCTACTTTGCTATCTTTAAATAATTCCTTTATTATTGTTCCTCCTGTTCCATGCAGAGGAGTATATGCGATTCGCAAATTTATACTTTTACTTTTTTCATTAAAATCAGGAAATTCTTCGTTTATTTTTTTTACATATTGAATGTCAATTTCATTTTGAAGTTCAATTATTGTTTGTTTATTTATTCCTTTTTCTTTTGTGAGTGTATCTTTGATATTAGATACTTTTTGAATTGCAGATATTATTTTTTCATCATGAGGAGGTATTATTTGAGCGCCTCCTTTCCAGTATACTTTATATCCGTTGTATTCTTTTGTGTTGTGACTTGCTGTTATCATTATTCCAAGATCACAGTCTAATTTCCTAACTGTGTATGATAATTGTGGCGTTGATCTTAAATTTTTATATATATAAACCTTAAGACCATTTGAAGCAAAAATTTCAGCGGCTTCGTATGCAAATTCTTTTGAAAAGTGTCTTGAATCGTAACTTATTGCAACTTTAGGATTTTGTGTTATTGTAAGGATATAGTTAGCAATTCCTTGACTTGCTTTAGTAATATTGTATGTGTTGATATAACATGATCCAGCGCCAATGATGCCTCTCATTCCAGCAGTGCCAAATTCTAGTTCTTTGTTAAATCTATTATATATTTCTGTTTCATTCTTGTCTTTAAGTAATCTTATTGCTTCCTCTTTAAAGTATTTATTTTTTTCAAATTGAATGTATTTTTCTAATTTTTTTTGAAGTTTGTTATTTTTCATATTATTTTCCTTTATTTTCTTATTTGAGAATTTATAATTAAATTATAAAATAAAGAAAATAAAAATATAGAATTAATTATTATATTTGATTTATAATCTTTTCATTTGAGGTTTTTATGCACTTTTGTTTAAAGTCTGATTATTTTCCTGCTGGTGATCAGCCAAAAGCTATAAAAGAGATTAAGGAATCTATTTTGTTTGATAATAAGTATCAGACTTTAAAGGGTGTTACAGGGAGTGGTAAAACTTTTACAATAGCTAATATTATTAAAGACTTAAATAGACCTTCTTTAATAATTAGTCATAATAAAACTTTAGCAGCACAGCTTTATAGGGAATTTAAAGATTTTTTTCCAGATAATGCAGTTGAGTATTTTGTTTCTTATTATGATTATTATCAGCCTGAATCTTATGTTCCATCAAAGGATTTGTATATAGAAAAGGAAGCCACTATTAATGAAGATATTGAAATAAAGAGAATAAGGACAGTAACTTCTCTTTCTAGAAGACGAGATGTTATTGTTGTTGCGACAGTTTCTTCAATTTATGCATTAGGTTCACCAGAATTTTTTAAGAGTGCTGCCAATGTTTTTTTTGTAAAACAAAAGATTACCACTAAGGAGATAGCAGATATTTTTGTTAAGCTTCAGTATGAGAGAACTTTTGCAAATATTGAACGTGATAAATTTTCTATTAAGGGTGATGTTATTGAGATATGGTCTAGTAATGAACATGGTGATTTTGCATATAGAATTTATTTAGATTTTGATCAAATTATACGAATAAACAGAATTAGTCCACTTACAAAAAAGATTTTGGGATTTGTTGATGAGTTTACACTTTTTGCTAAATCTTATTTTATTATTCCTTATGAAAAAATATTGGATACTCTTCCTAAAATACAAGTTGATTTAGAAAGTCAATATCGTTATTTTAAAGAAAATAATAAGCTTGTTGAAGCTGAAAGGCTTAGACAAAGAGTGGAATATGATATTGAAATGTTAAGGGAGACAGGGTTTTGTCAGGGCATAGAAAATTATGCTTCATATTTTGGCGAAGCTGAAATGGATAGGCCTTACTGTCTTTTTGATTTTTTTCCTAAAGATTATTTGTTATTTATTGATGAATCTCATGTTACTTTACCTCAGTTTAGAGGAATGTATAATGGAGATTATTCAAGAAAATTAAATCTTGTTAATTTTGGGTTTAGATTGCCATCAGCACTTAAGAATAGACCTCTTAAATATTATGAGTTCGAGTCTTTGATTAATCAGGCTGTTTTTGTGTCAGCAACGCCTGGTTTTGAAGAGTGTAAAAAGAGTAGTGTTATTGTTGAACAGATAATACGTCCGACAGGTCTTATTGATCCAGAAATTATTCTTAGAACTTCAAATGGGCAAATAGAAGATATTTATAATGAAATTCAAAAAAGAGTAGTTTTAAATGAAAAGGTTTTAATTGCAACTTTGACTAAAAAAATGTCTGAAGATTTAACAGATTATTTATTGAGTCTTGGCATAAAAGCCAGATATTTGCATGCAGAATTTAATGCTATTGAAAGAGTAGATATTATTACATCTCTTAGAAAATCGGAAATTGATGTTATCGTGGGGATTAATTTGTTAAGGGAAGGTTTAGATATTCCTGAGGTTTCGCTTGTGATCATACTAGATGCTGATAAAGTAGGGTTTTTAAGATCGACTTCTTCTTTAATTCAGATGATTGGTAGAGCTGCTAGAAATTCACATGGTTGTGTTATAATGTACCATGATCAAGTAAGTTGTGCAATGCAAGAAGCCATTGAAGAGACTAACAGAAGACGGAATATTCAAATTGAGTATAATAAAGAAAATAATATTGTTCCAAGAACGATTATCAAAAAAGTGCAAAGTATTTTAGAAAAAGAATTTAAAAATGAAACTGTTGATTACAATATTGAGAAAATTGTTTCCGATGATAAATTATCTAAAGAGGATCTTATCATTAAACTTAAGTTTGAGCTTAAAGAGGCGGTTGTTGATGAGAGATTTGAGGATGCTATTTTTTTGCGGGATAAAATCAAAGAGCTTGTTAATATATGATATTTTAACAACGAGGAGTTTATATTTTTGAGAGAAAACATTACTGTTAGAGGTGCAAGAGAGCATAATTTAAAAAATATTGATATTGATATTCCAAGAAATAGTTTAGTAGTAATATCTGGGAAGAGTGGTTCTGGAAAGTCGTCATTGGCTTTTGATACGATTTTTGCAGAAGGGCAGAGGAGATATATGGAATCTGTATCTTCTTATGCAAGACAATTCTTAGGAGTAATGAAAAAACCGAATGTTGAATATATTGGAGGACTCTCTCCTGCTATTTCAATTGAACAGAAAACCATAAGCAATAATCCAAGATCAACGGTTGGGACTATTACTGAAATTTATGATTATTATAGATTGCTGTTTGCAAAAATTGGTAAACCATATTGTCCTAATGATGGAAATTTGATTGAAGAGCAATCTTTAGATAATATGATTAATACTGTTTTAAGTTATGCTGAAGGTTCCAAAGTTACATTATTTGCTCCTATTGTTATGGGTGCAAAGGGTACTCATAAAAAAGAGCTTGAGAAGATATTAAATCAAGGATTTACTAGGGTTAAAATAGACTCTCAAGATTATTTGATAGAAGATGCTGTTAATTTGGAATTAAATAAAAATAAGAAACATAATATTGAAATTGTGGTAGACAGAATAAGATTGAGTAAAGATGTGAGAGTTAGGCTTTCAGAGTCTATGGAAACTGCTTTATTTGTGTCTAATGGGTATTTACGTGTAGAGATTGAAAATGATTTAGAAAAAGTAGATAGGATTTTTACAGAGCATAATAGTTGTTCTTTGTGTGGATTTTCTCTTCCTGCAATAGAACCAAGACTTTTTTCATTTAATAGTCCTTTTGGTGCTTGTAGTGAATGTTCTGGTCTTGGTGTTATACTTGATTTTGATTTTGAGAAGATTTGTCCTAATATGAAGCTTTCTTTTAATGATGATGCATTTATTGCTTTTAAATCCAGTTCGCCTTGGTCCTTGGCGATTTTTAGGGGCTTATCTAAACATTATGGATTTAGGTTAAACACTCCTATAAAGAATATTCCTGAAGATGTTCTTCGAAAGATTTTATATGGAAACAACGAAAAGATAGATTTTGTTTATAAGTCTAAGGAAATGTACGATAAAGAAATCGGTGGTGGTTTTCTTTATTCTAAGGAATTTGAAGGTCTTATTCCTCTTTTAAAGAAGCGTTATCTTGCAACCGAATCTGATAGTGCTAGATTATTTTATGAGAGTTTGATGTCTCGTAAAATTTGTAATTTTTGTAAAGGGAGGAGATTGAGTCCTGGGGCTTTGTCTGTTAAATTGGGTGGAAAAGATATTCAAGAACTTAGTAGTCTATCTGTTATGGATTCTTATTTGTTTTTTGAGCAGATTAAGCTTGATGAATTTGACACAAAAGTTTCTAAAGAGATTTTAAAAGAAATTAAGAGTAGGCTTAAATTTTTAATTGATGTTGGACTTTCTTATTTATGTTTAGATAGGATTTCTGGGACCCTTTCAGGGGGTGAAGCACAAAGAATTAGACTTGCTACACAAATAGGTTCAGCTCTTGTTGGAGTTCTTTATGTGCTTGATGAACCTAGTATTGGATTGCATCAGAGGGATAATGAAAAATTGGTAAATACTCTTGTTAATCTTAAAGAGCTTGGCAATACAGTGATTGTTGTAGAGCATGATGAACAAACTTTACGTACTGCTGACTATATCATTGATATTGGGCCTGGGGCTGGAGTTTATGGTGGGAATATAGTTGCTAAGGGAACATTATCTGATATTTTAAATAATGGGAATAGTTTAACAGGTAAATATTTAAGTGGGCAACTTAAAATAGAAATTCCAAAGGTGAGACGTAAAATAGGGAAATCTGAAATTGTACTTTTAAATGCAAATAAAAACAATTTAAAGAATATTGATGTTCACATTCCTTTGGGAGTTTTTACTGTAATAACGGGGGTTTCTGGCAGTGGGAAGAGTACTCTTCTTAATGGAGTGTTATATCCTGCTCTTGATAGTAGGTTGAAATTAAATAAAAGTTATTTTGATGGTTTTGAAGATATCATTGGCTATGAAAAAATTGATAAGGTTATTCAAATAAATCAAAAACCAATAGGTAAAACTCCAAGATCAAATCCGGCGACTTATGTTGGATTCTTTACAGAAATTAGGGAACTTTTTGCAAAGCTTCCAGAGTCTAAATCAAGAGGATTTAAACCAGGTAGATTTTCTTTTAATGTTAAGGGTGGGCGTTGTGAAAAGTGTCAAGGTGATGGATATTTGAATATTCAAATGCATTTTTTGCCCGATGTTTTTATCCCTTGTGATTTGTGTCAAGGTAAAAAATTTAATGAAGAAACATTGGAAATTAGGTATAAGGGAAAAAATATTTATGATGTTTTAGAAATGAGTGTTCTTGAAGCTAAGGATTTCTTTGAAAGTATTCCAAAGATTAATCATTATTTAAATATTTTAAAACAAGTTGGACTTGAGTATATTAAATTGGGACAAGCAGCAACAACTCTTTCAGGAGGAGAGGCTCAACGAATTAAATTGGCGTTTGAGCTTGGAAAAAAGAGTACGGGAAATACTTTTTATATTATCGATGAACCAACTACGGGTTTACATTTTGATGATATAAGGAAATTATTAGAAGTGTTGCAATTGCTTGTTGAAAATGGAAATACTGTGGTTCTTATAGAACATAATTTAGATGTGATTAAGCAGGCAGATTATATAATAGACTTAGGTCCTGAAGGTGGGGTGTCTGGAGGAAATATTGTTGTATCTGGAACTCCTGAAGAGGTTTCAAAATGCAAAGATTCCTATACGGGAATGTTTTTAAAAAATCTTTTGTGATATTGATCTTAGTAAGCATTTTTAATTCTTTTGTCTTGTTTTCTCAAGATGATAAGAAGGGAATCAAAGATAAAGAAAAGCTGACTTTAATGCAGAAAGCTAATTTAAGAGAACTGGAAATTTCTAGTGATGAAGAGTTAAAAAAATGGGCATTAAAAGAAGGAATACAGGAGAGGGATGTTTCTAAGATAAAATCATTACTTTTGGAAAAATTTGGTATATCTCCTGATCTTTTTTCAAAAGATGGCAAAGATGCGGGAAGATATAAAATAATTATTGAGAGTACAGATAATCTAGAAAATTTTACTTATGAGCTTACTGGTGATGAGAATATCATATTTAAAGGTAGAGTTAATCTCATTATTGAGGATGTGAAAGATGGTAAAAAACATAATATTAAAGGTGATAAAATTATTTTTAATAAAAAAACCAAGAAGCTTTTTTCTAGTGGAAATGTTGATTATAAGCTTGATTTAAGTTCTGATGAAAAATTATATTTTTATGGTAGTGAATTATTTGTTGATTTTGATTCTAAGAATTTTCTTCTTAAAAATGGAATTATTCAGAAAAAAATACATAGAAATTTACTTGATCATATTATTTCATTTGGGGGTAAAACTTTAAAAAGGCTGGATAATGACGCTAGTATATTGGAAAATGCTTTTGTTACAACTAGTAAAATTCCAGAACCTTATTATTCTATTAAAGCTTCTAAGATATGGATTTTACCATCTGGAGATTGTGGTATCCTTAATGCTGTGTTTTATATAGGAAGGGTACCTATATTTTATATTCCGTTTTTTTTTAAACCAGGTGATAGTTTATTTTTTAATCCATCTTTAGGATATTTTCAAAAAAGAGGTCTTACTCTTTTTAATACTATATATTTATTTGGGAAAAAATCTGTTGATAATGACAAGCTTTCCTTTTTGGATTTTGATTTTCATTCAATGTACGATTCATCTAAAAAACCTTATATTAGAAATGGTTATTTAACTTATTTTTTTGCAGAGGATGTTGTTTCTAAAGTTAATAAAGATTATGTTAAGTTGCTTTTTGATATTTATTCTAATTTGGGATTTTATACAGGTGTTGATCTTAATTTAAGTGATACTTTAGATATTTTTAAAACTTTTGAAGTTAATTTTGGAATAGGTTTTACAAGGACTGTGTATAAACATGTTTTTTCTGATGTTTATCGTCCTTTTGATAGTAATAGTATTAATTACTCTCTTTTTAGTTTTGATAATATAAATAAGGGTGATATATTTGGGTTTGAAGTTCCTTTTAGATATTTACTTAAGTCTAAGTCTGAATTTTTAATCAGTGATGCACTTTTTTTAGTAATTTTTGAGCATTATTCAGATCCTTATGTGATGATTGACTTTAAAGATAGATTAGAAAGTGCAACTTTGTTTTCTGTTTTAAATTCTCCAAAAGATTCATCAGAAATAGAAAAAATGATAAATACATTTGATTGGAATTTGTCTTCTTTTTATAATCGAACTTTTGATGATAATTCTCTTATTGATTATAGATTAAATAATTTGGGACTTACTTTTAAGTTGGCAAGTTATGATAATATGTTTAATGTTAAGACTCGAAAAAATATTAAGGATCCTACTAGAAAATGGTTTTATTTAGAGAGAGTTCATTTACCTTATGTTGATTTAAATTTTCAAAAGGATATTTATAATAACAACTGGACTGTTGCTTCTGATTCTCAAACTAAAGAAATAATTATGCGGCCTAAGGTCAATGATGTTGGTGATAATGTTGAAGATGATAAAAATGAGGAAGAAAAACTTAAGAAAAAAAAAGATTTAGTTAAAGATTTGTATTTAGCTCCTAATCCAATTGTTTCTAATGACTCTAATAAGCAAGATTCTTTTTATATAAGATTTGGTATTAATCCTTATTTAAAAAATAATATATTTTTTGATGATTCTAAATTTAAATCTCCTCAGGAATTTAAATATGATGTAAAAACTTATTTATTTGATATTAAAAATAAAATAGATTTAAAATTTTATGCTGATTTTAATAGTCGGCAAATTACTTTTGAAGATGTTTTGTATCTTAATACTGTTGAATATAATCCTTTAGATAAAGATTATAATTTAATAGAGAAAGATAAAAAAAGTGAGCATTCAGTTATTAATAAAACCAGTTTAAATATATTGCCTTTCATGATGTATCCTAATTTTGCTCGTAGTAATATTAAGTTTGAAAATAAAATTGTTCTTTATTCATTTGATAAGAAGTATGATGTGGATTCTAAAATTTTAAGTGGTAAAAATAATACTGTTTTTTTAAAAAGTCCTGAAACATTTTCTCAGGATTTTAATTTTGATTTGATTTATGATTACAAATTTTTTACTACTAGTTTTGCAGGTGTCCTTAAGAATACTTTTGAAAGTATATATGCTTCTTCTGAATTTAAGTTAACTTTAGAATTTCCTTATTTATTACAAGAGGTAGGTATTGGTATTAAATATGATAAAAAATTTAAAGAGGAAGCTAAAAAGACTTCCTTTTTAAAGAGGACGCTTGTCAATTCAGAACCTTTGAAACCTATATATCCTTATAAGCATTTAAGGATGAATCCTGCTTTATATTATAAATTGGAACCAAGATATTTAGATTATCTAAAATTTTCCTTTTTAATTGCTTATGATCCTTTGATTAATGGATTATCTGAACTTTCGTTAAAGGCTGATATTTATGACTTTAAATTTGCATTTGAAATGAAAAACGATTTTGAGTATCAATATGATAAATTAATTAGTGATTTCTCAAAAGTAGGTTCTGTTGCTAAGCTTGTTCCGTATTCTGTAAGTGCTCAGTATAAAAAGGACTTATATGAATTTAAGTTTTTTGAGGAAAAATTTTCAATTGGATTTGGAACAGATCTTGGATGGAAAATGAATTTGCAAAAATTTGTTGATAATGAATTTTGGGCTGAGTTTACTTTGAAATTTAAACACACTAAATTTTTTGAGTTAAATTTTTCGACTCGTTCTATTAATACAAAGACTTTCAGATATTTTGGAGGATACATGGATCAAATTGATCTTACAACAGTCAATTTTGCGGAAGATATCTTGAAATCATTTAATTTCTTTAATATCCAGGATAGAAAAGATTCGTTGTTTAAGATTAAAAAAATTAGTACAAGTTTTAAATTTAATTTTTATGATTGGAAATTTGTAGGTGAATATAGCTTAAGTCCAGATATTGTAAAGAATAATAACAATAGACATTCTTCAATTTGGAGAAATACTTTTTCAATTTATATTTCTTGGAATTTCTTTGAACCTCTTAAATCATCATTTGAGAATAATGCAAGTACTAGTTATGAGCTTTTAGTTAATCGAAAGTCTGGCAAATAAGAGAATTTTTTTGAGATTTAGTTTTGTTGATGATGTTATACCGAATATAATATCATCGTTTGTAAATTTGTTTTTTTATTTAAATTCTAGAGAAGGAATATAATCAATATTATTATTTTATCTAAGTTATTTGGTATTAATATGTGTTTTGTTTTGAAAGTAAAAGTATTATTTCATTTCTTATGAAAACCAAGATCTGCAATATTATTGTCTCCTGATATCAATATTATTTGTCCTCCTTTTTCTTCAAATATGTGCCTTAATTTAATAACATTTTGAATTAATTTGATAGTGTTTTTATTTAAGTTTTTGTTGTAAAAACCCTTAGACCAATAATCAATGACAAGCTTGCTATCGCCAAATATGTTTTTTTGATCTTCTTTTAATGCGATTTTAAGAGCAATATATAGTCCTAAAAGTTCACCATAATTGTTGCTAATTCCGTTAAAATTTTTTACATAATAGTTATTGTAATCATTAATAAAACTTTGTTTTACTACTTTGTCTATTATTGATATTCCTTTTTCATTAACAACTCTGACTTCTACTCCTTGTCCTCTTCCGGTTCCAGAGTCAAAATATATGCCTTCTTTATGTTGAATATTGACTTTGCCGTCTTCTGCGAGCCATTTACTTGCTTCTTCTTTTGTTTTAAAGCTTTTTATTTTATTTTTTTGTCCTATGATTTTGTTTTTGCATTCTTTCCAAGATGTAAATATGAATTTTTCATTTTTATCATTTAATATACATGCATAGTATTTTTTCATATTAAATTAATCTCCTAAGCACCAAATGTTAGTTATATTACAAGGCTTACCAAATCTTTTCTCATTTGCATTCTGTATTTCTATTGACTCTTTTATTGTTTTATTATATCCAATAAATTTTTCTTTAAGAGTTGGTTTAATAATTCTGTTTGGTAAGATGCTGGGAAATATTCCTGCTATTGTATATGACATATAAAAATCGTATGCAGCTGCATCTATATCTCCAGGAGTTATGATACCAGATATTTCATAATTTCGTGAAACATTAAGACCGGCTATTCTGTATATTCTGTCAACTACTAAGGAGCAGTAAGTTTTATGGTAAATATCTTCAAGATTGATTGGATCAGTCCACATATTAGAGGACAAGAGGGGAACCATATATCCAAAATTATTGTCAATATATCTATTTTTGGCAAAATTCATTGCTTTTTGAATAGTTCTTTTATCTGTTATGGGTGAAAAGATTTTTAGTATTCTTGATTGTGTGTAGGTTGAAAGTTTTTCGTAACCTGAACCTTGAACGGATGCTGTATCAAACTTAATTTGATTACTTGTGATTACTGATTTTATATCAAAGCTATCTTTTCCTTTAAATACAAGTTTTTTTGTATTATCATATTTGTCAGCATCAAATACTCCTGCGTGTTGCCAAAAGTAAAAAAAATCAGTCCAGTCTATTTTTGGTTTTATTAATAATATGTCTCCATGTGATAAAATGGACCTTAATTTTTGAGGTGTAATTTCTACACCCGTTTCTGGATCTATTATATTTTCTATAGAGTTTAATTTTTGTTGTGATTTTGTTGAATCATATGATCTATTGTGTTCATCAGTAATTCTTTGCTTTAGTAGTATTTTTTTTATTGTATTGTTGTTAATTTGTAGATGGGACATGAAATTTTTGAAATATTTTTTATCTTTAATTTTTAATAGTTGATTTGCTATTATGTGTGGAGATATATATTCATTTCCATTTATTATATCTTTATTTATAGTATAGTTTCTTATATTTTCTTTGGGGAAAAAAGAGTCAATATTATTGATAGGTATGTATCCCATGTTTTTTTCATAAAATATTTGTTCTAATGATTCTAAAATTTCTTTATCTAAATACATTTGTGTTTCTGTCAATTCTATAAAATTTTTGTTGATTAAATGTTGTTGCGTTGTATCAGATTTTTTCTGAAAGCTTGTATTGACTTTAATGTTTAGATATCCGTTAATATTGCTTTGTTCAAGAAATTTATTCCATTCTTGTGAATTATTAAGGTGTCTTTGATAAGCTAATAAATAATTTTGTATTTCTTTTATTTTTTGAGGGCTTATTTTTAAATCAATTGCTAGTTTTTTCAATAGATGAGAATCATTTGCATGTTGTAATAATTTATCTATTAGATGTGATGGTATATGATATGTGGTATATGTCATATTTGTTATGAGGGTATGATTGGGTGGAGAATGGTGGGTTAAAAAAATGGTATTTGAGCCGTTATTATTTCTTTGAACATTTGTAGTAAATAAGGAACAAGAGTACATGATATAAGTGCTTATTGTTAATTGAAATATGCATTTAAGATGTTTCATGTCAATATATTACCATATTTATTTTATTATGTTTTTATGTTGAATATTATGTTTATTGTTTTTTTATAGGTTTTAATTATGTTGATTTTTTGTTCTTTAAGTTTTATCATATTAGGTAGATATATTAAAGAATATGCTATATTTAAAAATTTTTTAAACTTTTTTATAAAAACAGGGGTTTTTATTATGCAGTATTTAAAACAAATAAATGTATTTTCAGAAATAGGTCGTTTAAGAAAAGTGTTACTACATAGACCAGGGAAAGAGTTGGAAAATTTGACTCCTTCAATAATGAAGAGATTGTTGTTTGATGATATTCCTTATCTTGATGTAGCTAGGCAAGAACATGATGCTTTTGCAGATACTTTAAGGGGTAATGGAATTGAAGTTGTCTATATTGAGGATTTGATTGTTGAAGCTCTTTCTGGTTGTGATAGCATAAAAGAACAATTTGTATCTCAGTTTATTTTGGAGGCAGGGATTAGGACTGAAAATAAGACTAAAGCTTTGAAAGATTATTTTTCTGATATGTCTGTTAAGGATATGATTTCAAATATGATAGCTGGTGTTACAAGAGATGAGCTTAAAAATTATAAATCTAATTCTCTAAACTCTCTAGTAAATAGTGAATATCCTTTAATTATTGATCCCATGCCCAATATACTCTTTACAAGGGATCCTTTTGCAAGTATTGGTAATGGTGTGACAATAAATAGAATGCATACTAAGACTAGACATAGAGAAACTATATTTGCGGAGTATATTTTCAAATACCATCCTACTTATAAAGATAATGTTCCTATATGGTATACTAGGGATGAAGATACCACATTAGAAGGTGGAGATGAATTAGTTTTAAGTCGAGATGTTTTAGCTATTGGTGTTTCTGAGAGAACTGAGTCTGAGTCTGTTGAAAAAGTAGCACGAAAGCTTTTTGAACAAAAAACATCATTTAATACAATTTTAGCTTTTCAAATTCCACAAAGTAGGGCTTATATGCATTTAGATACTGTTTTTACTCAAATTGATCATACTACTTTTACAAGTTTTATTAGTGATGATATGAAGTTTACAATTTATGCTTTAACCTACGATATGGGTTCTGGTAATATTAAAGTTAAAAGTGAAAAGGCAAGATTGGAAGACATTTTAGGGTTTTATCTTGGATGTAAGGTTAATATAATAAAGTGTGCTGGAGGTGATTTAATTCATGGAGCACGAGAGCAGTGGAATGATGGTGCTAACACTTTAGCAATAGCACCTGGGGAAGTGATAGTTTATTCTAGAAATCATATGACTAATAAATTGCTTGAAGAATTTGGGATTAAGGTTTATAAGATTCCTTCTAGTGAGCTTTCGCGGGGAAGGGGTGGTCCAAGATGTATGTCCATGCCTTTAGTAAGAGAAGATATTTAGTTAAGGGAGAAAATATTTTATGTATAATTTGAAAAATAGTTTACGCAATAGAAGTTTTTTAAGACTTTTAGATTTTACTCAAGATGATATTAGATATTTACTTGATTTATCTCATGAGTTAAAAAAATCTAAACGATCAGGAATTGAAGAACAAAAACTTAAGTGTAAAAATATAGTTATAATTTTTGAAAAGGATTCAACAAGAACAAGATGTGCATTTGAGGTTGCTGCTTATGATCAGGGAGCTCATGTAACTTATTTGGGTCCCACAGGAAGTCAAATAGGTAAAAAAGAGTCCATAGCTGATACTGCAAGAGTATTGGGAAGAATGTATGATGCTATTGAATTTAGAGGGTTCTCTCAAGAAGCGGTTGAGGATTTAGCGAAATATTCCAATGTGCCGGTTTATAATGGTTTGACAGATGTTGCTCATCCAACTCAAATACTTGCTGATTTTATGACTATTGAAGAACATAAAGGATCTTTAAAAAATTTAAAGATGGTATTTTGTGGTGATGGAAGAAATAATATGGCCAATTCTTTGATGGAAGGATGTTCTATTATGGGCATGGATTTTAGGATATTTGCGCCAAGAGAATTGTTTCCAGATCCAGAATTGGTAGCTAAAACAAAATTGATAGCTGATAAGAGTGGAGGTAGTATTACTATTTCTAGTTCGATTGAGGAAACGGTTAGAGATGTTGATGTTGTTTATACTGATGTATGGGTATCTATGGGTGAGACTAATTGGGATGAGAGAATTAAGTTGTTAAGACCATATCAAGTGAATATTGAACTTATGCAATTGGCAAGAAAGGATGCAATATTTATGCATTGTTTACCAGCTTTTCATGATTTAAATACAGTAGTTGGTAGAGAGGTTTTTGACAAATATGGACTTAAAGGTGTTGAGGTTACTCATGACGTTTTTGAGTGTGATAGATCTGTTGTGTTTGATGAAGCGGAAAATAGATTACATACTATTAAAGCTGTGATGGTTGCAACTTTGGGATAAATTAGTTATGAGTTTTCATTAAAAATACGTAGATATGTTAGGAGAGATAAGATGGCTCAAAAAAGTAAAATGCCAAGTAGTTTTACTATAGTATTTGTTTTAATAACGTTTATGACAATATTGACTTATATAGTTCCTGCCGGTGAATTTCATAAAGAAAATAGGGAAGTTAATGGCAATTTGCAAGAAGTTGTTGTGGCTGGGACTTATCATACAGTGGATAGAGCTCCTAGAGGCTTTTGGGATGGTATTTTTATTATTTTAACAGCGATGGCTAAAGGAATGGAGCATGCTGTTGAGGTTATTGTATTTGTTTTAATTGTTGGCGGAGCTTATGGAGTGATTTTAGGGACAGGTGCGGTCGATGCGGGTATAGCTGCGGCAATTAAGAAGATGGGGAATAAAGATAAACTTTTAATACCATTAATGATGTTTATTTTTTCTATAGGTGGAACTACAACGGGTATGTATGAGGAGACACTACCATTTTATCTGATTATGATTCCATTAGTAATAGCTTTAGGTTATGATAGTGTTGTAGCTGTTGCAATTATTGGATTGGGGGCTGGTGTTGGAACTATGGCATCTACTATTAATCCATTTGCTACGGGAATAGCATCAGCAATAGCTGGTATTGAAATAAAAGACGGTTTTTATTTTCGTATTGTTTTGTATATAATTTCTGTTTTTGTGGCTATAGTATATGTGTTGATATATGCAATCAGAGTCAAAAATGATCCTAAGAAATCTATAGTATATGGACAGAGGGAAGAGCATTATAATCTATTTGTTAAAGGTAAGAGTAGCGATAATAGTGATAGTATGCCAGAATTTACTAATAGACGAAAGATGGTATTGGTATTGTATGGAGGTATGGTTGTATTTTTAATATATAGTATCTTAGAGCTTGGTTGGTGGATGCAAGAGATGACAATGTTGTATCTTGGTACAGCAATTTTGTCTGCGTTTATATGTAGGATGAGTGAGTCTAGGATGTGGGATACATTCGTAGAGGGTTCTAAAGATATGATCACAGCAGCACTTATTATAGGTATGGCTAGGGGAGTAATGATAGTAGCTGATGAAGGAATGATTACAGGAACAATTTTACATACTGCGTCAGAATTTTTATATGGAGTACCTAAAGGTATGTTTATAGTTTTAAATGAGATTGTACAGATATGTATAGGATTTATTGTTCCCTCTTCATCAGGACATGCAAGTTTGACAATGTCAATGATGGCACCATTGGCTGATTTCTTAGATATGCCAAGATCGTCAGTTGTATTAGCTATGCAAACAGCGTCAGGTTTGGTGAATTTATTGACACCAACAAGTGGAGTTATAATGGCTGTATTGGGAATGGCAAGACTTAGTTATGGTAGTTGGTTTAAATTTGTGGTACCAATATTTTTGATTGAATTTGTAATATGTGTTTTAGTAATAATGGCAAATGTTTATTTGTAGTATTTATGAATTGTTGATTTATTAAGGAGTTATTTTATGGGTAAAAGAATTGTAGTAAGTCTTGGGGGGAATGCCTTAGAATGTGGAAATGAGACATTTTGTAAACAATTAGCAAGGATAGAGAGTAGTGTATATGGAATAGTGGATTTAATAGAACATGGCTATGAAATAGTAATTAGTCATGGTAATGGTCCTCAGGTTGGAAAGATTATACTAGAAAATGAAATGTGCAAAGAGACGCCATTGGCACCGCTTGATGTATGTGTTGGCATGAGTCAAGGTATGATAGGTTATTATATCGAACAGGCATTAAGAAATGAGATGTGTAAACGAGGGATTAGTCGAAAAGTAATAATGGTATTGACCCAAGTTTTAGTAGATAAGGGAGATGAGTGTTTTAATAAACCTAGTAAACCGATTGGTCCATTTTATGATAAAGTACGTGCAGAGGAACTTGAGCGTGAAGGGTATACGTTAAAGGAAGATAGTGGAAGAGGTTATAGGCGTGTAGTGGCATCACCTAAACCTATTGAGATTATAGAAATTGAGGAAATAAACGAATTAATTAGTAAAGGGTGTATCGTTATTGCGTGTGGAGGAGGTGGTATACCTGTTATAAGAGATGAAAAAGGGTTCATTAAAGGAATAAGTGGGGTAATTGATAAAGATTTTGCATCGTCTAAATTGGGTCAAGATATAGGAGCAGATCAGTTATTAATCATCACGGCTGTTGATCAGGTAGCTTTAAATTTTGGCACAAAAGATGAGATTTTACTTGGTAAAGTAAGTATTGATGATTTAGATAGATATATCAAAGAGGGTCATTTTGCAGCAGGTTCTATGTTACCTAAAGTAGAGGCAAGTATTGAATTTGTAAAGTCAAAAAAGAATAGAGAGGCAATTATTACATCACTTGATAAATTTATTGAAGGGATAAAGGGTATTGGAGGAACGATAATAACTAGGTAGGATAATAACTAAATATTTCATAAGAATATGTCTAGTAAATAAATATTTGTTTGAAAAATAATGAGATTGTGATAAATTAAGGCTAGAAATGAATGGTTACGATCTTAAGTTACTTCATTCATTTAGGCCTGTAATTTTTATTATGGAATTTTATATTTTACGTATCATATTTTAATATTGTTTTACTGTTTTTATTATCATATTGATGTATTCTAGTAACAAAAAGATGAGTTCTTAATTTTCTAATTAATCAATTAGTGAAAATAATTGAATTTGAAGTGAAAAATATTTCAGGTTTTTTGAATTTAAGTGTATGTTAGATTATATTACGACAATAATCGACACAATAAAAGAGAATTTGCTTTTATTAAAAGCAAACTTAATAATAATGCAAATAATAAATAGCCAAATAAATCTAAATTTAAATAAAATATATGTTCTTAAATTTTTTAAAAAAAGAGGCATATGCCTCTTTTTTTAAAAAAATAGTAGTATATTAAGTTTATGTTATGTTTGTATAGATTATATATCAATATATGTAATGTACAATATTAGTTATCAAAGTCATATAAATGTTTATTTTTAGCTATTTTTAATATTTTTATACGTTTGTAATTTACTTGTTTTTGGTAAAAGACTTTTTTTGATAAGAAAATGGTCTAAAACGCTCTCAAACTTAATGACAAATTTGTCGTCGTTTATAATATACTCAATTGGTGGATGAAAATATCAATATAAAGTTTCGTTTTAGGAAATATTTGTAAAAAAAGTTTAAGAGAGATATGAGCATACATACAAAGGAAATCTTTATAAAATAAACAAATAGAAATAAAAGGAAAAGTTCAATTAAAATAACTAAAAAATGATCGTAAGTTAATTATATGTTAGTTGTTTGTAAAATTAAGTTAGCATTCAAAGTATGTAACTGGATATACTAGTAGTAGTATAGTGTTGTTATAGATGCAGGGATGAAATTTTCACTTTGTGTGTATTCTTTATAATTGGCCATATTGTGAACGATTTCTTAGAGAGGTATTTATAAAATAGAATGTCAATATATCAAGCTAAAATTGTTACTTTATTCTTAATGAAAATAGAGTAAATAACTACTAAGTAGTCATTTACTCTATTCATTTAAGTTATTTTTTTTTGTTTTTAATATCTTCTTTAATTTCACTTTCGTTTCGATCAATACTATCCTTTACCTTATTTTTTAATTGTACTAAGATATTTGTAATATTTTCGAAAGTAGTTTTCATATTGCGAGTATAAGATTGAAAAAGATTGTAATTTTTAGTTTGTAAATCTGAAATCCAACCTTTTACTGTGTTTATCTGTGTATTAATGTCTTGTTGCATTTTACTATCATAACTATTATACATTAATCTTATTCCGTTATTTCCATTACATTTTTCAAGCTTTGCTACAAGATCTTCAAGATCACTCTTTAATTGTTCTTTACTATATTTACTAAGTTCATTTTTGGAATTTGCTTTCTTTTTAGTTTCGCCAAGATTCATAGAAGAATATGCAATAGTAGTATAAAAATCAACTTTTTCAGAATCTTGGTGTATCTTATTAATCAATTTAATAGTATCTTCAAGAAAACTTTTTTCTTCGTATTTGTAATTGTCGTCAACTTGGGTCATAGGATCATGGTATGAGCCTGATAATGTAGGGTATGAGTCAAAGGTAAATTCTAGATCTAAATTGTTAGAATAAAATTCAGTTTGCCCTTCTTCGCCCTTAAGAAGACTACTACTTGTACCACTGATTGGATAAGTAGAATTTCTACCAGTTATACTGTTGATCATACTATCACTTTTTCCATGAATAGTATTTGTATTGTCACTTATTTCAGGTATTATGTTACTTATATCATCAATATTATTTAGGTGATGATTATCATTCAAATCATTTAAAGATTGGTGATCATCTTGACTGTTTAAAGTTAGTTTAGTTCTTGGTTTGATAACCAATACTTTTTTGGTAGACTTTCTACTTTGACTTGTAGGATTTTTTTGGGGTGAATCATTTTCACCATTCACAAATTTGTGAATAGCTTCTTCACTAGCATCTAAGATAGTGCTTATCTTATCAAGGAAACCATTAGATCCTTCTTGATCTTTAACGTTTAATAAATCGCAGCTTATAAAGCTTAAAAGTAAAAATGAACTTAAATAGTTTAATTTCATATTTCCTCCCTCTTTTTTTGATTTTAATAAATATAAAGCATCTTAATGATTTTTGCAGTATTGTCATGGTATTTAGTTTTTTCTTATTAATTTTCACTAGTTTAAGAAATTTCTATAAGGAAATATGAAAAACAATTTGTTAAGTGATTTAAAATAGATGCTTAAAGATTAGAAAAGGAAAATAAAAAATATTCTACGTCATTATGATTCAGATATACAAATTACTTGAATGTGTTAAATTTATATGAAATAGGATATTCAATGATAATTTAAAAATGCAACTCTAGTTTGAATATTAAATTCATTTTTATTTACATTAATTAGTATCTGTTTTCTTGTCTCGAATTTTCATATGAATTAAAGATATAAATTTCATCAAAAATTTGCACGCAATAGTAAATTTTCACCTTTTCAATCCTCAAATTTAAATTCACTAATTTTTAAATCAGTAAATTTAAGCTTAAAAAGTACCTTTATAATATAATTGAGTCCTTTGCTAAATGTTAATTTAAAAAATAAAGAAAATTGTTCTATTTCGTTTAGTAAAACGTATCAATTTTTTACTAAAAAAGGTAATGCAAATCTTAACGCTTTCATGAAAAAAAATGATTGCAATAAATATGGAATAAAAAAATGAAAATAAATAAGTTTTTAGGGAAATAGTTGATATTGCACTATTCAACACATAATATCATATATTTATTCTTCTTAAAAAGAAGGGCTCATATTAAATCCAAATCAATTCCCTTAAAGCAAATTGTTGCTATTGGTATTTTGATTAAGTATAAATACAAAAAAATAATGAACATTATAATGTAGTTTATAACAGTATTGAAGGACTAAGAACACAAAAGTATGCATTTTAAAAATACCAATAATATTTTTAGTGTCAATAATGTTGAAAAGATTAGGATATAGGCTTTCTCATTATTGCTTTATTATTGTTGCTGTATTTGTTGTTTATGTTGGTGTTTTTTTTGTTATTGATATTGTGTATTATTAATGCTTGTGTTATTCTACTTGTTTTATTATTGGAATACGATGGATGACGGGGAAAGAGATTAATGAGGTGTTGGGAGAAATTAAACAAGTAGATGGTTCTGGAAGTAAAACTAATGAGTAAGTGAAGTAGTTATATAATCATATATGCTTATGTAAAGAAATAAGATAAACGATTATGTAAAAGAAGTAGTTAAGAGAGCGTTATGGCTCTCTTTTTGTGTTCAGTTAAGATATGTTATGGTATACGAGAGTAAGTTCCATTTATGTATCTTGCCAAACTAGATAATAAGGTCATTTAAGGAAAACGTTTTTTTATGCAAGGTAGTTGTTTTTCTTTTTGCATTTTATCAGTTGTAATAAGTTGAGAGAGTTATGGTTTTTTTGTGGTTTTAATACTCACTTGTCATATAAATATCAAAAAATAATATACACAAAAATAAAAAGTTCTTATTATTCTTAATAGCAACCTAACTTAATGTTTAATCGGAGGATAAGAGAAGTAGAGCAGAAGAACACTTTGCAAAATAGGAGAGGGATTAATAGAAGCTAATAATAATAAGTTAAGAGAACTATCAGGTAAAATATCTGAAGCAAAGGATGCTGATGGTATTACGATGAAAGTGGTTTAAGATGCGATTAGAGATAGGGTGAAGTTTTTGTTAAATTTTTACTTGCAGGTGATGTTATTAAATTTGCTGGAGCAGTATCAAAAGCAGATCCATGGGCAAATTAATAAAAGTTGTAGAAACTTTTTATTTTTGTGTATTTTTGTTATTGAATAATCTTTTATAGTCGCATCTTTTTGATTTTGTGTTTATTTGTGTATTGATTGTTTATTTATGTTTTATTATTTTTTCATTGAAGAATATATTGAATTAAATTTAATCATTATTAAAAATTCTCTTTTTTGTTTTTTCAATTTTTATAGTAGTCCATTTAAGGTTTGCTTTGTTAATTAGTAGATCATAACTGATGTAATCAGGTCTGAATTCTATCATTGCGGGTGGAGAGTTTTTATCTTCTTCGTATTTTATATCCTTTTTTTTATAATAAATTCTTATCATAGGTATTTCTTTAGCCAAATATAAATTATAAATTAATGGGTAAATGTAATTAATATTTTCTGGATTGTGATATAGATCATATTCTATCAAGTAGTTTGTAAATGGATTTTGAAATATTTTAGTATTTTTTAGTTTATCTTCAAGTTCATCAAATTTGAAGCTTTGTCTATATGCTCCATAGAAGTAAATTGTTTCATGGACTTCTGTTCTTTCAGTGCTGTTGACTTGACTTGTAATATCCTTAATTTGTTTTAATAGATAGTCGGCATTTGTTTCAACAAGAGAGTTGATAATAGCTTGGTTTTTTTTTGCATCTTTAATCTTTTCATAAATTTTTTTTCGGTGTTCATATTGCTTTAAGTAGCTCAGATCATCTACATAAGTTTTGATTTTACAAAAGTTGCAATCTTTAATTATAAATTCCTTTAAAGATGTTTGTTCTGCGATTATTTTTTCTGATGTATATTTTTTAATGTTAAATTTAGCGTCATTTATTTCCTTGTCAAACTTTATAATATCTAGTATTAATGAGTTATTATAGATTAATTTAGGGTTGTTATTTTCTTTATAAATTTTTTTGCCTATAATTCGTATTTTAGGGTTAGAATGAGCTAAATATATATTGTAAATAGCTGCATAACTTTTAATATAATTGTTATTAATCAAGTCGTCAAAAGGTATTACTTGATCGTATTTTGACATTATATGTAATTCTTTTATACCTTCTTCGTCTTTAGGAAAATTTTTTGAATGTTCATTAATTTGATTGATAAGATAATCAATATTTTGATCAATAATATCATTGATTTCTTTTTTTATATAATTGTTTTGTTGACACATAACACGAATTTCTTCATATATTTTATTTTCTAAATAATAAGATCTGGCATTGTATATGTCATCAATTGAATATTTTATATTAATTGGAAACTTTAGGTTCATATTTTGTCTTAATTCCCAATTTTCTACGTTTTCTGGGAGCAAATTCCAATTGTCATTAGATTTATGAAGAACGAGTTTTAGAACTTTTCTGTAGTAGATATTCTTTGATTGTTTTTGTTGTTTGTATATTTTATTTCCAATAATGTGGATTGTTGGGTTATTTTTTGACAAATAGAGGTTTTGAATAATAGGGTAAATATCATGATCATTGGATGTGCTTTCATCCATGTTAAATGATGCATGTTGAATATGTGTTCCGTTTATGATGATTTCAGGATTAAGCCCATCTTCTTTTTTAGAAAATTGTCTTGAAAGTTGTTTTATTTGTTTATTAAGAGATTTTGAGTGTTTCTTTACAAGAAGATCAATATACAAATCTTTTCTTTTAGGTATTAAAGAGGCATTATTTTTTGTGCTTTCTGTTTTTTTAGAGTCTAATTTTGTGCAACATGGTATAAGAAGACTGAAAATAATCAATAATGTGTAAACTTTCATATGTTTATTTTAATCCTTTATATTAATAATACTATCATTTTTTTATATAATAGCATTTTAATATAAAGGATTTTTATGTTAAAATATACTTTTTTTAAAGTGTTTACTATGTTTTTTTGGACTTTGTGGATTTCATAAATTCTACGTAGGGAAAACTGGAACAAGGTATACATCACCAACATCAATAATATATAAATTAAAAATAGTATATTCAAATTTTAAATTCTTTTAATCTCGTAGATTAGAATATCAACCTTTTTTGAAAAATCTATACTTATAAAATCCAATACTAAAGTTGTCATCATTTTTGTTAAAAGATTTTTTTATTGTTTTTGTTTCTAATTTCTCAATAAATACAAATCTTAGCATTTTTTTTAATTGTTTTTTCGTATGAGTGATAACCTGATGATACAATCAATGGTGTATGGCAAGTGTAGTAAACAAGACATTAAGTACTTTAATTAGCAATAAGCAAGAATTTTGATAGTGGTTTAAGGGAGATAAATAAACACTAGTTGCAGTGAAACACGAGGATAAGATAGCAGAAGCAGTAACTATTTGACAATAATAAATAATTATCGGTAAAAATCAGTAAGATAAAAAAAGTTATTTAAGGAAAACATTTCTCTTATTCTTTTTGAGACATACAGGGGATATTTTCTTGTTAGATTTCATTGATTTAATGTATTTCTTTTATATTTTTATTAAGCATTAATTTATCATATGTGTTTATCATTCATTCATTTTTTATTTAATTTATTTCATTTTTTCTGTTGAAGTAAAGTTGATAGAAAGAGAAGAAGAGACTCATAAAATGAGAGAAGGGAACTTATAAAAAGAGAAGAAAGGAATGATAAAAGAAGAAAAAAAAGAGAAGTTAAAAAGAAGAGAAGAGATAAGGATTTAGACCGAGTAACTTTTTTTAGAAGTTAGGAGAGCTTATTTAGGAGAGCTTAGTGAGATGAGCTTATTTAGATGAGCTAGAGAGGAAAGGGAAGAGAAGGGAGCTTTAGATGATTAAGGATTTAAAGATTGAGGGGATTAAAGAGTTGTTAAGGAGGGAAAATTATGATGAGAGGAATTAGAGAAATAAACGTTAATGAAGAAATGAGAGGGGGTAGTGGGAAGATGAATAAGATTATCAAGAGAAGTTTGGTTATTATGATGATTATGGGAATTATGGGATGTAATAATGGAGTAGCGGAGCTAGAAAAGGAAAATGAGTTTTTAAGTTCTATTGCTAATTTAGGGAAAGGATTTTTGGATGTTTTTGTGACTTTTGGCGATATGATTACAGATACATTAGGAATAAAGGCAGATACTAAAAAAAGTGAGATTGGGGCTTATTTTATCAAGATTGAGAATACTATGAAAACAGTAAAAGCGAAATTGGGGAAAATTGTAGGAGAATATGGGAATTATCCGAAAGTGAAAGAGAAGGTAGAGGAATTTGTTGGGAAGATAAGTAAGATTGAAGAAGGCGCGAAAGCAGCGGCTAGTGGTACCAATGGTACTGGTGCAATAGGAATGCTGTTAAAAATGAGTCTGCAGAGGCTGCAGATGTAACAAGTGTTAATGCTGTTGTTAAGGGAATTAAGACTATTGTTGAGGTGGTATTAAAAACTGGAGAGGGAAATGCAGAGAATAGTAAGACGGCAGAAACTGAAAAAAAATCAGTTGATAAATTGTTTAGTAGCAAGGTTGATACTGATGGAACAGAAGTACAAGCAGCAGTAGCAAGTGCATTTATTGGAGCAGTAAGTGGAGCTGATGTATTGCAAGCTATATCTAAATCTGAAGAGGTTAAAGGTGAGCCTACTGTTGAGATTGCAAAAAACGCTTGCAGATATTGCGGCTGCTAAGAAAGAAGAAAGTAAAGAGATTACGGTTGATGGAGCAAAGAAAGATGCAGTAATAGCAGCAGGAATAGCATTAAGAGCAATGGCAAAGAATGGTAAATTTATTGCTAAAAATAATGAAGATAAATCAGCTTTTGCCATTAACGGAGCAGTAGCAAGTGCAGTAAATAAGACATTAAGTGCATTAACAGTAGCAATAAGAAATACAGTAGATGAAGGGTAAAAGGAATTAATGAGATATTAGGGGAGATTAAACAAGGAGAGAATTCTGTTGCTAAAGTTAGTGAATAAGCGAAATTAGTAATATTTATAATATGACTTGAATTAATTAAGAAAAATATTTGCTTAAGAGGGCTTGTTTTTAGCTCTCTTTTTTTGTTTGCGGTGCGGTTTTATATGTTTTCATTTATTTTGAATTTAAATCTTGAAGTAAAGTGATAGGAAGAGAAGAAAGGGTTTTTTTAAAAAAAAGAGAGGATAGAGTATATATGAGAGCTAGGAGGGATCTAAAGAAGATATAGAAGAGATGTATACATGCTATCTGAAGATTAAGAGAGAAGAGAGAAAGATGTGAGGTAAGATAAAGAGTAAGGGATTAAATGAAAAATGAAGGAAAAGAGATGAGAGGAATTAGAGAAATAAGAGCTAATTATGATAAGAGAGGGGGAATAGGGAAGATGAATAATATTATCGAGAGAAGTTTGCTTATTATTATGATTATGGGAATGATGGGATGTAATAATGGAGTAGCGGAGTTAGAAAAGAAGAATGAGTTTTTGAGTTCTATTGCGAATTTAGGGAAAGGATTTTTGGAAGTCTTTGTGGCATTTGGGGATATGGTTACAGAAACATTGGAGATAAAAGCGGATACAAAGAAATCGGAGATAGGACAGTATTTTACTAAAATTGAAACTACTATGAAAACAACGAAAGCAAAATTAAACGAGATTTTAGAACAGAATGGCAATTATCCAAAGTTAAAAGAAAAGATTAACGAATTTATCGCAACTATAGAAAAGATTGAAGAGGGAGCAAAAATAGCGGCTGGGGGGTGCTAGTGGTGGTGATGCAATAGGAAATGCTAAGCAAAATGAAGACGGGCTATATCTGCAGATTCTGCAAGCGTAAATGTACTTATTCAAGGAATTAGAGAAATAGTTGATGCGGTGTTGAAAGAAGGTAAAGCAGATGCTACTGAAACTGGTGATACAGAGAAGAAATCAGTTGGTAATTTGCTTGCTACACAGAATGATATGACAGAACAATAAGTTGCTGCAGCAAGTGCATCAATAGGAGCAGTAAGTGGTGCTGACATTTTGCAAGCTATATCAAAGTCAGGAGATGCTGGCATTAGTAAAGATATTAATACAGTAACTAATGCAGCAGAGATTGCGGTTGCTAAGAAGGACTCTGGTACTAAA
>NZ_AYOT01000145.1 GCF_000500045.1 Borrelia persica No12 | reverse complement strand
GATAAAAATAGTAAAATCAATATATTGAAGAACAATGAAGAGTCTTTATCAAAACTGGAAAAAAATTTAATGAAATAGTTTATAGTAATAGAAGTTATAGAAAACTTTTTATAATGAAGTTTCTTTTGCTTGGTGGTATAGCTTTAAGTTTTATTATTTTATAATATTAGTAGTATAGTTATACTTAAGCAGTAAATAAATAAATTTTAAAAAGGAGAATTTTAGTGTTAAAATAATAAGTTATTGTGTATTCTTTTTGTTACTATCATTGTTAATGTGTTGTGATTTGAAATCACCATTATTAAAAGATGGTCCAGTTAGTGGTTATCAATTTGGTGATGGTTTAGTTGTAGCAGGAAATATCATAGGGGATGAAATTGATGATAAAATTGATAATTTAATTAGTTCGTTTGGTTTGGTGGATGAAGAGAAAGAGATATTAAATTATATATGTGGTGTAGTAACTATGAGCTTTGATGTTAATAATCAAGTTTTAGAAGCATCAAGTTATAAAACATATACTAAAGATGAGTTTTATAATTTATTGACCGGTTTAGGTGTTGATAAAATTAAGAAAATTATAGAACACAATTTATTTATTTTTACATCTCTTAAGGAAGTTGAAAAAGTAATAAAAGAGTCGGAACCAGACTTTAGAAGTACATATGCTTTTAGAAATGTATATATTTCATATTTAAAAGAAGCATTTAGTGGTGCTAGGTGTATTATAAAGCTATAAATAATCATCGGTTTTCAAACGATTATGCTTGGCGTGATCTTAAAGGAAGATTTGAATATATTAAAGATTCACTTTCCTATTTTATAGCAGTTGAAAAGGTATATGCAGGATTATCTTTGGAAGAAAAAGAAGTGCTTAACTATATTCAGAGCGTAGCTGCGTATCCTCTTAATGGTAATGCCCGATGTTTTGAGACGCATACTAATCTAGATTTACATTTAAAATTAGGTTTATTAGGTGTTGATAGGGCTGAAGAAATTTGGTGAAGACTTTCAGGAACATGTTTCTAGTTTTGTTGATAGATTGAATAGTGAAATGAAGCAAATCATCAATGTAGAGGATAAGAATAAGTAAAATCTTTCTCTATTTTAGGTATTCTTGATGTAATTATTATGCAAATATTACAAATGGCACTTAGTAAAATAAAGAATAAGATTAAGTAAAGAAGATTTTTAAAATTCAAATATTATTTGAGAAGTGCTTATGAGAAAGCGAATAATATTATTGTTCCTATCTTAGATAGGATAGAGATATTATTAAATTTAAAGTTATATTATGATAAGAAAGAATGTATTATTATGTTTATGTATTATAATAGCTTTAATTTCTTGCGCTCAAGGGTCGTCTATAAAGTCACCACAAGGTGATGATGGTGTTCTTGCAGCCAAGTAGTGATGCTGTGAGTTTTTTAGAAGGTGCAATTTTAACATTTTCTGGATTATCCCCAGAGTTGGGGATGATGTTTGACATATCTTTTCAAGATACATTTTGTGAAGATAAATTGATTTATAGATTAAAAATGATTGATCCAGTCGAGATGCATTCAGCTGATGAAAGTTTGAAATATGTTCTGGGCTACAGAGACAGAAGAGTAGATAGTAGATTTTTCAGGGGGTATGGGATGCCTATGGATGAATTTTTAGCAAAGATTTTGGCGAATCTGGAAGAAGATGGGTATATAGATAAATATCCTATAGCACCAATTTTGAGTAATGAGGATTTGCAGATAATATCAAGTTCATATCTAAAGGTCTTAAAAGAAAGATCAGATGTTCAAGGTGAGGGTTCTGTTAATGAAAATCGTGATTTCCTTATTAGAAGACTTGTTAATAGAATAAATCAGCTGAGAATAAATAGTGAAAGTGAAGAGAGAAAATGTGCTATGTTAACATATAGGTCGCAATTCTTTAAAAAGTTACCATTTAATATTTTTTTTGTAGAATCTGATGTGGTGGGTAGAAGAGTAGACTATATTTTCCAAACTTTAGGATGTGATGATCATGCTATCAGTGAATTGTTGCAAGTGGTTGATAATTCTAGAGAGCATCTTAATAAAGGAAATTTGTATATTGAGAGTTTGTTGAATGGATACGAAAATTATTTAATGGGAAAGCGATCAAGGATACATGCTGTGTCATAGTAAATAGATTGTTAATTAGCTCAAAAAATCGTTATCAATTTTCAATCTCTAATAATGATTTTTAGTAAATTTATCTATATTAGTGTTACTAAGTAGGAATATTGAATTTTCTTTAAACTATTTTTTATTCTTGATTTTTGAATATAATTAATATATAATATTAATACAATATTGATTAATTTTAATAATTAATAATATTGTTTAAAAGATAATAATCTTATTAGCCAATATTTGCGGTTTGTATGTATGGTATATGAGAATTATTTTGAAAAATAAAGTTTTTTTATAAGTTTTTCATTGATTATCTATAGTTATAAATATCTAAGAGAAGAGGTAAGTTCAATATAGTTTGTTTTAGAAAAAATAGATATTATTATTTTATATTTATGTTTAGGTCTAAAGATTATATAAATGAAACTAAATTTATACACTAAAAATAATTAAGGCAAGTACTGTTATTTTTAGTAGTGCCATTTAAATGATATATAAATATCTTGCATTGTTTTTAATTTTAAAAGGAGATATTAAAATATGAAGTTAATATATTATAGTTTAATACTATTAATAATAGTATCAATAGTATTATTAAGTTGTAAAACTCAAAATTCTCCTCCTGTAGGTGTGCATTCAGGTGGTGTTTTCCCAGAAAGAATAATGGGTGAGGAGGTTAAATCAATTGATGAATTGCTTGATACATTTAATCTATCTGAAGATCAGAGGGAGGCAGCTGAATATTTAAGAAAGGCATTGGTTGATGATGCTAAAACATATAGTAAT
>NZ_AYOT01000144.1 GCF_000500045.1 Borrelia persica No12 | reverse complement strand
TAGATTAGATAGATTTATACTAATAACAAATTAACTAGTTAATTTGTTATTAGTATAAATCTATCTAATCTATCTCTTTTTCTTATTCTTAAATATTCTAAAATTCTAAAGAAGCACTTATACCGAAATAAGCACTTCTCAAATAATCTTTTAATTTTAAAAATCTTATTTACTTAATCTTATGCTTTATTTATATCTTTTCTTTTATCATTGTTTATTCATATTTTATTCAAGATGGCAATAATGACATCATTCACTTTCTTTACTTCCTCTACTGCACGATTAAGTTTCCCCTTGTAATCACGAGTTGTATCTGTTAAATAATTATGCAATACTTTCGATACCTCAAATCTTTTTAAGATGTCACTACGACCAGAAACAGTGTTAATGCCACCTACATCAGCATTATAATCTACTACTTTTATTTGATTTTTTATTACTACTAATTTCTGCTTTTCGATTTCAAGTAAAACAAATTGTTGTTTTAGTGTACTTAGATCCTCAAGATCTAACTTATCAAGATTAGCTTCTTTATCTCTGAGATTTTTAAATGAGCTTAGGTAATATAATTCAGAAAATTCTTCTAATGTATGAAAAATACTTATTACACCATTTAAACCAATAATATAGAAAAACTTCTGAAGTGCATTAGTATCACCAATCACACTCTCATACACAATATACTTATACAAAAGTGTCCCAAAGAAGTCAAGATCTTCACGTTTATAATCAAAAGCTAAGTAAATTAACCCTCTTCGCCTAATATGACTTTGTGACTTAAATGCATAATGGTCAATTACAGCAAATACTTCTTTCATCATACCATACCTATCAGCAGGTTCAGGAGTATCATGAGCAGCAAATACCCTGGTAATTTCAGCTGAAATAGCTGTGTTCCGCAAATACTCAATTAACATTGTTTTTTCTTGTCTATCTGCTTCTGCTTGTCTATCTACTTCTGTATCTGCATCATCACTAATACCCTGAAAATCAGAACCAGCATTTTTATTATTACCTAAAATATTATTATATCTCTCAGTAACACTAATACCGATATCGCTATAATCTTTTAACGCTAATGAATATTCTCCTTCCGCCTTAACCAACCTATTCTCTAAGACTTTCTTTGCACCTGAATCTTTGATACGCTTAATAGTTTCTCTAGCTTGATAAAATAAACGCAAATGATGATTTTCTAACATATTGTTCACAATTGTTTTAACTTGATCAGCACCTAATTTAGACAATAGATCATAAAACGTATCATTACTATATGTTTTAGCATCATCAACCAATGCCTTTCTTAAATATTCAGCTGCCTCCCTCTGATCTTCAGATAGATTAAATGTATCAAGCAATTCATCAATTGATTTAACCTCCTCACCCATTATTCTTTCTGGGAAAACACCACCTGAATGCACACCTACAGGAGGAGAATTTTGAGTTTTACAACTTAATAATACTATTGATACTATTATTAATAGTATTAAACTATAATATATTAACTTCATATTTTAATATCTCCTTTTAAAATTAAAAACAATGCAAGATATTTATATATCATTTAAATGGCACTACTAAAAATAACAGTACTTGCCTTAATTATTTTTAGTGTATAAATTTAGTTTCATTTATATAATCTTTAGACCTAAACATAAATATAAAATAATAATATCTATTTTTTCTAAAACAAACTATATTGAACTTACCTCTTCTCTTAGATATTTATAACTATAGATAATCAATGAAAAACTTATAAAAAAACTTTATTTTTCAAAATAATTCTCATATACCATACATACAAACCGCAAATATTGGCTAATAAGATTATTATCTTTTAAACAATATTATTAATTATTAAAATTAATCAATATTGTATTAATATTATATATTAATTATATTCAAAAATCAAGAATAAAAAATAGTTTAAAGAAAATTCAATATTCCTACTTAGTAACACTAATATAGATAAATTTACTAAAAATCATTATTAGAGATTGAAAATTGATAACGATTTTTTGAGCTAATTAACAATCTATTTACTATGACACAGCAT
>NZ_AYOT01000143.1 GCF_000500045.1 Borrelia persica No12 | reverse complement strand
AGTGGTTTATGCAGAAGTATTTCACTCCAGGTGTTTTAAGGTTGGGCAGAAGAAGGATTGTAAATTTAGACATTTGCTTGATCAATTTGACGCTCTTTTTCCAAGAGTTGACAGTAGTGCTTTTTTGTATATTGGCTAAAAATTGGAGGTTATGTGAGTAAACATTATTTTAGCATGTTGAAGAAGTCTATTTTTGAGGAAGTAAAGAGTTTTATTGGAGTTAGGATAAAACAAAAGAGTGTTACTTCTCTTAAATCTCAAGTTCCAGGTCGTTTGAGTGAAATAACTAGTATCGAAACTAATGAAACTGATTCTGGATTTGACATTAAGGTTAAAGTTGGTTCTCCGTTAGCTGAGATGTTAGATTCAGGAGAAGTGTACAATTCAGGTTTTACACAGCCCAGCTTAGCAAAGATCAAGTCTTGGGCTTCTTATAAAGGACTTGCTGATATGGCTGTTCCTATATGGATCAGTCTTAAGAAGAATGATATTAAGAAGAAATATACAAACTGGAAAGAGAATCTTTATGACAAAGTAAAGGATTTACTCAGATGAAATTTATTGAACAATTTGTTTACACATTTAAGAAGGATTTAAAAGCTTATTTTTTTGCACATAAGTTAGCAACAACACAAATCTATTATAAGTCTGAGGTGTATTCTTGTACAGATCTAAAGCTTCCGGTTGTGGTATTTACGATTAAGAGTATAGGAGAAGTTGTAC
>NZ_AYOT01000142.1 GCF_000500045.1 Borrelia persica No12 | reverse complement strand
GGTTAATAAATTTGTTAGTGAGACGCTTGACAAGATAATTGGGGGAGCAAAGACTGCTAGTGAGGCTATTGGTGATGCAGATGGTCTTATTGGAAATGTTGCTGCTAATGATGCGGGTGGTGTTGCAGGCATTAATGTTAATGAATTAGTTAAAGGAATTAAGGCAATTGTAGAAGTAGGTACTTAAAGATCAAGGAAAAGCTGATGCTGGTGATGCCAATAAGGCAAAGATTGCTGGAGATGGTCAAAGGAGTAATGGTAATGCTGGTTCTGGTGAATCAGGAAAATTATTTGCCAATGGAAATAATGCTGCTGGTACTGATGACAATGCTAAGAAAGTTGCAGCTGATGCATCAAAAGCAGTTGAGGCAATAACTGGGGCTGACATCTTACAAGCTATGATTAAAGATGGTAGTGATTCTGTTAAATTAGCTAAGGAAACCACTGGAAATGCTGTTACTCCCAAAGATGCAATTATAGCAGGAGGAATAGCGCTAAGAGCCATGGCTAAAGATGGTAAATTTTCCAATGGTAATGCTGCCAATGATATTGCTACTGAAGTTAAAAATACAGCAATTAGTGCAGTTAATAAGTCACTCAATACATTAACTATAGCAATAAGAAAAACAGTGGATGATGGACTTCAAGTGGTGAAAGAAGCGATGAAATTTGATACCAAAAGTGAAAAGACTGTATCTAGTTCTGATGAAAAATAATCTTAAAAAAGATCAGTAAATTAAGTTAATACACAATAATAAAGTCATAGCAATAAAAGACCTTCTTATTAAGGGGGCCTTTTTGGTTTTATATAAATTTACGGTTGGTGGTTATGGGATGTAATAATGAGTTGTTAGAAGAAGAGAAGTCAAAGAATAAAATAAATTTTACAGTTTTTGGTGGAATTGGGAAATATTTTAAGACAAGTGCAGGAGACTATGCAAGGGATAGAGGATAAGCTTGAGGAAATTATTTGCTGACATGAAAAGTGAAGGTAAGCCTAATGTTACGGAAGTAGAAACTGCATAAAAACACTAATTGAGCATATACTTAGTAAAATAATTGCAGGTGCTAAGGCTGTTAGTGATGCTATTGGTACTGAAGGTGCTGAACTAATTGGGTGTAATATGCTAATGCTAATACTGGAGGTGTCGAAGGTGATACTAAGGACTTGATAAAGGGAATAAAGATATAGTAGATGTAGTTCTTAAAAATAAGGGTAATGCTGAAGCTGGGGATGATAAAAAAGCTGAAGATGGTAGGTAATAATTCAAGGGGTGCTCTACTGTTGGTGAGGCAGGAAAATTATTTGGTAATTGTTGGTAATAATGGTGTTATTGTAGCAGCTTCAAATGCAAAGAAGGCAGCAATGGCAGTAGAAGCAGTAACTGATGTTGATATATTGAAAGAAGTTATAGTATTTAATGAGTTAAATACATCATTGTCAAAGCTTTAGAGTATGGAATGGGATATTTTTAATGCTAAGTCTGATTTTGAAAGAGCAAGAAGTTTTGCTGGAAATGGTATTGAACAAAATGTGAAGATAAATTTACATCAAGCAATTGATAAGGTTAACAAGAATAGGGATATTGTGATGGCATTATTTAAGGATAAACTTAATGCATTGGGATTTGCAAGGGCTAGTGCTGATCATGCAAAGATTTTTACTGAGTTTGCTTTGAAATACTCATAACGGGTAAAGTCAAATGGTTATTATTATATTGTTCATGTGACGTATTATATAAATAAATTTTTACTCACTTATATAAAGTCTTCAGTGCTCCTGATTTTATTATTAGAAAAATGTATCAACTAGTTGATGCTTCTGCTGTCTTATCTCCTTGCTTCACTGCAGCCAGTGTTTATGGAGTAGCGGAGCTAGAAAAGAAGAATGAGTTTTTACAGTCTTTAGTTAGTTTGGGGAATGATTTTATTGGTGTTTTTACTTCTTTTGGCGATATTGTTGGGAGTGTGTTGGGATTAAATTTGGAGAGTAAGAAATCCGATGTGGGGAAATATTTTAAGAAAGTTCAGGATACTGTGCAAGAGACAAAGGATAAGCTTGAGAAGATTGTTGCTGATATGAAGAAAGAAGGGAATTCGAATGCGACGGGAGTAGAGAGTGCAGTAAAAACATTAGTTAGTGAGACACTTAATAAGATAATTGAAGGAGCAAAGACTGCTAGTGAAGCTATTGGTGATGCGAATGATCCAGTTGCTAATGTTGCTGTTCAGAATGCTGGTTCTGTTGGGATTGAGATTAATAATCTAGTAAAGGGAATTAAGAGTATTGTTGATGTAACGCTTAAAGATAAAGGTAATCCTGAGGCTGGGGATAATAAGAAGGCTAGTGATGGTAATACTGCAAGAACCGGTGGCAATGCTGCTGATGGTGAAGCAGGAAAGTTATTTGCTTCTGCTAATGCTGGTAATGCTGAAAATGCAAAGAAGGCAGCAGCTGATGCATCAAAAGCAGTTGGAGCGGTAACTGGTGCTGACATATTGCAGTCTATGATTAAGGATAATGGTGAGGCTATTAAATTAGCTGCTAATAATGCTGGTGTTGCTGCTGTTGAAGCTAATAAAAAAGATGCAACTATAGCAGGAGGTATAGCGTTAAGAGCAATGGCTAAAAGTGGTAAGTTTTCTGGTCCTAGTGATGCTGCTAGTGCTGAGGCAAAGAAAGCAGTGGAGGGCGCAGCAATAAGCGCAGTTACTAAGGCATTAGATACTTTAACTATTGCTATAAGAAATACTATTGATTCAGGACTTAAAACAGTAAAAGGAGCAATGAAAATTAATCTTGAAGATACTCCTGTCATTACTGGAGATAGTACTTCTATAAATAAATAATAAGAAAATAAGTGAGTCAAATAATAAAGTCATTTAAGGAGAATACTTTTCTATTTATTTAGAAGAGTTATTTTCCTTTTATTTTGATTTAATTCAAAGTTTATTATTAGCTATCTTGTTGGTTGTATGTATTTGGTGTTTTGGAAATGCATTAGGTAAGTTATTCCAATATATTTTAGGCATGCATTTATTGGAAATAACAATACTGAGCAATCAATGGTGTATCAGTAAGTGCAGTAAACAAGATATTAGGTACTTTAATAATAGCAATAAGAAATACTGTTGATAGTGGTTTAAGAAAGCTAAATTAAATACTAGATGCAGTGAAGCAAGAAGATAAGGAAGCAGAAGCAGTAATTAGTGGATATATATTAAATTACTTAATTTAATAAGAAAATATTTTCCTTGTATGACTTCATAAAGAATAAGAGAAGTGTTTTCCTTAAATAACTTTTATTTTACTGATTTTTACAGATAATTATTTGTATATTTCCTTTATTTTTTTATTAAGAATTCATTTATCATGTGTGCATTTCATTCATTTTTTATTTATTCATTTTTCTTTCGTTTTTTCTGTTGGAGTAAAGTTGATAGAAAAGAGAAGAAGAGACTCAATAAAAAAGATAAAAGAGACTCAATAAAAGAGAGAAGGGAACTTATAAAAAGAGAAGAAAGGGAAGATAAGAGAAGGAAGGAAAGGGAAGTTAAAAAGAATAGAAGAGATAAGGATGTAGACCGAGTAACTTTTTTTAGAAGTTAGGAGAGCTTAGTGAGAAGAGCTTAGTGAGAAGATTTTAGATAAGGAAGAGAAGGGAAGCTTTAAATTATTCAGGATTTAAAGCTTGGGGGGAATTAAAGAGTTGTTAAGGAGGGAAAATTATGATGAGAGATATTAGAGAAATAAGAGCTAATGACGATAAGAGAGGGGGTAGCAGGAAGATGAAGGAGATTATCAAGAGAAGTTTGATTATTATGATGATTTTGGGAGTTATGGGATGTAATAATGGAGTAGCTGAGCTAGAAAAGGAGAATGAGTTTTTAAGTTCTATTGCGAATTTAGGGAAAGGATTTTTGGATGTTTTTGTGACTTTTGGGGATATGGTGAGTGGGACATTGGGGATAAAAGCGGATACAAAGAAGAGTGAGATAGGGAAGTATTTTAGTGATATTGAGAAGACTATGATTTCAGTGAAAAATAAATTAAACACTGTGGTGGCAAAGAATGGAAACTATCCAAAAGTGAAAGAAGTAGTTGAGCAATTTATTATTGGGACATTAGAGAAGATAGAGGAAGGAGCTAAGCTTGCTGCTAGTGGTGCTACTGATGGAGCATTAATTGGCCAAGTTGTAAAGGCTAATGCTGGTAGTAGTGTTGATGCTACAAGTGTAAATGTACTTGTTAAAGGAATTAAAGGGATAGTTGATTTGGTTATTACAGAAGGAAATGGACAAGCAGATAAAACTAAGCCTGTTGATGCTGATAAAAAGAGTATTGGTAAATTGTTTGGAGGTAAGAATGAGGATGCTGGCGGTGCTGAAGATAAACATGTGGCAGCCGCAAGTGCAAGTATAGGAGCAGTAAGTGGAGCAGATATATTAAAAGCTATTGCTGTGGCTAATGCAGATGCTACGAAAGATGGTAAGGTTAAAGATGCTACGGACGCTGCTGCTCTAGCTTTAGCTAAGGGTACTAGTACTGACAATGATGATCAACTTGGAGATTCAGCAAAGAAAGATGCAATTATTGCGGCTGCTATAGCGTTAAGAGCAATGGCAAAAGATGGTAAGTTTATTGTAAAGGATAATAGTGCAAATAAGACAGAAGCAGAAGGAGCTAATGGAGCAGCTGCAAGTGCAGTGAACAAGATACTAAGTACTTTAATAATTGCTATTAGGAATACTGTTGATAGTGGTTTACAGGAGATAAATTCAGTATTAGTTACAGTTAAACAAGAGGATAAGGCATCAGAAGTTGCAGCTAGTGAACAACAATAAATAATTGTCAAAGAAATAGTAAGATAAAAAGTTATTTAAAGGAAACATTTCTTTTGTTCTTAATTAGGCATACAGGGAAATGTTTTCTTGTTAATTTAAGAAGTTTATATATTTCTTTTATATTGTTATTAAGCATTCATTTATCATTTGTTTATTTAGTAAGTTACTTTTTTAATTTGTATATCATTCATTTATTAGTGTTTTGCTATTAAAGTAATGTTGGAAAAGAAAGAAGGAAGAGAAGGGAAAATCTTTAGAAGAGATAGAAAGGAGGGAAAAAGAGAGATTAGGGATAATAATGAAATTAGAGGAGGCAGAGGGAAGATGAGAATAGTTAAACAATTTATTATATTCAGTTTAGTTATGGTTATGGGGTGTAATAGTGGGTTATTGGCAGAGGGAAAGCAAAGAATGAGTTTTTGAGTTCTATTGCGAATTTAGGGAAAGGATTTTTGGAAGTATTTGTGGCATTTGGGGATATGGTTACAGAAACATTGGGGATAAAAGTGGATACAAAAAAATCGGAGATAGGACAGTATTTTACTAAAATTGAAACTACTATGAAAACAACGAAAGCAAAATTAAACGAGATTTTAGAACAGAATGGCAATTATCCAAAGTTAAAAGAAAAGATTAACGAATTTATCGCAACTATAGAAAAGATTGAAGAGGGAGCAAAAATAGCGGCTGGGGGGTGCTAGTGGTGGTGATGCAATAGGAAATGCTAAGCAAAATGAAGACGGGCTATATCTGCAGATTCTGCAAGCGTAAATGTACTTATTCAAGGAATTAGAGAAATAGTTGATGCGGTGTTGAAAGAAGGTAAAGCAGATGCTACTGAAACTGGTGATACAGAGAAGAAATCAGTTGGTAATTTGCTTGCTACACAGAATGATATGACAGAACAATAAGTTGCTGCAGCAAGTGCATCAATAGGAGCAGTAAGTGGTGCTGACATTTTGCAAGCTATATCAAAGTCAGGAGATGCTGGCATTAGTAAAGATATTAATACAGTAACTAATGCAGCAGAGATTGCGGTTGCTAAGAAGGACTCTGGTACTAAA
>NZ_AYOT01000141.1 GCF_000500045.1 Borrelia persica No12 | reverse complement strand
TGGTGGTCTAAGGAAACAACTTAATATTATTGGTACTGTTGCAACAGCGGTAGTTATTTGTATTTCAGGAATTGGTACATATGCCTTCAAAGGATTTTTATCTGAGTTTAAAAGAGAAGTTTTGGAAGAACTACGAATTGAGTCTGAAAATAGATTTAAAAGTGAGTTTGAGGCCTTAAAGATTTTCTTAAGAGAGGATATTAAAAAAGACATTGATAAATTGAATACTGAAAGTAAAGAAATGATTATGGAATTAGAGTCTCTTTTACTTAAAGAGAGAGTAAAAATCAAAAGTGCACTTAAAGAAGAAATAGAGAAATGCTTTTTATCGCTAAAGCATTTTGGAGAATCAAATGATAAGAAGTAAATTTTGCATTTTTATTTATGAGTTTGCTTATAAAACTTTGAAAGATTATTTTATTAAAAAATATAAGTCAGAATTGCTAGAGGGAGCTGTGTCTTTAAAAGACCCATCTTATAGTGTTTCTGAGAAAGTAATAGAAATTGAAAAGCACAGATTGGTAGTTCCATTTCAACATAATTTTAGGAACCACAATATTGTTGTTTGTAAGTTTGGATGTTACTTTTTGTGTATTTTGTTCATTGCGTTTGTTGTAAAGGAAATTAAAGATAAGGTTGAGAAGTATTTTGATGTGTTTGAAATTGATTTGCTCTTTAAGAGCTTGGCAAATTCTGGTTGTTTGAAAGATGCTAATTCATATGTTCTCGATCCAAATCTTATATTGAAGAATCTGGGTGTTAGTGATGATATTCATTATATTAATGTACATTGTGAGCCTGCAAATTATGAGCCTGATAGTCGTGATATTTTGGTAGGGAAGTATAAAGATAGTGAGAGTGATTTTTATCATTTTGTGATTGTTGATAATGATTTACGTTCTGTTATTTGGGATTCACTTGGTAATTCTAGAGCTGTAAATAATGGAGTGCTTAAGTCATTGAGAGTATTCAAAATTATTGATTCGTCTCTTGTAAGTGATATAAGAAAAAGACTTTCTCTTTACCATGAGCAATTTGCGAGTGCGTAAGGATTTTTGTCATTTTAGAAAAAGTATATTTGTGGAGGTTTCGTTTGAGTGTTATTAAGAATATAAATAAGCTTTTGGATACAGTTACCGCAAAAGATTTTTTACTACAGGGTTTTGGTGATTTTGTAGAGGAATCTAATGTTAATGTTGCGCGAGAAGGCATTGTGCTAGCGAGTTCGATTTTGAGTTTCATTTGTTTAATCAAGGATAAGATTGTAAAGCAAAATGAAGACAAGCGTGCAATTGAGATAATTAATTCCAGACTTAAGGGAGCTGTAGATTTAGCCATTGATGCTTGCGAGGCTTTAGAAGATGGTGAGAATTGGGATGATTATGACAAACTTATCCAACTTAGAGGTCAAGTGGCTAAAGAGATATTAAATCAAATGAAAAAGGAGTATTAATACAGAGGTGGTTAATTAATGAAACGATCTATTTTGAAAAATTATTATGTGTTTTTGTGTTTGGTTTTTTTATTACTTTCTTGTAAAGGAGTTGCAAGTCTCCCAAAAGAGCCTGTTCTGACAGGTAAAACTGATCTTTTAAGTTTGGCGCGTGATGAGTCTGTATTATTTCAGTATGCATTGAGTCTTAATATGTGGCTTATTCATGCTAAGCATTATGTTGAGACTTACTACAAACAGGATGGCTTTCCTGTATTTGAGACCTTAGATCCTGCATTTCAAGGTGATGCTGGAGAAGAGGGTATTAAGATGAGGATAGCTTATTATCAAAGGTATATAGCGAAAGTAAAACCTATTGCTATTGCAATATACCGTAAGTATACCCAAGTGTCTTTGAAGGAATAAGGGACAAGGGTGGATTTGGAACAAGAAGGTGAGATTGAAGAGATTTTAGAAAAAGGAGAATCTGAAGATTTAGTGAATCTTCAAAATACTTCTCCTTCTTCTGTTGATTCATCTCAGATATTAGTTAGCGAAGAAATTTCTACAACTGGTGAACATGGATTAATATCTTCTGATACTGAAGTTGTAGAGAGTAATGAAACAGATACAGAAAATGCCCATGAAGAGAATGATTCTTGTGAATGTTGTAATATTAGTATTATTTTTTTCACTGATGAGGGTCAATTCTTTGATTTAACGCCTTACACTGATATATCTAGTCTTTCACTAGATTTAAAAATCGTAGATCCAACTCTAAAAACAGCGTCAAGCAGTTTTTCGTTTGAGGCAAATGGACTTTCGGATGAATTTTTAGATTTTCTATTTTTTAGGAAAGAAGATGTTTATGTAAACGTAAGTGAAGGTAAGAAGCCGTTATTCAAAGGTATTTTAGAAAAGTTTTTCAATCGAGAGATTTTAGACTCAACTAAAAGTATGAGTTTTACTGTGAATGATTTTTCTAAACTTTTGGAGGTGGTTTTTGAAAAGCCTGTTCAGTTTCCTGTAAATTATAATCCTGATTGGCTATACGTGTATAATCCATTGATTAAGGAACAATCTATAGTTCATTTAATGATAGAAAAGACTAAACTTAAAGATTTGATTGATGATAATGGATCTGAAAGTATTTTGGCAAAAGTGCCTGCTGTAATTATTGATGATGGTGAAGATTTGCAGACAATTTTATCGGCACTTCTATATGAGTTTGGATATGCATATACATTTACGGGTGATGGAAAGTTGAGGATTTTACCTATATGGAAGAGTGAAGTTATCAATAAAGATCTAAAGGTTTGTTCTATCGATGCTACAAGTTATATATTATCAAAGAGTAGTTCCAGTAGTTATGATTCAAACAGGGTTATTTGGCGAGAAGGTAAGTTTCAGAGCAAAGCTGAGTCTATTGCAAATAAGCGTCCTCTGTATTCAGCTCCAATCAGTGTTCAGGGTTCTGGGAGTAGTTTATATGTTGGAGTATTGCAAAAAGGAGTAGTGTATCCTGATTTTGCAGATAAGATAGGTAGTGTTGTTTATCAAGAATATGATCCTAAATGGTTTGATACCACATACAAGTGGGATTTTGAGCGTAAAGAAGTATGGCATGATCATTATGCACTCAATGAACATTTGGCAATAATTTCGACTCATAATCTAGAAACTCGCTT
>NZ_AYOT01000140.1 GCF_000500045.1 Borrelia persica No12 | reverse complement strand
AGAGGGTGTAACATCTAGAAAAGAAGTCAAGATTCATAAGAGTCGTTTAATTATATATGAGAATTATGATTATATTTTGGGTTCATATACACCATGTTATACTCAAGGTTTTCTGTTAAACATATATCTTTTTGAGATTATTTATCAAGAAATAGAAAAAAAGATTCGAAATTATAATTTTTATTTTACAAGGATGAATCACTAGCAGAGATTAATGATACAATAAGCAAAGCATCACTGCAAATTAATTCTAACACAGATCATAAAAAATAACAAGGTAGTTATTAAACTAACAATGTAGAAAACAAAGTTCCCCCCCAAAAAACTATTAGTGTGGATGAATGTAATAAATATATGCAATATAAAAAGGAACTTGCTAATAATAGTAATAATCAAAATGTAGTCTCAAATAATTACATAAAGAAATTTTATGGCAAGATCAGAACAAATAATAACACTATAAAAAAAAATCCATTAAATAAAAAGCAGATTATATTGACAATATTAAATTAATATCATTAATATAATCTACTTAGGTCATCAGTCTACTATTTATAAAGTACCAAAATACTTGACATACAACCTAGAGAAAATAGTGTGAAAATTATCAAAATTTTTCAAGACATTCATTTGTATTATGTAGATCATCCTTTCTTTTAGATAATTTTTTCTTTAATTTAAAATAAGAATATTCTTGAAATAACTTATCTAAATAAGTCTTGTCATCTGCAAATAATTTTTCCAATAAAAACGATATAAACTTAGAATTCTTTTTATAAAAATCATAACTTTCATAAGTTTCAAGTTGAAATCTCAATGGTTTTACCAAATCTTGTGTTGATCTCTTTAATTTTAATAATTTCCTTTCCTTAATTAGTGCAAGTGATTCATTAATACCATGTTCAATAATATATTGCTCTGCAAGAATCCCTTTTTCCATAGCATTTGCTAATCTCAAATATGCATATACTTGAGTTTTAGCCATTCGATAACTTTCTATAAATTTATCGAAACTTTTGTGCCCTTCTAACTTATAATACTCATTATCTTTGATTTCTTTTAAAATTCTAATGTTTTCCACTTTATAATAAATTTCCTTTTTAGAATTTTGTTTCATTTTTGCCATCAGTTCATTATACCTAGCAAGAGCCTCATCCCTTGAACAAAGCAACTTATTGTCCTTATTAATATCTAAAATTCTATTACTCAAAACAACATACTTCATTTTTGCTCCTTTAATAGTGCGTTTAACGCACTATTACATCTTCTAATTAAAAAGTTATTTAACGAATTTTCATAATCTCTTATATAGTCTTTGCTTAGATCGAAAACATCATTTTTTGATATTCTTTTATTTAAATCTTCTCTTTCATGAATAAAACCTAAAAATTCACTTTGGGACTGTATATATTCTAACAATTCCTTATGTGTATTATTGTTCTTAAACCTGGTTATAAGAACAAAAACTGGAAGTTTTATCCTTAACTCTTTCATATAAAATTCTATTAGCTCTAAACTTTCAACAGCCCACTTCTCTGCTGTCATTGGTACTATTATATAATTACTACATATCAGAGCATTAGCCAATGTAGCGTCTAAACTAGGATTAGTATCCAATATTATATAATCATATTCATTTTGTAAGAAAAACAAACATTCTTTTAACCTTAATTCCTTTAAAGGAATAGCTTCCCTAACAAATTTGTGTAAATGAATATAACTTGGAATAAAATCTAAGTTACCATCTATATTTGTGATTGAGTCATTAATCTCTAATGTTTCATTCAATACTTTATAAATGTTTGTGTCCACAACATTAACATTTTTTTTTGTCAGATTATCATGATAATAGCTAGTAGTTGATGCTTGTGTGTCCATATCTATTAAAAGCACCTTATGTTCTTTTGCCAATATAGTTGAAAATATGATCGCGCTTGTACTTTTCCCAACACCACCTTTAATTGAGGCCAATGTAATTATTTCTGGTTTTTTTCTACCCATTTAGTTATAACACCTCCTTCTGGCAATTTTTTGTCATAGAATTTATATACTTCATTTTCCAAGTTAATAATTCGTCCCAACAAACTTTGAACATATTTTTTATTAAATTTTCCTTTCTTAGTTAGTACATGCATCGCTCTTATATAGCAAAAGATACTTCCCCTCTTAAATCTAAATTCTATATAATAAGGCTTGTATATTATTGTAGACTCACTAGATTGTTTTATATTATCTTCATATCTAATCAAAATCGGTCTATTGAGCCTTTTAAAACCATAGAACACTCCTAAAAATTTATCATTGGTTCCCTTCTTGGGACTAAATAAATGAAATGTGTTTTTTTTTTCTTTATCGAATAGACCTCTTAAAGCGATGAAAAACTTGCCTTTTTCTTTTTGATTGACCCCAAAAGTGAAGAAATCACTGAATATTTTCGTATGGTACGTTGTTTTAGAACCTTCTTTGTTAATTTTGGTGAAAACATTGTTGATGTTTTTTTTCACATTCATATCTTTAGTTCGATTCTCAATCCCTCCCCTTTCAAATCTCTTAATGTGTACTTTATGTTTTACTTTTAAAACATCGTTTTAATATTACAGTCTTTATTATAATCCTTTTTTGTAATCAAATTTTGTAATCAAACCTTCCTTCAGCCATTCTTTTGTTCTGCGCATACTGTCTTCATATCTCTTCTTATTTGCATTCTCTTCTATTTTATCTAAGTACCTCATTGTTTTCCATTTGCCCACATTTTTGATTACAAGATTGATTTCGTTTGTTTTCTTTATTTCATTTTTTACTTCTGTTTTTTTTCCTTCAATTTTCATTTTTTCTTTCTTTTTTTTATTTTTATATTTACTATTTATATATTGACTGACATTTTTAGTTGCACTTTTTCGTTTAAAAGTTTTAATCCCATTTTCTTCACAATATTTTTGTTGAGTTTTTTTTGTGAATCTGTATACTGCATTTGCATCATGTTCAACAATTGCGTCTTTTGCTCTTAGTAATTTTTTTAGATTATGAAGACTGTATTTATTTACTGAGTATCTTATATAAGAACCATTTCCTTCTCCTAATCTTAATAAAGTTTTTTGAATAATTCCTTTATTGCATAGAAAAGCCAAATCTTTTCGCAAGGTTCTAAGTGTAATCGGCTTAAGGCCATCTTTGATTAAGAAAGTATTTAATGCTTTTAAAATAGTTGTTTGATTATATCTAATTGCATTTTTTTGATAGTAGGTAATTATTGATAATATTTTATAATATCTCTTGTGATATTCCTTTGATGGTTGTATGTAATTTTTAACCTTTAGGTTTATATGCATCGCAAACTCCTTAGAAATAGATATTTATCTTTATGATATATAACTTTTATTGAAAAGTAAATAGAATATTGATTTATATTTTGTTAAATTTTTTGCAAGTATTTAAAAAAACGCCATAATGAATGGGGGTACTGATTGTATATTTTTTTGAAATTTGTATATTTTTTTCTTTAAAATGTCAAATTTAAATTATTAGTTATTTTTTAGTACCTTGAAATTAACCTTATTTTTTACTAGTATTAAAAAAATAAGGTTAATGGGGGTAGAATTATGCGTGGCAAAACACTTAATTAATATTTAAAATCAAGTATGTCAAATGGTTATGAATAATGTGACATGCTTGATCTTAAATATTAAAAGGATATAAAAATGACTTATATAAAAAATTCAACTTCATTTTTCGGTTATTGGTCCATTTTATATTCCCAATGTTTCATCTTGTCCATATTGTACTGATATTGGGGTTATGAAGATGTCATCATCTTCTACAATAGAAAACAAAATAATAATTGCAAATAAGGATTATCAAGCACCTTCTTTTTTTACTAATAATGCAATTGCCTCAAGTATGGCTATCATTGATATAATATTCTTTTTTGGAGGTGAATATGGAAATATTAATTCTTTAAACAAGCGAATCGGTATTAGTAATCATGATTTTTCATTTCATTTTATTGATATTAAAAAAAATACATTCTGTAAGTGTAATAAAACACTATGATAGAATATAAACATCAAAGATATTATTTCTATTCATTATTCTTATCAGAATGTGCTAGAACATTGCCACATGCTGTGTTAACTATTATTTTAATAAATAAGGGTTTGCAATTAAAAGATATTGCTATAGTCCAGATGTTTTATATGTTAGCAATTATTTTTTTTGAACTTCCTTCAGGTGTAATATCAGATCTTTTTGATAGAAAAATAGTTTATTTATCATCGATTTTTTTGTCAATGATTGCCTATTTTATTATTTTTCAGATATCATCATTTTTAATGCTTTGTCTTGCGTGGTTTATATATGGTGCTTCATCTGCAGTCAATACTGGTACAATTGATGTTAGTTTTACTCATATATATCAAAATAATTCTAAAGAATTAAAAACATTTATATCATCTATGAAAATAATTTTAGGTATTGGTGCTATTTTAGGTGGATACGTAGGCAGTATTTTATTCTTATATGTTGATAAAAAAATTTATCTTATTTCATTATTTTTATATTTAGTATCGTCTTTAATTACAATTTTTTTTATATCAAGTGATAAGAATATGGGTCATAATGAAAAAGACATAAGATTATGTCTAAAACAATTTAAAAATAATATAATTACATTATTAAAATCTAAAATACTCATAGAGTTATTTATTTTAATTAGTTCTATTCAGTTTTTTTTTCAACCTTTTTATTTATATTGGCAAGCTATTTTTATTGATAAAAATGTTCCTATTAACATATTTGGAATTGTATATATATTATTTCGTTTATCAAATATTATAGGAGCATGGGTATTTAAAAAAAATAAACATTCAAAATATGATTCTTATGTTATTTTAGGTTTCATACTATTTTTATCAATTTTGATAAAAATAGTTTTCGACATTTATATATTGATTGCTATAATGACATTTGTTGTAATTTTGGTTTCTATTTATTCTAATAATTTGGAATATTTTTTACGAAAGAATATAGATTCAAAAATATTAGGGACTATAACTTCTATTAATAGTACAATATCTCGTTTATTTTCATTTTTGGTGTTGATAGTATGTTCGGTTTTAACTAGCTTTGTAAGCATTATAAATGCATTTATTTTATTAATACTTGTTTTTTGTATTCTATCTGTTATTGTGATGTATAAATTTACGGGTAATAGAAAAGATGATATAGAGTAAATTTTATGTATCATGTTTATGTATCATAATTAAATTAGATGAACTTAAATATGGAAAGAAAACAAAAAGCTTGCATTTAATGATATAAAAATTTTTATAAAAATTTTAAGTATTGAAGACAGGGATATAATATTTCTGGATGTTTTGGTGAAACGAAGGAATTTATCAAGCTTAAAATTAAGATTAATATGAATAGCCTTGCAAATGGAAGACACTTAAAATGATTCTGAATAATTTAAGTTTACTATTCTACTTTCAATAATATGCTTTGCACGTGGTTTTGAGATTGAAAGTGAGACTGATAGATTGAATAAATCAATTGGAGATTTGAGAAGAACATAATGGTATTGAATTTTTTTAGTACGAGTATTTTAACATTGCTTTATTATAATATATGCCTTAATTAAATAAATTCATTCTTTATTATTTTTTGTTCAAATAGAAATTGATTTTTTTAGGTATATGATGTACTTCAATTTGTTTAAGTTAAATAGGAAGTTTAAAATAGAAAAATCGTTAGGTTTATTAACAATTATGACTTTATTTATTGAGTTTAACATTAGTGTGTCTATTAAACCTCAAAAATTATCAATTAAGAGTAAGGGTACTTTTTTTTATTAATTTGCAAAGTTGAAGATATATTAATAAAATAAAAAGGTTATATGAAAATTATACTTTGTATTTTGTTTAAGGTAAGCTAAGGTAAGTTAGATGGTACAAAAATGACTAAATAGATTGGTCTTTTTAGAGCAAATGTATATAAAATAAGGCAAAAATGGGAATATATAAAGATAATTTAATCCAGTTCAGTAGTGATACTAAAATAACTATATTTGAAGATTATTTTAATAAGATTTTGTATCGTGCATTAGAAAGAAATGCCAAGGCTTGTGACCTTAAGAGTCAATTTAGTATAGTGAAGAGCTAACTTTATTCCAAGTTTATAAAGGGGATTTAATAATAATCGTCTAAAATCAAAATTTGAGATTTATGACATAAAAAAAGGATGGAAAAATCTTAAAGGATTTAATTGAAAAGAGTAAGAAAAAACAATTTAGTTGCGTTGTTAGACTATAAAAAAATTACAGATTTTAGATAATAGTATGTTTGACTTATTTAAGTTTGAAGGGTGAAAAATGGTTATTTACAATTTTATAGAGGGAAAAAGAGACTTTAGATGAGCCTAAGTTAAATCAATATTTAGTGTATCAAAGGAAATAGTGGATATAGCAATAAATTTAGGTGTTAAAACATTGAAAGTTGGAACTATGACATTAAAGGTAATAGGAAAAGAAGATAATAAAGAGGTAGCTAAGATATTAGATTCAGATTTAGTAGCAGAAGTCGTTGATGTATCTGAAGTGGCAGTAATATTAGAATATTAGCGGCGTTCAGTGGAAATGAAATGTTAAAATCAATGGTCAAGTCAAAAGATAAGAAGAGCGAGGTGTTGCATCATTATCAGGAAATTCGTATTGCAATATAATTCCATTGGCATTTGTACAAGGAGTGACAAATGTTCGAGTTTCAGTTTCAACATCTCCAAAAGCAGCAACAGAGCCTGGCAATGCAGGAGGACAAAGAGAAATGCAAAAATAGGAGTAACGTCAGCAAATAAGTTGTTAAGAAAATGTTCTTGAGAAAGCAAAAGGAAAAATAGATGAAGCAAGAGGTCCAAAAGAGCCAGTTTTAGGACCAAGTAAATAAGGAAGGTAAATTAAGAAGGAAGACAAATAGTAAATTTAGATTATTAAGTAATAAGATTAGAAGGCGAACATTAAAGATGTGTTTAGATTGTCTTCTTTCTTTTTGAATGACAGTAAGAAGTTAATAGGTATAATATCTTATGATAATAAAGTTATATAGGAAAAGACTTTGAGAAGATGTAAAAAGGATCGAAAGAGACTAATAATAAGTTAAGGAGCTAACAGGTGAAATTTTTAGTGCATTTAATGCTATGTTGAATTAGCTGCATTAGTATCATTTTCATTAGCACTAAGTTTACCATTCTTAGTCATTAGTTTTCTAACTATTGCATCAAGTATTCCTACTGTATTGAAATACAATTAAGGTAGTAGAGATATAATTTAAAAAGCAAGTGATATTTTTGAACAATTAATTGATGTCCTCACTAAACTCACTGGTATAACTAATGATGATAATTCGATTGATAATAATGTTCATGACTTTGATGCCGATGATAAAGGTGTTAACATAGTAATTAAAAATACAGAGCTAAGACTAAGGTTAATAACAGTAGTGAGAAGAATTTTTTCAATAGCTGTTCCAACATTATTATTAGTCACCTTACTACCGTTATTTCTAAATTTGATTTCTATGTCATATTTCTTTCCTACATAAATACTTGAACTTGCTAAAAAAGTACTTAAATATGATAGATAAGCAAAAATTCTAAGGTTGTTGTTCTTACTGGTGATGATGTTAATAAAGTTGGGAATACTAGTTGCTGAATTAGTACTGGGTGCAAAGACCAACGCCGATTTTATCAACAGCGATAGCTCTTAAGGCGTCATTATTAATGATTTATCATTTATTCATTTAATAAGTGAATTTTGATTTATGTATATTCGTTCGTTTTTATTTCATTTTTTTAGTTGTTAAGTTGATGTATCAAAGAGGGATGCAGTAGTAGCAGTTGGGATAGCGCAGTTGGGATAGCATTGAGAGCAATGGCGAAGGATGGTAAATTTGCAGTTGATAATGATGCTAAACATGCTAATGCAATTAACAGTGCAGTAGCAAGTGCTGTAAATAAGGTGTTGAGTGCACTAACAATAGCAATCAGAAATGGATTAAAAGAGATTAATAAAGTGTTGGGAGATAATTAGACAAGGAGGGAGATGGTTCTGGAAGTAAGACTAGTGAATAGGTGAACCAGTTATAACCATAATATTTCATATATATTTATGTAGGTAAATAAGATAAGAGAGCGTTATGGCTCTCTTATTGTGTTAAGTTAAGATATGTTATATTGTTTATTTATTTATCATTTTTTTCTTTGATAGGTGTATTTTTTTTGATTGTTTGTTCAGTTCTGGTGCTTCACTGATTTTATCAGTGTTTTTACTTTTTTTGGGGATATTGTTGGGAGTGTATTGGGGTTGAATGTTGAGAGTAAAAAGTCGGATGTTGCAGTTTATTTTCAGAAAGTTAAAGATACTGTAGAAGGTACAAAGAATAAGCTTAATAAAATTGTTGCTGACATGAAAAGAGAAGGGAATCCGAATGCGGCGGGAGTAGAGAGTGAAGTAAATAAATTTGTTCGTGAGACACTTGATAAGATAATCGAGGGAGCAGAGACTGCTAGTGAGGCTATTGGTGATGATAATCATCCAATAGGCAATGTGGCTGATCAAGCTAATAATGCTGGTGTTGGAACTGCAGGTGAAAAGATTGATAACTTAGTAAAAGGAATTAAGACAATTGTAGAAGTAGTACTTAAGGGAGAAGGTAAAGTTGATGCTGGGGATGACAAAAAAGCTGACGGTCTTGCTGCAAGAGCTAATGCTGGTGCTGGTGATGCAAGAAAACTATTTGGCAATGAAGCTATTGCTAATGATGCGAAGAAGGTGGCTGCTGATGCAACAAAAGCAGTTGGAGCGGTAACTGGAGCTGATATATTGCAAGCTATTTCTACTGGAAAAGAAGGTGAGTCTGCTAAGTTAGCTTCTATTAATGTACCTATTGCTGTTGGTAATGCTAATGACAATAATAAAAAAGACGCAACGATAGCAGGAGGAATAGTATTGCGAGCGATGTCTAAAGGTGGTAAATTTGCTAATGCTAATGCTGCTGATGCAGCTGATGCTAAAATAGCAACTGCTAATGCAGCTATCAGTGCAGTCAACAAAGCTTTAAATACACTAACTGTAGCAATAAAAAAAGCAGTAGGTGTAGGACTAAAGGAAGTGAAAGAAGCAATGAAAATTGGTGTAAATGATAAACCATTAAGTTCTGAAAATAGTGTATCAGGATCTAAGGAATAATAGGGAATAGATAATTGCATATACTAAGTTAAATAAGGTTATAATTAGTTATAAGTATAATGCTTATGAAAGGGAGTAAAGTAAGAGGGCTGATAGAATAGGTTTTCTTGTGGTGTTTATGTAAGATTTGTGTGTGTTATTGTCGAAAGTGATATATTTGACTGAGAAAATAAAATCACCAAATAGAAGGCTAAGAGTGTAGTTTTCTTAGCCTTTGTTGTTTAGTTGTAATTTAGGTTTAAAATATATTTTGTAGGTGATTTTTCATTGGGATAAAAATGAGGAAGTGCAAATCAATGGCAAAAATATTCAAGAATCAATAATGAGGGAAGAAAAAACAAAGTAATGGTTGGTATGGGATGGAATGACATTATCAATGTTTTTACTTCTTTTGGTGATATCTTTGGTAGTGTATTAGGATTATGTGGATAGTAAGGAATCGGATATTACAGTTTATTTTAATACAATTCAGGAGATTATACAAGGAATTAAGGATAAGCTGATAGTCAAATTAAATGATAAAGTCATTTAAGAGAAACATTATACTACCTGTTTAGTAGGGAGAGTTGTTTTTCTTTTTTGTATCTTAGTTTTATAAATATGATACTAAAGATAAGGCAACAACATATTATAAATTTTCTTTTAACAGAAATACTAGTATAAATTAAGTTTGAAAAAATATGTTTTTTATTTTGTATAAACTTTTTTCATTTCTAGTGCTTATTTTGTGATTAGATTAAATGAAAACTGTTTTGTTATTTAGAGAGATGAGGTTGTTAAAATTTACAAAAGTTAAAATTTCTATTATTTTGATTGATATTTTGTTTAGTCAGAATTGGACTTGATGACATGCAAGGCTTCCTTGAGGTTCTCCTACAATTCTTTAACATACTTATTTACAGTTTTAGCACATTGTTTTGAGGATTCTTAAATTGTTGCCTTGCATTTTTTGATGATTTGGATTATATGAAATATAAAAATTGTAATAAAAATCATCAAGAATCCTAAACTGATACTTGCAATTAATCTTAAAAGGTATATCTTTTAAAGAAAAGAGAAATAAAAAAATGATTAAGACATTAATACTCAGTCTGATTTTTCTATGTTTATATCTTGCGATTTAATAAATAAAAAAACCGATTCAAACTAGAGAAAGATCTAATTAATTACAATATTAAAGCAAAACAAGAATAAATGCTATATAAAAAAATCAAGCACTTGCAAGCAATCTAAATTTGAATAATTTCTTTACATTTTTTTCTAATTCTTTAGATTCATTAATTTTTTTGTCTAAATATGCTTTGGTTTCTTGACTGAGTATAGGGCTGTGACTATTTCATCAAAAACAATTCTAGGAATGGAAAATCTTTACAATAAGGCTTTACAATTGGAGAAAGAAGCCAATAACGTTAAGTTGGTGCTTATGGGATGTGTTAGCAGAAAAGAAGGTAAAGAATGAGTTTTTAAATTCTATTGCGAATTTAGGGAAAGGATTTTTGGAAGTATTTGTGGCATTTGGGGATATGGTGAGTGGGACATTGGGGATAAAGGCAGAAACGAAAAAGAGTGATATAGGGAAGTATTTTATTGATATTGAGAAGACTATGGTATTAGTGAAGAATAAATTAAACACTTTAGTTGCAGAAAATGGTAATTATCCAAAAGTGAAAGAAGTAGTTGAGCAATTTATTAGTGGGATATTAGATAAAATTGCAGAAGGAGCAAAAGAAGCATCGAAAGGGGCTACAACTGATATTGCTATAGGAAATGCTGAACAAAATAAAGACGCTAAACCTGGAGAAGTATCAAGTGTAAACGCACTAGTTAAAGGAATTAAAACAATAGTTGATGTGGTGTTAAAGGATAAGGGAAGTGCAGAAGTAAATAAGACTGAAGAAAATGAAAGGAAATCAGTTGGGAATTTGTTTGCTAAAGGAAGTGCTAATGATGGAACAGAAGCACAAGCTGCAGCCGCAAGTGCATCAGTAGGAGCAGTAAGTGGAGCTGATATCTTGCAAGCTATATCAAAGTCAGGAGATGCTGATACTAATAAAGGTATTAATCAAGTAACTAATGCAGCTGAAATTGCAGTTGCTAAGAATGATTCTGGTACTAAAACTCTTGATGCAGCAAAGAAAGATGCGGTAATAGCAGGAGGTATAGCATTGCGGGCAATGGCAAAGGATGGTAAATTTGCGGCTAAAAATGGTGAAGAGAAATCAGCTCATGCAGTAAATGGAGCAGTAGCAAGTGCAGTAAACAAGACACTCAGTATTCTTATGATTGCGATAAGAAATACAGTTGATAGTGGATTAAAAGAGATAAATAAAGCACTAGCTAAGGTAAACAAGAAGATAAATCTTCAGAAGCGTTAGCTAGTGTACAACGATAGATAATTGTATAAAATTAAGTAAAAAATTATTTAAAGGGAACACTT
>NZ_AYOT01000139.1 GCF_000500045.1 Borrelia persica No12 | reverse complement strand
AAATCGGAGATAGGACAGTATTTTACTAAAATTGAAACTACTATGAAAACAACGAAAGCAAAATTAAACGAGATTTTAGAACAGAATGGCAATTATCCAAAGTTAAAAGAAAAGATTAACGAATTTATCGCAACTATAGAAAAGATTGAAGAGGGAGCAAAAATAGCGGCTGGGGGGTGCTAGTGGTGGTGATGCAATAGGAAATGCTAAGCAAAATGAAGACGGGCTATATCTGCAGATTCTGCAAGCGTAAATGTACTTATTCAAGGAATTAGAGAAATAGTTGATGCGGTGTTGAAAGAAGGTAAAGCAGATGCTACTGAAACTGGTGATACAGAGAAGAAATCAGTTGGTAATTTGCTTGCTACACAGAATGATATGACAGAACAATAAGTTGCTGCAGCAAGTGCATCAATAGGAGCAGTAAGTGGTGCTGACATTTTGCAAGCTATATCAAAGTCAGGAGATGCTGGCATTAGTAAAGATATTAATACAGTAACTAATGCAGCAGAGATTGCGGTTGCTAAGAAGGACTCTGGTACTAAAACTCTTGATCAAGCAAAGGTAGATGCGGTAATAGCAGCAGGAATAGCATTGAGATCAATGGCTAAGGATGGTAAATTTGCGGCTAAGAATGGTGATAATAAATATTCTCATGTGCAATAAATGGTGCAGTTGCGAGTGCAGTAAATAAGACACTAAGTACTCTAATAATAGCAATAAGAAATACTGTTGATAGTGGATTAAAAACAATAAATAATGTTCTTGTTACAGTAAAACAAGAACATAAGATCACAGAAGCAGCAGCTGGTGGACATCAATAAATAATTATCGATAAAAGATAAGTATTAAAAAATAAAGTCATTTCAAGGAAACATTTCTCTTATTCTTTGTGGAGGTTTATAGGGAAGATGTTTCTTTGTTAAGTTAAGTGATTACAATATATTTTTATATTTAATCCTTTATAACTGTAAATATCAGATTTATTTGACATTCATTTATCATGTGAGCATTGCATTCATTTTTATTTCATTTTTGTTTCTGGACTAAGCTTTTAAAGAGAAAAAAGTAAGAGGGAAAAAGAGAAATGAAAGAAAATAAAAGGGAAAGAGCAAAGAGAGAAGAAAGGATAATGAGAAGAATTGATGAAGAGAAGTATTGTGATGATGATGGTGATGGGATTGCTAATGGGATGTAATAGTGGTTTATTGGCAGAAGAGAAGGCAAAGAATGAGTTTTTAAGTTCAATAGCGAATTTAGGTAAAGGATTTTTGGATGTTTTTGTTGCATTTGGGGATATGGTGAGTGGGACATTGGGGATAAAGGCAGAAACGAAAAAGAGTGATATAGGGAAGTATTTTATTGATATTGAGAAGACTATGGTATTAGTGAAGAATAAATTAAACACTTTAGTTGCAGAAAATGGTAATTATCCAAAAGTGAAAGAAGTAGTTGAGCAATTTATTAGTGGGATATTAGATAAAATTGCAGAAGGAGCAAAAGAAGCATCGAAAGGGGCTACAACTGATATTGCTATAGGAAATGCTGAACAAAATAAAGACGCTAAACCTGGAGAAGTATCAAGTGTAAACGCACTAGTTAAAGGAATTAAAACAATAGTTGATGTGGTGTTAAAGGATAAGGGAAGTGCAGAAGTAAATAAGACTGAAGAAAATGAAAGGAAATCAGTTGGGAATTTGTTTGCTAAAGGAAGTGCTAATGATGGAACAGAAGCACAAGCTGCAGCCGCAAGTGCATCAGTAGGAGCAGTAAGTGGAGCTGATATCTTGCAAGCTATATCAAAGTCAGGAGATGCTGATACTAATAAAGGTATTAATCAAGTAACTAATGCAGCTGAAATTGCAGTTGCTAAGAATGATTCTGGTACTAAAACTCTTGATGCAGCAAAGAAAGATGCGGTAATAGCAGGAGGTATAGCATTGCGGGCAATGGCAAAGGATGGTAAATTTGCGGCTAAAAATGGTGAAGAGAAATCAGCTCATGCAGTAAATGGAGCAGTAGCAAGTGCAGTAAACAAGACACTCAGTATTCTTATGATTGCGATAAGAAATACAGTTGATAGTGGATTAAAAGAGATAAATAAAGCACTAGCTAAGGTAAACAAGAAGATAAATCTTCAGAAGCGTTAGCTAGTGTACAACGATAGATAATTGTATAAAATTAAGTAAAAAATTATTTAAAGGGAACACTT
>NZ_AYOT01000138.1 GCF_000500045.1 Borrelia persica No12 | reverse complement strand
ATTCAAGCTATTACATCCCATCATCACTACAAGCATAATCTTAGTAAATAAAAATCAATGATATACAAATTGAAATTATTCTGTTAAATTAAGAAACGATAAACGTTTAATAAGATATACTAAAAGGAAAACAATTCTCCTACAGAAAGAAAAAAGTGTTTCCCTTAAATAACTTTATTATCTAATTTATTTATATCTATTTAATAGCAGTACCAGACTCTGTAGTTAAAGGAGTATTTTCAGGATTAATTTTCATTGCTTCCTTAACTGCCTGAAGTCCTGAACCAATAGTTTTTCTTATTGCTACTGTTAATATATCTAATGCCTTAGTAACTGCACTTATTGATGTTCCTTGAATTGAAATAGCAACATTAGCATTAGTAGCATCAGCAGCATTAGCATTCGCAAATTTACCATTCTTAGCCATTGCTCTCAATGCAATACCTCCTGCTATAGTTGCATCTTTAGGGACAGCACCAGCATTACCATCATTATTTTTCGCTAATTTAGCAGCACCATCATCTTTAGATATAGCTTGCAGTATATCAACACCAGTTACTGCTCCAACTGCTTTTGCTGCATCTGCCGCTGACTTCTTTGCATTAGCAGCAGCATCTGCATCAGCAGCAAATAATTTTCCTGCCTCACCATTAGCAGCTTGAGCAGTTCTTTCAGCAGAAAAATCCTCAGCTTTTTTACTATTACCAGCATCATATTTACCTTTGCCTTTAAGTACAACATCTACAATATCTTTAATTCCCTTCACTAGACTATCAACATTATCACCCTTAACACCATTACCAGTACCAGCATTACCACCAGCAGCAACATTACCAATTAGTTCATCACCATCAGTACCAATAGCCTCACTAGCAGTCTTTGCTCCACCAATTATCTTATCAAGAGTCTCACTAACAAATTTCTTTACTTCACTCTCTACTCCCGCCGCATTCGGATTCCCTTGCACAGTATCCTGAACTTTCTTAAAATATTTCCCCACATCCGATTTCTTACTCTCCAAATTTAATCCCAATACACTCCAAACGATATCGCCAAAAGAAGTGAAAACACTGACAAAATCATTTCCCAAACTAACTAAAGCCTGTAAAAACTCATTCTTCTTTTCTAGCTCCGCTACTCCATTATTACATCCCATAACTCCCAAAATCATAAAAATAAGCAAACTTCTCTTGATCACTCCTCTCATCTTCCCATTACCCCCTCTCATTTCTATTTCTTCTTCCCTTTTATCCCTCTAATTCCTCTCATCATAATTTTCCCTCCTTAACTACTCTTTAATTCCCCCCAATCTTTAAATCCTTAATCATCTAAAGCCCCCTTCTCTTCCCTTTCTCTCCCAAATAAGACTTCCTTTATTCTAAAAAAACTATTCTCTCTCTTTAAAATAAAGTTATTATCTTTTCTCTTAATAAAAAAAATTTATCTTCTCTCTTTCATTAAGAAGCGTCTATTCCTTTTTCTATTAACATTACTCCACCAGCAAAAACGCAATAAAAACAAATGATATATAAATCGAAATTCTCTCGTTAAATGAACAAATAAGAAATGTTTAATAAGACATACTAAAATGCAAAGAAGGAAAATAACTATCCTACATCAATAGAAAAATGCTTCCCTTAATTAACCTTAATATTTAGTTTCTTTCTTTCTTTTTGATTATTACTTATTTAATAGCAGTACCAACTCCATTAGCTTCAGGTTCTTCCGAAGTCGCAGAATATTTTATTCCCTTAACTGCTTCCCTTACTTTACCTAAATTTATTGCTACTGTTTTCTCAATGATTACATCAAGTATCCCTAATACCTTGTTACTGCACTTGCAACTGCTGCTTTAACTATTTCAGTATCTGCACCATTAACACTAAATTTACCACTCTTAGTCATGGCTTTAAGAGCAACAGCTGCTGCTAAATCTGCATTGGTCTTTGCAAGGGGTGCCCCATTATTGCCAGCAGCATTTGAAGCATTACCACCTGTAGCAAGTTCTCCAGCATCGCCAGAACCAACAAGCTGAGCAGCAGAAGTCTTAGCATTTTTAATCTTATCTATCATTGCCCATGGATCGGCCTTAGCCACTTCGTCTGCTAATTTAGAACCAGCATTAGCTTGAGCATTACCTCCAAGTACAGCAGAAGTTTGATTAGAAGCAGTTACTTGCCCACCAGCAGTTCCAAATCTGATTTCTACTCCAGATTTTTTCGATGTATCAATAATTGCATTTACACTTTCAATGAAAGTTTTAACACTAGCTTCCTCAGCACCAGCAGCAGCAGAATCGGTATTAGCATCAGCAAGATCAGTATTACCAGTAGCAACAGCAAGTTTAGCTACAGCGCCAATTAGTTTGTCCAAAACATCATTTGCACCTTTAATTGCATCATTCACCACTCTAATTGTACTTCCCTCAGAATTCTTAACATCAGAGATTTCACTTGATAGCTCGTTTAACTTATTCTTAGTTGCAGTAAGTCCATCTCCTATCTTCTTAAAATGTTCCCTACCTTATCTCTCTTATCCCCCGATTTAACAGCAGTAAGCCCTAATGCATCCCCAATAGCATTCTCAAAAACGCCAAAAATCTCATAAAACCCTTGCCCAATCTTAACTAAAGAATCTAAAAAACTATTCCTCTTCTCTAATCCCTCTTTCTCCTCTATCAACCCACTATTACATCCCATAACTCCCAAAATCATAATAATAAGCAAACTTCTTTTGATAACCTTCTTCATCTTCCCACTACCCCCTCTAATTTCTTCTTTATCTTTTATTCCTCTAATTCCTCTCATCATAATTTTCCCTCCTTAATCAACTCTTTAAAAACCCCCCCAATCTTTAAATCCTTAATCATCTAAAGCTCCCTTCTCTTCCCTTTTCTCTCTAGCTCATCTAAATAAGCTCATCTCACTAAGCTCTCCTAAATAAGCTCTCCTTCCTTCTAAAAAAAGTTACTCAGAATACATACTTCCTTCTCTTCTCTTATCATTCCTTCCTTCTCTTATCATTCCTTCCTTCTCTTATCATTCCTTCCTTCTCTTTTTATAAGTTCCCTTCTCTTCTTTTATAAGTCTCTCCTTCTATTTCTATCAACTTTACTCCAACAGAAAAAACGCCATAAAAATGAATAAATTCAAAACAAATGAAATGCAAACATGATAAATTAATACTTAATAAAAAAGATAAAAAAATATATTAAATCACTTAATTTAACAAGAAAACATCTTCCCTATATATCTACACAAAAAATAAGAGAAGTGTTCCCTTTAAATAATTTTTTACTTAATTTTATACAATTATCTATCGTTGTACACTAGCTAACGCTTCTGAAGATTTATCTTCTTGTTTACCTTAGCTAGTGCTTTATTTATCTCTTTTAATCCACTATCAACTGTATTTCTTATCGCAATCATAAGAATACTGAGTGTCTTGTTTACTGCACTTGCTACTGCTCCATTTACTGCATGAGCTGATTTCTCTTCACCATTTTTAGCCGCAAATTTACCATCCTTTGCCATTGCCCGCAATGCTATACCTCCTGCTATTACCGCATCTTTCTTTGCTGCATCAAGAGTTTTAGTACCAGAATCATTCTTAGCAACTGCAATTTCAGCTGCATTAGTTACTTGATTAATACCTTTATTAGTATCAGCATCTCCTGACTTTGATATAGCTTGCAAGATATCAGCTCCACTTACTGCTCCTACTGATGCACTTGCGGCTGCAGCTTGTGCTTCTGTTCCATCATTAGCACTTCCTTTAGCAAACAAATTCCCAACTGATTTCCTTTCATTTTCTTCAGTCTTATTTACTTCTGCACTTCCCTTATCCTTTAACACCACATCAACTATTGTTTTAATTCCTTTAACTAGTGCGTTTACACTTGATACTTCTCCAGGTTTAGCGTCTTTATTTTGTTCAGCATTTCCTATAGCAATATCAGTTGTAGCCCCTTTCGATGCTTCTTTTGCTCCTTCTGCAATTTTATCTAATATCCCACTAATAAATTGCTCAACTACTTCTTTCACTTTTGGATAATTACCATTTTCTGCAACTAAAGTGTTTAATTTATTCTTCACTAATACCATAGTCTTCTCAATATCAATAAAATACTTCCCTATATCACTCTTTTTCGTTTCTGCCTTTATCCCCAATGTCCCACTCACCATATCCCCAAATGC
>NZ_AYOT01000137.1 GCF_000500045.1 Borrelia persica No12 | reverse complement strand
AGTCAGGGTTCTCGTTATATTTACTATTTTGATATATATGGTGATGTTTTTTATACTACAGCTCGTAATATATTGCAAACAAATAATGCAGATGATTTTTACAGTAAACGTTTTGAATATACGACTAGATTTATTTTTGATTCTAAATCAGCTGGCGTACTTTTTGATTTTTTAACTAATTTGAGAGTTAAAGGTCATACAATAGTGAATTTCAGATCAATTCAGGAGTTAGAGCTTACTGATTTTGTACGAATCAGGTTTGAAGACACAGGCATTGAGCATTTTTTCTTGATTCTCTCTAAAAAAGTTACCAAATTTGATATGAATATTAGGTTTTATGAGTATGAGGGTCTTACATGGGGAGATTATACGCATTATGATTATCTGACAACTTCTCAACATATAGGTTCGAAGGATCATTTAGGTGCTATTCGTGAGGTTGTAGTTGCTCCTTTTAATTATGTTATGGACGATGATTTATTGAGGCCCCATTTTGTTGCAAAAGGATTTCAGGATGAGGTTACAATTCAGAGTGCTTTAGATTTAGCAAAAAGTGCTGGAACAAGCAAAATAAGATTACTGCCGGGTGATTTTTATATGTATGGCTCAGTGGATATTTCTGGTTTTGAAATTAAAGGAGATGATAATGTTGTAATTCGAACAGGTGGATTTGC
>NZ_AYOT01000136.1 GCF_000500045.1 Borrelia persica No12 | reverse complement strand
TTGTGGCATAAGCCTATTAGTGAACTGTTGATTAGAGGTGGTTCTCTTAGTGATGAACCTTTGGATTCATTTTTGGAAGATAAAACTTTTTGTGGTGATACTGCTTTGAGATTGTGTTCAAGTTATAGATTGCGAGAAGAAGAGAGGTTTTCGGTATATTTAGATAGTGCCAGTTTTGTGTATCTTAAAAATATCACATTTTTGTACAATCAGGCCTTGGCTTTGCGAATTACGAGTGTTCCCAAAATATTGCTAGAAAATGTTGTTTTCAGACACACAAATCATGGTTTTAAAATTGATGGTGTTGACAATCTGACTTTAATTGGAATTGAAATTGAGTCCAATAAGAATGCGTCTGTTGCGGAGGGAGTGAATGCAATAATGAGGGGAGGAGTTGTCAAAAAAAATATAAATGGATTGAACTTTACTCGATTTTCTAGCATTAAGATCACTGGTGGTGAATTTAGTAACAATACGGGTGTTGCATTAAATCTTGGTGATGTTGTAATTGCTAGGCTTTCTGAGAACAATTTTGTAGAAAACAAAGTAGGACTTAAGACTCATTCGTTAGATTTGTTGATTCGTGACTTTTTTGTGAAAAATGAGCTTGGTGTGGAGATTATAAAAAACTCTGATGTTAGTGCTCGTGTTGTTGACGT
>NZ_AYOT01000135.1 GCF_000500045.1 Borrelia persica No12 | reverse complement strand
GCTAATGAAGTTGTAGGGGTTAAAGCAGCAGGAGTAAGTGCGGTAAATAAGGTATTAGGGATATTGGATGTAATAATTAAGAAAACAGTAGCAAATAATTTAGAGAAAGTAAGAGAAGTATTTCAAGGAATAAAATATTCTGAGACTAGTGGAAATGAGGCTAGTCAATCTGATACTACTCAAACTCCAGCTACTAAATAAACAGTATAAACGGTGATTAATAAATTATGTATATGTAAATGTTAATGTGCACACTTTTCTCTGTAATCGTGAGGGAGGTGTTATTTTTGTTAATAGTATTGTAATCGTGAGGGAGGTGTTATTTTTGTTAATAGTATTTTATTGGTGTATGTTCTAATTAAAAATATTCGGTTTATTGTATAAAATTGTATAGATTGTAATAGATTTGTGTAGTTATAAAATTGTGTAAAAAAAAGATAATAAATTATGAAAACAAATTTTAATCCATATGAAATACTTTAGTTATTTGAAGAAATATAATGGCGCTCATTTACAGTGTTAATTAATTTTAGTATGAAATAAAAAATATATATGAGAAAGAAATTTAATTCTAATCCACAAGTTACTACCGAAGATCTTGGTCATATTCTAGAAGAATCACTTATATTTGTTTTTAGGATATTTTTTATTTCAGTTGTAATAGGTTTTTCTTTGCTTGTTTTCAGTCAAATAGAATAGTAAATTTTTATTTAATAAAGACTACTTTAAATAGGTTAAAGAAATCTTCTGTTAAAGATTATCTCATCTTGTTTAAAAGATGAATATATAAAAAAGCTAATACTACTAAATTAAAGCTTATCGATCAATTTCAACAACAATTTGTTTTGTTGCAAAATATAATAAAGAAAAAATTAATTGAAATAGAAAATGATAAGGAAAGAACAACGCAAGAAAAGATTATGTTATCTGGGATGGTATGTGAGTTGGATAATGTATAAATATTGATAATAAATGATTAATAAAAATTAAATGAGGAGAAAGTTAATAAAAAAAAGGTTTAGTTTATTTAATATAATGATTGTTATTGGATTGATTGTTGGATGTTCAACAGGTGTGCAACCATCATCAGCATTAAAGGATCAAGTATATTTTAATAATCAAGCATTAGTACCTAGCAATCAAGCCTATTTGTATCTTGTAAAAGCAGTATCTAGTGGATAACATATTCGAATATAACCAACATATTGTATTTACATACAAATTAAATTTTGTAAAAATTGAATAATTTTTTATTAAAGATGTTAGTAAAAATTAATTTTTGTACTATAATAGATTGTCTAGACTATAGAATATATATATATATATTCTATAGTCTAGTATAATATATATAAAATAGGAGGTTAAAGGTAAAAATGAATAGAGATAGAGTTACCTTTAGTAATAATACAGATTTTAGAGATAAGCATTTACGTCTTAGTAATTCAGGTGGGACTGTAACTAGTAGTGTTGTTGGTAGGTTAGAGAATTATCCTGTTAAAGGATACCCATACAAACGTGGTGTTAAGTTATCTTTTGAGGATGGTTATGAATCTTGTATTGAAGCTGGAGGTGGTACTGATCTATATGGAATATGCATTGACATAGATGATTTTACTCAAACTGCAACAGTAATACCAATAACAAATAATTTTCAAGGGGATTTATTAGCCAAGAATTCAAGAATTAGAATTGGTGATAGGCTGTTATTTAATAAATGTGGTATACTGAAAAAAGTTAAAAAAAATACCCACTATGATAAAAAGAATATTACATATAATGCCATTGCACTTTCAAACTCATTTTTGGATGAAGAGCAAAGACATTATTTAGTAAAAGTACAAATTTATTAAATAAATTTCTTCACCAGAAAAAATTATAATTATTTTTATGTTTTTTCTGGTGAAAAGAATTTTTTGTATTACAGGCTACTTTAGTTATTATTTTTAGTGGTAATTTTTAAAATTCATATTATAATTTATCTTTATTTTATTTAATTGAAAACAAACTACAATAATATTAAATGGAATAATAAATTAAATTTATGAATTGAATTATAAAGAATTCTAAGAAGAAATGTATCATTTATACTAATAACAAATAAATATATTTATTTGTTATTAGTATAAATGATACATTTCTTCTTAGAATTCTTTATAATTCAATTCATAAATTTAATTTATTATTCCATTTAATATTATTGTAGTTTGTTTTCAATTAAATAAAATAAAGATAAATTATAATATGAATTTTAAAAATTACCACTAAAAATAATAACTAAAGTAGCCTGTAATACAAAAAATTCTTTTCACCAGAAAAAACATAAAAATAATTATAATTTTTTCTGGTGAAGAAATTTATTTAATAAATTTGTACTTTTACTAAATAATGTCTTTGCTCTTCATCCAAAAATGAGTTTGAAAGTGCAATGGCATTATATGTAATATTCTTTTTATCATAGTGGGTATTTTTTTTAACTTTTTTCAGTATACCACATTTATTAAATAACAGCCTATCACCAATTCTAATTCTTGAATTCTTGGCTAATAAATCCCCTTGAAAATTATTTGTTATTGGTATTACTGTTGCAGTTTGAGTAAAATCATCTATGTCAATGCATATTCCATATAGATCAGTACCACCTCCAGCTTCAATACAAGATTCATAACCATCCTCAAAAGATAACTTAACACCACGTTTGTATGGGTATCCTTTAACAGGATAATTCTCTAACCTA
>NZ_AYOT01000134.1 GCF_000500045.1 Borrelia persica No12 | reverse complement strand
ACACATCAACAATTGATTTACTTCCTTAATTTGAGGAAGTAAATCAATTAAATAAAAAAAGAAAATACAAATCTCAACTAAACGCAATCTCATAAAATAAAAAAAGGAAAACAACTCTCATACAGAGAAAAGTTTTCCTAAATTTAGTTATATATTTATTTCTATTGTTATTAACTTAAGCTTTAAGAGTTGTCTTATCAGAAATTACAGGAATATCATTAATATTAATTTTCATTGCCTCTTTAAGTTCATTAAGTCCCAAGTCCATTGTTTTCCTTATTGCAATAGTTAACATATCTAATGCCTTAGTAACCGCACTTACTGCTGCTCCTTTAACTGCAGCAGTAACCTCAATAGCATCAGCATTACCATTAGCAAATTTACCATCCTTCGCCATTATTGCTCTTAATGCTATACCTCCTGCTATAGTTCCATCTTTAGGAGCTGTAGCAACATTACCAGTTGTTTCTTTAGCTAGCCTAACAGCATCACCACTATCTTTAATCATAGCTTTTAAAATATCAGCAACGCTTACTGCTTCAACTGCTTTTGCTGCATCTGCTGCTGATTTTTTATGATCACTAACCATGTCCCTTGCACAGTTTCCTACACTGTCTTAAAATATTTCCCAACATCCGATTTCTTACTCTCCACACTTAATACCACCCAATACACTCCCAACCATATAACCATATCCCCCAAAAGACGTAAAAACATCCAAAAAAATCATTCCCCCAAATTCAACTAAAGACTATAAAAATTTATTCTTGGATTTCTTCTCTTTTAACACTCCATTATTATAATCCCACCATTATCACCATTACTCTTCTCATTCTTTTCACTATTCTTCACTTTTATTTCATTTTGTTTCATTTTTGTTCCCACCTTTCTTTTATTAAAAACAAGCAAAACAAAATAAGTAATTAATACATAAAATGAATAAAGAATTAAGAAAATACACTTAGTAAATTCAAAATTTAAAAAATGATAAATAAATGCTATAACATAGCTTAACAATAGAAGATAGCTTATTCCTTAGCTCTCTTCGCTACTTCTTTTACATAACTATTATCTTCTCTTTCTTACATAAGTATAATGATTATATAACTACCTCACTTACTCATTAGTCTTACCCTCAGAACCATCTCCTTGTTTAATTTATCCCAATACCTTATTAATCTCTTTTAATCCAGCATCTACTGTATCCCTAATTGCTATTGTTAATGTAGATAATACTTTGTTTACTGCATTAGCTGCTGTACCCTTAGCTCCTTCTGCTTCTGTTTTATTTGCAGCAAGTATCCTTAACAATAAACTTACCATCTTTCGCAATTGCTCTCAATGCAATACCAGCTGCTATAATTGCATCTTTTTTAGACTCTACAGTAATAAGTTTTCATCATCGTCAGTACCAGTACCCTTAGCTAAAGCTAGAACAGCAGCGTCCGTAGCATCTTTTAACCTTACCATCTTTCTTAGCATCAGCATTAGCTGCAGCAATAGCTGCATTTTTAGCCCCAAATAACCTACCAATATTCTTTTTATCATTATCAACAGGCTTAGTTTTATCTGCTTGTCCATCTCCTCCCATAATAACCAAATCAACTATTCCTTTGATTCCCTCAACCAAATTCTTAACACTTCCTGCATCAGAACCATTTCTAGCAGCAGCAGATTTTACTACCTGACCAATTAATGCAGTATCAGTAGCACCCAAAGCAGCTTTCTTTGCTCCTTTTTCTATCTTAGTTAATTTATCAATAAATTTTAATACCTCTTCTTTTACCTTTACATAATTCCCATTCTTCTCTAAAATCTCATTCAATTTAGTCTTAGTTGTTACCATTGTCTCAGCAATCTTCGTAAAATAAGCTCCTATCTCTGATTTCTTAGTCTCTGCCTTTATCCCCCCAACGTCCCACTTACCATATCGCCAAAAGCAACAAAAACGTCCAAAAATCCTTTCCCTAAATTCGCTATAGAACCTAAAAACTCATTCTTTGCTTTCTCTTCTGCCAATAACCCACTATTACATCCCATAACCAAAATAAGGAAACTGATTCCAATAACTCGACTAATTCTCATCTCATCTTCTTTTTCCCTCCTTAACGAACTCTTTAAAAAAACTCTCCCTATCTTTAAATCCATTTATTATTTAAAGCTCCCCCCCTTCTCTTTTCTATCTTTTATCTCTCAATAAGAGTATCTTCCTTATTAAAAAAGTTTACTTACACTGCTTAAAGCTCTTTTTCCTTAGCTTAAACATTACTTCAACAGCAAAAATGAAATAAAAATGAACAAAATGATAGGTAAATTAAAACTCAATTGCTAAATGAAAATCTTTAACAAGACATCCTAAATACCAAAAAGGAAAACAATTCTAATGCATCACTAGAAAAGTGTTTTCCTCAATTTACTTTCTCTTATTAATTCTCATTATTAACTTTTAGCTTCAAGTATCTTATCACCAAAAGTTACATGAGTATCATTAGCATCAATTTTAATAACTTCTTTAACTTCCTTAAGTCCTGCATAAATAGATAAATATCATTAAAATCCTGTTTTTTAAACATAAATTTGGCATCTTATGAAATACAATGTTCAATTGTATTTCATAAACTCTAATAACTAATCGAAGTTTAACTCTTCAAATCAAAATTAACAAAACTTATCTATATCACAACTTTATGTGATGATGTAGATAAAATTATAGTGGAATGTAATGGACGACATGAAGTTTATAAAGAGGTTTTAGAGAAGAAGAATAGTTTGCGAGGTTTTTTAATAAAGATAGGAAAAGGTTTTTATTACGTTTTTAGCTATTTTGCATATGCTATTGAAAATGTATTGGAATCTCATGCTATTCAATTTAACAATATGATAAGCAATGTAAGATAGAATATTTTAAGTAAATACAAATAAATAAATATATATATTTATTTAGGATGGGATTAGAAGCAACGAAGGAGAAATGTGATGAGTTAGAAAGATAAATAGCTTTTTACTCCACATATCTATGTTACAGCTTTGGAATTTATTGTTCAAGGTTATATTGTCTATTATTACTAAGCTAATATTTATTCTAATTAAGTTTGCTGGGGGAGTATAACTAAAAAAGGTGACACTGAGATTGATTATCCTCAAGATATTGCAATTTTCTAAAATTCTGGTATTAATATTAATAATTAATACTAAAACTATACCAAAACTATTTGTAATGCTATAGGTAATAGATAGTATTGGGATACTTGATGGTACTACTCAAGTTAATTCTATTCCTAAACTAGTTGATGAAATGTTATTGGTAATGATTGATAAGAAGATTCTAAGACTAGACGGTTGTATTTTAATTTTTGGTGATAATCATTGATAATGATAATGTTGGGAAATTAGTCTTCCTTACATAGAAGGTATAAAGTATTTATTTATACAGAATACAAAAATATAAGAATTAAATTTTTAATATTAAACTGTGTATTTGTATATTTGTTTTAATTATTAAAATAATTAATTTTTTTGTAAATACTATTGCATATTGATTTACTTATTAATTTGTATATAATACAATATACTTAATATATTTATAAATATAAAATTAAAAATATAAATTTAAATAAGGAAATATTCATGCCACAAGATAAAAAAGTAAGCACTATAAAAGACATAAAAGAACATTTAAATGACCGTGAAAAAGTTGCTTTAGCTTTTCTTAAAGATTCTTTAAATAGAAAAGATAAATTTGAGAGCTTAATATTATATTTAGACGCTAAAAATCTTCTAATAGAAAAATCTTTGTTCTATATTGTACTAACATTAGATGCAAGAGATGCAGTAGAGGAAGCTCTTAGAAATTACAAAGGACCAGATAAGTATACATTGATTCAAAAATTAAAAGATGAAGAACAAAGATATATAGATGATTTAAGAAGAGTTTATATGTCTCGTAAGGATTTAAATGATCTATCTCATGAGTTGTTAGTAGAAACAAGAGATCCTTTTCGCTTTGTAATCATTGGAGAAAGTATATTCAATTATATAATGACAAAACAATTAAATCTTCAAGAAACAATTGCGTTAATGTTTCTTGAAGAAGCTATAATAAGTCCTAATCCAGATGATTCAGACGATTATAAGCTTGTAACGCATTCAAAATCAAACTTTCATATGTTTAGTGCATATATAGGTATTGATAAACTAAAAATAATTTTATCAGATGTTATAGAGACATTAAAGACAAAAATGATATCAGACGAAGCTCTTTTAAAATATCATGAACCAAACAAATATATACTTACACAAAGATTCAAAGATATAATAAGAATTTACAAAGAATACTTAAAAAGAGTTTGTAGTTTTCATTCTTTTGATCAGGTGTACTACAATTTATCACTAAAAACAAGCAATATAGCTCTATTTAAAAGTATTGAAAGCTCTGTCAGATATTATAAAATAATAGAATTATTAAATAGTGAAGAAAGAGTTGCTTTATCTTTCCTTGTAGATGCTATAACAAATCCAAATCCAGATGATCCAGATGATTGTAAACTTATAACCCATTCAAAGCAAACTTTTTACCAGTGCATGCTGGATACAGATAATATTGATAATCTTAAAGCAGCTCTAGCAGATATTGTAATGACATTATCTGCATATCTTACAGCAGGACATAATATTGAAGCAAAACTCCGAAATAAGATAGCAAAAGATATTTATACGTCAAAATTAAAAGATGCAGAAACAAGATATATGAAGTATTTAAAAAGTATTTGTAGTACTTCTTCTGCTGATGAGATATACAGTAATTTATTAAATAAAACAAATAATGTGCTACAATTTGAAATTATTTTAAGTTCACTACACTTTTTTAATGATACTTATAACAGTATTGTTAAACAATTAAATGAAGAAGAAAAAACCGCTTTTATGTTTCTTGAAAATGCTATATCAAGTCTTAATTCAGATGCTCCAGACGATCGTAAGCTTATAACTAATTTAAAACAAACTTTTTATCAGTACGTACTGGACATAGATGATATTGATAAATTCAAAACAGCTTTATTAGGTATTATAAATACGTTAAGTGCAAAAGAAGAAGCAGAGAAAGTTATTGTAAATTACAATGGATCAGACAAAGACACATTTATACGAAAATTACAAAATGAAACAACAAAATACATAAAGTATTTAAAAAGTATTTGTGATACTCCTTCTGTTAAGGAAATGTACAATAATTTATCAGAAAAAACAAACAATGCATTACAATTTGAAAGTATTACAAATATAATAAGCCCTTGTAATAAGGTTCATGATGATATTATGAAACAATTAAACGAGGATGAAAAAGATGCTTTAATGTTTCTTGAAGAAGCTATAATAAGTCCTAATCCAGATGACCTAAATAATCATAAGATTATAACTCAAACAAAAAAAACTTTTAATCAGTTTATACTGGATACATATGATATTAATAAGTTTAAAATAACTTTATCAGATATCGTAAGGACATTAAAGGAAAAGCGTTCAGTAGAATGCGTTATTGCAAACTACAATGGACCAAAAAGACACACATTCATACAAGAATTAAAAGATGCAGAAACAACTTACATCAAATATTTAAAAAATATTTGTAATACTTCTTCTGTTGAGGAGTTATACAATAATTTATCAAAAAAAACAAGCAATGCATCTCAATTTGAGAGTATTTCCAGTATGATAAGATCCTATGATAGGATTTATCATAATAAGATAAAAAAATTAAATGAATATGAAAGAGGTGCTTTAGTTTTTCTTGAGGATTCTTTGTCAACTTTTGATTCAGATGATCCAGACGACCGTGAAATGACAATTCGGGCAATAGAAACTTTTAATTGGTTTTATCTGTTCGCTCTTGACACAGATGATATTCATAGACTCAAAATAGCTTTATCAGATCTTGTAAAGACTTTAGATATAAAAAACACAGTAGAACTAGCTATTGAAAATTATAATGAGTCAGACAAAGACGTATTGACACAACAATTCAAAAATGAAGAAATGAGCTATGTTAAGTATTTGAAAAGTATTTTTAATACTTTCTATGCTGAAAAAATGTATAACATTGAAGAAATGTACAATCATCTATCAAGAGAGGTATATAATGTATTTACATTTAAACGCATTTTAGATACGATAGATAATTATAATGCTATTTATAATCACTTTGTAGGGCAATTAGATGATCAAGAAAAAGATGCTTTCATGTTTCTTGAAAATGCTATAACAAAACCTAATCCAGATGACCCAAATAACTATGAGATTATCACTCATACAAAATCCACTTTTTATTGGTTTGTACGAGATATAGGTACTGAAAAACTCGAAAGAGTTTTATCAGGTGTCTTAAGAGTATTAAAGTTAATAAAACGAGTAAGAGAGCATGTTTTAGGGTGTTTAGAATTAGAAAAAAAATTATTTAGAGATGAAGAAATAAGATATATAAAACATTTAAAAAGGATTTTTAATACTAACTATGATATTTACGATAATTTTATTCGAGAAAGATACAACATATACCCACTGGCAAGTATTGTAAATGGCATGTGTCGTTATCTTAATATATTTAATGAAATTGTAGAACAGTTGAGTGATGAAGAGAAGAATGCTTTAACTTTTATTGAGGATGCTATAACAGAACCTAATTCAGATGATCCGGAGGATCATGGTATTATAATTCGTGTAAAACAAAACTACAGTCTGTTTGTTAATACACATAATATTGAAAAACCCAAAACAATTCTATTACAGATTGTATTAACATTAAATACAAAAAGAATCGTAGAAGAAGCTATTATGAAGTATAACAATCCAGGGAAAAATATTCTTGTATCAATCTTAAAAAATACAGAGGAAAAATATATGAAGCATTTAAAAAATCTTTGTAATACTCCTTCTGTTAAGGAAATGTGCGATTATTTGTCAGACAAAGCAAATCATACATTCCAATTTGCAAGTATTATAAACATCATCAACTCTTACAACAATGTTATGGCAAAATTAAGTGAAGAAGAAAAAATTGCTTTAACTTTCTTGGAAAATTCTGCAATCATATATAATACAAATGATCCAGGTGACTATGAGATTACACTTCGTACAAAACATAATTATAATCAGCTTATATTAAATACGCATGATATTGATAAATTCAAACTAGTTCTAGCAAATGTTGTATCAACATTAAAGGCAAAGAAAGAATTAGAAGAAGCCCTTGCAAATTATAATGGACTGGACAAAGATGCACTTATACGAAAATTCAAAAATCAAGAAATAGACTATATGAGGTATTTAAAAAACATTTTGGATATTCCTTCTGTTGAAAAAATGTACAATATTGAGGAAATATATAATAATTTATTAAGACAAACAAGTAATAAATCTGAATTTAAGATTTATTCAGATATTATAAATTCTTATAATAAAACTTATAAGGATATAATAAAACAATTAAGTGATAAAGAAAAGAATGCTTTAACTTTTCTTGAAAATGCTATAACAAAAAAGAATCCAGATGATATATATGATTATAAACTTATAACTCAGACAACGCAGAATTATAATCAATTTATTTCAAGCATAACTAATATCAGGAAACTTAAGGCAGCTTTGTCACATACTGTAACAATATTGAATAAAAAAAGTGCAGCAGAAGAAGCTCTTAAGCAGTACACTAAGGTAGGAAAAAATGTCCTTGAACAAATATTAAAAAATTTAACAAACACTTACGTAAATTATTTGAAAATTATTTGTGGTACATTTTCTAAAATGTACAGTAGCTTATTATGGCAAATAGACATTTCATTTCAATTTGCAAATTTTATTGAAACCATCAACTTTTATGGTAGTATTGTAACACAACTCAATAATGAAGAAAGAGTTGCTTTAGATTTTCTTACAGATGCTATAACAAGTCCTAATCCTGATGACTATGAGATTACACTTCGTGCAATAAAGACCTATAATCGTTTTATACTTGATACAAATGATATTCATAAATTAAAAGCAGCTTTATCAGGTATTGTAATGACATTAAATACGAGATATGCAGTACAAGAAGCTCTTAAAGAGTACACTAAACCAGGAAAATATATTTTTGCACAAAAATTAGAAGATGCAGAAACAAGTTACGTAAAGTCTTTAAAAAGTATTTGTAATACTCCTTCTATTAAGGAAATGTACGATAATTTGTCAAGCAAAGGAAAAAATATATCCCAATTTGAAAGTGTCGCAAATACCATCAGTTTTTATAACAATATTATAGGAAAATTAAATGATGAAGAGAGAAATGCTTTAATTTTTCTTGAAAAATCTATAACAACTCCTAATCCAGATGATCCGGATGATGATAAGGTTACAATTCATGCAAAACAAAATTATAATCGTTTTATACTAGATTCAGATGATATTAATAAACTCAAAACAGATCTATCTGGTATTGTCGCAACATTAAAGGTAAAGAAAGAAATAAAAGAAAACCTTGCAAATTACAATGGATTAGACAAAGAGACACTGACACAAAAATTAGAGGATGCAGAAGCAGCTTACGTAAAATATTTAAAAAACATTTGTAGTACTTACTTTGTTGAAGGAATGTACAAAATATTAAGCAAAGGAAAGAATATATCTCAATTTGAAAGCATTACAAGTACCATCAATTTTTATAACAATATTATAGGAAAATTAAATGATGAGGAAAAAAATGCCTTAATTTTTCTTGAAAAATCTATAACAACTCCTAATTCAGATTCAGATGACGCATATGATCATTGGATTACAATTCAAATAAAGCAAACTTTTGATCGATTCATACTGGATCTTGATGTAGATGATATTGGCAAACTCAAAGTAGTTTTGGCGGATATTGTAAAAACAATAAATGCAAAAGAAGAAAACACTCTTCAAAGGTATGCTAGAGTGGAAAATAATCTACTTGTGCAAAGATTAAAAGATACAGAAACAAAATATATGAAGCATTTAAAGATTATTTGCAATACTTTTTCTGTTGGGGAAATGAGATATAATTTATCAAACAAAACAAACAGAGTATATGAATTCAAAAATATTATAAGTTCTATTAACTTTTATTTTACTATTCATAGTAGTGTTATAGAAAAATTAGATAATTCTGAAAAAGATGCTTTTATTTTTCTTGAAAACGTTGTAACAACTCCTAATCCAGGTGAACCAGATGACCATGGGATTACAGTTAAAGTAATACAAAATCGTGATCTAGTAGTTAGACCGGCAAAACCTAATCTAAGTGGTCCAGATGACTCTGAAATTACGATGAGAACAAAAGACTTGTTTTGTTCTTTTATATTAAACACGAATAATATTCATAAAATTAAAACGGCTTTATCCGGCATTGTATTGACATTAAAGGCAAAGAAAAAAATAGAAAAGGTCATTGTAAATTACAATGGGTTAAAAAAATATACATTTATGCGAAAATTAAAATATAAAGAAATAAAATACATGAAGCATTTAAAAAGTATTTGTGATACTTCATCTGTTAATGAAATGTATAACAATTTATCAAGAAAAACAAACCATTCATATCAATTTACATACATTGAACACTATATCAGCTTTTATACTCTTGCTTATCATAATATTATAAATATTACAGATCAATTAAATTATGACGAAAAAGATGCTTTGGCTTTTCTTGAAGAATCTTTAACAATGTGTGATCCAGCTTACTTTAAGTTTATAACTCATACAAAAGATGATTTTTATTTGCTTATATCCAAAATGGGTATTGATAAACTAAAATCAGCTCTATCAGATATTGTAACAACATTAAAAGCAAAAAGAGCAGTAGAAAAAGTTCTTGAAATTTACGCTTGGACAGCTAAAGACAAATTTGTACAAAGATTATTAAATGAAAAGACAAATTATATAAAACATTTAAGAAGGATTTGTAGTACTTGCTCTTCTGATGAAATGTATAATAATTTGTCAAGAAAAACAAATCATGAATTTCAATTTTCAATTATTTTGATTTATATAAATTATTATAACAAAGCTTATAGTAGAATAATAGAACTATTAAATGACAAGGACAAGGATACTTTGTATTTCCTTGAAAATATTATAACAAAACCTAATCCGGATGAACATGAGTTTATAATTCATTCAAAACAAAATTTTAACCATTTTATACTAGAAATAGGTATTGAGAAATTTCAAGATGTTGTATCAGAGATTATGACAACACTAAATGCAAAAAAATCAGCAAAAGAAGCCCTTGATAAGTATGATGCTCCAGGGAAAAATATACTGGTACAAATATTTAAAAATGCAGAAACGAATTATCCAAAACTTTTAAAAAAAGATTGTAATACCAATGATTTTGGCAGAATGTACAGTAATTTGTCAAGAAAAACAAACAACGAGCTTCTTTTTGAAAATATTATGGATGATATACAAAACTATCAGAAACTTATAGAAGCATTAAATCAAGATGAGAGGTATGCTTTTGTACTTTTAGAAAAATCTGTAATAAAATCTAATTCAGAAAATCCAAGCGACTATTTATTGATGATTCGGAGAACTCTAAATCTTAATAGGTTTATATTGAATGAAAGTATTTCCAAACTACAAATAATACTTTCTAAAATTATATTAATATTAAATGCAAAAGAAAAAGCAGAAGATTTTCTTGTCAATTATAAAGGAACGTCAAAAAATGAGTTAGTAAAAAAATTACGCTATGAAGAGGCAAGATATGTAAAAGATTTGCAAGATAGCTGTGACAACTTCTATGGGATATATAATAATTTATTACAAATAGTAACTTTGCCTCGATTTGAGAATATTATAATTGCTTTTGATTGACTCTTTGAATCAAATTCAAATTTATGAATTTATTGCTAAATAAATTCATAAAACAATTTAACTATTTGTTAATATACCTTTTAACTAAGTATTTAATAGATACTTAGTTATTTAAAAAAAATTAATGATAATTTATATTCATTATGATTTTCGTATCTCTATTTCATAGGGATTATACATAGAAGAAATTTTTTCATTTTTAGTTGAAGATTTAGTTAAGGTCAAGCTGTTGTTCCGGTGGAATTTTAAAGTGCTAATACATTAGTAAAAGAAATTAAGGCAATTATTGGAAGTAGTAGTAAAAGACAATGAAAGAGTAGCTCCCATTGGTAAAAATTTGAGAAAGATTGGAGCAAGAATCATTACAGAAGAAATTGGCAAAATGCAGAAAATTAAAGAGAATAGTAATTATTAGGTAATAACTAACAATTATAATTCTTTGGTAACATTTTGGATATTGATAAGCTTGTGTATGCTGAAAGCTGAAAAGTATACAGTAGGATTTATAATGAACGAATAGTAATAAAAAAAAGATTATCATACTAGGGCATTTGATAGTCAGATTATCAATTATTTTCTTTTTAAAGAAAAATTTGATCTTTTTTAAGATAGGATTATGGATAATCTTCACTATTTGGACGATAAGATAAATGTTCTCAAAGTTGATATGAATAAAAAGATATATAATCTTGATGACAAGATAAATGGAGGTTAAAACTAGGCTTAATGAAAAGATAGACAAACTTAATGAAAAGATAGATGAAGTTAAGAGTGATCTAGTTCAGGTTAAATCTAATTTGAATTTGATTGAATATAGACTAGATGTTATTGAGGATAAAATTAGTACGTAAGAGTCAATTAATTTCATTTTTACGGTTATTTCTATACTTTCTGTAGTATATTTCATAACACAATTGTTTTTAGCTTTAGGAAAATGTTTATCTATTTCATAGTTATATGTAATATGTATACAATATAACTGTATTAATTATTATAACTATTTCATCATAAGTTGAATTCATCATGGTAATAGAATTATATATAATTATATTGGTTTGTGTTTATAGTTTTGCTTTATTGTTTTATTATTATGTTTTTAAATAAAAATGACTTATGATTTAAATTTAAGTTAAATAAGGTTAAATAAATCTAATCTGTATCATCAGTGAGTTAAGATACAATGTACGCTCATTAGTTAAAGATGGCAAATTATAGCTTTCACATAGTGGTAACGATGACAAAAAGTATGATCAAGCAGGGATAACAACAGTAAATAAGTTACTGAGAACAGTAGAAGAAATGATAAAGAAGACAGTAAAGAATATTGTTGAAAAAGCAAAAGGGAAAATATATAAAGCAAAATATTGAAAGGATCAGTTCAAGCGCAGAGTAAATAATTAATTAAGGCAAAATAAGAAGATAAATAATAAATTAAAGAAAGTAGCAAGCAATCTTGTAGATGTATCTAGGTTTTCTTATTTTTTATTAAATAAAAAAATTAAATAATACATTGTTTACTGTATTGAAGTCTTCTAAGTGTTTTTTTTATTTTAGTATTATCGTTGTTTTCTTGATAATTTTATGGAATTAAAAAAAAGTATTCATCTTGCCCGAGATTGCCAAAATTTTATCCTTTATGTTTATCTTTTATATGTCTGATTTATTTTTTTCTATTTGTTTCATCTAATCAAGTGCATCATTAACATAATAATCATTCTTATAAGTTTTATCTTCTAAGTCTTTATCTTCTTTTTTTATATATAAATGCTTTTCCTATAAACAACCTTATAATATGCTTTCACTATCAGTAGATCTTGTGTTTTTTCTCTTAGCTTTAGATGTTGTAAGATTGTTGTATTGTGAAGAGTTCCGAAAATAAAACTATCAATAATAGTTTCTATCACTAGCATACAAAAAGACTAAATCACAACCAGCAAAACTGAAAATCAAACTTTAAATTAAGTATTTGTTTTTGTATTTCATTATTATCCTATTTTTTTGTGTTAGCTCTAATGAAAGAAAGTGATGAAAAAAGAAAAAAGGGATGATGGTAATAAGTGTCATGATGGTGATGATAGGATGTAATAATAGATTGACATCCAGGGAGGAGTTTTTGAGTTCTATAGCGAATTTAGGGAAAGGATTTTTGGAAATTTTTGTTGCATTTGGTAATATGATTACGAGGATATTGGGAATCAAAGCGAAAACAAAGAAATCAGAGATAGGACAATATTTAAGTAAAATTGCAATATTATAAAAACAATGAAAGTAAAATTAAAAGAGATTTTAGAAAAGAGTTATAATTATTCAAAGTTAAAAGATTTATATGATGAAGTTATAAATGTAATGATGTTGGTAGTGCCTGAAAATAAACATGTAGCTAAAGTAAGTGCATCAATGGGGAGGATAAAGGGAGGCAGCAACTGCTGTTGCTAATTTTTATTTAAAAATATCTAAATTTAGAATAAATATTTTTTTGATGTATTTGTAATAACAAAAATAGCTCCATTGTTAAATTTTGTAAAAAATAGTTTCCAGTTATTATTAAAGTTATAATCAAAACTGTTATTAGTAATATTTCGTATTGTAGATTGTTAGAGCATTAATATCTAATATCTCTTTTATAATTACTTATCCCATCCTACTACCTTAGCTCCTTTGTATTTTACTAATTTAACTTTTTCTGCAATGATTATTTCCTCAAGATTTAGCAAATTTTCATCAATTGGTTTTAACATCATTCTTCAAAGCTCACTCTGTCCCATCTCACTAGTCATTAGTCCTGCATTAATTATCATCACCAAATTACTTCAAGTCTTTTTATTTTATATTATAATTTTACAAAAATTGTTCCTAAGATTTATGCAAAAAAAGTAGCATATAAAAAAATCACCTCGACCTCAAACCTAGTCAAGAGTGAAATTTTTATATATAATAATATAAAAATAATCCAAAGAAACTTTAAAAATCTAACCTTTGGATTAAAGGTATCTTATGAATAGTTTATCAAAAGATGAAAAAAATTTCAAATCAACCGGCACAAAGAGCCAAATTAAATCAATACTAAAAAATCTTATAGCATTAAACATTACCAAAATATCCTCTGATACAAAAAAAATTCTGGTATCTGTAGTCAAATTACAAATAAGCAAAATGTTTAAACGATATAATAGGCTACTTAAGATCTATTGGGCAATAGATACTAAAAATAAAAACTATAAACAGTCAGGTGGTGCTGAAGAATACTCCGCAAGTGATATCTACAATATAGTAAGTAAACTATTAGAAAATGATGGAAACAAAAAGGTATCTAAAAGAACTATTGGAAGAGACATAAAACTTCTAAATAAAACAGGGTTGATTCAGTCCAAAATTAGAAGGATGGGCATGGGAAATGGAAGTATTTCTCACTATATACAAAACACAGAACTTGCACCTATGCACAAAGAAATAATTTTAGAATACCTACAAGAACTACTTAAAGAAAATCTAAAAGACAAGAAAATTATTGGGGATTTTGATAAAAATATAACGCCTAATTGCACAAACCTTGAAAAGGTTGAAAGTCAATTAGAATTAAGTGAACATAACAAAGCAAATATAATTTCTCATATGCCAAAGTTAATGTCACATGTCGAAATGTCCGATGTAATTAATAAAGCTAAAATAAGCTATATAAAAAAAAAGAATTCTAAAGAGAATTCAGAAATGCTTTTGAAAAAAGCTGATTTTTATGGAAAAAAGAAAAGGGATTGCAAAATAATGAGGAAAGATGTTGAAACAAGATTATTATCTGACTACAAAATTAGCGAAAAGTATGTGAAGCAAATAAGAAAGCTCAGCAACAACGACTCGACGTACATAAACGCGCTGCTAAATTTGGAGAGAGCAATAATTGAGCATGGAATTGAATACAGTCTTGAAGACATTTTAGAGCACTTTTTAAAGCAATTTGCAAATAGGTACAAACACAAAGTTTGGATGATGATGAAAAGAAAAGATGGGATAATAAGCGATTATGAAGTAATTTGGAAAGGCAGATTTAGAGATTGGTACCCTAATAAATACAAAAAGCGACTTGTTTCAAAAGCAGTCTACGGCGAAAACATATGCGTTGGAAAAAGAATTTTAGAAAAAGAAGGCAAAAAAGAAGCAAAAAATTTGCGTATTTATGCGACAGAAAAGGCAGGAAAAAAAAAGACAGAAGCGAAAGCAAAAAAAGCAGATTTAGAAAAAGAAGAGAAACGCAGGCTAGAATTGAGGAAAAGAGAAGGATATTTGCAGAGGCTGTTTAAACAGGAATCAAAAGAAAGAGAAGAAAGACTAAGAAAGGCAAAAGAAGAACATGAATATTTAATGAGTCGTGCAAGAGAAAGTATGTTAGCTACTTTGAAGAAAAACATAGGCAATAATGCGCAGTCAAACGAAACAGATAGCTTCTTGTGTAAAACGCCCCCAAACATTTTATCTGAGTCATTGTCAAATGAGGATATTGAACGTAAAGATGATTGTATAGGGAGTACAACAGAAAATGAAATATCTCTTTCCGGAATTGATGGAAGGGTAGGGATGTTTAGTGAAGCTAAAGAAAGACAGATGTGTGCAAAAAACCGTTCTTTAGACGGCATGATTTCTGATATATTAGAGCAAGGTATAACAGACAATACTGGTGTGAATATAACAGGTGATGTATCAAATAATCCTGCACCTGGCATTTCATATAAGTTGTTGCCAAGAGCAAGTATTGCACTTAAAACCAATTATGAGGGATTTAAGACGAGTAAGGGATTGTCTGTATCTAGTTTGGGGATTGTAGTTTTGAAAGAAAGAAATAAAATTGTCAGAAAGAAGGAGACATGAGATTTAATTTGAAATATTTGGTAAAAAGGCTATATATAAAGTGAGATATGCTTTGGAAAGCATATATGAGCGAAGATGTGCAATCTAAGCAAGTAGATGAAACGATAATTAATTTTCCAGTACTTGTTCCAGAGGATTTTGACTATGATTATGTGTATGCTGTGTATGTATACGTTAAAAAGTGGGTTGCAAAGAAATATACAGATAATCTTAATATAATACTTAATAAAGTAGATGGGGGATTATTTTTTTGAAATAAAGATTGGTTTTATGGTGAATGGTCTTTTGGATAGATTTTAACAGGACTATAAGGAGATTTTTGTTAGTAATTTTTAGAAAAAGAAGGTTATTAAGAAACCTAAGGTTGAGAAGATTGAAAAACAACCTAAGAGTGATTTGCCATTGGAGGTGGTTGATTTGTTATTGTAAGATTATGAGTCTAAGGTTATTTTGTTGTCTTTAGGGTGAAGAAGAAGTTGATCAAGTGCAAGAACACAAAGTTAAACGAGTTGCAGTTTTTATAAAAAGGTTAAGCCAGCAGTTTTGTAGGATTATTGTGTTATGTGAATTACTGTTTCTGTGATCTAGGATTATAGAAACAGTAATTTGTATTTGTTTACTTGAAATTTAATATTTCTATTTAAATATTAGCATTAATAAAATCCTTATACTTATATAAAGATAAAAATCACTTATTAAATAACTTTCTATAGTATTTATTCCTATTGAAATCAATATAATCAAAATTTGAGCTAATATTTTACATTACATACTAAAATCTGAGAAGTATAGTCTAGTTTCTTATTTGTTATTTCATATATTTTGTTTATAAACCTTCATTTAAGTGTGCTGGAAATTTAATAATATAATTCTTGTAAAATTGGAAACAGGCTGCAATTGTATATACAGCCTATCTTTATTTGTATACTGTTTTCTTGGTGTAGTATATAAAGTTTATTGCGGTCTTTGAACTCATTTAATGTAGTTCAACAGTGCCTTAATACCTTGATCAAGTTTTACTTTTGTAAAATTTTCAACTTTTATCTTAACTTGAAATTTGATAAGAATATAAAAATATGTAGAATATATTTTTATATTCTTATCAAATAATTTATAGTTCATATATATTGTATCAATTAAAACACCTAAATTGTATCTAGTACCTTTCAGATAAGACTTATATCGATCAAAATAAATATCCTATACAAATCATCATGAATAATTTATACTTAATGCAGTACTTAAAAAATAAGGAGAATATTAATGTTTAAATATATAAAATATTTATTATTGTATAGTCTATTACTAATTCATTCGTGCAAGTGGTATCAAGACGTTATAAAACCTGTTCAAGATCAAGCATACAACACATTTTATCAAGATTTTAATGGCTATGAAGACAGACCAGTTGTTAATTTTTCAATTGATACTGAAAAAAAATTCGATGCTTTTATGCATGCGTTTCAAGAAATACTTCATGAAATGGAAGAAAGAATTCAAAAATATCAAGATGAAAAAAAGAAAAATCCAGCCTTAGTTGAATATGCACCAATCCCAAGCTACAAAAAAAAGGTATCTAAGCTCATAGGATTCATTGAATGGATTTCAAAAGATAAACTAAGACAAAAAGAACTGGCTGATAATTTTACTTATGTGTATAACTTTTTGGATCAAAAAAGACAATTATATTCAAATAATACAACAATGACTCAGTATATAAGTAATGCCTTTAAATGTCATAAAGACGATTCTAAATGTGAAATGGCAGCTCAAAAATACGGTAACCATCATCAAGGTAATAACATACATGAATTTTTTTACCTTATTGTAGATTTTACATATACTCAAGATACTTATGAAAAGATGTTTCAAGAGATTATCAAAGAACTTGATCCTGATAAGTCAGGCCCTATTCACGAACTTGAAGATTGGGAATGGATATAGAAATCATAATGTTACTCAACAATAAAATGTGGTGAGGGTAAATAGCCTTCACTACAACAAAATTTTATGGAGTGATAGGGGTAGGAGAAGATAGTTTTAAAAGTAAACTTTAAAGTTTTTAATAAGTTTGAACTATGGTAGATGACTATCTATCAGTAGCCGTAATTTGCACAGCCTAATTATTTAAATTTGTAATCTTTTTATTAATAACAGAATGTAAAGAATATAAGCCTATAGACATAGAAAAAAATAAACTTTTTAAATGTCTTTTTATTATTGAAGTTGCAAAAATATTGAGATTACCTAAAAAAGCTTTAAAAGCAACTGCAATACGATTCAAATTTTTTTAAATAAAAGTAATGAAAATAATCTTTTTAAAATAAGTTAAACGAGTTGCAGTTTTTATAAAAAGGTTAAGCCAGCAGTTTTGTAGGATTATTGTGTTATGTGAATTACTGTTTCTGTGATCTAAGATTATAGAAACGGTAATTTGCATTTGTTTACTTAAAATTTAATATTTCTATTTAAATATAAGTGTTAATAAAATTCCTATGGTTATAGTAATAATAGTACCAAGCATCCAATTATGTAATCTTGCTGTATTGTCAAATTTTGTTATATTAATTTCAATCTTATTATCAAGGTCTTTAATATCTGATTTTAATTCACTTCTAACATTCTCAATTTTATTATCAAGATCAGTTTTAACAGTTAAAATTTCGCCTTTTAATACTTTTTCTAGCATTTCGAGTTTAATATCGAAGTTTTCTTTGAGATATTCGATATCTTTGTGAGTGAGTTCGTTTCTGTAATATCTAAAAAAGGAAGAAATAGAGATAAAAGTAGAGGATTTAGTGCCGGATACTAAGGAGGAAAAAGAGGCGCAAGCAGAAATTAATAAAATAAAAAGTGCTCTTGGTAGTTATGAATTTGCTCAATTAATTGAGGATGCACGTAAACTTAAAAGTGAATATGGCCGATTAGAATCCAGTTTTTATAGTATTCTTTCGGAGCTTAACAATACAATAAGAAGGAATTATCCTATATTGACAATTGTACTAGTAAAAAATAATTGCTTGCCCTTCTGAAAGAATAACGCAATACATTTTTCAACCTCTCAGTAATAGATTTTTTTAAAGTCTTTTGGGATTCCTCAAACAAGTATTTTGCAGATGTTCTCTCATTAAGCCCACTATTAACTTGAATTACAAGCCTATCAATATGAGACCTTTTTTCATTTAACTGATCGCGCAATTGAATTAGTTTTTGTCTCTTTGACTTTGTATTGTTCCAGACAGGCACAATGCAATGCAGAAAGTGCTTTAGAACAGTTAGAATCTGCTTCTGCAAAGATAAATGAATCTAAGGGAAAAAAGCAAGAGATAGAAGAACTAGTTCAAGAAGCAAGATCTGTTCTAGTGAGTTTTAAGAGATAAGAAAATACATAAAGATATAAAAAAGATATAGTTTATAAGACTAATGTTTGAAATTAGAGTCTTTCTTTTGAAGGGAGACTTTTTTTAATTTATTTAAAAAAGTATTTAAAAATAACAATCTTTAGAAATTGTTGTTTTTGCTTGAATACTGATATGGGAAGAGAAGATTTATTAGATAAGGAGTATAAGATTTAGATAAAGGCTTTATAAAGCTTATTGATTATATAGTAGTGATGATAGGATAGTTCAGGCTTGCAAGAATTGCATATCGAAGTGAAAGGGGTGTGAATTTTATGTATAGTAGGTTTGTGTTTATATTTTGTGTGATTTGTTTTGTAAGTAATGTAGAGGGTAGAGATGAAAATCTTAATTCCTTAAGTAAAGGGGGAGAAAAGGCATTATAAATTAAAAAAGTAATATTCAGAATATATATGTTTCTATAATAAATGTAGGAATAGTACAACAAATAATGTATCATGTTAACCATTCTCAACACCAAAATTTCTTACACTATACACTATTAACATAATAAATTTCAAACAAGTAGTAATATATTTCTTTTATATTTTTGTTAAGCATTAATGTATCATTTGTGCATTTCATGCGTTTTTCATTTTTATTGCGTTTTTCTGTTGAAGTAATGTTGTTGAAATAGATAGAAGAGCAATGATGGAAGTTGGGAGGAGTGCTGAGAATGCTTTTTATGCTTTTTTGGAGTTAGTTTCGGATGCTATTTATTGGAGCAAAATTTTTTAAGTTTTGACAAGTAGGTAGGAATGTTTTATTGAGATTAAATGGCTTAAATCAACAAGAAAACATCTTTCCTATCCTTCTTAACAAAAAACAAGAGAAGTGTTTCCTTTAAATAATTTTCAAAACTATAAATTAAAAGAAAATTTAGATTTGTTAAAAACAAAAATAGGTGGTAATAAGACATTGAAAGGAATAATAAACGCAGTTAGCTACAACAATTTCTGCTGTATTCTTTGCTTGATCAATCGCAACCTCATTATCAACAAATCCATCAGAACTAACAATAGCTCGAAAATATCAGCACCACTTACTGCTCCTACGGATGCACTTGCGGCTTGCAGCTTGTTGTTCTGTTCCATCAGTTCCGTTAGCACCAAGTAATTTACCAATAGATTTTTTTCCGTGTCGCCAGATTTGTTATAAAACTGAAAAATCGAATCTTTGCTTTCTCTTCTTAACTCTACTTTTGAGACTAACTCTATAAATGCGCAAAAAAAGCCTTCTCAGTACTTCTTCCTACTTCCATTAACACTTCACTTAAACTTTTCCCTTCTGATTTCTTTACTTGTTGTCCACGTCCCATAATTCCAATAATCATCATCAACACAATACTTCTCTTCATCAGCCCTCTTATCCTTCTTCCTTCTCCCGTATCTTTTCCCTTCTCTCTCTTCTCTATCTTTCATTTCTCTCTTATTTTATTCATTTTTTTATTCCCTCCTTATTTCTCTTGTTAAGCTTAGACCAACAGAAAAAATGAATAAAATACATAAATGTTGTACACATGATAAATGAAATGAAATAGTGCTGAACTACCACAAGATATAAACAACATCTCACTTAATCAAAGAAACATCTTCTCTGTCCTGTTTCAAAAAGAACAAGAGAAGTGTTTCTTTTAATAATTTTTAATGTTATTTTTATTGATAATTATCTAATTATCTATTGTTGTCCACTAGCTTCGACTTCCGCTGACTTATCTCCTTGTTTAATCGTAGCTAATGTCTCATTTATCTTTTTTAAACCACTATCAACTGTGTCTCTTATTGCTATTATTAGAGTACTCAGTGTCTTATTTACTGCACTTGATGCTGCACTATTAACTGTACTTACAGCATCATTTTCATTATTTTTAATAGAAAATTTACCATTCTTCGCCATTGCTCTCAATGCTATACCAGCTGCAATAATTGCATCTTTCTTTGCTACAGCTTCTTTAATTTCTTTCTTACCATTAACAGCCGGAGCAATAGCAATCTCTGCTGCATATCTGCAGCCTTTTCAATTCCCTCAGTACCATCAGCATTAGAATTTTCTTTAGATGCAATTATAGCTTGCAATATATCAGCACCAGTTACCGCACCTATTGACGCTGATGCTGCTTGTGCTGCAGTATTATCAGCCCTATTAGCATCAGTCATAGTAAATAATTTACCAATATCCTTCTTGCTATCATCTCTAGTAGCATCAGCATCTGCCTTACCTTCTTTTAAAACCACATCAACTATCTCTTTAATTCCCTTAACAAGGGCGTTCACACTTGCCATTTCTCCAGGTAAGGCATCTTCATTGTGTTTAGCATTTCTAATAATAGAATTATCTATAGCCCCTTTTGCTGCCTCCTTAGCGCCTGTAGCAATTTTATCTAATGTCCCAGTAATAAACTGCTCAACAACTGTTTTAACTTTCTCATAATTTCCATTCTTTGCCACTTCTGTTTGCAACTTCTCCTTAACTGAAATCATAGTCTTCGCAATATCACTAAAATACTTCCCTATATCACTCTTCTTAGTATCTGCTTTTATCCCCAATGTCCCACTTACCATATCCCCAAAAGTCACAAAAACATCCAAAAATCCTTTCCCTAAATTCGCAATAGAACTCAAAAACTCATTCTTCTTTTCTAGCTCCGCTACTCCATTATTACATCCCATCATTCCCATAATCATCATCAATACCATACTTCTCTTCATCACTTTACCAATACTTCTTCCTTCTCCCATTTCCCTTCCCTTCCCTTCCCTTCCCTCTCTTCTCTCTCTCTTTTATTTATTCTATTTCTTTCTTGCATCATTATTTCTCTTTTGAACTCTACTTCAACAGCAAAAAATGAAATGCAACTATCAAACGCACACATGATAAATTAATGCTTAATAAAAATATATTGAAATCACTTAATCTAACAAAAACATATCTTCTCTATATACCTTAAAAAGAACAAAAAAATGCTTCCTTCAACAACTTTTGTTATTTGATTTTATAGATAATTATTTATTGTTGTTCACGAGATGCTGCTTCTGCTGTCTTATCTTTTTGTTTAATTTTAACTAATTTTGTTTCATTTTAATTAATACTTCATTTATCTCTTTTAAACCATTATCAACACTATTTCTTATTGCTATTACAAGTTCATTTAACTTATTCTTAGCTGCTATAAGTCCAATCTCCTATTTCCTTAAAGTATTTTCATACTTTGCTTCTCTTATCCCTCAATTTAACAACAGGAACTCCAAAAACATCACCAATACCCCCAAAATCTCATAAAACCCTTCTCCGATCCTAACCAAAGAATCAAAAAAACATTCCTATTCTCTAATGCCTCTTTCTCCGCTTCATGTTGTCTATTACATCCCCATCATCACAACCACCACTACCTCCCAGTTTAATTGCGTGTAAAAATCAAGTAAGTAGTTGATAAGTTTCTTCACAGGGACTTTAAACAGAATTTCAGAAAGTTCTAAAACAGAAGGCAACATAGAATAGTCTCTAAGTTTACCTTCTACTCTTATTCTTCAATAATCTAATTCCAACTATCTGTCTTATTTACTACCCTGCTGCTTTTGGGTTTCTTGCTTCGTCTATTTTCCCTTTTGCTTTCTCTAGAACATCCTTTACTGTCTTCTTAATTATATCTTCTACTGCTACTAATAACTTATTTGCTGCAGTTACTCCTACTGCTTGTACTTCTCCTTGTCCTCCTGCATTACCAGCTGCTGCTGCTGTTGCCAGTTTGCCATTCTTAACTAATGAACGTAGTGCAATTCCTCCTGCTACTGCTGCTGCTTTAGCTGCTTCTTTTGCTAAATTAGCTGCAGTACCTCCTTTCGCAAAAGAAATTGCACTTGTTGAACCATTTGCATCTGCTGCTCCTACTGCCGCATCTCCTTCGTTTGATTTAACTATGGAATCTAGCATTTCTTCACCACTTACTGCTGATACTATTAATGCCGCTTTAGCTGCATCTTGAGCTACTGGATTAGTATTAGTAGATAATATCTTAGCTCCATCTTTATTATCTACTCCTCCAACTGCTTGTAATGTTATAGATGCTGTTTTCAGCTCTGGAACACCCACTGACTTCGCTATACTTACTATTCCTTGAAGTGATTTAAGGGCTTTCTTTAACACATTCTCTTCTGCTACTGTTCCTACACCAGCAACACTATTTGCCTCACCTACTACATTTTCATCACCTACTGTTACTAAAGATTCTAAATGGGTTTTCAATGAGCTTAAAACTTCCTTAGCTGTATCAACTGCAATTCTAATTGGATTTTTTGATGCATCGTTTTTGTCAACACCTGCTGTTGCTTTTTTTGCTATTTCTTCTAACTCATTTGATGCATCTCCAAGCTTATTCCCCAAGCTGTTAAAATACTTTCCTACTTCCTCTTTCTTTGTACCTGACTTAGCAGTAAAACCCAAAACATCAGAAACTAACTCCAAAAAAGCATAAAAAGCATTCTCAGCACTCCTCCCAACTTCCATCATTGCTCTACTTAACCCACTCCCAACGCCATTCTGTTTCCCTGGTTCCTGTTCCTGTTGTCTACATCCCATAACCATAACTAAACTGAGTATAATAATTTGTTTAATGATTCTCATCTTCCCTATTCCTCCTTTCTGTTCTTCGTTTATTCCTTTTATGTCCTTTATTCCTCTCATCATAATTTTCCCTCCTTAACAACTCTCTAAAAATTCCCCCAATCTTTAAATCTTCAATAATTTAAAGCTCCCTTCTCTTCCCTTTCTTTACTCTCTCACTAAGCTCTTCTAAATAAGCTCTCCTAACTTCTAAAAAAAGTTACTCGGTCCACATTCTTCTTTTTTCTATTCTTTTTAACTTCCCTTTCCTTCCTTTTTTTATGTTCCCTTTCTTCTCTTTTTAACAACTTCACTACAACAGAAAAAACGCAATAAAAATGAATAAATAAAAAAAGAATGAAATGCACACATGATAAATGAATCACACTCAATTATCATAAAATATTCAAAAATAACACATACAAAAATAAAAAGTACTTACTACTCTTAATAACAACTTCACTTAACTCTTATTAAAAATACTAATAACACATCAACAATTGATTTACTTCCTTAATTTGAGGAAGTAAATCAATTAAATAAAAAAAGAAAATACAAATTTCAACTAAACGTAATCTCATAAAATAAAAAAAGGAAAACAACTCTCATACAGAGAAAAGTTTTCCTAAATTTAGCTATATATTTATTTCTCTTGTTATTAAATTAAGCTTTAGGAGTTGTCTTATCAGAAATTACAGGGATATCATTAGTATTAATTTTCATTGCCTCTTTAACTTCATTAAGTCCCAAGTCCATTATTTTTCTTATTGAAATAATTAACGTATCTCATGCCTTAGTTACTGCACTTACTGCTGCTCCTTTAACTGAAGTAGCAATATCATCAGCAGCATTACTATTAGCAAATTTACCATCCTTTGACATTGCTCTCAATGCTATAGTTCCTGCTATAGTAGCATCTTTAGGAGAAGTAAAACCAGCAACAGCAACAGCAGGATTAGTATTAGCTAGCTTACAAGCATCACCATTATCCTTAATCATAGCTTTAAAAATGTTAGCATCACTTACTGCTCCAACTACTTTAGTTGCATCAACTGCTGATTTCTTTGCATCAACAGCAATAGCACCATTATTACCAGTATTACCAAATAATTTACCTGCCTCCCCAGCATGAGCACCCCTTGCACTATTACCATCTTCAGCCTTTTTATCATCCCCAGCTTCTGCATTTTCCTCATTCTTAAGCACTATATCTACTATATTTTAAATTCCTTTTATTAAGTTCTCAGTTTTACCCTTAATACCCCGCAGCATTAGCACCAACAGTAGCAACATTAGCAATTAGATCATCACCTGTAATACCAATAGCCTCACTAGCAGTCTTTGTTCCTTCTATTATCTTATCAAGTGTCTCACTAACTAATTTTTTTACTTCACTCCATATTCCCCCACAAAACATGATACATGAACACTTAATAAAAACTATAAAAAATATACTAAAATCACCTAATTTAATAAGGAAACACCTTAACTGTATGTATCACAAAAACGAAAGAAATATTTTCTTTAATAACTTTCTTTAGTATTGATTTTTTATTGATCGTTATTTAATGTTGTCCACTAGCTGTTACTTCTGCAGATTTATCTTCTTGTTTCACTGTAGATAGTACTTTATTTTCCTTCTTAAACTACTATTAATGACAATGGAAGAATAAGAATATTTCTTTCTTCCATTGTTCACAATATTACTTTAAATTTAATAACATTTATATTTTATTTAAGATCTTGATAATCTCAATATATGCTTTGTCTATTGGGACTACTACATTCTTTAATCTTTCTTTATAATCACGATCTACATCCGTTAAATAGTTTAGCTACCTCTGCTGCAAGTCTCTCTTTCTGCTTCAAGTTTTAATCTATCTACTTCAATAAATTTTACGCTCTCTACTTCAGCACATTTTACTCTCTTTATAACACGTCTTATTTTCTCTGCTTCAGTAAATCTGTCTACCTCTGCTTCAATAAGGTCTGACATCTCTTCTTTAAGTCTCGCTACCTCTGCCTCAAATACTTTTTTACCTGCTTCAACAAATTTTGCTATCCTTTCTTCAAAAAGTCTGTCGCTTCTGTCATCACTCCTTTCTCCAGTAAGTCTTGCTCTTTCTTTAGCAAGTCTTGCCCTCTCACTAGCATTTTTTGTCATTCTTGCTTCAAACTTTGCTTTCTCTTCAGAAAGTCTTTCTAACTTTAAATTAAACCTTACTTCCCCTGCCGCAGCAAGTCTTCTTCTCTCTAAATCTTCTTCATCAAATTCTTTCTCTATTTCCTCAATTTTTTTTTCTCCTTTATAATATCTGTTTAGTACCTCATCAATTTTTTCTTCTAATTTATAATACTTTTTTAGCACCTCATCAGATTCCTCTTCTGGATTAGGATTTTTGCAAAAAGCTGAAGAAGATAGTATAGGATCTCTTAATTGTTTTTCTTCTATAGTTTCTAATATTGGATCTTGCGACATAAATATTTTCCTCCTTATTTAAATCGAAATTTTTAATATCATATTTATAAATATGATATATTATACCATATAATATTAAAATATTTAAATAAATATAATAAAATTAAAAACATAATAACTATATTATTAATAAAATTAATATACAAATGCATACAATTGCTTTGGCTGCCTCTGCCTCTTGAGCCTTATTATCCTCCTTCTTCTCAAACAATTTCCCAATATCCTTTTATCATCTTCTGATGTCTTCGTAGCAACAGCATCTCCCCCATTTCTTTTTAACACTACTCCAACAATAGCTTTAATCCCTTTTACTAAAGAAACAACTAAATTCTTATCAAGCGTCACTGCTACCTGTCCTTTAGTAGGAATCCCACCAATCTTAGCATCACCACTAGCTCCACCATCAACTTCATTTGCTCCTTCCTCGATTTTTTCTATAATCGTAATAAATACAGCAATATTTTCTTTTACCTTTGCATAATTCCCATTCTTTTCCACAACAGCATTTAACCTATCTTTCACTTATTTTAATAGTATCAGCAATACTATTAAAATAAGTTCTTCACTATATCGCTTTTCTTCCTATCTGCCTTTATTCTCAATGTCCCACTTACCATATCGCCAAAAGTCACAAAAACATCCAAAATCCTTTCCCTAATTTTCTACTGCACCCAAAAACTCTTCTCTCAAACTGACTTCACATCATCACCATGACACTTATCATCATCACTCTCATTTTTCTCATCTTCCCTATTACTCCTCTCTATCCTCTTTTTTTATCCCCATTGTCTTTTTTTCCCTATAATTTCTTTCATTTTCCTTTTTCCCTCATTATCTAACTCTTAAAAAATTCTTCCTCTCTCTAAATCCTTCTCTCATTTAAAGCTTTCCTTCTCTTCCTTATCTTTTTTCTCTCAATAAGAAAATCAAAATAAATGAATATACATAAATAGAAATTCACTTGCTAAATAAACAAACAAGAAATGTTTAATAAGACATATGAAAACACAAAAAGAAAACAATTCTCCTCATAAAGAAAAAAGTGTCTCCCTTAATCATTTTTATTATTCAATGATTTGTTTTTTATTAGATCCGATTATTGACTTTTAGTTTCAACAAACAGCCTTCTTATAAAAATTACAGGAATACAGGTACTGATGTTGTTGGGGACATTACAAATCTACAAATCTAATCAAAGGAAATTAATTAAAAGAAAGGTATCACTCTCTCTCTTAACTTATTTAAGATACTCAAACACACAAAAAGGAAAACAACTATCCTTAATAAAAAGAAAAATGTTTTCCTCAATTGTCTTTATTATTTAGTTCTAGATTTATTGATTAGCAATAGGTTAAATAGTATCAACATCTGGAGCATTAGTGCCAGGGATCTCAGAGTACCTTATTGCCTTAAAAACTTCTTTAATTTTAGCAAACTCAAAATTTACTACTTTATTAACTATTACATCCAACACTCCTAGTACCTTATTTACAACACTTGTTGCAGCTGCCTTAATAACAATATCAATATCAGCACCATTAGCATCATTAATAGTATCAGTAGCTGGTATACCAGCATTATTATTAGCAGCAACAGTAAAAACACCGATTTTAGTCTTAGCATTTTTAATTTTATCAATCATCATTTAACCACCTCATCAGTTAGTTTAAATCGACAACAGTATACCAACAACAGCACTGACAATAAACAAACAAGGGCATTAGTGATAGTAGTTCTACTACTGAATCAGCTTATGAAGAAGCTAGCGTTAATCTGTTATTTAGGAAGTGAAAGTTGTAGTTGAAACTGTCTAAAATTCTAGAGTAAAGATTAAAAAAAGGAATTTCTGGTGCTGAGTTAACTGTAGGAGGAACTAATACTAATACTGGTACTACTGCAAAGCCTAGTTACAGAATCAATTAACTTTTCAATCACTGCACTAGAACCTCGAACAACAGCTTCTACTTCTTTAGTATCTGCATTAGGGATAGCAACTATTTTTTCCCCTAAATCATCCAATTTATCCTTAGTATTCTTTAATCAATCCCCTAAATTCTTAAAATGTTCCCAAACTTTGCTTCTATTATCTTTAGGTTTAATAGCAATAAGTATTAATGCATTTCCAACAACATTACCAAAATACTAAGAATCTCTTAAAATCCTTGTCATATTTTTATAACTGAATTTAAAAAATCATTCTTATTCTCTAATGCCTATTTCTACGCCACTAACTGACCATTACTAGCATGCTTACGATATTTCTTAAGATGTAACAAAGGAAAACAACTCTCCTGTACAAAGAAAGAAACGTTTTCCTTAAATGACTCTATTATTTAGTCTATTTATTATTATTTATTTATTCTTAGTAACAGTAGTTTGAATAGTGCCAGCCTCTGGAACATCATCAGTAATCTCTGAGTATTTTATTCCCTTAACAGCCTTTCTTATCTTATCTAGATTGCTTGCTACTGTTTTCCTAATTATTATATACAATACTCCTAATAACTTATTTACTGCACTTACCCCTGCTGCTTTAACCCCTGCAACTCCACTAGCAGTAGCACTAAATTTACCAATCTTAGTCATTGCCTTAAGAGCTACAGCTGCTGCTAAGTCCGAATTAGTAGATGCACCTGTACCGTTGGCATGATTAAGGTGTACCAACTGCTAATGTTCCAGCATCATTATTACTGGCCTCACTAAGATTACCAATTGTAGCTTTAAAATCTTTCACCTTGTTAAGCATTACCCATGTATCAGCTTCTGATACTGCACCTGCTAGCTTAGGACCAGCAACTAGCATTGCCCCCCAGAAAGTACAGCAGTAGCATCAGTTGTAGCAGAAGATGATACCGAATTACCAGCATTTCCTTTGTTAATCTTTACCCCAAACTTATCTGCTGTATCAATGATCTTTTTAACTTCTGCAATTATAGCATCAACCCCCAGCCTTATCAGCAGCCACTGTAGCACCAGCGCCAACAGTATCACCAATATCAGCAGCACTATCATTAGTTACAGCAGCCAATTTAGCTAGAGCACCAATTAATCGTTCAAAAACATCACTTACTCCTTTAATTGTACCTTTAACAGCTTCAATTGTACCCCCCTCAACATTCTTTGCACTAGAGATTTCATCTGATAGTTCTTTTAACTTTCCATTAATCCCTCCCAATCCTTTTTTTATCTCCTAAAAATGTTCTTCCACCTTACTTCTCTTATCCCCCGATTTAACAACATTCAATCCTAATGCATCACCAACAACATTCCCAAAAACCCCAAAAATCTCTTGAAATCCTTGCCCGATCTTCACTAATGACTCTAAAAAACTATTCCTCTCCTCTAAACCCTCTTTCTCTGCTAATAATCCATTATTACATCCCATCATCACCACTATCAGCATCATCACTCTCTTTATTCTCATCTTCCTTCTCTCTCTTTCTTATATCTCTCCTTTTTATTTTCTTCCCAACATTAGTTCAAGAACAAAATCAAAATGAATAAATAAAAAATGAATGAAATGCACACATGATAAATGAATGCTTAATAAAAAATATATTGAAATAACTTAATCTCACAAAAAACATCTTCCCTGTATGCCCCCCAATAAAAAACAAGAAAAGTGTTTCGCTTAAACTTCTTTATTTTTTTTACTAATTTTTATCTATAATTATCTATTATTGTCTACTAATTGTTGATTCTCCTACTTATCTTCTTATTTAATTGTTGATAGTGTTTCATTTACCTTCTTTCCCCCACTATCAACAGTATTTCTTATTGCTATTATTAAAGTACTAAATGCCCTACTTACTGCACTTAATGCTATACCTTTTAGATACATCAACCTCAACATTCTTATCATCAGTATCCTTTACAATAAACTTACCACCCTAGCTATCAATCTTAATGTTATATCTCCCTTATAACAGCTAAGTCCTTTTAGTTTTGCTCGAAACTCCTTATAGCCTATTTCCTAGCCTGCCTAAAAATCCAAACCTCACTGCTAACAATTTAAACGAAATCACAATAATTCACAGAACATCACCGCCAACCACAACCCAGATTCATTGTTACACCCCCACTTATTGCTTTAGCCAACTCAACCTATTGACTTAACCAAAATTTCAACTTCATTTACTTTCACTATCTTGAACCAACTCTATTACTTTGCATTGATCATCAAGATTTTTTTCCATGTTTTGTTAGCCAAACAAATTACCTGCATCAACATTAAGCAGCAATCTTTGTTTCTTTCTTATAATTAAACCGCTATCTTTTAAATCTGACAAATACTTCCTTATTCTATAATGAGATAACTTGGTATCTTGATTCATTTGTCTCAATGACTTTATAGTACGATTGTCATCTTCCAAATTAGATGCAATAAATTCAAGAGATTTGTCAAATACTTTAGATACCTTTTTAT
>NZ_AYOT01000133.1 GCF_000500045.1 Borrelia persica No12 | reverse complement strand
CAAAACAAAACACAAATTAATAAAAAAAATGCATGAAATGCACAAATGATAAATGAATGTCAAATAAAAAATACAAAAGAAATACAGTGAAATCAATTAATTAAACAAGAAAACATCTTTCCTGTTTGCCTAACACAGAAAAAAAGAAGTGTTTCCTTTAAATAACCTTTTTGCAATAATTAATTTCACTATACTGAATTGACTCTTAAACTGCTGGTTTTAGAGCCCTTGCTTTATCTACTTCTTGCTTTACTTTCTCAAGAACATTCCTTACTATCTTCTTAACTATATCTTCCAATGACACTAACAATTTATTTACTGCAGTTCTTCCTGATGATTGCACTGCTTTGTCATCGTCATAACTATGTACAGCTAATTTACCATCTTTAACTAATGAACGTAAGGCTATTCCTCCTGCTACTGCTGCTGCTTTTGCTACCCCCTGTACTAAATGACCAGTATTATCTGTTCCTTTTGCAAATTCAAATGGAGTTGTATTTACTTCTGCATCTCCCCCTAGTGATTTAACATCAGTGTCTTTTTATTTCACTATTGACTCTAACATTTCCTATCCACTCACTGATGATACTATTAATGCTGCTTTATCTCCCACTGCTTGCACCTGCATTAGCACCTGCTGTCAAGACCTTGGCTCCATTCTCTGGATTAGCCACTCCTATTAATGCTTGAATCAATGTCACACTACTTGCACTTGGGTTCTTTAACTTGTTGCGTCTTCGCTATCTCTACTATGCCTTTCAATGCTTGATACGCTTTCTTTAATTCCTCTGTATTTGCTGCTACTCCTTGTTAATTGCTTGATGCAGCTCCTACTACATTCCTCATCATCTATCTCTTTTAACAACTCTAAATGCCCTTTTAATTCCCCCTAATACCTTCTTAGCTCCATCAACTGCTCCTTATTTAATACTATAGATCACATATGCTAAAAAAAAGAAAACAACTCTTCTGCATAAATAGAAAAGTGTTTTCCTTTAATGACTTTATTATTTAGTTTAATGATTTATTATTTCGTAGTAGGTTGAGTAGTACTAGCTTCAGTAGCATTAATTCCAGGAGTATCTGAGTATTGTATTTCTTTAAAAGCTTCTCTTACTTTATCTAGATTATTTGCCACTGTTTTCCTAATTATTACATCAAGTATCCCTAGTACTTTGTTTACCGCACTTGCAGCTGCTGCTTTCACTGTTTCAGTATCTGCATTATTAGCACTAAATTTACCACCCTTAGTCATAGCCTTTAAAGCTACAGCTGCTACTAGATCAGCATTGGTCTTTGCACCATTGTTAGCCGCACCAGCATTCGCATTAGAAGCAGCTAGTGCTCCAGCTTCATGATTATTATTGTTACCAGCAAGAGCAGCAGGAACAGTAGCCTTAGCATTCTTAATTTTGTCAATCATTGCCCATGGATCTGCTTTTGATACCTCAGCTACTAGTTTAAGACCAGCATTAGCACCAGCATTGCCATTAGCACCACCAAGTACAGCAGGAGCATCAGTAGTAGCAGCAGCTGTTACCTGTCCACCAGCATTCCCAACATCAATTTTTACACCAGACTTCTCTGCTACTTCAATAATAGTTTGAACTCCACCAATAATAGCTTCAACTCCAGCCTTTTCAGCAGCACCAGGAACAGCATCAGCATTATGACCAATTGGGTTACCATCATTAGTTACACTAGCCAGTTTAGTTAAAGCAGCAATTAGTTGCTCAAAAATCTCAATTGCTCCTTTAATTGCACCCTTAACAGTTTCAACTGTGTTATCCTCAGCATTCTTAGCTTCAGAGATTTTACTTGATAGCTCGTTTAACTTATTCTTAGTTGTTGTAAGTCCATCTCCTATTTTCTTAAAGTGTTCTCCTACTTTGCTTCTATTATCATCTGATTTAACAACATTAAAGCCTAATGCATCACCAACAACATTCCCAAAAACGCCAAAAATCTCCTGAAATCCTTGAC
>NZ_AYOT01000132.1 GCF_000500045.1 Borrelia persica No12 | reverse complement strand
CAAAACAAAACACAAATTAATAAAAAAAATGCATGAAATGCACAAATGATAAATGAATGTCAAATAAAAAATACAAAAGAAATACAGTGAAATCAATTAATTAAACAAGAAAACATCTTTCCTGTTTGCCTAACACAGAAAAAAAGAAGTGTTTCCTTTAAATAACCTTTTTGCAATAATTAATTTCACTATACTGAATTGACTCTTAAACTGCTGGTTTTAGAGCCCTTGCTTTATCTACTTCTTGCTTTACTTTCTCAAGAACATTCCTTACTATCTTCTTAACTATATCTTCCAATGACACTAACAATTTATTTACTGCAGTTCTTCCTGATGATTGCACTGCTTTGTCATCGTCATAACTATGTACAGCTAATTTACCATCTTTAACTAATGAACGTAAGGCTATTCCTCCTGCTACTGCTGCTGCTTTTGCTACCCCCTGTACTAAATGACCAGTATTATCTGTTCCTTTTGCAAATTCAAATGGAGTTGTATTTACTTCTGCATCTCCCCCTAGTGATTTAACATCAGTGTCTTTTTATTTCACTATTGCCTCTAACAATGCTTGAATCAATGTCACACTACTTGCACTTGGATTCTTTAACTTGTTGTGTCTTCGCTATCTCTACTATGCCTTTCAATGCTTGATACGCTTTCTTTAATTCCTCTGTATTTGCTGCTACTCCTTGTTAATTGCTTGATGCAGCTCCTACTACATTCCTCATCATCTATCTCTTTTAACAACTCTAAATGCCCTTTTAATTCCCCCTAATACCTTCTTAGCTCCATCAACTGCTCCTTATTTAATACTATAGATCACATATGCTAAAAAAAAGAAAACAACTCTTCTGCATAAATAGAAAAGTGTTTTCCTTTAATGACTTTATTATTTAGTTTAATGATTTATTATTTCGTAGTAGGTTGAGTAGTACTAGCTTCAGTAGCATTAATTCCAGGAGTATCTGAGTATTGTATTTCTTTAAAAGCTTCTCTTACTTTATCTAGATTATTTGCCACTGTTTTCCTAATTATTACATCAAGTATCCCTAGTACTTTGTTTACCGCACTTGCAGCTGCTGCTTTCACTGTTTCAGTATCTGCATTATTAGCACTAAATTTACCACCCTTAGTCATAGCCTTTAAAGCTACAGCTGCTACTAGATCAGCATTGGTCTTTGCACCATTGTTAGCCGCACCAGCATTCGCATTAGAAGCAGCTAGTGCTCCAGCTTCATGATTATTATTGTTACCAGCAAGAGCAGCAGGAACAGTAGCCTTAGCATTCTTAATTTTGTCAATCATTGCCCATGGATCTGCTTTTGATACCTCAGCTACTAGTTTAAGACCAGCATTAGCACCAGCATTGCCATTAGCACCACCAAGTACAGCAGGAGCATCAGTAGTAGCAGCAGCTGTTACCTGTCCACCAGCATTCCCAACATCAATTTTTACACCAGACTTCTCTGCTACTTCAATAATAGTTTGAACTCCACCAATAATAGCTTCAACTCCAGCCTTTTCAGCAGCACCAGGAACAGCATCAGCATTATGACCAATTGGGTTACCATCATTAGTTACACTAGCCAGTTTAGTTAAAGCAGCAATTAGTTGCTCAAAAATCTCAATTGCTCCTTTAATTGCACCCTTAACAGTTTCAACTGTGTTATCCTCAGCATTCTTAGCTTCAGAGATTTTACTTGATAGCTCGTTTAACTTATTCTTAGTTGTTGTAAGTCCATCTCCTATTTTCTTAAAGTGTTCTCCTACTTTGCTTCTATTATCATCTGATTTAACAACATTAAAGCCTAATGCATCACCAACAACATTCCCAAAAACGCCAAAAATCTCCTGAAATCCTTGAC
>NZ_AYOT01000131.1 GCF_000500045.1 Borrelia persica No12 | reverse complement strand
ACCAATAGCCTCACTAGCAGTCTTTGCTCCCCCAATTATCTTGTCAAGCGTCTCACTAACAAATTTATTAACCACACTCTCTACTCCCGCCGCATTCGGATTTCCTTCTCTTTTCATATCAGCAACAATTCTCTCAAGCTTATCCTTTGTCCCTTGCACAGTTTCCTGCACTGTATTAAAATATTTCCCAACATCCGATTTCTTAGAATTAACATTCAACCCTAATACACTCCCAACAATATCACCAAAAGAAGTAAAAACACCAATAAAATCATTTCCCAACTCTACCAAAGTCTCTAAAAAACTATTCCTATTCTCTAATCCCTCTTTTTCAGCCAACAACCCACTATTACATCCCATAACCAACACCATCAACACCAAACTAATTATCATTTCCCTTCTTCATAAGATAATTGACGAAACTAAGATTGCTACATTTAATATGAAACCATAAAAGGCCCTCTTAGTAAGACAGCCTTTTATTTCTATAATTTTATTATTATATACTAATTTTATTTTACCGGTTTTATTTAAGATTATTTCTTATCAGAAATAGCTAAAGGCTTTTCACTTGCAGTATTAAGTTTCATAGATTCTTTCACAGTTTTAAATCCTTCATCTACTGTCTTTCTTATTGCCATAGTTAGTGTATTTAGTGCCTTATTAACTGCACTTACAACTGTATTTTTTACTCCAGTATTATATTCAACAGCAGCTGCACTAGGACCAGCAAATTTACCATCTTTTGCCATCGCTCTTAATGCTATAGCTCCTGCTATAGTTGCATCTTTAGCATTAGCGGCAACAGCATTAACGGCATTATTATCTTTCACCATAGCCTTTAAGATGTCAGCACCAGTTACGGCTCCAACTGCCTTAGATGCATCAGCTGAAGCTTTTTTTGCATTAGCAGCATCACCAGCATTAGCTGAAGAAAACAACTTTCCTGCTTCATCATTACCACCATTGGCAGTTCTTGCAGTGCTACCATCACTAGCTTTCTTATCATCCCCAGCATCAGCTTTCCCCTTATCTTTAAGTACTACTTCTACAATTTTCTTAATTCCTTTAACTAATTTGTCAACATCAGCACCTGCAGCACCACCATTATTATCAGCAGCTACATTACCAATTGGATCACTCGCATCACCAATAGCCTCACTTACTGTCTTTGCTCCGTCAATCATCTTATTAAGTGTCTCACTAACAAATTTGCTTACTGCACTCTCTACCCCAGCCGCATTAGGATTTCCTTCATCCTTCATATCAGACACAATTTTTTCAAGGACAGTCTTAGTTGTAGTTAAGCTGTCTTCTATATTCTTAAAATAATTTCCAACATCCGATTTTTTTGACTCCGCTTTAAATCCTAATGCTCCAGAAACCATATCCCCAAAAGAAGTAAAAACATTCAAAAAATCATTCCCCAAATCAACTAAAGACTGTAAAAATTTATTCTTAGATTTCTCTTCTTCCAATACTCCACTATTACATCCCATAAGCACCATAACTAAACTAATTCCAATAATGCGTCTAATGCCTCTCATCTTCCCACTACCTCCTCTAATTTCTTCTTTATCTTTTATTCCTCTAATTCCACTCATCATAATTTTCCCTCCTTAACAACTCTTTAATTCCCCCCAATCTTTAAATCCTCTTATCTAAAGCTCCCTTCTCTTCCCTTTCCTCTCTAAGCTCATCTAAATAAGCCCTTCTACATAATCTCATCTAAATAAGCTCTCCTCACTAATCTCATCTTCCTTCTAAAAAAAGTTACTCAGAATACATACTTCCTTCTCTTCTTTTTCTTCTTTTATCATTCCTTCCTTCTTTTATCATTCCTTTCTTCTCTTTTTATAAGATTCCTTCTTTCTCTTCTTAACATTACTTCAACAGCAAAAATGAAATAAAAATGAATAAATGATATACCCTTAACCGCATCGTTAGCTTCACTAACCTTGCCATTGCCAGCAGCATTAAGATTAGCAACAGAAATAACTTTTTATAAAAAAATATTGAAATCACTTGACTTCAAAAGAAAACATCTACCCACCTATGCATCACAAAGCAAAAGAGAAATATTCCCTTTAAATAATTTTATTTACTAATTTTTATTGACAATGATCTATTGTTGTACACTAACCGCTACTTTTGCTGACTTATCCTCTTGTTTAATTGTAGCTTTTTAAAATTACTTGCAACTATTTTCTAATTTATTTAATAAATCAGTTAAAAATCAAAATTTCTGATAGTTTAACATTCCAATCTTTCACAACTTCAATAACAACATCAAGTTATAAATCCTTTCAAGTCTTTACTTCGCACCAGTTATCGCTCCAACTGATTTTGTTACATCATCAATAATTTCAATAAGTAACATCAAAAATTTTCCCGCATCATCATATAACCCCTTTTACCCCTATGTAACCAAAAGAACTAGATCAAAACAAAAGGAAAACAACTCTTATAAAAAGATGTGTTTTTCCTTAAATGATTTTATTTAATCATCTATTTCCTATCCAATTATTTTCCTTCAGATGTGTCCTTATCAAAAGTTACAGGAGTATAATTTGTATTTATTCTAATTGCTTCTTTAACTGTTTTAGTCCTGCGTAAACTGCTTTTCTTATTGCTACAGTTAATGTATCTAATGCCTTAATTACTGCACTTATTGCTTGCTCCTTTGATAGCAACAGCATTAGCACCACCATTAGGACCAGCAAATTTACCATTATTAGCCATTGCTCGCAACGCTCTATTCCTACAGCCACCACTGCATCCTTTTTACCATTAGCAGCATTAACATTACCACTATTGTGCTTAGCTAATGTAGCAGCATCATTAGACTTAACAATAACTTGCAAAATGTTAGCACCGATTACTGCTCCAACAGCCTTTACTGCATCAGCTACTGATTTTGTTACATCATCAGCATTACCAACATTACTATTAGCAAATAACATGCCCGCAGAAGTAACAGAACGATTACCAAGATCAACAGCCTTTTTAGCATCCCAAGCTTCAGGATTACCCTCATTTTTAAGTACTACATTTACAATCTCTCCAATTCCTTCGGTAAGAAACTTAACTGCATTTACCTAAAACCAACAGCTCCTACATCCTGACACAACATTAGCAATCAACTAGCACCCTTTGCATCAGCCTCACTTGCCTCCCTCAATGATTTTATCAAGTGTGTTAGGTAACAACAGTCTCTGTACTAGCAGCATTCAAATTCCCTTCACTTTTCATATCAGCAACAATTTTCTCAAGCTCATCCTTAGTCCTTTGCACAGTTTACTGAATTGTCTTAAAATCTATCTATTATATTGAATTTCTTCTTTTTCCATTTAATAGAAAAGAAGACAACCTAAACACATTTTCCAAGATTGCCTCCTACTCTCGATAAATTTATTATTTATATTTTTCCTTATTATTTATTTGGTTCTGAAGGTGATCCTTTTGAATCTCGTGCTTTATCTATTTTTCCTTTTACTTCCCCAATAACATTCTTTACTGCTTTCTTAATTATTTCTTCCACTGCTACCAATAACTTATTTACTGCACTGATTCCTACTTTTTGTACTTCTTCTTTTCCTCCTGCTTGACCATCTGCTGCTCCTGACGCTAGTTTTCCATTCTTAACTAATGAACGTAATGCTATACCTCCTGCTACTGCTGACGCTTTAGCAGCATTTTGAGCTAGGTTAGCATCTGATCCTCCTTTCGCAAAAGAAATTGCACTTGTATCTGCCTTTGCAGCCGCTCCTAGCACTGAATCATTTTCCCCTGATTTAATTATTGAGCTTAACATTTCTTCACCACTCACTGCTGTTAATATTATTGCCGCTTTAGATGCATCTGATGCTCCTGGTTTGTTACCTGTAGCCAATATTTTAGCTCCATCTTTATTATCTACTCCATTAATACTTAGTGTCGTAGCTCCTACTTCTAATGCTTTAACACCTGTATCTGTTGCTACTTTTACTATTTCTTTCAATGCATTATATGCCTTCTTTAATTCAGCCTCATCAACTGTTGTTCCCTGAGCATCAGTTGATGCCTCACCTACTACTTTGTCATCACCTACTTGCCCTAACAAGTCCAAATGTCCTTTTAATGTCCCTAAAACTTCCTTAGCTGTATCAATCGCTTCTCTAATGGGATTTTCCGATGAACCACTTTTGTCAACACCCGCTTCTGATGTTTTCGCTACTTCTTCTAACTCTTGTGACGCTTCTGCAAGCTTACCACCTAGACTGCCAAAATATCTCCCTACATCCTCCTTCTTTGTAGTCGTTTTTGCCGCAAATCCCAACACATCTGATACTAATTCTATAAATGCGTAAAAAGCATTCTCAGCACTCCTCCCAACTTCCATCATTGCACCACTTAATCCACTCCCAACGCCATTCTGTTTCCCTGGTTCCTGTTCTTGTTGTCCACATCCCATCATTCCCAAAATCATAATAATAAGCAAACTTCTCTTGACAATCGTCTTCATCTTCCCAATACCCCCTCTCATTTCTTCTTTAGTTTTTATTTCTCTAATTCCTCTCATCATAATTTTCCCTCCTTAACAACTCTTTAATTCCCCCCAATCTTTAAATCCTCTTATTTAAAGCTCCCTTCTCTTCCCTTTCCTCACTAGCTTATCTAAATAAGCTCTCCTCACTAATCTCATCTTCCTTCTAAAAAAAGTTACTCAGAATACATACTTCCTTCTCTTCTTTTTCTTCTTTTATCATTCCTTTCTTCTCTTTTTATAAGTTCCCTTCTCTCTTTTATTGAGTCTCTTTTATCTTTTTTATTGAGTCTCTTCTTCTCTTTCTATCAACTTTACTTCAACAGAAAAAACGAAAGAAAAATGAACGATACATAAATTGAAATTCTCTTATTAAACGCACAAATGAAAAATATTTCATAAGAGATACTAAAATGCCAAAAACGAAAACAATTCCCTCTCCTCCCCCACAAAGGAAAAAGCACTTTACTAAATTGACCCTATTTTGTAGCATAACTATTTACTTAATTTACTTAATAGCAGTAGATTAAATAGTTCCAACTTCTAAAGCATTAGTTCTATAAGTTTCAGAATATTTTATTCCTTTAACAGCTTCTCTAATTGCACCAAGCCAAAAATTTACTGCTTGCCTAATAAGCACACGTACAGCACTTGCAGCTATACTACTTGTACTACATCTATTAGCATTATAAGCACTAAGTTTACCATTCCCAGTCATGACCTTAAGAAATAATACTGCTATTAGAACTTAATTACTCGTTGCTCCAGGACCGTTAACAACAATACCACCAGCAACTAATGTTCCAGCATCATAATTGATAACAACGGCACTAACAAAAGGATTAGTTTCAAAATCTTTTAACTTATCAATCATTACCCCATGCATCTACTTTCCATATTTCATCTATTAGCTTGGCACTAGCTTTCTGGCTAGCAACATTATCGGCATGTCAATATAACAGGAACATTAGAAGCATTATCACCACCAATATTTCCTTTTTCAATTTTATCACCGTCCTTCACATAAGACTTCTCTAACGCTTCAATAATTGTGTTTACACCTGCAACAATAATCTTATATCACCAAGCAAAAAATTGTCTCTAATCACACCAGCTAATCTAGCTAAAGCACTAATTAACTGATCAAAAATTTCATTTGCTCCTTTAATTGCACCCTTAAAAGCTTAAATTGTGCTCTCTTCAACATTCTTTGAACTAGAAATTTCACCTGCTATCTCCTTTAAATTCCCATTAGTCCCTTCTAATCCTTTCTTTATATATTTACAGGATTACTTTAAAAACAAAACAAAAATAAAAAACAAAAATAAATAAATGAAACGCATTCATCAAATACAAACATGACAAATGAATGCCTAATAAAAATTATAAAAGAGATGTATTTAAATCATTCAAACTTAAAAAAAAACATTTTTCCCTATGCATCACAAAAACAGAAATATTCCTTTTAAATAAATTTATTTTATTTCACTGATTTTCATCGATGAACATTTATTGTTATCCACTAACTACTGCTTCCCCTAACTTGTTTTATTGTCTAATTATATAGTTAACGTTTATTGATATTTTTTAAATCATTACCAATAGTATTTCTCATTACTATTATTATGGTAATGAATATCTTATTTACTTCAATAGCAACTACAACATTTACTGCATCAATATATTTATACTAATATTTATACTCATTTTCTTAGCATAAAATTTACCATCCTTTGCCATTACTCTTAGAATATCTCTCTCCCCTGCAAAAACTGAGTCCTTTTAGTGTGATTAAATCCTTATAGCCTATTTAGATAGCCTATTTTTAGCTTCAGTAATTCCAAACCTCACTACTAAAAACCTAAATGAAGAACAACACAAGAGCAAAACAGAATATTAGCTACAACTTACAAGCCCAGATCCATTGTTACATCCCACTTATTGTTTTAGACAACTCATATATTGATTTAACTAAAATTTCAATTTCACCCATTGCTCCAAGCCAAATCTATTATTCTGAATTGAGCGCCAAGATTTTTTCCCTGTTTTATTCACTAAAAAAATTATCTACATCCATATTAAACATAAAGCTTTGTTTCTTTCATACAATCAAACCACTATCCTTTAAATCTGACAAATACTTCTTTATTCTACAATGCAATAACTTGAGATTAACTTGAGATCTTGATTCATTATGACTTTATAATACAACTGTCATCTTTTAAATTAGATTTAATAAATTCAAGAAATTCATTTACTTTCTTCAACTTTGGTTTTAAACTGCTCTTACTACATTTAACAACTTGTATAACACCACAAAACACCATTCCTAAAAATATATCAAGACAAATAGACAACAATAACACACAAACAAAATTATATTAAGATAACCATCTTTCACAACAACAACAGATCCATTCAACACATTTGCAACCTTAAATCGATTGCTATTTACAGCTGTATATAATCCAAACTCACATGCCTATGCCATAAATTCATAGATTGAATTACAAATGACTAACAATATAAACATTGCGACTTGAACCACAAGCTTTCTGAGCAAACAAAAAAATACAATATTTATTTATTAGATAACTTAATTGAATTCTCCTGACTATTAGTTTTCATATTAGTTTATTTTCCTCTACTTACATTTAGAAAGTCCTAGCATTTTGCTCTTTCAGCAAGAGTACTTTTTCATAAGCATTTAAAAAAGGTAAATACATTAACGTAGAGAGCATGATCAATATAATAGACCAAATAAGCGCTTTTAAATCAAGACCTGTAGCAATGAAACTTGCCAATACAGATGGTGTTGTCCAAGGAACCAAAATTCTAACTTTATCAATCATTCCTAAAGTTGTTAACAAATATGAAATAATGGTATTAATTAATGGAATCACAACAAAAGGAATACCTAAAATTGGATTCAAAACAATGGGTGCTCCAAAAGTTACAGGTTCATTGATATTAAAAATACCTGGAACAAAAGAAAGTCTACCAATAGCCCTTAAATGTTTAGCTTTACTTAACATCATAGCAATTACAAGACCAAGCGTAGCACCACTTCCACCGATATGTACAAACAAATCAAGAAATCCACCGGCTAAAATATGAGGCAAAGGTTGATTGTCTGACAAAGCTCTTGCATTAATCTCAAGATTTGTCAAAGTTATTGGATTCAATAAGGCACCAATAATCCCACCTCCATGAAGTCCACAAAACCAAAGCATATTAATAAGAAACACGATAATCAAAGTACCAAACAAAGTATCACTAACATATAAAACAGGTCTAAACACATTCATAATGATTTCGGGTAACAAACTCCCTGTTACACTTTGAACAAATATATTTATACTCTGTGCAATAACTGTAAGTAAAAAAACAGGTATTAAAGCTTCAAAGGATTTTATGACTGCAGGAGGAACGCTTTCTGGAAGTCTCACTATCATTTTTTTTTCTATTAAGAATCTATATACTTCAACTGAAAAAATTGAAACAACAATACCCGTAAATACACCTTGAGCACCAAGATATCTTGCATCAATAACAGGAAATAATCCTTCAGGAAGAATTGTCCATTTAGGCATATCTCCTCCATAAGATATTAAACCCGATTGTCCCCCTAAAATTAAAAATATAAAAAGAGAAATCAATCCTCCTGTAACACCACTAATTTTATAAAAGTTTGACAAACTATATCCAATCCCAAAAACCACAAAGATAACCATAATTCCCATGCTTACATAAAAGGGTTGCATAAGATTGTCTTTATATAGTGCCATTATATCAACATACCATTGTTGATATAAAAAATTATTGGTATCAGCAAACGGCAAATTAGTTAAAAGAAGAACAAAAGACCCAACTATTAAAAACGGCATTGAAAAAGCAAAACCATCTCTAACAGCAATTAAATATTTATTTGAAGCAATTTTACTAACTATAGGAATCAAGCAAATCTCAATAAATCCTTGCAATCTCATAAGAACCTCCAATATTATAATTATCAATTTTAATAATATACATATAAATACTATCATATCAATTTATAATTGAATATATTATCTATATAGATTAATTAAAATTAAATATTAATATTAAAAAATAATATTATTTGATATAATTAAATATCATCAAAAGAAATTATTAAACTAAAATAAAAAGAAGGATCTATTTAGAATGAATAAAAAAACATATTCAATTGAAAAATTAATAGATGACGTAATAATGCCTGTTATAGCATATTCTGGAGAAGCCAAAAGTTTTTTACGAGAAGCATTAGAACATGCAAAGATTGGCAACTATGATAAATCTAAAGAAATAATAGAAGAAAGTAAAAAATCTCTTGAAAAAGCACATGAGGCACATAGGCATGTAATACAATATTCAACAACGAATCCAGACAATATCAAAATACCATTTATTTTAATTCACGCAGAAGATCATTTAATGTCTACAATGTCTGAATTAAACATTTTTGAGGAATTGATAGGTCTTTATAAAATAACTAATGAATTTATAAAAAAGGAAAAAAAATGAAAATATTACTTGTATGTGGAGCAGGAATGTCCACAAGTATGCTAGAACAAAAGATGAAAAAGTATGTTGAAGTTAACAATATGAATGTAAAAATTGAATCTGTTGCCGCAATCAAATTTAATGAAACAGTTGGTAATTTTGATATTGTCTTATTAGCACCACAAGTCAGATTTATCAAAACAAGATTAGAAGAAATCGCCAAACCAAAAGACATTCCTATTGAATTAATAAATACAATTGATTACGGGACAATGAACGGAGAGAATGTAGTAAAATTTGCCATTAATGCGGCATCTAAATATATTTAATACAATTAATAAATATCTTATATAAAAAGGAGATTTACAATGAAAGAAATAGGAATATCAATATATCCTAATATAAGTTCCAAAAACAAAATTATTGAGTACATTGAAAAAAGTGCATCTCTAGGTTTCAGCAGAGTATTCACGTCTTTTCTTTATATTGAAGGTGATGAATTTAATACTTTTAAAGAAGTATTAGATGTAGCTAATAAGTACCAAATGAAACCTATTGTTGATGTTACTCCCAATGTCTTTAAAAAACTTGGTATTGATATGACAGATCTTAGGAACTGCTCTAAACTCGATTATTTTAAAAGACTCGGAGTATGGGCAATTAGACTTGATGACTCATTCTATGGTATTCAAGAATCCTTAATGACATTCAATGATTCTAATTTAAAAATAGAATTAAACATGAGCAGTATAAATAAACATATAGAGACAATAATGTTCTTTAAACCAAACAAAAAAAACTTATTGGGATGTCATAATTTTTATCCACATAAATACACAGGACTCCCAAGAGATTTTTTTAAAGAAACTACAAAAGTATTTAAGCAACATTCAGTACCTACAGCAGCATTTGTTAGTTCCTTGGTAGCAGAAGAATGCGCAAGAGGACTGGAAAAAGATGGTATTCCTACATTAGAAGAACATAGAAATAAAGACATCGAACTCCAAACCAAAGATCTATTTAAAGAAGGCATGGATGCAGTACTCATTTCAAATTGTTTTCCAAGTGATTTAGAACTAGAAAAGGTAGCTAAAGTAAATAGATACGTACTAGAATTAAAATCTTATCTAAATCCCAAAATAAACCCAGTAGAAAGAGAAATAATTTTAGATATGCTACATTTCAATAGAGGAGATATTACTCCCTACAGAATTAGATCAACCATGTCAAGAACATACTATAAGGATAAAAATTTCATAATACACTCTCCCGACGAAATAAAACGAGGCGATATACTAATAGACTCTTCAGAATATTTAGGATATTCAGGTGAGCTTCAAATAGCCTTAAAAGATACACCTAACAATGGGCTTGTTAATGTAGTTGGTAGGATACATGAAGAAGAATTATATTTTCTTGACGAAATGGAACCTTGGGAGAAGTTCAAAATTGTGGAAGCATAAATGACAAACTTAATATTACAGTAAATTGACATTTAAAAATTATTTTTCTATTAAAAATTAAAAATAGTTTAAAAACAGTTTACTTTTAAATAAATATTGCGTTATTATGAATATTAGATATTCATCTAAGGGAGTTTAATAAATGAAAAACACAGAGAACATAGAAAAACCAAAAAACACAGAAAAACCAACTTGCCATAACAAGCATCAACACAAATTAATAGTTTTAACATCAACAATAAATTATGTGAACTTAAACTTTGAACAATACACACAAAACAAAATACTTCACTACTTTAATAACAACTTAAAAAATAACGAACAAAAAGAAGTTAAAATTAAAACACTACAAAATTATCTCTACAAATTAGAAAAAGAACTAAAAGTAACAAATAATTATTATAAACACCTGGGCGTTAATATGGGAACTGAGGTTTACTATGAACTTAGATATTCCAAAAAAGAATGTTATCGCAAAATCAATAAGTATTTCAAGGACAAAAAAAATGCTAGATTTAAATCTCGTGTACAAAAAGAATTAAATCAACAAAAAATTAAAAATGGGAGTGTAGAATTAAAGGAATGTAATACTAATATATATAATAATAAAGAAGAAGAGAGACAAAAAATAGAAAAACTACAAACACAAGAAAAAAACCAAATAAAAAAATATGCAGAAAAATGCGATATCAAATATAACTTGCTTTCTTTAATTTTAAATCTAAATATTTGTAAAATTGATGCCATAGAAATATTTAAAGCAATAAAAAGAGATGAAAACCAAATGGAAAAAAAAACTCACAACAAAGCAAATATCGCAAAGAAAGCCACAAAAAAAATTCCAAGTAGGATTACAATAAAACAAGAAAAGCTGAATGAGGTCCTAAAAGACATAAAAACTAAACTAGAAAGTAAAGGATACGACAGAAAAATGTTAGAAGTACAAATAAAAAAAATATACGAAAAATACAAAAACAAACCGCATTTCATCATAGAAAACGAAAAATATGAGGACCTAAACAAAATAATAAACAAGCTCAAAAAGTCAATAAAATGTGTCAAAAAAGACTCAGAAGAAGAGAAAAAAAACACTAGAATCAACATATTTAGCATATTATTTGACCGATTTAAATATAAACTGGAAGTCAATTTCTTCGTACCAATACTGAGGGATTATCTAAACAAACAGGAAAAATTAGAATATAATAAGGTATTCAACGATCACTACTACAATGAAATATTAGAACTAATAAAAAATAAAAAGGATTCTCTTAACCTGGAAAAAAATGTCAATTAGGAAATGATTATGGAAAACATATTAGCACGTCTTAAAGAAAAAAAACTAGAAATTAAAGAAAAAAAAGACAAACTCATCTTTATTAAAATAGAAACTGATAATAACAGAAATCTATACCATACAAAAATAATGAATGATTTATTAGTATTTGGTGTTCATAAAAAACAAAAAAATAAATTTTTTATTGCCTTTAGAGAACTATTTGACCAGGAAAAAGCCAAAGCACTTAATCTATTTGCTCTAAAAGGCAATGACAGATTTCTAGGTATCTATTATGGATACAGTAAACCAATACAAAATGTTGTAAAACGGTATGAAGAAAATGGAACCATGAAAGTATCTACTTTTTCGAAAGTTTATTATATTGAATTTAGATTCAAAAGAGGAAGCGTTTTTTGTTATATCAAAGGAATTTCTCGTTTGTTAAAAAAAGAAAAAATCAACACTAAATATTACGAATCTTTAATTAAAAAACTTTCAGATCTAGAAAAAAGAGTATATAAATTTTACGAGAAAGAGTTGCCAGAAAGGGGGATTATAATTAAATGGATAGAAAAAAAACAGAAATAATAACTATCGCCTCAGTAAAGGGTGGTGTTGGGAAAAGTATGATAGCTACCATAGCTAGCTACATTATAAAAGAGATGAACAAGAAAGTGTTGCTAGTCGATCTAGATCCACAAAATAGTTTAACCAGCTATTTTTTGAAATACATAAGAAATATCAGTGAAAATAATATTTATCACCTTTTAAAGAGAGAACAAAGATACTCATTTGAGCAATTTGTAAACCAAATAAACGAAAATATTTCCATCATTCCATCTCACCCAATTTTGTGCAAATTTGACAAAGAAGACATTCTTTATAAAGAACTTATATTGGAATTTTACTTTGACAAAAATTTGTGCGAATATGATTTCGATTATGTAATAATTGATACCCCACCTAGTCTTAGCTCATTGACGTATAATGCTCTAAATGTTACAGACAAAGTAATAATTCCCATCCAAGCTGAAAGATGGGCTGTTGAATCCTTTCCTATCTTAATGGATGAAATCAGAGAAGTTGAAATGATCAGGAAAAAAAAGATCAGCATATCGATAATAGAGAATCAATTTATGAAAAACAGAAATACTTTCAAGGATATTGAAGAAATCTTACGCTCAGAATATAGTAATTTTATTAAAGGAAGAATTCACTTTTCTAACAGCATAAAAGTTCTTATCAACGAATTAAAAGAACCTAACAATAACGAAATATATTACAAAGAGATTAAAAATGCATTAAACAGCATACTGTAAAAAGTCTGCCGGCAGACTTTTAATAAAAATATCTTTATTAAAAATGATAGAAAGAGCTTAGGAGTATTAAATGGCAAGTTCAGGAAAAAGAGAAATCATTTTGAATGTCAGGAATTGCAGTACTCAAAAATTTGAAGACGAAGAACTTGAATATAGGAGTTATAAAGATCAATTACGTAGAATTATACTAAACAATATCGAAAATAAAATTAAAACAATGCAGATTTTATATCAAATAAGAGAAAAAAAACTTTATCTTATTGATGGTCATAAAAAATTTGAAGATTTTTTATCTAAATTTATAATATCTAGAAGTCAAGCTTTCTTGTATTTAAAGATTTACAAAAAGGTATTAGATGGAAGTGTGACAATAGAAGATATTAAACAAAAGGGATTTAAGAGTGTTTATAGGGAGATAATAAGCTTAACTGTAAATAAACAGCATTGCACAAAAAAAACGGCAAACCTTTTAAGTTTTCAGATCAAAAAAAAGGATACTTATGACTTTTATAAAAAAAATACTGACTTTGCAGAATTTTTATTGGATACAATTTTTTCAGATAACAAGATCTTGCTAAAGAAATTTTTGGAAGACTTTAAAAATTTAGAGAACAATTGACTATTTATAGAATTTATTTTTTTATTAAATTTCTTTAAATGTACAACATTTTATCAGTTGATTTTATTTTCAATTTGTTATATCATAATAAACGTTAGTAGTGCTGTTACGTTAGGACTACCTTTAGATGATCGGTTTTTAATAGCCTTTAGAGCTTAATTGAGCATTCTACTAAGGAAGAATTCTTAATTAAGCTTTAAGTCGTAGATTTTTAGCAACCTAATACCTCATTGCTTTTGACGTTGATGTTTCAATATAATTTATTATTATTGTTTATAAGGTTTATAAAATAAACCATGGGTGGAGTACTTGCTTACACTTTATTTTAAGAAAAAGTTATCTTTTTTGACTAATCTTATTAATTTCATTCTCTTTGAACCTTTATAGCTTATCTAGAATTTGAGTTGTCAATAGTTTTTATAAGAAGCATCGTAAATGTTGCTTGTAATAGGTTCATTTTTTTTAGTAATTTCTTTTTCCGAGGTGGTTTATTCCGCAATTAGTTGTTCTAATTGATAACTTTTGATATCTAATTGATAATAATTTTCTAATTTTTTAATTTGATATTATATGTAATTCTTGTATACCTTCTTTATCTTTGGATAAATCTTTTAAATGTTTATTGATTGATTTTATCTGTAAAATAATCTATATTTTGCTCAATAAAAGTATTGAGCTGGTTTTTTGTATGAAAATCGATCTCGTTTATATTTTTTTGCAATATTTTTATATATTTTGTCACCAATAAGGTGAATTGTTGGTTGATTTTTTGGCAAATGAAGATTGTAAATAATAGGATAAATGTCATTTTCGTTTGCTTGGTTTGATTCATAAGGTTGCATTTTCTCAATGGCAAATTTACCTTGGTCATTGGGTTTTACTCTTATTAACAGCGCATATTCTATCATTTTGTTATCTTTGTGAAGTTAGATTTGAGATACTTCTCATATCTTTCTGTAGTTTTATAGATACTTAAGATCAGAGTATACTGATGTCGTTATATAAGATGGTACATTTAAAGATGAATATGATGCTATGAAAGCCAAAAAATATGATATGTTATTGACCAATTTATTATTGGGACTTTAGATAAGATAGCAGAAGGAGCAAAGGAAGTAGCTGGTGGTGCTAGTGGTGATGGTAAGATCGGTGGGGCTCCTAGTACGGGACAAGCAGCAGTGGCTGCTGATGTAGCAAGTGTTAAAGCTATTGTTAAAGGGATAAAGGCTATTGTTGGCGTAGTTCTTAAAGATAATAAAGGTAGTGCAGATGCTAATAAGACAGGAGATGATAAAAAAGATATTGGAAAGTTATTTGTTGTTGATGGTGATAAAGCCGATGCAAAAGAAGAAAATGTTGCAAAGGCGTCAGCAAGCATTGGTGCAGTAACTGGAGCTGATATCTTGCAGGCTATAGTACAATCTAAGGAAAATCCTGCTGTAGATAGTACTAATGGAATTGAAAAGGCTAAAGATGCAGCAGAGATTGCGATTGCTCCGGCTGTTAGCAACAAGAAAGAAATTAAAGAGGATTCTGCAAAAAAAGATGCGATTATTGCAGCAGGTATTGCTTTAAGAGCCATGGCTAAGAATGGTAAATTTGCTACTAATAATAATGCTAAAGATGCTGATGCGGTAAATGGTGTTGCTGCTAGTGCAGTTGGTAAGGCACTTAGTACTCTAATAATTTCAATAAGAAATACTGTTGATAGTGGTTTAAAAACAATAAATGCAGCATTATCTACAGTTAAACAAGAAGATAAATCTTCAAATGATATCAAAACAGCAGAGGCAGGAGCTGGTAAACAATAAGTGGTTATTGATAGGAGATAAATATAAATAGAGTCATTCAAGGAAACACTTCTTTTTTTCTCTATTGGAAAACAGAGAAGATGTTTTCTTGTTCAATTAAGTGATGTATTAAATTTATTTTAATGTAAATTATATAAGAAAATAAGATTTGTTTTAAATATATCTATCAATCTAGATAATTTAAAAGAATTAATTTTTTTATTTTTAATACTGCCTAATTTTTGAAATATTCTTATTTTATTTTATGTTTACGGAATTTTTTCTTTTTTTTAGGATATGTGATCTATATTAGATAATATTATAGAAATATAAGTTAAAATGGAGGTTTAAATGAAAAAACCATTAGGTTTGTTGATGATGATGAATTTATTTGTAGGATGTGATGTTATAGCTGGGTTAAAAACATCGCTAGATGAAAATAAAGATGTTTTGCGAGACTCAGCAATAAAAATAATAGGACAAGATCCGGGACAAATAATAGACGGAGTTGGAAATGCTGCTTTAAAGATTGTAGAAACAGTTGATGGTGATATTATTGGTGTTGCTCAAGAATTTGGAAGTGCTGCTATTAGTGGTGTGAGTCAGGTTGCAGGTTCTGCTTTGAATTTTGTGAATGACGTGACTTCTGATGTTGTTAATGTTTTAAAGGTTGTTGGTGGTGTGTTAGGAGATTTTGTCATTGAGTCATCAGCTATTAAATTTGATGATAAAAGAAGTAAGATAAAAGAATATTTTGAGAAAGTAGAAAAGAGTTTAACAGATATTAAAAGTAAATTGGATAGTTCATCAAAAAGTATAGCTTCTGAACCTAATGTTTCTGGAGGTGATGGAGTTAGGGAAGTTGATGGGATTATTGAGAAATTGATTGCTGCTGTAAAGAAATTAGTTGGAGCTGTTGGTGATGATAATGTTGCTATTGGAGAGATTGGCAATAGCGCAACTAAGGCTTCTATAGTTTCTGATAAAGATAGTGTTCAAGCTATTATTAGTGGAATTAAAGAAATAGTTGATCTTGCCACAAAGTCTGGTGTAAAGATTGAAATAAAGGGAGATTGTGGAGATAAAGTTGAGGCTAAAACTAATACTAGTGCTGTTGCTGCTCTTAATGGTGGTCAAGGTGGTATCGGAGAGGGAGCTGGTTCTGCACTTGCTGATGTAGTATCTAAAACTGATGCGTTGGCAATGATTAACAAAATAAAGGATGCTACAGTTACACGTGAAAATATTAGTAGCAAGGCTGAGAATAATGCTGGAGAGTTAATTACTGGTTATACTAATGATAGTAAGGGAGCTGGAGCAAAAAGTGATGCAGACCTTGCCGCTGCTGTTGCACTAAAGGCAATGAGTAAGAGTGGTAGATTTAGTGTTCACAATAATGATACTATCGGTAGCGACGTTCAAAAAATTAAAGAGGCTGCAGCTGAGGCTGTTAACAAAGTATTGAATACACTTGGTTCAATTATTAGTCAGATAGTGAAAATTGAGATTGATAAGTTTAACAAAGCTATCAAGAAGTAAAATGATCTTGGGTTACTTAAGCTAAAATTTTTAGCATTTGCTATTAAATTTAGTGATGGGTAATTGAAGGTTGTAAAGAAATGTAAAATTATTTGGCAAGCGTTAATATAGAAAAGGGATCATAAACTAAGAATTCCTTTTCTATATGCCTTTCTTTATAAAAGATTGAATAAGTGTATTTAAGAGAAATAATTTAAAAAAAAACTTGATATATTGTTTTCAAGTATTCTGGCAGAATTGAAATAAAAAATATAAATAAGAAATATAAGTAAAAGTGTTAAAGAAATGTAATTGAAATAGGAAAAAAGTTAACAATTAATCCTTAGATTCTGAGTTTAAAATAAAATAACATGATTTTGTAAGTTCTGACTTTTGAGATATCCACAAATATGGATAAATGTTTATAGGTGATAATAATTTATTAGGTTATGTAAATGATGTTTCTGGTTCAGGAGTACAACCAGATTAGATTGAATTGAAGAAAGCCTTTATTAAGGAATTTACAGGAGATATAGTAAAATCAGCAATAAATAAAAGGTATTAAAGTGTTGGGGGCAGGTTCTATTATATTACAAGCAACAGGAAAAGCAGATAATAAATTGGTTACAATTGTTAATGGTTCAAGGGTAAATTATGCTGGTAAAGGCATCAGTGATACTGGCAATTGTAAGTGGTGAGGAGATTTTAGCATAAATAGTTGTGTCAGAAGAAAGTTATGCGTTTTAGGAGCTGGCTGTAATTGCAAAGACAAGAGTAATTTTTTTGCAAAAGGAGGATCAGATGCTTACGTAGTGGGTGTCAATACTTTAAACGCAACAGTAGCAAGGGAGAGATAGCTTTATGGTCATTGGTCTAACACAAGTAAATTAACATTAGGAGTATCGGATAATGTTACAGGAGGGGGAAGAGAAGTATAAGGGATAGGAGTAACTGCAGAAAATAAGCTATTAGTAGCAGTGGACGATATCATTAAGAGGATGCTAAAGAATGTTCTTGATAAAATAAAAGGGAAAATATAAAAAGCGAAAGGTCCACAAGAATCAGTTTCAGGGTCAAAGTAAGAAGTAATAAATTAAATTAGAGCATTTGTGAATATGAGTAAAAAGCAATCTTGGAGATATGCCTGAGTTGCCTTTTTTTTGTTCAATGAAAATGCCTAGAAAAGAGAGAAATAATAAGGTACATAGAAATAATGGGCTAATAAAAAGGATGAATAGAGTGATAAGGGTTGAGATATTGATTATGGGCTGTAATAGTGGAGTATTGGAAGAAGAGAAGACGAAGAATAAATTTTTACAGTCTTTGGTAGAATTGGGAAATGATTTTATTGGTGTTTTTACATCTTTTGGGGATATTGTTGGGAGTGTATTGGGATTAAATTTGGAGAGTAAGAAATCTGATGTTGGGAAATATTTTAAGAAAGTTCAGGATACTGTGCAAGGGACAAAGGATAAGCTTGAGAAGATTGTTGCTGACATGAAGAGAGAAGGGAATCCGAATGCGGTGGGGGAGTAGAGGGTGAAGTAAAGAAATTTGTTAGTGAGGTGCTTGATAAGATAATAGAGGGAGCAAAGACTGTTAGTGAGGCTATTGGTACTAAAGGTGATGAACTAATTGGTAATATTGCTACTGGTAATAATGGCGGTGCTGTTGGAACTGAAGTTGATAGTCTAATAAAAGGAATTAAGGGTATCGTAGGTTCAGTACTTAAAGAAGGCAATGCTGAGGCTGGTGATAACAAAAAGGCTGAAGATGGTAATGGTGCAAGGAATAATGACGGTGCATGTAAATTGTTTGACGGTAGTACTGGAGCTGCTGGGGATGATAAAAAAGCGGCAGCGGATGCAGCAAAAGCAGTTGGAGCCGTAACTGGTGCTGATATTTTAAAAGCTATGATTAAAGATAATGGTGATGCTGCTAAGTTAGCTAAGAATTCTGCTGGCATTGCTGCTTCCGGTGTTGCTGTTCCTAAAGATGCAGTTATGGCAGGAGGTATAGCGTTAAGATCGATGGCAAAAGGCGGTAAATTTGCTAATGGAAGTAATGCTGCTGATGCAAAGAAAATAATGGAGGGAGTAGCGTTAAGTGCAGTTACTAAGGTATTAGATACATTAACTATTGCAATAAGAACTACTATTGATAAAGGATGTAAGAATGTTAAGGAAGCTATGAAAATCAATAATCAGAATGAATGAGATGTGCGTAGCTAATTAATAGAGTCATTTAAGGGAAACACTTTTCTTTTTATTGAGGATAGTGGTTTTTCCTTTTTTTTCATTTTGGTGATATTAAAGATAAGGCGGTAATCTCAGTTAAGTTTTTTTAACTATTTTGATATTTATAGTATAAGAAGAAAGCAAGCAAAAAGTAAGAAAATAAAAAAAAGAAAAGAGATAATAATAATGAATTGTTGTTGATATCTTGTGGAAGTGATCGACTTTGAATTGAGAAATTGGCTGCTTAGTATGAAAATGCTTTTTTGTATTTAGTTATCAAAATGTCTTACTTGTGACCGTTCTCGTAAAGTAGTAAATCTAAAATCAGTATCAAAAATGCCAAAAATTTCCTGAAACCCTTGAGGTCAAATGTTATGTTTGATTGTTTGTATTTAACCGTGTAGAAAATGCAAATTGTGTGAATTTTCTGTGTTTGCTGGTTTTTTTTCGAAAGAAAAAGCTCATTTATTTGGACAATGATGAATTATTAATTAAGTTGTGTATTGTCTTTAAAGGATATTTTTAGCTTCTTAACTTGTCTGTTTTAAACTATACTTGTTCTGTTAAACAATTCATACTAGAGAGTAAAAAATCATCTACTCCACACGAATTGTCAATAATTTTAAGTGCTCAGGGAGATTTTTTTGCAAAACTGATATTAAAATTATAATTTTGTTTAAGTGTTTTTTTTAAACAAAGTTATAAAAATGTTTTGTTTTTTTTAAAATGCAATATATATTTTCTATTTTAAATATATACAATGTCTATTGTATATATAAATTATGTGAGAGGAGTTTTAAATGAAAAAACCATTAGGTTTATTAATTATTACTACTTCTTTATTTAGTGGATGTGATTTAGTAGATAAATTCATAGCCGAAAATAAAGATGTTTCTGGCAACAAAGATGCATTAATTTTTAATTCTATGACCAATAAAACTTTAAGCGATCAAGCAGTTCAATTGCCACAAGGAAAGAATAGTGGGATTGTTTCAAGTGTTGACGGTAAGGATGATGATCTTGCACCAGGATGGTATAAGATAAGTGGATTTGCTGGAGGTGGGCCTCTTAAAGGTGAAAAAGGAGAGACCGGTAGTGTAAGTAATTTAAGTGGATTTGGTAGAGGCAAAACTCTTAGAGGTATAGAAGAAGAAACACATAACTTTAGTGTTGATTTTTCTGAAGACTCTTTGTCTGGTATGAGTGGACAGAGTAATAGTTTGGTTAGTGAGGAGGAGTATTATTCAAATAACATTTATTTCTCTGAGGACTCTTACAACTCTATATCTGGTTTAAGTGGACAAAATAGTAGTAGTTTGATTAGTAGTGAAGAGGATTTTGATATAGAAATCAATCCTAATGATAAGAGAGGTAAAATAAAAGAATACTTTGGTAAATTAAAAAATAAGTTGGGAACTTTTAATAAAGGAATTAATAGTTCAAGTATTGATATCATGATAACTGCTGTAAATAAATTAGTTGATGCTACTGGTGATGATAATATTGGTGTTGGAGAAATTAGTGATAGTGCTACTAAGGCTTCTCAAATTTCTGATAGAAAAAGTGTTCAAGATATGATCGCAGGGATTAGAGAAATAGTTGAAATTGCAGGAAAATCTGGGGTAAAGATTGAAAATCAATATATTGTTGATACTCCTGTAGTTGCTACTAATAATGCTTCTGCTCCAGCTGCTCTTAATGGTGGTAGTGGTAGTAGTTTAAATGATGGTGGTTTTGGTGTAGGGGCTGGTTTTGCACTTGTTAAAGAAGTAGATAAAGCAAACGCATGGGCAATGCTTGATAAGATAAGAAACGCTAATGTGGCAAATGAAAGTATTAGTGGAAAGAGTTCTAATGATGCAGGAGAGTTAATTACTGGTTATACTAGTGATGATAAGGGTGCTAGTGCGAAAAGTAATGCAGACTTAGCGGCAGCTGTTGCATTGAAGGCAATGAGTAAGAGTGGTAAATTTTCAGCTTATAAGGACACCAATAATAATGATGATATTGCAAAAATTCAAGAAGCGGCAGCTAATGCTGTTAAAAAGGTGTTAAGTGTGCTTGATTCAATTATTACGCAAACATTGCAAAGAATAAGTAAATAAATCTTGAGATATTTGGGATTAAATTCTTATATAGAGGTACATAAAGATGAAAACTTATGTGAGAAGTGCTTGGATAAGCGCTTCTCATTTTTATAGGGGTATATGTATTCTTGAATCTTATTGGTAAAAAATAATAATAAAACTGATTTTAGAGATAAGGGAGTATATATTGGTTTTGTGCACTAAATGACCTACTAGGAATATTGGATTTAATAATAAGGAAAACAGTAAGTAGTAATCTAGAGAAAGTAAGAGAAGTTGTTAAGGGAATGAAATATTCTGAAAGTCCTGGCACAAATGCTTCAGAAACTGGAACTATTCAAACCCCTGCTATTAAATAAAGTGTCAGACTAAATAAAAAAGTCATTAAGGGAAACACTTTTCTTTTTATTGAGGAAAGTTGTTTTCCTTTTTTGTGTGTTGGTATTTTAAGTTGTTATTAAGGTTAGTAATAACTTTTTATTTTTGTGTATGTTATTTTTGAATATTCGGTGGTAAATGAGTTTTATTCATTTATCGTATGTTTGTTTGCTATGCATATTTTCATTCATTAATTTTTCTTTCATTTTTGTTTTTTAGGAGATCTTGAAAAAGTAGAGAAAGAGAGAAGGAAAAAAGGAGAATTAGAGGGATAATTATAATCAGTGTATTGATGGTTATGGGATGTAATGGTGGAGGAAAAGATCCATAGAAGGTATTTCTTGAGTTTTATAGCTAATTTAAGAAGGGGTTTATAGATATTTTTGTCACTTTTTTTGGGGGGGATATGGTGTCTGATGCGTTTGGAGTTAAGGCAGATACTAAGGGAAGCAATATAGGAAAGTATTTTAATGATATTGGGAAGACTATGATTTCAGTTAAGGAGAAGTTGCAAGTAGAAGTGGCACAGAATGGGAATTATGAAGAAGTTAAAATAGTTGTTGGGTAATATATCAGCACCACTTACTGCCCCTATTGATGCATTTATCGTTTGCTTCTTCTGCTTCTGTACTATTAGCTTTACCATCAAATAACTTACCTATTGACTTCTTTTCATTTGTTGCTGTCTTAGTTTTGCTTTTGAACTTTCCTTGTCCTTTAGAATGTCCTTTAGAACTGTTCTAACTAATTTCTTTATTCTCTTAACAGGTGTGTTAACACTTGCTTTTTGCCCCAGATAAGGCATTCTCATTGCGTTTAGCATTTCCTCGTTTCTTATAGCATCTTCACCCTCAACGCTTTGAGCTGTTTTTTTTACTCCTTCTGTAATCTTGTCTCAAGTTTCAGTAATAAATTGCAAGCTTATTGCCAAATCTGTTAATGTTGCTGGTGAGTTTGAGAAGAGGGTACTGTTGAGATTGTTGTTGCTAATAAAGAGGATAATAAATGAAACTAAGAATAAGGGAAAAAAGATGCAGTAATAGCAGGAGGAATAGCATTTAGGGCAATGGAAAAGATGTTAAATTTGCTGCTACAAATGAGTAAATCTGAGTATGCAGTGAATGGTGTATCACCAATTGCAGTAAATAAGACATTAAGTGTTCTAATAATAGCAATAAGGAGTACTGTTTATAGTGGTTTAGAGAAAGATAAATTAGACGAGAACTATAATTAAGCAAGAAGATCAGGCATCCGAATCCTCAGCTAGTGTACAACAATAAAAAATATCTATTTTAATTAATCGGCTTAATCTATTTTTTTGTTTTTTTATTGAGCACCCATTTATCGTACCTATTATTTATTCATTTTTCTTTCGTTTTTTCTGTTGGAGTAAAGTTGATAGAAAGAGAAGGAGAGACTTATAAAAGAAGAGAAGGGAACTTATAAAAAGAGAAGGAAGGAATGATAAGAGAAGGAAGGATGTATTCTGAGTAACTTTTTTTAGGAGTAAGGAGAGCTTATTTAGATGAGATTATGTAGAAGGGCTTATTTAGATGAGCTAGAGAGGAAAGGGAAGAGAAGGGAGCTTTAAATTGAGGATTTAAAGATTGGGGGGGGGTTTTTAAAGAGTTGATTAAGGAGGGAAAAAGTAGATGAGAGGAATTAGACAAATAAACGTTAATTATGATAAGAGAGGGGGTATTGGGAAGATGAGAGGGGGGGCGTTAGACGAGTTATTGGAATTAGTTTCCTTATTTTGATTATGGGATGTAATAGTGGAGTATTGGAAGAAGAGAAATCTAAGAGCAAATTTTTACAGTCTTTGGTAAATTTGGGAGATGATTTTATCAGTGTTTTTACGTTTTTTGGCGATATTGTTGGGAGTGTGTTGGGATTGAATGTGGAGAGTAAGAAATCGGATGTTGGGAAATATTTTAAGACTGTTCAGGATACTGTGCAAGGGACAAAGGATAAGCTTGTAAAGATTGTTGCTGATATGAAAAGGGAGGGAAATCCGAATGCGGCAGGAGTAGAGAGTGCAGTAAATAAATTAGTTAGTGAGACGCTTGATAAGATAATAGACGGAGCTAAGATTGTTAGTGAAGCTATTGGAACAGAAGGTACTGAACTAATTGGTAATGTTGCTACTACTAATGCTGGTGTTGTTGGTAATGTTGATAAATTGATTAATGGAATTAAAGTTATGGTAGAGGTAGTTCTTAAAGAAGGGAAACATGATGCTGGTACTGACAAAAAAGCTGATGGTCTTACTGCAAGGACTGCCAATGCTGCTGCTGGGAATGGTGAAGCAGGTAAATTATTTTCTGCTAACGCTGATACTGCTGAAAATGCCAAGAAGTCGGCAGCCGATGCAGCAAAGGCAGTTGGAGCAGTAACTGGAGCTGATATCTTGCAAGCTATGGTTAAAGCTGATAAAGCTGCCAAATTAGCTAAGAGTAATGATGGTAACGCTGGTGCTGCTCCCAAAGATGCGGAAGTAGCAGGTGGTATAGCTTTAAGAGCAATGGCTAAGGGTGGTAAATTTGCTGGTCCTACTGCTGAGAACGCTGATTATGCTACTGTTGTTAAAGGTGCGGCTGTTAGTGCTGTTGCTAAGACGTTAGATACTCTAACTGTTGTTATAAGACATACTATTGATTCAGGTTTTAAAGCCGTTAAAGAGGCTATGAAAATTAATGCTAATGACACTCCTGTAAGTGCTGATAATAGAACATCTGAACTTAAGAAATAATGAGAGTTAATAGAGGAATATACAAGTAAATAAAGTTATTTAAGGGAAGGCTTCTCTCTTGGTGCAGGAGAGTTGTGTTCCTTTTTTACATTTTAGTAGAGGTAATATGGTAATAACAATGAAGTTTCTGAATAAGTAATCCAAATGCTACTAAGATCAAAGATGACCAGCAAAAACAATAGCGATAATCAAGTAAACAAGAAGATAAGAAAGCAGAGTCAGTATCTAGTGGAGAGTAGGAAGTAGTAGCGGAGAATGTTTTTTATTCATTTTTAGGTTTAATGGCAGATACATTAGGATTTAGTGTGACTAAAGATGTTGGCAGAGAAAGAGGGATATTAAAGAAGAAGAATAGTTTTTTAGATTCTTTAGTTAAGATCGGGCAAGGATTTCAGGACATTTTTGGCGTTTTTGGGAATGTCATTGGTGATGCATTAGGATTTAATGTTGTTAAATCGGGGGATAAGAGAAGTAAAGTCGGAGAACATTTTAAGAAGATCGGAGAAGGACTTACAACAACTAAGAATAAGTTAAACGAGTTGGAAGTTAAAATATCTGAAGTTAAGAATGTTGATGGGAGCACAATTAAAATTGTTGAGGATGCGATTAAAGGAACAAATGATGTTTTTGATAAATTAATTGCGGCATTAGTTAAACTTACTGGTGTGATTAATGATGGTAGTCCAATTGGTGATGCTAATTCTGGTGGTGCTCCTGCATCAGCTGATAAGGATGGAGTTGAGGCAATTGTTGTAGAGGTAAAAAAATAATTGAGACTGCTACCCTTTTTAACCATTGCCTTAAGAGCTACCGCAGCTGCTAAGTCAGCATTAGTCTTTGCAGTACCATTATCATTCTGAGTATTACCACCAAGAGCATTTGCACCAGCAGCATCAACAGCATTCCCATCCATCTTAGCATTTTTAATCTTATCAATCATTGCCCATGGATCTGCTTTAGCTATTTCATCTGCTAATTTAGGACCAGCACCAGCATCAGCTTGAGCATTGTGAACCACTACCTTAATTCCATTGCCATTATCCACTTTAGCACCAGCATCACCAGTATTAATCTTTACACCAGACT
>NZ_AYOT01000130.1 GCF_000500045.1 Borrelia persica No12 | reverse complement strand
TCTTATAATATAAAGCATATTTTTATTATATGCATTGCACGGTCTTTGGCACTAATTTAATCATTACTAATTCCTAAAATTTAAAAAAATATAGATTAATATCAATTAGTATAATTCATTTTATACTCTAGAATTAATATTTATTTATTTATTGAATATTTTTTATGGTATATAATCTTAATAGATATGCTGTTTAACATGGATTTCAGTTTCTTGACTGTCTTTATTAATTCGTAAAATTGATTGATAATCAAAATGTCAAGCACGCATAAAACCTCTAAAAATATCTATAATTACTGTTAAATTAAAACTTAAATAAAAGTAAGCCTAAATTCTTTTTTTTATATAAATTAATAACTCACATAAACATATACTAATAGATAGTATTAGTAATACTACAATCTATAGTACATAACATATAATAAATAAATGAAATGGTCTTGAATTAACACAAGATATAAATAAAATATATCAATATCTAACTAAATTTAAAAAGAAAACATCTCTTCTATTTTCATAACACAAAACAAAAGAAATGTTTCACTTAAATAACCCTTTCTTTAATATTCTTATTTCTTATCTTTTTTAAAGAGTCTCTATTTCTCTTTGTATCAACTTTACTCCAAAAGAAAAATGATCTTCACACATGATAAATGAATGCTTAATAAAAAAAATATAAAAGAAATATATGAAATCAATGAAATCTAAAAAGAAAACATCTCCCTGTATGTCTCACAAAGACAAAGAGAAATGTTTCCTTGAAATGACTTTTTTTACCTTACTGATTTTTATTGACAATTATTTATTTGTTGTCCACTAGCTAAACTCTCTGCTTCCTTATCTTCTTGCTTAATTGTAGCCAATACTTCATTTATCTTTTTAAAACCACTATCAACTGTGTCTCTTATTCCTATAATTAGAGTGCTGAGTATCTTGTTTACTGCACTTGATGCTACACCTTTAGCTGCAACAGCTTCAGTCTTCTTATCAGCAGTGTCCTTTACAACAAATTTACCATCTTTTGCCATTGCTCTTAAGGCTATTCCTGCTGCAATAATTGCATCTTTCCTTGCTGAATCTTTAATTTGATCCTCATTATCAGTATTAGTCCCCTTAGCTAAAGCCAAAGCAGCCGCATCCTCAGCCTCATTAACCTTACCATCTCTCTTAGCATCTGCATTAGCTAATGCTATTGCTTTTAATATGTCAGCTCCACTTACTGCTCCTATGGATGCACTTGCTGCTGCTACATGTTTATCTTCAGCACCCTGATTATCAGCACTTTTAGCCCCAAAATGAGCAGAATGATGATAATAAATATAAAGTACATCATCACTACTATCAGTATATCACACTCTTTTTTATAATATTCCCTAATAAAATAATTGGAATAAAAGATATTCTTATTCTTCCATCATTCATAATATAATTAAAATCTAATAATATTTATATTTTATTCAATATATGAATAATAACATTATTTGCTTTCCTTGCTTCATCTACTACATTATCCAATATTATTCTGTAATTACGATTTGGATCCATTAATAGTTAAACAATGCTCTTGACGTACCAGGATTAGAAGAAGCAGCTTTAATGCCACCTACATCAGCATCATAATCTCTTCTTATTTGCTCTTTCATTTTAACTAACTTTTGCTTTTCTTCACCAAGTAAAGCAAATTGTTGTTTTAATATCTTTAAATCGTCAAGAACCAAATTAGAAAGAGTAACCGCTTTGTCTCGTAGGTTCCTCAACGAGGTTAAGTAATATAATTCAGAAAATTTTTCTAACTTAGAGTAATAATACTTCTTAAACCATTAACAGCAATCACATTAAACTCCCTACTCACAGGCATAGTATCATTCCCTAAATCATACTTACGCAAAAAGTACTTCAAGAAATATAGATTCAAATCAAAAATTAGGGTATGAAAGAGCTTGAAAAAAAGATCAGCAAAGCAATCTCTTGAAATCAAAAAATAATAATTAAAAATTATATATTGATTTATTAAAATTAGTAATTATGAAAGTTATTTTTTATATTTTTGAAATATGTTGTCATAACTTATTTTAATAAGATTTTTAATTTCTTGAATTTTAGAATCTAATGTGCAAAAAATCTGAATACTTCCATTACCATGATTACCAATATTACTGATATCTCTAGTAAAACCTTCTTTTAAAGTTATTTGATTTAAAAAAACAGTAACAGTAATGTGTATTTTATTTTCTTTAGGCTTGAAACTAAAATCTACAAAACATCTGCTATATACTTTAAATCCTGTATACCATTTCGCTTCAACTTTCTCAACTTCATTAGGGTTTAAAGTAAAAATAAAACTTTCTAAGTTTTGATATATTGTTTTCATACCAAGACTTAGTTTTGCAAACTTTTTTAAATTTTTAGTTTTATTACTATCTTTTATAGTAAGTTCTTTATTATCTTCTTTATTGATAATTCACTATCTATAGTACATAACCTAATTCAACAAGAAAACATCTTCTCTATTTCCTCTTAAGAACAAGAAAAGTGTTTCCTTAAAATTACTCTTTAAAATTACTCTTTATTTATCTTTTTTTTCTTATTAATAACTCTAATAATTAGTTATTAGTCTCCTATACCTTCCTATCAGAAGTTATAGGAGTATCATTAGCATTTATTTTCATTGCTTCTTTCACTTTTTCAAGTCCCAAATCGATTGTCTTTCTTATCGCTATAGTTAATGTATCTAATGCCTTAGTTACTGCACTTGTCGCTATTCCTTTAATTGTGGTAGCAATAATTCCTTGAGCATCAGCCTCACTAGAATTAGCAAATTTGCCATCCTGCCCCATTGCCCTCAACGCTATACCTCCTGCTATTACTGCATCCATAGGAGTAGCAGCATTACCAGTTGTTTCTTTAGCTAATTTAGCTGATTCTCCCTCATTACCCTTAGAAATAGCTTGCAAGATGTCAGCACCAAAGTTACGGCTTCCAACTGCTTTTGCTGCATCTCTTGCTGCCTTCTTAGCATTATCAGCAGTACCAGCATTAGCAGCTGCAAATAATTTACCCGCTTCACCATCACCAACATTGTTTGCAGTTCTTGCATTACCATCTTCAGCTTTTTTATTATCCCCAGCATCATGTTTACCTTCTTTAAGCACCACATTTACAATTTTTTTAATTCCCCCTCACTAAGAAATTTAATTGCACCAGAACCAGCAGCAGCACCAGCACCACCACCAGGTGCAGCAACATTAGCTATTGAGATATCCCCAACAGCACCCTTGAAAGCCTCACTTGCACCTTCAATTATCTTACTAAGTATATTATCAATGAATGTTTTCACTGCACTCTCTACTCCCGCTGCATTAGGATTACCCTCACTCTTCATATCAGCAACAATTTTCTCAAGCTTATCCTTTGTCCCTTGAACTGTATCCTGCACTGTTTTAAAATATCTCCCCACATCTGACTTCTTACTCTCAACAGTCAATCTCAATACACTACCTACCATATCTCCAAAAGACGTGAATACGCTGATAAATTCATTCCCCCAAACTAACTAAAGACTTTAAAAATCTACTCTCTCCACTCTTTATCCCTAGTTATACCCACTTTAACAGTAAATCCCAAAACATCGTCAACTAACTAAGGAATGCATAAAATGCATTTCGGCACTCTTTCCTAATTCCATTATTGCTCCACTACTTAACCCACTTCCCACTCTTCCTTTATCTCCTGCTACCTTTCCCTATAACCCCCTCTTCCTTTTAAGATCTTTCATCTAATAATGAATGAAAATTAATGATATATAAATGCATAAAGAATTAAAAAAGTACACTATCAACAATGTGTTTTCTATTTTTCTAATAGAAATAATTATATGTTGATGGTGATGTGAATAATAAGGAGAAGTGGTAGAGAGAGGAGAGAGTAGATTTTTAAAGTCTTTAGTTAGTTTGGGGAATGAATTTATCAGTGTATTCACGTCTTTTGGGGATATGGTAGGTAGTGTATTGAGATTGACTGTTGAGAGTAAGAAGTCAGATGTGGGGAAATATTTTAAGACAGTGCAGGATACAGTTTAGGGGATAAAAGATAAGCTTGAAAAAATTGTTGCTGATATGAAGGCAGCAGGGAATCCAAATGCTGTGGAAGTAGAGAGAGCAGTAAAGAAATTAGTAAGTGAGACGCTTGATAAGATAATAGAGGGGGCAAAGACTGCAAGTGAGGCAATTGGTGTTGAAGGTAACGAGTTAATTGGAAATGTTGCTGCTAATGATGCTGGTGGTGTTGCAGCTACTGAGGTTGATAAATTAATAAATGGAATTAAGTCAATTGTATATCAACACCAGTCATCGCTTCTATTGATTGCACTTGCGGCTGCTGTGCTTCTGCACCTGTGCCATTTTCTTTCTTTTCACACAACTCATCAATTGTCTTTTGTTTGATCATCTTTAGTCACAGCAGCAGTATCTCCTTTATCTTTTAAAACTACCTCAACCATTTATTTTACTCCTTTAACAAGTGTATTTGCACTTGCAGCATCTGCTAGTACAGCATCCTGACCATTGCACTTACTACTGCACCATTTACTGAATTAGTAGACTTTCCTTCATTTTGATTAGAAGCAAACTTACCATCCATCAGCACCAATTACTGATCCAATAGCTCCAGTCGGCTATGATTTTTTCACATTTTCAGCAACACATGCATCACTACCACAAAACAAATAAAGGCCATAACATAATTGCTCTAATATCAAAAGAGAGCTTATTTATTCGCTCTCCCAATTTTAGCTGATTATTTTTCATTAATTACTACTTACATTGTCAATTACCCTGAATAAGAGAACTATCTCCTTGTTCAATTCCTTTCAATACATTATTGATCTCTTTTAATCCAGAATCCACTGTATTCCTGATTGCTATTATTAGTGTACTCAATACTTTATTTACTGCACTTGACACTACTCCATTAACTGATTGTACTGATTTGTCCTCATTTTTAGCAGCAAACTTGCCTCCCTTTGCCATTGCTCTTAAGGCTATACCTGCTGCTATTACTGCATCTTTCTTTGCTGAACCTACTGTAATTTCTTTTTTAGCATTATCCTGTTTAGCAGCAGCAATTTCAGCAGCATTTTTTACTTGATCAATCTTAAGCTCAACATCAGTAACCTCCTCAGATTTAACAATAGCCTGAAGAATATCAACACCACTTACTGCTCCTATTGATGCACTTGCTGCTGCTGCTACAGCATCTGTCCCATCATCTTTGTTGCCACTAAATAATCCACCTATTGATTTTTGTTGTTCCCCATCAGTCTTTGTAGCAACAGCATCTCCTTCATCTGCTTTTAATACTACCCCAACAATTCCCTTTATCCCTTTTACAAGAACATTCACTACATCTTTGTCAGCAGCAACAGCAGCCCGGTCTTTAACAGCATTTCCTATCATAGTATCAGTTGTAGCACCTTTTGCTGCTTCTTTTGCTCCTTCTTCGATCTTACCTATCTTCCCAATAAATTCCTCTACCTTCTCTTTCACTTTCTCATAATTCCCATATTCTTCTAAAATCTTCCCTAACTTCAATTTTACTGTTTTCATAGTATTCTCAATCTTAGTAAAATATGCCCCAATCTCACTTTTCTTTGTTTCTGCCTTTATTCCTAATGTCCCATTTATCATATCACCAAAAACTACAAAAACGTCCAAAAATCCTTTCCCTAAATTCACCATAGAATTCAAAAACTCCTCTCTTGGACTTACTCCATTATTACATCCCATCATCACTACCATCATCACCACTATCATCACACTTCTCTTCTTTCCTCCCTTTCCTTTCTTATCTCTAGACTTCTTCTCTCTTCTTCTTCACTCTCTTATTTTCCTCCGCTTGAAAATAAGATCTAATTCTAAGACTTAGTACTACCCAAGCTTACTGCAACAGCAAAATCAAAATAAAAATGAATGAATGATATATAAATTGAAATTAACTTGTTAAATAAACAAATGAAAAACTAAAATTGTTCGACCCTGTAAGTTATTGTTACCCAACTTACCACAAGATATAAATAAAATAAAGTCATTACATAAAAATATTGTTATTACATGACTACTAAAAAAATAGAAGATAACCCAGAACCGTCTCCAAGCTTACCTTCTATTCTCATTGTTCAATAATCTAACTTCAATTAAAGATCTTATTTATTACACTACCGATTTTGGGTTTCTTGCCTCATCTATTTTTTCTTTTGCTTTCTCAAGAACATTCTTTACTGTTTTTTTTATTACATCCTCCACTGCTACCAACAATTTATTTACTGCACTTATTCCTGCTGACTGTACGGCTTTTTCACTGTTATCATTATGTGAAGCTAATTTACCTTCTTTAACTAACGAACGTAGGGCTATGCCTCCTGCTACTGCTGCTGCTTTAGCTGCTTCTTGTGCTAGATGACCTGCAGTCGCTCCTCCTTTTGCAAATTTTAATGCACTTGTTGACCCATCTACGTTAGCTCCTATTGTTCCAGTTGCATCTCCTTCTGTTGACTTAACTATTGATTCTAACATTTCCTTTCCACTCACCGCTGATACTATTAATGCAGCTTTATCTCCCACTGCTGCTCCTGCATTAGCACCTGATGCTAAAACCTTAGCTCCATCTTTAGCATCAACTCCTATTGATGCTTGAGCCAATGTCACACTACTTGCACTTGGTTCTTTAACCTGTTGTGTCCTCGCTATATCTACTATTCCTTTCAATGCATTATATGCCTTCTTTAATTCAGTTTCAGCTACCGATGCTCCATTCTGGTTGTTTGCTACCTCAACTACCCTGTTAGCATCACCTATATCCTTTAAAGAATCTAAATGTCCTTTTAATACACCTAAAACTTCCTTAGCCATATTAACAGCAATCCTAATTGGATTCTTTGCATTATCACCTTTATCAACACCAGATGTTGCTTTCTTTGCTACTTCTTCTAATTCGTCTGATGCATCTCCAAGCTTCTTCCCTAGACCACTAAAATATTCTCCTACTTTATTCCGAGTTGTTTCTTTAGTTACAGTAAATCCCAATACATCTGAAACTAACTCCAAAAAAGCATAAAAGGCATTCTCAGCACTCCTACCTAAGTCCATCATTGCCCCACTTATCCCACTCCCAGCGCCATTCTGTTTCCCTGGTGCCTGTTCTTGTTGTCCACATCCCATAATTCCAATAATCATAATAATGCTCAAACTTTTCTTGATAATCTTACTCATCTTCCCACTACCCCCTCTAATTTCTTCTTTATCTTTTATTTCTCTAATTCCTCTCATCATAATTTTCCCTCCTTAACAACTCTTTAATTCCCCCCAATCTTTAAATCCACAATTTAAAGCTCCCTTCTCTTCCTTATCTAAAATCTTCTCACTAAGCTCATCTTATCAAAAGATGTGTTTCCCTTAAATGATTTGATGAAATGCACACATAATAAATGAATGCTTAATAAAAAAACATCTCCCCTGTATGCCTCATAAAAAACAAGAGAAATGTTTCCTTTAAATAAATTTTTTCAGTATTGATTTTTATCGGTAATTATTTATTGTTGTCCATTAACTGCTGCTTCTACTGCCTTATCCTCTTGTTTAACTGTAGCTAATGCTGCATTTATCTCCTTTAAACCACTATCAATAGTATTTCTTATTCCTATTATTAGTGTACTTAGTGTCTTACTAACTGCACTTGCTGCTGCCCCATTAACTGCATTTGCATGCTTAACATCGCTATTAGCCGCAAATTTACCATCCTTCGCCATTGCCCGCAATGCTATTCCTGCTGCTATAACTGCATCTATCTGTGCCGCAGCAAGCTCTTTAGTATCTTCTTTCTTGGCAGCTGCAATCTCTGCTGCATTTCTTGCTCCTTCAATTGTAACCTCATTGTTAGCAACCTCTTCCGACTTAGCTATTGCTTGCAAGATATCAGCACCACTTACAACTCCTATTGATGCATTCGCCGCTGCTGCTACTGTTTCTGTTGCATTATCTTTCTTACCAAGCAACTTACCAACTGACTTTTTATCATCTCCAGTCTTTGTAGCAGTAGCATCTCCCTCATTCCCTTTTAACACTATAGCAACAATTACCTTTATTCCTTTAACTAAAGCATTAACACTATCGAATTTCGCCGAAACAGCAGCCTGATCTTTAACAGCACTTCCTATAACATCACCACCTGTAACCCCTTTTCTGCTTCCTTGGCTCCTTCTGCTATCTTATCCAATGTATCACTAATAAACTGCTCAACAACTGTTTCAACTTTCTCATAATTCCCATTCTTAGAAACTTCTACTTGCAATTTCTCCTTAACTAATTTCATAGTATCAGCAATATCACTAAAATACTTCCCTATTTCACTCTTCTTAGTATCTGCCTTTATCCCCCCAATGCCCCACTCACCATATCGCCAAAAGCAACAAAAATATCCAAAAATCCTTTACCTAAATTCGCAATAAAACTCAAAAACTCATTCTTCTTTTCTAGCTCCGCTACTCCATTATTACATCCCATAAGCAACATAACGTTAACTGAATTCCAATAATGCATCTAATGCCCTCTCATCTCCTCAACACCCCCTCCTATCTTAGCTTCTTTAGCTTTTGTTTCTTGCATTTTTTCTTGCCTCCTTATTCTTTCTCTTATTAACTCTAGGTCAAGAAAAAAATCAAAATAAACGAATGAAATGTACCTATCAAACACACACACAATAAATAAATAAAACTCAATTATCATAAAATATTCAAAATAACACACAAAAATAAAAAGTTCTTCTTATTAATTTCTTATTAATAAGAACACAACCCTTATCTCGATAACACACCTTAACTTAATGTTATAATAACTCTCGCCCTTAACTTATTAATATTATTAAAATACAAAAAGGAAAACATATCTTCTCAACAAAAAGAAAAGTGTTTCCCTTAAATGACTTTATTACTTAATTTTCTATTTATTTAGTAACAGAAGTTTAAATAGTACCAGCTACCGTAGCATTAGCTCCAGTAGTCTCAGAGTATTTTATTACATTAACAGCTTCTTTAATTTTATCAAGTTCAAAACTTACTACTTCCCTAAGTATTACATCCAATATTCCTAACACCTTATTTACTGCACTTGCGGCTGCTGCTTTAACTGCACCAGTTTCATTAGCAGCATTAGTAAATTTACCAGACTTAGTCATTGCCTTCAATGCAACCGCTTCTGCTAAGTCTGCATTACTTTTTGCCCCAACATTGGCAGCTCCAGTACCAGTAACTAATTCTCCTGCACCATACCACTAAGAGCACCATCTTTGGTTTTCGCATTTTTAATCTTATCTATCATTGCCCATGGGTCTGCTTTAACCACTTCAGCAACTAATTTAGGACCAGAATTAGCATCGGGTGCCGCAGCAGCGGCTTTACCAACAAGTGCAGCTGGTGCAGTAGCATCACCACCAACAACTTCAGTACCATCTTTTCCTTTTTCAATTTTTATGCCAGATTTTTCGGCAATCTCAATTATACTTTTAACTCCTTCAATAACAGCTTTAACGCTATCTTTATTAGCAGCAACAGCATTACCCCCAGCATTAGTACCAGCATCAGTACCTTCAGAAATACCGGTATTACCAACAGCCCCAGCAAGCTTAGTTACAGAATCAATTAACTTTGAAATCACTTCACTAGAACCTTGAATAACAGCTTCAACTCCTTTAGTATCCGCATTAGGAGCAGCAACTATTGCTTTCCCCAACTCAGTTAATTTATCCTTAGTATTCTTTCATCCATCTTCAATAGTCTTAAAATGTTCTCCCACCCTACTTCTATTATCTTCAGGTTTAACCACATTAAACCCTAATGCATTTCCAAAAACATTCCCAAAAACGCCAAAAATGTCCTGAAATCCTTGACAGATCTTAACCAAAGAATCTAAAAAACTATTCCTATTCTCTAATCCCTCTTTCTCCTCTATCAACCCACTATTACATCCCATAACTCCCAAAATCATAATAATAAGCAAACTTCTCTTGATAATCGTCTTCATCTTCCCATTACCCCCTCTAATTTCTTCTTTATCTTTTATTCCTCTAATTCCACTCATCATAATTTTCCCTCCTTAATCAACTCTTTATTCCCCCCAATCTTTAAATCCTCTTATTTAAAGCTCCCTTCTCTTCCCTTTCCTCTTCTAGCTCATCTAAATAAGCCCTTCTACATAAGCTCATCTAAATAAACTCTCCTCTCTAATCTCATCTTCCTTCTAAAAAAAGTTACTCAGAATACATACTTCCTTCTCTTCTTTTTAACTTCTCTTCTTTTTCTTCTCTTATCATTCCTTCCTTCTTTTATCATTCCTTTCTTCTCTTTTTATAAGTTCCCTTCTCTCATTTTATGAGTCTCTCTTTCTCTTTTTAACATTACTCCAACAGAAAAAACGAAAGAAAAATAAATAAATGATATTCACACATGATAAATTAATGCTCAATAAAAATATAAAAGAAATATATTAAATGGCTTAAATCAACAAGAAAACATCTTCCCTATCCTTCTTAACAACGAACAAGAGAAGTGTTTCCTTTAAATAATTTTTTTATCTTACTGACTATTATCTATAATTATTTATTGTTGTCCATTAGCTGCAACTTCTGCTGCCTTATCTTCTTGTTTAACTTTAGCTAGTACTTCATTTATCTCTTTTAAACCATTATCAACAGTATTTCTTATTGCTATTACTAGCGTACTGAGTGTCTTGTTTAATACACTTGCTGATAAACCATTGATTGCATTAGCATGTTTGTCGTCGCCACTCTTAGCCGCAAATTTACCATCCTTTGCCATTGCTCTCAATGCTATACCTCCTGCTATTACTGCATCTTTTTTTTCTGAGTCTTTAATTTCCTTCTTGTCATTAACAGCCGGAGCTACCGCAATTTCCCCTGCATCTTTTGCCTTTTCAATTCCATCAGCATTATTAACATCAGGACTTTCTTTAGATTTAGCTATAGCTTTTAATATATCAGCCCCACTTACTGCACCTACTGATGCATTTGCCTTAGCTGCCTCTGCCTCTTGAGCGCTATCATTATCTTGATTGCCAAACAATTTACCAATATCCTTTTTTTCATCCTGAATTTTTGTAGCATCTGCATTACCTTCACTTTCTTTTAACACTACCCCAACAATAAATTTAATCCCTTTAACCAAAGAAATAACTGAAGGTTTATCAGCAGCAACCGCAAATTGGTTTTTAACAGCATTTCCTATAGCATTACTACCACTAGCACCAACAGCAGCAGTTTCCGCTCCTTCTGCTATTTTATCGATAGTCGCAATAAAAGCAACAACCTTTTCTTTTACCTTTTCATAACGCCCATTCTTCTCCAAAATTTCATTTAATTTTGCTTTTGTTAATTTCATTGTCTCAGCAATTTTAGTAAAATAAACGCCAATATCCGATTTCTTAGTCTCTGCCTTTATTCCCAATGTCCCACTCACCATATCCCCAAATGTCACAAAAACATCCAAAAATCCTTGCCCCAAATTAGCTATTGAACTTAAAAACTCATTCTCCTTTTCTAGCTCCGCTATTCCATTATTACATACATCCCATAACCACCATCATCACCACAATACTTCTCTTCATCATCACACCCATCCTTCTTACTTCTCTCTTTTTTCTATCTCTTTTATTTCTTTCATTTTTTTACCCCCTTATTTCTCTTATAAAAGCTTAGAACAAAACAAAACACAAATTAATAAAAAAAATGCATGAAATGCACAAATGATAAATGAATGTCAAATAAAAAATACAAAAGAAATACAGTGAAATCAATTAATTAAACAAGAAAACATCTTTCCTGTTTGCCTAACACAGAAAAAAAGAAGTGTTTCCTTTAAATAACCTTTTTGCAATAATTAATTTCACTATACTGAATTGACTCTTAAACTGCTGGTTTTAGAGCCCTTGCTTTATCTACTTCTTGCTTTACTTTCTCAAGAACATTCCTTACTATCTTCTTAACTATATCTTCCAATGACACTAACAATTTATTTACTGCAGTTCTTCCTGATGATTGCACTGCTTTGTCATCGTCATAACTATGTACAGCTAATTTACCATCTTTAACTAATGAACGTAAGGCTATTCCTCCTGCTACTGCTGCTGCTTTTGCTACCCCCTGTACTAAATGACCAGTATTATCTGTTCCTTTTGCAAATTCAAATGGAGTTGTATTTACTTCTGCATCTCCCCCTAGTGATTTAACATCAGTGTCTTTTTATTTCACTATTG
>NZ_AYOT01000129.1 GCF_000500045.1 Borrelia persica No12 | reverse complement strand
TATTTTATTTTTTATTTTTATGTAAAAAACTTTTCTAAAAAGCTTTTTACTTCTTGAAATTTTTTTCCAATTCTAATAACAATTTTTCATCATATTTATATGAATCTCTCATAATGCTGAGTACCATTTGTCGAGAGTCGTCTAAGAGTTTACTTATATCATTAAGCCTTAGTTTCTTGTAAAATAATCTTTTGTAACTTAACAATATCTCCCAAGATCGCCAAAATCTCACTCATTACATCTGATTGCTGCTTTTTTTCTTTTATTGTTTTAATCCAATAAAGTGCATCATCCACATCATTCTTATCCTGAAGAAGTTTAACTTTTAAACCTTTTACATTCTTTTCTTTTCTTTTACTTCTTTATTATCTTCACCTTCTATTTTTTCTTCTTCCTCATTTACTAATAATACTTCTTCTACTTCCTCTTTCTTATCATCATCTTCTTCTCTATCTTCTTCATCAACAGTAATATTTTTGTTAGAATTTTCTTTTTCACTATCAACAAAAGACCTTTTCTTTCTTTTATTATTGATAAACCAAAAATTCTTTTTTTATTCATAACACATATTAAATCAATTTTTCCTACCAAATTCACCTAAATGCATTTCTACAAACAGAAATATAGGAAGATAGACTACTAATTCTACCTTCCTTTCTATTTTAAATTATTATAATAAATGATTATAAAATCACTTAATTGTATCTAGAATAGATATAATCCTATTAGATACTGCTTGCATCCCAAAAATTTTAACTTTAATAAGATCTTTATATCTTCTCTCAATATGCTCTATAAATTTCTTACTATCAGAATCAATTCCATCTGTCTTAGCTTTATAAGATGCAACAAGACTATTTACAGCTTTCCTCCAATTCAATTTTTGTAATTGAATTTCTTCAAGCTTGAATTTGATTTCTCTTAAATCAACAAGACTCAATTTATCAAGTTTATTTCTATTCTCTTCTAATTTATTAATTACTCTTTCAAAACCAAATTGAAGATGCCCTACTACAGTATTCATTATATCTTCAATCCATGTACCCTTATTTATATTATCCGATCCTATCTTTTTAAGAATTTCTGCAAAATCTTTTATTCTCTCCTTATTGTATAGCAAAGAGGAATAAAATAATCTTCTTACTTCCTTGTTATCATCATGATCTAATGTCTTATTATTAACAGTATTTAACACTAATTTAAACACTTCATCTTTCATACCATATTGACTTGCATCTTCAACTTCAACCTTATCTTGATTTACTAATCCCATAACATTATCAATATCATTTATAAGGGCAGATATTAATTCCTCTTTCTCATCTCTTATTACAGAATCTCCTCTTACTATTACTTTTTTAACAGAAACTTTATTAACAACATCTTCTTTTGTTGGTTCATCACCTTGAACACCATTTTCAACATCTTTTAAAGAATTTTCGATTCTTCCTTGATTATTCTTATGACCCAATAATCTAGAATCTAGATTACAAGATATTAATCCTAAAATTAATAATATAAATAAATTTTTTCTCACAAATATTCTCCTTCTTTAGAATTAATAATCACTATTATGAAATAATAATGATTATTAATTAATAATATATATCACTTTATCTAAAATACAAAATATTTTAATAAAAATTATTTATTTTTTTACATTTTTACTCTAAAATTATTTACTTATTATCCATTTTCTATTAAAAAATACATGGTACATTTTTACACTATTATAATTATTATTTTTTCAATTTAAACTCTTTTGTTTTTATATTAATATTGCTCGGTTATAAATCTAGAATATTAATATGAATTATACTAATCGATATTAATCTATATTTTTTTTATAATTTTAGTAATTGGTTATTAAAATATATATTATTGAATATTTTTTCTTTAGGGTATATACTATTAACAAGTATATTGCTCAACAAGGGTTTCAGTATATTGGCTGCTTTTTCAAAATTGATTAATGAAAGCGCGCATGAAGCTTAAAGTTACATTTAACTGCTATAAAATAAAACTTAAATAAAAGTAAGCCAAAATTCTTTTTTTAAGAATAAATTTATAACACACATAGTCTATACTTATAGATAGTATTCGTAATATTACTATCTATAGTACATAACCTAAGTTAACAAGAAAACATCTTCTCTGCTTCCTAATAAAGAACAAAAAAAGACTAGATCTATTCTCTCTTTTAAAAAAAATTTCCTTCATTTCTTTCTTCCTACTACTTTAATTCAAAAGAAAAACACAAATGAATGAAAAAGACATTGAAATTACTTAATTTAATAAGGAAACAGCTTCCCTATATATCTAACAAAGAATCAGAGAAGTGCTTCTTTTAACTACTTCTCTAATTGAATTTTTGGACGAATCGCTTTTATCACCACCTGTTTCTGATTTTTTTGCTACTTCTTCTAACTCTCTTGATGTTTCTCAAATCTTACTACCTAGAACACTAAAATAACTTCCTACATCCTCTTTCTTCGTAGTTGTTTTTGCAGTAAAGCTCAAAACATCCAAAACTAATTCCAAAAAAGCAAAAAAGCATTCTCAGCAACTCCTCCCAACTTCAATCATTATCGCACCACTTAACCCACTCCCAACTCCCTTCTGAGCTCCTGATTGCTTACTTCTTTCCACATCCCACCATCCCCCACCATCATCACCACCATACTCATCTTAATAACTCCACTAATCCTTCTTTTCCTTTCCCCTTCTCTCTCTTCCCCTCCCTCTATTTTCTATCTCTTTTATTTCTTTCATTCCTTTCTTGCCTCCTTATTTTTTTTCTTTATCTTTATACTTTAGATAGCCAACAAAACAAAAATAAATAAATCAAGAATTAAAAAATATACTTACCAAATAAAAAAATGATAAATCTTTAATAAAGAGACACACCAAAATGCCAAAAAGGAAAACAATTTTCATAATAAAGAAAAAAATGTTTCCCTTAATTGACTTTATCATTGAATGATATATTTATATTATTTTTATTTAGTAACAGTAC
>NZ_AYOT01000128.1 GCF_000500045.1 Borrelia persica No12 | reverse complement strand
TACCCTTTTTAACCATTGCCTTAAGAGCTACCGCAGCTGCTAAGTCAGCATTAGTCTTTGCAGTACCATTATCATTCTGAGTATTACCACCAAGAGCATTTGCACCAGCAGCATCAACAGCATTCCCATCCATCTTAGCATTTTTAATCTTATCAATCATTGCCCATGGATCTGCTTTAGCTATTTCATCTGCTAATTTAGGACCAGCACCAGCATCAGCTTGAGCATTGTGAACCACTACCTTAATTCCATTGCCATTATCCACTTTAGCACCAGCATCACCAGTATTAATCTTTACACCAGACTTAGTAGCAGTCTCAATTATTTTTTTAACCTCTACAACAATTGCCTCAACTCCATCCTTATCAGCTGATGCAGGAGCACCACCAGAATTAGCATCACCAATTGGACTACCATCATTAATCACACCAGTAAGTTTAACTAATGCCGCAATTAATTTATCAAAAACATCATTTGTTCCTTTAATCGCATCCTCAACAATTTTAATTGTGCTCCCATCAACATTCTTAACTTCAGATATTTTAACTTCCAACTCGTTTAACTTATTCTTAGTTGTTGTAAGTCCTTCTCCGATCTTCTTAAAATGTTCTCCGACTTTACTTCTACTATCCCCCGATTTAACAACATTAAATCCTAATTCATCCCCAATAGCATTCCCAAAAACACCAAAAATCTCCTGAAACCCCTGTCCAATCTTAACTAAAGAATCTAAAAAACTATTCCTCTTCTCTAATCCCTCTTTCTCCGATACTAACCACTATTACATCCCATCATCCTACTGCAAGCTCCATTGATCACATTAGCAGCTTTCTCTTCATTCTTAGCCACAAATTTACCTCCCTTACTCATCCCTCTCAATGCTATTCCTCCTGCTATTACTGCATCTTTCTTTGCTCCTTCCTTAATTTCTTTCTTGCCACCCTTAGCTGAAGCTACTGCAATTTCTCCTGCATCTCCCGCTTTCTCAATTCCCTCATTATCATTAACAACAGGATTCTCTTTATGATTTAGCTATTGCTTGCAATATATCTGCTCCAACCACTGCCCCTATACTTGCTGCCGCCTTTGCTATATTTTCTTCTTTCGCATCACCCTTACCAGCATCATCAGCAAATAGATTACCAATATCCTTCTTATCATCATCCCCTGTTTTATCAGCATCTGCACTACCATCTCCTTTACCTAACACTACACCAACTATTGCCTTTATCCCCCTAACTAGAGAAATAACTGCATCCTTATCAGCAGGAATAGCTCCATGTCCAGCTTTAGTAGCATTCCCTATAGCTTCTCCTGTAGCTCCTTTAGCTACTTCTCTTGCTCCTTCTGCAAGTTTTATCCAATGTATCACTAATAAACTTCTCTACTACTTCTTTCACTTTTTCATAATTACCATGCTCTGCAACTATAGTGTTTAATTTTATCTTTACTTTTCCCATTGTCTCAGCAATATCACTAAAATACTTACCTATCTCACTCTTCTTAGTATCCACCTTTATCCCCAACGTCCCACTCACCATATCCCCAAATGTCACAAAAACATCCAAAAACCCTTTCCCTAAATTAGCTATAGAACTCAAAAACTCATTCTTCTGTTCTAGCTCCGATACTACATTTTGTCCACATCCCATCATCCCCAAAATCATAATAATAATCAAACTTCTTTTGAAAATATTATTCATCTTCCCTATTCCCCCTCTCATCTCTTCTCCCCTTCTTATTTCTCTAATTCCTCTCATCTTTCCCTCCTTAATCAACTCTTTAAAAATTTCTCCTACCTTAAATCCTCAATTTAAAGCTCCCTTCTCTCCCCTCCACGAAATCAAACCTCCCACCTTCTAAAAAAGTTACTCGGTCTTATTTTTACTTCCTTCTCTTATTTAAAGAGTCTCTTCTTCTCTTCTTATCAACTTTACTTCAACAGAAACCACACAATAAAAACGAACGAATAATATATAAATTAAAATTAACTTGCTGAAAAAACAAATGAGAAATGTTTAATAAGGAATATTAAAACGCCAAAAAAACAATTCTCTTATAGAAAGAAAAATATGAAACAAATTCAATTTATTTATCTCTTACTTTATGAAGATTGACGAAATATGAACTGAAAGTACTTCATTTATTAATAAGAAATTGGATTTGCTAAATGCAATCGCAGTTGTATCTCCAGTTGCATTACCTGATAATGCTGTATCACTGTCCTCTGATTTAACTATTATTAATGCTAACATCTCTTACCCACTGACAGTTGCTAAAATACGCTACTACCCTGCATCTGTTGATACAGGATTGCCACCAGTGCCATTTTTAGCCAATATCTTGACCCCCATCCTTATTATCTACTTCTCTTGCTGCTTGCAATGTAGTAGATCCTGCTTTTAAGTCTTTAACACCTACATCTATCGCCATCAACTTATTCCTTTTAATACATCATATGCTTTCTTTAACTCACCATCAGCTAGCTACTACCCCTTGTTTAGCACTAGTTTCTAATAACCTACTACACTAGAATCACCTACTATCCCTAAGGACTCACATATACCTTTAATGCATCTAAAATTCCCTTAGCTACATTAACTACTTCTCTAATTGAATTTTTGGACGAATCGCTTTTATCACCACCTGTTTCTGATTTTTTTGCTACTTCTTCTAACTCTCTTGATGTTTCTCAAATCTTACTACCTAGAACACTAAAATAACTTCCTACATCCTCTTTCTTCGTAGTTGTTTTTGCAGTAAAGCTCAAAACATCCAAAACTAATTCCAAAAAAGCAAAAAAGCATTCTCAGCAACTCCTCCCAACTTCAATCATTATCGCACCACTTAACCCACTCCCAACTCCCTTCTGAGCTCCTGATTGCTTACTTCTTTCCACATCCCACCATCCCCCACCATCATCACCACCATACTCATCTTAATAACTCCACTAATCCTTCTTTTCCTTTCCCCTTCTCTCTCTTCCCCTCCCTCTATTTTCTATCTCTTTTATTTCTTTCATTCCTTTCTTGCCTCCTTATTTTTTTTCTTTATCTTTATACTTTAGATAGCCAACAAAACAAAAATAAATAAATCAAGAATTAAAAAATATACTTACCAAATAAAAAAATGATAAATCTTTAATAAAGAGACACACCAAAATGCCAAAAAGGAAAACAATTTTCATAATAAAGAAAAAAATGTTTCCCTTAATTGACTTTATCATTGAATGATATATTTATATTATTTTTATTTAGTAACAGTAC
>NZ_AYOT01000127.1 GCF_000500045.1 Borrelia persica No12 | reverse complement strand
CAATAGTGAAATAAAAAGACACTGATGTTAAATCACTAGGGGGAGATGCAGAAGTAAATACAACTCCATTTGAATTTGCAAAAGGAACAGATAATACTGGTCATTTAGTACAGGGGGTAGCAAAAGCAGCAGCAGTAGCAGGAGGAATAGCCTTACGTTCATTAGTTAAAGATGGTAAATTAGCTGTACATAGTTATGACGATGACAAAGCAGTGCAATCATCAGGAAGAACTGCAGTAAATAAATTGTTAGTGTCATTGGAAGATATAGTTAAGAAGATAGTAAGGAATGTTCTTGAGAAAGTAAAGCAAGAAGTAGATAAAGCAAGGGCTCTAAAACCAGCAGTTTAAGAGTCAATTCAGTATAGTGAAATTAATTATTGCAAAAAGGTTATTTAAAGGAAACACTTCTTTTTTTCTGTGTTAGGCAAACAGGAAAGATGTTTTCTTGTTTAATTAATTGATTTCACTGTATTTCTTTTGTATTTTTTATTTGACATTCATTTATCATTTGTGCATTTCATGCATTTTTTTTATTAATTTGTGTTTTGTTTTGGTCTAAGCTTTTATAAGAGAAATGAGGGGGTAAAAAAATGAAAGAAATAAAAGAGATAGAAAAAAGAGAGAAGTAAGATGGATGGGTGTGATGATGAAGAGAAGTATTGTGGTGATGATGGTGGGAATTATGGGATGTAATAATGGAGTAGCGGAGCTAGAAAAGAAGAATGAGTTTTTGAGTTCTATTGCGAATTTAGGGAAAGGATTTTTGGATGTTTTTGTTGCTTTTGGGGATATGGTGAGTGGGACATTGGGGATAAAAGCGGATACAAAGAAATCGGATATTGGGGTTTATTTTACTAAAATTTCAGAGACAATGAAAACAACGCAAGCAAAATTAAATGAGATTTTAGAGAAGAATGGGAATTATGCAAAGGTAAAGGAAGAGGTGTTAAAATTTATTGAGAAATTAGGAGTAATAGAAGAGGGAGCAAAAATTGCAGTTAGTGGTGCTGTTGGTGATGTTATGGGAAATGCTGTTCAAAATGAATCTGCAGTTGCTGCTGATAAAGATTCAGTTATTTCTTTGGTCAAGGGAATTAAAGCGATTGTTGATGTCGTATTAAAAGAAAGTGAAGGTAATGCTGATGCTACAAAGACTGGCGATGATAAAAAGGATATTGGTAAATTGTTTGCAGATGAAGATGCGAATAGAGCTCAAGAGGCAGAGGCAGCTAAGGCAAGTGCATCAATAGGGTTAGTAAGTGGAGCTGATATATTAAAAGCTATTGCTAAATCTAAAGAAAATCCTGGTGTTGATACTACTAATGGAATTGAAGCAGCTAAGGATGCAGCCGAGATTGCTATTGCTCCAGCTAAGAATGGTAAGAAAGAAATTAAAGAAGATACAGCAAAGAAGGATGCAGTGATAGCAGCAGGAATAGCATTGAGAGCAATGGCAAAGGGTGGTAAATTTGCTGCTAAGAATGGTGTGAAGAGAAATCAGCTTATGCAGTCAATGGAGCAGTAACAAGTGCAGTAAACAAGACACTAAGTACTTTAATAATAGCAATAAGAAATACAGTTGATAGTGGTTTAAGAAAGCTAAATGAAACATTATCTGCAGTGAAGCAAGAAGATAAGACAGCAGAAGCAGCAACTAGTGGACAATAATAAGTAATTATCGGTAAAAATCATTAAAATAAAAATTTATTTAAAGGAAACACTTCTCTTATTCTTTTTGAAGTCATATAGGGAAGATGTTTTCTTGCTAAATTAAGTGATTTAATATATTTCCTTTATTTTTTTATTAAGAATTCATTTATCATGTGTGCATTTCATTCATTTTTTATTTATTCATTTTTCTTTCGTTTTTTCTGTTGGAGTAAAGTTGATAGAAAGAGAAGAAGAGACTCAATAAAAAAGATAAAAGAGACTCAATAAAAGAGAGAAGGGAACTTATAAAAAGAGAAGGAAGGAATGATAAGAGAAGAAAAAGAAGAGAAGGAAGTATGTATTCTGAGTAACTTTTTTTAGGAGTAAGGAGAGCTTATTTAGGAGAGCTTAGTGAGGGAAGGGAAGAGAAGGGAGCTTTAAATAAGAGGATTTAAAGATTGAGGGGAATTAAAGAGTAGATTAAGGAGGGAAAATTATGATGAGAGATATTAGAGAAATAAAAACGAATGAAGGAATGAGAGGGGGTAGTGGGAAGATGAGAGGAATTAGACGCATTATTGGAATCAGTTGCGTTATGTTGGTTATGGGATGTAATAGTGGGTTGATAGAGGAGAAAGAGGGATTAGAGAAGAGGAATAGTTTTTTAGATTCTTTGGTTAAGATTGGGCAAGGATTTCAGGACATTTTTGGCGTTTTTGGGAATGTCATTGGTGATGCATTAGGATTTAATGTTGTTAAATCGGGGGATAAGAGAAGTGAAGTAGGTAGACATTTTGAGAAGATAAAAAAAGGATTAGAAGATACTAATGGGAAATTAAAAGAGCTTTCAGGTGATATTTCTGGTGTAAAGAACGTTGATGGGAGTACAACTAAAGTGTTTAAAGAGGCAATTCAAGGAGTGAATGAAGTTTTTGATAAATTAATTGGTGTTCTAACTAAACTTGCTGGTGTAACTAATGATAGTTCTATACTTGGTGCTACTGCTAATAATAGTGCTGCTGTAGGTGCTGAAGAGGCTAGTGTTAATGTGATAATTGAAAGTGTAAAGGCAATTGTTGAGGTGGCAAAGAAGTCTGGCATAGAAATTAAGTCTGGAGATGCTGGTGGTGAAGTTGCTGGAGGTGCTACTACTGCACCAGCTGCACTTGTTGGGAAAGCTAATTCTGCAGCTCCTGATGCCAATTCTGGTCCTAAACTAGCAGCTGAGGTATCAAAAGCAGATCCATGGGCAATGATTGATAAGATTCAAAATGCTGTAGCTAAGACTGGTAATGTTTCTGGCGACAATACTAATGAAGCTGGGGTACTAGCTGTTGGAAATGGTGTAGATAACGCTGGAGCTAAAACTAATGCTGACTTAGCAGCAGCAGTAGCTCTTAAGGCCATTACTAAAGGAGGTAAACTTAGTTCTAATAATGGTGCTGGGGAAGCTGAAGCGGTTAGAGCAGCAGCCACAAGTGCAGTAAATAAGGTATTAGGGATACTTGATTTAATAATCATGAAAACAGTAAATAGCAATCTAGAGAAAGTAAAAGAAATTTTTAAGAGTATAGAATATTCTGAGATTCCTAGAACTGAAGCTACTGAAACTGGTACTGTTACTAAATAAAAATAATATAAATATATCATTCAATGATAAAGTCAATTAAGGGAAACATTTTTTTCTTTATTATGAAAATTGTTTTCCTTTTTGGCATTTTGGTGTGTCTCTTTATTAAAGATTTATCATTTTTTTATTTGGTAAGTATATTTTTTAATTCTTGATTTATTTATTTTTGTTTTGTTGGCTATCTAAAGTATAAAGATAAAGAAAAAAAATAAGGAGGCAAGAAAGGAATGAAAGAAATAAAAGAGATAGAAAATAGAGGGAGGGGAAGAGAGAGAAGGGGAAAGGAAAAGAAGGATTAGTGGAGTTATTAAGATGAGTATGGTGGTGATGATGGTGGGGGATGGTGGGATGTGGAAAGAAGTAAGCAATCAGGAGCTCAGAAGGGAGTTGGGAGTGGGTTAAGTGGTGCGATAATGATTGAAGTTGGGAGGAGTTGCTGAGAATGCTTTTTTGCTTTTTTGGAATTAGTTTTGGATGTTTTGAGCTTTACTGCAAAAACAACTACGAAGAAAGAGGATGTAGGAAGTTATTTTAGTGTTCTAGGTAGTAAGATTTGAGAAACATCAAGAGAGTTAGAAGAAGTAGCAAAAAAATCAGAAACAGGTGGTGATAAAAGCGATTCGTCCAAAAATTCAATTAGAGAAGTAGTTAA
>NZ_AYOT01000126.1 GCF_000500045.1 Borrelia persica No12 | reverse complement strand
CGACATACATAAATGCGCTGTTAAATTTGGAGCAAGCAATAATTGATTATGGAATTGAGTACAACCTTGAAGACATTTTAGAACACTTTTTAAAGCAATTTGCAAATAGGTATAAACACAAAATATGGATGATGATGAAAAGGGAAGATGGGATAATAAGCGATTATGAAGTAATTTGGGAAGGTCGATTTAGAGACTGGTACTCAAACAAGTATAAAAAACGGCATGTTAAAAAAACTGTTTATGATGAAAGCATATGCATTGAAAAAAGTATTTCAAGAAAAGAAAGGGAAAAATCGTTAAAGAATGTGCGAATTTATAAAATAAGAGAAGCAAAGAAAAAAGTGGATCTGAAGAAAGAAGAGAAAAGCAAGCTAGAAAAAAAGAGACTGCAAGAATATTTGCAAAAGTTGTTTGCCAAAGAGGCAAAAGAGAGAAAAGAGAGGCTTAGGAGAGCAGAAAAGGAGCGAGCTCATTTAATGAACCGAATGAGAGAAAGCGTGTTGGTCAATTTGAAGAAAAATATGGGCAATAACGGACAATTGAACAAGAAAGATAGTTTCTTAAACAAAACGCCCCCAAACATTTTATCTGAGTCATTGTCAAGTGGGGATGTTGAACGTAAAGATGATTGTATAGGGTGTAGAACAGAAAATGAAATATTCCTTTTCGAAGTTAAGTGGTATTTAGTGAAGCTGAAGACAGACAGATATGTGTAAAGAACCGTTTCTTTAGACAGCATGGTTTTTGCAACCTTAAAGCAAGGTATAACAGACAATATTTATTCTTAGCAATAACCTGCATGAAATGTCTGATGCAGAATTATTTGATACATCACCTGTTATATTAACTTTGGCATTTCTTAAAATATCTTTCCCTCAAGCTATTCATTATGCTATTTTCTAAAGAACAATTTTTTACATAACCCGATTCTTCACCCTCCTGACTAAACATACCTACACTTTCATCAATTTCGGATAACAATATTTCATTTTCTGTTCTACACCCTATACAATCATCTTTACGTTCAACATCCCCACTTGACAATGACTCAGATAAAATGTTTGGGGGCGTTTTGTTTAAGAAACTATCTTTCTTGTTCAATTGTCCGTTATTGCCCATATTTTTCTTCAAATTGACCAACACGCTTTCTCTCATTCGGTTCATTAAATGAGCTCGCTCCTTTTCTGCTCTCCTAAGCCTCTCTTTTCTCTCTTTTGCCTCTTTGGCAAACAACTTTTGCAAATATTCTTGCAGTCTCTTTTTTTCTAGCTTGCTTTTCTCTTCTTTCTTCAGATCCACTTTTTTCTTTGCTTCTCTTATTTTATAAATTCGCACATTCTTTAACGATTTTTCCCTTTCTTTTCTTGAAATACTTTTTTCAATGCATATGCTTTCATCATAAACAGTTTTTTTAACATGCCGTTTTTTATACTTGTTTGAGTACCAGTCTCTAAATCGACCTTCCCAAATTACTTCATAATCGCTTATTATCCCATCTTCCCTTTTCATCATCATCCATATTTTGTGTTTATACCTATTTGCAAATTGCTTTAAAAAGTGTTCTAAAATGTCTTCAAGGTTGTACTCAATTCCATAATCAATTATTGCTTGCTCCAAATTTAACAGCGCATTTATGTATGTCG
>NZ_AYOT01000125.1 GCF_000500045.1 Borrelia persica No12 | reverse complement strand
TAAAGAAGCATACAAACTTGCAAGTAATGAGATTATAAAGCTTATAAATCACTTTATTTTAACTGGTACTGTATCAATCCAAAAAGATGGCAAAAATCAAAAACGAATGATTCCTAATATGTATGGGCTTCTAAATATGCCAAGTCAGATCAAAGAAGAAGTTCAGTCTTCTAATAAGGATAAGATGAATGAAATTTTTAAAAAAATTGAAGAAGGACTTGGGAAACTAGAACTTGGAGATGAATTTTCTACTCCTATGATGGTATTAGTTGATCCAAAAACAAGTTTAAARYTAGTTAAACCATATGCAATACCAWGYGARTCTTCATCMTCTAATTCTCATATCTATTCTTCAACTGATTCATGGGAGGATTTTTTAATTAAGACTATTAAAGCTGTTAATAATAGACAAGAAGTTTATATTGAGACAAGTAACTTACTTTCACACCAAATACTTATTTATCCATTAAATGCAGAACTCATTAAATTTAAACCAAGTAAGTATATGTTACCAATGCCAAATGAACAAATTGATAAAGATTCAACTGATATTGCGCATTCATATCTTGATTTTGTACTAGGTGGTTTACTTGCAACACAAAATACTATTTTAAGAGTTGATATCAAGCAAAGTTAACTTAGGATATTTGAATGTCTGGTGATAATTTGAATGCGTTTTACACAAAGCTAATTACTGCACTTGGA
>NZ_AYOT01000124.1 GCF_000500045.1 Borrelia persica No12 | reverse complement strand
TATATTGAGACAAGTAACTTACTTTCACACCAAATACTTATTTATCCATTAAATGCAGAACTCATTAAATTTAAACCAAGTAAGTATATGTTACCAATGCCAAATGAACAAATTGATAAAGATTCAACTGATATTGCGCATTCATATCTTGATTTTGTACTAGGTGGTTTACTTGCAACACAAAATAGTATTTTAAGAGTTGATATCAAGCAAAGTTAACTTAGGGTATTTAAATGTCTGGTGATAATTTGAATGCGTTTTACACAAAGCTAATTACTGCACTTGGAGTCTCAAATACTGATTTTAGTTTTCAATCATTTACATACGAGATTGAGCTTRTCGAAGGCATTTTTGAGTCTTCTAGCATTAATTACTTGAACTTGAGTCAACAACAAATGTTTTTACTTTTCTATTATTATTTGGGATGCAAACTTTCTCGTAAAGGAATAATACGAGAAATAAGTATTGACCGAATTAAAAAAGAAAAATTCAATGAACTTGAAATTGATTATTATCAACAAGAAAATAACGAAAGTTGTGAATCTCAAGATTATTGTGGCTCTTTTAAC
>NZ_AYOT01000123.1 GCF_000500045.1 Borrelia persica No12 | reverse complement strand
TGTTATGAACGGTTATTATTAGCATCACGTAATATGCATGAACTTTTGCATGAAAAACCATTTAGTAGTATAGAAGAAATTGATTTGTATTTACAAAATATTTGTTTGGGAGATGATAGTAAATTGTTAGAATATTTTAATAAACGAGAAGAATTAAAGAATGTGAATTATTGGAGTGATTTGGTAAAAGAATTTTTTATGAAGGATAAGAATGCGATAACGAAATTTGATCAGCTTGATGCATTCTTAGCCTTAGAAAGTGATAAATATAAAGATAGTCCACTGAGATTATTTGGATGTTTATCTCGAGAAAAAGAATTACAGTTTTTGTTTAAA
>NZ_AYOT01000122.1 GCF_000500045.1 Borrelia persica No12 | reverse complement strand
ACGTAAAAAAGGTCCCCAATTGGGGACCCTGCTTTAATTTATGTTTTAAGTTTTGAGTATTTTTTGTAAACTGCTTTAGCAATAGGTTTAGTGTTCTTAATATAATCTTGAAATAACTTAATATTGTGAAGTAAAGCTTTAATAGAATGTTCAGATTTAAGAAGACTTGGATCAAAGAAAGTAAAATCTGGGTAATTTAGATCATTAACTTTTTTCTTAGTCTTAACTAGGAAAGATTGTAAGTACATAACATAACCAGAAAGTTTAGCTTCATACTCACTTAAATCAGTGATGTTATTGCTGTTTGGAGATATGGGTTCTTCTATTAATGTTGCAATAGTTGTACAACT
>NZ_AYOT01000121.1 GCF_000500045.1 Borrelia persica No12 | reverse complement strand
TTAAATCCTGCATAATTAGTTTCAAATTCAATATTCATCTTAGGCAATAATCTGTATGAAATGTCTGGTGCAGAGTTATTTGATATATCACCTATTATATTCACACCAGTATTGTCTGTTATACTTTGCTCTAATGTATCAGAAATCATACCGTCTAAAGAACGGTTTTGTGCACACATCTGTCTTTCTTTAACTTCACTAAACATCCCTACCCTTTCATCAATTTTGAAAAGAGATACTTCATTTTTTGTTGTACTCTCTATACAATCATTTTTACCTTCAATATCCTCGTTTGACAATGACTCAGACAAAATGTTTGGGGGCGTTTTGTTCAATAAACTATCTGTTTCGTTTGATTGTGCGTTATCGCCTATGTTTTTCTTCAAATTCGCCAACATACTTTCTTTTGCACGGTTCTTCAAATGGGCTCGCTCCTCTTCTGCCCTCCTAAGTCTTTCTTCTCTTTCTTTTGCTTCCTGTTTAAAAAGCCTCTGTAAATATTCTTCTCTTTTCAGCAATTCTAGCCTGCGTTTCTCTTTTTTTTCTAAATCCGTTTTTTTTGCTTTCTCTTCTGTCTCTTTTTTGTCTGCCTTTTCTGTTGCATAAATTTGCAAATTTTTCTTTGTTTTTTTTCCTTTTTTTTCTAAAAATTTTTTTCCAACACATATGTTTTCACCATAGACCGTTTTTTCAACACATCGCTTTTTGTATTTATTAGGGTACCAATCTCTAAATTTGCCTTCCCAAATTAATTCATAATCGTTTATTATCCCATCTTTTCTTTTCATCATCATCCACACTTTGTGTTTATACCTATTCGCAAATTGCTTTAAAAAGTGCTCTAGAATGTCTTCAAGACTGTATTCAGTTCTATAATCAATTATTGCTTGCTCCAAATTTAACAGAGCATTTATGTATGTCGAATCGTTGTTGCTCATCTCTTTTATTTGCTTCACATACTTTTTGCTAATTTTGTAGTCAGATAGCAGTCTTGTCTGGATATCTTTCCTCATTATTTTGCAATTCCTTTTCTTTTTTTCATAAAAATCAGCTTTTTTCATAAGCATTTCTGAGTTCTCTTTAGAATTCTTTTCTTTTTTATAGCTTATATTAGCTTTATTAATTACATGCGAATTTTGTACATGCGACATTACGGTTGTATGTTTCTGTTGATGTTGATTATGTTCATTTAAATTAGGTTGACTTTCTTCTTTTTGAGGATTTTCATTTTTTTTAGGGTTTGTATTCCAATGTTGCATTGCATCTTTTATATTTTGGTGAAAATCGCTAACGATTCTTCTATTTTGTAGATTTTCTTTGAGACGTTCTTGTAGATGTTCGAAAATGATTTCTTTGTGTCTGTGTACAAATTCCATGTTTTGTATATAGTGGGAAATGCTTCCATTGCCAACGCCAAGCCTTCTGATTTTGGATTTAATCAATCCGACTTCATTTAGAATTTGAATATCTCTTTCAATAGTTCGTTTACATACCTTTCTATATCCATCGTTTACTAATATTTTACTTACCATGTTTTGTATATCGCTAGCTGAGTATTCTTCAACACCACTTGATTTTTTATAATCTTTATTTTTAGTGTCTATTGCCCAATAGATCTTCAGTATTCTATTATATCGTTTGAGTGTTTTGGTTATTTGTAATTTGACTTGAGATACGGAGATATTTTTTATCTCAGGTGATGTTTTATATTTGTTTAAGTCAATAAGACCTTTTAGTATTGATTTAACTTGGCTTTTTGTGCCGTTTGATTTGAATTTTTTTTCATCTTTTGGTAGTATATTCATAAGATCCTTTAATCCAAAGTTTGGATTTTGAGTTTTCTTTGGATTATATTTTTTATTGTATATAAAAATTTCACTTTTGACTAGTCTGGTCAAGGTGATTTTTTATATACAATGCTAATGATACTCCTGTGATTTTGATAAGAGTGGTTCTAAAACTTAAAAATAATTATAAATAATAATAATAATAAAATTATAATATCAGATAGATAATTAAATAAAAGAGTCAGTGAATGAAAATATTTTTTTCTTTGTTCAGGAGAGTTGTTTTCCTTTTTGGTATTTTAGTAGCTTAATAAATAGGTTAATGGAGAGAGTGATGGCTTTTTTTGTATTAGGTTAATTAAGTTAAACGAGCTATAAAGTTAAATATCTGAAGAAATAATGTTGATGGGGGTAAAATTGAAGCTGTTAAGGGTGTCAATTAAATGAAGTGGTTAAATTTGGCTTATGGTAATGATTGCTAAGAGTCGAAATGCCACTGCTGTTGCTGCATCAGCTATCCTTGTTGTTGGTGATTATGCTTGAAAAATTAGCTACTGGTAGTGTTGGTACTACTAATGATAATGGCGTTGCTAAAGCAGATGTAGACTTAGCAGTAGCTGTTGCATTAAAGGTCATGATTCAAGATGAGAAGTTTAGTTAACCTGCTAATAAGAAGATGATGCAGTTAAAGCAGCAGCAATAAGTGCATCAAATAAGGTATTAGGGGATATTTGATGTAATAATTAAGAGCAAGCAAGAGAAGCTGTTAATGGAATATAATAGTCTCAGAGCAATAATCTCAGATTATTGTGTTCTACAGAAGCTGGTGCTGTTCAATCTACTGCTAAATAAAATAGAGAAACTAAATAATAAAGTCAATTAAGGAAAGCATTTTTATCTGTATGAAGATAATTGTTTTCTTTTTTTGCATTCTCATATATCTTATTAAACATTTCTTATTTGTTCATTTAACAAGTTAATTCCATTTATATGTCATTCATTTTTATTTTATTTTACTTTTGAATTTATCTTAGTAAAGATAAAGGAAACAATAAATTTTGATGGTTTAGCATTAAGGTAGATGGCAAAGGATGGCAAATTAGCATATGTGCTAGCAGAAGGATTGAATGCAGTATTCATAGGAGCAGTTAGTGAGACTGTAAGTGAGATAGTATTTACTATAAGAAGAACATTTGATAAATGTTTAAAGGATGTTGATGATTGCATAAAAAGTTTGATGATGGTGCTGATAATAAGGCTAATGAGTAAATGAGGTATTTACAAACATGATACTTATGTCATGAAATAAGTTAAGAGAGCGTTAAGGTTCTTTTATGGTGTTGTCTTATTTCATAGGGATTAGAGTTGTGTTATGAGTATTTAGAAAGGGTTAATAGAAGTTGTTGTGAATCATAATAAGAACTTCTATTTTTGTGTTTGTTGTTGTTTAAAATTGGATGATAAGTGCAATTTCTCGATTTTTTGTTCGTTGGTTTGTTATTTATTAATTTTTGTTTTGCTGGATCTCTAAATTTAGAAAAAATAAATAATCTATAATAGGTAGTAGGTTTCTGGGGGCAATAGTTACTTTTTGGATTGTGTTTTTCATAAAAAAAAGACGAAGTATATTATATGTACATTTTAAATATTGTTTATTTTGTGAGAATGACTTTGTTTTGTATATTTGTATATGTATTTTATTATTAATATGTTTTTGGTTTTCTATTTACTTAAAATATTTAATAATATATGATATAATATAATACATTTATAAATATACAATTAAAAATTTCAATTTAAATAAGGAAAATATTTATGTCAAAAGATGAAATATTAAAAACTATAGAAAAGCGACAATTAAGTGAGAGTGGACGACTTGATTTAGAGTTAGGGTTAGGGTTTTTTGCCAATGTTGTGCCATATCCTGAGATAGTTGGTGAAGCTTTGGAAGAATATTCTAAAAGGCAACAAAAAAGTGTTAAAGAAGCCAAAAAAGTTTATGGAGTGCGAAAAAAATATATAAAAGAAACTGATGAAGTGCTGAAAAAATATTTTGAAGCGCGAGAAAAGTATGAGGAAGTGCTAGTAAAAGAAACTGAGGATCAAAGACTTGTATTAGAAGAAGTTAAAAAAGCTTATGAAGCATACGATAAGTATGATGAAGCATCAAAAGAAACTGGAGAAGCAGCCAAAAAGTATGAGGAAGCAACAATAGCAAAAAGAGCGGCCAGCAAATCAGGGCAAGAATCATCAGAAGAATTTGATGAAGTACTGAAAAAATATTTTGAAGCGCGAGAAAAATATGAGGAAGCAACAGAAAAACAAGGAAGAAAACACATACTTGTAGTAGAAGCAGTCAAACAAGCTTATGAAGTGCTAAAAAAATATAAAGAATCAGCAAAAGAAACTGATGAAGCAGCCAAAAAGTATGAGGAAGCAGCAATAGCAAAAGAAGTAGATAGACAAAAACTTGCGGTAGGATCATCAAAAGAAGCTGAGGAAGCATCAGTAAAAGAAACTGATGAAGTAGACAAAAAAGTTAAGGAAGCAGAAGCAAAAGAAGCAGAGAGACAAAGACTTGCAGTAGAAGCAGTAAAAAAATCTGAAGAAGCAGTCAAAAAAGTTGAAGAGATAGGCAATAAAGTTGAGGAAGTAGCAGAAGCAAAAGAAGCAGAGAGATAAAGACTTGCAGTAGAATTAGCCGAAAAAGTTGAAGAAGCAGTCAAAAAAGCTGAAGGGATAAGCAACAAAGTTGAGGAAGCAGCAGAAGCAAAAGAGGCAGGGAGACAAAGACTTGCAGTAGAATTAGCTAAAAAAGTTGAAGAAGCAGTCAAAAAAGCTGAAGAGATAGGCAATAAAGTTGAGAAAGTAGCAGAAGCAAAAGAAGCAGAGAGACAAAGACTTGTAGTAGAATTAGCTAAAAAAGTTGAAGAAGCAGTCAAAAAAGCTGAAGAGATAGGCAATAAAGTTGAGAAAGTAGCAGAAGCAAAAGAAGCAGAGAGACAAAGACTTGTAGTAGAATTAGCCGAAAAAGTTGAAGAAGCAGTCAAAAAAGCTGAAGGGATAAGCAACAAAGTTGAGGAAGCAGCAGAAGCAAAAGAGGCAGAGAGACAAAGACTTGTAGTAGAATTAGCCGAAAAAGTTGAAGAAGCAGTCAAAAAAGCTGAAGGATAAGCAACAAAGTTGAGGAAGCAGCAGAAGCAAAAGAGGCAGAGAGACAAAGACTTATAGTAGAATTAGCCGAAAAAGTTGAAGAAGCAGTCAAAAAAACTGAAGGGATAAACAACAAAGTTGAGGAAGCAGCAGAAGCAAAAGAGGCAGAGAGACAAAGACTTGCAGTAGAATTAGCTAAAAAAGTTGAAGAAGCAGTCACAAAAGCTGAAGGGATAGGCAATAAAGTTGAGGAAGTAGCAGAAGCAAAAGAAGCAGAGAGACAAAGACTTATAGTAGAATTAGCCGAAAAAGTTGAAGAAGCAGTCAAAAAAACTGAAGGGATAAACAACAAAGTTGAGGAAGCAGCAGAAGCAAAAGAGGCAGAGAGACAAAGACTTGCAGTAGAATTAGCCAAAAAAGTTGAAGAGACAGTCAAAAAAGTTGAAGGGATAAGCAACAAAGTTGAGGAAGTAGCAGAAGCAAAAGAGGCAGAGAGACAAATACTTGTAGTAGAATTAGCTAAAAAAGTTGAAGAAGCAGTCAAAAAAGCTGAAGGGATAGGCAATAAAGTTGAGGAAGTAGCAGAAGCAAAAGAAGTAGAGAGACAAAGACTTGTAGTAGAGTTAGCCAAAAAAGTTGAAGAAGCAGTCAAAAAAGCTGAAGGGATAGGCAACAAAGTTGAGGAAGCAGCAGAAGCAAAAGAGGCAGAGAGACAAAGACTTGCAGTAGAATTAGCCAAAAAAGTTGGAGAGGCAGTCAAAAAAGCTGAGAAAATAGCCAAAAAAGTTGAGGAGGCAGAGAGACGGAGAATTGCCGTAGAATTAACCAAAAAAGCTGAGGATTCACCAGAAGAAACAAGACTAATTCATGAGTTGAAAGCCATAGCTAGTTCAGCGGAAATTGACAGAGTATTTGCTGTTCATGATGTTCCTGATTATGTTGAACCTGCTGATCAATATGGAATGGGGCTATTTTTTTGTTTAGCTCAATATTATGACAAAGTTCATCCTTCTGGTACTATTTTGTATCGTTATTATGACAGGTCTTCATTTGCGAGAAGATTAATCTACTTGGCTTTTGGTTATGATCCTGATAACTTTGCATTTTTTAGTGTCCTTTTTAAGAATATTAAAAAATTTGCTCCTTCTGATTATGTCTCTATTGTATACGGAATTTTAAACGAGTTAGCAAAATTTTCTGAAAAGTATTATCTATCTTCATTTAGAACATTAAGAGATAAAAAAGATTATCTTGTTTTTTTAAAGCTTGCAGAGTTAAGGACACTTCAACAACAATTTGTTTTACTTGAAAGCGGAAAGACAAAATTATTAGAAATGAAAAATCAGATAAAAGCAGATTATGCTAATGATATAGGTGGTATTAGAACTACTTCCTGTGATATTAAGATAGGAAGAGCAGTATATAACTATTTAACAGATGTAAATCGTAATTACAAAAAAAGATTAAAGGATGCAGTAGTTCAAGTAGACAAGGCAGATATTGAGATTATTAAGATCTTAAATAAAATATAAATATTGTTAGATTTTAAAATAATATTGTGAAGAATGGAAGAAAAGATACTCTTATTCTTCCATTGTCATTGTTAATTGATGTGATAATAAATAGTGTTAAACAATTGGAGGTTTATTTTGATGAGCTTGTTAAGGTAAGGTTGGCAATAAAAAATGTATAAGAGTGTATTTATGAAGTAAAATCTTATGTTGAAGGAAATCTTAAAAAATTTTGAGCAAATTTTTGGATATATTTGTCAAGTATTATAATCAAATTACAGTTCTTTTTATTCTTCAATTTATGCAGTATATTCTTATTTTATTTGATGTTGACGGGAATCTTTTTCTTTTTTTAGGATATCCTTTTTTTAGTATATGTGATCTATATAAATTATATTATTAAATATGAGTTAATATAAGTAAGGTAGTAAATTTACTAATTATAAGGAGGCTGATAATAGTAAGAATAGTAAGTATAATGATTATACTACAAAGGTCAAATAAACTGTAGTTAAAGTTGTTAATATACTGGAAGAACGTAACGCTATATCCCTTCTGTCATTGTTGATGCTTTAACGGTATTGAACTAGATTAGCATTAATCCTCCTTTTGCAAAAGAAATTGTACTTTTATCATCTGTATTTGCAGCTTATTTTAGTGTTGCATTACTTTTTCCTTATTGATTCATTTTGAATTAACATTTTTTTACTACTAACTGTTGTTAATTATTATTGTCGCTTTAGATGCATCTGTTGCTCCTAATTTATTATCTGTAGTCAATATCTTAGCTTTATTCTTATTATCTACTTTACAGGAACCAGTTTAATAAACCAAGTAAATAGTAAGTAGATAGTGAATTTGAACTATTTAGGAATGAGAGTAGAAAGCGAGTTTAGAGATGTGTTTAGTTTGTCTTTTTGTTGTTAAATAAAGTCAGTATCAATAAGAGTGTTAATGCTGTTCTTAAGTTAGCTGATGTGGTAGTGAGGTTAGCTCATGGGTAATAAATTATGCTAGGGCTTACTACTTTCCTGCTATCCTTGCTGATATAGCGACAATAATCGTGAAGCTTGAAGCACTAGTTATTGGAACTGAAGTTATAGAATTTGTTACTATTCAACCTATTTCTAAATACAATAGTGAAACTAAATAATAAAGTCAATTGAGGAAAGCACTTTTATCTTTACCAAGAGAATTGTTTTCCTTTTTTTGCATTTTAATATTTTTTATTAAGCATTTCTCATTTGTTCATAATTTACCAAGTGGGTTTGAAGTTGTATATCATTCATTCTGATTTCATTTTTATTTTGCTGATTTTCTAAGCTTAGAAGTAGAGAATAAGGAGATAAGAAAAAAAATGAAAGTAAAAAAAGAAGGAGAGAAGAGAGTGGGATAGAAGCAGGATGAGTAAAATGATAAAGATAAGTATGGTGATAATGCTGGATGATATGATTTAATAATGGGTTGTTGGAAGAGGAAAGAGCGAAGAGTCAAGTTTTGATTTTTGTAGTGACTTGAGGAAAGGATTTTGGGATGTTTTTGTTGCTTTTGGAGTGAGACATTGGGGCTAAAAGCATATGCAAAGAAATCGGAGATAGGAAACAGTTTTAGTGAGATTAAATCTATTAGGCAAACAAAGAAAGCCAAATTAAACGAGATTTTAGATGAGAATGGAAATTATTCAAAGGTAAATGATGAGATGAAAAAATGTATTGAGAAGTTAATAAAAATAGAGGGAGGAACAAAGAAATTTGCTTTGGTGGCTACTGGTGGAGTAATTGGGCAGGTAGTAAAATCTTCTGTTAATGGTGTTCATGGTCCTGATGCAGGAATTGTAAAGAGTTTGGTTGAGGTAATCAAAGAGATTGTTGATTTGGTTATTAGGGGAAGTGATGTAGTTAGTCCGGCTGAAGAGGATAAAAAGGGTATTGGTAGGTTATTGAGGCTAAGGGTATTAGTACTTCTGATGATGAAAAACTTGGGGATTCAGCGAAGAAGGATGCAATTATTGCAGCTGGAATAGCATTAAGAGCAATGGCAAAAGATAGTAAATTTATTGTAAAGGATACTTGAGATAAGAAGACAGAGAAGCTAATGCTGCTGAAGGTATAGCATCAAGTGCAGTAAACAAGGCACTTAGTACTCTTATTATAATTGCGGTAAGAAATATTGTTGATATTGGTTTAAAGAAGATAAATGAAACACTAGCTACAATTAAGTAATAAGATAAGGCATCAGAAGCTTCAGCTAATGGACAACAATAGATAATTATGGATAAAAATCAGTGAAATAATAAAGTTATTTAAAGAAAACACTTCTATTGTTCTTAATTAGGTGTATAGGGGGAGATGTTTTCTTGTTAATTTAAGTAATTTAATATATTTTTTTATCTTTTTTGTTAAGCATTCATTTATCATGTGTGGATTTTGTTTATTCATTTTGATTTCATTTTTTTTCTTGGATTAATTTTGGAGAGAAAAGAAGCAGAGATCTGAAAGAGGGGAAGATCTTGAGAAGAGATCAAAGGGAAATGCTCAAGCAGGAGCAGCAGTGGGAAATAAAGCCGCAGCAATAGTATCATCAGTAAGTGGAGAAGAAATATTGGCACTTATTGTTAAATCATTCGAAGTAGATGCAGCTGCAACAATATCAGAAAATGTAAATGGCACACTACAAGTGCATTAAAGTTTACGAAAGGAGGAAATCAATCAGATCACAGTTAGCACAAGATGTGGAGCTAGCAGGTGCATTGAGTGGAGGAATAGTTCTATTCTTTTTGTTTAAGGATGGTAAATTAGTTGCTAATAATAATGATGATGATAGAAATTTGGGCAGTCAGTAGGAATAAGTGCATCAAATCTATCTGACATAGCCATTTTTGTTTAACAGAAACACATAAAAATAAGTTAATTAAAAAAGAAAACACCTTAACTGTCTATTTCACATAGAATAAGAGAAGTGTTTCCTTTAAATAAACTTATTTTGAAACTAAATTATTTATTTAGCACTGATATTAATTGATAATTCTTTATTATTTTGCTCCACTACTTCCTGTAGCTGCTGTATCTGCAGATTCTGAAGTTTTATCTTATTTGATGTTGTTACTTCTACTTCTTATAATTCTCCTTTTTCTACTCATTTTAGACTTTAAAAGTCCCAACAACACAACACCACAATCTTAATTTCTATATGTAAACTATAAAATCAAACACATTCATTAAGTTCTATAATAAGGATTATATAAAATATAAAAATTGTAACAAAAATTGTCCAGAATCTTAGACTAATAATTCTAATTAATCTTAAAAGGTGTATCTTTTCAAGAAAAGAGGAATTAAAAAATGATAAAAACACTAATACTTAGCCTGATTCTTTTTATATTTATATCTTGCGATTTAATAAGCAAAAAACCGACTCAATGAATGAAAAGTTTAATCATGACATTCTACTCAAGCTAGAAAGAGATCTAATTAATTACAATATTCAAGCAAAACGAGAACAAGTAATTTATGAAAAAGAAAAGCAAGCACTTGCAAGTAATCCTCATAGTCACAGCCCTATCCTCAGTCAAGAAACCAAAGCATATTTAGATAAGCAAATTAATGAATCTAAAGAATTAGAAAAAAAATGTAAAGAAATTATTCAAATTACATCAAAAACAATCCTAGAAATGGAAAATCTTTACAATAAGGTTTTACAATTGGAGAAAGAAGCAAATAACGTTAAGGCAGTATTGACAAATCAAGGTACAGCAGTAGTAATTGGAGTCAAACCAAAAAGATGAAAGTTGAGCAATTAAGCAAACAAGCTCAAAGTAAAATATCTTCTGTAAAACATTGGCCTCAGGAAACAAAACGAATATATCAGTCATTGAAATACAATACAGAAACCGCAATTAATAACATGATCAAATAATGCATATACATTAGAACAAGCAATAAGTACAGGACAAATTCCTGAAAATTGGATAAGAAGAATATTAGAAAATAATCACTCATCAAATGAAATTATCAAAAAATGTGAGACAATAATTGAAGAATCCGCAAAACAATGTGCTGAAACTTCAAATAGGTATGTTAAAGAATTGGAGGATAATGTCAAAGAAGCCTTACATGTCATCAAGGTCACTTCTTACTAAAAAAAATATATCAATCTAAACACCTTACGATATTCTTTTCTTATAGTCTCAGAACTTCATTTGTTAATGAGAAATGAATGCTTAAAAATATAAAAAGAAACATTTTAAATCATTTCACTTAATAAGGAAACATTCACTACGTGCCTAACAAAACAAGAGAAGAGTTCCTTTATTAATACTAGTATACTAATAACCTTTATAATTAAACTCATATTGCCTACTTTTTCTCTTAATTTTAGTAGATGTTTTTGTGAAGATTTGTTATTAAAATTATTTTTAATGTTTTCATCACTAGTGTCCAGCATTATGGAGTTCACTTTATCAAGTAATTTTGAAGACTTTCTTTTCATTTCTTCGGCTAAAAACACAAATGATTTTAATGTGGTAGGCTAGATTTTAGATGAATGAATAATTTTAGGAGAGTAAAGTTTAAATTCATTATGTTATCATGTGTTGTGCATTTTATTTGTTTTTTATTTATTTCATTTATGCTGTTGCAGTAATGTTGGGAAGAGAATAAAGGACTCTTTAATATTATAATCATTATTTATAAATTGAATAACAACTTAGAAAGCACAAAACATATTTTAAGTTTTTCTAACATTAAAAACAATGTTAGAAAAACTTTTTTTAAACGACTTTTATATTAATTTGATTTAGAAGATTGTGCTTTACAAGCTTTATATGCGCCTTAATACCTAAAAATGTAGCTGTAGATGATATCTTTTGCATTCTTTATTATATGAAGTAATTCCTGAATTTGAGTACTTTTTCTAACATTTTCAATTATTCTGCAGATACTGCGACTAATGCATTGCTAGATTTTTTAAAGGATGTGCTATCGAGTTTTGGGCCTTGGGAAGCAGTGGCTTCTTCTGTTTTGAGTTTTACTGTGGGACTTTTTAAAGGTTTTGAAGCTGAGAGAATCAAAGCTATAGAAGAACAGAGAGACAAAGATTTAGAAGCATTAGAAAAACGAAGTGAGATCGAGCTTATGCGACTTGAAGAAGGGTTTGATAAAGAAATTGCAATGAGAAAAGAAAAATTATCAGAGCTTGATGATCAGTATAGTAAAGAGATTGATTTTTTAAAAGAGGCTCAACGCAAGGGGCAAATATCTGGTGAAGAATTTCAGAGGCGTTTTACTCAAGTTGAAAGTGAATATAAAACTAAGAAAAATACAGAGACTGAAAAACTAACTAATGCAGAGAATTCTAAGAAGCTTGAGTTAGAACGTGAAAAAAAACTTAAGGCTTTAGAATCCGATTCGTATTAAGGCTCAGGCAGAAGTGGATAAAGTAGAAGCTTATTGGAATTATTGGGGAAAAACTGCGGATTTGGCTAGAACTAAAGGACAC
>NZ_AYOT01000120.1 GCF_000500045.1 Borrelia persica No12 | reverse complement strand
TTATGTGAGTAAACATTATTTTAGCATGTTGAAGAAGTCTATTTTTGAGGAAGTAAAGAGTTTTATTGGAGTTAGGATAAAACAAAAGAGTGTTACTTCTCTTAAATCTCAAGTTCCAGGTCGTTTGAGTGAAATAACTAGTATCGAAACTAATGAAACTGATTCTGGATTTGACATTAAGGTTAAAGTTGGTTCTCCGTTAGCTGAGATGTTAGATTCAGGAGAAGTGTACAATTCAGGTTTTACACAGCCCAGCTTAGCAAAGATCAAGTCTTGGGCTTCTTATAAAGGACTTGCTGATATGGCTGTTCCTATATGGATCAGTCTTAAGAAGAATGATATTAAGAAGAAATATACAAACTGGAAAGAGAATCTTTATGACAAAGTAAAGGATTTACTCAGATGAAATTTATTGAACAATTTGTTTACACATTTAAGAAGGATTTAAAAGCTTATTTTTTTGCACATAAGTTAGCAACAACACAAATCTATTATAAGTCTGAGGTGTATTCTTGTACAGATCTAAAGCTTCCGGTTGTGGTATTTACGATTAAGAGTATAGGAGAAGTTGTACAGAAATGTAGGCGATATTCTTTTGCAGTGTGTCTTGATCTTGTAATCTATACGGAATGTCAAGATCGTCCAATGCTTGGAATTGAAATTGCAAGTTTATTGGTAAATTTCCTTACATTAAAGTATTCTTTATAGTCATTTAATTAGTTAATGTTAATTTGTCTGGAAGAGTTGAGTTGCCTTATATTTCAGATTATATTAGCAAGAATGGTGATTTTGATAATGGGATTACTGATGGCAGTGCCTTCATAATCCTTGAAGGTGTAAATTATGGTTTGATTGAGTCGATCAAATCTATTCAGATTGAGTTACTCCAACAATTAACTAAAAATTCGATTAAAGAAGTTGATCCTACAAGAGTTCTGGAAGTTACTAACAGACAAATGGATTTTGTAAAAAAAATCTGGAAAGAGAATGTAGTAGGATTTGTTGATTTGTTCGATCAAGATGGAAATCTGATAACCAAAGAGATGGTAGAGAAAGATGCTGTGCTTTTACAGGATATGCTTTCTAATTT
>NZ_AYOT01000119.1 GCF_000500045.1 Borrelia persica No12 | reverse complement strand
TACTTCAACAAAGATATCATCGGGTTTTTCGGTTGAAACCTTTAATTTAACTGCACGTTTGTACGGAAATCCAAAAGCCGGATATTCTTCTAATTTATCTTTACTACTTGATATAGATTCACAGATAGAATCAAATGTTAATAAGTTTTTATTCCTAAAACCAGTCTGAGCTTTAAATACAGCTGGTTCATCATCAAAACTTTTAGAGTATTTCTTTAATTTTAATATATAGTCTTTAAGTGTCTTACCCTCAGTAGTCTCAAGTACTGGTGCATGTCTTTTACCTCTTCTTTTACCCCTTGTAGAAGCTTCTTGTCTTTGAACCTCACTATCAAGCTCTTCACTTAAGTCATCACTATCAATCAACGGAGAACTAATCTCATGATCAAGTGATTCAGAATGCTCATTTGATATTAAGCCTGCTTGTTGAATCTTGCTACTCACTATGAATTAAGTCCTCTATTTCCGAATATACTTACAAGTGCTATGTAAAGATTTTCGTTGATTTTAAATGCCTTTGATAAGGCAATACCATTAATAGTACGAGAACCCGAACCACTGTCATTTTCAATCTCTCCATTTGTATCAAATTTAACTTTTACATTAGGCGTAATACTGCTTTGACTACTTTTTTTGACTACCAAATATCCAGTAAAGTTATTTGTTATTGGCAGAACAGT
>NZ_AYOT01000118.1 GCF_000500045.1 Borrelia persica No12 | reverse complement strand
TTGTTCCATTGTCATTTGTTGATTATTAATTTTACTTTCTTGCATATGTGTTTTTGGTAGATTTTTATTCATATTAATCTCCTAATCTAGTTATTTATAAAATCAAATATACAAAAAAAACATGTTTTTGTCAAGTTTTTAAATAAAATACTGATGCACTTATTAACATTAAACGTAAAAACTTAAGCTTAATTAAAAACTCTTCATAAGAATCCTTAATTAAGCTTAAGAGCTTACAAGAAACGAACATAGATTAGGTAGTGTAAAATGAATAGCACTACTAATAACGATTATCCTACAACAAATTTAAAGTAAAATCAACTGATATCTTAAACAGATAATAACACTTTAACTATCTATTTATTTTTGATATTTATTTGAACCTTTAAAAACAGTTCGTAATTCTTCTAACCACTCTCTTTTTTCATCAAAGAGCATCTCAAGCAGAAAACTAGTAAACTTTGAGTCCTTTTTATAATAGTCATAACTAGCTTGTTTCTTAAGTTGAAAGCGTAATGGTTTAATTGGATTTATCTTTGATTTTTTTAGTGTTTTACATTCCTTATCCCTCAACAAACTTAATATTTGCCTAAATCCATTTTCTAATACAAATTTTTCTTCTAATAATCCTTGCTGTAAAGCCTTTGCAATTTTTATATAATTATAAGCCTGAGTTTTAGCAACATCATAACCTTTGATAAAAGCATCAAAACTTTTACAGCCATCATGTTTATAATACTCATTCTCTTTGATCTCATTTAAAATCTTCATACATTCTATTTTATTATAGATTCCTTCCCTAAGATTAATATATAACCTTTTTTTAAGTGTATTATAATGAGCCTTTTCTTTGTCATAATTACAAGATTCGAAGAGTAGTGCATTCCCTTCTGAATCAATATTTCTTTTATGAATTTTTAATTCCTTGTCAACTTCCATATTCAACCTCTTAAAATTATATTTAACTAGTTCAACGCGTTGAACTAATATTCGCAATCAACTATTTCAAAAAAATTAATTAAGGAATTTTTATATTCTTGAATATAATCTTTTTCAAAGTCAAAGACATCATTTTCAGCTATTCTTCTATTCAAGTCTTCTCGTTCTGATATAATTCCCAAAAAATTACTTTTTGTATTTATTATTTCTAATAATCGTTTATGTGTATTATTTTTTTTAAATCTAGTAATAATAAAAAAAATAGGAAGCTCTAAAGCTATTTTTTCCATAAAAAATTTCAAAAGATCAAAGCTTTCAATTGTCCATTTTTCTGCTGTCATTGGTACTATCACATAATCACAACATATTAAAGAACTAGTTAATGTAAAATCTAAACTTGGTGGTGTATCAATTATTATATAATCATACTTAATATCTAAATATTTTAGGTCATTTTTTAATTTAAACTCACTAAGAGTGTGTTTATACCCAAATGCATTTATGCTATGTAAAGTTAAATAACTAGGTATTAAATCCAAATTATTCTCAACATTTAAAATCGAACTATTGATATCTAATTTATCTATTAAAACTTCATATATGTTATTTATTCTTAAATCTATATTCTGTTTTTCTATTTTTTCATAAAAAAAACTAGTAGTAGAAGCTTGGGTATCTAAATCTATTAAGAGTACTTTATATTGTTGAGATAACAATGTTGCAAATATGATCGAACTTGTGCTTTTTCCAACTCCACCTTTAATATTCGTAAAAGTCATTATTTTTGGTTTTTTTCTATCCATTTTTTTATTACACCCCCATCCGGCAACTTTCGATTGTAAAATTCATAAACTTGCCGTTCTAAATTTGTTATCATATCAAATAAAAATCTACCATATTGTGTTTCTGCCTTCTCTTTTTTCAGCAAACGAGAAATTCCTTTAATGTAACAGAAAACACTTCCTTTTTTAAATCTGAATTCTATATAGCAAACCTTTGAAAAGGTGGAAGCTTTTAAAAACCCGTTTTCTTCATATCTTCGAACTATATTTTTTATCGGTTTTCTACATCCATAATAAATTCCTAAAAATTTGTCATCATCTTTTAAGGAAAATAAGCTAAACCATTCTATTTGTTCTTGATTGAATAAATCTCTCAACATGATGAAAAATTTATATTTTTGTCTTTTATCAATTCCAAATGCATAAAAGTCCATCATTATTTTAGTATGATATATTTTCTTATTATTAATATCTTCTACTTTAATAAAGAGTTTTTTATTTTTGGTTTTTGCCTTAATTTCAACTTTTTTTTCTTTAAGGCGTTCTAATACACTCTCCATTAATTACCCTCAAGTTACGATTTTCTCACTCTCTCTTATTTTTAAATATCCTTTTTCTTCTATTATTTCGAAGATTTCGTTGTAATAATGGTTGTT
>NZ_AYOT01000117.1 GCF_000500045.1 Borrelia persica No12 | reverse complement strand
TATGTACAAAGTAAACACATATCATCCTCTATTTTTTACACGAATACAATCAAGTTTTTTTGCAAAACGTAAACTTAAAGACTCAGCTCTTTCCTGAATTTTTTGAATTTCCTGATTTTCTCTCTCTTCTATGTATGCAATCCAATCGCCAATAGTTTTACCTTTGCCATACTTTTCTTCAAACTCACTAAGCTCTTTATACAGAACTAACAGATCGTGAAATTTTTGACAATTCATTTATTATCCCTAATTAACTAACTTTTTTTACACAGTATGCCCCATTCTCAAAAACATGATGAAGAGTATATTCAGCTATCCTCAAATCATATTGAAGCAAATCCTCGTAAATTTCTCCAAAAATTCTAGTATCAAGTTGAGCATAATT
>NZ_AYOT01000116.1 GCF_000500045.1 Borrelia persica No12 | reverse complement strand
CTAAGTTCATCTTTACTCAATAATTTACTATTATTTAAATAACGTATCTTTTTTGGAGAAAAAATACCACCAGCAAACATAGGTAATTCACAATTTTCATTTCCATTCTCTAACAAATCGAAAATTTGTATTAACTTACTATATCCCTCATACCCACTTACTACTTTATCATAAAAATAATACCTGAAAGATACATGAGTTCTATATTCAACATGATTTCTCAGTATATCATCAAACACAGCCTCAAAATATGCAATAAAAAATATCCTAAAAACAAATATAAGTGATTCTTCTAGAA
>NZ_AYOT01000115.1 GCF_000500045.1 Borrelia persica No12 | reverse complement strand
ATTAACTAATCATTTTAAAAAATATAAAATAGTCAAATAATATGTTAGCAAATACTAATAGCTTAAGTCAAATTTTGAAGGTTATCATTGTATGTAAAATATGGTGTGAGGATTGGTTGTAATTAGCTAAGAGTATGTTTTTAAGTAATTGAGGTTAATATTTATACAATACTTTAACCTAGCTTTAACAAATACTTACATTTTTGCTTTGCAAATATCCTATTTCCTATTTTCGTAGCTTATAACTTTGCAATGAGAGCATGTAAAGTCCATCTTTTCATTCTTAACTTTCCTTTTACTTTCGGTTAACACAAAGTCAACTTCCTTAACTTTTTATAGCCTTTTAATTTATTTATTTTTCTCTCTTTTTGCTTATTTTTTTATAAGCATTCTCTTCAAATTTCTTCTTCTTTTTTAAATCCCTTTTTGAAATTTGTTTGTAATTTTATCTTTATCCCCCTGCTCCTCCTCCACAAGTACTTGTTGCTTGGCTCTTAAATCCAGATAATGTATTATCATCCATTGTGCTAAAGTAGCCTTCTACTACGGTTTTAAAAGTATTTTTACCATCATTATTATTTTTGCAACTTTCAAGTTGAGTATTTATATGCTCCAAAGCTTCT
>NZ_AYOT01000114.1 GCF_000500045.1 Borrelia persica No12 | reverse complement strand
TCTGAAAGACCATAATATAGTAACATCAGTATTTAAAGGACTTGAACATCCAGTTCTTTATGAACCTGATGAAACAATAATGTTTGTTCCGATTGTGTCTGAAATAGGCTTTAGAAGATGTAGAGACATGGAAGGTGAGTATATCCGTGCAACAATGCAGTCAGCAGGAGTTGTTCATTTTCGTCCAGAAGAAGTTGTTGAGATTACTATTTCAAGTTAATAGATTAGATTCTAAAAGAGATTTATAGGCATGAGTCATGATATTAATAGTGAGAATAGTATTCTGAATTTTTGGATAGGTTCAACTGCGATAGATTCTTTGCGTGCTATGTGCATTCGTGAAGATGGTAGTGTATCTATACCAAAAAATCTTATGGCTGAGCTTTTAGAGTGTGTGAGGTATTCAAAGAACATTTTGAAACTTTACACAATCGAAAGTGAAGCCTATAAGAATTGGTTATTTATGCTATTGGAAGTGGTTTATGCAGAAGTATTTCACTCCAGGTGTTTTAAGGTTGGGCAGAAGAAGGATTGTAAATTTAGACAGTTGCTTGATCAACTTGACGCTCTTTTTCCAAGAGTTGACAGTAGTGCTTTTTTGCATATTGGCTAAAAATTGGAGGTT
>NZ_AYOT01000113.1 GCF_000500045.1 Borrelia persica No12 | reverse complement strand
CTTGTTTTCTTTTGTTTAACGTTTTCTTCTTCTTGAATTTGTGGCAAAAATGCTTCAAAACCTTCAAATATTCTTTGAGCTTGTAATCCAATATGATGCATATTATCTCCTTTATTAATTTGTTTTATTGTTTTATTTATCATATTAATCTCCTTATAGTTTATATAACAAAAATCTTATAACAAATAATAGTTTATGTCAAGTTTGTTGTTATATAATATATTTATTAAAATATTAAACAAATTTTTATTAATAATGAGTTTACTTACTAGTAATAATTAAGTTATTATTAATAGTAATAAAACTACATAGGAGATTTACATGAATATCAATAGAAAGACGCTGCCTTATACGCAAACATCAAAAAAATATCACAAAAGATATTATAAAATATTATCAATAATTGCCTACTATCAAAAAAATGCAATTAAATACAATCAAACAACTATTTTAAAAGCACTAAATACTTTTTTAGTCAAAGATGGTCTTAAGCCAATTACACTTAGAACCTTGCGAAAAGATTTGGCACTTCTATGCAACAAAGGCATCATTCAAAAAACTCTATTAAGATTGGGTGAAGGAAACGGTTCATATATAAGATATTCCGTTAATAAATACAGTCTTCATAATTTAAAAAAATTACTAAAAGCTAAAGACGCAATTGTTGAACATGATGCAAATGCAATATACAACTTCACAAAAAAAACTCAACAAAAATATTGTGAAGAAAATGGGATTAAAATTTTTAAACGAAAAAGTGCAACTAAAAATGTCAGTCAATATATAAATAGTAATAAAAAAATAATAAATAAAAAAAATAAAAAAGAAAAAACAAAAAAAGAAGCAAAAGTAAAAACACAAGAAACAAATTTTTCAATAAAAGAAAAAGAAATTTTAATAAAAAAAAGAAAGGTTGAAGAACAAAAAAAAGAAAAAAATGCAATAAAAGAAACAAACGAAATCAACCTTTTAATCAAAAATGTTGGAAAATGGAAAACAATGAGATATTTGGATAAAGTAGAAGAAAATACAAATAAGAAGAGATATGAAGAAAGCATGCGTAGAACCAAAGAATGGGTAGAAAATACGAAGGCTGTTTTTGAGCGCATGAATATCTAGGAACAAAAAAACATCAAGGATCATCAAAAATGAAAGATACTTCGGAAAAACTGAGAAACAAAATACAAAAAATTGAAAAAGATACAAAAAAAAAAGATATTTTTGCGAAAGTAGAGCACATAAAAGATAAAACAATATATCATACAAAAATTTTACAGGATTTCTATGCATTTGGAATTGATAAAAATGATAGAGATAAGTTTTTTCTCATTTTAAGAGAATTATTTAAAGAAAAAACATGCAAATTTCATTTATTTTCTTTAAAAGATGATGATAAATTTTTAGGTATTTATTTTGGAAACAGAAAGCCAGTAAAAAATCTTGTAACTCGATACGAAGAAAATGGGATTACGAAAACATATACTTTTCCAAGAGTATTTTATATAGAATTTAGATTTAAAAAAGGCAGTATTTTTTGTTATATAAAAGGAATTTATTATTTCTTTAGGAAAGAAAAATCGGAAACAAAGTATTGCATAACATTGCTTGAAATAATAAAGAGGTTAGAAAAACAAATATATGAATTTTACAATGTAAAACTTCCAGAAGGGGGATTAATTACTAAATGGATAAAAAGAAATCTAAAATAATTACCATAGCTAGTCTTAAAGGTGGAGTTGGGAAAAGTACGACTTCAATCATACTTGCAAATTTGTTGTCACATCAATATAAGGTTCTTTTAATCGATACAGATGATCAGGCTGCTACTACAAGCTACTATTTTGATGAATTAGAGACACAAAATGTTGATGTATCCGAAATAAATATAGGCAAAGTTATAAAAGATGACTTGGATATCAATAAGAGCATTATTAACATTGATATTAACATTGATTTAATACCCAGTTATATAACTGTTGATGAGTTAAATGGAGACTATTATTATAATAATCGACACTTGGCTATTGAATTTGCATTAAAGACAAAATTAAATTCTGTAATTGATAATTATGATTACGTTATTATTGATACAAATCCTAAAAGGAATTTCACATTAAAGATTGCTTTAATTAGTAGTCATTGTGTAATATCTCCAATGACAGCAGAAAAATGGGCTGTAGAAGGATTTGAAACATTAATAGAGTTTGTAAAAGAAATAGCAGGTATACCTGTGTTCATTGTAATAACAAGGTTTAAAAAAAATATTACGCATAAACAGTTGATGAAAATAGTAAGTGCAAAAAATGGATTTTTAGGAGCTATAAGTGAAAGAGAAGATTTGAATAAAAGGATAGGTTGTAATGAAAAATTTGATTTTACAAAAGATTATATTATCGAATATAGAAAGATATTAAATTCTGTTTTACTAAAGTTGTAAATAATTTAACAAATATAATAAGTTCGGCGTGCCGAACTTATTATATTTGGAGGAGAAAAAAATATGAATAAAAAAGATCTTGATTTAAAGATTAATAAGAGAATTTCCAATAATAATTGTTCTGTAAATTATATCCTTGATAAAAGCGATGAAAATCAAAGAAAGGAAGAATTTGATCGTTTAGTAAAACAATTAAAAAACAATATTAAATCAGAGATATATAATATCATTGATACTATGAAAATCTTGAAAAGGATAAATGATAACAAGCTTTATGCAGAAGGAGGATTTAGTTCTTTTAAAGATTTTTTATCAGAATTTAAACTTGCAAAAACTCAATCTTATGAATACATAAAATTAGCTAGAGCAATTGAGACAGGTCTGCTTGAAGAAGATTTTATTACTCTTCATGGAATAAGAGCTTCTATAAGATATATCAAAACTCAAGCAAACGGAATAATAAAAAAGTCAAAACAAAATCCGGTAAAACCATTGAGATTTCAACTTAAGCATCAAGAAAGTTATAATTTTTACAAAAAAAATGCAAAACTTACAGGATTTATATTGGATAATCTTTTTTTAAGCAAAAAAGATTTATTGGAAGAATTTATAATAGAATTTAAAAGCGTGAAAGGTGAGGCTTAAAAACTATTTTGTAGTATATTAACATATTATTAATATTATTAAATTCATTAATATATGGTATTTGTTATATAATACTTGATTTTATTTAGGATATGTTATACCGTATTGTTGGTAAGTATCTGTCTATTCTAGATACTCCTTGTAGTTTTACAATCAAAGATTTTAAATCTTAATCAGCATTTCTTTAGATGTTGATGGATGCAATTTAAAATGCAAAGATTTAAATCCCTGTTAGCAAGTTTATTTTTGTAAAATTGTTAGCAGGGATTTAAATTTGACATAAGATTTATTTTCAACTTTTTATTTGAAGTTCATAATTATTAAAAATTTTTTTAATTTTCTTTAAAAGTATTTGATAATTATGATTTTTTGGTATATTATTTTTAATATATAAACTATAAGGAGATTAATATGAAAAATGAAATATCAAAAACAAATATAAAAGAAAGTAAAATTAATAACAAAAAAACAACAATGGAACAAAAAGAAATAAATTTTTTTCAGTCTCTGTACAATTTACGTATGAGTTTAATTGGAGTTGGTAAAAATCTTAATGGATACGGATATAAATACCAAGATTTTAATGAAATACTGAGAGAAGTAAAAAATGTTATAAAAGAAAGTAATTTGGATATTGATTTTGTACAATGTCCAACAATTAAAAGTTTTGAGGGTAAGTTGGTTAATGTTATTACGACAACATTTTACAGTCCAAATAGTGGATATAGATATGAATTTGATACACCAATATACACAGAAGAATTGAATTCAATGAAATTAAGGAGTCAAAACACTTTACCGCAACTTGTGGGTTCTTGTATAACATATTTTAAGCGTTATGCGCTTGTAGCGTTTTTATCAATTGAGAGTGAAGTAGACACAGATGCAAGCGATGTAAAGATAGAACAAGGAAATAATCAAGGAAATAGTAACACCAATTATTCTAGAGATGGTAGAAATAGTGATGTAAATGGACAGTCTAGAGATATGCTGACTAAACAAGCAAAAGTAGCAAATAATAATGATCGAGTTGTTAATGTTAAAACAAATAAACCTAAA
>NZ_AYOT01000112.1 GCF_000500045.1 Borrelia persica No12 | reverse complement strand
CGCCATCAAGCACAAGTTAAACGTTAAAAAATATTTAAAAAGATTTGAATCACCACCAATACAAAATCGACCTAAATCATTTCTATAGATTGCGTTTAATTTCCTTGTATTATCTCTTTCTTCATTTAATAATACATTTAATGGACTACTAATTATTTCTGCTCTTACTCTATTACGAGCAGAAAAACTTAATTTCCTATAATCAGGAACATACTTCGAAAAAAACTGCTCTTCATCAAATACTACTCTTTCCCAAGGAGGATTCCCGATTACAATGTGAAATCCATCTTGAACATCAGGAAATTCTATACCATAATGAAAAAATCTATAATATTCGCTTATTTTTTTAACTTCTTCTATTATTTTTTGATTTTCATCAGTAATTTTTTGATTTACAATATTTTGTATCAATCCTATGACTATATAGACATCAAGATATATCTCCTGATCAAATTTAATCGATTTTGTTAAATGCAATTCATAGATTTTGATTAATGAAAAAATTAATCTTAATGAATTCTTGATCTCATCATCAATGTCATGAATCCTGTTATAGACATCTTTCACGATCCCCACAACTTTATTAATCAAAATGCTCCACAAGGATACATTTTTTTGAAATTTTTCTTCTAAAACAGTAAAAAATCCACCCTTTGTATACCCAATCAAAGCATTGCCTACTTTTATATTATTGTTGATAAAGCTCACAGACCTACCTAAAATAAAAGTATCTATCCAAAGATTCATTTTTGTAATGTTAATAGCAATATCACTAATATCAACACCATAAATGCATTTTTTCAATAAAATCCTTTTTAAAACTAATTTCTTATCTAAATCGCAAATTCCATGTTTTCTAATTTCATTCAGAGTAATTTCATATTCTTGTTCAAGTAAATCTTTGACATCATCAAACTTATCTATTTCAGACCATACTTTTTCTGTCAGATAATGAAGACTAGAAAGCAAAAAATAACCTGCTCCACATGAATTATCAATAATCTTAAGATCCAAGGGAGAAACATTTTGACTAAGCTGATGCTCAATAGCAGCAATAGACATAAATTCTGTCAAATCATCAGGAGTATAATATGAACCACTTTTTTTTCTATCAAGGGATCGTGATGTTAGATAAATATCTCCCTTATTATAAGTAAAAAAATTAAATTGCCTAGATTGACTCATTTAGATCTCATTATTTACTGATTTGCAAAGACAACAATTTTGTCGTCATATGTACAAAGTAAACACATATCATCCTCTATTTTTTACACGAATACAATCAAGTTTTTTTGCAAAACGTAAACTTAAAGACTCAGCTCTTTCCTGAATTTTTTGAATTTCCTGATTTTCTCTCTCTTCTATGTATGCAATCCAATCGCCAATAGTTTTACCTTTGCCATACTTTTCTTCAAACTCACTAAGCTCTTTATACAGAACTAACAGATCGTGAAATTTTTGACAATTCATTTATTATCCCTAATTAACTAACTTTTTTTACACAGTATGCCCCATTCTCAAAAACATGATGAAGAGTATATTCAGCTATCCTCAAATCATATTGAAGCAAATCCTCGTAAATTTCTCCAAAAATTCTAGTATCAAGTTGAGCATAATTAACAAATTTACCAACCAAAGCATTTTCTTCATTAAAGAATAATAATTTAACCAAAATTTCCCTAAGTTCATCTTTACTCAATAATTTACTATTATTTAAATAACGTATCTTTTTTGGAGAAAAAATACCACCAGCAAACATAGGTAATTCACAATTTTCATTTCCATTCTCTAACAAATCGAAAATTTGTATTAACTTACTATATCCCTCATATCCACTTACTACTTTATCATAAAAATAATACCTGAAAGATACATGAGTTCTATATGCAACATGATTTCTCAGTATATCATCAAACACAGACTCAAAATATGTAATAAAAAAATATCCTAAAAACAAATATAAGTGATTCTTCTAGAATATGACCAAGATCTTCGGTAGTAACTTGTGGATTAGAATTAAATTCTTTCTCATATATACTTTTTGCAATACTAAACAAAATAGAATCATAAGGTTTCCCGTAAAGAATCTCTTTTACAGCTTTTTTAAGCATAGCCGCATCATCAACTTTAGTACACATATCATATAATTATATCTCTAAAAAAAACACAAATCAAAACAACTTTCTACAAAGTTACATAATACATTATTAGTATTGCTGTGTAAAAAATAACACCAATTAAACATAATAGTATTGACATGAAGATAAACATAACGACATACAATTAAACAAAAATAATCAACAAAACTCTCAACAAATTCAACTAAATTAACTTGTGATTAAATAGTGGAAACAACTTAATACAAAGTAATTATGCATATTATGAAATAACAAAATATTTTCCCAACATCACAAACACTTGTGCTACAAAATATGACACAGCAAGAGTAGCAATAACCGTCAAAGATGAAACTAACTG
>NZ_AYOT01000111.1 GCF_000500045.1 Borrelia persica No12 | reverse complement strand
TCTATTATGAAGATACATAATGATTATTTTATATCTAAAGACAAAGACACAAGACGTACTTATCTATTTCAAAAAAGTAAAAATAAATTTAAAGACAACAAAATTAATATAAACAAAATTGCAATTCAGTTTAAATCACTACTCAAATCATCTGGATTTAAACAACGTAAGTCTCTACATATCTGCCGAAATATATTTATTGCTTCTCTTAAATCCAAAGGATACAACTCATTCGAGATCAAAGAATTAATGAAATACGCCTCTACTTCTGAAATTGACAATGTTTATGGCTTATCTTCGGCTAGTAAAATACAAGCTTATAAGGATATTAAAAACAGTTTGAAATAAGATTTGTTTCTTTGCTAAATTAAGTTATATTAAGTATAATAGTATTAAATTTGAATTTTTTTTGTTGTTTTTTGTTATACTTTTTTTTGACTGATGACTTAAGTACATTCTTAAGTCATTTTTTCT
>NZ_AYOT01000110.1 GCF_000500045.1 Borrelia persica No12 | reverse complement strand
AGAAATTTGCGTAACTAATGGCATTACAACTAGAAATACCATCATCTAAAACCAAAAGATCATTATCTGTTACTGTACTTACCTTATTAAGGTCTTTTACGTGAACTGTATCATCATGTTTTACAACAGTATCTTCTGTGCTTTGCATAAAAACTCCTTATCCGTTAAATTCTTTAATATATATACCTTCATGGTTTTGTATTTTAAGTATACGACCAATAGGAATAAGTTTTCTGATAAAAGCATAAATAGAATGTTCATATTCTTTAGGCAACATGGTCATAATCCAAGCTTTATTTTTAA
>NZ_AYOT01000109.1 GCF_000500045.1 Borrelia persica No12 | reverse complement strand
TATTTGTGTCCATCTGGAGCACTAAAAACAATAAATGAAATAATATTAGTTTTAATATTACTTTTAAGTTTGATATCAATGACTCCGGGAGCAGAAGTTTTAGGTTCGATATCAACGTTGAGAAAAGCTTTAAATAATTTTTTGAAAGATTCATGTGTGCCGATATATCGTAAAGCAAAAAGGACACTATCAATGTTCTGTACCAGAGTATCTAGAGTTTGGTTTTTTGAATATATTATTTGAAGTATTTCGGATAACCAGAATGCAATAAAACGTGAATT
>NZ_AYOT01000108.1 GCF_000500045.1 Borrelia persica No12 | reverse complement strand
ATTATTTTTTCTACTTGAGTGCCTTGAAGAAAAGAAGGTATTTTTAACATGAGTGTGTCCTTTTATGATGAAATATCAATAATAAGCCTCTCAGCAGTAAACTCAAGATCTAAGATTTCATTATCTTTAATTTCAACATTTTGATTTTCTTTAAATTCACTACTTTCAATAGCAGTAATTTTAGTGTTAAGATCGTCTTTTACAGCAATAGAAACATTAAGACAATGAACACCTTTAATTTCATTAACGGGAGCAAAGAAATCTTGATATTCAAAGCTTAATCCCATATCACCATAGTTATTCTTTTTAATACGCGAGTAAATATCTCTAATATTAGAGTCGACATTAAGATACATATAATTTTTAAGATCAACTTTGTATTTGATTTTAAGAAAAGCATATTTACGTTTACC
>NZ_AYOT01000107.1 GCF_000500045.1 Borrelia persica No12 | reverse complement strand
AATTACTTCAATAACAAAATCGTTATCCCTTTTAATTTCACAATTAATTACTTCATTCCCTACTGTCAAAAATAAATTGCCTTTGCTTAAACCCGTACATGCAAGTTGTATTTGTACTTGTACATAATATTTAAAGAAATATTTACTCTCTATAAAATTACCAGTACGGTTATATTCCAATGCAGCTTCTTTTAACTGATAACTATCACTAGATTTAAGCTCTAAAAGTTCAGCTTCACCTTCTTTGTTTATAAACCACCCATCAATTGTTGATCCAACTAAATTCTTTGCACCAGAAATTTCCTTAAAGTAGTTATATTTATCTATTCCATTGGCATATTTATTTCTATGCAAAACCTCAACTCTCTCTCCATGTTCCCGAATAAATTCATCAAATAAGAAATTCTCTAATACTTTACCTTTTCTCATACTTAAACTGTCTTTAAATGGCACTTCTCTGTCTAATAATTTAAGTACTTTTGTTATTATAAATTCATTCAAACTTTCTTCGCCAATAAATATGCTCCCAACTTCACTTGCACCAACTCGGGTTAAAGCTTCTCTTTGTTTACTAAAATCATCTTTGCTATTGAATTTAAAACATTCATGTTTTCTAATACCAGGTATCTTACGTCCTACTTTACTTATTTTGCTTGTTTTCTTTTGTTTAACGTTTTCTTCTTCTTGAATTTGTGGCAAAAATGCTTCAAAACCTTCAAATATTCTTTGAGCTTGTAAACTGATATGATGCATATTATCTCCTTTGTTAACTTTTTTTAATATATTTGTATTCATATTAAACTCCTTTATGGTTATAAAAATCTCACAAATCTAACAAAAATATTATAGCAATAATTGATTTTGTCAACTTTTTTTGTTGTAATATTTGTATATTTTTTTATAAAATTTTACAAAAAAATATTTATCGAAATAAAAGGTTTACTTTTTACTAACAATTGAGTTATTATGGATGATATAAATATCCATAAAGGAGAAAATAAATGAACAATACAAATGCTAAAATTAGAAGCTATTCACAACCATTAAAAGGATACCACAAAAGATATTATAAGTTATTATCAATAACTACCTACTATCAAAAAAATGCAATTAGATATAATCAAACAACTATTTTAAACGCATTAAATACTTTCTTAATCAAAGATGGTCTTAAGCCAATTACACTTAGAACATTGAGAAAAGATTTGGCTCTTCTATGCAATAAAGGCATCATTCAAAAAACTTTATTAAGATTAGGAGAAGGAAATGGTTCTTATATAAGATACTCAGTAAATAAATACAGTCTTCATAATTTAAAAAAATTACTAAGAGCCAAAGATGCAATTGTTGAACATGATGCAAATGCTGTATACGGATTCACAAAAAAAACTCAACAAAAATATTGTGAAGAAAATGGAATTAAAATTTTTAAACGAAAAAGTGCAACTAAAAATGTCAGTCAATATATAAATAGTAATAAAAAAATAATAAATAAAAAAAATAAAAAAGAAAAAACAAAAAAAGAAGCAAAAGTAAAAACACAAGAAACAAATTTTTCAATAAAAGAAAAAGAAATTTTAATAAAAAAAAGGAAAATTGAAGAACAAAAAAAAGAAGAAAATGCAATAAAAGAAACAAACGAAATCAACCTTTTAATCAAAAATATTGGGAAATGGAAAACAATGAGATATTTGGATAAAGTAGAAGAAAATGCAAATAAGAAGAGATATGAAGAAAGCATGCGCAAAACTAGAGAATGGTTAAAAAAATTTTAAGACTAAAAATCATGATGATAAATGGGGTTAAACATAAGATATGATATGTATTCCAAAGCAACCTGAAAGAAGTAATAACATTTTCATTCAGATTGAAAAAAAAAATAATAGAACACTGTATCATACGAAAATTATAAAGGATTTTTATCTATTTGGAATAGATAAAAATAAAAATGACAGGTTTTTTCTTATTTTAAAGGAACTTTTCAAAGAAAAGAAAGTCATATTTCATTTATTTTCTTTAAAAGATGATGATAAGTTTCTAGGTATTTTTTATGGATATAGAAAACCTATAAAGAATATTATGAGAAGATATGAAGAAAATGGTATGCTGAAAACATCCACTTTCTCAAAAATTTATTATATAGAGTTTAGATTTAAAAAAGGAAGTGTCTTTTGTTATATTAAGGGAATTTCTTCTTTGGTTAAAAAGGAGAAATTAAGTACGATGTATTGCAAGATATTGCTGACAATAATAAAAAAGCTAGAAAAAGAAGTATATGAATTTTATAACAAGAAGTTACCAAGCGGAGGACTTATAACAAGATGGATAGAGAAAAACCAAAAGTAATTGCAATTGCATCAATAAAAGGTGGCGTGGGGAAGAGTACAAGTGCCATTATATTTTCAACTCTTTTGACACTTAATTATAAAGTGCTATTGATTGATATTGATACACAAGCATCAACCACTAGTTATTTTTATAAGGAATTGTCAAATCAAAAAATCAGCATAGTGAAAAAAAATATATATAGAGTCTTAACAGAAAGGTTAGATATCAATGATTCTGTTGTGAATCTTCAAAGTAATTTAGATTTAATACCCAGTTATTTGAGTTTGCATAAATTTGCTAGTGAATCTATACCTCTTAAAGAACTGAGGTTAAAAGATAATTTGATCTTTTTAAGAAAAAAATATGACTATATCATAATTGACACGAATCCTAGTTTAGAGTTTACATTGGCAAATGCATTATTATCTAGCAGCCATGTAATAGTACCAATGACAGCAGAAAAATGGTCAATTGAGAGTTTGGAACTCTTAGAGTTTTATATAAAAAAGTTAAAAATAAAACTTCCAATTTTTATTCTTGTAACTAGATTTAAGAGAAATAACACACATAAACAATTATTAAAGTATGTTCAATCAAAAAGAGGTTTTTTAGGTTTTATACACGAAAGAGAAGACTTAAATAAAAAAATAGCACAAAATGAAAGTTTTGACTTAAGTAGAGATTATATCAAGGAATACAAGAATGCATTATCTATTCTTTTACAGCATATATAAAAATAAGTAAAGTATAATAGTCCGGAATCCGGACTATTATATAAAAGGAGGATTTATTATGGAAATTAAATTAAATAAGAGGCTTTTAACAGATGAAGAAGATCCTGACGAGCAGAAATCATTGACTAACAATGAGGATAAAATCTTACATTATAATATGTTAAAAGATAGGTTAAAAGCTAATTTTAGGAAAGAAATTTTTTATAAAATAGATTGTATTAGAATTTTAAAAGAAATAAAGGATGAACAATATTATAAGTTAGATGGGCATAGAAGTTTCGATAGCTTTATAAAAAGTTATCGACTTGCTAAAAGTCAAGTTTATGTTTATTTAAAGATAGCAAATGCTATGGCAGAAGGTTTAGTTGAAGAAGAGTATATAATTGAGAATGGCATTCATGATTCACTTCATTATATACAAACTAGAGAAAGTATAAAAATAAAGAAGTCAAGACAGAATCCAGTAAAACCATTAAGATTTCAACTTAAGACTCAAGAAAGTTATAATTATTACAAAAAGAATGCAAAATTGACAGGTTTTATATTAGATAGGCTTTTTTGGGAAAAGCAAGATTTGCTTAAAGAATTTGTGAAGGAATTTGAAAATTTTATCAGATGAAAAATATTAAAAAAGGATAATAGATCTGTTTCGATGGAGTTTAAGAATAAATTGTGTAATATTGCATTTAGCCATATTTTTTTATAATTATAAATTATTGTATTTTGTGGATACTTTCCTTAAAGTAAAAATACTTAAAGTATGATATGTTTAATGAGAATTTTTAGTGTCATTTGGATTATGATAAAAAATAGTTGATTTTATTTTGAATTTGATGTAATTTATTTCTATTATTATTAGCATGTGTTCATATTGTACACATCTTTTATGGATCGTCTATGAAGATTTAGATCTTTATTATTAGGTTTTTACAAAGACTTAATAATAAAGATCTAAAATATTATCTTAATTTATTCACTTTATAAGATATTTGATATATAAGCATTTTTCATCTTTTTTATAAAAAGTATTTATTAATTTTAGTTTTTGTTATATAATTTTCTTATAACCATAAAGGAGATTAAATATGAATGTTAATAGTAAAACTATAACAAAAACAAATATGCAAGAAATTATTAACAAATATATTAGTGAAATTACGTCAGAAGATATTTTAAAATTATGGAATTCATACAAATGTATGTATGGATTAGATAAAATAGATTTACAATCAGAACGTGATATTTTAACTTTGCTTAAAATAAATAATCTTAATCCATTTAAAAAAGAAGCATACATAATACCATTTAATGGGAGACCAACAGTTGTAGTAGCATATCAAACTTTGCTTAAAAGAGTATATGAGTATGGATACGATAGTAGAGATTTTTCATTTAAAGAAGAAAAGCTAAAGACTTATAGAGTTGATGCTAAAGGTAATATAATAGAAAAAGAAGACTTACAGTGTACTGCATATATGAGTACTAGCGAAGGAAAATGTTATAGCTTTTCAGTTCTTTTAGGAGAGTGTAGTAGAAATACAGCAGTATGGAGAGAGAAGCCAGTGTTTATGCTAAGAAAATGTGCAATAAGTGGACTTTGTAGAACATTGCCAGGAACTGATTTATCTGCTATGCCATATACTAGAGAAGAATTAGAAGGTATAAGTACTGTATATGAAGAACAA
>NZ_AYOT01000106.1 GCF_000500045.1 Borrelia persica No12 | reverse complement strand
AATAGAAGAAAAAGGATATTTAAAAATCAGAGAGAGTGAGAAAATCGTAACTTGAGGGTAATTAATGGAGAGTGTATTAGAACGCCTAAAGACAAAAAAGTCAGACATTAAGCAAAGAGAAAAAAAAAGCAAACCAATGTTTGCTAAAATAGAAGTTGTTGACAATAGAAAAATATATCACACGAAGATAATTAATGATTTGTATGCATTTGGAGTACATAGGAGACAAAGCAATAAGTTTTTTATTGCTTTTAGAGGATTATTTAATCTAGAAAAGATAAACACATTTAATTTGTTTTCCTTAAAGGAAGATGATAAATTTTTAGGAATATTTTATGGATATCGAAAACCAATACAAAATATTGTAACGAAATATGAAGAAAATGGTATTATAAAAGCATATACCTTTTCAAAGGTTTGCTATATAGAATTCAGATTTAAAAAAGGAAGTGTTTTCTGTTACATTAAAGGAATTTCTCGTTTGCTGAAAAAAGAAAAGACAGAAACACAATATAGCAAATTTTTATGTGAAATGTTAACAAATTTAGAAAGTCAAGTATATGAATTTTATGGCAAAAAACCCTCAAAAAGGAGAATCATAACAGAATGGATAGAAAAAAACCAAAAATAATTACTATAGCATCAATTAAAGGAGGTGTTGGTAAAAGTACAAGCGCAATTATACTTGCGACATTGTTGGCTCAAAAATATAAGGTGCTCTTAATAGATATGGACACGCAAGCATCAATTACTAGCTATTTTTATGAGATTTTTGAAAAAAAAAATTTCAATATAGTTGCTAGAAACATATATAAGGTTCTCAAAGGTACTATGAACATTAATAAATCTATTATTTCAATATATGAAAACTTAGATTTAATTCCTAGTTATTTAAGTCTTCATTTATTTAATAAAGAAGTGATTAATTTTAAAGAATTAAAATTGAATGAAGCATTATCTTTTTTAAAGATAAAACATGACTATCTAATAATAGATACGAATCCTAGTTTGGATTATACTTTAACGAATGCTCTTGTTGTTAGCAATTATATAATAGTACCAATGACAGCAGAAAAATGGGCTGTTGAAAGTTTGCAAATATTAGAGTTTTATATAAAGGATTTAAAGTTAAAAATACCGACTTTTATTTTTATTACTAAATTTAAGAAGAATAAATCTCATAAATATTTACTGGATAATTTACAGTTAAAAGATAATTTTTTAGGTTGTATATCTGAAAGGGAGGATTTAAATAAAACGATAGCAGAAAATAGTATTTTTAATTTAAACAGAGATTACATATATGAATATCAATCTGTTTTAGATTGCCTTTTGGAAAAAGCTAATGAAAAATGAAATTTAACAAAGTATAAATCTATATCACCAAAGGAGTAAACCATATATAGTTCAGAATCTGAACTATATAAAAAATATGACTATGAATATCAAGATAAATAATAGAGTTTTGGGAAACAACGAACAGGAAAATGTGATGAATTATTATAATTCTTTAAAAGATAAATTAAAAGAAAATTTTAAAAGAGAAATTCATTACAAAATAGAGAGCATGAGAATTCTAAAGGAAATAAAAGATAATGAATATTATAAATTAGATGGACATAATAGTTTTGAGAGTTTCGTTAAAGAATATAAAGTAGCTAAGACTCAAGCATATGCATATTTAAAACTAGCCAGCGCATTGCAAGAGGGTATTCTTAAAGAGGAATATATTATAGAGCATGGTATCCATAATGCATTAATTTTAATAGTTAAAGAAGGAAGTAGAACTGTAAAGAAATCAAAACGGAATCCAATCAAGCCATTGAGGTTTCAGCTTAAAAATAAAGAAAGTTATGATTTTTATAAAAAAAATGCAAAATTTACTAGTTTCTTAATGGATGAGTTATATAAGGATAAAAAAGATTTATTGGAAGAATTTATGAAAAAATTTAAAAATTTAAAATTTAACTAATATAGATGGGCTATCGAATTGTTTAAAATAGTAGTTGATTTTACTTGAAATTTATTGTATGCTAAATTCCGTTAGGTGACTAATCATTTTAGGATCGCCTTATTATTTGTTCAATTTATACAGACTTTAGGTCTTTGTTAGTAATTCTTTTCAAAGAATTACTAACAAAGACCTATTTTTTATGATAATTAATCTTTTTTCACTAAAAAATTTGACAAAAAAATATATTTTTTATATACTTGTCTTATATTATTAAACAAATAGTAGGGAGATAATAATGAAAAATATAAATAACATATCAAAAACAAATATGCAAGAAATTATTAACAAATATATTAGTGAAATTACGTCAGAAGATATTTTAAAATTATGGAATTCATACAAATGTATGTATGGATTAGATAAAATAGATTTACAATCAGAACGTGATATTTTAACTTTGCTTAAAATAAATAATCTTAATCCATTTAAAAAAGAAGCATACATAATACCATTTAATGGGAGACCAACAGTTGTAGTAGCATATCAAACTTTGCTTAAAAGAGTATATGAGTATGGATACGATAGTAGAGATTTTTCATTTAAAGAAGAAAAGCTAAAGACTTATAGAGTTGATGCTAAAGGTAATATAATAGAAAAAGAAGACTTACAGTGTACTGCATATATGAGTACTAGCGAAGGAAAATGTTATAGCTTTTCAGTTCTTTTAGGAGAGTGTAGTAGAAATACAGCAGTATGGAGAGAGAAGCCAGTGTTTATGCTAAGAAAATGTGCAATAAGTGGACTTTGTAGAACATTGCCAGGAACTGATTTATCTGCTATGCCATATACTAGAGAAGAATTAGAAGGTATAAGTACTGTATATGAAGAACAA
>NZ_AYOT01000105.1 GCF_000500045.1 Borrelia persica No12 | reverse complement strand
GATTAAAAGCAAACTGGTTTTGAGACGAGAAGAGATGGATAAGATACTTGAAAATGCGATGTTGAAATTGGAGAAACAAGGTTATGAAAAATCTGAACTTAAAATACGAATGTCTGAGATAAGCGAGAAATACAAAGAAAAGCCCCATTTTATAATCGAGAATAAAAAGTACCCAGACTTAAAAAAAGTCATTGCGAAACTTAAAAAAACGGTATCACAGGTAAAGGATGAAGAAGCAGAAAAGAAGAATCTTGAGATCAACATATTTAGCATACTAGTAGATCAATTTTCTAGGAAAGTGGATAGAGCAATTTTGTTCCCAATACTTAGGGAGTATTTGAGTAAACAAGAAACATTGGACTACAAAAAAACATTTAACAACCATTATTACAACGAAATCTTCGAAATAATAGAAGAAAAAGGATATTTAAAAATCAGAGAGAGTGAGAAAATCGTAACTTGAGGGTAATTAATGGAGAGCGTATTAGAACGCCTAAAAGAAAAAAAAGTTGAAATTACGCAAAGTAAAAAAAAACTCATTTTTGTGAAGATAGAAAACAATAACAACAGAATGTTATATCACACAAAAATAATGAATGACTTATACATATTTGGAGTTAATAAAAACCAAAAACATAAATTTTTTATTTCTTTTAGAGGATTGTTTAATCAGAAAAAAATAGAAGCATTTCATTTATTCTCTTTAAGAGGTGATGATAAGTTTTTAGGAATATTTTATGGATATAGGAGACCAATAAAAAATGTAGTTAGGAGGTATGAAGAAAATGGTGTTATGAAGGCATCTACCTTCTCAAAGGCTTATTACATAGAATTTAGATTCGAAAAAGGTAGCGTATTTTGTTATCTTGTAGGAATTTCTTATTTGTTTAAAAAAGAAAAGTTAAATTCAAAATATTGCAAAACATTACTTGAAATAATAACAAATTTAGAAAAACAAATATACGAATTTTACGATAAAAAATTACCAAATGGGGGCATCATAAGTAAATGGATAAAAAAAAAAGCAAAATAATTAGTATTGCAAATATGAAAGGTGGTGTTGGTAAAAGTACGAGTTCGATAATATTCGCAAAATTGTTGTCTCAAAGATATAAAGTACTTTTAATAGATATGGATACACAAGCTTCAATTACGAGTTATTATAAGGATAAAATAAGGGAACTTAGTATAGATTTACGCATAACAAATATATATGAAGTTTTAATTGATAATTTAAATGTTAGAGAAGCGATCATAAACGTTGATAACAATTTAGATTTTATTCCCAGCTACTTGACTTTACACAAAATTAACGACGATAGAATAGATTCTAAGGAACTTCTACTTAAATTAAATTTAGATTGCTTTTGTAATGATTACGAATACATTATATTAGATACGACTCCTAGTTTTGATTTTACATATAGAAATTCATTATTGAGTAGTGATTACATAATTGTACCTATTGTTCCCGAAAAGTGGGCAATTGAATGTTTGGATTTATTTTATTATTTTTTCAATAATTTAGAATTAAATGTTCCTGTTTTTGTGCTTGTGACCAGATTTAAAAACAATAATACGCATAAAGAATATGCTAGTTTGTTGAAAAATAAAGATAATTTTTTGGGTATCATTTCTGAGAGAGAAGACTTGAATAAAAATATAGCAAGTAATTCTATTTTTTCTTCAAATAAAGATTATATGAAAGAATATAAAAGTGCTGTTAGTATCTTTTTAAATAGTGTTCAAAGTATTAAATGATTATTGTTTTTATGTAGTAAGTTGTCTGCTTAGCAGACAACTTAAAGAAATATAGATAATCTGGAGGTTGTTATGAAATTAAGATCAAGGTTAAAAATAGATAGTAGAAATTTAGAGGATACAAATCATGATTCTAAGATTCAACGTTATAACAAATTAAAAGAAAAAATAATAAATAATTTTAAAAAAGAAATTTTTCATAAAATAGAGACTATAAAAGCGTTAAAAGAAATAAAAGATAACAAATATTATAAATTAGATGGACATAATAGTTTTAATTCGTTTTCAAAAAATTTTAGACTTGCCAGAAGTCAGGTGTATGAATATCTTAGAATAGGAGATGCCTTTGAAGAAGGATTATTAGAAGAGCAGTTTGTTATAGAATATGGGATTAAGTACACTATTTCTTTTTTGAGAAATAAAGAAGGAATTTCTCTTAAGAAGTCAAAAGTAAATCCAATAAAACCACTTCGTTTTCAACTTAAGTGTCAAGAAAGTTATGATTATTATAAAAAAGATTCAAAATTTACTAGTTTTGTAATGGATACTTTGTTTAGAGAAAAAAGAGACTGGCTTGATGAATTTAGAAAAAGATATGAGACCTTAAGAGGTTTTAAGGATAATTAAAAGGAATATGCACAATTTAACTTATAAAACATAACTTAAAACAGAAAATTGAGTTTGAAATTTGCTTATAACTAAGTTTAGTATAAAAAAATATGTAAAATCTTAAATAATATATTTATTGCATTGTTTAAAACAAGAGTTGATTTTATTTTAAGTTTATTGTATTCTAACTATTATTAGTAGTGCTAATCATATTAGTACTACCTTGTTTATGATCAAATTCATAAGCCTTTAGAGCTTAATTAAGCATTCTGAAAAGAATATTTAATTAAGCTCTAATTTGTTAGTTGAAAGTTTTTAAAATCAATTCATTTTTTTAATTTTATTTTTTTGATAATTTTTATGTTTTTTGTTAAAAAAACATAAAAATTATGTTATAATATTTTGTATATCATAAGCAAGGAGATAATAATGAAAAATATAAATAACATAATGCAAGAAATTATTAACAAATATATTAGTGAAATTACGTCAGAAGATATTTTAAAATTATGGAATTCATACAAATGTATGTATGGATTAGATAAAATAGATTTACAATCAGAACGTGATATTTTAACTTTGCTTAAAATAAATAATCTTAATCCATTTAAAAAAGAAGCATACATAATACCATTTAATGGGAGACCAACAGTTGTAGTAGCATATCAAACTTTGCTTAAAAGAGTATATGAGTATGGATATGATAGTAGAGATTTTTCATTTAAAGAAGAAAAGCTAAAGACTTATAGAGTTGATGCTAAAGGTAATATAATAGAAAAAGAAGACTTACAGTGTACTGCATATATGAGTACTAGCGAAGGAAAATGTTATAGCTTTTCAGTTCTTTTAGGAGAGTGTAGTAGAAATACAGCAGTATGGAGAGAGAAGCCAGTGTTTATGCTAAGAAAATGTGCAATAAGTGGACTTTGTAGAACATTGCCAGGAACTGATTTATCTGCTATGCCATATACTAGAGAAGAATTAGAAGGTATAAGTACTGTATATGAAGAACAA
>NZ_AYOT01000104.1 GCF_000500045.1 Borrelia persica No12 | reverse complement strand
GAGAGAGTGAGAAAATCGTAACTTGAGGGTAATTAATGGAGAGTGTATTAGAACGCCTAAAAGAAAAAAAAGACAAACCTATCTTTATTGAAATAGAAAATATTAATGGTAGAAGAATATACCATACCAAAATAATGTTGGACTTTTATGGATTTGGAATTAATAAGAATCAAAAACATAAGTTTTTTATTTCGTTTAGGGGACTCTTTGACAGAGAGAAAGTGGAATTTTTCAGTTTATTTTCTTTAAGAGATGATGACAAATTTTTAGGAATATTTTATGGATTTAGAAAACCAATAAAAAATGTAGTTAGAAGATACGAAGAAAATGGTATCATGAAAGCGTCTACATTTTCAAAAATTTATTATATAGAATTCAGATTTAAAAAAGGAAGTGTTTGTTGTTATATAGCGGGAATTTCCTATTTACTTAAAAAAGAAAAACTAAATAAAAAGTATTGTAAGTCTTTGATCGCAATATTACTAAATATAGAAAATGAGGTATACAAATTTTATGATAAGGAATTGCCAAATGGAGGTTTGATAACAAAATGGATAGAAAAAAACCAAAAATAATTACAATTGCATCAATCAAGGGCGGTGTTGGCAAAAGTACAAGTGCAATTATAATTTCAACTTTATTGGCTCAAAAATATAAGGTACTCTTAATAGATATGGATACTCAAGCATCGGTTACTAGTTATTTTTATAGCAAAATACAAGAACATAATATGGACTTAAAAAATAGCAATATATACGAAGTTTTGACAAATGAATTAGCTATTGAAAAGGCAATAGTGAGTATTGATAGTAACTTAGATCTATTGCCAAGTTATTTAAACTTACATATGCTTAATGAAGACAAAATAGAATTTAAAGAATTGTTGCTTAAATCAACTTTAAGTTGTTTTTGTCATGATTATGAGTATATTATACTGGATACAGCACCTAGTTTTGATTTTATGTTGAAAAATGCATTATTGACTAGTGATTATATCATAGTACCAATAATTGCTGAAAAATGGGCTGTTGAATGTTTAGACTTATTTGATTTTTTTTTGAGCAAGTTAGACTTGAAACTATCTGTTTTTTTACTTATAACAAGATTTAAAAGAAATAACTCACATAAAGAATTTGCAAATTTGGTAAAAAATAGAAGGGATTTTTTGGGTATTATCTCTGAAAGAGAAGATTTAAATAGAAATATAGCAGGTAATTCTGATTTTTGTTTTAACAAGGATTATATGTACGAATATAAAAACGCTATTAGTAAATTCTTGATTAAAACGAAAGCTGTTGTATAGGGATCATATCGGCCATTTTTGACTTGTCCCAAATCGGGACAAGTCAAAAAACTTGAATAAATTAAGGAGATATTATGAAAATAATAGTAAATAAAAGAAATTTGGAAGAAAATGTAAGTAGTGAAGATCATAAATATAGGCATTATCAAAAATTAAAAGAAAGTCTGGTTAATAATTTTAAAAAAGAAATTTTTCATAAAATAGAAGTTATTAAAATCTTAAAGGAAATAAAAGACAATGAATATTATAAATTAGATGGATATAATAGTTTTAATTCATTCGCAAAGAATTATAGAATCGCGCGAACTCAAGTGTATGATTATATTAGAATAGCAAATGCCATAGCAGAAGGATTGCTAGAAGAAAAATTTATCATAGAAAATGGACTTACTATGTCTTTGTTGTCGATTAGAGATAAGCATGGTACTACGCTTAAAAAGTCAAAACAGAACCCTATCAAACCACTTCGTTTTCAACTTAAGAGTTATGAAAGTTATGATTTTTATAAAAAAAATGCTAAATTTACAGGTTTTGTATTAGACAAACTTTTTTGGAATAAAAAAGATTTACTTGAGGAACTTATGAATGAGTTTACCCATTGTAAAGGTCATTGATCAAATAAATATTTGTGAACAATTAGTATATAGAACATAATTTTCCTTGAATGAAGATATGCAAGATGCTAATAATTAGTTATCAGAAATAAGAGTTGATTTTACTTTGAATTTATTGTATTCTAGTTATCGTTAGTAGTTCTGATCATTATTAGTGCTACCTATAAAATGTTCGACATTTCATAGGCATTTAGGCTTAGTTAAGTATTCTTTTAAGAGTTTTTAACTAAGCTTAAATTTTTATGTTTGATATTAATTAATGTTTGATGTTGATGATTCAGAGTTTTGAACATAGTCTTTTTTTTCAATCCTTTCAATATTTGACAAATATTAGTTTTTGGTATATAATATAAAAAAATATATTATATATAGGACATTTATAATGGAAAATACTAACAAAATATCAAAAACTAATATGCAAGAAATTATTAACAAATATATTAGTGAAATTACGTCAGAAGATATTTTAAAATTATGGAATTCATACAAATGTATGTATGGATTAGATAAAATAGATTTACAATCAGAACGTGATATTTTAACTTTGCTTAAGATAAATAATCTTAATCCATTTAAAAAAGAAGCATATATAATCCCATTTAATGGGAGACCAACAGTTGTAGTAGCATATCAAACTTTGCTTAAAAGAGTATATGAGTATGGATATGATAGTAGAGATTTTTCATTTAAAGAAGAAAAGCTAAAGACTTATAGAGTTGATGCTAAAGGTAATATAATAGAAAAAGAAGACTTACAGTGTACTGCATATATGAGTACTAGCGAAGGAAAATGTTATAGCTTTTCAGTTCTTTTAGGAGAGTGTAGTAGAAATACAGCAGTATGGAGAGAGAAGCCAGTGTTTATGCTAAGAAAATGTGCAATAAGTGGACTTTGTAGAACATTGCCAGGAACTGATTTATCTGCTATGCCATATACTAGAGAAGAATTAGAAGGTATAAGTACTGTATATGAAGAACAA
>NZ_AYOT01000103.1 GCF_000500045.1 Borrelia persica No12 | reverse complement strand
GTTTTGAGACGAGAAGAGATGGATAAGATACTTGAAAATGCGATGTTGAAATTGGAGAAACAGGGTTATGAAAAATCTGAACTTAAAATACGAATGTCTGAGATAAGCGAGAAATACAAAGAAAAGCCCCATTTTATAATCGAGAATAAAAAGTACCCAGACTTAAAAAAAGTCATTGCGAAACTTAAAAAAACGGTACCACAGGTAAAGGATGAAGAAGCAGAAAAGAAGAATCTTGAGATCAACATATTTAGCATACTAGTGGATCAATTTTCTAGGAAAGTGGATAGAGCAATTTTGTTCCCAATACTTAGGGAGTATTTGGGTAAACAAGAAACATTGGACTATAAAAAAACATTTAACAACCATTATTACAACGAAATCTTCGAAATAATAGAAGAAAAAGGATATTTAAAAATAAGAGAGAGTGAGAAAATCGTAACTTGAGGGTAATTAATGGAGAGCGTATTAGAACGCCTAAAAGAAAAAAAAGTTGAAATTACACCAAAAGAAAAGAAAGGTATCTTTGTAAAGATAGAAAACATTGATAGTCGGAAAATATATCATACAAAAATATTAAATGACTTATATGTATTTGGAGTCAATAAAAATCAAAAAGGAAAATTTTTTATCTCATTCAGAGGTTTATTTAACAGAGAAAAAATTAATGAGTTCAACTTGTTTTCTTTGAAAGAAAACGATAAGTTTTTAGGGATATTTTATGGATATAGAAAACCAATACAAAATGTTATAACAAAATATGAAGAAAATGGCATTATAAAGACATATACTTTCTCAAAGGTTTGTTACATAGAATTCAGATTTCAAAAAGGCAGTATTTTTTGTTATATAAAAGGAATTTCTCGTTTGCTTAAAAAAGAGAAAATTGGGACACAATATAGCAAATTTCTATTTGAGATGTTGACAAAGTTAGAAAGACAAGTGTATGAATTTTATCGAAAAAAATTATCAAATAGGGGAATCATAATAAAATGGATAGAAAGAAACCAAAAATAATTACGATTGCGTCAATTAAAGGTGGTGTTGGAAAAAGCACAAGTGCAATTATACTTTCAACTTTATTGGCTAAAAAATATAAAGTGCTTCTAATAGATATGGATACTCAAGCATCAGTTACCAGTTATTTTTATGGAAAGATCAAAGAACTGAATATTAACTTGGTTAATCAAAATATACATGAAGTACTGATGGACACAATATCTATTAATAAATCAATTATCAATATTAACGATAATTTAGATCTAATTCCAAGTTATGTTACCTTGCATAAGGTGAATCGAGCTTCTTTTAAAGGCATACTCAAAGAATTTAAATTAAAAGTCGAAATAGGACGCTTGGAAATAGGTTATGATTATATAATATTAGACACTAATCCTAGTTTAGATTTTACATTAACAAATGCTTTAGTATGTAGCAATTATGTTATAGTGCCAATGACTGCAGAGAAGTGGGCTGTTGAAAGTTTTGAAGTTTTAGATTTCTTTATAAGAGATTTGGAAATTGCTTTATCCGTTTATATCTTTATAACAAGATTTAAAAAGAATAATACGCATAAATATCTTTTGGATATTTTAAAATTTAAGAAAAATTTTTTAGGAACTATATCTGAAAGGGAGGATTTAAATAGAAAGATAGCAGACAACTGTGAATTCGATTTAAGTAAAGATTATATTATAGAATATGAAAATATATTAAATACTTTTTTATATCAAATAAGTGAAAATTATATGAAATAATTTATCAAAATAAATTTTTCCAACGGTTGGAAAAATTTATTATAAGGGTTAATAGTATGAAAATTAATAAAAGGATAATGAGCAACGATAAAAATATTATACTTTGTAATAATAATGGTCTTTCTTTAGAAGAGAAGGAAAAAGAAAGGTATCATGAACTTAAATTGAAATTAAAATCGAATTTCAAGGAAGGTATCTATAATAAATTGGAAGCAATGAAAATTCTAAAAGAAATAAAGGATAATCATTATTATAGATATGATGGATATAAAAAATTTAGTGACTTTTTAGGTTCTTATGATGTAGCAAAATCTCAGGCATATAATTATTTAAAGATTGCAACAGCTATAGAACAAGGTATTATTGAAGAAAATTATGTATTGGAAAATGGTTTTAGGGAAGTTTTGCATTTGATAAGGAGCAAAGGATGTGAAAAATTTAAAAAATCAAGACAAAATCCAATAAAACCATTAAGATTTCAACTAAAAAATCAAGCAAGCTATGATTTTTATAAAAAAAATGCAAAATTTACTAGTTTTTTAATGGATAAACTTTTTTTAAGTAAAAGGGATTTACTTGAACAAATGATGGATGAATTTGAAAGTACAAAACACAATTTTATTAAAACGACTAACTAAATTTTTCGTGGGATAAATATATAAAGTATAAGTTGTTTAATAACAATAGTTGATTTTACTTTGAATTTGTTGTATTCTAATTGTCGTTAGTAGTACTATTCATTTAGCACTCCTAATATTTATTGTGTTCAGTTCACAAAGGCTTTTAGGTCTTGATTAAGTATTCTTTTTGAGAATTTTTAATCAGGACCTAAGTTTTTATTGTCAATTTTAGTAATTCACTATTTTATAAAATTTTTTTATTATTATTAAATATTATTTGTTAATTTTTTTAGTTTTTTTGTTATAATATTTTTATTATAAGACATAATAAGTAAAAGGAGAGGTTTGATGAGTGCAAATCTATCAAAAACAAATATGCAAGAAATTATTAACAAATATATTAGTGAAATTACGTCAGAAGATATTTTAAAATTATGGAATTCATACAAATGTATGTATGGATTAGATAAAATAGATTTACAATCAGAACGTGATATTTTAACTTTGCTTAAGATAAATAATCTTAATCCATTTAAAAAAGAAGCATATATAATCCCATTTAATGGGAGACCAACAGTTGTAGTAGCATATCAAACTTTGCTTAAAAGAGTATATGAGTATGGATATGATAGTAGAGATTTTTCATTTAAAGAAGAAAAGCTAAAGACTTATAGAGTTGATGCTAAAGGTAATATAATAGAAAAAGAAGACTTACAGTGTACTGCATATATGAGTACTAGCGAAGGAAAATGTTATAGCTTTTCAGTTCTTTTAGGAGAGTGTAGTAGAAATACAGCAGTATGGAGAGAGAAGCCAGTGTTTATGCTAAGAAAATGTGCAATAAGTGGACTTTGTAGAACATTGCCAGGAACTGATTTATCTGCTATGCCATATACTAGAGAAGAATTAGAAGGTATAAGTACTGTATATGAAGAACAA
>NZ_AYOT01000102.1 GCF_000500045.1 Borrelia persica No12 | reverse complement strand
GACATTTGTATACAATCAAATATTAAGCTAAAAGAGAATTATTAGGGGGATAAGCAATAAGAAGCCTTGAGAAAATTGCTTGCTCAAAGCTTCTTATAAATGGTTAAAGGTTAAAGATAAATTAAATTTATCACAAACTAATAAAAAAACAATGTTAACCATAAATTTAATTATGAATAAATTATCAATCAGTCTTTATTTTTTTATTAAAAATTTACTAAAAAAATATTAGCTATTTATATTCATTCTTATTTAATATATATTATAATAATGTATAATGTTAAATGTATTATGTTAGCATAAAACAAATAATTTTTGATTTCTGAGGATATAAGATGGAAAATATTAAACAAGACAGTGCTCTAAAAAAAAAGTTGCCTGTAATGGTCAATTATGAGCAACATATGACAAAAGCTTTCCAAGAACACCTTTTGAGAGATTCTCAATATGAAGCAAATTATAAAGCTAAAGTTCATGGATTTATTGTTGACTTCTTTAAAATACCTAGAAGCTTGAAAGATAAATACAAAGTTAATATCTCTTGCTTAAGTGATCCTGAACTGCCTTTTGGCAATATTGCTCTCAATTGCATAAACACTTTTAAGTTGATTGTTGATATCGTTAATATGCAGACCGGCAAAACTTATGATTATGATGAATTTATATCTACTACAGAAACAGATAAAATGCTTCAGTATGGCGCTAAAATAATATCTGCTCTCTCTAGACATTTCGATGAGTCTCATGGTACTAGCTACAATGAAACTTACTATGAGTGGGAAAAAGGTTGGGTCGATAAAAAGTGGATCGATTATGAACCAACCTCCATCGAAATTCAAGAAATGCAGGCTTTCAATAAAAAAATAACCCAAAAATTACATTTCAAAAATAACAATAAAAATCTCTCTCCTTTGCAACTGGGTCACATGAAACTTTTAAAAGCTATAAAAAATTTTGACCTTTCTTTCAATATTAGAGAATAATCTTACTTTTATTTAGTATAATTGTTTGTACTTAATTATTTAAACTTATTGTTATATTACTATATTGAATATCACTCTTTAATATTAATTGTTGGTAGCTCCTTTGTATTTAATATTCTCCTTGGAGTCTACCACATTTTATAATCCATTTACTTGCAATACCTCTCCTTTTATATAATAAAATTTTTTAAAAATATTTACAAAATTAAAAAAATAAAATAATATTATACTTAGATATAAATACGGTAGAAAGCATTCTATCAGCAGTCCCCGTCACTCCTATCAATCCTCTCCAAAATAAGACGTAGGAGTAGGGACTTTTCTTTTCTTAAATATCCTCTCTACCTTTTCCCTATAGCAATTATATATCATCTCTCTCCTCTTAATTCATTTTTATTATATTATTTATACTATTTACTAATATTCGTATTTTTCTTCTTTTTTATTAAATACAATTAGTACTATCAATTGCCCATGCGTTCATTTTTTTCGCTTCCAAATTTCATCACACTTTATAAAAAAATTTCCCTTTCCTTCTAATTAATTATTTTTCCCTTTCCTTCCTTTAACGCCAATAATAATTGTTTTTAGTACATCTATCTATTCCTTTTTAAGAAAAAAATATTAGGAATATTTTTGAAAAACTTGAAATGCTCATTTTTTTGAACTAATACTTAGTTATTAAATATTCTCCTTTTTTAAAATTAAAAGAATTTATTATCAATATTTACTTCATACCATACATTCTTTTAAATAATCCCCTTCCCCAAGGGGTTTTCTTTTTTTTTGTTCTACCTGTTTTCATCTTCTGCTTTGCCCTAATTCCTTATTCTTCTGCCTTTCTGATTTGGTTCGATCTAAAACTCATCTTTCCAAAATTGTTGCTTGAAAAAACAATCTATTGCTATATAATGCTATTTGCTCAGTGGTTTTTCATTGGGTTGGATTGATAGGAAAATGGTTTTTCTTCATTTGTAAATTCTTCCCAAATAAAATTTATAATTAAACATTCTCCCTATAAATATTTAAAAGATTTAAAAAATTCAAAAAATCTTGTTAAAGATAGCGCTATTTTTTTCGTTTACTTAATTGAAAACCTGAAAAAGTAGCTTCTTTTTTTGTCTGATTATTCTATTTTTTTTAAAATTTTTTTGTTTTTCTTAATATGTTCAATTCCCTTTTTGTAAATCCTAAATTTTGCCCTCTAAATTCATCCTAAATTCTCATAAAATTTGGGACCCTCAATTTTCGATTTTAAGGGTGTTTTTTTGCAAGTTTGTAGTTTCATACACCCTTCCTAATTTTTGCCCGTTAAATCTCAAAAAAAAGACTATAAATTGAGTTTTTTTGTGAGCTTTTTTGTCTGAAAATTTTTTTGTTTTTTTAACTCCGTTTTTTTCTAAAATTTTTTTAATAATTTCTTGATTTTTTGATTTCGCTATTTGTTTTAAAATCATCTTCTCGTTTTTCTTCTTTTTTTTTCTTGTTTTCTTTTGATTTGTGCCTAATTTGCCGTTTTTTTTCAATTTCTCGCTTTTTTTGTTATGTTTTTTTCAACTCTTTTTCTTTTTGCCATTTTTTGAAAAAATTTTTTTTCGCTTTTTTTATTTTTTTTCAATTTTTTTCACGTTTTTTTGTTGGATTTTTTTATTTTTCTCTTAAATTTCGTCGTTTTTTTTGCTCGATCTATCATATTATTTATATTATTATACGTAGTATAATATACACTGCTATTTTTTGTGCTATTTTTTGCCTCTTTCCTATTTTTTGCTCTTCCTTCTTTGCTCATTTTGTATAAAATGTTGAATGTTTTTTCTAATAATTCTTCGGTTGCATCAAGTACTCGACCTAATCTTCGATATGCATTTTTTCTCGGTACGTATTTTATCTTCGAACCTTTGTATTCTCCAAGCCTTATTATAAAAGCTTTAATTATATGGTTCTTCTTCATAAATCCTAAGTCTTTTTGTAAGGTTTTCATCTTGATTATTTTGTAACCTTCTTTCTTTAGGAAAAAATTAATTAAATTAAGTATGTCTTGTTGATTATATCCTAGTCTGTGGATATTTAAATATTTTAAGACAGATATTAGTTTTATTAGCCTAACTTGATTTTTCTTAAGCTTACTGTTATTATATAAAAAGAAATTTAAATTTTTCATCGATTTATCCTTTATTTCAGTTTGTTTTAAGACCTTTATTTGGGTCTTTTTTATCTCTTTGATGCCTATCAAAACAAAGTAAATTCTAAAATTTATGTACTAATGCCAATAATAGTTTATATATTAATCATAATGTATACTAATTACAATAATAACTCGTATATTTAATCATAACATATACCCATTCCAATAATAATTTATATACTAACTCTAATATATACTAAATTCAATATAATTTATATACTAAATCTAAATAATTTATATACTAAAATAATTATTTTGTCAATTTCATTTACAAAATGATGGTCATGGTTTATAATTATATATATATCAATAATTATAAATAAATATTTGTTTAGGGGATAAAAGTTGTGCGTGTTACACTTAATTTTTTAAACTCTTTAAAAAATCTAAAAGAGTTTTCGAAAGAAATGGGCTATAGTGATTCTTCTTATTTGTCAAGATATATAAAAAAAAATAAAATAGAAGGTGTAATTTCTTCTAAAGATTTATTCTTTAAAAAAAGAGAATTGCTTTTGAGTGAAGAGGCTCAAAGTTTTATTAGAAGTAAGTTGAAAAAATAAATTGTAAAAGGATAATAGAATTTGACAGAAAAAATAAAAATGAATTTGAATAGTTTTTTTATTGAGTATGAAGGTAAAAAATATTATACTCCTCTTTTTTTGGCAAAAGTTAATAACATTTCTTATTTTACAATAAAAAATAAGGTTAAAAAACTTGATATCTCAATTAAGGCAAAAGATATCGGTGTTATGAATTCTTTGTCTGAGGAGCTCCTGGTTTCCGAAGATAATTTGGATAAACTTTTTTATGATAAAAGGTTTAAATGCTTGGATTCTAGGGGTATAAAGTGAGTTCTAGGAGTATTATATGAAGGATGTTATCGCTATCTCTTCAATTAAGGGTGGCGTTGGCAAAAGCGTGTCGGCAATAATGTTGGGTTATATTTTTTCTTCTAAAAAATATAAAACTTTACTTATAGATATTGATTCTCAAGCCAGCGTTACTTCTTATTTTCTTCCTTATTTTGAGAACAAAATTGATATAAGAGAATATAATATTTATGAAGTTTTGAAATCTAAAAAGTCTTTTATGAGTATTGTTCATAAAATAACAGATGATTTGCATTTCGCTCCATCTCATATTAAGCTTTCTCAATTCTCAGGGGAAAATATTATTGGTCAGGAATATAAACTAAAAACAATCTTAACTCCTTATTTGGGAGAATATGATTATATATTGATTGATACTCCTCCTTCGGTCAATAAAGAGCTTATTAATTCTTTGATGATTGCTACTAAGGTTGTAATTCCTTTGCCAGCGGAGCTTTGGGCTATTGAAAGTTATGATATTTTAAAAAGTAAAATGCAAGAAATTATTAATGCTTATCAAAAACAAGATTTTAAAGATTATTATGTTATTCAAACTCTTTATGAGGAAAATAGAAAAATAAAAAAAGAGTTTTTTTATAGTTTGCAGCAACTTTATAAAGAATATGTTCCTATTAAAATTCACAGAAGTGCTGCTATTCAAAAAATGATTACTTATAGATTGGAGCCTCAGAAGAGTGAAAGATATTATGATGAGTATTTAAGAGTTGCTGAAGTTATTGAAGGTGTCGATGATATTAAGACAGTATGAATATTTGTAAACTGGTTTACAAATATTCATAAATATTTATATTTAGGAAATAGAAATGAAATTAGATATAGATATACTTAATACTATTAAGAGCAGGGTAGGAAGTGTCACTCATATTGAGAGTAATTGTGATAAAGAAGAAGCTAGATATAGACAACTTAAAGAAGAGATTAAAGCTAGGACTTTAGAGGAGGCCGTTAATAAGGTGGAATTGTCTAAGGCATTATATGAAATAAAGAAAAATAAATTATATAAATTTGATGGATATGATAATTTTTATGAGTTTTGTTTGGATTATAAGTTTAGTAGGACTATGATATATAGGTATATTAAAATAGGTGCTTATCTGGAAAGAGAAAGTATCAGTGAGCAAGATATTATAGATAGTTCTTTAAATAAGATTATTAATGATATAAGAGTTAAGAGGAATTCTTCATATTGCAAGCCTGTTGTTGTGAAATTTAATTTAAAAGATAAAGAGAAACAGTTAGTTCTTGTGAAAAATAAACAAAAACTTGAAAAGTTTTTGCTTAAGTGTTTGTTAGATAATTGGGAATCATTTATGGTATGATGTTATATGGTTATATGGCTATGGCTTATGTGAGGGTGAGAGATGTTATACTATAAACTAAATATCTAGATATTTAGTTTATAGTATAACATCTCTCACCCTCACATAAGCCATAGCCATATAACCATATAACATCATACCATAAATGATTCCCAATTATCTAACAAACACTTAAGCAAAAACTTTTCAAGTTTTTGTTTATTTTTCACAAGAACTAACTGTTTCTCTTTATCTTTTAAATTAAATTTCACAACAACAGGCTTGCAATATGAAGAATTCCTCTTAACTCTTATATCATTAATAATCTTATTTAAAGAACTATCTATAATATCTTGCTCACTGATACTTTCTCTTTCCAGATAAGCACCTATTTTAATATACCTATATATCATAGTCCTACTAAACTTATAATCCAAACAAAACTCATAAAAATTATCATATCCATCAAATTTATATAATTTATTTTTCTTTATTTCATATAATGCCTTAGACAATTCCACCTTATTAACGGCCTCCTCTAAAGTCCTAGCTTTAATCTCTTCTTTAAGTTGTCTATATCTAGCTTCTTCTTTATCACAATTACTCTCAATATGAGTGACACTTCCTACCCTGCTCTTAATAGTATTAAGTATATCTATATCTAATTTCATTTCTATTTCCTAAATATAAATATTTATGAATATTTGTAAACCAGTTTACAAATATTCATACTGTCTTAATATCATCGACACCTTCAATAACTTCAGCAACTCTTAAATACTCATCATAATATCTTTCACTCTTCTGAGGCTCCAATCTATAAGTAATCATTTTTTGAATAGCAGCACTTCTGTGAATTTTAATAGGAACATATTCTTTATAAAGTTGCTGCAAACTATAAAAAAACTCTTTTTTTATTTTTCTATTTTCCTCATAAAGAGTTTGAATAACATAATAATCTTTAAAATCTTGTTTTTGATAAGCATTAATAATTTCTTGCATTTTACTTTTTAAAATATCATAACTTTCAATAGCCCAAAGCTCCGCTGGCAAAGGAATTACAACCTTAGTAGCAATCATCAAAGAATTAATAAGCTCTTTATTGACCGAAGGAGGAGTATCAATCAATATATAATCATATTCTCCCAAATAAGGAGTTAAGATTGTTTTTAGTTTATATTCCTGACCAATAATATTTTCCCCTGAGAATTGAGAAAGCTTAATATGAGATGGAGCGAAATGCAAATCATCTGTTATTTTATGAACAATACTCATAAAAGACTTTTTAGATTTCAAAACTTCATAAATATTATATTCTCTTATATCAATTTTGTTCTCAAAATAAGGAAGAAAATAAGAAGTAACGCTGGCTTGAGAATCAATATCTATAAGTAAAGTTTTATATTTTTTAGAAGAAAAAATATAACCCAACATTATTGCCGACACGCTTTTGCCAACGCCACCCTTAATTGAAGAGATAGCGATAACATCCTTCATATAATACTCCTAGAACTCACTTTATACCCCTAGAATCCAAGCATTTAAACCTTTTATCATAAAAAAGTTTATCCAAATTATCTTCGGAAACCAGGAGCTCCTCAGACAAAGAATTCATAACACCGATATCTTTTGCCTTAATTGAGATATCAAGTTTTTTAACCTTATTTTTTATTGTAAAATAAGAAATGTTATTAACTTTTGCCAAAAAAAGAGGAGTATAATATTTTTTACCTTCATACTCAATAAAAAAACTATTCAAATTCATTTTTATTTTTTCTGTCAAATTCTATTATCCTTTTACAATTTATTTTTTCAACTTACTTCTAATAAAACTTTGAGCCTCTTCACTCAAAAGCAATTCTCTTTTTTTAAAGAATAAATCTTTAGAAGAAATTACACCTTCTATTTTATTTTTTTTTATATATCTTGACAAATAAGAAGAATCACTATAGCCCATTTCTTTCGAAAACTCTTTTAGATTTTTTAAAGAGTTTAAAAAATTAAGTGTAACACGCACAACTTTTATCCCCTAAACAAATATTTATTTATAATTATTGATATATATATAATTATAAACCATGACCATCATTTTGTAAATGAAATTGACAAAATAATTATTTTAGTATATAAATTATTTAGATTTAGTATATAAATTATATTGAATTTAGTATATATTAGAGTTAGTATATAAATTATTATTGGAATGGGTATATGTTATGATTAAATATACGAGTTATTATTGTAATTAGTATACATTATGATTAATATATAAACTATTATTGGCATTAGTACATAAATTTTAGAATTTACTTTGTTTTGATAGGCATCAAAGAGATAAAAAAGACCCAAATAAAGGTCTTAAAACAAACTGAAATAAAGGATAAATCGATGAAAAATTTAAATTTCTTTTTATATAATAACAGTAAGCTTAAGAAAAATCAAGTTAGGCTAATAAAACTAATATCTGTCTTAAAATATTTAAATATCCACAGACTAGGATATAATCAACAAGACATACTTAATTTAATTAATTTTTTCCTAAAGAAAGAAGGTTACAAAATAATCAAGATGAAAACCTTACAAAAAGACTTAGGATTTATGAAGAAGAACCATATAATTAAAGCTTTTATAATAAGGCTTGGAGAATACAAAGGTTCGAAGATAAAATACGTACCGAGAAAAAATGCATATCGAAGATTAGGTCGAGTACTTGATGCAACCGAAGAATTATTAGAAAAAACATTCAACATTTTATACAAAATGAGCAAAGAAGGAAGAGCAAAAAATAGGAAAGAGGCAAAAAATAGCACAAAAAATAGCAGTGTATATTATACTACGTATAATAATATAAATAATATGATAGATCGAGCAAAAAAAACGACGAAATTTAAGAGAAAAATAAAAAAATCCAACAAAAAAACGTGAAAAAAATTGAAAAAAAATAAAAAAAGCGAAAAAAAATTTTTTCAAAAAATGGCAAAAAGAAAAAGAGTTGAAAAAAACATAACAAAAAAAGCGAGAAATTGAAAAAAAACGGCAAATTAGGCACAAATCAAAAGAAAACAAGAAAAAAAAAGAAGAAAAACGAGAAGATGATTTTAAAACAAATAGCGAAATCAAAAAATCAAGAAATTATTAAAAAAATTTTAGAAAAAAACGGAGTTAAAAAAACAAAAAAATTTTCAGACAAAAAAGCTCACAAAAAAACTCAATTTATAGTCTTTTTTTTGAGATTTAACGGGCAAAAATTAGGAAGGGTGTATGAAACTACAAACTTGCAAAAAAACACCCTTAAAATCGAAAATTGAGGGTCCCAAATTTTATGAGAATTTAGGATGAATTTAGAGGGCAAAATTTAGGATTTACAAAAAGGGAATTGAACATATTAAGAAAAACAAAAAAATTTTAAAAAAAATAGAATAATCAGACAAAAAAAGAAGCTACTTTTTCAGGTTTTCAATTAAGTAAACGAAAAAAATAGCGCTATCTTTAACAAGATTTTTTGAATTTTTTAAATCTTTTAAATATTTATAGGGAGAATGTTTAATTATAAATTTTATTTGGGAAGAATTTACAAATGAAGAAAAACCATTTTCCTATCAATCCAACCCAATGAAAAACCACTGAGCAAATAGCATTATATAGCAATAGATTGTTTTTTCAAGCAACAATTTTGGAAAGATGAGTTTTAGATCGAACCAAATCAGAAAGGCAGAAGAATAAGGAATTAGGGCAAAGCAGAAGATGAAAACAGGTAGAACAAAAAAAAAGAAAACCCCTTGGGGAAGGGGATTATTTAAAAGAATGTATGGTATGAAGTAAATATTGATAATAAATTCTTTTAATTTTAAAAAAGGAGAATATTTAATAACTAAGTATTAGTTCAAAAAAATGAGCATTTCAAGTTTTTCAAAAATATTCCTAATATTTTTTTCTTAAAAAGGAATAGATAGATGTACTAAAAACAATTATTATTGGCGTTAAAGGAAGGAAAGGGAAAAATAATTAATTAGAAGGAAAGGGAAATTTTTTTATAAAGTGTGATGAAATTTGGAAGCGAAAAAAATGAACGCATGGGCAATTGATAGTACTAATTGTATTTAATAAAAAAGAAGAAAAATACGAATATTAGTAAATAGTATAAATAATATAATAAAAATGAATTAAGAGGAGAGAGATGATATATAATTGCTATAGGGAAAAGGTAGAGAGGATATTTAAGAAAAGAAAAGTCCCTACTCCTACGTCTTATTTTGGAGAGGATTGATAGGAGTGACGGGGACTGCTGATAGAATGCTTTCTACCGTATTTATATCTAAGTATAATATTATTTTATTTTTTTAATTTTGTAAATATTTTTAAAAAATTTTATTATATAAAAGGAGAGGTATTGCAAGTAAATGGATTATAAAATGTGGTAGACTCCAAGGAGAATATTAAATACAAAGGAGCTACCAACAATTAATATTAAAGAGTGATATTCAATATAGTAATATAACAATAAGTTTAAATAATTAAGTACAAACAATTATACTAAATAAAAGTAAGATTATTCTCTAATATTGAAAGAAAGGTCAAAATTTTTTATAGCTTTTAAAAGTTTCATGTGACCCAGTTGCAAAGGAGAGAGATTTTTATTGTTATTTTTGAAATGTAATTTTTGGGTTATTTTTTTATTGAAAGCCTGCATTTCTTGAATTTCGATGGAGGTTGGTTCATAATCGATCCACTTTTTATCGACCCAACCTTTTTCCCACTCATAGTAAGTTTCATTGTAGCTAGTACCATGAGACTCATCGAAATGTCTAGAGAGAGCAGATATTATTTTAGCGCCATACTGAAGCATTTTATCTGTTTCTGTAGTAGATATAAATTCATCATAATCATAAGTTTTGCCGGTCTGCATATTAACGATATCAACAATCAACTTAAAAGTGTTTATGCAATTGAGAGCAATATTGCCAAAAGGCAGTTCAGGATCACTTAAGCAAGAGATATTAACTTTGTATTTATCTTTCAAGCTTCTAGGTATTTTAAAGAAGTCAACAATAAATCCATGAACTTTAGCTTTATAATTTGCTTCATATTGAGAATCTCTCAAAAGGTGTTCTTGGAAAGCTTTTGTCATATGTTGCTCATAATTGACCATTACAGGCAACTTTTTTTTTAGAGCACTGTCTTGTTTAATATTTTCCATCTTATATCCTCAGAAATCAAAAATTATTTGTTTTATGCTAACATAATACATTTAACATTATACATTATTATAATATATATTAAATAAGAATGAATATAAATAGCTAATATTTTTTTAGTAAATTTTTAATAAAAAAATAAAGACTGATTGATAATTTATTCATAATTAAATTTATGGTTAACATTGTTTTTTTATTAGTTTGTGATAAATTTAATTTATCTTTAACCTTTAACCATTTATAAGAAGCTTTGAGCAAGCAATTTTCTCAAGGCTTCTTATTGCTTATCCCCCTAATAATTCTCTTTTAGCTTAATATTTGATTGTATACAAATGTCATAACAAACCCTTATTTTTTGCATACTAGTTGATAGTAATACTGAGGATCTATTGTTGATGTAAATTAGATCTTGAACTGCAATGTAAAAAATATTTTATTTATTATTTAGGTATGAAATTTTTTAATTTTCTATTAAAGATGAATTTGTCTTCATATTGTGTTACAATAGCAACATAAATGCAATGAATGCCAATAAAGCTTACAAATATGGGTTGTACCCAAATAATGATCAAGAAAAATATTTTATCGAAATATATGGACATATGAAATACGACATTTGTATACAATCAAATATTAAGCTAAAAGAGAATTATTAGGGGGATAAGCAATAAGAAGCCTTGAGAAAATTGCTTGCTCAAAGCTTCTTATAAATGGTTAAAGGTTAAAGATAAATTAAATTTATCACAAACTAATAAAAAAACAATGTTAACCATAAATTTAATTATGAATAAATTATCAATCAGTCTTTATTTTTTTATTAAAAATTTACTAAAAAAATATTAGCTATTTATATTCATTCTTATTTAATATATATTATAATAATGTATAATGTTAAATGTATTATGTTAGCATAAAACAAATAATTTTTGATTTCTGAGGATATAAGATGGAAAATATTAAACAAGACAGTGCTCTAAAAAAAAAGTTGCCTGTAATGGTCAATTATGAGCAACATATGACAAAAGCTTTCCAAGAACACCTTTTGAGAGATTCTCAATATGAAGCAAATTATAAAGCTAAAGTTCATGGATTTATTGTTGACTTCTTTAAAATACCTAGAAGCTTGAAAGATAAATACAAAGTTAATATCTCTTGCTTAAGTGATCCTGAACTGCCTTTTGGCAATATTGCTCTCAATTGCATAAACACTTTTAAGTTGATTGTTGATATCGTTAATATGCAGACCGGCAAAACTTATGATTATGATGAATTTATATCTACTACAGAAACAGATAAAATGCTTCAGTATGGCGCTAAAATAATATCTGCTCTCTCTAGACATTTCGATGAGTCTCATGGTACTAGCTACAATGAAACTTACTATGAGTGGGAAAAAGGTTGGGTCGATAAAAAGTGGATCGATTATGAACCAACCTCCATCGAAATTCAAGAAATGCAGGCTTTCAATAAAAAAATAACCCAAAAATTACATTTCAAAAATAACAATAAAAATCTCTCTCCTTTGCAACTGGGTCACATGAAACTTTTAAAAGCTATAAAAAATTTTGACCTTTCTTTCAATATTAGAGAATAATCTTACTTTTATTTAGTATAATTGTTTGTACTTAATTATTTAAACTTATTGTTATATTACTATATTGAATATCACTCTTTAATATTAATTGTTGGTAGCTCCTTTGTATTTAATATTCTCCTTGGAGTCTACCACATTTTATAATCCATTTACTTGCAATACCTCTCCTTTTATATAATAAAATTTTTTAAAAATATTTACAAAATTAAAAAAATAAAATAATATTATACTTAGATATAAATACGGTAGAAAGCATTCTATCAGCAGTCCCCGTCACTCCTATCAATCCTCTCCAAAATAAGACGTAGGAGTAGGGACTTTTCTTTTCTTAAATATCCTCTCTACCTTTTCCCTATAGCAATTATATATCATCTCTCTCCTCTTAATTCATTTTTATTATATTATTTATACTATTTACTAATATTCGTATTTTTCTTCTTTTTTATTAAATACAATTAGTACTATCAATTGCCCATGCGTTCATTTTTTTCGCTTCCAAATTTCATCACACTTTATAAAAAAATTTCCCTTTCCTTCTAATTAATTATTTTTCCCTTTCCTTCCTTTAACGCCAATAATAATTGTTTTTAGTACATCTATCTATTCCTTTTTAAGAAAAAAATATTAGGAATATTTTTGAAAAACTTGAAATGCTCATTTTTTTGAACTAATACTTAGTTATTAAATATTCTCCTTTTTTAAAATTAAAAGAATTTATTATCAATATTTACTTCATACCATACATTCTTTTAAATAATCCCCTTCCCCAAGGGGTTTTCTTTTTTTTTGTTCTACCTGTTTTCATCTTCTGCTTTGCCCTAATTCCTTATTCTTCTGCCTTTCTGATTTGGTTCGATCTAAAACTCATCTTTCCAAAATTGTTGCTTGAAAAAACAATCTATTGCTATATAATGCTATTTGCTCAGTGGTTTTTCATTGGGTTGGATTGATAGGAAAATGGTTTTTCTTCATTTGTAAATTCTTCCCAAATAAAATTTATAATTAAACATTCTCCCTATAAATATTTAAAAGATTTAAAAAATTCAAAAAATCTTGTTAAAGATAGCGCTATTTTTTTCGTTTACTTAATTGAAAACCTGAAAAAGTAGCTTCTTTTTTTGTCTGATTATTCTATTTTTTTTAAAATTTTTTTGTTTTTCTTAATATGTTCAATTCCCTTTTTGTAAATCCTAAATTTTGCCCTCTAAATTCATCCTAAATTCTCATAAAATTTGGGACCCTCAATTTTCGATTTTAAGGGTGTTTTTTTGCAAGTTTGTAGTTTCATACACCCTTCCTAATTTTTGCCCGTTAAATCTCAAAAAAAAGACTATAAATTGAGTTTTTTTGTGAGCTTTTTTGTCTGAAAATTTTTTTGTTTTTTTAACTCCGTTTTTTTCTAAAATTTTTTTAATAATTTCTTGATTTTTTGATTTCGCTATTTGTTTTAAAATCATCTTCTCGTTTTTCTTCTTTTTTTTTCTTGTTTTCTTTTGATTTGTGCCTAATTTGCCGTTTTTTTTCAATTTCTCGCTTTTTTTGTTATGTTTTTTTCAACTCTTTTTCTTTTTGCCATTTTTTGAAAAAATTTTTTTTCGCTTTTTTTATTTTTTTTCAATTTTTTTCACGTTTTTTTGTTGGATTTTTTTATTTTTCTCTTAAATTTCGTCGTTTTTTTTGCTCGATCTATCATATTATTTATATTATTATACGTAGTATAATATACACTGCTATTTTTTGTGCTATTTTTTGCCTCTTTCCTATTTTTTGCTCTTCCTTCTTTGCTCATTTTGTATAAAATGTTGAATGTTTTTTCTAATAATTCTTCGGTTGCATCAAGTACTCGACCTAATCTTCGATATGCATTTTTTCTCGGTACGTATTTTATCTTCGAACCTTTGTATTCTCCAAGCCTTATTATAAAAGCTTTAATTATATGGTTCTTCTTCATAAATCCTAAGTCTTTTTGTAAGGTTTTCATCTTGATTATTTTGTAACCTTCTTTCTTTAGGAAAAAATTAATTAAATTAAGTATGTCTTGTTGATTATATCCTAGTCTGTGGATATTTAAATATTTTAAGACAGATATTAGTTTTATTAGCCTAACTTGATTTTTCTTAAGCTTACTGTTATTATATAAAAAGAAATTTAAATTTTTCATCGATTTATCCTTTATTTCAGTTTGTTTTAAGACCTTTATTTGGGTCTTTTTTATCTCTTTGATGCCTATCAAAACAAAGTAAATTCTAAAATTTATGTACTAATGCCAATAATAGTTTATATATTAATCATAATGTATACTAATTACAATAATAACTCGTATATTTAATCATAACATATACCCATTCCAATAATAATTTATATACTAACTCTAATATATACTAAATTCAATATAATTTATATACTAAATCTAAATAATTTATATACTAAAATAATTATTTTGTCAATTTCATTTACAAAATGATGGTCATGGTTTATAATTATATATATATCAATAATTATAAATAAATATTTGTTTAGGGGATAAAAGTTGTGCGTGTTACACTTAATTTTTTAAACTCTTTAAAAAATCTAAAAGAGTTTTCGAAAGAAATGGGCTATAGTGATTCTTCTTATTTGTCAAGATATATAAAAAAAAATAAAATAGAAGGTGTAATTTCTTCTAAAGATTTATTCTTTAAAAAAAGAGAATTGCTTTTGAGTGAAGAGGCTCAAAGTTTTATTAGAAGTAAGTTGAAAAAATAAATTGTAAAAGGATAATAGAATTTGACAGAAAAAATAAAAATGAATTTGAATAGTTTTTTTATTGAGTATGAAGGTAAAAAATATTATACTCCTCTTTTTTTGGCAAAAGTTAATAACATTTCTTATTTTACAATAAAAAATAAGGTTAAAAAACTTGATATCTCAATTAAGGCAAAAGATATCGGTGTTATGAATTCTTTGTCTGAGGAGCTCCTGGTTTCCGAAGATAATTTGGATAAACTTTTTTATGATAAAAGGTTTAAATGCTTGGATTCTAGGGGTATAAAGTGAGTTCTAGGAGTATTATATGAAGGATGTTATCGCTATCTCTTCAATTAAGGGTGGCGTTGGCAAAAGCGTGTCGGCAATAATGTTGGGTTATATTTTTTCTTCTAAAAAATATAAAACTTTACTTATAGATATTGATTCTCAAGCCAGCGTTACTTCTTATTTTCTTCCTTATTTTGAGAACAAAATTGATATAAGAGAATATAATATTTATGAAGTTTTGAAATCTAAAAAGTCTTTTATGAGTATTGTTCATAAAATAACAGATGATTTGCATTTCGCTCCATCTCATATTAAGCTTTCTCAATTCTCAGGGGAAAATATTATTGGTCAGGAATATAAACTAAAAACAATCTTAACTCCTTATTTGGGAGAATATGATTATATATTGATTGATACTCCTCCTTCGGTCAATAAAGAGCTTATTAATTCTTTGATGATTGCTACTAAGGTTGTAATTCCTTTGCCAGCGGAGCTTTGGGCTATTGAAAGTTATGATATTTTAAAAAGTAAAATGCAAGAAATTATTAATGCTTATCAAAAACAAGATTTTAAAGATTATTATGTTATTCAAACTCTTTATGAGGAAAATAGAAAAATAAAAAAAGAGTTTTTTTATAGTTTGCAGCAACTTTATAAAGAATATGTTCCTATTAAAATTCACAGAAGTGCTGCTATTCAAAAAATGATTACTTATAGATTGGAGCCTCAGAAGAGTGAAAGATATTATGATGAGTATTTAAGAGTTGCTGAAGTTATTGAAGGTGTCGATGATATTAAGACAGTATGAATATTTGTAAACTGGTTTACAAATATTCATAAATATTTATATTTAGGAAATAGAAATGAAATTAGATATAGATATACTTAATACTATTAAGAGCAGGGTAGGAAGTGTCACTCATATTGAGAGTAATTGTGATAAAGAAGAAGCTAGATATAGACAACTTAAAGAAGAGATTAAAGCTAGGACTTTAGAGGAGGCCGTTAATAAGGTGGAATTGTCTAAGGCATTATATGAAATAAAGAAAAATAAATTATATAAATTTGATGGATATGATAATTTTTATGAGTTTTGTTTGGATTATAAGTTTAGTAGGACTATGATATATAGGTATATTAAAATAGGTGCTTATCTGGAAAGAGAAAGTATCAGTGAGCAAGATATTATAGATAGTTCTTTAAATAAGATTATTAATGATATAAGAGTTAAGAGGAATTCTTCATATTGCAAGCCTGTTGTTGTGAAATTTAATTTAAAAGATAAAGAGAAACAGTTAGTTCTTGTGAAAAATAAACAAAAACTTGAAAAGTTTTTGCTTAAGTGTTTGTTAGATAATTGGGAATCATTTATGGTATGATGTTATATGGTTATATGGCTATGGCTTATGTGAGGGTGAGAGATGTTATACTATAAACTAAATATCTAGATATTTAGTTTATAGTATAACATCTCTCACCCTCACATAAGCCATAGCCATATAACCATATAACATCATACCATAAATGATTCCCAATTATCTAACAAACACTTAAGCAAAAACTTTTCAAGTTTTTGTTTATTTTTCACAAGAACTAACTGTTTCTCTTTATCTTTTAAATTAAATTTCACAACAACAGGCTTGCAATATGAAGAATTCCTCTTAACTCTTATATCATTAATAATCTTATTTAAAGAACTATCTATAATATCTTGCTCACTGATACTTTCTCTTTCCAGATAAGCACCTATTTTAATATACCTATATATCATAGTCCTACTAAACTTATAATCCAAACAAAACTCATAAAAATTATCATATCCATCAAATTTATATAATTTATTTTTCTTTATTTCATATAATGCCTTAGACAATTCCACCTTATTAACGGCCTCCTCTAAAGTCCTAGCTTTAATCTCTTCTTTAAGTTGTCTATATCTAGCTTCTTCTTTATCACAATTACTCTCAATATGAGTGACACTTCCTACCCTGCTCTTAATAGTATTAAGTATATCTATATCTAATTTCATTTCTATTTCCTAAATATAAATATTTATGAATATTTGTAAACCAGTTTACAAATATTCATACTGTCTTAATATCATCGACACCTTCAATAACTTCAGCAACTCTTAAATACTCATCATAATATCTTTCACTCTTCTGAGGCTCCAATCTATAAGTAATCATTTTTTGAATAGCAGCACTTCTGTGAATTTTAATAGGAACATATTCTTTATAAAGTTGCTGCAAACTATAAAAAAACTCTTTTTTTATTTTTCTATTTTCCTCATAAAGAGTTTGAATAACATAATAATCTTTAAAATCTTGTTTTTGATAAGCATTAATAATTTCTTGCATTTTACTTTTTAAAATATCATAACTTTCAATAGCCCAAAGCTCCGCTGGCAAAGGAATTACAACCTTAGTAGCAATCATCAAAGAATTAATAAGCTCTTTATTGACCGAAGGAGGAGTATCAATCAATATATAATCATATTCTCCCAAATAAGGAGTTAAGATTGTTTTTAGTTTATATTCCTGACCAATAATATTTTCCCCTGAGAATTGAGAAAGCTTAATATGAGATGGAGCGAAATGCAAATCATCTGTTATTTTATGAACAATACTCATAAAAGACTTTTTAGATTTCAAAACTTCATAAATATTATATTCTCTTATATCAATTTTGTTCTCAAAATAAGGAAGAAAATAAGAAGTAACGCTGGCTTGAGAATCAATATCTATAAGTAAAGTTTTATATTTTTTAGAAGAAAAAATATAACCCAACATTATTGCCGACACGCTTTTGCCAACGCCACCCTTAATTGAAGAGATAGCGATAACATCCTTCATATAATACTCCTAGAACTCACTTTATACCCCTAGAATCCAAGCATTTAAACCTTTTATCATAAAAAAGTTTATCCAAATTATCTTCGGAAACCAGGAGCTCCTCAGACAAAGAATTCATAACACCGATATCTTTTGCCTTAATTGAGATATCAAGTTTTTTAACCTTATTTTTTATTGTAAAATAAGAAATGTTATTAACTTTTGCCAAAAAAAGAGGAGTATAATATTTTTTACCTTCATACTCAATAAAAAAACTATTCAAATTCATTTTTATTTTTTCTGTCAAATTCTATTATCCTTTTACAATTTATTTTTTCAACTTACTTCTAATAAAACTTTGAGCCTCTTCACTCAAAAGCAATTCTCTTTTTTTAAAGAATAAATCTTTAGAAGAAATTACACCTTCTATTTTATTTTTTTTTATATATCTTGACAAATAAGAAGAATCACTATAGCCCATTTCTTTCGAAAACTCTTTTAGATTTTTTAAAGAGTTTAAAAAATTAAGTGTAACACGCACAACTTTTATCCCCTAAACAAATATTTATTTATAATTATTGATATATATATAATTATAAACCATGACCATCATTTTGTAAATGAAATTGACAAAATAATTATTTTAGTATATAAATTATTTAGATTTAGTATATAAATTATATTGAATTTAGTATATATTAGAGTTAGTATATAAATTATTATTGGAATGGGTATATGTTATGATTAAATATACGAGTTATTATTGTAATTAGTATACATTATGATTAATATATAAACTATTATTGGCATTAGTACATAAATTTTAGAATTTACTTTGTTTTGATAGGCATCAAAGAGATAAAAAAGACCCAAATAAAGGTCTTAAAACAAACTGAAATAAAGGATAAATCGATGAAAAATTTAAATTTCTTTTTATATAATAACAGTAAGCTTAAGAAAAATCAAGTTAGGCTAATAAAACTAATATCTGTCTTAAAATATTTAAATATCCACAGACTAGGATATAATCAACAAGACATACTTAATTTAATTAATTTTTTCCTAAAGAAAGAAGGTTACAAAATAATCAAGATGAAAACCTTACAAAAAGACTTAGGATTTATGAAGAAGAACCATATAATTAAAGCTTTTATAATAAGGCTTGGAGAATACAAAGGTTCGAAGATAAAATACGTACCGAGAAAAAATGCATATCGAAGATTAGGTCGAGTACTTGATGCAACCGAAGAATTATTAGAAAAAACATTCAACATTTTATACAAAATGAGCAAAGAAGGAAGAGCAAAAAATAGGAAAGAGGCAAAAAATAGCACAAAAAATAGCAGTGTATATTATACTACGTATAATAATATAAATAATATGATAGATCGAGCAAAAAAAACGACGAAATTTAAGAGAAAAATAAAAAAATCCAACAAAAAAACGTGAAAAAAATTGAAAAAAAATAAAAAAAGCGAAAAAAAATTTTTTCAAAAAATGGCAAAAAGAAAAAGAGTTGAAAAAAACATAACAAAAAAAGCGAGAAATTGAAAAAAAACGGCAAATTAGGCACAAATCAAAAGAAAACAAGAAAAAAAAAGAAGAAAAACGAGAAGATGATTTTAAAACAAATAGCGAAATCAAAAAATCAAGAAATTATTAAAAAAATTTTAGAAAAAAACGGAGTTAAAAAAACAAAAAAATTTTCAGACAAAAAAGCTCACAAAAAAACTCAATTTATAGTCTTTTTTTTGAGATTTAACGGGCAAAAATTAGGAAGGGTGTATGAAACTACAAACTTGCAAAAAAACACCCTTAAAATCGAAAATTGAGGGTCCCAAATTTTATGAGAATTTAGGATGAATTTAGAGGGCAAAATTTAGGATTTACAAAAAGGGAATTGAACATATTAAGAAAAACAAAAAAATTTTAAAAAAAATAGAATAATCAGACAAAAAAAGAAGCTACTTTTTCAGGTTTTCAATTAAGTAAACGAAAAAAATAGCGCTATCTTTAACAAGATTTTTTGAATTTTTTAAATCTTTTAAATATTTATAGGGAGAATGTTTAATTATAAATTTTATTTGGGAAGAATTTACAAATGAAGAAAAACCATTTTCCTATCAATCCAACCCAATGAAAAACCACTGAGCAAATAGCATTATATAGCAATAGATTGTTTTTTCAAGCAACAATTTTGGAAAGATGAGTTTTAGATCGAACCAAATCAGAAAGGCAGAAGAATAAGGAATTAGGGCAAAGCAGAAGATGAAAACAGGTAGAACAAAAAAAAAGAAAACCCCTTGGGGAAGGGGATTATTTAAAAGAATGTATGGTATGAAGTAAATATTGATAATAAATTCTTTTAATTTTAAAAAAGGAGAATATTTAATAACTAAGTATTAGTTCAAAAAAATGAGCATTTCAAGTTTTTCAAAAATATTCCTAATATTTTTTTCTTAAAAAGGAATAGATAGATGTACTAAAAACAATTATTATTGGCGTTAAAGGAAGGAAAGGGAAAAATAATTAATTAGAAGGAAAGGGAAATTTTTTTATAAAGTGTGATGAAATTTGGAAGCGAAAAAAATGAACGCATGGGCAATTGATAGTACTAATTGTATTTAATAAAAAAGAAGAAAAATACGAATATTAGTAAATAGTATAAATAATATAATAAAAATGAATTAAGAGGAGAGAGATGATATATAATTGCTATAGGGAAAAGGTAGAGAGGATATTTAAGAAAAGAAAAGTCCCTACTCCTACGTCTTATTTTGGAGAGGATTGATAGGAGTGACGGGGACTGCTGATAGAATGCTTTCTACCGTATTTATATCTAAGTATAATATTATTTTATTTTTTTAATTTTGTAAATATTTTTAAAAAATTTTATTATATAAAAGGAGAGGTATTGCAAGTAAATGGATTATAAAATGTGGTAGACTCCAAGGAGAATATTAAATACAAAGGAGCTACCAACAATTAATATTAAAGAGTGATATTCAATATAGTAATATAACAATAAGTTTAAATAATTAAGTACAAACAATTATACTAAATAAAAGTAAGATTATTCTCTAATATTGAAAGAAAGGTCAAAATTTTTTATAGCTTTTAAAAGTTTCATGTGACCCAGTTGCAAAGGAGAGAGATTTTTATTGTTATTTTTGAAATGTAATTTTTGGGTTATTTTTTTATTGAAAGCCTGCATTTCTTGAATTTCGATGGAGGTTGGTTCATAATCGATCCACTTTTTATCGACCCAACCTTTTTCCCACTCATAGTAAGTTTCATTGTAGCTAGTACCATGAGACTCATCGAAATGTCTAGAGAGAGCAGATATTATTTTAGCGCCATACTGAAGCATTTTATCTGTTTCTGTAGTAGATATAAATTCATCATAATCATAAGTTTTGCCGGTCTGCATATTAACGATATCAACAATCAACTTAAAAGTGTTTATGCAATTGAGAGCAATATTGCCAAAAGGCAGTTCAGGATCACTTAAGCAAGAGATATTAACTTTGTATTTATCTTTCAAGCTTCTAGGTATTTTAAAGAAGTCAACAATAAATCCATGAACTTTAGCTTTATAATTTGCTTCATATTGAGAATCTCTCAAAAGGTGTTCTTGGAAAGCTTTTGTCATATGTTGCTCATAATTGACCATTACAGGCAACTTTTTTTTTAGAGCACTGTCTTGTTTAATATTTTCCATCTTATATCCTCAGAAATCAAAAATTATTTGTTTTATGCTAACATAATACATTTAACATTATACATTATTATAATATATATTAAATAAGAATGAATATAAATAGCTAATATTTTTTTAGTAAATTTTTAATAAAAAAATAAAGACTGATTGATAATTTATTCATAATTAAATTTATGGTTAACATTGTTTTTTTATTAGTTTGTGATAAATTTAATTTATCTTTAACCTTTAACCATTTATAAGAAGCTTTGAGCAAGCAATTTTCTCAAGGCTTCTTATTGCTTATCCCCCTAATAATTCTCTTTTAGCTTAATATTTGATTGTATACAAATGTC
>NZ_AYOT01000101.1 GCF_000500045.1 Borrelia persica No12 | reverse complement strand
AAGATAAACATAACGACATACAATTAAACAAAAATAATCAACAAAACTCTCAACAAATTCAACTAAATTAACTTGTGATTAAATAGTTGAAACAACTTAATACAAAGTAGTTATGCATATTATGAAATAACAAAATATTTTCCCAACATCACAAACACTTGTGCTACAAAATATGATACAGCAAGAGTAGCAATAACCGTCAAAGATGAAACTAACTGTCCCTTAAATCCTAATCTACTCTCAATCAAAGTCAATTTAGATTTCACTTGTACCAAATCACTCTTAACTCCATCTATCTTTTCATTAAGCCTAGTCTCTACTCCATCTATCTTTGCATCAAGTTTGTCTACCCTGGCATCAAGTTTATCTATCTTTTCATTAAGCCTAGTCTCTACTCCATCTATCTTTGCATCAAGTTTGTCTACCCTGGCATCAAGTTTATCTATCTTTTCATTAAGCCTAGTCTCTACTCCATCTATCTTTGCGTCAAGCCTAGTCTCTACTCCATCTATCTTTGCGTCAAGCCTAGTCTCTACTCCATCTATCTTTGCGTCAAGTTTATCTATCTTTTCATTAAGCCTAGTCTCTACTCCATCTATCTTTGCATCAAGTTTATCTATCTTTTCATTAAGCCTAGTCTCTACTCCATCTATCTTCTCATTAAGCCTATCCTCAACTTTATCTATCTTTTCATTCAAATCAATTTTGAGCATACTTAT
>NZ_AYOT01000100.1 GCF_000500045.1 Borrelia persica No12 | reverse complement strand
AAGAATTTCAAATATCAAGACCCAAAAGGTCAAATAAATGCAATATTAAAAAGCCTTGTAGAACTAAATATTTATAAAAATCCCCATAATACTCAAACGATACGAATGTCTTATGTAAAATTGCAAATAAGTAAAATGCTTAAACGCTACAACAGATTGCTTAAAGTTTACTGGGCAATAAATACTAAAAATACAAATTACAAACAATCAAATGGCATTGAAGAATATTCCGCAAGTGATATCCAAAAAATAGTAATTAAACTATTAGAAAATGATTATGCAAAAAAAGTATGTAAGCGCACTCTAGAACTAGATATAAAGTTACTAAACAATCTAAATTTAATAAAATCTAAAATTATAAGATTTGGTAAAGGAAAAGGAAGTGTTGCTTACTATGTTCAAAACATGGAACTAATGCCTACACATAAAGAAACAATATTAGAATATCTAACACAACTTCTACAAGACAATTTAAAAGATAAATTCATTATTGGAAATTTTGATTTTGATAAGCCTTTTGATAACGAACCCAAAAATATAAATTCAAAAATAAATTCGAAAACTACAAAACTCATAAAAGAAAAAATAGAATCAAAAAACAACGAACAACTTAATAAAAATCGCATGAGTATAATTTCGCATGTGCACGATTCGGATGATATTAATAAAGCTAATACAAGCTATATAAAAGAAAAGAATTCTAAAGGGAACTCAGAAATGATTTTGAAAAAATCTGATTCTCATGAGAAAGAGAAAAGCAAGAGCAAAATAAAGAGAAAAGATATTGAAACAAGACTGTTATCTGAATACAAAATTAGCAAAAAATATGTAAAGCGGATAAAAGAAAAAAGCAATAATGATTCGACGTACATAAACGCGCTGCTAAATTTGGAGCAAGCAATAATTGATTATGGAATTGAATACAGTCTTGAAGACATTTTGGAACACTTTTTAAAGCAATTTGCGAACAGGTACAAGCACAAAGTGTGGATGATGATGAAAAGGAAAGATGGGATAATAAGCGATTACGAAGTAATTTGGAAAGAGCGATTTAGAGATTGGTACTCGAACAAGTACAAAAAGCGATGTGTTTCAAAAGCAGTCTATGGCGAAAATATATGCGTTGGAAAAAAATTTTTAGAAAAAAAAGGAAAAAAAGCAGTAAAAAATTTGCAGATTTCTGAGAAAGAAAAGGCAAAAAAAGAAGAGGAACACAGGCTAGAAAACAAGGGACTACAAGAATATTTGCAGAGGCTATTTAAACAGGAAGCGAAAGAGAGAGAAGAGAGACTGAGAAAGGCAGAAGAAGAACGAAGGCATTTAAAGAATAGAGCAAGAGAAAGTATGTCAGCCACTTTACAGAAAAACATAGGCAATAATGCACAATCAAACGAAACAGATAGTCTTTTGTATAAAACGCCCCCAAGCATTTTATCTGAGTCATTGTCAAATGAGGATATTTATGAACGTAAAAGCGGTTATAAAAGGGGTGAAATAGCAAATGAAATGTCGCTATCTGAAATTGATGAAAATGTAGGTGTGGTTATAGAAGGAGAAGAAGGACAAATGTTTTCAAAGAACGGTTCTTTAGACAGCATAATTTCTGCAATTTCAGAGCAAAATATAGCAGACAATACTGGTGTGAATATAACAGGTGATGTATCAAATAATTCTGCACCTGACATTTCATACAGGTTGTTGCCGAAGATGGATATTGAATTTGAAACGAATTATGCAGTATTTAAGAGAACAAAGGGAATGTCTTTATCTAGTTTAAGGATTGTAGTTAAAGAAGAAAGGAATAAAATTATAAAAGAAAAGGAGACGTGACATGAGATTTAATTTGCGATACTTGGCAAAAAGGCTATATATAAAGCTAGATAGGCTTTGGAGAGCATATATGAGTGAAGAGGTGTAGTCTAATCGAATAGATGAAACAATAGTTAATTTTCCAGTACTTGTTCCAGATGATATTGACTATGAGTATATATATGGATACTTTAAAGAGTGTGTAGCAAAGAAATATACAGATAATCTTGATATCAATATTAAGCAAACAGGTGGAGATTATTTCTGTGAAACGAAGATAGGTTTCATGATGAATCGTATGTTGGAGAGACTTTATACAGATTATAAGGAAATTTTACTTAGCAATTTAGAAAAAAAGGTTGTAGAGAGACCTAAGGTTGAGATAGAGGAACCTAGGGGTGATTTGCCATTAGAAAGTGATGAATCTAGTGTTGAGCCATCAGTGGAGGATGATGAGTCTAAGGTTGATTTGTCGTATTCAGGTGAAGAAGAAGTTGGGAAGGAACAACAAGCTAAGCAAGTCAAGGTTTCTAAAAAGCCTAAAGTAGCAACAAGTGCTTAAGAATTATATGTGAATTATTATTTCCATATTTATATATTATAGAATTAGTAATTCACATTTACTTA
>NZ_AYOT01000099.1 GCF_000500045.1 Borrelia persica No12 | reverse complement strand
TACTTAAATATAAGAGTTAATAAAATTCCTATACATATGGTGATAATAGTACCAAGCATCCAATTATGTAATCTTAGTGTACTCTTAAATTCTGTTTTATTTGTATCAATTTTATTATCAAGATCTTTAATATCCGATTTTAATTCGCTTCTAACATTATCAATTTTATTGTCAAGATCTTTAATATCCGATTTTAATTCGCTTCTAACATTATCAATCTTATTATCAAGTTCAGTGAATTTGGTATCAATCTTATTATCAAGTTCAGTGAATTTGGTATCAATCTTATTATCAAGTTCAGTGAATTTGGTATCAATTTTATTATCAAGATCTTTAATATCCGATTTTAATTCGCTTCTAACATTATCAATCTTATTGTCAAGTTCAGTGAATTTGGTATCAATTTTTACATTTAAGTTATTCTCAATTGTATTTATTTTATTATCAAGTTCAGCTTTAACAGCTAAAATTTCGCCTTTTAGTACTTTTTCTAGCATTTCGAGTTTGATATCGAAGTTTTCTTTGAGATATTCGATATCTTTGTGAGTGAGTTCGTTTCTGTAATATCTAAAAGACAAATCTTTGGCTACATCTTTATCAATACCTGCTTTAACGAGCTCAGAAAGTACCATTTTTTGAGTTATGATTGGGTATGCCAATTCTTCCATGAAGATCTCCTCATAAGTATTATACACTATTTGGTATAAAAATGGTCATTGTGAAAGAGTGTAGTAAAAACTTAGCTGGTGTTGATAGTTAAAATCGTGTTTCGGATTAATGTAAATTTGAGCTTA
>NZ_AYOT01000098.1 GCF_000500045.1 Borrelia persica No12 | reverse complement strand
ACGTTCAAAAGAAGACAAAACAATGGAGTTATGTTATGAAACAATGAAGAAACTTAAGATAACAGATTTAGAGAATAGTAGATTTAAGTTTGAAGGGTAAATAAATGGATATATACAGTAGTAGTATTTTTAAATCTATGCAAAGGGAATATAAGAGAGAATTTGGGATTGATATAACTACTATAATGAAGAGACAAAGACAAGAAATTGACTTTAAAGGATTTGAAGAACAATACTTAACTTGTAAACAAAAGGCAGTACTTAAATCAATAGAGAGAAGTAAACAAAATAAAGTTATTCTTTGTGGTGGTATTGCATCTGGTAAAACATTCTTAGCATCATATATCTTTATTAAGACTTTGCTTAAAAATAGAGATTTATACAAAGGAGATACGAATAATTTTATTTTAGGCAATACACAAAAAACATTAGAGCTTAATGTTTTAGGGCAGTTTCAAGAAATTACTAATATGCTTGAAATACCATTTACACCCAAGTATTCAAATACGTCATATTTTGAAATTGATTCATTAAAAGTTAATCTTTATGGTGGTGATAAGATAAGGGACTTTGAAAAATTTAGAGGTTCGAATACTGGTATTATATATGTTAATGAAGCAACAACACTGCATAAAGAGACATTAAAAGAAGCACTTAAGAGACTGAGAGTAAAACCCGAGTTTATTATATTTGATACTAATCCAGATCATCCGGAACATTATTTTAAGACAGATTATATTGATAA
>NZ_AYOT01000097.1 GCF_000500045.1 Borrelia persica No12 | reverse complement strand
ATTACTATATGTTTTAGCATCATCAACCAATGCCTTTCTTAAATATTCAGCTGCCTCCCTCTGATCTTCAGATAGATTAAATGTATCAAGCAATTCATCAATTGATTTAACCTCCTCACCCATTATTCTTTCTGGGAAAACACCACCTGAATGCACACCTACAGGAGGAGAATTTTGAGTTTTACAACTTAATAATACTATTGATACTATTATTAATAGTATTAAACTATAATATATTAACTTCATATTTTAATATCTCCTTTTAAAATTAAAAACAATGCAAGATATTTATATATCATTTAAATGGCACTACTAAAAATAACAGTACTTGCCTTAATTATTTTTAGTGTATAAATTTAGTTTCATTTATATAATCTTTAGACCTAAACATAAATATAAAATAATAATATCTATTTTTTCTAAAACAAACTATATTGAACTTACCTCTTCTCTTAGATATTTATAACTATAGATAATCAATGAAAAACTTATAAAAAAACTTTATTTTTCAAAATAATTCTCATATACCATACATACAAACCGCAAATATTGGCTAATAAGATTATTATCTTTTAAACAATATTATTAATTATTAAAATTAATCAATATTGTATTAATATTATATATTAATTATATTCAAAAATCAAGAATAAAAAATAGTTTAAAGAAAATTCAATATTCCTACTTAGTAACACTAATATAGATAAATTTACTAAAAATCATTATTAGAGATTGAAAATTGATAACGATTTTTTGAGCTAATTAACAATCTATTTACTATGACACAGCATATAGGTTTGGTCGCTTTCCCATTAAATAATTTTCGTATCCATTCAACAAACTCTCAATATACAAATCTCCTTTCTGGCCTTTCCATACTCTAAAATCTTCAAGTAATATTCTAAACTCATCATAAGTAAGCGAATATAAATCTGCCACCAGGAAATTAATTTGATTTTCTATTAAGTCAAAAAATCTATCTTGAGGGTTAAGACTTAGAATTCTACGTTTTGCAACCTCTGTAAACTCAAAATATTTCAAGTCAAGCAACCACTTGAAATCATTTGGATTATTCTTAACAATTAATATG
>NZ_AYOT01000096.1 GCF_000500045.1 Borrelia persica No12 | reverse complement strand
GAAATATAATGGCGCTCATTTACAGTGTTAATTAATTTTAGTATGAAATAAAAAATATATATGAGAAAGAAAATTTAATTCTAATCCACAAGTTACTACCGAAGATCTTGGTCATATTCTAGAGGAATCACTTATATTTGTTTTTAGGATATTTTTTATTTCAGTTGTAATAGGTTTTTCCTTGCTTATTTTCAGTCAAATAGAATAGTGAAGGGATTAGAAAAATAGTTAAAATTGCAGAGCAATTTGGTGTAAAGATTGAAAATAAAGGTATTGTTGATATACCTGTAGTTGCTACTAATAATGCTTCTGCTCCTGCTGCTCTTAATGGTGGTAGTGGTAATAGGTTTGATGATGGTGGTTGGTGTTCGAGAGGACGCTGGTTCTGAACTTGTTCAAGAAGTAGATAAAGCAAATGCATGGGTAATGATTGATAAGATAAGAAATTCTAAGACTAAAGAAAATAGTAGTATTAGTGGTAATGATAATAATGATGCTGGAGAGCTAATTACTGGTTATGCTAGTAATAGCAAGGGTGCTGGAGCAAAAAGTAATGCAGATTTTGCAGCTGCTGTCGCGCTAAAGGCAATGAGTAAGGATGGTCAATTAGGGCTGTTAACAAGGTGTTAGGTGTACTTGATGTGATTATTACGCAAATATTACAAAAAAATAAACTGGGTAAAATCAAATAATGAGATTAAGTAAATTAATCGTATAAAAATATTAAATAAATATTAAAATTTTTTGAGAGAAGTGCTTGTATAAGTTGATGAAGCAAGGAAAGCAAATAATGTTATTATTCATATATTGAATAAAATATAAATATTATTAGATTTTAATTATATTATGAATGATGGAAGAATAAGAATATCTTTTATTCCAATTATTTTATTAGGGAATATTATAAAAAAGAGTGTGATATACTGATAGTAGTGATGATGTACTTTATATTTATTATCATCATTCTGCTCATTTCAGCATGTACAGAAAAACTTAAAGGATAGGTTAGATGAAGCGGAAATCAGATACTTAAGATTGTTGAAAAATTATAGCGATATCAATTTTACTATTGGTCGGATATGTGCCAACCTTTTAAGGAGTAATAATGTAGGTTCTGATTTTCAGGATATTAGTACTGATGCATAAGCAGAGAAACGAAGACTTGCAGATGAAAAGGAACATACAGATGAAGAAAAAACAATGTTAATTAAGGAGTTACAAAACACAGCTAGTTCACTTGAGAGTATATTTGCTCTTCATGGTGCTCCTGAACCTGATGATAGATATGGTATTATGAAAGTATGTAATATCATCCTTGGCTATTATAAAGTTGAATTGCAAAGTCATTTAAAACAAAGAAGGTTAATTTACTTGGCTTTTGATTATAAACGTAAAGATCTCACATTCTTTGGTATGTTTTTGTATAAGTATCTTGAGTATCGTGATATTTATGGTGGGATTATTGCTTTGTCTCATATTAAAGACTTAAAAAGGGTTTTTCTCAAGTTGCAAATATTTTCTGAATTATATTACCTAACTTCATTTAAAGACTTAAGAGAGAAACAAGCTAGTCTTGATAAGTTGGAGCTTGAAGATCTAAGGACACTAAAACAGCAATTTTATTTGCTGAAAGGAGAAAAGCAAAAATTAGTATCAATAAAAAATCAGATAAAAACCGATTATGGTGCTGATGTAGGTGACATTAAAACTGTTTCTGATGGTAAGAATATGTTTCGAGTATTAGAAGACTATTTAAAAGATGCAACTCGTAATTACGAAGTAAGACTTGATAATGTAATAATGGAAGTAAGGAGAGCTAAGAATGCTATTATTCCTATATTAAATAAAATATAAATATTATTAAATTTAAAGTTATTTTATAGATAAGAGAATCAGAGATGTTTTTCTCTTGTTTATAATTTATAGATAAAATAAGGTGATGTTATTAATGTCATTTTCATTTTTACGATATTTTATGCAGGTGTACTATAAGGATAGTCAAAAATAGACAATATTCCATATCATTTTTTCTGATTTATTTTGTAAAGTCATGTTTTTTGACTTATTGTATAGTCTATTAATGTAATAGATGTGAACTAATATTCAATTGATATAATATTAATAATTATTTGTATATTATAAGATGGGATAATATGTCTAAAAATGTTGATGAAATGTATTTTGTTTCTTGTGGTGCGATTCTTAAAAAAGAAGCTTCTATTTGTGTTCTTTTTGGGGGTTTCTAAATCAATTATCAGTTTCTTTATCAATTTTTATTTGAATGCGAAAAGTTGATATTATTTATATTGTGCTTATTCGTAGGATGTGTTGGTGTTCATTGATTTTATTCTAGAAGAATTGGAGCTTAGTGTTTTGCACATAGTAGGTGTTAAATTTATTTATTATAATTAAGGAAGATGCGATCAAACAATATAAGTAATTTATATTAATTGTTCTTATATTGGTCTTATTTGTTTATTTATGGTTGATTTTATTATAGTTATATATTAATTCTTAAAATTCGAAATGGTTAATACTATTGATACGAATGAATGTGAATAGGTTGAATGTGAATAGGTAAGTATCATTTATACTAATAACAATTAAACTAGTTTAATTGTTATTAGTATAAATGATACTTACCTATTCACATTCAACCTATTCACATTCATTCGTATCAATAGTATTAACCATTTCGAATTTTAAGAATTAATATATAACTATAATAAAATCAACCATAAATAAACAAATAAGACCAATATAAGAACAATTAATATAAATTACTTATATTGTTTGATCGCATCTTCCTTAATTATAATAAATAAATTTAACACCTACTATGTGCAAAACACTAAGCTCCAATTCTTCTAGAATAAAATCAATGAACACCAACACATCCTACGAATAAGCACAATATAAATAATATCAACTTTTCGCATTCAAATAAAAATTGATAAAGAAACTGATAATTGATTTAGAAACCCCCAAAAAGAACACAAATAGAAGCTTCTTTTTTAAGAATCGCACCACAAGAAACAAAATACATTTCATCAACATTTTTAGACATATTATCCCATCTTATAATATACAAATAATTATTAATATTATATCAATTGAATATTAGTTCACATCTATTACATTAATAGACTATACAATAAGTCAAAAAACATGACTTTACAAAATAAATCAGAAAAAATGATATGGAATATTGTCTATTTTTGACTATCCTTATAGTACACCTGCATAAAATATCGTAAAAATGAAAATGACATTAATAACATCACCTTATTTTATCTATAAATTATAAACAAGAGAAAAACATCTCTGATTCTCTTATCTATAAAATAACTTTAAATTTAATAATATTTATATTTTATTTAATATAGGAATAATAGCATTCTTAGCTCTCCTTACTTCCATTATTACATTATCAAGTCTTACTTCGTAATTACGAGTTGCATCTTTTAAATAGTCTTCTAATACTCGAAACATATTCTTACCATCAGAAACAGTTTTAATGTCACCTACATCAGCACCATAATCGGTTTTTATCTGATTTTTTATTGATACTAATTTTTGCTTTTCTCCTTTCAGCAAATAAAATTGCTGTTTTAGTGTCCTTAGATCTTCAAGCTCCAACTTATCAAGACTAGCTTGTTTCTCTCTTAAGTCTTTAAATGAAGTTAGGTAATATAATTCAGAAAATATTTGCAACTTGAGAAAAACCCTTTTTAAGTCTTTAATATGAGACAAAGCAATAATCCCACCATAAATATCACGATACTCAAGATACTTATACAAAAACATACCAAAGAATGTGAGATCTTTACGTTTATAATCAAAAGCCAAGTAAATTAACCTTCTTTGTTTTAAATGACTTTGCAATTCAACTTTATAATAGCCAAGGATGATATTACATACTTTCATAATACCATATCTATCATCAGGTTCAGGAGCACCATGAAGAGCAAATATACTCTCAAGTGAACTAGCTGTGTTTTGTAACTCCTTAATTAACATTGTTTTTTCTTCATCTGTATGTTCCTTTTCATCTGCAAGTCTTCGTTTCTCTGCTTATGCATCAGTACTAATATCCTGAAAATCAGAACCTACATTATTACTCCTTAAAAGGTTGGCACATATCCGACCAATAGTAAAATTGATATCGCTATAATTTTTCAACAATCTTAAGTATCTGATTTCCGCTTCATCTAACCTATCCTTTAAGTTTTTCTGTACATGCTGAAATGAGCAGAATGATGATAATAAATATAAAGTACATCATCACTACTATCAGTATATCACACTCTTTTTTATAATATTCCCTAATAAAATAATTGGAATAAAAGATATTCTTATTCTTCCATCATTCATAATATAATTAAAATCTAATAATATTTATATTTTATTCAATATATGAATAATAACATTATTTGCTTTCCTTGCTTCATC
>NZ_AYOT01000095.1 GCF_000500045.1 Borrelia persica No12 | reverse complement strand
AAAAATGCTTCAAAACCTTCAAATATTCTTTGAGCTTGTACACCGATATGATGCATATTATCTCCTTTATTACTAATTTTTTTTGATAAATTTTTATTCATTTTTAATCTCCTCTAATGTGAATACATAATAAAAATAACAAAAATAAAATTACAGCAAAAACTTGGCTTTGTCAACTTTTTTTGATAAATTTTTGATATAATTTTTTGTAAAATTTAACATTGGACAAAAAAATATTTATCAAAAGAAAAGGTTTACTTTTTAGTGATAATTACGTTATCATGGATCATAGTAATTCATGTTAAAGGAGATTTAAATGAAAGGCACACAGAAATCAGCCATAAAAACTAATAAACATCAACACATGTTAATCATTTTAATATCAACACTAGATTTCATGAACTCAATGTTCAAACAATACAATCAAAACAAAATACTCTATTATTTCAACCGAAACTTAAGACAAAATGGTCAGAAAGAAATTAAAATGAAGACACTTCAAAGTTATTTGTACAAACTAGGCAAAACAATAAACGTAACTGAAAATTACCACAAACATTTAGGTGAAAATTGTGGCACTGAAGTCTACTACAAGCTCAAATATCCTAAAAAAATATGCAATCGAAGAATCAATAAATTTTTTCGAGAAAAAAAAGAAGAAAGGTTCCAAAAGCGTGTGAATAAACATTATGAAAATCTTGAAAAAGCTGTTAATCAACATAGCAATGAAAAGCATAGCAATGAAAAACATGGCAATGGAAAGTATGGGAGTGCTAAAACATGGGAGTGTTTTAATAATAATATAATAATAAATAATAAAGAGAAGATAGAAGAAGACAAGGCAAGGATTGAAAGGTTGCAGTTAGAAAAATACGCGAGTAAATGTAACTTTAAAGATGATGGTTATCTCTCAATTTTAAATTCAAAAGAAACAAAGGAGACTAAAATAGAAAAGTTAAAAGAACTGAAAAGACAAGAATTAGAGAAGATACGA
>NZ_AYOT01000094.1 GCF_000500045.1 Borrelia persica No12 | reverse complement strand
TGATCGCAACTATTAATCATCAGTAATAATATCAAAATAATATTGATTTTTTTCATTCAAATCTCCTTATATTTACGATTTAAAAAAATATATATCAATTTCTATTAGGGTGTATTGCTGGTTCATAAGTTTGGATAATATGATTGCTGGTTTTATGAAAATTGTTAGTTTGTTATTAAATTGTTTTTACTTTATTAAATTTCTAATTTAATAAATGAGTTCATATGAATTATATTTTTAATATTTTGCAACAATATAACAAGTTTTTTTTAAATATGTTGTTTTAACTTTTATTGACAAACACTTAATACATGTTGTTTAAAGTTAGCTAGTTTATTGTCATCCATTGTATCAAAATAGGCGGTTACTAGGTCCTTAAAAGTTTTTTTTCCTTCATCATTATCTTTACAACTTTCAAGTTGAGTCTTTATGTGATCCAAAGCTTCTTTAATTTTAGATTGATCACATAGTAAAAACTTGTTAAACTTTTCTTCATTATTTAGAGCTTGTTTTAAAAAGTTTAAGTTTGCTTGTTCTTCATTATTTAATGTTTCTCTTAATATTTCTTCAGGTGTTTTTTGTGGTATTATTGTTGTTTCTTTATTTTTTTTACTGAAATCTTCTGAAGGTTTTGTAGGTTTTGTTATTTCTTTACAGGAACAAAGTGATAATAGGCTATAAAATAATAAATAGTTTATATATTTAATCATAATACTCTCCTTGTTTTAAGGGTAGTTCAAATTCATTATTTTTCTTGTATAGATATATATATCCTTGTGTTTTCATATGTATTTTGTAAAGTTTGATGTTTTGTTATAAAGTTTATGTTAAACAAAATTAATTTTTGTTAACTTATTGTTAACTAAGAAGGTTAAAGTGTTATGAGTAAAGTAAAAAGAGCATATGAAGATTATGCCATGTATTTCAGTGAAGGTCGATTAAGTGATGCTGAAATAGCGAAGGAACTTGGTGTTTCACGAGCGAATGTATGTAAAATGAGAAGCAAATGGGAAAGTATTAAAGATAATCCAAAAGAATGTGGTAGTAATACTAAAGTTACCATTTGTGAAGATACATTTAAGAGTATTTTGGACCGAGCACTTGAAGTAAATGCAAAGGCTCGTGAACTTAAGAGTCAATTTAGTATAGCAAAGAGTCAACTTGGACTTAAGTTTATGAAGGCATTTAACAATTATTTGGAATT
>NZ_AYOT01000093.1 GCF_000500045.1 Borrelia persica No12 | reverse complement strand
AATATTTCATTTTCTGTTCTACACCCTATACAATCATCTTTACGTTCAACATCCCCACTTGACAATGACTCAGATAAAATGTTTGGGGGCGTTTTGTTTAAGAAACTATCTTTCTTGTTCAATTGTCCGTTATTGCCCATATTTTTCTTCAAATTGACCAACACGCTTTCTCTCATTCGGTTCATTAAATGAGCTCGCTCCTTTTCTGCTCTCCTAAGCCTCTCTTTTCTCTCTTTTGCCTCTTTGGCAAACAACTTTTGCAAATATTCTTGCAGTCTCTTTTTTTCTAGCTTGCTTTTCTCTTCTTTCTTCAGATCCACTTTTTTCTTTGCTTCTCTTATTTTATAAATTCGCACATTCTTTAACGATTTTTCCCTTTCTTTTCTTGAAATACTTTTTTCAATGCATATGCTTTCATCATAAACAGTTTTTTTAACATGCCGTTTTTTATACTTGTTTGAGTACCAGTCTCTAAATCGACCTTCCCAAATTACTTCATAATCGCTTATTATCCCATCTTCCCTTTTCATCATCATCCATATTTTGTGTTTATACCTATTTGCAAATTGCTTTAAAAAGTGTTCTAAAATGTCTTCAAGGTTGTACTCAATTCCATAATCAATTATTGCTTGCTCCAAATTTAACAGCGCATTTATGTATGTCGGGTCGTTATTACTCCTTTCTTTTATTTGCTTCAGATATTTTTTGCTAATTTTGTAGTCAGATAACAGTCTTGTCTCGACATCTTTCCTAATTATTTTGCAATCTCTTTTCTTTTTTTCATAAAAATCAGCTTTTTTCAAAAGCATTTCTGAATTCTCCATAGAATTCTCTTTTTTTATATTGCTTATTTTAGCTTTATTAATTACATTGGACATTTCGACATGCGACATTTCGGTTGTATTGTTATGTTCATTTAGGTTAGGTTGACTTTCTTTTTTTTGAGAGTTTGTCCTACAATTATGCATTGTATTTTGTATGTCTTGATTAAAGTCGCTAATGATTTTCTTTTCTTTTAAATTTTCTTTTAGGCGTTCTTTTAAGTATTCTAAAATTATTTCTTTGTGTTTGTGTGCAAGTCCCATGTTTTGTTTATAGTGAGAAATACTTCCATTTTCTATTCCCATCCTTCTAATTTTGGATTTAATCAATCCGACTTCATTTAGAAGTTTTATGTCTCTTCCAATAGTTCGTTTACATACCTTTTTATAGCCATCGTTTTCTAATAGTTTACTTACTATATTGTAGATATCACTTGCTGAGTATTCTTCAGCACCACCTGACTGTTTATAGTTTTTATTTTTAGTATCTATTGCCCAATAAATCTTAAGTAGCCTATTATATCGTTTAAACATTTTGCTTATTTGTAATTTGACCTGAGATACGGGTATGTTTGTTATTTCAGGTGATGTTTTGTATTTATTTAAGTCAACAAGATTTTTTAGTATTAATTTGCTTTGGCTTTTTGTGCCTGTTGATTTGAAATTTTTTTCATCTTTTGGTACTATATTCATAGGTTTTATCCTATTGATTGTTTTATTTGTTGTTATATGCATAGGGTAACTCCTTTTAATCCA
>NZ_AYOT01000092.1 GCF_000500045.1 Borrelia persica No12 | reverse complement strand
GTCTTCGCTATCTCTACTATGCCTTTCAATGCTTGATACGCTTTCTTTAATTCCTCTGTATTTGCTGCTACTCCTTGTTAATTGCTTGATGCAGCTCCTACTACATTCCTCATCATCTATCTCTTTTAACAACTCTAAATGCCCTTTTAATTCCCCCTAATACCTTCTTAGCTCCATCAACTGCTCCTTATTTAATACTATAGATCACATATGCTAAAAAAAAGAAAACAACTCTTCTGCATAAATAGAAAAGTGTTTTCCTTTAATGACTTTATTATTTAGTTTAATGATTTATTATTTCGTAGTAGGTTGAGTAGTACTAGCTTCAGTAGCATTAATTCCAGGAGTATCTGAGTATTGTATTTCTTTAAAAGCTTCTCTTACTTTATCTAGATTATTTGCCACTGTTTTCCTAATTATTACATCAAGTATCCCTAGTACTTTGTTTACCGCACTTGCAGCTGCTGCTTTCACTGTTTCAGTATCTGCATTATTAGCACTAAATTTACCACCCTTAGTCATAGCCTTTAAAGCTACAGCTGCTACTAGATCAGCATTGGTCTTTGCACCATTGTTAGCCGCACCAGCATTCGCATTAGAAGCAGCTAGTGCTCCAGCTTCATGATTATTATTGTTACCAGCAAGAGCAGCAGGAACAGTAGCCTTAGCATTCTTAATTTTGTCAATCATTGCCCATGGATCTGCTTTTGATACCTCAGCTACTAGTTTAAGACCAGCATTAGCACCAGCATTGCCATTAGCACCACCAAGTACAGCAGGAGCATCAGTAGTAGCAGCAGCTGTTACCTGTCCACCAGCATTCCCAACATCAATTTTTACACCAGACTTCTCTGCTACTTCAATAATAGTTTGAACTCCACCAATAATAGCTTCAACTCCAGCCTTTTCAGCAGCACCAGGAACAGCATCAGCATTATGACCAATTGGGTTACCATCATTAGTTACACTAGCCAGTTTAGTTAAAGCAGCAATTAGTTGCTCAAAAATCTCAATTGCTCCTTTAATTGCACCCTTAACAGTTTCAACTGTGTTATCCTCAGCATTCTTAGCTTCAGAGATTTTACTTGATAGCTCGTTTAACTTATTCTTAGTTGTTGTAAGTCCATCTCCTATTTTCTTAAAGTGTTCTCCTACTTTGCTTCTATTATCATCTGATTTAACAACATTAAAGCCTAATGCATCACCAACAACATTCCCAAAAACGCCAAAAATCTCCTGAAATCCTTGACAGATCTTAACCAAAGAATCTAAAAAACTATTCTTCCTCTCTAATCCCTCTTTCTATGCTACTAACCCACTATTACATCCCATAATTCCCAAAATCATCATAATAATCAAACTTCTCTTGATCACTCCTCTCATCTTCCCAACACCCCCTCTCTTATAATAATTAATGTTTATTCCTCTAATTCCTCTCATCATCTTTTTCCCTCCTTAATCAACTCTTTAATCCCCCCCAAGCTTTAAATCCACAATTTAAAGCTTCCCTTCTCTTCCCTTTCTTTACTCTCTCACTAAGCTCTTCTAAATAAGATCTTCTACATAAGCTCTCCTAACTTCTAAAAAAAGTTACTCGGTTTACAGTCTCCTTTCTTCTCTTCTTTAAAAGTTTCCCTTCTCTTCCTATTATTTAAAGAGTCTCTCTTCTCTTATTAACTTTATTTCAACAGAAAAAACACAAGAGAAATGAATAAATAAAAAACGAATGAAATGCACACATGATAAATTAATGATTAATAAAAAAAATAAAGAAAATATATTAAATCAATTCTTAATGTAACAAGAAAACATCTTCCCTATATGACTTCAAAAAGAATAAAAGAAATGTTTTCCTTAAATAACTTTTTTTTTACTGATTTTTACCGATAATTATTTATTATTGTCCACTAGTTGCTGCTTCTGATGTCTTATCTTCTTGCTTCACTATAGCTATTGATTGCATTAGCATGTTTATCGTCACCATTTTTAGCCGCAAATTTACCATACTTTGCCATTGCTCTTAATGCTATTCCTGCTGCTATTACTGCATCTTTTTTTGCTGGGTCCTTAATTTCCTTCTTGTCATTAACAGCCGGAGCTACCGCAATTTCAGCCGCATCTTTAGCATTTTCAATGCCATTTACACTATCATCAGAAGGATTCTCTTTAGAGATAGCTATAGCTCTTAATATGTCAGCCCCACTTACTGCACCTATTGGTGCATTTGCCTTAGCTGCCTCTGCCTCTTGAGAACTATCATCATCTTGATTGCCAAACAATTTACCAATATCCTTTCTCTCATCTTGAATTTTTGTAGCATCAGCATTACCTTCACTTTCTTTCAACACTACCCCAACAATAGATCTAATTCCTTTAACCAAAGCAATAACTGAAGGTTTATCAGCAGCAACCGCAAATCGGTTTTTAACAGCATTACCTATAGCATTATTTACTTTTGTTAATTTCATTGTCTCAGTAATTTTAGTAAAATAACGCCAATATCCGATTTCTTAGTCTCAGACTTTATTCCCAATGTCCCAGTATATAGTAGATACCTCATTTAACAAGAAAACATCTTCTCTGTTACTTCGTTTTTTATTCCCCCCCTCATTTCTTTTTTCCCTATTGAAACCTTAAAAACAATCAAAACAAATAAGTAATTGATATATTATATATTTTACAATAGCTTCTACTGCATTAGCAGCAGCACTATTCACCACATCACATCACCGGCATTTCCAGCTTCAATCTCAATAGTGAATTTAGGAAAAGGATTTTTGGAAATATTTGTCACTTTAAGTGATATATAAAATGAAATATTTGTACTATATAAGTATTATATAATTACGAATACTATCTATAAGTACGGATTATATTTGTTATAAATTTGTATATAACTTCAACACTATCTTTATAAGCAGCCACTGCATCAGCATTATTTGCAATATCACCAATGTCAGTACCCACTAGCTTCTTTAGTTACAGCAGCAAGTTTAGTTAGAGCACCAATCAATTGATCAAAGACTTCACTTGCTCCTTTGATTGCATCTTAAATACTTTAAATTGTACCTCCATCAGCATTCATAACTTCAAAGATTTTACTTGATAGCTCGTTTAACTTATCCTTAGTTGACGTAAGTCCAGCGCTCCTATCTTCTTAAAGTGTTCTCCTACTTTACTTTTCTTATCATCCGATTTAACAACATTAAAGCCTAATGCATCACCAAAAACATTTCCAAAAACGCCAAAAATCTCATAAAAAAAACCTTCCCCCCCCTATCTTAATCAAAGAATCTAAAAAACTATTCCTCTTCTCTAATCTCTATTCCTCTGCTAACAATCCACTATTACATCCCATCATCACTACCATACTTCTCTTAATAACCCCCACTACTTATCCTTCTCCCTTCTTCCTTCCCTTTCTTCTTTTTTTCTAGCTCTTTTATTTATTTCATTTTTTTCTTCCTTCCTTATTTCTCTTTACAAGCTTAGGTCAAAAGAAAAAATGAAATAAAAATGAATAAACGAATATTAATTCACCTTATATTCAACTTCTGATTCTTCTATTCTTAATTTCATACAAAATAGAAGACAACCTAAAATCATCTCTAAGTTTCCTCCTATTCTCATTAATAAATAATCTAATCTAAATATCTGTCTTATTACTTACTTAATTATTTTCATTTTTTTGCATTATTTACTTCTTTTTTTACTTTATCAAATACCTTTTTCACTGTCTCCTTAATTATATCATCTATTGCTCCTAACAGTTTATTTGTTGCACTTATTCCTGCAATCTCTACTCCTTTGTTATCATTACCAGAATGAGAAGCTAATTTACCATCTTTAACTAAAGAGCGCAATGCTATTCCTCCACTAACTGCACTTGCTAATGCTGCATCCTGTGCCAAATTAGCTGCTGTAGATCCTCCTACCGCAAATTCCAATGCACTTGTATTTACACCTGCATTAGCTGTTATCGCTTTAGCTTTATCTTCCCCTGATTTCACTATCGCTGCTAACATTTCCTCTCCTCTCACTGATGATACTATTGCTGCTGCTTCCAATCCTGCATTACCTCCTGCATTAGAACCTGCTGCTAATACCTTGGCTCCATTTTCTGGATTAGTTCCGCCTAATGATGTGTTGACTACTTTTATAGTACTTTTTTTGAGTTCTTCAACACCTTCTGTAGTAGCTCCGGTTACGATTCCTTTCAATGCTTCATATACTGGCTTCCAATTTAGCCTGATTTGCTGTTACTCCACTTTGACTGGCTTGTACATCAACTACTTTGTTAGCATCACCTATATCCTTTAAAGACTCTATATATCCTTTCAATGCTATCAAAGTATTTTTAGCTTCTCCAATTTTTATCTTTAATTCTAATTCCTTTCCTTCTTTTCTTGATTGTTCAATCTTATTCCCAAATTCAACTAATTCTTGTATAGATTTTTCAATTCCACTTGCTAATGCTTTGAAATATCCTCCTACTTTATCCCGAGTTGTATCTGTAGTAACAGTAAAACCTAAAACATCTGAAATCAACTCCAAAAAGGAATAAAAAGTACTCTCAGCACTCCTCCCAACTTCCATCATTGCCCCACTTATCCCACTCCCAGCGCCATTCTGTTTTCCCTGGTGCCTATTCTTGTTGTCCACATCCATAACTCCCAAAATCATCATAATAACCAAACTTCTCTTCATAAAATTAACAACTAATTAAGAAAATACAATTATCAAAGATAAAAAAACGATAAATCTTTAATAAGACATACTAAAACACAAAAAAGGAACAATTATTGATGAGTCAAAAAAAATTTAAGTCTGAAACGTAACACTGGACTATATAAAAAAGGAAAACAACTCTCACACAGAAAAAAGTTTTCCTCAAATGACTTTATTTAATTACCTATTCCTTATTAACTCTAATTAGTTAATGATTATTGATTTTTAGCTTCAGTAATTACAGGAATATCACCAGAATTCATTTTTATTGCTTCTTTAACAGTCTTAAGTCCTTCATCAATAGTCTTTCTTATTGCTATCGTTAACGTATCTAATGCTTTAGTTACTGAACTTACTGCCGCCCCTTTAACTGCAGTAACAACATCAACAGTAGCAGCATTATTAGTATTAGCAAACTTACCACCTTTAGCCATAGCTCTTAACGCTATAGCTCCTGCTATAGTTCCATCCTTAGCAGAAGCAGCCTTCGCAGAATCCTCAATACCATTCTTAATCATAGCTTTTAGTATATCAGCTCCAGTTACGGCTCCAACTGCCTTTGCTGCATCAGCTGCTGATTTTTTTGCTTTGTCAGCACTATCACCAGCATTAGCTGTGTCAAACAACTTCCCCGCTTCATTATCAGCAGCAGCACCTCTTGCACTAGAACCATCAGTAGCCTTTTTATCGGTACCAGCCTCAGCATTTCCGACACCTTTAAGCACTACATCTACAATATCCTTAATTCCCTTCACTAAGTTTACAACATCTCCACCAGCACCTGCAGCAGCCCCAACACCACCAGCAGAAACATTACCAACTGGTTCATTAGCATCACCAATAGCCTCACTAGCAGTCTTTGCTCCACCAATTATCTTATTAAGAATCTCACTAACTAATTTATTTACTGCACTCTCTACTCCCGCCGCATTCGGATTCCCTTCTCTCTTCATGTCAGCGACAATTTTATTAAGCTTATTTTTAATCCCCTCTACAGTTTCTTTAACTGTATTAAAATAATTCCCCACATCAGATTTCTTACTCTCCACATTTAATCCCAACACACTCCCAACAATATCCCCAAAAGAAGTAAAAACACCAATAAAATCATTCCCCCAAGCCAACCAAAGACTGCAAAAACTCATTCTTCTTTTCTAGCTCCGCTACTCCATTATTACATCCCATAATTCCCAAAATCATCATAATAATCAAACTTCTCTTTATCACCCCTCTCATCTTCCCACTACCCCCTCTAATTTCTTCTTTATCTTTTATTCCTCTAATTCCTCTCATCATCTTTTTCCCTCCTTAATCAACTCTTTAAAAACCCCCCCAATCTTTAAATCCTCAATAATTTAAAGCTCCCTTCTCTTCCTTTTCTCTCTCTAAGCCCATCTCAATAAGCTCTTCTAAATAAGCTCTCCTTTCTTCTAAAAAAAATTACTCGGTCTTCATAATCCTTTCTTCTCTTAAGTTCCCTTCTCTCCTTTATAACGTTCCCTTTCCTTTAAAGAGTCTCTATTTCTATTTCTATCAACTTTACTCCAACAGAAAAAACGAAAGAAAAACGAATAAATGAAAAACAAATGAAATGCACACATGATAAATGAATGCTTAATAAAAAATATAAAAGAAATATATTAAATCAATGAACTCTAACAAGAAAACATCTCCCTGTATGTCTCAAAAAGACAAAGAGAAGTGTTTCCTTTAAATGACTTTTTTTACCTTACTGATTTTTATTGACAATTACTTATTATTGTCCACTAGCTAAACTCTCTGCTTCCTTATCTTCTTGCTTAATTGTAGCTAATACTTCATTTATCTTTTTTAAACCACTATCAACTGTGTCTCTTATTCCTATAATTAGAGTGCTGAGTGTCTTGTTTACTGCACTTGATGCTACACCTTTAGCTGCAACAGCTTCAGTCTTCTTATCAGCAGTGTCCTTTACAACAAATTTACCATCTTTTGCCATTGCTCTCAAGGCTATTCCTACTGCAATAATTGCATCTTTCCTTGCTGAATCTTTAATTTGATCATTATTATCAGTATTAGTACCCTTAGCTCAAGCCAAAGCAGCCGCATCCTCAGCCTCATTAACCTTACTATCTCTCTTAGCATCTGAATTAGCTGCTGATATTGCTTTTAATATGTCAGCTCCACTTACTGCTCCTATTGATGCACTTGCTGCTGCCACATGTTTATCTTCAGTACCCTTATCATTCTCATTCTTAGCACCAAATAACTTCCCAATATTCTTCTTATCATCTTCAACAGGATTAGTTCTATCTGCTTGTCCATTTCCTTCTGTAATAACCAAATCAACTATCCCTTTGATTTCCTCAACCAAATTCTTTATACTTCCTGTATCAGGACCATCAATTCCAGCAGCAGCAGATTTTACTACCTGACCAATTAATGCAGTATCAGTAGCCCCCAAAGCAACTTTCTTTGCTCCTACTTCTATCTTGGTTAATTTCTCACAATAAATTTTAACACCTCTTTCTTTACCTTTGCATAATTCCCATTCTTCTCTAAAATTTCGTTTAACTTCGTTTTAGTTGTTTTCATTGTCTCTGAAATTTTAATAAAATAAACCCCAATATCCGATTTCTTTGTATCCACTTTTATCCCCAATGTCCCACTTATCATATCCCCAAATATCACAAAAATATCTAAAAATCCCTTTCCCTAAATTCACCATAGAACTCAAAAACTCATTCTTTACTTTCTCTTCTGCCAATAACCCACTATTACATCCCATCATCACCACTATCAGCATCATCAAAAGACTTCTCTTCATCATTACTCTCTTCTTCTCTTTTTCTCTCCTTCTCTTATCTATTTCTCTACTTACTTCTCAAGATTACTTCAACAGTAAAACATCAATAAATGAATGATATATAAATTGAAATTAACTTGCCAAATGAACAAATGAGAAATGAATGCTTAATAAAAAAGATAAAAGAAACATATTGAAATCAGTTGATTTAACAAGAAAACATTTTGCTATCCTTAACGTAATAGAACTTAAGAGTATATCAAGATCACATAATTGGATATTTAAAACTATTGATAACCTTAATATCAGTGTTAATAAAATTCCTACATTCAAAATAAACACACTCTGATTTGAATAAGTCAATATAAGAATGACTCTAAATCCTATAGTCTTTCAATAGTCATTTTAAAAAGTTTTTATTATATTTATTCCTATCTCATATCTATCCACCAAAAAAAAGCCATATCTAATCCTCTTTTATTTTAAACCTTAAAAGATTTATTAAACAAACAAATCACATAAGATATTAAATCTATAGACTAATATCAATTGGCATAATTTATTTTAATATTCTAGGATTAACATTTATTGAATATTTTTTCTTCATGATATATAACTTTAATAAACATATTACTTGCTATAGATTTCAGTATATTAACATTTATCTTTATGAAGTTATAAACTATAAAATGTCAGGCGCGCTTACAATTATCTATAACTACTATTAAATTAAGACTTAAACGAAGCAACCAAAATTTCTTTAAATATATATAAATTTATAACAAACAAAATTTGTACTTATAAATAGTAGTATTCATAAAACTACTTATATAGCACATAACCTCATTTAACAAAAAAACATCCTCTCTGTTATCTTATAAAGAATAAGAGAAGTGTTTCCTTTAAATGATTTTATTATTTAATCATTTTTTTATTAAATTCTAATTAATTATTAATTTCAGATATCTTTTTATCAGAACTTACAGGAGTATCATTAGCATTAACTTTCATTGCTTCTTTAATAGTATTAAGTCTCATGTCTATTGTTTTTCTTATTGCTATAGTTAAAGTATCTAATGATTTAGTAACTGCACTTAATGCCACTCCTTTAACTGCAACAGCAATAACCCCATCACTATCAGCCCTCACTAGCATTAACAAATTTACCACCTTTTGCCATCGATCTTAACGCTATAGCATCTGCGATAGTTCCATCTTTAGGAGCAGCAACAGCATTCTTAGAACTAGCCAATTTAACAGCATCACAACCTTCTTTAATCATAGCTTTCAATATGTCAGCTCCAGTTACTGCACCAACAGACCTAGCTGCATGCATCAACTGAAGATTTTTTTGTATTAGCAGAATCACCAGCATTAGCTGAAGCGAATAATTTACCTGATTCGCCATTCCCAGCAGCACCTGCAGTTCTTGAAGTAAGATTCTCAGCCTTTTTGTCATCCCCAGCCTCAGAATTACCCTCAGTTTTAAGAATTATATCTACTATACCTTTAACTTCCTTTAACAGACTCTCAACATCAACCAACAGTACCACCATTATTTTGAGCAGCCCATATCACCAAGTAGGCCACCTGCAGTACCAATAGCCTCACTAGCAGTCTTTGCTCTCTCTATTATCTTATCAAGCGTTTCACTTACTAATTTCTTTACTTCACTCTCTACTCCTGACGCATTCGGATTTCCTTCCCTCTTCATATCAGCCACAATATTCTCAAGCTTATCCTTTGTACCTTGCACAGTCTCTTGCACTGTCCTAAAATATTTCCCAACATCAGCTTCTTACTCTCAACATTTAATCCCAATACACTCTCCAAAAGATGTGAAAACACTGATAAAATCACTACCTAAGCTCACCAAAGACTTCAAAAATTTACTCTGAGCACTCTCTCCTACTTCTCCTTGTTGTCCACATCCTATCATCACCACTATCATCATCGCCACAAGACTTCTCTTTATCACTTCTCTCTCCTTTTCATTCTCTTAACAACATTAGTCCCAAAGCAAAAACAAAATGAATAAATAAAAAATAAATGAAATGCACACATGAAAAATTAATGCTCAATGAACAAGATAAAAAAATATACTGAAATAACTTAATCTAACAAAAAAACATCTTCTCTATATTCCTCACAAAGAACAAAAAAAATGCTTCCTTTAAACTTCTTTATTTATTTTAATAATTTTTATCGATAATCACCTATTATTGTCCACTAGCCACTGCTTCTGCTAGCTTATCTTCTTGTTTAGCTGTAGTTAATTCTTAACTTATCTTCTTTAAACCACTACCAAAATATTCCCACCGCAATTATTAGAGTACTAAATGTCCTACTTAATGCACTTGATGCTATACCTTTAGATACATCAAACTCAGCCTTCTTATCATCAGTATCCTTTATAATAAATTTACCATCTTTGCCATTGTTCTTGATGTTATACCTCCTTGTAACACTAAGTCCTTCTAATTTGATCAAAACTCCTTATAGTCCATTTTTCAACTTAAGCAATTTTCTAGCCAGCTTCAACGAAATCAGCAATAAATCACAGAATATCACCCCAGCTACAGCCCAAATCCATTGTCACATCCACCTATTATTTGAAACAACTCATCTATTGATTTAACCAAAATTTTAACCTCATTCATTCCTTTGAACCAACTCTATTACTTTGCATTGATCGTCAACATTATTTTTCTTGTTCTCTTCACTAAATAAACTATCTGCATCAATATTAAGCAGCAATCTTTGTTTCTTTCTTATAATTAAACCGTTATCTTTTAAATCTGATAAATACTTCCTTATTCTATAATGCGATAACTTAGTATCTTCATTCATTTGTCTCAATGACTTTATAGTACGATTATCACCTTCTAAATTAGATGCAATAAATTCAAGAGATTCATTAGATACTTTATTAGATACCTTTTTATCTCGCAATTTAACAGTTTGTATACTTTTTTGCAACTTAGGTTTTAAATTGCTCTTATTACAATCAATACCACCACATAAAAATACTGACTTTTCTACATAAAACTTATGATAAGCATTTTGTATAATACAAAACACCATCGCTAAAAATATATCAAGACAAATAGACAATAATAATAGCGAATAAACAAAAATTATATTAAGATAATCATCTTTAGCAATAACAACAGATGTTCCATTCAACACATTTGCAGCCTTAAATCGATTGTTATTGATAGCCGTTGTTTCAATCAAACTACTAAGCCTGAAACGCAAACCTTTTAAAGAATTTAAATATTCATCCCTTTGATTAAACAAAGCCTTATTTTCTGTTTTTGCATTTTCAATTTCTCTCAAATAATCTTGCTTCATAGTCTTATATGTATAGTCCAAATTTAAATGCTTATTCTTAGCATATTCTATTCGATCATTATTATTCTTTATCTTAACATCAATACTAGTTATTTCACTCTCTATTATCCGTTCTTTATCAGAAAGTAATTTACGGATACCTTCCTCTTGCTCACTCTGACTTTTCTTAACACTCAAAAAAGTGTCCCTAATAGTATCCTCAAACATTAGACTAAAAAAACTTTCAAAACTCATCCAAGAACTCACAGACTAAGTTACAAGTCCTATCACCAACAATACAAATATTGCAACTTTTTCTAAATACACAAACACTGAAGCTTTTACAATACCCTCAACTACACGCTTTCTTAGCAAATACAAAAAATACAATAATATTGACGATGGTACTATTATAATGACTATTGTAAATGGTAATGTAAAATATAATTTGGAATGATTACCAACATTATAACTCACAATCCCTCTATGAGAATGCAACACATTAAAGAAAAATAAAAATAAAGCAAACATTATTAACCAAATGTTGCGAACAAAAAATTCAAAATTAAGTCTCCAAGATTCTACAATACTAAATTCAACATTTATATTTTTTATCATATTTACTTATCATCAAAGACCTCTCTCCAATTATATTACTATATAATCAACAAATCTCACATACTCTCTACAACTTTGTGATGAAAACAATCAACTTGAAATGATAATAACATAAAACAAATTATTATACCTCTATAAAATCATAAAATGCCTAAATACTTTCATCACATCACAAACATTTGTACTGAAAAAGACAAAACAGCAAATGTAAAATAACCATCAAAGTAAAACTAACTAAGTAACCCCATTAAATTATAGTCTAATCTCAATCAAAGTCAATTAAATTTAGATTGAGACTTAGCCTAGATCACTCTTCACCTCATCTATTTTAACATCAAGTTTGCTTACAATAACAATACAAATTAGTATATTTCTTCATTAAGACAAATCTAAACTCCATCTACCCTTACACCAAGTCTGATCTCAATTGTATCTATATCCTAATTCACATCAATTTGATACATACTCATAATAATACAAAAAAATAAGACCAGTAACCTAAATTACCTAAATTATTGACCTTGTTCAGGAATTTACACAGTCAACGATAATAAAAAAACCTATAATACCAATCTTTTATTTTATTTATATAAAGTTTAAAAAACAAAAAAATTGCATATAAAAAAATCACCTTGACCTCAAACCTAGTCAAGAGTGAAATTTTTGTATATAATAAAATATATAAATATCCAAAGCTTCTTTTTAAGAAAAAGAAAATCCAAACTTTGGATAAAAAATCAACAAACTATGTTAAGTATAGCAAAAGATAAGAAGAATTTCAAATATCAAGACCCAAAAGGTCAAATAAATGCAATATTAAAAAGCCTTGTAGAACTAAATATTTATAAAAATCCCCATAATACTCAAACGATACGAATGTCTTATGTAAAATTGCAAATAAGTAAAATGCTTAAACGCTACAACAGATTGCTTAAAGTTTACTGGGCAATAAATACTAAAAATACAAATTACAAACAATCAAATGGCATTGAAGAATATTCCGCAAGTGATATCCAAAAAATAGTAATTAAACTATTAGAAAATGATTATGCAAAAAAAGTATGTAAGCGCACTCTAGAACTAGATATAAAGTTACTAAACAATCTAAATTTAATAAAATCTAAAATTATAAGATTTGGTAAAGGAAAAGGAAGTGTTGCTTACTATGTTCAAAACATGGAACTAATGCCTACACATAAAGAAACAATATTAGAATATCTAACACAACTTCTACAAGACAATTTAAAAGATAAATTCATTATTGGAAATTTTGATTTTGATAAGCCTTTTGATAACGAACCCAAAAATATAAATTCAAAAATAAATTCGAAAACTACAAAACTCATAAAAGAAAAAATAGAATCAAAAAACAACGAACAACTTAATAAAAATCGCATGAGTATAATTTCGCATGTGCACGATTCGGATGATATTAATAAAGCTAATACAAGCTATATAAAAGAAAAGAATTCTAAAGGGAACTCAGAAATGATTTTGAAAAAATCTGATTCTCATGAGAAAGAGAAAAGCAAGAGCAAAATAAAGAGAAAAGATATTGAAACAAGACTGTTATCTGAATACAAAATTAGCAAAAAATATGTAAAGCGGATAAAAGAAAAAAGCAATAATGATTCGACGTACATAAACGCGCTGCTAAATTTGGAGCAAGCAATAATTGATTATGGAATTGAATACAGTCTTGAAGACATTTTGGAACACTTTTTAAAGCAATTTGCGAACAGGTACAAGCACAAAGTGTGGATGATGATGAAAAGGAAAGATGGGATAATAAGCGATTACGAAGTAATTTGGAAAGAGCGATTTAGAGATTGGTACTCGAACAAGTACAAAAAGCGATGTGTTTCAAAAGCAGTCTATGGCGAAAATATATGCGTTGGAAAAAAATTTTTAGAAAAAAAAGGAAAAAAAGCAGTAAAAAATTTGCAGATTTCTGAGAAAGAAAAGGCAAAAAAAGAAGAGGAACACAGGCTAGAAAACAAGGGACTACAAGAATATTTGCAGAGGCTATTTAAACAGGAAGCGAAAGAGAGAGAAGAGAGACTGAGAAAGGCAGAAGAAGAACGAAGGCATTTAAAGAATAGAGCAAGAGAAAGTATGTCAGCCACTTTACAGAAAAACATAGGCAATAATGCACAATCAAACGAAACAGATAGTCTTTTGTATAAAACGCCCCCAAGCATTTTATCTGAGTCATTGTCAAATGAGGATATTTATGAACGTAAAAGCGGTTATAAAAGGGGTGAAATAGCAAATGAAATGTCGCTATCTGAAATTGATGAAAATGTAGGTGTGGTTATAGAAGGAGAAGAAGGACAAATGTTTTCAAAGAACGGTTCTTTAGACAGCATAATTTCTGCAATTTCAGAGCAAAATATAGCAGACAATACTGGTGTGAATATAACAGGTGATGTATCAAATAATTCTGCACCTGACATTTCATACAGGTTGTTGCCGAAGATGGATATTGAATTTGAAACGAATTATGCAGTATTTAAGAGAACAAAGGGAATGTCTTTATCTAGTTTAAGGATTGTAGTTAAAGAAGAAAGGAATAAAATTATAAAAGAAAAGGAGACGTGACATGAGATTTAATTTGCGATACTTGGCAAAAAGGCTATATATAAAGCTAGATAGGCTTTGGAGAGCATATATGAGTGAAGAGGTGTAGTCTAATCGAATAGATGAAACAATAGTTAATTTTCCAGTACTTGTTCCAGATGATATTGACTATGAGTATATATATGGATACTTTAAAGAGTGTGTAGCAAAGAAATATACAGATAATCTTGATATCAATATTAAGCAAACAGGTGGAGATTATTTCTGTGAAACGAAGATAGGTTTCATGATGAATCGTATGTTGGAGAGACTTTATACAGATTATAAGGAAATTTTACTTAGCAATTTAGAAAAAAAGGTTGTAGAGAGACCTAAGGTTGAGATAGAGGAACCTAGGGGTGATTTGCCATTAGAAAGTGATGAATCTAGTGTTGAGCCATCAGTGGAGGATGATGAGTCTAAGGTTGATTTGTCGTATTCAGGTGAAGAAGAAGTTGGGAAGGAACAACAAGCTAAGCAAGTCAAGGTTTCTAAAAAGCCTAAAGTAGCAACAAGTGCTTAAGAATTATATGTGAATTATTATTTCCATATTTATATATTATAGAATTAGTAATTCACATTTACTTA
>NZ_AYOT01000091.1 GCF_000500045.1 Borrelia persica No12 | reverse complement strand
TAAAATATGGTGTGAGGATTGGTTGTAATTAGCTAAGAGTATGTTTTTAAGCAATTGAGGTTAATATTTATAGCATACTTTATCCTAGCTTTAACAAATACTTACATTTTTGCTCTACAGATATCCTATTTCCTATTTTCGTAGCTTATAACTTTGCAATGAGAGCATGTAAAGTCCATCTTTCCATTCTTAACTCATCTTTTACTTCTAGTTAACACAAAGTCAACTTCCTTTACTTTTTATAGCCTTTTAATTTATTCCCTTTTCTCTTTTAATTTTTCTTCTGCTTGTGTTAAGTATCTTTGTGCTCTTTCTATATATTGGTCTGTGGTTTCTTTATCTTTTCTTAAGGCTTCTTCAATATATTTTTGTGTGATTCCTGTTGTATCTCTTGTTATGAATTCTAATGCTAAATTTTGTGCTAGTGATACATAATTTTTTATGTATTGCATTTCATTTTTTGCTTTTTGTATGTATGTTTTTGCTTTTTGCACATATTCTTGTGCATTTGGTTTTGCTACTTTTTGATAAAAATCTGTTAAATATATTTTTGATATTATCATATTTGTTATTGATAGTACTGATACGTACATTGTGAGTAATGTTTCTCTTGCTATATCTATTATCTTGTAACGGATTTCTGCTAGCATTTCGTATATTATTGCATTTATTGTATATTCTTGTATTGACTCGAATGCTTCTGTGTTTTTTGCTAATTCTGAATATTTTTGTACTTCTTTTGCATATTTTCTTATGGTTTCTTCGTCACTTTGTGTTTTTGTTGTGTGTGTTTCTGCGTCTGATTCTAAGATTATATATTGGTATATGTATTCTTGGTATAATTCTGAGTATTCTTGTGTTGCAAATCTTTGGTATATTTTTGATTGTGGGTTTTGGCCGTCTGATAATAGTGTTTTTATTCTTTTATGTAATTCTTTTATTTTTTCTGTTTGTCTTGCTATTTGTTGTTCTATTATTGGTGTTATCATTGTTATTGCTTTTGATGTCAACATTTTTGATGTTTTGTTTATTATTAATTTTGGGTTTTTTTCTACTTCTGTTAAATAGCTTTCTAATTCTGTTGCATTATATGGCATAAGTTCTTTTGCCATTGTTATGAATTTTTTTGCTTTTAATATAAGGTTGTATTTTGGTTTAATACTTTCTTCTGTTCTTTGTTGATGTGTTAAATCTTCAGGATTTTTTGCAACACTTGTTCTTGTTTGATGTGTTGAATCTTCAGTATTTTTTACAGCATTTGTTCTTGTTTGATGTGTTGAATCTTCAGTATTTTTTGCAGCATTTGTACTGCAACAAAAAAGTAGTAGTAAATTACACAGTAACGAGTGTTTTATACATTTTGTCATATAATATTCTCCTTATTTTAAGTGTTTTCATTATATATTAGTTATTTGATTCCGTATATATATACTTTTGAATTTTTATTTCTTTTGTAAAGTTTCGTGTTTTGTTATAAAGTTTATGTTAAACAAAATTAATTTTTGTTAACTTATTGTTAACTAAGAAGGTTAAAGTGTTATGAGTAAAGTAAA
>NZ_AYOT01000090.1 GCF_000500045.1 Borrelia persica No12 | reverse complement strand
TAGCTTAAGTCAAATTTTGAAGGTTATCATTGTACTTGAAATATGGTGTGAGGATTGGTTGTAATTAGCTAGGAGTATGTTTTTAAGTATTGTAGCACAAGATATCTTAGATACTTTGTGTTAACTTTAACAAATACTTACATTTTTACTCTCCAAATATCCTATTTCCTATTTTCGTAGATTGTAATTTTGCAATGAGAGCATCTAGAATCTATGCTTTCACTCTTAACTTATCTTTTACTTACAGTTAACACAAAGTCAACTTCCTTTACTTTTTATAGCCTTTTAATTTATTCCCTTTTCTCTTTTAATTTTTCTTCTGCTTGTGTTAAGTATCTTTGTGCTCTTTCTATATATTGGTCTGTGGTTTCTTTATCTTTTCTTAAGGCTTCTTCAATATATTTTTGTGTGATTCCTGTTGTATCTCTTGTTATGAATTCTAATGCTAAATTTTGTGCTAGTGATACATAATTTTTTATGTATTGCATTTCATTTTTTGCTTTTTGTATGTATGTTTTTGCTTTTTGCACATATTCTTGTGCATTTGGTTTTGCTACTTTTTGATAAAAATCTGTTAAATATATTTTTGATATTATCATATTTGTTATTGATAGTACTGATACGTACATTGTGAGTAATGTTTCTCTTGCTATATCTATTATCTTGTAACGGATTTCTGCTAGCATTTCGTATATTATTGCATTTATTGTATATTCTTGTATTGACTCGAATGCTTCTGTGTTTTTTGCTAATTCTGAATATTTTTGTACTTCTTTTGCATATTTTCTTATGGTTTCTTCGTCACTTTGTGTTTTTGTTGTGTGTGTTTCTGCGTCTGATTCTAAGATTATATATTGGTATATGTATTCTTGGTATAATTCTGAGTATTCTTGTGTTGCAAATCTTTGGTATATTTTTGATTGTGGGTTTTGGCCGTCTGATAATAGTGTTTTTATTCTTTTATGTAATTCTTTTATTTTTTCTGTTTGTCTTGCTATTTGTTGTTCTATTATTGGTGTTATCATTGTTATTGCTTTTGATGTCAACATTTTTGATGTTTTGTTTATTATTAATTTTGGGTTTTTTTCTACTTCTGTTAAATAGCTTTCTAATTCTGTTGCATTATATGGCATAAGTTCTTTTGCCATTGTTATGAATTTTTTTGCTTTTAATATAAGGTTGTATTTTGGTTTAATACTTTCTTCTGTTCTTTGTTGATGTGTTAAATCTTCAGGATTTTTTGCAACACTTGTTCTTGTTTGATGTGTTGAATCTTCAGTATTTTTTACAGCATTTGTTCTTGTTTGATGTGTTGAATCTTCAGTATTTTTTGCAGCATTTGTACTGCAACAAAAAAGTAGTAGTAAATTACACAGTAACGAGTGTTTTATACATTTTGTCATATAATATTCTCCTTATTTTAAGTGTTTTCATTATATATTAGTTATTTGATTCCGTATATATATACTTTTGAATTTTTATTTCTTTTGTAAAGTTTCGTGTTTTGTTATAAAGTTTATGTTAAACAAAATTAATTTTTGTTAACTTATTGTTAACTAAGAAGGTTAAAGTGTTATGAGTAAAGTAAA
>NZ_AYOT01000089.1 GCF_000500045.1 Borrelia persica No12 | reverse complement strand
TAGTTTTGAGACGAGAAGAGATGGATAAGATACTTGAAAATGCGATGTTGAAATTGGAGAAACAGGGTTATGATAAATCTGAACTTAAAATACGAATGTCTGAGATAAGCGAGAAATACAAAGAAAAGCCCCATTTTATAATCGAGAATAAAAAGTACCCGGACTTAAAAAAAGCCATTGGGAAACTTAAAAAAACGGTACCACAGGTAAAGGATGAAGAAGCAGAAAAGAAGAATCTTGAGATCAACATATTTAGCATACTAGTAGATCAATTTTCTAGGAAAGTGGATAGAGCAATTTTGTTCCCAATACTTAGGGAGTATTTGAGCAAACAAGAAACATTGGACTATAAAAAAACATTTAACAACCATTATTACAACGAAATCTTCGAAATAATAGAAGAAAAAGGATATTTAAAAATAAGAGAGAGTGAGAAAATCGTAACTTGAGGGTAATTAATGGAGAGTGTATTAGAACGCCTTAAAGAAAAAAAAATAGAAATCAAAAAAAAAGAAGACAAAACTATCTTTGTTAAAATAGAAGTAAGAGACCAAAAAAAAACATACCATACAAAAATTATGAAAGATTTATATATATTTAGAGCCAGCAAAAATCAAAAGCACAGATTTTTTATTTCATTCAGAGAATTGTTTAATAAAGAAAAAATAAGTTCGTTTTATTTGTTTGCTTTAAGAGACAATGATAAATTTTTAGGAATATTTTATGGACATAGGAAGCCAATCAAAAATATTGTAACAAGGTATGAAGAAAACGGAATTATGAAAGCATCCACATTTTCAAAAGTCTATTACATAGAGTTTAGATTTAAAACAGGAAGTGTATTTTGTTATATAACAGGAATTTCTTATTTACTTAGAAAAGAAAAGTCAAATACTAAATATTGTATGTCATTGATAGCACTACTCTCTGATTTAGAGGAAAAAGTGTATGAATTTTACAGTAAAAAATTACCAAAAGGAGGTCTTATAACAAAATGGATAGCAAAAAAACAAAAATAATGACCTTAGCATCGATAAAAGGGGGTGTTGGCAAAAGTACGAGTTCAATCATATTTGCTATACTATTGTCTCAAAAATATAAAGTACTTTTAATAGATATGGATCCTCAAGCATCAGTTACTAGTTATTTTTCTGATATTTTAGAAGGTCAAGACGTGAATATTAAAGAGAAAAACATTTATGAAGTATTAATTGATAAAATAAATATAAATTTATCAATTTTCAGAATAAACGATAATTTAAATTTACTACCTAGTCATTTGTATTTGTATCTTTTTTATGATGATAATATGCCTTTTAAAGAAACAAGATTGGAGGACAGCTTAAAATTGTTAGTAGATTCTTATGATTATATCATTATTGATACAAGTCCCAGTTTGGGTATTATTTTAACAAATGTTTTAGTTGTTACTAATTATATAATAGTGCCAATAGCAGCCCAAAAATGGGCTATCGAGAGTTTACAACTTTTAGAGTTTGCTTTAAAGAGATTAAGATTACAAGTACCCATCTTTCCAATGGTTACTAATTTTAAGAAAAATAATTCTTATAAATATTTGCTAGACATTATAAGCAGGGATTGTAACTTTTTAGGGATGATATCAGAACGAGAGGATTTAAATAGAAGGATAGCACAAAATAACATTTTTGATTTAAGTAAAGATTATATAAGAGAATATCAAACAGCGCTTGAAAAATTTTTCCAGTTATCGGAAAAATCTGTAATTCCATAAAAGGAATAGAATTATATAGTTTGTGTGTCTTATATTTTCATTAATTTTTAGAGAAATTGAGGAGTCTAATTATGAGTTCAAAAATAAGAAATATGGCAATAAAGATAAAAGATCGTATCATGGACAATGAAGAAAAAGTCACGATTATAAAGGATTGTGAATCCGAAGAGTCAAAAAAAGAACGATATGAGTATTTAGTAAGTGAATTGGCATTGCATACTGGCAAAGAGATAATTCATAAAATAGCAAATATGAAAATATTAAGAGAAATAAAAGAGCATCAGTATTATAAATATGGTAATTTTAATAATTTTGAAGAGTTTACTCGAACTTATAGAATTGCAAAAAGCCAGGCTTATGAGTATGTTCGTATGGCAAATGCTTTGAAAGAGGGGCTTATTGAAGAAATTTATATAATAGAAAATGGTATTCAAAATACATTGCTATTTTTAAGAAATAAAGAAGGTATTACATTGAAAAGATCTAATAGAAATATTATAAAGCCTTTAAGATTTCAACTGAGAACAGAACAAGCATATATTTATTACAAGGCAAAAGCTAAATTTACAAGTTTTCTTTTAGAAAAGTTGCTTAAAGATGAAAAGAGTATTTTAGATAAATATGAAGCAGAGTATAGGATGTCAAAAAAATAGTTGATATTGCCTTAAGTTTGATATATAATATTTAACATTAGTGGTACTTTCATTTTAAGTGCTACCTTTAATGTGATCACACTTATGAGCCTTTAGGTCTTGATTAAGTGTTCTTAATAAAAAGAATATTTAATTAAGGTCTAAATTTTTTATTTCCTAATTTTGTAATTAATAGTCTTATTTTTTGCGTTAGATATTTGTGATGTTGATTATGCTATACATATATTGACAAAAATTATTTTTTGTTATATTATATATTTTATAATGTGCATTAAAGGAGTATTTATAATGAAAAATATAAATAGTATATCAAAAACAAATATACAAGAGGGTAAAATTAATAATCAACAAATGACAATGGAACAAAAAGAAATAAATTTTTTTCAGTCACTACAGAATTTAC
>NZ_AYOT01000088.1 GCF_000500045.1 Borrelia persica No12 | reverse complement strand
AAAAAAAAAAAAAATTAATAAGACAAAATAAAAATAGCTCTCATTTGAAACAAATATTAAACAATATACTTCAACACATTATAATAATAAAAAAAACAATTCATCAACCAATATTTCTCTCTCAACACAAAAAATCAAACAACTTTTTTATATCCAGATTATATATTATTATATCATAATTTATTCACAAATCAAAATTATTTACTTTAATTTCTAAATTTATTAAAATAAAATCTTAAAGAAGACTAAATATCAAAACAAAACCATTTACAAAAAAAACTTAATTTTATACCATACGTACTAACATGATATAAAAAGGAGGCAGTTAGTGCTATATTCTTTAAAAATTTTAAAACAAAAAACAATACATTTTATATTATTTTTTTTATTTATAGCATGCTCATCTCTAGAAGTCGAACATGATACAATAAACAAAAAAACAAGAATATACCAACATTTAAACAAAAACTTAGAATTAAAAGGTGTAATCGACTATCAAAATAATACAACACAAATATTTTTACACGCCAAATTAAAAAATCACAGCATCATCAAACAAACACCACTAATACTCCCAGACGGAACAAAAATAGAAGGTAAAACAAGCTACGAATACGATAGCAAATCTTCACTCGGAAAATGGATCAACGCATCTTCCTTCAGCTTAGATAAAAATATGTTAGAAAAATTACTAAATGAAGATGAATATGTATACAACAAAGAAGATATTAAAGTACAAATCGGATTAGAAACACTTAAAATGAATAAAATTAAAATTAGAAATTTTTTAATTAAGCTCAACACACTAGAAAAACAACACACTCAAAGTAGATCCTTAAACAGACACAATATCAAAAAATAAAAAAAAAGCTTTAAAGTTAACGTTAAAAAAAATAAATCGTTAATTTTAAAGCTCTTTAATAATCCTTAAAAAACCAATAACATTGTTAAACAACTCTTACATGCAAAATTTTACTAACACAAAGCCAAAAACTCATACAGTATGAGCAAATTTTACAAGCACAATTAAAACTATAAAACAAAATATAATTTAAAAAATACAGGTAAATAAACTATCAAAAACACATAAATTCTTAAATACGATTAAAATGACAAAGGCTACCTACCGTAGCCAACCTATTATTCTAATCAAACAATAAGAGTGAGACTTAAAATCTCAGTCTATAGCATAATTATAAACTATTTTATTTTTTTTTGTAAAGCCTTTTTCAAAAGTTTTTACATTATTAAGTAAAGAAAAATATAGCACCAAAGTTCAACATTAATAAAAAATTACAAATACTCTTAATACAAAAATTAGCCTCACTATGTTTTCAAGTTATTACATCTAATATACTTATCTTGCATCTTATAAAAAAAATCCTTTTCATTCTTATATACTTCCTGAAGCAAAAAACTAGCAAATTTTATATTGGATTTGTAAAAACTAAAGCTTTCTTCATCATCTAATTTAAACCTTAAAGACTTTAGAAAAGTAGTACCATTCTTACTAATAAAGTTACCATTTTCCAATACTTGAATGGCGTAATCTACGCCCCTATTTAAAATTAAATCATAATCAATCTTGCCACTATCAATTCCTGTTGCCAATTTAATATATCTATATATAGAAGTCTTTGCTATTTTATAACTTTTAATGAAAGATGCAAAACTTTTATATCCATCAAGGGCATAATATTTGCTTTCATTTATTTCTTTAAAAATCCTAGCTGTTTCTATCTTATTATAAGATTCCTCTCTTATGAGAACTTTAAGTTTTTCTTTTAACTCTAAGTATCTCTCTTCTCTTGTTTTATTTGAATCTTTAATTTTATAAACTTCTAAGTCAATTCTCCTAACTATCTCTATTTTCCCATTCTTTCTCATTATACCTCTCTTTAAATCATTTGGAACTACTAGTTCCAAATGGAACTAGTAGTTCCATTTGGAACCAAATCTAATAACCAATCTTTTTCAAGAAAGCATTTAATATCTCCTCATAAGCTTTATAGTAGTCTTCGTTTGGATTAAAGCTGTTTCTATAAAAGACAGTTTTCCTAAGATTATCTCGTTTTGGAACACTTCCTAAAAAATTGTCTTTATACTCATTTTCAATAAAATCTCTCAGCTCCTTATCTATATTTTGCCTCTCAACCAACTTAGTTACCAAATAAAATGTCGGTAATTCGTTTCTAAATATATCTTTCAATCTGTTGGTTATTAGATCCAAACTTTCAATTGCCCACTGATCAGTAGGCAAAGGAACTATAAGATAATCAGTCATTATTAAACTACTGTTAAGCAAACTTCCCAAAGTAGGAGCTGTATCCATAATGATAAAGTCATATCGATACTGTATATAACTCAAAAATATTTTAAGCAAGCTTTCTTTCAAAGATATATTTTCTTCATTAAATTGCCCTAAACTTAAATGACTTGCTATAAAATCAATATTTTGATTAACATTGATAACTGAATTATCAATGTCCAGTTCTTTTTTCAACACCCTATATATATTTATTTTCTTTATGTCTATATTCTTACTTCTTATAAGATTAACATAGAAACTAGTACTGCTAGCCTGAGGATCTAAATCAATTAATAACACTTTATAATCTTTACTTGCAAGGATATTACTAAAAAACAAAGATGTTGTACTTTTCCCAACACCACCCTTAATGGAAGCTACAGTAATTATTTCTGGTTTTCTTTTATCCATTTTAGTACACCTTTATTTTCAAAATATTCTTTTTCGTAAAATTTATGCACCTCTCTTTCTAACTTTAATGTTCTATCTAAAAGAGAATTATAAAAATTTTTTCCCTTATTTTTTGATTTTAATAATGTATACAAACTTCTCAAATAACAAAAAACGCTTCCTTTTTTAAATCTAAATTCTATATAGTAAATCTTTGTTATTTTGGAGGTCTTATTTGTTTCATTTTCTTTGTAATTCACAATAAATGGCTTGGGCAATCTTGCAAACCCATAATAAATCCCTAAAAATTTATCTCCTTGTCTCATATGAAATAAATGCAAACTTTCATATTTGTTAGGATCAAAGACATTTTTAAAACACAGCCAAAATTTACCCTTATTCGGTCTTGCTTCAAAATTGTTTAGCATGCTAAAAATCTTTGTATGATACATTTTCTTGCGGTTTTTATCTTCTATCCTTTTGAAAAAACCGTTACTTTTTTTATTCAGTTCTAGTTTTCTTGCCAACAATTTTGTTTTCAATTCACTTATTTCATTTGCTGCTTTTTCCATATATTCCTAACTAGAAATCAATTCTTTTATTTTGATGATATCTGCTATCACATTGCTCATTTTTATTATTTCATTTGGACTGTCTATATAACCCATCTTTGTTTTTTCACCTCTTTTATGATTTTGACATAATTGTTGTGCTTTAGTTTTATTTTCGTCTTTAAACTTTCCTATTATAAGGTGGAAATCCGTTTTGATGCCTTTCTTAGCCATAAACCATATTTTGTTCTTCTTTTTTTTTAAAACGGCTTTAAAAAAATTTAAAGCATCATTTTCATTATATTCTTTCAATTCTTCCATAAAGTCTTTTAAATTCCAAAGTGTATTCTTGTAACTTACTTGCGTTTTAACAATATCTCTGATCTCACTTAGATCGCTTTTTTTTATTTTAAACCTTTGCAAGATAATACGTTCTAAATTTTTTTCTTTGCTTTCATAGTTTTCATTTTTTATATTTTTAAAATCAGAGTTCTTAATATTAGAATTCTTATATTTATAATAATTAACTTTTATATCACTTAAAAGACGTGAAAATATCTGATGTGAAATTTTGAATTGTTGCTCTTGTTCTTTTAATTTGTCTTTATTAATGGCTTTATTTATTGCTTTTTCTGCATCCTCCTTTTTTTGGAGGAAATAAGCTGTGCTTATTGCTTTGTTAGCTACCTTTTCAAGAGCTTTGTTAATGATGTAATAAGTGAAACTTCCATTATTTTTTCCAAGAGGATTAAAACTGATTTTTAATAGACCAATTTTCTCAATATTTTTAATATCGCTTTGTATAGTCCTTTTTGTTACGGATTTGAATCCCTTTTTTTCTAAGATTGAATTTACCATCATTACAACATTTCTTAAAGAATACCTTTTTTTATATGTAAAATAATTATGTTGCAATTTTTTAATTGCCCAAAACACCTTTAATCTTCGATCTACTACTTTGTTAAATGGTACTTTGCTGATTTTCTTTTGTCTCATTTTCAACTCCTATCGTTTGATATTTATCTTTAAAATACTAATGATATTTTAATTAAATGTTTGTAAAAAGTAAAGACTTTAAATAATACGTTAACATTTTGTATTATTTTATTATGATAATTATAAATTATATAGTTATAATTGCTGTATTATTTACGATATTGTTTACGATATTGTTTACCATATTGTTAATATGGGTTCTATTAATTTTTATTAGAAATGTTTATATTTGTTGTTATGAGGAATTTTTGGAGGATATTTTATAAAGTTTTTTCGTTTTTTGTCTTTAGTTTTTTTTCTTGCAATTTTGATATTGCATCAAAATTTTTTCTTCCTTTGGAAGATGCAATAAAATTAGAAATGTCAGGTTATGAGTATTTGGGTGATAATAAATTTAAAACTTATTTGCATTCCAAAAATTATTTTGAATCTATTAAAAATATTAATGGTTATTCTTATTATTTTATATTGAACAAAACTACTAAAAGTGTTGTTATGCAAATAAAGTTATACTCAAAAATAGCAGGTTTATTGGATTATAAATTTGGTTTTATTTTTGATTTTGGTTTTAAGTTCGATTTTTTGAATGTCATTCCTCCCAATGCATTTGAATTTCAAACTAAAAAATTTTTCAAGAAACAGGTTTCTTTAGGTAATGATCTTAATATAAAAAATGATAAACAAATTTCTACTTATAATTTTAATTTAAAACATATAGAAGAGATTAATCGTGAATTTGAGATTAGAAATCATAAAGATGATCTCAATTCAAGTACAAGTGAACTTATGTATTTTATAGGCAATTCTGAATATTCGGTTTTAAGGGAGGCGTATATTGTTTTTTATTATTATGTTTTTAAAGCTATTGAAAGATTCTTGAAACAAGAATAGTTTATAGGTAATTTTATTGGTATAATTAATATGATGAATTGTGTCTTATTTTATATGCAACAATGATTATTGTAAATTATAATATTATAATAATCATTGTTATAATGGATGTTCTTATTATTTTTTCTTGATATAATATGTTTAGTATGTCTTTAAAAGTTAATATCAAAAAAGATCTCGAATTTTTTAGAAAAAATTTGGAAGAAATATATATTAAATATTTAAATCATGAAATTTCATATTCTAAGTTAAATAAAAGTCTAGTTATTCTTGCTGAAAAGCATAAAAGTATTCTTTTAAGAAAAGATAAATTTACTAATCTTTCAATGATATTAAATCTTTCGAAAACTCGTAAAATAATAAGGGAATATATTAATCTTTCAGTTATTGAAGAGATCAGGCAAAAGAATAAGCTTTTATTTTTTTGGGTTCCTAAAGAAATAAAAGAACTCTCTAATATTGATATCAAAGATTTATGTAAGCTTGAAGATTTGATGGTTGCTAATAATATTGTTGGTAGAAAAGTTTATTTTGAATCTTTCCTTGGTTTATTTAAAAGTCCTGGATGGCTGAATAATTATGCTCATTATTATAAGATTTCAAAAATTAATAGTTATAGAAAAGAACAGATATCAGTTAAAATAAGTTTGAAAACTTATATAAAAATGATAGACATCTTATTGACTCAAAAAAGAGATATTAGACTAAAATTTTATGGGGTGTTGATGGCAACAGGACGACGTCCTGTTGAAATAATGAAGATTTCTGAATTTTATGTTCAAGATAGTGAACATATCTTGATGAAACATATAGCTAAAAAGAAAGAGCATAATTTAATTCATGAAGTAGTCTTTCCTACTTTTGCTGATTCCAAATTGATTATTGATGCAATAGCAGAAATAAGGTATATGGAAAGAACAGAAAAGCTTTCGAAAGAAATGATTTCTTCAAATCTTGCTTATAGTTATAATAGGTTATTCCGTAAGATCTTTGAAAATATATTTGAACCTGAAGAATCGATTTATTTTTGTAGAAGGCTTTATAGTAGATTTTCTTATCTTGCATTTGCTCCAAAAAATATGGAGTTGAATCTGTGGATAACTACGGTTTTAGGACATGAGCATGATGATATAATAACAGCTTTTCATTATAATCGTTATGTTTTAGACAATTTGGATGATAATGCTGATGTTGATTTATTGCAATTGATTAAAAAACGAATACATACCTATGTTAGGAGGAAGACTACATATTCTATTGTTAATATGAAAAAATTAGATCTATTATTAATGGACTCTTGTAACAATTCGTGTAACATTATAGATGATAATTATGTTAAGACTTTGCGTGTAATTCGGGAATTGATGATAGAAGAAGGCTTAGAAGAATTAGAAATGCTTAGAGGTCTTAATGTAAAAATTCGTAAACTTTTTAAGCTAAAATATGGTTATAATTATAACTATGCGAAGTTAGGTGAGTATTTATCTTTAATTTTTGGATATGATATTTAAAGGTGTCGTAAAAAAGAAAAATTTTTATGTTGGATATTCATTTTTATTGAATTACATTAGGGGCTTTTTAAAATGTTTCTATTTGTAATATATTTGTTAGGTGTATGGATACAGGATTTCTTTATTTTTTCAAAAAGGCATTAAGTGCCAATGATAACAGAGTGGTTTATATTTCTTATCTTTATGATAATTTAGTTTCAATTAAACCGATGCAAAATTGGTTAAAAATTGATTTTAGAGATTCTAAGAGAGGTAAAAAATATTTTTTTCTTTTTAAAAGGAATAAATTAAATGGAGAATTTATTTCTTGTAATTTTTTGAAAACAGAAACTAATCATGCTCTTGATATTAAATTTTCTGATGGCAATCTAAATATTTTTTGCAAGGATAGAAAATCGTTAGAATTTTTAAAATTTAGAGTTGAACATTTCTTTAAATCTAGTATGAAAAGTTTGAAGATTGTGAGCAGAAATAATAATAGGCCAAAGATTAGTAAAGTTAAAATAATTAAGGGTAAGTTTAATAGAAATATTAATAATAGGAACTGAAGTTTTTAAAATCAAAGGGATATTGCGAATCTAGTATTTTTTTTTCTATCTGTGCAATTGTTGAATATCCATTGCCTTTTTTTAAGGCTTTTTCAAATGATTCAATTTGTTCATTATTGTTGGAAAAGACTACTATTTCTACTCTTCCATCATCCAAATTTTTGACAAATCCTTTAATTCCTATTTTTTTTGCTATTTGTTCTGTGAAAAATCTAAATCCTACACCTTGTACTTTTCCAGAAATGAAATATTGATATTTATGCATAATTTTATTCCTCATTTTATAATGATAAGAGGAGTAGTTTTTTAAATGACACACTCCCCTCTTCTTTTTAGTTTATATATTTTTTATTAATTAATATTTATTAGTTGTTTGTTAATTATTAATTTAAATTTTATCTATTTCCATTCTTATATTATCAGATAATCCTCCAAATATAATTTGAATACCATTTCCTTTTTTAAGCATTCCGCTTGCTCCAATAGATTTAAAATAGGTGTCGGATTTTACTAATTCTATTTGATTAACATTGATTCTTAATCTTGATGCGCATGCATCAAGGTATGTGATGTTACCTTTTCCTCCAAGTCCTTCTAATACTTTTTCAGCAATTTCTGAAATTTTTGTCTTTTGTGTATTTGTTTTTATAACTTCTTCTTCTATATCTTCTCGGCCAGGTGTTTTTAGATCGAATTTTATAATTGCAAATTTGAATATATAATAAAATCCTATGAAGTAAAATATTCCAATAGTAGGAATCATTATCCAAGTTGTTTTGCTGTTACCTTGTAATATTCCAAATAAGAACATGTCAATGAATCCTCCAGAAAAGGTTAGTCCAACTCCAATATTGAAAATGTGAGCTAGTAAATGAGCAAGTCCAAATAGAGGGACATATATAAGATAGTAAAGAGCAGGTGCTGCAAAGAGAAATGCAAATTCAAGGGGTTCTGTAATGCCTGTTAATATTGATGTAAATCCGGCTGATAATAATAGAGAAGCTGTATCTTTTTTATTCTCAGTTTTTGAAGTGTGATACATAGCAAGAGCAGCTCCAGGTAGTCCAAAGATCATTACTATAAATTCACCGCTGAAAAATCGAGTTCCTCTTGCAACTTCAAAATGTGTGGTATGAGTATCTGCTAATTGTTTGAAAAATATGTTTTGTGCTCCTGCTACTAATTCTCCATTAATTTCCATTGTTCCTCCCAGAGATGTTTGCCAGAAAGGTAGATAAAATATGTGATGGAGTCCAAAAGGTATTAAGGATCTTTTGATTGCTCCATATGCAAATGATCCAAAATATCCTGATTTTTCTATAATATTGCCTAATGAGGTCATCATACCTTGAATGAATGGCCAAATGCATGTTAAAATTATTCCTACTATAAACATTACAAGTGTAGTTATGATGGGGATAAATCTTGATCCTCCAAAAAATGCTAGGAATGTAGGTAGGTGAATGTTGTGCAGTCTGTTATGAAGCATTGCTGCAAAAAATCCCGCTATCATTCCTCCCATGACGCTCATTTGTAGAGAAAAGATTCCAAGTACATTTGTGTATTCTTTGCTTTTTGCAATTGCCTCTGCTTCGGGTGTTCCAATTGCTAATAATGCTTCTACGTTTACAGTTGAAGGATTGATGCCTTGAATTGATAAAACTCCATTGATAGTTTGATGCATCACTAAAAATCCTATAACTCCGGCAAGCGCTGCTGTTCCTTTTTCGGCTTTTGCTAGTCCAATTGGAATTGCTACTGCAAACATTAAGGGTAAATTTTCAAAAATAATTTCTCCCGTATATTTCATTAAAGACAATATGGAATTCATTGAAGTTTTTTCTCCAAATATTGTTTCAAGTCCATAGGTTTGAATCATTGTTTTGTTAGTGAGAGCACTACCGATTCCTAATAAAAGACCAGCTATTGGTAGAAGAGCTATTGGCAGCATGAAAGCTTTTCCTATTTTTTGTAATGTTGTAAATATTGATTTTGATAGTATTGACATAATATCCCCTCCATTAAATTGTTATTAAATTAATATAATTAAAAATGTTAATTATATTATTAATTAATATTAGCAATATTTGTCAATCTTGTAAATAAACTTTGAGGATAAAATTGTTTGTCACAAAATGGAAGAATCCTATCTTTTTATAGTTGTGTGTTATTATGTTTTATAATCTAATCGCTATTGTATTTATATTGGTGAATTTTTCAAGATTTTTAATAGTTTGAGATATAATTTTAGTATATACTGTACATAAAAATGCTTCATTTGAAGAATAAAGCAGGTTTGAAAATAGGAATACAAATTTTAAAGATTAAAGAAATTTTGTCATTTCTTTTTTTATTCAAATTGGGTAAAAAATATTTGTGTTTTTTTAGAATAATTTTTTATTTATTTACATTATTTTTTATTTTAGCTATTTGGATTAATTTTTTTATTATGTTGAATGAAAATGGGTCAGGGTGATCAGTTTTTTGCGAATTGACGTAATCTATTATTGTGGTTGTGCATTGTGTTGTGGTTATGACTATTGTAAAAGTTTTGTTTTGCTAGAGAATGTTAAAAATTGAATTAATTTGGTGTTATGGTATTTGTTATGTAGTGTGTATTTATGAAATTCAAAATTATTTAAAATACGTCTATTTGAAAAGTAAGTAGGTTTGTGTATTGCAACTGATATTAAACATATAATATTGATAAAATCAATATTATAGCTTGTGTTCTTTGTATTGTAAGTGTGATTTTTATTATTGTATGCATGGTTAAGAATTAGTTCTATCAGTAAGTTTTGTAGGAGTTTTTTGTAAGTTCTATGGCAATTTCTAGAGAAAATATGGGGGTAGGTAAGTAAATTTAAATTCTTATGTTAAGAGTGTCTTTATAATGTGTCAAATGTTGGTTATTGGTAGAAGAATTATCGTTAACGTAACATGAAGGTTTTTTTGTTTTTTTATAAATTGAGAAAGAGCAGGTTTATGTGAAGTAGTGATTGTAATAAATAAATAATCAATTTACCTTATATTTTCAATCTAGTATAGATTAATTAAATTAATTAACCTATACTAGATTGAAAGTTATATTAATTAATAATTAATTATTTTTATTAATACATGAGTTAAATTATAAATTGTACTTATTGTATACTTACTGGATGAGGGTATATAAGTATTGGTAAATTTCTCCATTTTTGGGAGCGTAATCTAGAGGTAATTTTTTGGTTAGATCTCTTATATTTGGGTTTGCTCCTTTTGTTATAAGAGATCTAATGAAATAGATGTCGTATTCATTAATTATGGCATTGTGAAGAGCTGTTTTATTTTCCTGGTCAGTTAGATTTATATTGAAATTCTTTGACATTATATGATTTATTATATTCTTAGCTTTTGATTTTATTGCATGAATGAATACAGGATTTCCATCTGAAAATATTGTATTTAGAGAAAAGGTATTTGGATTGTGTTTTAAAAATGCTTTGAATTCATCTAATTTATCATTACTTACTAATGTCTTTAGTTTCTGTTTTTCTTTTATATATTCTTTATATTCATTTTTAATTTTGATACTTTTCAGAAAAGTATCTTGGTTTTCTTTTAGATCTACATAATAAGGAATTGTATCGATATTATTTTTATAATAATCAATATTTATTTGTGTGTTGTCTGAGTCGGTATAATAAACATGAATGTATTCTTTGAAATAATTATTATCATCTTTAATTAGTTCAAATTTGACTTCTTGTTTACCATTCATTTTAAATGGAATTAAATTATAATTTTGATCATAAAATAGTAAATCTGTTATTTTTCCTTTTGAGTTTTTCAGTACAGGAATGATATTGCCGTCTTTGTCAACGCTTATGCTTGTTATTTGATTGTTAAAATAAGGTAACTTATATTTATTGTACATTGGTAGAATCTCTATTTCTAATTGAGCAATTTTGTTTTTAATTTCTGTGTTTGTTGCTTTTATATATGCATCATAATTTTTTATGATATCGGTTGATGTTTTATTTATTTTTTGTGAGTATTTTTCAATACTGGCATTAAATATAGTATTTATTGGGGTTAATTTTGACATTAATTCCATTTTGATTGGTTCTTTTAATGGTGAAATATATGTTTGTAGGAATGTTTCATTTATTTTGTGTATTTCAAGGAAATCCTTTTGAAATTCTTGAAAATCTTCTAATAATTGTTTTTCTGAGAAATGATGAGCTAAATTAGAAGTAATTATGAAAAGAGCAAATAAAGTCATATAATATAAAGCATTAAATTTTTTCATTTTATTCTTGATTTTAATTCTTAGATTTTTATTGAAAATACTAAAGGAAGTGATTCCTATAACGATGTATCCAATATACATAAATATTTTACTTAATGTATAATAACTCATTTAAGTTCCTTAAGATTGATTTTTATATATTATTATATCAAAACAAAGTTATTTTATTTACTTTGTTTTGATGAAAAAGTATAATCGAATTGTCATATGCGCTTGTTTTTAAATTTTTGTATGCTTTTTGTATTTTTATTATTTTTAAGTTGTTATACAGTTTTATTAGATGAGTTTAACAATAATGATGACTTTAATTTATTAGCCTTGAAAGAATTAATGGTATATCCTGAGCTTAAGATTTCAAATGTTGATCTCAAAAAATATGCAATTTTAAATGATTTGTCCAAGCATAATTTTGATTTTTTAAAAGGAGATCAAGATGATTTTGTTTCTATTTCTGAATCTAGTTATAATAATAACATTGAGTATATTAAGAAGCTTTATTTATATAATAAGAAATTATATAAAATTATTTTAGCGTATAGTGTCATTCAAGGTTCATCTTTTAAGGCAGAAATTTTGAGGTATTTTGATAAACATAATATTAAAGAAAAATTTCCTTTAAGAATCAATATTCCTTTTTATAAGACAAATATAGGTAATAAATCTTGGGTAATGATTAAGAAAATTTTTTTGGATATGCTTATTCAAGATAAAAAATCTTTATTTGTTGCTAAACTTAAGTTGGAAAATGTATTTAAAAGTTTTTCTACTCAATGATTTATGATTGTTTACTCTAGTTCTTCAAAAATTTTTTTTATACTTTCTTTTCTTGTGATTTCTCTTTTCTCTAAGTTTATTGCTATTGATTCTTTTAATTTGTCCACATTTTTTAGTAATAGATCTTTGGCTTTTATTCTATCTATTTGTTTTACTTTTAATTTTTTTTGTATTTTGTTTTCTTTTTCTATTTTGTGAATTTCGTTGAGCATACTTAATTTAAAATGTATGATATTTTCAGATACTTGAAATTCTTTTGCCATTATTTTTTGTGGATATCTTATCGATTTATATTGCGGTACTTTTAGTTTTAAAGTGGTAGTTGGGATTAATAAGTTTGTTGCAAATATGTTGGCTTCTATTGTCATATGGTTGTCTTGAATATTAATCATGTCTGTTTTTTGTGATGGATTGAAAACCTGATATTTATGCATTAAATAATGACCAAGTTGTTGTGCTATGGCAAATCGTTTATTTGTTAAGTTCATTGTTTCATTTATATATATAGCTTTTTTATTTGGTTTAATGTATCCAGAAAAATTTTTGTATTTTTCTTCGAATGCAATCTCAAATACTTTTAGTCCTTCTCCTATTGCAATTTTGATTATGGGGACGGGGATGAGCAATACGGTGTATTTTGAGATTATATAGTCAGAATAAATATAAGGCGTTTTAATATATGAGCTAAAATTATTAGATTTCATTCAATATAAACATTCTCCTTTTCATATTGTATAATATAATTTAATTATGAGATATAGTTTTTTCTTATTTGTCTTGTTTTTTTTTTCATGTAGGACTTTAAGTTTGGATGAGATATTAGATAAAAAATTTGACAAGATAGAAAGAGCAGATTATTTTCTTTATTTTTATCCAAATAGTCAGATTTATATAAAGAGAGATAAGTTGACTAATAATTTTTCTGTATTCTTAAATGTAGTGTTAAATTCAAAATCAGATTTTAGTAGCGGTTATTTAAAGTTGATACAAGATGACAACTATATTGGTGATATTAATATTTCTAAAGTTGTGGGTGTTGGGAAATTTAGGTTTTTATATGTTAATATTGATAAAGGTAATGTTGATTTGATCTTAAAGGCTCTTAAACCTTATAAAAGTTTATCTTTTGTTTTAGATGATAATTCTTATCAAGTATGGACTAGAGAGACTTTGAAATATGATGCTAGATTTATTGATGTTGATTTTGAAAGTACTAGAGATACTCTAAGGTATGCCCTGGAGAATAATATGTTATGATAAATTCTTTTGATATACAAAAACTCATCATAGGTTAATGATAAAATTTAGTAGATGTCTTATTTTTTTTAATTTTATTTTTTTAATATTTTCTTGTACAACCCTTGATTTTAAGGGTATTGAAGAGTTAAGTAGAAATTCGAAGTATATTAGATTATTATTTGATAATAATAAAATTTCTTTAAGGCATTATTTTACTATTTCTAGTAAATTTAATTTGAGATATAAAGAGCCATTGTTTTTGAAGTGTGACAATGACATAGTGGCTTTATTTTTGTTTGGACGTTATAAAAGAATTGGTAGTGAATATATTCAAACTTTTTTTAGCGTTGGTAAGGATGTTTCTTTAAAAGTGTATTTAAAACTTGTTAAGAGAAGAAAATTTTTTATTGTAAATAGTCTTGGTCAAATACTTAAGACTATTATTTTTTCTCATGATTCTAATAGTGAAAGTATTTTACTTCAAAATAATAAGATTATTTAAAATATTTAGGTAGAGTAATTCTTGTTTTATAGTATTGATCATTGAGATGTAATGTATTAGTGTCGATTTTTTTGATGTATTTGATATAATTAGGGTTTTGTAGGAGTTAAATTTGAGTAAAAGTAGCGAAACATTAATATCTCAGATTAAAAATAATAATCTTGATTATAAGACAGAGATTATGGCTGGGATTACAACATTTTTAAGCATGGCGTATATAATAGTGGTCAATCCGTATATACTCTCTAGTACAGGGATGCCTTTGGGAGCATTGGTAACAGCGACATGCTTAACAGCAGGGTTTGCCACTATTTTGATGGGATTTTATACTAATACTCCTTTGGCCTTAGCATCTGGGATGGGGATTAATGCGTTTTTTGCATTTTCTGTTGTAAAGGGTATGAATATACCTTGGGAAGTTGCTTTGGGTGCAGTGTTTATTGAAGGTGTTATTTTTATTATTTTGTCACTATCAGGGATACGTGAGGAAATTGTAAATTCTATACCAGGGAATTTAAGATGTGCTATTACTGTTGGTATAGGTTTATTTATTGCGTTTATAGGATTTGTCAATAGTGATATTATAGTAAAAAATGAGGCTACATTAGTGGGTCTTGGTCATCTTATGAATTTCAAGGTTTTGCTTACAGTACTAGGTATTATTGCGATACTTATCTTTGAATTTAAGATGGTTAGGGGGAGCATATTATGGTCAATGTGTGTCGTTACTTTAATAGCATGGTGTTATGCTGCTTTAAATAGAGATGTTGCTTTGAGTATGGGTATTAAATTACCAGATGGGTTTTTTAGGTACGAATCAGTTTCTCCTATATTTAATAAGTTGAGTTTTGATAATGTGCTCGGTAATAATTTTTGGAGTTTTGTGTTTATAGTATTTGTTTTATTATTTAATGATTTATTTGACACTGTTGGAACCTTGGTAGGAGTTGCATCAAAGGGTAATTTGACTGATAGTAATGGTAAGATACGTAATGCTAATAAAATATTATTAGTTGATGCGCTTGCTACAACTTTTGGAGCTTTTTTAGGCATGTCTCCTGTAACTACCTATATTGAAAGTTCAACGGGTATAGCAGAGGGAGGAAGAACGGGGTTTACGTCAATTGTTACAGGTCTTTTGTTTATATTGGCGGTATTTTTTGCACCCTTGTTTGTTGCTGTTCCTGTTAGTGCAACATCGGCTACTTTGATATATGTGGGATTTTTTATGTGCAAAGAAATAAAAAATATTGATTTTTCACATGTTATAGAAGCCATTCCAAGTTTTTTAATTTTATTTTTAATTCCTCTAACTTATAGCATAGCTGCGGGGATAGGAATAGGGATAATTTTTTATGTGATTATAAGTATTCTGTATAGTTTAATTACTAGGGAATGGGTAAAGATTTCTCCCACTATGTTTTTATTATTTTGTATTTTTATTTTAAAGTTTATATTTTCTCATTAATCAGAGCCAGAGATTTTAAAATTCGTTCTTTAATCATTATTGTTTATAATTAAGGAACGAATAAAGAGTGATTAAATCTTTAAGAATGAAAAAGAGTCAATGTCAAATAATCCTTTATCATTTATTTTTAAGTGAGGTATCACCGTCAGTGACATAAAAGATAGGGTCATAAATGGATGCTCCAGATTGGAACCCAAAATGTCTTTACAGAAATTTTCTAATTGAATGTATTTTATTGCCACTTCGTTGGGTGGAAGCATACTCATTAAACCGGAAATTGGCAAGTCTAACATTAAAGTTTGTGTATTGTTTAATGCACACAATCCTCCTTTGTTTTTGATAATAATGTTTGCTACTTTGCATAAATATTCATCGTTGGTGCCAATAATGATAATGTTATGAGAGTCATGAGCAACCGTGCTTCCAATAGCGCCATCTTTAATTCCAAAATTTTTGATAAAACCAATTGATATTTTATTATTGTTGTATCTGTTTATTACTGCTATTTTTAAAATGTCTTCATTGATATTAGATTGAAAATCTGGAGCTAATAGACTGCTGTTTATAATAGTTTTGTGAGTTATAATTTGATTGTCAATGCAATTTATTATTGGTATAGTTTTACTTTTTGTAAAGAATTTGAAGTCTGTAGTGGATTTTTGACTGCAATTAAAATTGTTGATAAGATTTTCGCTTAGCAGTGGAATATGTGATTTTCCATTGCTAAATACTAATTTACCGTTGATATAAGTTTGATCAATTTTAAAGCTTTTTAGATCTTGAGTGATAATAAAATCGGCAGGATCTCCAACTCTAAGCAACCCAACTGGAATTTTATAGTGCATGACAGGATTAATACAAGCTATTTTTAGTACATCAAAAAAATCATGACCCTGTTTTATTGCACGTGCAACTATTGAGTTTATATGTCCATTAATGAGGATGTCAGGATGTGCATCGTCAAGACAAAACATTAAATGATCTTTGTATTTGCCTGATTCTTCGCTAATTAGAGGGTGCAGGGTATTAAAATTTTTAGCTGCACTTCCTTCTCTAATTAAAATTTTCATTCCTAGCGATAATTTGTATCGTGCATCTTCTATTGTTGAGCATTCATGGTCGGTGCTAATTCCTGCAGATGTGTAATTTAAAGTTTCTGTTTGTGTTAGATTTGGTGCATGTCCATCAATGACTTTATTGTACTTTATTGCAGAATAAATTTTATTCATTACTTGAGGATCTTTGTTTATGACACCATTAAAATTCATCATTTCAGACAAGTAATAAATGTCGTCTCGTAAGAGTAATTGATCCACATCTTTGTCATCTAATACATGTCCTGATGTTTCAAATTCTAAAGGTAATGCTGGGACACAAGAAGGTGCTCCAAAAAAAATTTTAAAGTCTATTTTATTTGCATTTTTTATCATGAAATTGATACCATCAATACCGTTTACATTTGCTATTTCATGTGGGTCGCTTATTGTGGCTACGGTTCCGTGTTGTACTACCAAGTGAGCAAAATGAGATGGAATTAGTAACGAGCTTTCTATGTGTATGTGCGAGTCAATAAATCCTGGTAATATGTACTCTTTGAAAGACTCGTTTGTTTTTTCTATTTTGAATATAATTCCATTTTTGATTGTTATATTGGCAGGATAGATTTTTTTGTTAAAAATATCAATGTAATTTGTTTTGATTATGAATGAATTCATTGTTTGTCCTTGAAATTAGTTTTTCTATTATGTTACAGCAATATTCGTTGTATTCATCATATATAAGTTAAAATTAATTAACTTGTGATTAATTTTAACATCAATACGTTTTATTTGAAGTAATTTAGGTATTAATTATATTGTTAAATTTTGTGGTAGTTTGAATTTATTATAAATAATTTATGTATTATAAGTGTTTTTAATTGAAAAATATGGAAACAGTGTTAATTATTATTTATTAATATTTTTAAAAGGGGATTTAAGAATTAAAAATAGATTAATATGAAATTAATGAGGAGTTTTTGAGTGAAGTTTAGTAATAAATATTTCATGTTTATGTTGATTTTTTTATTAGCTTTTTCTAATGTGTATGCTGCTTCAAATAAAGATAGTAGTGTTTTGGTAATATTTGCTATGGAATCTGAGGCCGATGAATTTAATAAGTTCATATCTGGTAAGGAAGAAATAGTGTTTAAAGATTATGGTGTTAATAAAAAAATTGTTAAAGGTAAGGTATTCAATTGGAATGTTATTTCTGCTATTGTAGGAATTGGTAAGGTAAATACAAGTTTGTGGACCAGTTATCTTTTGTCCAAGTATAATATAAGTCATATAATTAATTGTGGAGTTGCTGGTGGAGTTGATAATCCTAAACTTAAGATGAAGAATTTGAAGGTGGGAGACATAGTGGTATCTTCAGAAGTTGCTTATCATGATTTTGATTTGGTTAAATTTGGGCATAAAGTTGGACAGGTGCCAGGATTACCACAGAAATTTAGTGGCGATAAAAAATTGCTTGAAAAAGCTTTGAAAGCTATTAAAACAAAGCTTAAAAGTGTTAATGGATATTCGGGATTAATGCTCTCAGGAGATCAATTTATAGACCCAGCTTATATTACAAAGATTATGTCAAATTTTGAAACTGTGTTGTCAGTAGATATGGAGGGTGCAGCATTGGGGCATGTTGCTCATGTTTTTAATATTCCTTTTATAGTTGTTAGATCCATATCTGATATTGTAAATAATGAAGGTAATGATGTTGAATATCACGAGTTTCTTAAAGTGGCAACAGTGAATGCAGCTATTATGGTACAAGAAATCTTAAGATTACTTTAATTTATGTATAATTGATACACTATTTGTTAGGTGATTGATATGAAGTTTGCGTTAGGATATAGTTTATATGAAGTTGAGGTTAATTAAAGAAAGATATTTTTTGTTATATTGTAAAAAGTAATTTCTAGATTTAAATTAGATACGTTAACTTGTTTTATCGTTACTTAGTAAGTATGGGTATCAATTTGTGTTTTTCTTGTTATTAAAAGATTGCATAAATATTTGGTTTTTGTTAAATTTGTATCTAAAATGCGCTTTAGAGGAATTTGTAGTGAGTAATAATGCATTGGTAATCTTGGATTTTGGTTCTCAGTATAGTCAACTTATTGCAAGAAAAATTAGAGAGATGGGTGTATATACAGTAATATTTCCGTATTTTATTTCTGCAAGAGAAATTCAAGATATGCATCCTGTGGGTTTAATTTTAAGTGGTGGTCCTGCTTCTGTTTATTTAGATGGTGCTCCTATTGTTGATATTGATATTTTTGATTTGGGTATTCCTGTGTTGGGAATATGTTATGGCATGCAATTGATTGTGAAATTGTTTGGAGGAGTCATTCATAAATGCGATAATCAGGAATTTGGGCATACTGAGTTGTTTATTGATGATAATGATTCTGATTTATTTTTAGAGCTTCCAAGTAAGTTGGAAGTGATGATGAGTCATGGAGATAAGATTGAAAAAGTTCCAGAGGATTTTAAACAAATTGCTTATACTAATGTTTGTATTGCAGCTATATTGAATTTAAGGAAAAAGATTTATGGTTTGCAATTTCATCCAGAGGTAAGTCACCTTCAAGCTGGGAATCAAATACTCAAGAATTTTGTTTTTGAAATTTGTAAAGCACAGATAAATTGGGATTTGAGTAAGAATATAGATGATTTGGTTGAAGGTATCAAACATCGCGTAGGTGATAGTAAGGTAATTTTGGGACTTTCTGGTGGTACAGATTCTTTGGTATGTGCTTTGCTAATTAATAAGGCTATAAAGAATAAGTTGATATGTGTGTTTATTGATACTGGCTTGTTGAGAAAGAATGAAGTTAAAGAAATATTGGAATTTGATCAAAAATATAATTTGAATATGAAACATATTGATTCTTCTTTGGTGTTTTTAGATAATTTGCAGAATGTAGTTGATCCTGAAGAGAAGAGGAAAATTATAGGAAAAACATTTGTAGAAATTTTTGAAAATGTAGCATCGGAAGATAGTGATATAAAATTTTTAGCTCAAGGAACTATTTATTCGGATGTTATTGAATCTGGTGCTCAAAGTGGTGCTTTTTCATCACATATTAAGTCACATCATAATGTAGGTGGATTGCCAGATAAAATTAATTTAAACTTATTAGAACCGTTAAGAGAACTTTTTAAAGATGAGGTAATTCAGTTGGGAGCTCAATTGGGTATTGAAGAAAATGCTCTCTATAGGCATCCATTTCCAGGGCCAGGATTGGCAATAAGAATAATTGGTGAAATAACTAAGGATAAGATTAATATTTTGCAGGAAGCTGATAATATCTTGGTAGAAGAACTTTTGATAAATAATTTGTATTATAAGGTAAGGCAAGCATTTGTTGTTTTACTTCCTGTAAGATCTGTTGGTGTAATGGGAGATAATCGAACGTATGAGTATACAGCTGTGATTCGATGTGTTAATACTCTAGATTTTATGACCGCTAATTGGGTTGAATTGCCTTATAATTTTTTGAGGAAAGTTTCATCAAGAATAATTAATGAGGTTAGAGGCATCAATAGAGTTTGTTATGATATTTCTTCTAAGCCTCCAGCTACGATAGAATGGGAATAATCAAATGAGGAGAATGAATTGATATGATAGATAAGATAGTAAAAGAAGCTTTGACTTTCGATGATGTTTCTTTAATTCCTAGGAGATCATCTGTATTGCCTAGTGATGTTAATTTAAAGACAAACTTAACAAGAAATATATTTTTAAATATACCTTTTTTAAGTTCGGCTATGGATACAGTTACAGAAAGTCGCATGGCAATAGCTATGGCTAAAGAAGGTGGGATAGGTATTATACATAAAAATATGACTATTGAAGTTCAAAGGAAAGAGGTAGAAATAGTAAAATCTTATCATCGTACTGGAATTATAAGGAATCTTATTACGATTAATGAGGATACTGATATCAGAGAGGCTAAAAGATTGATTGCAAAGCACAATATTTCTGCATTACCTGTTGTGGATAAAACGGGTAAGGTATTGGGTTTGGTAACTAGCAGAGATATTAGGTATATTACTGATGACAATATTCCTGTAATTAATGCAATGACTAAGAACTTAATTACAGCGAAAGAAGATGTTACCTTATTGGAAGCTAAAGAGATTTTATTTAGGCATAAAATAGAGAAATTACTTATTGTTGATGATGTGAATAATTTAAGAGGTTTAATAACTTGCAAAGATATAGATCATGTTGAGCATCAGGAATATTTTCCAAATGCATGTAAAGATATTAATGATAGATTGATAGTTGGAGCAGCTGTTTCTACTGATATTGATACTCTAGAGCGTGTTGAAGAATTAGTTAAAGCAGATGTTGATGTTATTGTTGTTGATTCTGCACATGGACATTCTACTAAAGTAATTGAGGTTGTAAGAAAAATTAAGAGTAAGTATCCAAATTTGGATGTTGTTGCAGGCAATATAGTGACTAAAGAGGCAGCTCTTGATTTAATTGATGCAGGCGCAGATTGTTTAAAAGTGGGAATAGGTCCAGGGAGTATATGTACAACAAGAATAGTTGCGGGAGTTGGGGTTCCACAACTGACAGCAATTAGTGATGTCTTTAAGGCTTGTAAAAATACAAATACTTGCATTATAGCAGATGGTGGCATTAGGTTTTCGGGAGATATAGTTAAAGCAATTGCGGCGGGAGCTGATAGTGTAATGATAGGGAATCTTTTTGCTGGTGCTCATGAATCTCCTTCAGAAGAAATAGTTTATGATGGCAAAAAGTTTAAGGTTTATGTTGGGATGGGCTCTCTTGCTGCTATGGCTAGGGGTTCTAAATCTAGATATTTTCAATTTGAAAGCAAAGATTCTCCTGGGAAATTGGTTCCTGAAGGTATTGAGGGGATGGTTCCTTATGCTGGTAAATTAAAAGATATTATTTTTCAGTTAAAGGGGGGCTTAATGTCTGGAATGGGCTATTTGGGAGTTGAAACGATATTAGAATTAAAGAAGGATGCTAAGTTTGTAAAAATAAGCTCTGCTTCATTAAGGGAATCTCATACTCATGATGTTTTGGAGAATCAAAAATTTATAGTTTGATTTTGTTATTTCTAAATATATCTAAGTTTTATAGTATTCATAATTTTTTTGATCTTTTTATAAAAAAAGTGTTTATTTGATTGTGTTGTATTAATAATAATTATTTGTATTTGTTATTTTTATTTTTTTGTTGAATTGAAGATTGTTAGGTTTATTATTGATTTTGCAATGAATTAATTTAAAAATAAATGTCTTTATATAATATTATGTGATAAAAGCTTTATGTATAGTTTAATTTTTAATTCTCTTATAAGAGATCTTAGGTTATTTTAATTGATAATATATTCTTGATTATTGCTATTTTGGAAGTAAAATGTTGTACGAAGAGTTTTAATTTTAGAAAGGAGGACAGGGATGGTTAGGTATAATATATTTCTATTATTTATATTAATTTCTATAGTATCATGCCGAAATTCTGCTGGAGTATCTCAAGATGGGAAAAATTTAGGTGGTGATGTAAGAAATGGTTCTGGCATAAAGAATGGTCTTATTGTAGGAGGTAGTAATGGTATTGCTGAATCAGGAGCTGGAAATTATGTTGATAAATTAAGTCAAGATGATATTAATAAGTTGAAAACTTTTGTTATAATATCTGAAAGATATGCAAAATCGTTTGGTTTTCTTGTTCAGGCATATCTTGGAATTTATAATTCGCTTAAAAGTTATTTGTATTGTATAAATGTTTTTGGTAATTGTGATAAAGATAAGTTAACTAAAGATTCCAAAGATATTATTGTTAAAATGGAGCGTGATAATATTGTTTATCAATTTGAAAGGCTTTTAAATTATGTTAAAGGTTATAATCCTATGATTTTGAGAGATTCGATTAAACAACTTAAGAGTGTTTTTGACAATAATGTTAATTATGCTTTGAAAGGTGATGATGTAAAAATGAAACAGGTTGTTGATGTTGTTCAGTTGGTAGTTAATGCTTATGAAAAGATTGTTGATACTTCTGTGGTTATGTATGCTGATATGTTTTCTGCTGTAGCATCTGAATGTTCTTCTAAAAGATTTGCTAAAATTTCTCAAAATTTTGCCCAAAGTATTAAATTGTGTATGGAAAAAAATTATTTAGGTAATGCTTTGTTGGTTCAAATTATGCTTTCTACTTTTGAATCTATTTTTCTAAGGAAAGGAGATATTGGTAATGTTAAAAAAGAAGCACAAAAATTATTTCGTTATAGAAAAGGCAAAGAATTATTTGATTCTATTGATGAACTTTATGTTGCGTATCATATAGCAAGGTTTAATTAGGCTGTAATGAATTTGTTAAATATTTTATAAGCTTATTGTTGAGATAAATGATATGAGTAAAATTTAATTTTACTTTTATTATATGTGTTATACGAGACTTTTAATGAGGAATATTTGCGATTAGTATAATTGGCAGATATATATATAAGTGCAAAATATAGTTATTAAAGAGTTATTAAAGATAAAAATTGATCATTTTTTTAATTCGTAGTTTATATTGATAGATAAAGAGAAGAAATATTGGATTATATATGTGGTGTAATGAGTAGTTTTATTTAATGGGTATTAGTTTGTAAGATATTATATTGTTAATGAATTAATATTTATATTAAGTAAAAATATGTGTGTGATTTATATTGATTGAATTTATTTTTTGTTTGTTGATAAAGTTGCGTAAGCACGATTAAGTAAAAGAATGTGTCTTGAATGGAGTAATAGAATATTCATATTTTGAAAATTGTATTAAAATTAAGAGGTTAAATTATAGGATATTTAAACAATAATTAAAAAATATTAAAATCAAAACACTTGGTTGAGGGATTCATTTATACTAATAACAAATAAACTAGTTTATTTGTTATTAGTATAAATGAATCCCTCAACCAAGTGTTTTGATTTTAATATTTTTTAATTATTGTTTAAATATCCTATAATTTAACCTCTTAATTTTAATACAATTTTCAAAATATGAATATTCTATTACTCCATTCAAGACACATTCTTTTACTTAATCGTGCTTACGCAACTTTATCAACAAACAAAAAATAAATTCAATCAATATAAATCACACACATATTTTTACTTAATATAAATATTAATTCATTAACAATATAATATCTTACAAACTAATACCCATTAAATAAAACTACTCATTACACCACATATATAATCCAATATTTCTTCTCTTTATCTATCAATATAAACTACGAATTAAAAAAATGATCAATTTTTATCTTTAATAACTCTTTAATAACTATATTTTGCACTTATATATATATCTGCCAATTATACTAATCGCAAATATTCCTCATTAAAAGTCTCGTATAACACATATAATAAAAGTAAAATTAAATTTTACTCATATCATTTATCTCAACAATAAGCTTATAAAATATTTAACAAATTCATTACAGCCTAATTAAACCTTGCTATATGATACGCAACATAAAGTTCATCAATAGAATCAAATAATTCTTTGCCTTTTCTATAACGAAATAATTTTTGTGCTTCTTTTTTAACATTACCAATATCTCCTTTCCTTAGAAAAATAGATTCAAAAGTAGAAAGCATAATTTGAACCAACAAAGCATTACCTAAATAATTTTTTTCCATACACAATTTAATACTTTGGGCAAAATTTTGAGAAATTTTAGCAAATCTTTTAGAAGAACATTCAGATGCTACAGCAGAAAACATATCAGCATACATAACCACAGAAGTATCAACAATCTTTTCATAAGCATTAACTACCAACTGAACAACATCAACAACCTGTTTCATTTTTACATCATCACCTTTCAAAGCATAATTAACATTATTGTCAAAAACACTCTTAAGTTGTTTAATCGAATCTCTCAAAATCATAGGATTATAACCTTTAACATAATTTAAAAGCCTTTCAAATTGATAAACAATATTATCACGCTCCATTTTAACAATAATATCTTTGGAATCTTTAGTTAACTTATCTTTATCACAATTACCAAAAACATTTATACAATACAAATAACTTTTAAGCGAATTATAAATTCCAAGATATGCCTGAACAAGAAAACCAAACGATTTTGCATATCTTTCAGATATTATAACAAAAGTTTTCAACTTATTAATATCATCTTGACTTAATTTATCAACATAATTTCCAGCTCCTGATTCAGCAATACCATTACTACCTCCTACAATAAGACCATTCTTTATGCCAGAACCATTTCTTACATCACCACCTAAATTTTTCCCATCTTGAGATACTCCAGCAGAATTTCGGCATGATACTATAGAAATTAATATAAATAATAGAAATATATTATACCTAACCATCCCTGTCCTCCTTTCTAAAATTAAAACTCTTCGTACAACATTTTACTTCCAAAATAGCAATAATCAAGAATATATTATCAATTAAAATAACCTAAGATCTCTTATAAGAGAATTAAAAATTAAACTATACATAAAGCTTTTATCACATAATATTATATAAAGACATTTATTTTTAAATTAATTCATTGCAAAATCAATAATAAACCTAACAATCTTCAATTCAACAAAAAAATAAAAATAACAAATACAAATAATTATTATTAATACAACACAATCAAATAAACACTTTTTTTATAAAAAGATCAAAAAAATTATGAATACTATAAAACTTAGATATATTTAGAAATAACAAAATCAAACTATAAATTTTTGATTCTCCAAAACATCATGAGTATGAGATTCCCTTAATGAAGCAGAGCTTATTTTTACAAACTTAGCATCCTTCTTTAATTCTAATATCGTTTCAACTCCCAAATAGCCCATTCCAGACATTAAGCCCCCCTTTAACTGAAAAATAATATCTTTTAATTTACCAGCATAAGGAACCATCCCCTCAATACCTTCAGGAACCAATTTCCCAGGAGAATCTTTGCTTTCAAATTGAAAATATCTAGATTTAGAACCCCTAGCCATAGCAGCAAGAGAGCCCATCCCAACATAAACCTTAAACTTTTTGCCATCATAAACTATTTCTTCTGAAGGAGATTCATGAGCACCAGCAAAAAGATTCCCTATCATTACACTATCAGCTCCCGCCGCAATTGCTTTAACTATATCTCCCGAAAACCTAATGCCACCATCTGCTATAATGCAAGTATTTGTATTTTTACAAGCCTTAAAGACATCACTAATTGCTGTCAGTTGTGGAACCCCAACTCCCGCAACTATTCTTGTTGTACATATACTCCCTGGACCTATTCCCACTTTTAAACAATCTGCGCCTGCATCAATTAAATCAAGAGCTGCCTCTTTAGTCACTATATTGCCTGCAACAACATCCAAATTTGGATACTTACTCTTAATTTTTCTTACAACCTCAATTACTTTAGTAGAATGTCCATGTGCAGAATCAACAACAATAACATCAACATCTGCTTTAACTAATTCTTCAACACGCTCTAGAGTATCAATATCAGTAGAAACAGCTGCTCCAACTATCAATCTATCATTAATATCTTTACATGCATTTGGAAAATATTCCTGATGCTCAACATGATCTATATCTTTGCAAGTTATTAAACCTCTTAAATTATTCACATCATCAACAATAAGTAATTTCTCTATTTTATGCCTAAATAAAATCTCTTTAGCTTCCAATAAGGTAACATCTTCTTTCGCTGTAATTAAGTTCTTAGTCATTGCATTAATTACAGGAATATTGTCATCAGTAATATACCTAATATCTCTGCTAGTTACCAAACCCAATACCTTACCCGTTTTATCCACAACAGGTAATGCAGAAATATTGTGCTTTGCAATCAATCTTTTAGCCTCTCTGATATCAGTATCCTCATTAATCGTAATAAGATTCCTTATAATTCCAGTACGATGATAAGATTTTACTATTTCTACCTCTTTCCTTTGAACTTCAATAGTCATATTTTTATGTATAATACCTATCCCACCTTCTTTAGCCATAGCTATTGCCATGCGACTTTCTGTAACTGTATCCATAGCCGAACTTAAAAAAGGTATATTTAAAAATATATTTCTTGTTAAGTTTGTCTTTAAATTAACATCACTAGGCAATACAGATGATCTCCTAGGAATTAAAGAAACATCATCGAAAGTCAAAGCTTCTTTTACTATCTTATCTATCATATCAATTCATTCTCCTCATTTGATTATTCCCATTCTATCGTAGCTGGAGGCTTAGAAGAAATATCATAACAAACTCTATTGATGCCTCTAACCTCATTAATTATTCTTGATGAAACTTTCCTCAAAAAATTATAAGGCAATTCAACCCAATTAGCGGTCATAAAATCTAGAGTATTAACACATCGAATCACAGCTGTATACTCATACGTTCGATTATCTCCCATTACACCAACAGATCTTACAGGAAGTAAAACAACAAATGCTTGCCTTACCTTATAATACAAATTATTTATCAAAAGTTCTTCTACCAAGATATTATCAGCTTCCTGCAAAATATTAATCTTATCCTTAGTTATTTCACCAATTATTCTTATTGCCAATCCTGGCCCTGGAAATGGATGCCTATAGAGAGCATTTTCTTCAATACCCAATTGAGCTCCCAACTGAATTACCTCATCTTTAAAAAGTTCTCTTAACGGTTCTAATAAGTTTAAATTAATTTTATCTGGCAATCCACCTACATTATGATGTGACTTAATATGTGATGAAAAAGCACCACTTTGAGCACCAGATTCAATAACATCCGAATAAATAGTTCCTTGAGCTAAAAATTTTATATCACTATCTTCCGATGCTACATTTTCAAAAATTTCTACAAATGTTTTTCCTATAATTTTCCTCTTCTCTTCAGGATCAACTACATTCTGCAAATTATCTAAAAACACCAAAGAAGAATCAATATGTTTCATATTCAAATTATATTTTTGATCAAATTCCAATATTTCTTTAACTTCATTCTTTCTCAACAAGCCAGTATCAATAAACACACATATCAACTTATTCTTTATAGCCTTATTAATTAGCAAAGCACATACCAAAGAATCTGTACCACCAGAAAGTCCCAAAATTACCTTACTATCACCTACGCGATGTTTGATACCTTCAACCAAATCATCTATATTCTTACTCAAATCCCAATTTATCTGTGCTTTACAAATTTCAAAAACAAAATTCTTGAGTATTTGATTCCCAGCTTGAAGGTGACTTACCTCTGGATGAAATTGCAAACCATAAATCTTTTTCCTTAAATTCAATATAGCTGCAATACAAACATTAGTATAAGCAATTTGTTTAAAATCCTCTGGAACTTTTTCAATCTTATCTCCATGACTCATCATCACTTCCAACTTACTTGGAAGCTCTAAAAATAAATCAGAATCATTATCATCAATAAACAACTCAGTATGCCCAAATTCCTGATTATCGCATTTATGAATGACTCCTCCAAACAATTTCACAATCAATTGCATGCCATAACATATTCCCAACACAGGAATACCCAAATCAAAAATATCAATATCAACAATAGGAGCACCATCTAAATAAACAGAAGCAGGACCACCACTTAAAATTAAACCCACAGGATGCATATCTTGAATTTCTCTTGCAGAAATAAAATACGGAAATATTACTGTATATACACCCATCTCTCTAATTTTTCTTGCAATAAGTTGACTATACTGAGAACCAAAATCCAAGATTACCAATGCATTATTACTCACTACAAATTCCTCTAAAGCGCATTTTAGATACAAATTTAACAAAAACCAAATATTTATGCAATCTTTTAATAACAAGAAAAACACAAATTGATACCCATACTTACTAAGTAACGATAAAACAAGTTAACGTATCTAATTTAAATCTAGAAATTACTTTTTACAATATAACAAAAAATATCTTTCTTTAATTAACCTCAACTTCATATAAACTATATCCTAACGCAAACTTCATATCAATCACCTAACAAATAGTGTATCAATTATACATAAATTAAAGTAATCTTAAGATTTCTTGTACCATAATAGCTGCATTCACTGTTGCCACTTTAAGAAACTCGTGATATTCAACATCATTACCTTCATTATTTACAATATCAGATATGGATCTAACAACTATAAAAGGAATATTAAAAACATGAGCAACATGCCCCAATGCTGCACCCTCCATATCTACTGACAACACAGTTTCAAAATTTGACATAATCTTTGTAATATAAGCTGGGTCTATAAATTGATCTCCTGAGAGCATTAATCCCGAATATCCATTAACACTTTTAAGCTTTGTTTTAATAGCTTTCAAAGCTTTTTCAAGCAATTTTTTATCGCCACTAAATTTCTGTGGTAATCCTGGCACCTGTCCAACTTTATGCCCAAATTTAACCAAATCAAAATCATGATAAGCAACTTCTGAAGATACCACTATGTCTCCCACCTTCAAATTCTTCATCTTAAGTTTAGGATTATCAACTCCACCAGCAACTCCACAATTAATTATATGACTTATATTATACTTGGACAAAAGATAACTGGTCCACAAACTTGTATTTACCTTACCAATTCCTACAATAGCAGAAATAACATTCCAATTGAATACCTTACCTTTAACAATTTTTTTATTAACACCATAATCTTTAAACACTATTTCTTCCTTACCAGATATGAACTTATTAAATTCATCGGCCTCAGATTCCATAGCAAATATTACCAAAACACTACTATCTTTATTTGAAGCAGCATACACATTAGAAAAAGCTAATAAAAAAATCAACATAAACATGAAATATTTATTACTAAACTTCACTCAAAAACTCCTCATTAATTTCATATTAATCTATTTTTAATTCTTAAATCCCCTTTTAAAAATATTAATAAATAATAATTAACACTGTTTCCATATTTTTCAATTAAAAACACTTATAATACATAAATTATTTATAATAAATTCAAACTACCACAAAATTTAACAATATAATTAATACCTAAATTACTTCAAATAAAACGTATTGATGTTAAAATTAATCACAAGTTAATTAATTTTAACTTATATATGATGAATACAACGAATATTGCTGTAACATAATAGAAAAACTAATTTCAAGGACAAACAATGAATTCATTCATAATCAAAACAAATTACATTGATATTTTTAACAAAAAAATCTATCCTGCCAATATAACAATCAAAAATGGAATTATATTCAAAATAGAAAAAACAAACGAGTCTTTCAAAGAGTACATATTACCAGGATTTATTGACTCGCACATACACATAGAAAGCTCGTTACTAATTCCATCTCATTTTGCTCACTTGGTAGTACAACACGGAACCGTAGCCACAATAAGCGACCCACATGAAATAGCAAATGTAAACGGTATTGATGGTATCAATTTCATGATAAAAAATGCAAATAAAATAGACTTTAAAATTTTTTTTGGAGCACCTTCTTGTGTCCCAGCATTACCTTTAGAATTTGAAACATCAGGACATGTATTAGATGACAAAGATGTGGATCAATTACTCTTACGAGACGACATTTATTACTTGTCTGAAATGATGAATTTTAATGGTGTCATAAACAAAGATCCTCAAGTAATGAATAAAATTTATTCTGCAATAAAGTACAATAAAGTCATTGATGGACATGCACCAAATCTAACACAAACAGAAACTTTAAATTACACATCTGCAGGAATTAGCACCGACCATGAATGCTCAACAATAGAAGATGCACGATACAAATTATCGCTAGGAATGAAAATTTTAATTAGAGAAGGAAGTGCAGCTAAAAATTTTAATACCCTGCACCCTCTAATTAGCGAAGAATCAGGCAAATACAAAGATCATTTAATGTTTTGTCTTGACGATGCACATCCTGACATCCTCATTAATGGACATATAAACTCAATAGTTGCACGTGCAATAAAACAGGGTCATGATTTTTTTGATGTACTAAAAATAGCTTGTATTAATCCTGTCATGCACTATAAAATTCCAGTTGGGTTGCTTAGAGTTGGAGATCCTGCCGATTTTATTATCACTCAAGATCTAAAAAGCTTTAAAATTGATCAAACTTATATCAACGGTAAATTAGTATTTAGCAATGGAAAATCACATATTCCACTGCTAAGCGAAAATCTTATCAACAATTTTAATTGCAGTCAAAAATCCACTACAGACTTCAAATTCTTTACAAAAAGTAAAACTATACCAATAATAAATTGCATTGACAATCAAATTATAACTCACAAAACTATTATAAACAGCAGTCTATTAGCTCCAGATTTTCAATCTAATATCAATGAAGACATTTTAAAAATAGCAGTAATAAACAGATACAACAATAATAAAATATCAATTGGTTTTATCAAAAATTTTGGAATTAAAGATGGCGCTATTGGAAGCACGGTTGCTCATGACTCTCATAACATTATCATTATTGGCACCAACGATGAATATTTATGCAAAGTAGCAAACATTATTATCAAAAACAAAGGAGGATTGTGTGCATTAAACAATACACAAACTTTAATGTTAGACTTGCCAATTTCCGGTTTAATGAGTATGCTTCCACCCAACGAAGTGGCAATAAAATACATTCAATTAGAAAATTTCTGTAAAGACATTTTGGGTTCCAATCTGGAGCATCCATTTATGACCCTATCTTTTATGTCACTGACGGTGATACCTCACTTAAAAATAAATGATAAAGGATTATTTGACATTGACTCTTTTTCATTCTTAAAGATTTAATCACTCTTTATTCGTTCCTTAATTATAAACAATAATGATTAAAGAACGAATTTTAAAATCTCTGGCTCTGATTAATGAGAAAATATAAACTTTAAAATAAAAATACAAAATAATAAAAACATAGTGGGAGAAATCTTTACCCATTCCCTAGTAATTAAACTATACAGAATACTTATAATCACATAAAAAATTATCCCTATTCCTATCCCCGCAGCTATGCTATAAGTTAGAGGAATTAAAAATAAAATTAAAAAACTTGGAATGGCTTCTATAACATGTGAAAAATCAATATTTTTTATTTCTTTGCACATAAAAAATCCCACATATATCAAAGTAGCCGATGTTGCACTAACAGGAACAGCAACAAACAAGGGTGCAAAAAATACCGCCAATATAAACAAAAGACCTGTAACAATTGACGTAAACCCCGTTCTTCCTCCCTCTGCTATACCCGTTGAACTTTCAATATAGGTAGTTACAGGAGACATGCCTAAAAAAGCTCCAAAAGTTGTAGCAAGCGCATCAACTAATAATATTTTATTAGCATTACGTATCTTACCATTACTATCAGTCAAATTACCCTTTGATGCAACTCCTACCAAGGTTCCAACAGTGTCAAATAAATCATTAAATAATAAAACAAATACTATAAACACAAAACTCCAAAAATTATTACCGAGCACATTATCAAAACTCAACTTATTAAATATAGGAGAAACTGATTCGTACCTAAAAAACCCATCTGGTAATTTAATACCCATACTCAAAGCAACATCTCTATTTAAAGCAGCATAACACCATGCTATTAAAGTAACGACACACATTGACCATAATATGCTCCCCCTAACCATCTTAAATTCAAAGATAAGTATCGCAATAATACCTAGTACTGTAAGCAAAACCTTGAAATTCATAAGATGACCAAGACCCACTAATGTAGCCTCATTTTTTACTATAATATCACTATTGACAAATCCTATAAACGCAATAAATAAACCTATACCAACAGTAATAGCACATCTTAAATTCCCTGGTATAGAATTTACAATTTCCTCACGTATCCCTGATAGTGACAAAATAATAAAAATAACACCTTCAATAAACACTGCACCCAAAGCAACTTCCCAAGGTATATTCATACCCTTTACAACAGAAAATGCAAAAAACGCATTAATCCCCATCCCAGATGCTAAGGCCAAAGGAGTATTAGTATAAAATCCCATCAAAATAGTGGCAAACCCTGCTGTTAAGCATGTCGCTGTTACCAATGCTCCCAAAGGCATCCCTGTACTAGAGAGTATATACGGATTGACCACTATTATATACGCCATGCTTAAAAATGTTGTAATCCCAGCCATAATCTCTGTCTTATAATCAAGATTATTATTTTTAATCTGAGATATTAATGTTTCGCTACTTTTACTCAAATTTAACTCCTA
>NZ_AYOT01000087.1 GCF_000500045.1 Borrelia persica No12 | reverse complement strand
ATCACCCGCATAATCATTATTTTTATAAGACTGTTCAACAGTTTGCTTTAAATGTCTAAACTTGTATTGTAATTTAAGATAGTTAAGCCTAACTGACTCTGATCTAAATCCTATAGTAGCAATAGTATTAACTTCATTTACTAATGTTGTGGGATTAGCATTAAGAAAAGCATCCCATTTTATTGTTTTTAAATATCCAGTTTTTAAATCTACATCCTCAATCTGCTCATTAGAAAACCAATTGTAAAATACTGGTAACTTTACTTCCGGAAACACATTTGCTATCTCTTTAGCATAATAATTTTGATCATATAATTCTGACATCTTTATACTCCTTTAACTTATTAATTTGGTTTACC
>NZ_AYOT01000086.1 GCF_000500045.1 Borrelia persica No12 | reverse complement strand
TATCCTTTTCAACCTGTCCATCTGAATTAAATTTAACTTTATCTTTTCTTTTAATTTGATCATCTTTTGCAATTAAATATCCTTGAAATTTATTTGTAATAGGAAGTACTGTTGCAGTACTAGTAAATTCATCTATATCTATGCATATTCCATAAAGATCATCTTCACCACCAATTTCAACATGTGGTTCATAATGTGGTTGATTATCTTGTGATGTTGTATCAACTACTCGTTTTACTCCTCTCTTATATGGATATCCTTTAAAGAAGTAATTTTCTAGTTTATCAGTTCGACTTGTTACAGTACCACCTTGATTAGCAAAATGTAAATTTTTACTCCTAAAATCAACTGTATTACTAAAAACACCAGAATCGCTGATAGGATTCTTCATTAACTTTTTAAGAGTTTTAGCTTTTTCTTCATATTGCTTTACTAGTTCAGTTACGTTTGTAGACACTTTAACCTCCTAATTTCCTATTTTAAGAAACCGCTTTATTGCCATAAAGGGATATCTTTATTAAATATAATTTATAATCGTCTTGATTCTTTTTAGATTCATCATCACTAAGATACAAAGTATATATATTACTAAGTGCAATTGCATTAACTGATGAAGAACTAGAGGCTTTAATAACTTCTCCATTTGAATTAAAATC
>NZ_AYOT01000085.1 GCF_000500045.1 Borrelia persica No12 | reverse complement strand
TACAAAATATGGTAAGTAAACTATTAGAAAACGATGGATATAAAAAGGTATGTAAACGAACTATTGAAAGAGACATCCAAATTCTAAATGAAATCGGATTGATTAAATCCAAAATCAGAAGGCTTGGCGTTGGCAATGGAAGCATCTCCCACTATATACAGAACATAAAATTTGTACACAGACACAAAGAAATAATTTTCGAATATCTAAAAGAACGTCTGAAAGAAAATCTAAAAAATAGAAGAATCGTCAGCGATTTTCACCAAGATATAGAAGATACAATGCAGCATTGGAATACAAACTCTACAAAAGATGAAAATCCTAAAACATATGAAAGTCAACCTAATTTAAACAAACATAATGAACAGAAACATACAACCGTAATGTCGCATGAGCAAAATCCGCATGTAATTAATAAAGCTAAAATAAGCTATAAAAAAGAAAAGAATTCTAAAGAGAACTCAGAAATGCTTATGAAAAAAGCTGATTTTTATGAAAAAAAGAAAAGTGATTTCAAAATAATGAGGAAAGATGTTGTTACAAGACTGTTATCTGACCACAAAATTAGCGAAAAGTATGTAAAGCAAATAAAGGAGATGAGCAACAACGATTCGACATACATAAATGCACTGTTAAATTTGGAGCGAGCAATAATTGATTATAAAACTGAATACAGTCTTGAAGACATTCTAGAGCACTTTTTAAAGCAATTTGCGAATAGGTATAAACACAAAGTGTGGATGATGATGAAAAGAGAAGATGGGATAATAAACGATTATGAAGTAATTTGGGAAGGCAGATTTAGAGATTGGTACCCTAATAAATACAAAAAGCGATGCGTTGAAAAAACAGTTTATGGCGAAAACATATGTGTTGGAAAAAAATTCTTAGAAAAAAAAGGAAAAAAAACAAAGAAAAATTTGCGCATTTATGCAACAGAAAAGGCAGAAAAAAAAGAGACAGAAGAGAAAGCAAAAAAAACGGATTTAGAAAAAAAAGAGAAACGCAGGCTAGAATTGCTGAGAAGAGAAGAATATTTGCAGAGGCTTTTTAAACAGGAAGCAAAAGAAAGAGAAGAGAGGCTTAGGAGGGCAGAAGAGGAGCGAGCCCATTTGAAGAACCGTGCGAAAGAAAGTATGTTAGCGAATTTGAAGAAAAACATAGGCGATAACGCACAATCAAACGAAACAGACAGCTTCTTGAACAAAACGCCCCCAAACATTTTGTCTGAGTCATTGTCAAATGACGATATTGAAGGTAAAAATGATTGTATAGAGAGTACAACAAAAAATGAAGTATCTCTTTGCGAAATTGATGAAAGGGTAGAGATGTTTAGTGAAGTTAAAGAAAGACAGATGTGTGCACAAAACCGTTCTTTAGACGGTATGATTTCTGATACATTAGAGC
>NZ_AYOT01000084.1 GCF_000500045.1 Borrelia persica No12 | reverse complement strand
CTGTAGTGACTGAAAAAAATTTATTTCTTTTTGTTCCATTGTCATTTGTTGATTATTAATTTTACTTTCTTGTATATTTGTTTTTAATATATTATTTATATTTTGCATTATTATCTCCTTATTTGTAAATTACTAAATAAATAGTATACTAAGAAATTAATATTTGTCAATATTTCTAAAAAAATTTTTGTAAAACTTGTATCAAGTATTAAATCGTTCAAATAGAAAAAAACTTAGAACTTAATTAAGAATTCTTAAAAAAAATGCTTAATTAAGCTCTAAGGCTACTCATAATATTCACAAATAAGGTAGTATTAATATGATTAATACCACTAATAACAATAACAATTAGGATACAATAAATTAAAAGTAAAATCAACTATTATGTCTATTCTTATTCTATGAAAAACTTTGTTACCAAAACCGAAATTATAGATGTGATAATTGGAGTTACTACTACTGCTATAATAACTAGAGTTCGATTTCCTATTTTAAGCTTTTCTGATTCAATGCTACATGTTTTATATACTAAATTATACATAAACACTCCTTAATAATTATTTTTTGGACTCTTTAAATTTTTTCATAATCTCGTTAAGCAAATCTTTTTGCTCCCGAAATAATTCTTCCATTAAAAAGCTAGTAAATTTTGAATTCTTTTTATAATAATCATAAGTTTCTTGGCACTTAAGTTGAAACCTTAATGGTTTTATGAGATTTTGTCTTGACTTTTTGATCTTTATATTTTCACTTTTTGTCAAAAAGATTAAACACTGTCTAACTCCATTTTCTATCAAATACTCTTCTTTTAAAATTCCATATTCAATAGCACTAGCTATTCTCAAATAAGAATAAGCCTGAGATCTACCCAATTTATAGTTTTTTATAAATTGCGAAAAACTTTTATAGCCATCTAATTTGTAATATCTTTTTTCTTTTATCTCTTTTAAAATATACATAGCCTCTATTTTATTATAGATATCTTCTTTTATGTTATCCTTTAATTTACATTTTAAAATTTCAAATCTTTTTTTATCGTAATTTATATCGACATCATCAGATAACAATAAGATAGAATTTTCATTGTTCTCTAAATTTCTTGTATTAATTATTATTTCATCGTAGCCTTTTTTACTCATAAAATCTCCTTAATTCGTTTAATTTTTTAGTTGTCCAGCGCTGGACAATCGACACTAAAAATTTGCGTATCACCGTAATTAAGCCTTATTTGAGATAATAAATTGTTTAATACTTGACTATACTCCATGACATAATCTGACCTTAAATCAAAATTACTATTACTTGCTATTTTTCTATTTAAACTTTCCCTTTCAGATACAATACCTAAAAAATTACTTTTCTTTTGGATAATTTCTAATAATTTTTTATGAGTATGATTTTTTTTGAACCTTGTTATAACAAAAAAAATAGGTATCATCTTATCTAATTTCTTTATAAAGAAATCTAAAAGTTCGTAACTTTCAAGTGTCCATTTTTCTGCTGTCATTGGAACAATTACATAATCTGTAGAATTCAAAGCACATTTTAATGTAAAATCTAAGCTAGGATTTGTGTCAATTAAAATATAATCATAATTTATTTTTAATCTTCTTAGTTCTATCTTTAGTTTCAAATCAATGGCTTTATGTCTATTTGCACAATAAAAATCTTCATTTAACTTATGCAAAGTTAGGTAACTGGGTATCAAATCCAAATTATTTTCAATGTTCAAAATTGAGTCACTAATTTCCAGAATTCCTTTTAGAACTTCAGATATGTTGTTGTTGATCAAATCTATATTTTTTTCTTTTATTTTGTTGAAAAAATAACTTGTGACTGAAGCCTGAGTATCCATATCTATCAGTAGCACTTTATATCTTCTAGCTAACAGTACCGAAAATAACAAACTAGTCGTACTTTTCCCAACACCACCTTTAATCGATGCAATTGTAACTATTTTTGGTTTTTTTCTACCCATCTTGTTATAATTCCCCCATTTGGCAATTTTTTATTATAAAATTCATACACTTGCTTTTCTAAATCTGAAAATACTTGCATTAAAGCATCATAATACTTCTTATGTGATTTTTCTTTCCTAAGCAAATAAGAAATACCCACAAGATAACAAAATACACTTCCCTTTTTAAATCTAAACTCTATATAATAAACTTTTGAAAACATAGAAGATTTTATAACGCCATTTTCTTCATATCTTCTGATTACATTCTTTATTGGTTTTCTATATCCATAGAATATTCCTAAAAATTTATCATCGTCTCTTAAAGCAAACAAACTAAAAAATTCAATTTTTTTCTGATTTAATAAATTTTTAAATGCAATAAAGAATCTATGTTTCTGCCTTCTATCAACTCCAAATGTACAGAAATTTGTCATTATTTTTGTGTGATATATTTTTCTATTGTTCTTATCCTCTATTTTTATAAATAGATTCCTATTTTTTTCTTTTGGTGCAATTTCAACTTTTTTTTCTTTAAGGCGTTCTAATACGCTCTCCATTAATTACCCTCAAGTTACGATTTTCTCACTCTCTCTTATTTTTAAATATCCTTTTTCTTCTATTATTTCGAAGATTTCGTTGTAATAATGGTTGTTAAATGTTTTTTTATAGTCCAATGTTTCTTGTTTACTCAAATACTCCCTAAGTATTGGGAACAAAATTGCTCTATCCACTTTCCTAGAAAATTGATCTACTAGTATGCTAAATATGTTGATCTCAAGATTCTTCTTTTCTGCTTCTTCATCCTTTACCTGTGGTACCGTTTTTTTAAGTTTCGCAATGACTTTTTTTAAGTCTGGGTACTTTTTACTTTCGACTATAAAATGGGGCTTTTCTTTGTATTTCTCGCTTATCTCAGACATTCGTATTTTAAGTTCAGATTTTTCATAACC
>NZ_AYOT01000083.1 GCF_000500045.1 Borrelia persica No12 | reverse complement strand
TTGTTCTTCATATACAGTACTTATACCTTCTAATTCTTCTCTAGTATATGGCATAGCAGATAAATCAGTTCCTGGCAATGTTCTACAAAGTCCACTTATTGCACATTTTCTTAGCATAAACACTGGCTTCTCTCTCCATACTGCTGTATTTCTACTACACTCTCCTAAAAGAACTGAAAAGCTATAACATTTTCCTTCGCTAGTACTCATATATGCAGTACACTGTAAGTCTTCTTTTTCTATTATATTACCTTTAGCATCAACTCTATAAGTCTTTAGCTTTTCTTCTTTAAATGAAAAATCTCTACTATCGTATCCATACTCATATACTCTTTTAAGCAAAGTTTGATATGCTACTACAACTGTTGGTCTCCCATTAAATGGGATTATATATGCTTCTTTTTTAAATGGATTAAGATTATTTATCTTAAGCAAAGTTAAAATATCACGTTCTGATTGTAAATCTATTTTATCTAATCCATACATACATTTGTATGAATTCCATAATTTTAAAATATCTTCTGACGTAATTTCACTAATATATTTGTTAATAATTTCTTGCATATTTGTTTTTGATATGTTATTTATATTTTTCACTATAAACTCTCCTTTGATTTTTGTTTATTTTTTATATATAACAAAAAATATTATAACAAAAAACTAAAAATTAACAAACATTTATCAATATAATTTAAAAAATTTTAAAAAAATTGTGATATATAAAAGTGAAAATTTACTACAAAACATAATCCTTACTTAAAGGATTATTCAGTAAAAATTATACTGTAAAACATTTAAGTAAGGATTATAACCTTTCATAGCTTAACCAAAAATCATAAGGAGATACTGGTGCGAATATCGCACAGAGCACCTTAATAAGGACATTATACATCAAAGTGAAGATAATATCAATCGTTGCAAAGCCTTTTATCATTTCAAACTTTCAAATTCCTTTACAAATTCTTTAAGCAATTCTTGTTTTTCTAAAAAAAGTCTATCTAATATAAAACCTGTTAATTTCGCATTTTTTTTATAATAATCATAACTCTTTTGATTTTTAAGTTGAAATCTCAATGGTTTGATCAAATTTCGTTTTGATTTTTTTAATTTACTTGTTGTAGTTCTTAAAAATGCAATTGTCCGGGTAATTCCATTTTCTACTACATAGCTTTCTTCTAAAATCCCATTTTCTATGGCAGTTGCTATCTTTAAATAATCATAAACCTGACTTCTTGCCAACTTATACTCTTTAATAAAATCCTCAAATGTTCTATATCCATCGAATTTATAGTACTCATTATCCTTTATTTCTTTTAAAACCTTAATAGATTCTATCTTATAATAAACCTCTTGTTGAAAGTTAAATTTCAACTTCTGTTTTAATTTATTATAATGTTCCTTTGTTTCATCTAGAGTTTCTAAATTTCTTTTATTGATTATAATACCCATTGGCATCTCCTTTTATCTATGATGACAAAAAACAACAATGTCCGATTGATTGGACATTAAATTTTTTTTAAAAAATTACTTAATATGTTCTTATATTCCAATATATAATCTTTTTTCAAATTAAAAATATCATTTCTTGCAATTTTTTTATTTAAATCTTCTCGTTCCGACACTAAACCCAAAAAATTTTTATCTTCTTTAAACAAATTAAACAACTCTTTATGTGTATTATTTTTCTTAAATCGAGTTATTATTAAAAAAACTGGTATTTCTACAGCTATATCGTTTATAGAAAAATTTAAAAGTTCTAAACTTTCAACAGCCCACTTCTCTGCTGTCATTGGTACTATTATATAATTGCTAACAACAAGAGCATTCGTTAAAGTATAATCCAAACTAGGATTGGTATCTATTATTATATAGTCATATTCTAACTCTAAATTATGCAATTGTTTTTGTAATTTAATCTCTTTAAAAGTTATTGCTTCTTTATTAAATTTATGTAGAGTTAAATAACTCGGTATCAAATCCAAATTATTGCCAATGTTGATAATTGAATCATGAATATCTATATTATTCTTTAAGACTTCATACACATTAATAGATTTTAAATCTATTCCTTGTTTTTCTATTTTCATAAAAAAATAACTAGTAACTGAAGCCTGTGTATCTATATCTATCAGAAGCACTCTATATTTCTGAGCTAATAATATTGCAAATATGATAGCACTTGTACTTTTTCCAACACCACCCTTAATTGACGCAATTGCGATTATTTTTGGTTTTTTTCTATCCATTTTGTTATCAAACCCCCATCTGGCAATTCCTTATTATAAAATTCATATACTTCCTTTTCTAATTTTAAGAGTTTTTGAATTAAGGATTTGCAATATTTTGTGTATTCCTTATCCCTTCTGAGTAAACGGTATATTCCTTTGATATAACAATAAACACTTCCTTTTTCAAATCTAAACTCTAGGTAATACGCTTTTGAAAACTTAAATACCTTCATAACACCGTTTTCTTCGTATTTCATTATAATATCTTTTATTGGTCTTCTACATCCATAAAATATCCCTAAAAATTTATCGTTTTTTTTTATGGAAAATAAACTAAAGAATTCTATTTTATTTTGTTTGAATAAATCTCTAAACACAATAAAAAATTTATTATTTTGTCTTTTATCAATTCCAAATGCATAAAAATCTTTCATGATTTTTGTGTGATATATTTTTCTATTGTTCTTATCCTCTATTTTTATAAATAGATTCCTATTTTTTTCTTTTGGTGCAATTTCAACTTTTTTTTCTTTTAGGCGTTCTAATACGCTTTCCATTAATTACCCTCAAGTTACGATTTTCTCACTCTCTCTGATTTTTAAATATCCTTTTTCTTCTATTATTTCGAAGATTTCGTTGTAATAATGGTTGTTGAATGTTTTTTTATAGTCCAATGTTTCTTGTTTACTCAAATACTCCCTAAGTATTGGGAACAAAATTGCTCTATCCACTTTCCTAGAAAATTGATCTACTAGTATGCTAAATATGTTGATCTCAAGATTCCTCTTTTCTGCTTCTTCATCCTTTACCTGTGGTACCGTTTTTTTAAGTTTCGCAATGGCTTTTTTTAAGTCTGGGTACTTTTTACTTTCGACTATAAAATGGGGCTTTTCTTTGTATTTCTCGCTTATCTCAGACATTCGTATTTTAAGTTCAGATTTTTCATAACC
>NZ_AYOT01000082.1 GCF_000500045.1 Borrelia persica No12 | reverse complement strand
ATTCTGACATCTTTATACTCCTTTAACTTATTAATTTGGTTTACCTTTATTTCCATAAATAACCACATGTACTATACAAAGCTTTTTCTCAGTACCATCAAGTGCAATTGCATCTGATAATGCAATTGCATTAGTTTTACTATTATTTGAATTATCCTTTTCAACCTGTCCATCTGAATTAAATTTAACTTTATCTTTTCTTTTAATTTGATCATCTTTTGCAATTAAGTATCCTTGGAATTCATTTGTAATAGGAAGTACTGTTGCAGTACTAGTAAATTCGTCTATATCTATGCATATGCCATAAAGATCATCTTCACCACCAATTTCAACATGTGGTTCATAATGTGGTTGATTATTTTGTGATGTTGTATCAACTACTCGTTTTACTCCTCTTTTATATGGATATCCTTTAAAAAAGTAATTTTCTAGTTTATCAGTTCGACTTGTTACAGTACCACCTTGATTAGCAAAGTGTAAATTTTTACTCCTAAAATCAACTGTATTACTAAAAACACCAGCATCGCTGATAGGATTCTTCATTAACTTTTTTAGAGCTTTAGCTTTTTCTTCATATTGCTTTACTAGTTCAGTTACGTTTGTAGACACTTTAACCTCCTAATTTCCTATTT
>NZ_AYOT01000081.1 GCF_000500045.1 Borrelia persica No12 | reverse complement strand
TCTCCATGTTCCCGAATAAATTCATCAAATAAGAAATTCTCTAATACTTTACCTTTTCTCATACTTAAACTGTCTTTAAATGGCACTTCTCTGTCTAACAATTTAAGTACTTTTGTTATTATAAATTCATTCAAACTTTCTTCGCCAATAAATATGCTCCCAACTTCACTTGCACCAACTCGGGTTAAAGCTTCTCTTTGTTTACTAAAATCATCTTTGCTATTGAACTTAAAACATTCATGTTTTCTAATACCAGGTATTTTACGTCCTATTTTACTTATTTTGCTTGGATTCTTTTGTTT
>NZ_AYOT01000080.1 GCF_000500045.1 Borrelia persica No12 | reverse complement strand
AATTTGTGGCAAAAATTCTTCAAAACCTTCAAATATTCTTTGAGCTTGTACACCGATATGATGCATACCTTCTCCTTTATTACTAATTTTTTTTGATAAATTTTTATTCATATTTAATCTCCTATAAAATGTATTTACAAAAATAAAATTACAGCAAAAACTTGGCTTTGTCAACTTTTTTTGCTAAATTATTGATATAATTTTTTTGTTAATTTTTATAAAAAGAATTTTTATGATAAATGGGTTTACTTTCTAGTAATAATTAAGTTATTATGGATATTAGTAAAACATTTGATAGGAGCATTCAAAAATGAAAGACACACAACAATCCACCAAAAAAACTAATAAACATCAACACATGTTAATCATATTAATATCAACACTAGATTATTTGAATTCTAACTTCAAGCAATACAATCAAAATAAAATACTCTATTATTTCAACCGAAACTTAAGACAAAATGGTCAGAAAGAAATTAAAATGAAGACACTTCAAAGTTATTTGTACAAACTAGGCAAAACAATAAACGTAACTGAAAATTACCACAAACATTTAGGTGAAAATTGTGGCACTGAAGTCTACTACAAGCTCAAATATCCTAAAAAAATATGCAATCGAAGAATCAATAAATTTTTTCGAGAAAAAAAAGAAGAAAGGTTCCAAAAGCGTGTGAATAAACATTATGAAAATCTTGAAAAAGCTGTTAATCAACATAGCAATGAAAAGCATAGCAATGAAAAACATGGCAATGGAAAGTATGGGAGTGCTAAAACATGGGAGTGTTTTAATAATAATATAATAATAAATAATAAAGAGAAGA
>NZ_AYOT01000079.1 GCF_000500045.1 Borrelia persica No12 | reverse complement strand
AAATGCACACATGATAAATGAATGCTTAATAAAAAATATATTGAAATAACTTAATCTCACAAAAAACATCTTCCCTGTATGCCCCCCAATAAAAAACAAGAAAAGTGTTTCGCTTAAACTTCTTTATTTTTTTTACTAATTTTTATCTATAATTATCTATTATTGTCTACTAATTGTTGATTCTCCTACTTATCTTCTTATTTAATTGTTGATAGTGTTTCATTTACCTTCTTTCCCCCACTATCAACAGTATTTCTTATTGCTATTATTAAAGTACTAAATGCCCTACTTACTGCACTTAATGCTATACCTTTTAGATACATCAACCTCAACATTCTTATCATCAGTATCCTTTACAATAAACTTACCACCCTAGCTATCAATCTTAATGTTATATCTCCCTTATAACAGCTAAGTCCTTTTAGTTTTGCTCGAAACTCCTTATAGCCTATTTCCTAGCCTGCCTAAAAATCCAAACCTCACTGCTAACAATTTAAACGAAATCACAATAATTCACAGAACATCACCGCCAACCACAACCCAGATTCATTGTTACACCCCCACTTATTGCTTTAGCCAACTCAACCTATTGACTTAACCAAAATTTCAACTTCATTTACTTTCACTATCTTGAACCAACTCTATTACTTTGCATTGATCATCAAGATTTTTTTCCATGTTTTGTTAGCCAAACAAATTACCTGCATCAACATTAAGCAGCAATCTTTGTTTCTTTCTTATAATTAAACCGCTATCTTTTAAATCTGACAAATACTTCCTTATTCTATAATGAGATAACTTGGTATCTTGATTCATTTGTCTCAATGACTTTATAGTACGATTGTCATCTTCCAAATTAGATGCAATAAATTCAAGAGATTTGTCAAATACTTTAGATACCTTTTTATCTCGCAAATTAACACTTCGTATACTTTTTCGCAACTTAGGTTTTAAACTGCTCTTATTACAATCAATACCACCACATAAAAACATCGATTTTTCTGCATAAAACTTATGATAAGCATTTTGTATAATACAGAACACCATTGCTAAAAATATATCAAGACAAATAGACAATAATAATAACGCATAAACAAAAATTATATTAAGATAATCATCTTTAGCAATAACAACAGATGTTCCATTCAACACATTTGCAGCCTTAAATCGATTGTTATTGATAGCCGTTGTTTCAATCAAATTACTAAGCCTGAAACGCAAATCTTTTAAAGAATTTAAATATTCATCCCTTTGATTAAACAAAGCCTTATTCTCTGTTTTTGCATTTTCAATTTCTCTCAAATAATCTTGCTTCATAGTTTTATAGGTATAGTCCAAATTCAAATGCTTATTCTTAGCATATTCTATTCGATCATTATTATTCTTTATCTTAACATCAATACTAGTGATTTCACTCTCTATTATCCGTTCTTTATCAGAAAGTAATTTACGAACACCTTCTTCTTGCTCACTTTGACTTTTTTTAATACTCAAAACAGTGTCCCTAATAGTATCCTCAAACATTAGACTAAAAAAACTCTCAAAACTCATCCACGAACTCACAGATTGAGTTACAAGTCCTATCACTAACAATACAAATATTGCGATTTTTTCTAAATACACAAACACTGAAGCTTTTACAAAACCCTCAACTACACGCTTTCTTAGCAAATACAAAAAATACAATAATATTGACGATGGTACTATTATAATGACTATTGTAAATGGTAATGTAAAATATAATTTGGAATGGTTACCAACATTGTAACTAACAATCCCTCTATGAGAATGCAAAACATTAAAGAAAAATAAAAATAAAGCAAACATTATTAACCAAATGTTGCGAACAAAAAATTCAAAATTAAGTCTCCAAGATTCTACAATACTAAATTCAACATTTATATCTTTTTTATCATATTTATTTATCATCAAAGACCTCTCTCCAATTATATTACTATATAATCAACAAATCTCACATACTCTCTACAACTTTGTGATGAAAACAATCAACTTGACATTATAATAACTTAACATAAGTTATTATATCTACATTAAATTACAACATACCTCAATCTTTACCTAAAATCACAAATACTTGCACTACAAAATATGAAACAAAAAATAGCAAATATAGAGACAAACATCAAAGTAAACTAACTACCCCCCCCTTAAGTTTCAGCCTAATATAATTTCAATCAAAATCAATTGAAGTTAGACTTAAGTTAGATCACTCCTAACTTTATCTATCTTAACGCCAAGTTTACTTACACTAACATCACAAATTAGTATATTTCTTCATTAAGACCAATCTAAACTCCATCTATCCTTACACTAAATCTGATCTCAATTGTATCTATCTTCTAATTCACATCAATTTGATATATACTCATATTATCATCTAAATAGAAAAACTTATATAACATTTATAACATTCTATTCTAAATAGAAATTAAACCTTTTTTCAAAAACATAATAACTAATAATATATTCATCAAATGTTATCACTATTATGATAATCCATGATAATCTTTTGACTATCCACAAACTTAACTGAATTATTAGATATTTAAATATTTGTCTATCAACTACTTATACTTCTACTACAATATTTATATTCAATTCTTTATACTCTATCTAATGACAAAATAATACAAAAAGAATAAGACCAGTAACCTAAATTACTGGCATTATTCAGAAATTTACACAGTCAAAGATAATAAAAAAGTCTATAATACCAATCTTTTACTTTATTTCTATAAGGTGTAAAAAATTGCATATAAAAAAATCACCTCGACCTCAAACCTAGTCAAGAGTGAAATTTTTGTATATAATAAAACATATAAATGTCCAAAGCTTCTTTTTAAGAAAAAAGAAAATCTAAACTTTGGATTACAAAAAAACCCATGTTAAGTATAGCAAAAGATAATAAGAATTTCAAATATCAAGACCCAAAAGGTCAAATAAATGCAATATTAAAAAGCCTTGTAGAACTAAATATTTATAAAAATCCCCATAATACTCAAACAATACGAATGTCCTATGTTAAATTGCAAATAAATAAAATGCTTAAACGATACAACAGATTACTCAAAGTTTACTGGACAATAAATACTAAAAATACAAATTACAAACAATCAAAGGGAATCGAAGAATATTCAGCAAGTGATATCCAAAACATAGTACTTAAACTACTAGAAAATGATCATGCAAAAAAAGTATGTAAACGCACTCTAGAATTAGATATAAAGTTACTAAACAATCTAAATTTAATAAAATCTAAAATTATAAGATTTGGTAAAGGCAAAGGAAGTGTTGCTTATTATGTGCAAAACATGGAACTAATGCCTACTCATAAAGAAGCAATATTAGAATATCTAACACAACTTCTAAAAGACAATTTAAAAGATAAATTCATTATTGGAAATTTTGATTTTAATGAGCTTTTTGATAACGAACCCCAAAATATAAATTCGCAAAATACAAAACTCATAAAAGAAAAAATAGAATCAAAAAACAACGAACAACTTCATAAAAATCGCATGAGTATAATTTCGCATGTGCAAGATTCGGATGATATTAATAAAGCTAATATAAGCAATAAAAAAGAAAAGAATTCTAAAGAGAACTCAGAAATGCTTTTGAAAAAGGAAGATTTTTATAAAAAAAAGAAAAGAGATTGTAAAATAACAAGAAAAGACGTTGAGACAAGACTGCTATCTGACTATAAAATTAGCGAAAAGTATGTGAAGCAAATAAAAGAGCTAAGTAACAACGATTCGACATACATAAATGCTCTG
>NZ_AYOT01000078.1 GCF_000500045.1 Borrelia persica No12 | reverse complement strand
AGCTCTAATTTACCTACTTCAATTAATATTATTGCATTAAGCAATTCATATAAGCATGATTTTAGAACGCCAGACGAACAAAACGACTCGTCTTTTAGTTCAAGTAGTGATTTTACAATTCATTTTGTAAAGGTTGCTATTTTTGGGAACAAAGCTATTCAAAAAACAAGTTAAAAATTAAAAAGGAGGTTAAAGTATGGCCGATATTAAACAACTAGTTAAGGATTATCAAGATAAAAGAAAAGCACTAGCTTCTGTTATTAAAGGCGGTAGCAAAGAAGTAGAGCTTATGAGTAATACTACTGACTTTAGAAATAAAGGACCATGCGTTAGTGTTGGTGAATTTACTTCTTTTAGTAGTAATATACAAATAGAAAACTGGCCTAGCAAAAATTATCCATATAAATGTGGTGTTAAACTAAAGACAAATCAAATTAAAGCCAATGAGATTCATTATGGACCTCATGTTGAACCTGGTGGTGGTGATAATTTATATGGGATATGTGTTGATATTGATGATTATACAGAGAGAGCTCAAGTTGTACCAATAACTTCTGGTGCTTATCAAGCTTGGCTTTTTGCAAAAGACTCAACAATTAAGAGAGGAGACAAGGTTAAATTTAATGATAAAGGTGAAGCAGAAAAATCTAGTGGTTCAAATACTGTTTATAATGCATTTGCTTTAGAAGATACAGTCACTTTATCTGAGAATACATATTTAGTTCATATCAAATTTGTTGGAAATAAAGTATCTAATAATTAAATTAAGGAGGTTTTAAATGGAATTATTTGATGAAAATTATTATGTACAAGAAGTTATTCAAGCAACAGAAGAAGTCGAATTACCAAAATTTTATGATTGGTTTGCTAAAGAACAAATTGAAGAAGTTCCTTATAAGATGGGATTTTTTAAAACAGTAGAATGGGATGTTTTTCTAAAAGAAAATCCAACAGATGTTATAAATAATTATAATACAGTCTCAACAATAGGATTTAAATCAGAGGTGGTAAAGCTTAATTATTTGCATTTGCAATATAAATTTCCACATTTAAAAGATTCTGCGGTTCTCGAATTTACAAATTCTGAGTATATTGGAGATGTTAATAATAATTACTTACCTTTTGGTACTGCTTATAAATTAGCATGTAATGAAATTATGAAAATGATCACCCATTTTGTATTAACCGGAACTGTATCAATACAAAAGGATGGTAATAATGCAAAAATTCTTTTACCTAACATGTATGGTTTACTTAATATGCCATATCAAATCAAAGAAGAAGTTGATGCTAGCAATAAAGACAAAATGGATAAGATATTTGAAAAGATAGAATCTGGTCTGTCAAAATTAGAACTAGGTGATTATTTTGATTCTCCATTCATGGTAATTGTAGATCCGCTAACAAGCTTGAAATTGGTTAAACCTTATATGGTAAATGATAATCCAGGTTTTCTTAATGAACGTTGGCAAGATTTTTTAACAGCTACAATCAAAGCTTTGAATAATAGAAATGAAGTAGTAATACAAACATCTAATTTACTGAAAAATCAAATTGTTATTTTTCCAATGAATCCAAAGTTGTTGAAATTTAAACCAAGTAAATACATGTTGCCAACACCTAATGAACAAATTGACACTAATTCAAGCAATATTGCGCATTCTTATATTGATTTTGTACTTGGTGGTTTACTTGCTACAAAGAAAACTATTCTGCAGGTTTTCATTAAGCAAAGTTAGGAAACAGTTATGTCACATGATATAGCACAAGAACAACTTGATAATGAAATACGTAAACTTTACACAGAAATAATAGAATTATTGGATATCAATGAAGATGTTTTGAGTTTTTCGACTTTCATGCAATATTCACGACTAGTTGAGATGTTGCTTGAAGTTAAGGGTATTGACTTATCAATACTTACAACTTCACATATCAAATTGTTAATGTATTACTATACTGGGTGCAAACTGAAAAAAAGCGGAACTATCAATGATTTTAGTGGAAATTCCCAAGTAATAAAGAAACACAAACTTAACGAACTTGAGATCGAATATGAACAAGTACGATCATCTGATGTTAATGAATCTTTGGGTAGTGACATTAAAATTGGTGATAGTTTTTGTTCATCTTTTGATTCATTATTATCTAGTTTGGCACTTGTTGACTCTTCAACAACTAAAAAATATTGCATAGGAGTTGCACGTTAATGCAGAGAAATAATAATGTGAGAACCAAATTCACTCAAATGGCATTATCGGTTATTTCCTATTTTGAAGATAAAAAACCATTAAGGCTTTATCAAAAAAGATATGAATATAATGAAGAGACTGCAAGTTATGAAACAGTAATTGACAGAGAAAACTTTAAAGAATTTACTGGTGTACTCTTTAGCATCAATCCCGATTCTCTTGTGACTATGAATGAATCCGATCTTAGTGATATTACTTGTCTTTACAAGTTGTATACAAGTGCACAACTTGATTTTGCTATATCAGATAAGATCTCTGAAGGTGATTTAGATAATTTTCACTTTGAAATAGTATCAATTGATGGTTCAGTTGGTTATCTAACTTTAATACTAAAGGGAGTTGGCATGAATGGATAATGAA
>NZ_AYOT01000077.1 GCF_000500045.1 Borrelia persica No12 | reverse complement strand
AGCGAGCTCTAATTTACCTACTTCAATTAATATTATTGCATTAAGCAATTCATATAAGCATGATTTTAGAACCCCAGATGAACAAAAAGACTCGTCTTTTAGTTCAAGTAGTGATTTTACAATTCATTTTGTCAAAGTTGCTATTTTTGGGAACAAAGCTATTCAAAAAACAAGTTAAAAATTAAAAAGGAGGTTAAAGTATGGCCGATATTAAACAACTAGTTAAGGATTATCAAGATAAAAGAAAAGCACTAGCTTCTGTTATTAAAGGCGGTAGCAAAGAAGTAGAGCTTATGAGTAATACTACTGACTTTAGAAATAAAGGACCATGCGTTAGTGTTGGTGAATTTACTTCTTTTAGTAGTAATATACAAATAGAAAACTGGCCTAGCAAAAATTATCCATATAAATGTGGTGTTAAACTAAAGACAAATCAAATTAAAGCCAATGAGATTCATTATGGACCTCATGTTGAACCTGGTGGTGGTGATAATTTATATGGGATATGTGTTGATATTGATGATTATACAGAGAGAGCTCAAGTTGTACCAATAACTTCTGGTGCTTATCAAGCTTGGCTTTTTGCAAAAGACTCAACAATTAAGAGAGGAGACAAGGTTAAATTTAATGATAAAGGTGAAGCAGAAAAATCTAGTGGTTCAAATACTGTTTATAATGCATTTGCTTTAGAAGATACAGTCACTTTATCTGAGAATACATATTTAGTTCATATCAAATTTGTTGGAAATAAAGTATCTAATAATTAAATTAAGGAGGTTTTAAATGGAATTATTTGATGAAAATTATTATGTACAAGAAGTTATTCAAGCAACAGAAGAAGTCGAATTACCAAAATTTTATGATTGGTTTGCTAAAGAACAAATTGAAGAAGTTCCTTATAAGATGGGATTTTTTAAAACAGTAGAATGGGATGTTTTTCTAAAAGAAAATCCAACAGATGTTATAAATAATTATAATACAGTCTCAACAATAGGATTTAAATCAGAGGTGGTAAAGCTTAATTATTTGCATTTGCAATATAAATTTCCACATTTAAAAGATTCTGCGGTTCTCGAATTTACAAATTCTGAGTATATTGGAGATGTTAATAATAATTACTTACCTTTTGGTACTGCTTATAAATTAGCATGTAATGAAATTATGAAAATGATCACCCATTTTGTATTAACCGGAACTGTATCAATACAAAAGGATGGTAATAATGCAAAAATTCTTTTACCTAACATGTATGGTTTACTTAATATGCCATATCAAATCAAAGAAGAAGTTGATGCTAGCAATAAAGACAAAATGGATAAGATATTTGAAAAGATAGAATCTGGTCTGTCAAAATTAGAACTAGGTGATTATTTTGATTCTCCATTCATGGTAATTGTAGATCCGCTAACAAGCTTGAAATTGGTTAAACCTTATATGGTAAATGATAATCCAGGTTTTCTTAATGAACGTTGGCAAGATTTTTTAACAGCTACAATCAAAGCTTTGAATAATAGAAATGAAGTAGTAATACAAACATCTAATTTACTGAAAAATCAAATTGTTATTTTTCCAATGAATCCAAAGTTGTTGAAATTTAAACCAAGTAAATACATGTTGCCAACACCTAATGAACAAATTGACACTAATTCAAGCAATATTGCGCATTCTTATATTGATTTTGTACTTGGTGGTTTACTTGCTACAAAGAAAACTATTCTGCAGGTTTTCATTAAGCAAAGTTAGGAAACAGTTATGTCACATGATATAGCACAAGAACAACTTGATAATGAAATACGTAAACTTTACACAGAAATAATAGAATTATTGGATATCAATGAAGATGTTTTGAGTTTTTCGACTTTCATGCAATATTCACGACTAGTTGAGATGTTGCTTGAAGTTAAGGGTATTGACTTATCAATACTTACAACTTCACATATCAAATTGTTAATGTATTACTATACTGGGTGCAAACTGAAAAAAAGCGGAACTATCAATGATTTTAGTGGAAATTCCCAAGTAATAAAGAAACACAAACTTAACGAACTTGAGATCGAATATGAACAAGTACGATCATCTGATGTTAATGAATCTTTGGGTAGTGACATTAAAATTGGTGATAGTTTTTGTTCATCTTTTGATTCATTATTATCTAGTTTGGCACTTGTTGACTCTTCAACAACTAAAAAATATTGCATAGGAGTTGCACGTTAATGCAGAGAAATAATAATGTGAGAACCAAATTCACTCAAATGGCATTATCGGTTATTTCCTATTTTGAAGATAAAAAACCATTAAGGCTTTATCAAAAAAGATATGAATATAATGAAGAGACTGCAAGTTATGAAACAGTAATTGACAGAGAAAACTTTAAAGAATTTACTGGTGTACTCTTTAGCATCAATCCCGATTCTCTTGTGACTATGAATGAATCCGATCTTAGTGATATTACTTGTCTTTACAAGTTGTATACAAGTGCACAACTTGATTTTGCTATATCAGATAAGATCTCTGAAGGTGATTTAGATAATTTTCACTTTGAAATAGTATCAATTGATGGTTCAGTTGGTTATCTAACTTTAATACTAAAGGGAGTTGGCATGAATGGATAATGAA
>NZ_AYOT01000076.1 GCF_000500045.1 Borrelia persica No12 | reverse complement strand
TAACTTTAATGTACCTTTAATTTCTGATACTGATTTGTCAATCTTATTATCTAGTTCCATTTTATTAATTTCCATGTCTTTTTTAACAGATAAGATATCAGATTTTAATTCACTTCTAACAATATCAATCTTATTATTAAGATTATTCTCAACGTTATCAATCTTGTTATCAAGCTCATTAAACTTAGCATCAATCTTGTTATCAAGCTCATTGAACTTAGCATCAATCTTGTTATCAAGCTCATTAAACTTAGCATCCATTCTATGAATAAGTTCTTCTTTGGTATCAAAAATCTTTTCTTCTAAATGTTTTAATTTAATATCAAAGTTTTCTTTAAGATACTCAA
>NZ_AYOT01000075.1 GCF_000500045.1 Borrelia persica No12 | reverse complement strand
AGACAAATCTTCGGCTATTTCTTGATCAATACCAACTTTAATAAGAGCAGCTAAGACCATTTGCTGGGTTATCATTCTACGTGCTAATGTCTCCATAAAACCTCCTTATTTATTTATTATACAATAATTTATAGATTAAATAAACTTAAATTTGGTAAAATGTGCTTTTCTCTCATGATAATTTAATGTTAAGAGTAAATATGAAGCAGATAATGCGTCAAGTGAATCATCATTGCTATTCCCTACTCCCGTATAAGCATAAATATCAGAAATAGCAGATTTACTACTAAAATCTAAAATACTAAGATAAGATGATGTTATGGGTCCGATTAAAGTGGTAATTC
>NZ_AYOT01000074.1 GCF_000500045.1 Borrelia persica No12 | reverse complement strand
ATTAACAGCTTTAATAGTCTTAATTAAAAAATCCTCCCATGAATCAGTTGAAGAATAGATATGAGAATTAGAAGATGATTCGCTTGGTATTGCATATGGTTTTACTAGTTTTAAACTTGTTTTTGGATCAATTAATACCATCATAGGAGTAGAGAATTCATCTCCAAGTTCTAGTTTCCCAAGACCTTCTTCAATTTTTTTAAAAATTTCATTCATCTTATCTTTATTAG
>NZ_AYOT01000073.1 GCF_000500045.1 Borrelia persica No12 | reverse complement strand
TGATTTATAAGCTTTATAATCTCATTACTTGCAAGTTTGTATGCTTCTTTGAATGGTAATAAATTATTATTTACATCACCCGCATAATCATTATTTTTATAAGACTGTTCAACAGTTTGCTTTAAATGTCTAAACTTGTATTGTAATTTAAGATAGTTAAGCTTAACTGATTCTGATCTAAATCCTATAGTAGCAATAGTATTAACTTCATTTAATAATGTTGTGGGATTAGCATTAAGAAAAGCATCCCATTTTATTGTTTTTAAATATCCAGCTTTTAAATCTACATCCTCAATCTGCTCATTAGAAAACCAATTGTAAAATACTGGTAACTTTACTTCCGGAAAHACATTTGCTATCTCTTTAGCATAATAATTTTGATCATATAATTCTGACATCTTTATACTCCTTTAACTTATTAATTTGGTTTACCTTTATTTCCATAAATAACCACATGTACCATATAAGTATTATCATCATTATCAAGTTTTATTGAGTCTGATAAGGCTATGGCATTAATTTTGCTATTATTTGAACTGTCCTTTTCAACCTGTCCATCTGAATTAAATTTAACTTTATCCTTTCTCTTAATAGAATTATCTTTTGCAACAAGATATCCTTGAAAATTATTTGTTATTGGTATTACTGTTGCCATACTGGTAAATTCGTCTACGTCAACACATACACCATAAAGATCATCACCACCACCTGCTTCAACATGTGGTTCATAATGTGGTTGATTATCTTGTGACGTACTAACTACGCGTTTTACTCCTCTCTTATATGGATATCCTTTAAAAAAGTAATTTTCTAGTTTATCAGTTCGACTTGTTACTGTACCGCCTTGATTAGCAAAATGTAAATTTTTACTCCTAAAATCAACTGTATTACTAAAAACACCAGAATCGTTGATAGGGTTCTTCATTAACTTCTTAAGAGTTTTAGCTTTTTCTTCATATTGCTTTACTAGTTCAGTTATGTTTGTCGACACTTTAACCTCCTAATTTTCTTATTTTAAGAAACCGCCTTATTGCCATAAAGGGATATCTTTATTAAATATAATTTATAATCATCTTGGCCTTTTTTAGATTCATCATCGCTAAGATACAAAGTATGTATATCTGAGAGTGCAACTGCATTAATTGAAACTGATGAAGAATTAGATACTTTAATAACTTCTCCATTTGAATTAAAATCCAACTTATCACCCATGTTAATACCAGAAGAGCTTTGTGTAATTACATAACCTTCAAAATTATTTGTTATTGGTATTACTGT
>NZ_AYOT01000072.1 GCF_000500045.1 Borrelia persica No12 | reverse complement strand
ATTTTTAAGTCTAGTCTCCATATCTTGTATTTCTTTACTATCTCCTTTTCTTTTCTTAATCTCTTTTTCTAAGAGACTTATCTCTTGTATATAATCCTCAAGCTCCAATTCCAAATAATTGTTAAATGCCTTCATAAACTTAAGTCCAAGTTGACTCTTTGCTATACTAAATTGACTCTTAAGTTCACGCGCCTTTGCATTTACTTCAAGTGCTCGGTCCAAAATACTCTTAAAAGTATCTTCACAGATCGTAACTTTAGTATTACCATTGAACTCATTTGGATTATCTTTAATTCTTATCCATTTGCTTCTCATTTTACATACATTCGCTCGTGAAACACCAAGTTCCTTCGCTATTTCAATATCACTTAATCGACCTTCACTGAAATACATAGCATAATCTTCATATGCTCTCTTTACTTTACTCATAACACTTTAACCTTCTTAGTTAACAATAAGTTAACAAAAATTAATTTTGTTTAACATAAACTTTATAACAAAACACGAAACTTTACAAAAGAAACAAACAATAAGATAACTGATATATATTGTTTAAATCATAAAGATAAGGAGGATCATATGAATAAAATTATAATAAGATTGATACTTTGTAGTTCATTACTCTTATATTGCTGTAAAGAATACAAAGTAGATATAATCCCTGATAATAATCAACCACAAAATAGATCTAAAAGATCTCTAGATAATGAAGAAAATGAAACAGAGATAAAAGCAAAAAAAATTACTTTAACTGAAAACGAGAAAAAAAAGTTTAATTCCTTAACACTTGCACTCAAACTAGTACTAGAGAAGTTACAAGATAATCTCAATTCATGTCAAAATAGCAATAAAGTTAAATGTACAAACTTTTTTGATTGGATCTTAAAAGATGAACAAAAACAAAAAGAATTAGCTGACGCTTTTAACAATGTTTATGACTTCTTAAATAAAAAAAGACAAGAAAAAGCAAATGATAAAGATTTTGATGCCTATATTAATGATGCTATTGAATGCCAAGCAAAAAATAATCATAATTGCAACCAAAATAATCAATACGGAAATGATAATGAAATAGAACAGTTTTTTAGAGGTGTTTTGGATGAAATGGGTTCCAAAAATAATAACGAAGAAATGTTTGAATATCTGAAAAAAGAGTTACTAAATCCCAACAATCATGTAGCTGGACTTACAGCAAATTGGCAATAAAATAAATTATAAATAAAAGATATAAGGAGATTTAAATGAAAAAAATCAATATTATTTTGATATTATTACTAATGATTAATAGTTGCGATCAGTATAAACAACAAAACACTGATAATGACAAACCTCAAAAAGATGAAGCAGCACAAACAGAAGAGGTTAAAAAAACACCAGAAAAAATACTCAAAGAAAAGTTAAATGACACTGAAAAAATAAATCTCAATTTCTTAAAAGAAGCATTGAATAATGAAAGTGATTTTAACAAGTTTTTAAGTTACGATGAATCTGCAATAAAGTCTGTACTTCAACATATCCAAAGTGAACTTTCAAAATGTACTGGAGAGAACGCAAGTGATCAAAAGAATACATTTAAACAAACTTTACAAGGTTCATTTAAAAGTAATAGCGATGATTTAGATAAATTTAAAGATCAAGCAACAAGTGCTTGTGCAGCAGGTGGTTAAAGACAAAATTACAAACAAATTTCAAAAAGGGATTTAAAAAAGAAGAAAAAATTTGAAGAAGATATTTACAAAA
>NZ_AYOT01000071.1 GCF_000500045.1 Borrelia persica No12 | reverse complement strand
AATTACTTCAATAACAAAATCGTTATCCCTTTTAATTTCACAATTAATTACTTCATTCCCTACTGTCAAAAATAAATTGCCTTTGCTTAAACCCGTACATGCAAGTTGTATTTGTACTTGTACATAATATTTAAAGAAATATTTACTCTCTATAAAATTACCAGTACGGTTATATTCCAATGCAGCTTCTTTTAACTGATAACTATCACTAGATTTAAGCTCTAAAAGTTCAGCTTCACCTTCTTTGTTTATAAACCAACCATCAATTGTTGCACCAACTAAATTCTTTGCACCAGAAATTTCCTTAAAGTAGTTATATTTATCTATGCCATTGGCATATTTATTTCTATGCAAAACCTCAAC
>NZ_AYOT01000070.1 GCF_000500045.1 Borrelia persica No12 | reverse complement strand
AATTTAAGTACTTTTGTTATTATAAATTCATTCAAACTTTCTTCGCCAATAAATATGCTCCCAACTTCACTTGCACCAATTCGTAGTAAAGCTTCTCTTTGTTTGTTAAAATCATCTTTGCTATTGAATTTAAAACATTCATGTTTTTTAATACCAGGTATCTTACGTCCTACTTTACTTATTTTGCTTGGATTCTTTTGTTTCACGTTTTCTTCTTCTTCAATTTGTGGCAAAAATTCTTCAAAACCTTCAAATATTCTTTGAGCTTGTACACCGATATGATGCATATCATCTCCTTTACTACTAATTTTTTTTGACATATTTTTATTCATAAATCTCTCCTTTGATTTTTGTTCATTTTTGTATATAACAAAAATAATATTATAGCAAAAATTGATTTTATCAACTTTTTGCTATAGTTATTGCTATAATATTTTTTGTTAAATTTTGATATAAAAAAATTTTTATTTAAATGGGTTTACTTTATAGTAACAATTGAGTTATTATAAATAGTAAGTAAACCAAAATAAGGAGATCAAAGATGAAAAGCATAAAAAAGCTCGCCAATAAACATCAGCACATGTTAATCATTTTAATATCAACATTAGATTTCATGAACTCAATGTTCAAGCAATACAATCAAAACAAAATACTCTATTATTTCAACCGAAACTTAAGACAAAATGGTCAGAAAGAAATTAAAATGAAGACACT
>NZ_AYOT01000069.1 GCF_000500045.1 Borrelia persica No12 | reverse complement strand
ATAACTACTTCTCTAATACAAATACTACTTCTTTTCTTAGCAACATTAACTTTAAGACTGTAAAATACTTCACCATTAGTGCTTTTTTCTTTTGATATATCAGCAAGTTTGACATTTTGTATCTCAACTCCTCTACAACCAGTTATTGATAGTATGTAAACAAACCATCCAGATATTGGATCTAAAATTTTAAGTTTTTCTATGCATCGTTTTACTAGTTTTATTGTCTTTTCATTTAAATAGAATCTTATGGGAATAGATTTAGGTTTTGTGGATTTATTTTTTGTTTGACTTTTGATTATAGATAGTTCTTTATGTAATATTTCGTTTTCTTTTACTAGGTCTCCAATAGTTTTATTAATTTTATTAGCTAAATTCAAGTTAGTATCATTCATTAAGTTCATATATTAACTAATCATTTTAAAAAATATAAAATAGTCAAATAATATGTTAGCAAATACTAATAGCTTAAGTCAAATTTTGAAGGTTATCATTGTATGTAAAATATGGTGTGAGGATTGGTTGTAATTAGCTAAGAGTATGTTTTTAAGCAATTGAGGTTAATATTTATACAATACTTTATCCTAGCTTTAACAAATACTTATATTTTTGCTCTACAAATATCCTATTTCCTATTTTCGTAGTTTGTAACTTTGCAATGAGAGCATACAAAGTCCATCTTTTCATTCTTAACTCTCCTTTTACTTTCGGTTAACACAAAGTCAACTTCCTTTACTTTTTATAACCTTTTAATTTATTTCCTTACTCTCTTTTTGCTTATT
>NZ_AYOT01000068.1 GCF_000500045.1 Borrelia persica No12 | reverse complement strand
ATAAAAAGGTATCTAAAGTATTTGACAAATCTCTTGAATTTATTGCATCTAATTTGGAAGATGACAATCGTACTATAAAGTCATTGAGACAAATGAATCAAGATACCAAGTTATCTCATTATAGAATAAGGAAGTATTTGTCAGATTTAAAAGATAGCGGTTTAATTATAAGAAAGAAACAAAGATTGCTGCTTAATGTTGATGCAGGTAATTTGTTTGGCTAACAAAACATGGAAAAAAATCTTGATGATCAATGCAAAGTAATAGAGTTGGTTCAAGATAGTGAAAGTAAATGAAGTTGAAATTTTGGTTAAGTCAATAGGTTGAGTTGGCTAAAGCAATAAGTGGGGGTGTAACAATGAATCTGGGTTGTGGTTGGCGGTGATGTTCTGTGAATTATTGTGATTTCGTTTAAATTGTTAGCAGTGAGGTTTGGATTTTTAGGCAGGCTAGGAAATAGGCTATAAGGAGTTTCGAGCAAAACTAAAAGGACTTAGCTGTTATAAGGGAGATATAACATTAAGATTGATAGCTAGGGTGGTAAGTTTATTGTAAAGGATACTGATGATAAGAATGTTGAGGTTGATGTATCTAAAAGGTATAGCATTAAGTGCAGTAAGTAGGGCATTTAGTACTTTAATAATAGCAATAAGAAATACTGTTGATAGTGGGGGAAAGAAGGTAAATGAAACACTATCAACAATTAAATAAGAAGATAAGTAGGAGAATCAACAATTAGTAGACAATAATAGATAATTATAGATAAAAATTAGTAAAAAAAATAAAGAAGTTTAAGCGAAACACTTTTCTTGTTTTTTATTGGGGGGCATACAGGGAAGATGTTTTTTGTGAGATTAAGTTATTTCAATATATTTTTTATTAAGCATTCATTTATCATGTGTGCATTTTATTAGTTTTTCATTTATTTATTTTTCTTTCGTTTTTTTGTTTTAGTAATGTTTATAAAAAGAGAAACGACAACTCTTTTTATTTTAGAGGAAATATAATAGCTATATTCTAAAGGGAGAGAATAACTTTTCTTAGAAGTGAGAAGAAGATCTTATTGGGAAGATTTTATGTAGAATATCTTATTTATGAGATTTGATTTAGAGAGATGGAGTTTTTAATACAATGAAGCAAGAAGATCAGGCATCCTAAGCCTCAGCTAGTGTATGACAATAAAAAATATCTATTTTAATTAAACATCTTAATCTATTTTTTATTTCTTTATTTAGCATTCATTTATTATGTGTGTATATCATTTATTGATTTTTTTTACGTTTTTTCTGTTGAAGTAAAGTTGATAGAAAGAGAAGAAGAGACTCAATAAAAAAGATAAAAGAGACTCAATAAAAAAGAGAAGGGAACTTATAAAAAGAGAAGAAAGGAATGATAAAAGAAGAAAAAGAAGAGAAGGAAGTATGTATTCTGAGTAACTTTTTTTAGAAGGAAGATGAGATTAGTGAGGAGAGCTTATTTAGATGAGATTCTTTAGAAGGGCTTATTTAGATGAGCTAGTGAGGAAAGGGAAGAGAAGGGAGCTTTAAATAATGAGGATTTAAAGATGGGGGGGTTTTTAAAGAGTTGATTAAGGAGGGAAAATTATGATGAGAGGAATTAGAGGAATAAAAGATGAAGAAGGAATTAGAGGGGGTAGTGGGAAGATGAAGAAGGTTATCAAAAGAAGTTTGCTTATTATTATGATTTTGGGAGTTATGGGATGTGGACAACAAGGACAGGAACCAGGGAAACAGAATGGCGTTGGGAGTGGGATAAGTGGGGCAATGATGGACTTAGGTAGGAGTGCTGAGAATGCTTTTTATGCTTTTTTGGAGTTGATTTCGGATGTATTGGGTTTTACTGCTAAAGTAGATACAAAGAAGGATGAGGTAGGAGCATATTTTAGCAGTCTAGGGAATAAGCTTGGAAAAGCATCAGACGAGTTGGAAGAAATAGCAAAAAAAACAGGAGCAGGTATTGATAAAAGTGCTTCATCAAATAAGATACTTAGAGAAGTTGTTAATGCAGCTAAGCTTACTTTAAGCGTATTAAAAGAGCATTTAGATTCTTTCAAAGATATAGGTGACGCTAACAAGATAGTTGATGTAACAAGTAACCAACAAGGAGTAACAGTAAATACGGATGCATTAAAGAAGGTGTATCAGGCATTGAAAGGGATAGTAACAGCATCTATTACAGAAGGTGTTGTAGAACCTAAAAAAAGTAATGTAGCAATAGCTACTGCAAACGTAGGAGGAAGTGATGCAAAGAATGGAGCTAAAGTTTTAGCTACAGGTGCTGCAGGAGCAGCGGCGGGATTGAATAGTATCAGCAGTGAGTGGGGAAGAAATATTAGCATCTATTGTTAAATCAGGAGAAAGTGATGCATCAGTAGGAGCTAATGCAACTGCAGATACGAGTGCAATTTCTTTTGCTAAAGGAGGTCAGGCAGCGAATTTAGCACAAGATGCAGCGTTAGCAGGTGCAGTGAGTGGAGGAATAGCACTACGTGCATTGGTTAAAGGAGGTAAATTAGCTTCGCATAGTACAAATAGTGATGAAAAAGCAGTACAATCAGCAGGAATAAGTGCAGTAAATAAACTATTAGTAGCAGTAGAAGATATAATTAAAAAGACAGTGAAGAATGTTCTTGAGAAAGTAAAACAAGAAGTAGATAAAGCAAGAGCAACAAAACCAGCAGTTTTAGAGTCAAATCAGTAATAAAAGAGATATTTTAAATTAAAGAAGACACTTCTTTTGTTTTCTATGGGGGACTAGAGAAGATGTTTTCTTTTTAAATTAGATTCTATTCTTAGGTTCTATTCTATAGATAGAATATTTGTACTATAGGTTTTAATATTACGAATACTATTTATAAGTACAAATTTTATTTGTAATGAATTTATATTTACAAAAAATTTGGTTATACTTTTATTTAAGTTTTACTTTTATGGAAGTTAAAGATAACTTTAAGCTTTATGCGCGTTTTATATTTCCATCATTGATTAATTATGCAAGAGATCTACACAGGTATCAGCGTTAGAACCAAATAAGAAGTAATAAATTTTCTTTTAATTTATAGTTTTGAAAATTATTTAAAGGAAACATTTCTTTTTGTCTTTTTTAGACATACAGGGAGATGTCTTCTTGTTATATTTCGTTGATTTTAATGTATTTCTTTTTTATTTTTATTAAGCATTCATTTATCATGTGTGAATATCGTTTATTGAGTTTTCTTTAGTTTTTTTTATTGGAGTAATTTTAAAAAGAGAAAGGAAAGGAATCTTTTAAAAGGAGAGGATAACTTTTTTAGAAGTTAGAAGAGCTTAGTGAGAGATTAAAGATAGAAAAGAGAAGGGGAGTTTTAAATAATAAATGGATTTAAGGATAGGGGAATTTTTTTAAAGAGAGAGAATAAGGAGGGAAAAAGATGATGAGAGGAATTAGAGAGAAAAACGATGATTACTATAAGAGAGGGGTTAGTGGGAAGATGAGAATCGTTAAACAAATTATTATATTCAGTTTAGTTTTGTTTATGGGATGTAATAATGGAATAGCGGAGCTAGAAAAGGGGAATGAATTTTTAAGTTCTATTGCGAATTTAGGTAAAGGATTTTTGGATATTTTTGTGACATTTGGGGATATGGTGAGTGGGACATTGGGGATAAAAGCGGATACTAAGAAGAGTGAAATAGTGAAGTATTTTAGTGATATTGAAAAGACTATAGTATTAGTGAAGGAGAAGTTGCAAGGAGAAGTGGCAAAGAATGGGAATTATGAAAAAGTTAAAGCAGTTGTTGATAAGTTTATTACTGATACATTAGACAAAATTGCAGAAGGAGCCAAGGAAGCAGCAAAAGGTGCTACAGGTGTTGATGCTATTGGTGGTGCTTCTACTTCTGGACCAGGATGCTGCACCAGCAGATTCTGCAAGTGTAAATGCACTAGTTAAAGGAATAAGAGGAATAGTTGGAGTAGTATTAGAGGGTAAAGGTGATCCAAATGCTACGAAGACCAAAGATGACCAGCAAAAAACAATTGGTAAGTTATTCGATGGTACCAAAGCTAATAGTACTGATGCAGAGGCTGCAGCCGCAAGTGCGTCAATAGGAACAGTAACTGGTTCTGATATTTTGCAAGCTATAATTAAATCTACCGAAAATCCTTCTGTTGATGTTGCAAATGGTATTGAAAAGACTAAAGATGCAGCAGAGATTGCGATTGCTCCGGCTGTTGCTGGTAAGCAGGAAATTAAAGAAGTAACAGCAAAAAAAGATTCAGTTATTGCAGCAGGAATAACACTAAGAGCAATGGCCAAGGGTGGTAAATTTGCGGCTAAGAATGAAGAAAAATCAGCTCATGCAGTCAATGGAGTAGCAGCAAGTGCAATAAACAAAGTATTGAGTACATTAACAATAGCGATTAGGAATACAGTAGATGAAGGATTGAAAGAGATTAATAGGGTATTAGGAGAAGTTAAACAAGGAGAGGGTTCTACTAGTAAAGTTAATGAATAGGTGAATTATTTGTATAATATTTTTCTGAAAAAAGGAGATAAGAGAGCTTTATGGCTCTCTTGTTGTGTTCATTGAATAGATATATTAGTTAAAGATGGTAAATTAGCTGCTACGGGTGAAGAGAAATCTGAACATGCAGTAAATGGTGTATCGGTAAGTTCAGTTGGTAAAGCACTAAGTACACCAATAATAGCGATAAGAAACACTGTTGACAGTGGATTAAAAATATAAATGAAGTTTTATCTAAGTTTCAACAAGAAGATAAGACAGCAGATACTGTAACTAGTGGACAACAATAAATAATTAAAATAATTGTTGACAAAAATTAGTAAAGTAAAAAAGTTCTTTAAAGGAAGCACTTCTCTTGTTCTTTGTTTGGGTCTAGAGGGAGATGTTTTCTTGTTAGATTTTATTGATTTAGTATATTTTTTGTCTTTTTTTTAAGCATTCATTTATCATGTGTGAATATCATTTATTCATTTTTCTGTCGTTTTTTCTGTTGAAGTAAAGTTGATAAAAAGAGCAAGAAGGACTCTTTAAAGGATGAAGGAAGGAATCTTATAAAGAAGAGAAGGAAGTATGTATTCTGAGTAACTTTTTTTAGGAGTAAGGAGAGCTTAGAGAGGAAAGGGAAGAGAAGGGAGCTTTAAATAAGAGGATTTAAAGATTGGGGGGAATAAAGAGTTGATTAAGGAGGGAAAATTATGATGAGAGGAATTAGAGATATGAAAACTAAAGAAGAAATGAGAGGGGGTAGTGGGAAGATGAGAGGAGTGATCAAGAGAAGTTTGGTTATTATGATGGTTATGGGAGTGATGGGAAGTAGGAAAAGAGAAAGGGAAAAGTTTAAATGAGGTGTTGATTGACGTTGGAAGGAGTGCAGAGAATGTTTTTTATTCTTTTTTGGAGTTAGTTTCTGGGACTTTGGGTTTTACTGTTACTAAGGATACGAAGAAGAGTGAAGTGGGGATATATTTTATCAATATAGGTAAGAAAATTGCATCTGCATCAGAAGAATTAGAGCAAGTAGCAGTAAAAGCAACGGCATATATTGATAAAGATAGTATATTAAATAAGACCCATTAGAAGTGCAGTTGATTCAGCTAAGAAGACATTAGAAGTATTAAGAGGACATTTAGATTCTTTAAAGGATATAGGTGATAGTGATAAGGTAGGTGTGGCAGTTTCTCAAAACCAGGGAGTAGCAGTAGCTGAGCCTGAATTAAAGAAAGCATATAATGCATTTAAAGGAATAGTGGACACATCAGTGGGATTAGGAGTTGATAGATTGAAAGAGAGTAATGTAACATTGGCTCAAGCCTCAATAGGTGTGGCTAATCCGGAAAATGGAGCCAAGGTCTTGGCAGCAGGTGTTAATGCAGGAGCAGCAGTGGGAGATAAAGCTGCATTAATAGTATCAGCGGTGAGAGGAGAAGAAATGTTAGAGTCTATCGTTAAATCAGCAGAAGATAAAGCTGTGAAAATAGAAGCGAATGCAACTGCAGATACAACTCCATTGGAATTTGCAGTAGGGGGAACAGCAGCTAATGTAGCTAATGCTAATGCTAAAGCAGCAGCGGTAGCAGGAGGAATAGCATTGAGATCATTAGTTAAAGGAGGTAAATTAGCTGCACATGATAATAACGATGACAAAGCAGTACAATCAGCAGGAGTAAGTTCAGTAAATAAATTGTTAGTATCATTGGAAGATATAGTTAGGAAGACAGTAAAGAATGTTCTTGAGAATGTAAAGCAAGAAGTAGATAAGGCACGAGTTCCAAAAGCAGAAGTTTAGAAATAAGATAGATATTTAGATTAATTACTTAGAAGTTAGAGTGGAAGGCAATCTTAGCGATAAGTTTAATTTGCCTTCTATTATTTTAAGGAAAAGGTGTGTATTAGGGTAATTTATATACTAAATCGGATATGGGGAAATATTAAAGACAGTTAAAAAAGCTGTAGAGGGGATTAAGAATAAGCTTAATAAAATTGTTGCTGACATGAAGAGTGAAGGGAATCCGAATGCTGGGGGAGTAGAGAGTGCAGTAAAGAAAATAGTTAGTGAGACGCTTGATAAGATAATAGAGGGAGCTAAGACTGTTAGTGAGGCTATTGGTGATGCTAGTGAGCCAATTGGAAATGTTGCTGCTGCTTCTTCTGGAGGTACTGTTGGGGATGTTGATAAATTAGTACAGGGAATAGGGGTATAGTAGATGTGATACTTAAAGGCGTAGGAGATTCTGAAGCTGGTGATAATAAAAAGGCTGAAGATGGTAATAGCGCAAAGGGGGGTAACGATGATTCAGGCAAGCTTTTTGCTAGTGACAATGCCGCGGTGCTAATGCTTCTGCAAAGAAGTCAGCAGCGGATGTGGCTAAGGCGGTTGGAGCGGTAACTGGGGCTGATATATTATAAGTCATGATTAAAAGTAGTGATGCTGTTGCGTTAGCTAAAAATAGTGTGGCTAATGGTAATGTTGCTAATGCTAAGAAAGATGCGATTGTAGCAGGAGGTGTTGCATTAAGAGCGATGGCAAAAGGTGGTAAATTTGCTAATGCTAGTGATAATGATAATGATGGGGTTATTGCTACTGCAATTAAAGGAGCAGCTGTAAGTGCGGTAACTAAGGTATTAGATACATTAACTATAGCGATAAGGAAGACAGTCGATTTGGAACTTGAAATTATAGAAGTAGTACTGGAAGAAGGCAATGCTGAGGCTGGAGATGGTAAAGAAGCTGATGCTCTTGGAGCAAGGGGTGCTAATGTTGGTGATGCAGGAAAGTTATTTGGTAATACTGGCAATGATGGTGCTGTTGATTCTTCAGATAATGCAAAGAAGGCAGGTGCTGATGCATCTAAAGCAATTGGTGCAGTAACTGGTGCTGATATATTGCAAGCTATTTCTTCTAAAGGTAATGGTGATGCAGCTAAGTTAGCTAAGCATAATGTTACTGCTCAAGTTACTGGTGTTGCTTTTGATGTTAAAGATGCGGTTATAACAGGAGGAATAGCATTAAGGGCCATGGCTAAGGGAGGTAAATTTGCTAATGAGAAGGATGCTGCTAATAATGATGTTGTTACTGTAGTTAAAGGAGCAGCAGTAAGTGCAGTAACTAAAGCATTAGATACGTTAACTATTGCGATAAGAAAAACAATAGATTTGGGACTGAATGAAGTTAAAGAGGCAATGAAAATTAATACTAATGATATTCCTGTAATTTCTGATAAGACAACTCCTAAAGCTTAATTTAATAACAAGAGAAATAAATATATAGTTAAATTTAGGAAAACTTTTCTCTGTATGAGAGTTGTTTTCCTTTTTTTATTTATTCATTTTTCTTTCGTTTTTTCTGTTGGAGTAAAGTTGATAGAAAGAGAAAGAAGGACTCTTTAAAGAAGATGAAGAGAAGGGAACTTATAAAAAGAGAAGGAAGGAATGATAAGAGAAGAAAAAGAAGAGAAGTTAAAAAGAAGAGAAGGAAGTATGTATTCTGAGTAACTTTTTTTAGAAGGAAGATGAGATTAGTGAGGAGAGCTTATTTAGATGAGATTATGTAGAAGGGCTTATTTAGATGAGCTAGTGAGGGAAGGGAAGAGAAGGGAGCTTTAAATAAGAGGATTTAAAGATTGGGGGGAATTAAAGAGTTGTTAAGGAGGGAAAATTATGATGAGAGATATTAGAGAGATAAACGTTAATTACTATAAGAGCGGGGGTATTGGGAAGATGAAGAAGATTATCAAGAGAAGTTTGATTATTATTATGATGGTGGGAATAATAGGATGTAATAGTGGTGGATCAGGAGGTGGTAATGGCTCTGGGGGAAAGACACAAGATGGAAAGGGGAAAGAAGGCATTGTTACTAGGAGTGATGGAAGTCGTTTGGATTTAAATGTCATTAGTGAGAAGATAAAGAGTGCTGTTGCATTTGTTGAGAGTGTTAAAGAAGTTCATGTTTTAGTTAAGTCGGTTGATGAGCTGGCTAAGGCTATAGGAAAAAAAATTAAAGATGACGGTACTCTTGATACTCTTAATAATAAAAATGGATCGTTACTAGCAGGTGCGTTTCAAGTAATACTGACTGTAGAAACTAAGTTGAAAGAGTTAGAGAAAAAAACCGGACTTTTTGATGAGCTTAAGGCAAAGATTACTAATGTTAAGGGTGAAGTTACTGGACTTGTGAATAAATTGAAAGGTGGGCATGCTGAGCTTGGTATTGAAGGAGCTACTGATGAAAATGCTAAAAAAGCTATAGATCGAGTAGGTAAGGCTGATGGAGATAAAGGAGTTGCAGAACTTATTAAACTTAACACAGCAATTGATGAGTTGTTAAAGGCTGCTAATAAAGAAGTAGAGTCTGCAATTATAGAACTTACTCCTCTTCCTGCTAAGGCGGCTTCTGCTTAACTTTTTAATTAAGGTATAATAAAATTAATTTTTAATTAGTAAGTAATTGTAAAGATAAATTCAATTGAGAGATAGGTAGCTAAGAGGAATAGTTCTCTTAGCTTTTGTTTTTGTTGGGGGAGGATAAATTGTGCTAGTGGTTAGGTTGGGGGTATAATTAAATTATAGATTTTAGATGAGTATTGTAGATACGTGAATTTGATGCATTTAGCGTATGTTCATTTTATAATTGTATTTTCTTAGTTATTGATTCATTTAATTTGTATATAGATTAATATATAAAATGAATAAAAAATTAAGAAAATACAATTATAAAATAATTAAAAATTTAAAAAATGATAAATAAATGCTATAACATAGTTTAACAATAGAAGAGAGTTTATTCCTTAACTCTCTTCGCTACTTCTTTACATAATTTATTATCTTCTCTTTCTTATACAAGTAGAATGAGTGTTGCTGCTAATGCAGGTAGGAGAAATTTTCAAAAAGAGTTGATTAAGGAGGGAAAAAGAGATGAGAGGGGGTAGCAGGAAGATGAAGAAGATTATCAAGAGAAGTTTGATTATTATGATGATTTTGGGAATTATGGGATGTAATAATGGAGTAGCGGAGCTAGAAAAGAAGAATGAGTTTTTACAGTCTTTAGTTAGTTTGGGAAATGATTTTATCAGTGTTTTTGCTTCTTTTGGCGATATTGTTGGGAGTGTATTAGGGTTTAATTTGGAGAGTAAGAAATCGGATGTGGGGAAATATTTTAAGACGGTGCAGGATACTGTGCAAGGGACAAAGGATAGGCTTAATAAGATTGTGAGTGATATGAAAAAAGAGGGGAATCCGAATGCGGCGGGAGTAGAGAGTGCAGTAAATAAATTAGTTAGTGAGACACTTGATAAGATAATAGAGGGCTCAAGTGAAGCTTTAAAGGGTGCTGTTGGAGATGTTCCAATAGCTAATGTTGCTGCACCTGGTGGTGGTGCTGGATCTGCTGCTGGTTCTGATGCAGTTAAGTTTCTTAGTGAGGGAATTAAAAAAATTGTAGATGTGGTGCTTAAAGAAGGTAAGCGTGATGCTGGGGATAATAAAAAAGCTGAAGATGGTAATGCAAGAACTGCAAACAATGTTGGTGAAGGTGAAGCGGGTAAATTATTTGCTGCTGCTAATGCTGGTACTTCTGATAATGCCAAAAAGGCAGCAAGAGATGCATTAAAAGCAGTGGGGGCCGTAACTGGTGCTGATATCTTGCGAGCTATTTCTGAAGGTTATGAGGGTGAATCAGCTAAATTAGCTAAAGAAACAACTGGTAATGCTGCTACTCCTAGGGATGCAGTTATAGCAGGAGGTATGGCGTTAAGAGCGATGGCGAAGGATGGTAAATTTGCTAATTCTAGTGAGGCTGATGCTCAAGGGATTATTGCTACCACAATTAAAGGAACAGCAACAAGTTCAGTGACTAAAGCATTAGATACATTAACAATATCAATAAGAAAAACAATTGATACAGGATTTCAAGCAGTTAAAGAAGCAATGAAAATTAATCCTGAAAATACTCCTGTAAATACAGAGTCTGGTATTGCTATTAAATAGATATAAATAAAGATATAAAAAATTAGATAATAAAGTTATTTAAGGAAAAACTTCTCTTTCTATTAGGGAGTTGTTTTCCTTTTTTGTATTTTGGTTATGCTATGAAAGATAAGGCAATTATCTGCTCGCAATAACTAAGAATAAATATCAGTGTTTTCACATCTTTTGGCGATATTGTTGGGAGTGTGTTGGGATTGAATTTGGAGAGTAAGAAATCGGATGTGGGGAAATATTTTAAGACTGTTCAGGATACTGTGCAAGGGACAAAGGATAGGCTTAATAAGATTGTGAGTGATATGAAAAAAGAGGGGAATCCGAATGCGGCGGGAGTAGAGAGTGCAGTAAATAAATTAGTTAGTGAGACACTTGATAAGATAATAGAGGGAGCTAAGATTGCTAGTGATGCTATTGGTACTGATGGTGATGAACTAATTGGTAATGTTGCTGCTGGTGGTAATGCTGGTGCTGGTAATGGTGTTAAGGGTGATAATGTTGATAGTCTAGTGAAGGGAATTAAAGATATTGTAGATGTTGTACTTAAAGGCAAAGGTAAATATGATGCTGGTAATAGTAAAAAAGCTGAGGATTTTTCTGCTGAAAGAACTGCTCAAGCTGCTAATGGTGAGGCAGGAAAATTATTTGCTGCTGATGCAGATGCTGCTGCTAATGCAAAGAAGTCAGCGGCAGATGCAGCAAAAGCAGTTGGAGCAGTAACTGGTGTTGATATACTGCAAGCTATATCTAAAGATGATGGTGCTGCTAAATTAGCGAAAAATAATGATGGTAATGCTGGTGCTGTCCCTAAAGATGCAACTATAGCAGGAGGTATTGCATTGAGAGCAATGGCTAAGAATGGTAAATTTGCGAATGCTAATGCTGCTGATGCTACTAATGCTAATGTTGCTATTTCAATTCAAGGAACATCAATAAGTGCAGTTACTAAGGCATTAGATATATTAACAGTAGCAATAAGAAAAACTATTGGTTCAGGACTTCAGGCAGTTAAGGAAGCAATGAAAATTAATCCTGAAAATACTCCTTTAACTACAGAGTCTGGTACTGCTATTAAATAGATATAAATAAATTAGATAATAAAGTTATTTAAGGGAAACACTTTTTTCTTTCTGTAGGAGAATTGTTTTCCTTTTAGTATATCTTATTAAACGTTTATCGTTTCTTAATTTAACAGAATAATTTCAATTTGTATATCATTGATTTTTATTTACTAAGATTATGCTTGTAGTGATGATGGGATGTAATAGCTTGAAT
>NZ_AYOT01000067.1 GCF_000500045.1 Borrelia persica No12 | reverse complement strand
ACGTCAACAACACGAGCACTAACATCAGAGTTTTTTATAATCTCCACACCAAGCTCATTTTTCACAAAAAAGTCACGAATCAACAAATCTAACGAATGAGTCTTAAGTCCTACTTTGTTTTCTACAAAATTGTTCTCAGAAAGCCTAGCAATTACAACATCACCAAGATTTAATGCAACACCCGTATTGTTACTAAATTCACCACCAGTGATCTTAATGCTAGAAAATCGAGTAAAGTTCAATCCATTTATATTTTTTTTGACAACTCCTCCCCTCATTATTGCATTCACTCCCTCCGCAACAGACGCATTCTTATTGGACTCAATTTCAATTCCAATTAAAGTCAGATTGTCAACACCATCAATTTTAAAACCATGATTTGTGTGTCTGAAAACAACATTTTCTAGCAATATTTTGGGAACACTCGTAATTCGCAAAGCCAAGGCCTGATTGTACAAAAATGTGATATTTTTAAGATACACAAAACTGGCACTATCTAAATATACCGAAAACCTCTCTTCTTCTCGCAATCTATAACTTGAACACAATCTCAAAGCAGTATCACCACAAAAAGTTTTATCTTCCAAAAATGAATCCAAAGGTTCATCACTAAGAGAACCACCTCTAATCAACAGTTCACTAATAGGCTTATGCCACAAGTTAGCCGTGACATCTTCAATGACCGTGTTGCAGTAAATAAATTCTTTGCAAATCCACCTGTTCGAATTACAACATTATCATCTCCTTTAATTTCAAAACCAGAAATATCCACTGAACCATACATATAAAAATCACCCGACAGTAATCTTATTTTGCTTGTTCCAGCACTTTTTGCTAAATCTAAAGCACTCTGAATTGTAACTTCATCCTGAAATCCTTTTGCAACAAAATGTGGTAGTGTCGAATCATCGTCCATAACATAATTAAAAGGAGCAACTACAACCTCACGAATAGCACCTAAATGATCCTTCGAACCTATATGTTGAGAAGTTGTCAGATAATCATAATGCGTATAATCTCCCCATGTAAGACCCTCATACTCATAAAACCTAATATTCATATCAAATTTGGTAACTTTTTTAGAGAGAATCAAGAAAAAATGCTCAATGCCTGTGTCTTCAAACCTGATTCGTACAAAATCAGTAAGCTCTAACTCCTGAATTGATCTGAAATTCACTATTGTATGACCTTTAACTCTCAAATTAGTTAAAAAATCAAAAAGTACGCCAGCTGATTTAGAATCAAAAATAAATCTAGTCGTATATTCAAAACGTTTACTGTAAAAATCATCTGCATTATTTGTTTGCAATATATTACGAGCTGTAGTATAAAAAACATCACCATATATATCAAAATAGTAAATATAACGAGAACCCTGACT
>NZ_AYOT01000066.1 GCF_000500045.1 Borrelia persica No12 | reverse complement strand
ATAAGGACCTACCCATCCTGCCCTAGCAATCTGAAAATTCCCAGAATGCCTATTATGCAAATAAGTTCCCCACTCCTGATTTTCAAGCACAATATCAATATTCAAAACACTTTTCCATCCATTTTGAACAAACTCAGCTACCTTTTTATGCAATGAATTAGTATTGTACAACAACTTTAATTTAGGAAAATTTTTACCATTAGGATACCCAGTTTCAGCCAATAACTTCATTGTATATTCAGGGTCAAATAAAAACAATTTTTATCATAAGTAAACTATATGTTTCTGAATGATAAATGGACTGGATGGCAACTAAATTTATTAGAAAATTATGAATTATCTTTGATAAAGATAGGGTAAATTTATCTCCATATATAATTTTATGATATGAAGTTTAGATAGATAATGTGAATTTTTAAGAAAGGTTAACAGTTTAGTTTTTTGAAATTCACAAATTGATCTTGAATGTGATATAATAGTTTTTTCATAAAAATGAAGAAAGATAACAAAGTGCAAGGATTTTTTTAATATAAGTCGAATCAAAATAGACATATAAATGTGGTTCTTTGGCTCTCAAAATTTATTGTTACAACAGGATAAAACTAAGGCTGGGAATGGCTTAAGGTTAAGCTTGTTGTGAACCACATGTTCTGATGGATGATCGTTTTTTGGAAAAACTTAAAAAGTTATCATGGGATAATACAAAAAGCTGCTTCTAAATCAAAGATTATAGAAGCAGTATAAATTAATTCTACTTACATCATTAATAAATTTTGGTTTATGAAATGTAATCTATTATTAAATTGAAAAATTCATCAAAAGTGTTAATTCCATTAGTATAAAAATAATATTGAGTATATAGTTCTTTTTTTATATTTAGCAGTGCTATTTCTTTTTGTTTTTCAGTTTCTATATCTCTAAAATTTGCAGATTGAAAGCTTTTGAAAGAACCATCTTTAATAGATTCTATTGTTATATGTAGTTTTGTAAGAAATTGTTTAGTTTTGTCATTGCCAAGTTCGCTAAATAATTGTTCCAAGTTATTCTTATCATATTTGCTGTTTAGTGTTTTTTGCAGTTTATCTTTTAAAGGAGGATTTTCTTTTTTTTCCTTTAGTAAAAAATCTAAGTATTCTTTTTGTTTTTGCTTTAATTGATCTAAATATTCGTTATTTTGAAGTGATTCTTGCAAGAAAGCAAGAGCTTGTTTTTGTCCATTATCAAGGTTTGATTTTAATGTCTCTAGTGTGTAGATTTTTGTATTTTTGTCAAGTAAACCACAACTGATAATGTTGCTAAGCGAAAGAGCTATTAATATATACTGTCTTATCATATTTTTCCTTTTTTGCTATTTAATAATTATTTATGTTTGTTAATGACAAATAGACTTTTAAATTTAGTCTATCTGTCATTAGGATTTTAATTTATTATCTTTGCATTTTGGCTTCTTTTGTTTTATTTTGAGCTTTTTTGAATAATTCTTTTGCTTTCTCTAAGGATTGCTCTATTTGTAAGAACTCGGAACCATAACCTATACCTGAGCTTTTTACGTAAGCGTCAAAAACACTCTTTGTTTCTTCAACAGCTTGTATAAGATATTTGACCTTATCTTGAGTTAAGTATAATTCTTTGTGTATTTCACTAGCATTGGTGATATCATCTGATATAAATTGAGAATAGTCTTTTATTGTGTCATAAACTAAGTCATCAGCAGTTGTAAGTTTTTCTAAAAGATTTTTAAGTTCTTTAGTTAATTTTTCTTTACTAAATTTTTCTAAATTTTCTTTAGCTTTTGTTTTTTCTTCTGATGTAGAATGTCCAGACACTTTTATGGTAGATTGAAGGTCAACTTGGTTTCTATCTTCTTTAATTTTTTTCATTTCTTGAAGTATATAATCTATGTCTTTTTCAGCTTTAGCCAATCTATCATTATACTCATATTCTGGACCATCTTCTATCTCTGTAACATTTCCATTGTAAAATCTTGAAATTGTTGGATCTGATGAATAAGTGTATTCATAGTCACCTGAGTATTCAATGGTGAAATCATTGAATACATTTAAATTTGATTCTTCTGTTGAAGAGAGAGATGTTGTTCCACTTAGGCTTTTGGTAATTTCTTACTTGCTGAAATCGCTTGTAGTGGTTGTACTTTTTGCTTTTCTTACTTTTTGACTAATTTCAGGAATATGAGCAACATCAAGTGGTGGATTTTCTCTTTCTATTTGTTGGAAAAAAATGGGATTGTCACTAACAACGTTATCTTGTTGTGGTTTAGCTATTTGTTCTTGTTGTTCATATTTTCCAGTTTTTTGAATAATCTTTTTTATAATTTTTTTAGTTTTTATACCTGTTTTATCAATAATATTATTGTTGGTTTGCTCTTTATTATTCAATAGAGATTGAACCTTATCGAGTAGACCAGCAGATTTTTCTTGTATTTTTTCGTCACATAGTAATTCACAACTAATAAAACTTATCAGTATAAATATAAATAAATATTGTTTTCTTAATTTCATTTTTACTCCTTAGTTATACAAAATGTATAGCAATAAATATAGAAATAAAGAAATATTTATATTTGTTATTGTTAGTTGCCAACTATCGATTTAACTAGGATTAAAACTATTGCATCAATTGTTGGTAGTGATGATGGAAAAGCTAGCTATTGCTACTGGTGATAATAGTGACGGCATTACAGCTCTCAATGCAGATTTAGCAGTAGTAAATAAGACATTAGGTATTCTAATAATTGCGATAAGAAATACTGTTGATAATGTTTTAAGAAGTCTTTATTTAGGGGGAGTTATTTTCCTTTTTACATTTCAATATCGTCAATATGGTATAAAAGTCAAGGTAGTAACTTTTGATAAATTGTCTTGTAACTAGAAGTAAATAACACTTTCAGAAGTTAAAAGTGATATAGTGGGTTATCCTCGAAAAAATAGGATAGAGAGACAGGAACTAATTCAATTGCGTGATCAATTAAGTGAGAAAAAGTCTGATATTGATAGGTTGATAAGTCAAACTGAATAAGTAATTAGTGAGTTAGGATCTGTAAAATACTTTTTGAGAAAGCACAAGAGGCTTTAAAAGAAGCTATTTCTGAAAGATTAAGAAATAGAAAATATAGAAGTTATTGGCTAAGAAGGAGGGAGAATTATTTGTCCGGATATGCAAGAAAGAATGCATCAAATGTTTTGAGTTTGTCAAATGGGTATAAAAATTGTTTGATGGACAATCGATCAAAGTTGCATGTTGTGTATTATGAAAAAATATTATTATAAGTCTAAATACTTGTATATGCACCATTAAAATGGTGCATGTTAAATATTAATTTAGTGTTAAAAAAAATAAAAATAGCTAGTTTGTCCATTTTGATGAAACTATCACCAAATTTTGAGTTACTTTTCTTTAAAGTATGTAAAAGAAAAAAAGATTATAACCAAGGTATGATTGATGGAGTCATGGAAGATATGAATTTGGCTTTTTTGTTATGTTGAGAGATTCTGCAATGAAATATGTGTTCAAAATGCGATTGATATTAAAATAACGAATTTTTTCTTGTTGGTGACATAGCTGGTATTGTGGTAGTGGCGAGAGTGATATATAAAGCTACTCAAATAAATTAATTTATCTGAGTAGACAGCAATACTCCACTTAGATTGTAATTGCAAAGCTGATGATACAGAATTCAATGTGAAATAATGTATTTTCTTTTTTAAAGAATTCTTCTTTACTAAAAAGATTTTTTTTGTTGGAAATTGAGATATAGTTTTGACATTGTCTAAAAATAGAGAGGATGAGATATGAAAAATTTTTAAGTGTATCGTTTGTGTTAGCTTTTTTAGGTTGTGGTTTGAAAGATCTTATAACTACAAAAAAAGGAAAAGAAAGTGGAGTTTCTGATAGTAGCATTCAGCAAAACTATGATAAAGTTAATGATATTTCAATTAAATTGAATTTAAATATTCAAGAAAAAGAAACATTGAAATTTTTCATAGAAATTTTGAAAGATGAGTATTCAAAGGCAACAAGTTCTACGAATGCATCTTTTAAACGCAAAGTAAATGATATAGATAAAATAGAACAATATGTAGAACAATTTCTTCTAGAGTTTAATGATAATTCTAAAGCTCAAGAGTTGCTTAGCATAATAAAAGATGCAAAAGAGAATCCAGGGATTGCAGGTGGGATAGATATGGTTAAATCTGGTATAGCAGGTGCTTTTGATAATTTTTTTAGTGTTCCTGTGATGACGCCTAATGATAAAATTCATTTACCGGCATCTGCATCTGCTGAGTCTGTATTTGAAAGTATTAAGATAGCATGTGAGGCGTATAAAGCTAAATAAGGTAAATAATTTTAATATAATGTAAAAAAAAATTTAGGATTTATCAATAGAAAGTCTTTTTGTGAACTTTTGAAAGATAAGGGAGACACAAAGAGGCTTTTTTGGTTATGATTATTATTGATAAAGAGGCAGATTTATATTCGCTTGCTTGCGATGAGTTTAGAATATTACTTGAAGATTTTAGAGTATGGAAAGGGCAGAAAGGAAATTTGTATATTGAGAATTTGTTGAATGGATACGAAAATTATTTAATGGGAAAGCTATTAAGGCTAAATGCTGTGTCATAGTAAATAGATTGTCAATTAGCTAAAAAAATCATTATTAATTATCATTATTAATTTCCAATTTAATAATGATAATTAATAAATTTATCTATATTAGTGTTACTAAGTATGAATATTGAATTTTCTCTAAACTATTTTTTATTCTTGATTTTTGCATATAATTAATATACAATGTCAATATTATATTGATTAATTTTAATAATTAACCAATCTCTTGGTTAAAGGAAATAATTTTATTAGGCAATGTTGGCGGTTTGTATGTATGGTGTATGAGAATTATTTTAAAATTTATGTCTAAAGATTATATAACTGAAACTAACTTGATACACTAAAAATAATTGAGACAAGTACTGTTATTTTTATTACTGCCATTTAAATGATATATAAATATCTTGCATTGTTTTTAATTTTAAAAGGGGATATTAAGATATGAAGTTAATATATTATAGTTTAATACTATTATTAATAGTATTATTAAGTTGCAAAACTCAAAGTTCTCCTCCTGTAGGAGCGCATTCAGGTGTTTTTCCAGAAATAGGAATGGGTGCAGAGGGTAAATCAATTGATAAATTGCTTGACACATTTAATCTATCTGATGAACAGAAGAAGGCAGCTGAATATTTAAGAAAGGCATTAGTTGATGATGCTAAAACATATAGTAATAATACATTTCATGATTTTTTGTCTCAATTAGATACTGAACAAGTTAAAAAAATTATGGACAATATTTTTGAACATATATGTTTTATGA
>NZ_AYOT01000065.1 GCF_000500045.1 Borrelia persica No12 | reverse complement strand
TACAAAATATGGTAAGTAAACTATTAGAAAACGATGGATATAAAAAGGTATGTAAACGAACTATTGAAAGAGACATCCAAATTCTAAATGAAATCGGATTGATTAAATCCAAAATCAGAAGGCTTGGCGTTGGCAATGGAAGCATCTCCCACTATATACAGAACATAAAATTTGTACACAGACACAAAGAAATAATTTTCGAATATCTAAAAGAACGTCTGAAAGAAAATCTAAAAAATAGAAGAATCGTCAGCGATTTTCACCAAGATATAGAAGATACAATGCAGCATTGGAATACAAACTCTACAAAAGATGAAAATCCTAAAACATATGAAAGTCAACCTAATTTAAACAAACATAATGAACAGAAACATACAACCGTAATGTCGCATGAGCAAAATCCGCATGTAATTAATAAAGCTAAAATAAGCTATAAAAAAGAAAAGAATTCTAAAGAGAACTCAGAAATGCTTATGAAAAAAGCTGATTTTTATGAAAAAAAGAAAAGTGATTGCAAAATAATGAGGAAAGATGTTGTTACAAGACTGTTATCTGACCACAAAATTAGCGAAAAGTATGTGAAGCAAATAAAAGAGATGAGCAACAACGATTCGACATACATAAATGCACTGTTGAATTTGGAGCGAGCAATAATTGATTATAAAACTGAATACAGTCTTGAAGACATTCTAGAGCACTTTTTAAAGCAATTTGCGAATAGGTATAAACACAAAGTGTGGATGATGATGAAAAGAGAAGATGGGATAATAAACGATTATGAAGTAATTTGGGAAGGCAGATTTAAAGATTGGTACTCGGACAAGTATAAAAAGCGATGTGTTGAAAAAGCGGTTTATGGCGAAAACATATGCATTGGAAAAAAATTTTTAGAAAAAAAAGGCAAAAAAGCAACAAAAAATTTGCAAATTTATGCAACAGAAAAGGCAGAAAAAAAAGAAACAGAAGCAAAAGTAAAAAAAACGGATTTAGAAAAGGAAGAGAGACGTAAGCTAGAATTGATTAGAAGAGAAGAATATTTGCAGAGACTGTTTAAACAGGAAGCAAAAGAGAGAGAAGAGAGGCTTAGAAGGGCAGAAGAAGAGCGAGTCCATTTAAAGAACCGTGCAAAAGAAAGTATGTTAGCGACTTTGAAGAAAAACATAGGCGATAACGTGCAATCAAACAAAACAGACAGCTTCTTGAACAAAACGCCCCCAAACATTTTATCTGAGTCATTGTCAAATGACGATATTGAAGGTAAAAATGATTGTATAGAGAGTACAACAAAAAATGAAGTATCTCTTTCCGAAATTGATGAAAGGGTAGGGATGTTTAGTGAAGTTAAAGAAAGACAGATGTGTGCACAAAACCGTTCTTTAGACGGTATGATTTCTGATATATTAGAGCAAGGTATAACAGACGATACTGGTGTGAATATAATAGGTGATGTATCAAATAATTCTGCACCAGACATTTCATACAGATTATTGCCTAAGATGAATATTGAATTTGAAACTAATTATGCAGGATTTAATACGACTAAGGGATTGTCTTTATCTAGTTTAGGGATTGTAGTTAAAGAAGAAGAAAGTAAAATTATAAAAGAAAAGGAGACGTGACATGAGATTTCATTTGCGATATTTAGCGAAAAGACTTATATATCAAGTGATATAGGCTTTGGAAAGCATATATGAGTGAAGAGGTGCAATCTAAGCGATTGGATGAAACAATAGTTAAATTTCCAATATTTATTCCTGAGAATTTTGATTATGTGTATGCATATCTTAAGGAGTGGGTTGCAAAGAAATATAGAGATAACCTTAATATAACAATTAAGCAGGTAGATGGGGGAATATTATTGTGAAACTAAGATAGGTTTCATATGACCTTTTCAGGAAAAGACAACAACAAGCTAAACTAGTTAAGGTCTCTAAAAAGGTGAAACTAGCAATTCCATAGAATTGTAGTGTTATATTTTAATTTATGTGAATTACTGTTTCTGTTATTAAATTAGAAATTCACATTTATTTACCAAAAACCGAATAAATAATAGAAATTAAAGCTAAGAAGATTCCTATATTAATTGTGATAATAGTACCAAACATCCACTTATGTAGTCTTGCTGTACTGTCAAATTTAGTTATATTGATGTCAATTTTTTTATCAAGTTCATTGAATTTAGTATCAAATTTATTATCAAGATCTTTGATATCCGACTTTAATTCACTTTTAGTGTTATCAATTTTTTTATCAAGTTCATTAAATTTAGTATCAATCTTAACGTTTAAGTTATTTTCGACGGTATCGATCTTATTATCAAGGTCTTTGATATCCGATTTTAATTCGCTTCTAACATTATCAATTTTATTGTCAAGTTCAGTGAATTTGGTATCAATTTTATTATCAAGATCAGTTTTAACAGCTAAAATTTCGCCTTTTAATACTTTTTCTA
>NZ_AYOT01000064.1 GCF_000500045.1 Borrelia persica No12 | reverse complement strand
TTAGGAGAATGGGTAGCAAATAATGATGCTATATTTACAAACATTAATCTTATAAGTAGCTATGAATTTAAAAGCCCGATCATGTATATTGATCCAGCATACAGTATAAATGGAGATAATACTGCTATTTGTGTTCTAGAGAGAGTAGAGTCTAAGTTTTATGCTTTTTTATTTCAAGAAAAACTTCCATTTAATGACGCAAGGATACTTAACATGGTAAAGACCATTATCAATAATTTAAATGTGAATACACTATATATTGAAGATAGGGATAATATTTCTGGACAGGGCAGTACAACTAAAGAGTTTCTTAAACTCAGAATTAACATGAATGGTAATTTTAGAATAGCACCRATAAAACCAATAAGTAATAAATTTAGTCGAATTACCACTTTAATCGGACCCATAACATCATCTTATCTTAGTATTTTAGATTTTAGTAGTAAATCTGCTATTTCTGATATTTACAGTTATACTGGAATTGGAACTAGCAATGATGATTCACTTGATGCATTATCTGCAGCATATTTACTCTTAACATTAAATTATCATGAGAGAAAAGCACATTTTACCAAATTTAAGTTTATTTAATCTA
>NZ_AYOT01000063.1 GCF_000500045.1 Borrelia persica No12 | reverse complement strand
GCATTTGGGGATATGGTGAGTGGGACATTGGGGATAAAGGCAGAAACGAAAAAGAGTGATATAGGGAAGTATTTTATTGATATTGAGAAGACTATGGTATTAGTGAAGAATAAATTAAACACTTTAGTTGCAGAAAATGGTAATTATCCAAAAGTGAAAGAAGTAGTTGAGCAATTTATTAGTGGGATATTAGATAAAATTGCAGAAGGAGCAAAAGAAGCATCGAAAGGGGCTACAACTGATATTGCTATAGGAAATGCTGAACAAAATAAAGACGCTAAACCTGGAGAAGTATCAAGTGTAAACGCACTAGTTAAAGGAATTAAAACAATAGTTGATGTGGTGTTAAAGGATAAGGGAAGTGCAGAAGTAAATAAGACTGAAGAAAATGAAAGGAAATCAGTTGGGAATTTGTTTGCTAAAGGAAGTGCTAATGATGGAACAGAAGCACAAGCTGCAGCCGCAAGTGCATCAGTAGGAGCAGTAAGTGGAGCTGATATCTTGCAAGCTATATCAAAGTCAGGAGATGCTGATACTAATAAAGGTATTAATCAAGTAACTAATGCAGCTGAAATTGCAGTTGCTAAGAATGATTCTGGTACTAAAACTCTTGATGCAGCAAAGAAAGATGCGGTAATAGCAGGAGGTATAGCATTGCGGGCAATGGCAAAGGATGGTAAATTTGCGGCTAAAAATGGTGAAGAGAAATCAGCTCATGCAGTAAATGGAGCAGTAGCAAGTGCAGTAAACAAGACACTCAGTATTCTTATGATTGCGATAAGAAATACAGTTGATAGTGGATTAAAAGAGATAAATAAAGCACTAGCTAAGGTAAACAAGAAGATAAATCTTCAGAAGCGTTAGCTAGTGTACAACGATAGATAATTGTATAAAATTAAGTAAAAAATTATTTAAAGGGAACACTTTTCTTATTTTTTGTGTAGATATATAGGGAAGATGTTTTCTTTTTAAATTAATTAATTTAATATATTTTCTTTATTTTTTTATTAAGCATTAGCTTATATTGGGAAGATGAGAGGAGTAATAAAGAGAAGTTTGGTTATTATGATGATTATGGGAGTGATGGGATGTAATAGTGGGTTGATAGAGGAGAAAGAGGGATTAGAGAAGAGGAATGGTTTTTTAGATTCTTTAGTTAAGATCGGGCAAGGATTTTAGGAGATTTTTGGTGTTTTTGGGAATGTTGTTGGTGATGCATTAGGATTTAGTGTGGTTAAATCGGGCGATAAGAGAAGTAAGGTGGGAGAACACTTTAAGAAAATCGGAAATGGATTAACAGAAACTAATGATAAATTAAAAGAGCTATCAGGTAAATTATCTGAATCAAAGAATATTGATGGGATTGCAATTGAAGCTGTTAAGGGTGCAATTAAGGGAGCAAGTGATGTTTTTGAAAAGTTAGTTGGTGCCCTAACTAAACTAGCTGGTGTAACTAATGATGGTGCTGATATTGGTGATACTGCTAACAATTCTACTTCAGTCCCTGCTGAAGAAGCTAGCGTTAAGACTATTATTGCAGAAGTTAAAAATATTATTGATGCAGCGGAGAAGTCTGGAGTAGAGATTGATTTTGGGATTGCTGGTGAACAGGTGACGAATGCTAATGGATCTAAAGCACTGATTCACAATGCTGGTGCTGATGCTAATGTTGGTCCGAAACTAGCGGCTGAGGTATCAAAAGCTGATCCATGGGCAATGATTGATAAGATTAGGAATGCTAAGACTTCCATTGGTGCTCCTGCTGCCAATAATGATCATGAAGCTGGAGTACTAGCTACTGGGGCAGCTACTGCTAATGGTGCTGGAGCAAAGACTAATGCTGACCTAGCGGCAGCGGTAGCTCTTAAGGCCATGACTAAAGGAGGTAAACTTAGCGCTGCTGCTGATGAGTTTGTAGGAGTTAAAGCAGCAGGAGTAAGTGCAGTAAACAAGGTATTAGGAGTACTTGAGCTAGTAATTAGGAAAACGGTAAGTAAAAGTCTAGATAAAGTAAGAGAAGCTGTTAAGGAAATTAAATATTCTGATACTTCTGGAATTAATGCTCCAGAAGCTGGTATTACTCAAGTTCCTGTTACTAAATAAATTGTCAAACTAAATAATAAAGTCATTTAAGGAAAACACTTTTTTTATGGAAGCGAGTTGTTTTCCTTTTTTTCATTTTAGTATCTTTTATTAAAAATTTCTCATTTTTTTATTTGACAAGTTGATTTTATAAAGAGTATTTTTTTCTCTTAAAAAGATTACTTAAACAGAAAAAATACAAATAAATGAAATAAAAAACGAATGAATGATATATAAATTAAAGGTAAGGTAGAGGAATAGGATCTTATTGAGATTGGGAAGAGAAGGAGTTTGATAGAGGAGGGATATTGGAAGAGAAGGGATTATTTAGATGGTAATTGGATTTAAAGATAGTAAGTTTTTTTAAAGAAAGAGAATCATGAGGGAAAAAGGAGGATGAAAGAAATTTGAGAAATTAGGGGGGCCCTGCCCTAAAAGAGGAAATAGGAATAAGAGAAAGTAAAAGAAGCTAAGCAAGGGGGCATAGGGAAGATGAGAGTCATTAAACAAATAATTATGTTCAGTTGAGTTATAAAATGATGCTGCAGAGCCAGCAGCAGATTTTAATAGTGTTAATTCTGTGGTTAAGAGGATTAAGGAAATAGTTGATTTGGTGCTTAAAAAAGATAAGTTAGATCTTAATTCTACTAAGACAAGACTGCTAATAATGATGTTGGGATTGATAAAGCGAAAAATGCAGCTGAGATTGCTACTGCAAAAAAAGAGAGTAAAGATTTTGGTGATACTTGAAAAGATAAAGATGCGGTTATAGCAGTAGGTATAGCATTGCGAGCAATGGCAAAGGGTGGTAAATTTGCTGCTAATAATGATGATAAATCTGAATATGTAGTCAAGATAGTAGCAGTAAGTGCTGTAAACGACATTAAGTGCTTTAATAATAGCAATAAGAAATACATTTGATAGTGGTTTAAAAAATATAAATGAAATACTAGCTACAATTAAACAGGAAGATAAGGCAGCAGAATCTGCAGCTAGTGGACAATAATAGGTCATTGCCGATAAAAATCAGTAAACTAAAAAGTTATTTAAAGGAAACACTTCTCTTTGTCTTTGTTAGACATATAGGGAAGACGTTTTCTTGTTAGATTTCATTGATTTTAATGTATTTCTTTTATATTTTTTATTAAGCATTTATTTATCATGTGTGCATTTCGTTCATTTTTTATTTATTCATTTTTATTGTGTTTTTTCTGTTGAAGTAAAGTTGATAGAAAGAGAAGAAGAGACTCAATAAAAAAGATAAAAGAGACTCAATAAAAGAGAGAAGGGAACTTATAAAAAGAGAAGAAAGGAATGATAAAAGAAGAAAAAGAAGAGAAGGAAGTATGTATTCTGAGTAACTTTTTTTAGAAGGAAGGAGAGCTTATTTAGATGAGCTTAGAGAGGGAAGGGAAGAGAAGGGAGCTTTAAATTGAGGATTTAAAGATTGGGGGGAATTAAAGAGTTGATTAAGGAGGGAAAAAGTAGATGAGAGGAATTAGAGAAATGAACGTTAATTACTATAAGAGAGGGGGTGTTGGGAAGATGAGAGGAGTGATCAAGAGAAGTTTGATTATTATGATGATTTTGGGAGTTATGGGATGTAATAGTGGAGTATTGGAAGAAGAGAAGTCGAAGAATAAATTTTTACAATCTTTAGTTAGTTTGGGAAATGATTTTTTGAATGTTTTTACTTCTTTTGGTGATATGGTTTCTGGCGCGTTAGGATTTAAAGTAGAGTCCAAAAAATCGGAGGTTGGAAATTATTTTAAGGAAGTTCAGAAAACTGTGGAAGGCACTAAGATTGCCCTTGAAAAAATTGTTGCTGATATGAAAACTGAAGGGAATCCTAATTCTTCTGCGGTAGAGATTGCGGTGAAAAAATTGGTTAGTGAAACTCTTGATAAGATAATTGATGGTGCTAAAATTGCTAATGAGGCTATTGGTAATGCTAGTGATCCAATTGGGAATGTTGCTGCTACTAATGCTGCTGGTAATGCTGGTATTGGAGTTGATATGCTAGTAAAAGGAATTAAAGGTATTGTGGATGTGGTGCTTAAAGGTGTAGGGAATGCTGATGCTGGGAATGATAAAAAAGCTGAAGATGGTAATACTGCAAGAAATGCCGCTGCTCAAGATGGTGAAGCGGGTAAATTATTTGTTGTTGCTGCTGGTTCAGCTGGTAGTGCTGATAATGCAAAAAAAGTAGCAGCTGATGCAGCAAAGGCAGTTGGAGCCGTAACTGGTGCTGATATACTACAAGCTATGGTGAAAGATGGTGGTGATTCTGTTAAATTAGCTATTTCTCAGAATGCTGGTATTGCCCCTAAAGATGCAACTATAGCAGGAGGGATAGCATTAAGAGCTATTGCTAAGGATGGTAAATTTGCTAGTTCTAATGCTGCTGCTGATGTTGCTGTTGCTGGATTTAAAGGAGCGGCATTAAGTGCAGTTACTAAAGCGTTAGATACGTTAACTGTGGCAATAAGGAAAACAATTGACATGGGACTTAAGGCAGTTAAAGAAGCAATGAAAATTAATCCTGAGGATACTCCTGTAACTACAGAGTCTGGTACTGTGGTTAAATAAATTGTCAGACTAAATAATAAAGTAATTTAAGGGGAAACACTTTTTTCTTTCTGTGGGAGAATTGTTTTCCTTTTTTGCGTTTTAGTATGTCTTATTAAAGATTTATCATTTTTTTTATTTTATAATTGTATTTTCTTATTTTTTTCATTTATGTATCATTCATTTTCTTATTTGCATTTCACTTTTGCTGTTGGAGTAAAATTGTATGTTTAAAGGAAACATTTCTCTTGTTTTTTATGAGGCATACAGGGGAGATGTTTTTTTATTAAGCATTCATTTATCATATGTGTCTATCATTCATTCATTCATTTTTTATTTAATTTATTTTATTTTTTCTGTTGAAGCAATGTTAGAAATAGAAATAGAGACTCTTTAAAGAAAGGGAAGAGAAGGGAACTTATAAAGAAGAGAATAAAAAAGTATGTATTCTGAGTAACTTTTTCTAGAAGTTAGATGAGATTAGTGAGGAGGGCTTATTTAAAAGGTCTTATGTAGGGAGTCAAGAAAGGGAAGAGAAGGGAAGCTTAAATTGAGGATTTAAAGATTGGGGGGGATTAAAGAGTTGATTAAGGAGGGAAAAAGTAGATGAGAGATATTAGAGAAATAAGAGCGAAAGAAGATAAGAGAGGGGGTATTGGGAAGATGAATACTATTTTCAAGAGAAGTTTGCTTATTATGATGATGGTTGGAATGATGGGATGTAATAGTGGGTTATTGTTGGAGAAAGAGGGATTAGAGAAGAGGAATAGTTTTTTAGAGACATTGGTAAAGATCGGAGAAGGGTTTTATGAGATTTTTGGCATTTTTGGGAATGCTATTGGTGATGAATTAGGATTTAGTGTGGTTAAATCGGGCGATAAGAGAAGTAAGGTAGGAGAGCATTTTAAGAAGATAGGAGATGGACTTACTGCAACTAGGAATAAGTTAAACGAGCTATCAGGTAAAATATCTGAAACTAAGAATGCTGAGGGGGTACAATTGGGGTAGTGGAGGATGCGATTAAAGGAGCAAGTGATGTTTTGGATAAATTAATTGGTGCTCTAACTAAACTAGCTAGTGTAACAAATGATAGTGCGACTGAGATTGGTCATAATGATCATGCTGGTGGTGGTGTTGCAGCTAATGAAGCTAGCGTTAAATCTATAATTGAAAATGTAAAGGAAATTATTGAAGTAGCAGAGAAATCTGGAGTAAAGATTGAAACAGGAAGTGACGGTGATAAAGTTGATGGTGGTGATGCTACTGCCCCTGCTGTGCTTGCTTCTAATGCTGCTGCTAGTGGTTAGCAGCTTTAGCACCAGTAGTAGCTAATGTTCCAGCATCTTTACCGTTACCAGCAAGTTGAGCAGGATTGGTTGTAGAACTTTTAATTTTATTAACCATTGCCCATGAATCTGCTTTAGCAATTTCATCTACTAGTTTAGGACCAGCATAACAATCATGGTGCAGGAGCAAAGAGCAAAGAGCAATGCAGACCTAGCGGCAGCAGTAGCTCTTAAGGCTATGACTGAAGGTGGTAAATTTAGTGCTGCTCAGGCAGAAGCTGGAGCAGTTAAAGGAGCAGCAGTAAAAGTGCAGTAAATAAGGTGCTAGGAATACTTGATATGATAGTTAGGAAAACAGTAAGTCGAAATATAGAGAAAGTAAGAGAAGCAGTTAAGGGAATAAATTATTCTGATACTCCTGGAATTGATGTGACTGAAGCTGGTACTATTCGACCTACTGCTACTAAATAAATTGTAAAATTAAATAATAAAGTCAATTAAAGAAAACATTTTTTTCTTTATGTAGGAGAGTTGTTTTCCTTTTTTGTATTTTAGTATCTTATTATTTTTGTGTGTGTTATTTTTGAATATTCTATGATAAGTGTATTTTTTTGATCCTTTGTTCATTTATGTATCATTCATTTTGATTTTTCTCTTTAAGTAAAAGAGAAAGAATAAGGGGGGATAAAAATGAAATAAATAAAAGAAGGCGAGAAGAGAGAAAAGAGAATGGAGAAGGATAGGTATTATGATGAAGAAAAGTATGGTGGTGATTTCAGTATATTAGCTGTTTATTTCTAAAATTGATCAATTATGAAAACACCAAGTGCTAATAAAGCTTAAAGTTATATTTAACTACCATAAAATAAAACTTAAATAAAAGTAAGCCAAAATTCTTTTTTTAAATATAAATTTATAACACATATAGTCCATACTTATAGATAGTATTCGTAATATTACTATCTATAAGCAAGTTCTGCTAAACTTTTTAGAGCTAGGCGTAATGATTTGTTAGATTAGTTTTGATTAGTAGATATCAACCATCCTTCCGCTTTCAACTTTTTATTAAAACAGTTAATATGTTGAAATCTATAGTAATATATTATAAAGATTACCAAACATACCACGCACTACTAAATCCATACTCAAAACTTCAATTGGTAAAAAATTTACTTCACAAAACAGGTATATATAGAGTTGGATATACTTGATGATCTTTATTATTGTTTTCTTTTATCTTTATAATTAAAGAATTTACTTCATTTTAAGCTCATCTAATTTTGTCTTTACATGTAGGTTGCTTTGAAAAAACTTCCACCATATTCATTATTGGTAACAAATTTTTACTTGAAAGAAATCATTGAAAGAAAGCACTTCTTTTGTTCTATATGAGAAAACAGAGAAGATGTTTTCTTGTTGCATTAGGTTATGTACTATAATCTTTACATTAGGACGGCAGTAAATAATTATCAATAAAAAATCAATACTAAAAAAAGTTATGAGAGGAAACGCTTCTCTTATTCTTTGTGAGAAATACATAGAAGATGTTTTCTTGTTAAATTATGTTTATAGATATAATATTTGTACTATAGATAGTAATTTACGAATACAATCTATAAGTATGGGTTGTATTTATGTGTGTTATTGTTTTTAATATAAATTAAAAACAAAGAATTTAGGTTTACTTTTGAAGTATCTCTTTTCAAAATTGATGAAAGGGTAGGGATGTTTAGTGAAGTTAAAGAAAGACAGATGTGTGCACAAAACCGTTCTTTAGACGGTATGATTTCTGATACATTAGAGCAAAGTATAACAGACAATACTGGTGTGAATATAATAGGTGATATATCAAATAACTCTGCACCAGACATTTCATACAGATTATTGCCTAAGATGAATATTGAATTTGAAACTAATTATGCAGGATTTAAGACGACTAAGGGATTGTCTTTATCAAGTTTAGGTATTGTAGTTAAAGAAGAAGAAAGTAAAATTATAAAAGAAAAGGAGACGTAACATGAGATTTCATTTGCGATATTTAGCTAAAAGATTATACATAAAGCGAAGATAAGCTTTGGACAGTTTATATGAGCGATGAGGTGCAGTCTAAGCGAATAGATAAAACAATAGTTAATTTTCCAGTACTTGTTCCAGAAGATATTGACTATGATTATGTATAT
>NZ_AYOT01000062.1 GCF_000500045.1 Borrelia persica No12 | reverse complement strand
CTTGATACAGATTCACAGATAGAATCAAATGTTAATAAGTTTTTATTCCTAAACCCAGTCTGAGCTTTAAATACAGCTGGTTCATCATCAAAATTTTTAGAGTATTTCTTTAATTTTAAGATATAGTCTTTAAGTGTTTTACCTTCTTCAGTTTCTAGCACTGGTGCATGTCTTTTACCTCTTCTTTTACCCCTTGTAGAAGTTTGTTGTAATTGCTCTTCTTGATCTTGTTCTAGTTGTTGTTTTAAAAACTCAACAAGTTCAGTATCATCCATTTCAGAATAAATTTCAGATTCAATTGATCCATGCTGCATATTTGGTATTAAGCTTGCTTGTTGATCTTTGTTATCCACTATTAGCTGATCCCTCTATTTCCGAATATACTTACAAGTGCTATGTAAAGATTTTCGTTGATCTTAAATGCCTTTGATAAGGCAATACCATTAATAGTACGAGAACCCGAACCACTGTCTTGTTCAATCTCTCCATTTGTATTAAATTTAACTTTTACATTAGGTGTAATACTGCTTTGACTATCTTTTTTGACTACCAAATATCCAGTAAAGTTATTTGTTATTGGAAGAACAGTAGCAGTTCCAGTAAATTCATCTATGTCTGTGCATATCCCATATAGATCAGTACCACCACCGGCTTCTACTGCTAATTCATAAGAACCATCA
>NZ_AYOT01000061.1 GCF_000500045.1 Borrelia persica No12 | reverse complement strand
AAATAATAATTTATTACCATTCAAAGAAGCATACAAACTTGCAAGTAATGAGATTATAAAGCTTATAAATCAATTTATTTTAACTGGTACTGTGTCAATTCAAAAAGATGGCAAAAATCAAAAACGAATGCTACCTAATATGTATGGACTTCTAAATATGCCAAGTCAAATCAAAGAAGAAGTTCAGTCTTCTAATAAAGATAAGATGAATGAAATTTTTAAAAAAATTGAAGAAGGTCTTGGGAAACTAGAACTTGGAGATGAATT
>NZ_AYOT01000060.1 GCF_000500045.1 Borrelia persica No12 | reverse complement strand
TCTAATTCTCATATCTATTCTTCAACTGATTCATGGGAGGATTTTTTAATTAAGACTATTAAAGCTGTTAATAATAGACAAGAAGTATATATTGAGACAAGTAACTTACTTTCACACCAAATACTTATTTATCCATTAAATGCAGAACTCATTAAATTTAAACCAAGTAAGTATATGTTACCAATGCCAAATGAACAAATTGATAAAGATTCAACTGATATTGCGCATTCATATCTTGATTTTGTACTAGGTGGTTTACTTGCAACACAAAATAGTATTTTAAGAGTTGATATCAAGCAAAGTTAACTTAGGGTATTTAAATGTCTGGTGATAATTTGAATGCGTTTTACACAAAGCTAATTACTGCACTTGGAGTCTCAAATACTGATTTTAGTTTTCAATCATTTACATACGAGATTGAGCTT
>NZ_AYOT01000059.1 GCF_000500045.1 Borrelia persica No12 | reverse complement strand
AACTGTTTAATTCATCTGTTTCCCATGAACAAAAACAAGCTAAGGATGGTGTTGATACTAATGTTAATACGGTATTTTTGGAATCTTCTGGAGAGAGTGTTTCTTTTGAAGAAAGTATCCCTTTTTAGGGATAGTTAGATATTAATTAAAGGAGGTTGGAGGTTGGGATGAGGATCAAACAAAATAATCCAGAGTTACTTATTGAAATACAACAATGGGGTTGTTACTTTTTATGTTT
>NZ_AYOT01000058.1 GCF_000500045.1 Borrelia persica No12 | reverse complement strand
GGGTATATGAAAAGTAATTGCTTTATTTTAAATCCATGCAAAATATTAAATTATTTTGATATTAAAACTGGTGTTCGATTTGAGAATTCTTTTTATATATGCGAAAATAATGAATTTGAAATAAGTGAAGTTAAAATAGAGAGAGTACCCGGGTATCATTTTATAGCAACCTCAAATTTTGAAGTGCTATATGATTCACTTGATCTAAAAAAACGAGGCAAAAGATATCGAGTAACATCAAAACGTATATTTAATCGTAAATAAGTTGTA
>NZ_AYOT01000057.1 GCF_000500045.1 Borrelia persica No12 | reverse complement strand
AACAAGTACTGTCATTGTTATTACTGCCATTTTAAATAATATATAAATATTCTTGCATTGTTTTTAATTTGAAAAGGAGATATTAAAATATGAAGTTAATAGATTATGCTTTAATATTATTGTTATTATTGTTAACAATAATAACAATAATATTGGTAAGTTGTCAGCCTCAAAGTTCTGCTCCTGTAGGAGTGGACTCAGGTGATTTGTGGAGAAGGGATAATAGAGATCTGATAGAAGAGGTGAAATCAATTGATACATTACTTGATACATTTAATTTATCAGATGAACATAAGGAAGTAGCTAGGTATTTAAGAAAGGCATTAGTAGATACTGCTAAAACATATAGTAATGATACGTTTTATGATCTATTGTCTAAATTAGGTGCTGATCGAGTTGAAACAATTGTGAACAATATGTTAGTAAATCATCATTTACGTTTGTTTTATCAAGCTAGCAAAACTATTAATAGTATTCAAGATTCTAATGTAAAGGAAAATTTGGATCGTAGGTTAAAAGAAGAGGAAGGAAAATATTTAGTGGCGTTAAGAGATTATAGCGATATCAGTCTTACTCTTGATCAAAGATATAGTAATCTTTCAGGTAATAAGAATGTAAGTTTTGATTTTCAGATTATTATTAATGATGCAGATACAGAAGTAGCAAGACAAGCAGAAATAGAGAGACAGGCAGAGGCAGGTAGACAAGCAGAGACAGAGAGACAAAAACAAGCAGAAATAGAGAGGCAAGAAAAAACAGGACTAATTCAGAAGTTACAAAACATAGCTAGTTCGGTTGAAAATGTATTTACTGTTCATAGTTCTCCTGAACCTGATGATATGTATGGTATACTACAATTATTAAATGAGCTTGACTTTCGTTATATAGCTGATTTAGAAATTATGCGAAGAAGATTAATTTACTTAGCTTTTGATTATGAACGTGAAGTTCTTGTATTTTTTGGTACATTTTTAAATAAGTATTTTGCGTATTATGATCGTAAGAATGCTGTTCTTGTCTATACTGTTCATGGGGTTATGCGCAATCGTTTAATTAGTGTTTTAGATAATTTAAGAAAATTTTCTGAGCTGTATTACCTAAGCTCATTTAGTAATCTAAGAGAGAAAAAATCTGGTCTTGATAAGTTAGAGCTTGAAGATTTAAAGACACTGAAACAACAATTTAATTTGCTTGAAGGAGAAAAGCAGAAATTAGTTGCAATAAAAAATCAAATAAGAACTGATTATAATGCTGATGTAGGTGGTATTAGAACTGTTTCTGGTAATTCTACACAAGTATTGCATGACTATTTAACAGATGCAACTCGTAATTATGAAGTAAGATTTAATAATGCAGTAGACAAAGTAAAGCAAGTGAATGATGTTATTATTGTTATTTTAAATAAAATATAGATATTATTAGATTTTAAAGTAATATTATGAAGAAAGAAGAATTATAGTATTTTTTATACTAATAACAATTAAACTAGTTTAATTGTTATTAGTATAAAAAATACTATAATTCTTCTTTCTTCATAATATTACTTTAAAATCTAATAATATCTATATTTTATTTAAAATAACAATAATAACATCATTCACTTGCTTTACTTTGTCTACTGCATTATTAAATCTTACTTCATAATTACGAGTTGCATCTGTTAAATAGTCATGCAATACTTGTGTAGAATTACCAGAAACAGTTCTAATACCACCTACATCAGCATTATAATCAGTTCTTATTTGATTTTTTATTGCAACTAATTTCTGCTTTTCTCCTTCAAGCAAATTAAATTGTTGTTTCAGTGTCTTTAAATCTTCAAGCTCTAACTTATCAAGACCAGATTTTTTCTCTCTTAGATTACTAAATGAGCTTAGGTAATACAGCTCAGAAAATTTTCTTAAATTATCTAAAACACTAATTAAACGATTGCGCATAACCCCATGAACAGTATAGACAAGAACAGCATTCTTACGATCATAATACGCAAAATACTTATTTAAAAATGTACCAAAAAATACAAGAACTTCACGTTCATAATCAAAAGCTAAGTAAATTAATCTTCTTCGCATAATTTCTAAATCAGCTATATAACGAAAGTCAAGCTCATTTAATAATTGTAGTATACCATACATATCATCAGGTTCAGGAGAACTATGAACAGTAAATACATTTTCAACCGAACTAGCTATGTTTTGTAACTTCTGAATTAGTCCTGTTTTTTCTTGCCTCTCTATTTCTGCTTGTTTTTGTCTCTCTGTCTCTGCTTGTCTACCTGCCTCTGCCTGTCTCTCTATTTCTGCTTGTCTTGCTACTTCTGTATCTGCATCATTAATAATAATCTGAAAATCAAAACTTACATTCTTATTACCTGAAAGATTACTATATCTTTGATCAAGAGTAAGACTGATATCGCTATAATCTCTTAACGCCACTAAATATTTTCCTTCCTCTTCTTTTAACCTACGATCCAAATTTTCCTTTACATTAGAATCTTGAATACTATTAATAGTTTTGCTAGCTTGATAAAACAAACGTAAATGATGATTTACTAACATATTGTTCACAATTGTTTCAACTCGATCAGCACCTAATTTAGACAATAGATCATAAAACGTATCATTACTATATGTTTTAGCAGTATCTACTAATGCCTTTCTTAAATACCTAGCTACTTCCTTATGTTCATCTGATAAATTAAATGTATCAAGTAATGTATCAATTGATTTCACCTCTTCTATCAGATCTCTATTATCCCTTCTCCACAAATCACCTGAGTCCACTCCTACAGGAGCAGAACTTTGAGGCTGACAACTTACCAATATTATTGTTATTATTGTTAACAATAATAACAATAATATTAAAGCATAATCTATTAACTTCATATTTTAATATCTCCTTTTCAAATTAAAAACAATGCAAGAATATTTATATATTATTTAAAATGGCAGTAATAACAATGACAGTACTTGTTATGAATACAAAACAATCACATCTGTTTTTTACAAAAAAGCAACTATATTGAACTTACCTCTTCTCTTGGATATTTATAGCTATAAACAATCAATGAAAAGCTTATAAAACACAAATATAATAAAACTTTATTTTTCAAAATATTTCTCACACCATACAGACAAACCACTAATATTGCCTAATAAAATTTATTATCTTTAACCAATATTAATTAATTATTGAAATTAACTAAAATTATATTAATATTATATGTTGATTATATTCAAAAATCAAGAATACAAAATAGTTTAAAAAAACCTATATGGGATATTGAATATTGTGACTATCATTTTCATTATTCTAATAACCGTTAAGTATCCATTTCCTAATTATGAAATTCATCATCATTTTTTAGGTTCTGATGTGTTACTATCAGAACTTACAGGAGTATCATTTGCATCAATTTTCTCGCCGTCTTTAACAGTCTTAAGTCCCATGTCAATTGTTTTCCTTACTGCTACAGTTAACATATCTAATGCTTCAGTAGATGAATTAGGTTTTGATATTGTTAAATCGGGGGATAAAAAAAGTGAGGTAGGTAAACATTTTGAGAAGATAAAGAAAGGTTTGGAAGATACTAATAATAAATTAAAAGAGCTGTCAGTTGATATTTCTGGGACAAAGAACGCTGATGGTAGCACAGTTGAAACTGTTAAGGGTGTGATTAAGAGAGCAAATGATTTTTTTGAACAATTAATTGGTGCGTTAACTAAATTGGTTGGTGTAACTAATGATGTTAGTACTGACATTGGTGCTGCAGTAACTGCTGGTGCTGCTATTGGTGCCGAAGAAGCTAGTATTAAGACTATTATTGCAGAAGTTAAAATATTATTGAAGTAACAGAGAAATGTGGAATAAAGATTGAAACGGGAACTGCTGGTAATTCAGTAAATGTTGCTGCTGCTAGTGCTACTGCTATGCACTTGGAAGTAATAATACTGGTTTTGCTGGAGCTGGGGGGGTGATAAGCTAGCATCTGAAGTATCAAAAGCAGCTCCTTGGGCAAGGATAGATAAGATTAAAAATTCTACGACTAATACTGTTGCTCTTGCTGGTAACGATAAAGACGCTGGAACATTGGCTATACTGGTGCTAATGCTGCTTGATGCTAATGGTGCTGGAGCAAAGAGTAATGCAGACTTAGCAGCAAAAGCTGTAGCTCTTAAAGCAATTACTAAGAATGGTAAATTTAGTGCAGCAGCGGCAGATATTGAAACAATTAAAGGGCTAGTGACACTGCTGCTGAATATGCTCCTGTGGTTAAAGGGGGCACAGCAGTAAGTGCATCACCAATAACATTATTCCCCAAAAAACGCCAAAAATCTCATAAAACCCTTGCCCGATCTTAACCAAAGAACCTAAAAAACTATTCCTCTTCTCTAACCCTCTTTCTCTGCTAATAACCCACTATTACATACATCCCATAACTAACATATACCCCCCCCGGACACTAATTCCAATAATGCGTCTAATGCCTCTCATCTTCCCACTACCCCCTCTAATTTCTTCTTTATCTCTAATACCTCTAATCCCTCTCATAACCCTTTTTCCCTCCTTAATCTATAAAAAATTCCCACCTATCTTTAATCCATGTATCATCTAAAGATCCCATCTCTCTAAATCGAATCGCATAAATAAGATAAGCTAAACCAAATCTTCTAAATAAGCTCATCTAAATAAAATCTCCATCCTAAAAAAACTTATCTTCTATCTTTAGAATAGAGCTCCTATCTTTCATAAAGAAGTTAGCTCTTCTATTCACTTAAGAACTTCTCTTTCTATCTACAACATTACTTCAACAGAAAAAAAGCAAGAAAAATGAATGAAACGCACATATCAAATGCACACATGATAAATTAATGCTTAATAATAAAACATCTCCCCTGTATGCATCATAAAAAACAAGAGAAATGTTTCCTTAAAATAACTTTTTTTCTTTACTGATTTTTATCGGTAATTATTTATTGTGGTCCACTAGCTGCTGCTTCTACTGCCTTATCTTCTTGTTTCACTGTAGCTAATGCTGCATTTATCTCCTTTAAACCACTATCAATAGTATTTCTTATTCCTATTATTAGTGCACTTAGTGTCTTACTAACTGCACTCGCTGCCACACCGTTAATAGCATTAGCAGACTTGTCTTCACCAGTTTTAGCAACAAATTTTCCATTCTTAGACATTGCTCTTAAGGCTATCCCTCCTGCAACAACCGCATCCTTTTGATGTTCTTTAAGATCCTTAGTCTCTTTCTTAGCTACAGCAATTTCTGCTGCATTCTTTGCTTGATCAATCGCAACCTCATTATTAACAACTTCATCAGAACTAACAATAGCTCGCAAAATATCAGCACCACTTACTGCTCCTACGGATGCACTTGCGGCTGCAGCTTGTTGTTCTGTTCCATCAGTTCCGTTAGCACCAAGTAACTTACCAATAGATTTTTTTTCCGTGTCTCCAGTCTTAGTAGCATTTGCATTTCCTTCGTCCTTTTTTAAAACTACGTCAACTATTTCTTTAATTCCTTTAACAAGTGCGTTAACACTTGATACTTCCCCAGGAACAGCATCCTGACCAGCAATAGCACCACCAATAACATCACTACCTACAGCCCCTTTTGCTGCTTCCTTTGCTCCTTCTGCAATTTTATCTATAGTTGCAATAAAAGCAGCAACCTTTTCTTTTATCTTTCCATAATGTCCATTCTTATCTAAAATTTCGTTTAATCTTGTCTTGGTTGTTTTCATAGTGTTTTCAATATCACTAAAATACTTCCCTATATCACTCTTCTTAGTATCCGCTTTTATCCCCAATGTCCCACTCACCATATCCCCCCAAATTACAACAAATACTTTCAAAAATCCTTTCCCTAAATTCGCTATAGAACTTAAAAACTCATTCTTTGCTTTCTCTTCTGCCAATAACCCACTATTACATCCCATAACCATAACTAAACTGAATATAATAATTTGTTTAACTATTCTCATCTTCCCACTACCTTCTATCTTTTCTTCATTCATTTTTATTTCTCTAATTTCTCTCATCTACTTTTTCCCTCCTCTAAATAAGCTCTCCTAACTTCTAAAAAAGTTACTCGGTCTAAATGATTTTTTCTTCTTTTTTTTAAAAGATTCCCTCTCTTCTTTAAAGAGAATCTCTTTCTCTTTTTAACTTCACTCCAACAGAAAAAACGCAATAAAACGAACAAATGATATTCACACATAATAAATGAATGCTTAATAAAAAATATAAAAGAAATATATTAAATCAATGAAATCTAACAAGAAAACATCTCCCTGTATGTCTCAAAAAGACAAAGAGAAGTGTTTCCTTTAAATGACTTTTTTTACCTTACTGATTTTTATTGACAATTACTTATTATTGTCCACTAGCTAAACTCTCTGCTTCCTTATCTTCTTGCTTAATTGTAGCTAATACTTCATTTATATCTTTTTTAAACCACTATCAACTGTGTCTCTTATTCCTATAATTAGAGTGCTGAGTGTCTTATTTACTGCACTTATATCAGCAAGCTTTGGCATCCTGCTGTTTAATAGCATTACCAATAGAATCAACACCCACTAGCACCCAGAAGCCTCAATTTTAGCTCCTTCTTCTATCTTCCCTATAGTTATGATAAATGCATCAACCTTTTCTTTCACCTTTTCATAATTCCCATTCTTCTCTAAAATCTCGTTTTAATTTTGCTTTAGTTGTCTTCATTATCTCAGCAAATCTTTGTAAAATAAGCACCTATCTCTGACTTCTTTGTATCTGCCTTTTTTATTCCCAATGTCCCATTCACCATACTCCAAAATCACAAAAACATCTAAAAATCCTTTCCCTAAATTCGCTCACTAACCAATTTATTAACCGTACTCTCTACTCCCGGCAGCATTAGGATTCTCTTCTCTTTTCATATCAGCTACAATTTGATCAAACTTATTCTTTATCCCTTCTACAGTCTCTTTTAACTTTCTTAAAGTTGACACAAACTAACTCAAAATGATAAAATAAAGAATAAAAAAAGGAGAATTAATGATAAAACAACAAGAGTATGTAAGGTTAAAGCTAATTTATCAAAGAAAGTTCTAATAATCCCTAAAAATAAAAAGTTACGGATCTTATCAAGAGATACAACAAAAATAATGTTTGGTTGATCAAAGTATTTCTTACATTAAAAAGGATTATATTTATGAATAAATTTTTAAGAATATTAGGTACATTAATAATCATATTGATAATTAATTGTAAGACTCATTTAGAAAAACCTTTAATCAATGATAGTTTAGGCAAGAATAACAGTATGTCAAATGATCAAACAACTAAAGCAGAATTACCAGAAGAAGAAATTTCAATTATTAAAAAAGCATCAGCACAAGAAGTTTTAAAGCTAATAGAAGAAATTCTAGAAGAAAAGCTAAATTCTGAAGAAAAGAAAGCTTTTGTTTTTTTAAAAAATACTTTCCTAAATCCTAATAATAGTAAAGATATTGAAAACTTTGACGACCCCTTTAAGGATTGCAATAAACCATTTTCAAAAGTAAGTTTTAATAATTTCTTATTGTATTCGGGGCTTAATAGAATTAAAAACATTCTTGCAAATATTATAAAAACAAAACAAGCTGAAAAAGAAGCAATACAGGCTATAGAAAATTATAATAAGCAAACTGAACATCTACAAGACAACCTTAAAATTTCAGCAATAGATATTGAAAAGATGCAGCATTGGTTTGATTATCCCTTATACATTAAATTAATTTCTTGTGCTTATTCTGACAATCATGATGATTATTATAATACTTTTTATGAAGGTTTAATGAATAATAATAAAGTTTTACACATTTACAACTTAGCTAAAAAGGATGCAGAAGAGGTTTTGACATATGTAAAAAAATATCAAAATTCATACCCAAACAATAATTATTCGATAATAGAGAAAGATAGCGGTTTGATATTTTTTAATAAAAAAATACATTTGGAAAATTAATATAAAAACTTAAAATGAATAAAATTACAGAAATATTAAATATATCATCATTAACAATTATTATATTAATAATCAGTTGCGATACTAAATCAACAACTCCACCAAAAACAAGAACAGCAACAACTTCACCAAAAACAAAAACAGAAACAACTCCACCAAAAACAAAAACAGAAACAACTCCACCAAAAACAGAAACAGAAACAACTCCACCAAAAACAGAAACAGAAACAACTCCACCAAAAACAAAAACAGAAACAACTCCACCAAAAACAGAAACAGAAACAACTCCACCAAAAACAGAAACAGAAACAACTCCACCAAAAACAAAAACAGAAACAACTCCACCAAAAACAGAAACAGAAACAACTCCACCAAAAACAGAAACAGAAACAACTCCACCAAAAACAGAAACAGAAACAACTCCACCAAAAACA
>NZ_AYOT01000056.1 GCF_000500045.1 Borrelia persica No12 | reverse complement strand
AACCAAAAGATCATTATCTGTTACTGTACTTACCTTATTAAGGTCTTTTACGTGAACTGTATCATCATGTTTGACAACAGTATCTTCTGTTTCGCTCATAAAAACTCCTTATCCGTTAAATTCTTTAATATATACGCCTTCATGGTTTTGTATTTTAAGTACGCGACCAATAGGAATAAGTTTTCTGATAAAAGCATAAATAGAATGTTCATATTCTTTAGGCAACATGGTCATAATCCAAGCTTTATTTTTAA
>NZ_AYOT01000055.1 GCF_000500045.1 Borrelia persica No12 | reverse complement strand
GGAGCAGAAGTTTTAGGTTCGATATCAACGTTGAGAAAAGCTTTAAATAATTTTTTGAACGATTCATGTGTGCCGATATATCGTAAAGCAAAAAGGACACTATCAATGTTCTGTGCCAGAGTATCTAGAGTTTGGTTTTTTGAATATATTATTTGAAGTATTTCGGATAACCAGAATGCAATAAAACGTGAATTTAAATATTTTTTTGCAGTAATATCAGTGAAATTTTGAGTCAGTGTTTTAATTTCATTAATTATTTTGTCTATAAAGTTAATTTCAGATTCAATTATTTTTTCTACTTGAGTGCCTTGAAGAAAAGAAGGTATTTTTAACATGAGTGTGTCCTTTTATGATGAAATATCAATAATAAGCCTCTCAGCAGTAAACTCAAGATCTAA
>NZ_AYOT01000054.1 GCF_000500045.1 Borrelia persica No12 | reverse complement strand
ACAAATCCTGTGAATTTACTTCTTGCAATGAATGCTTGCATATTAATTGTTAAGAATAATCCAAATGATTTCAAGTGGTTGCTTGACTTGAAATATTTTGAGTTTACAGATGTTGCAAAACGTAAAATTCTAAGTCTTAACCCTAAAGATAAATTTTTTGACTTAATAGAGAATCAAATTAATTTCATGGTAGCAGATTTATATTCGCTTACTTGTGATGATTTTAGGATATTACTTGAAGACTTTAGAGTCTGGAAAGGCCAGAAAGGAAATTTGTATATTGAGAGTTTGTTGAATGGATACGAAAATTATTTAATGGGAAAGCGACCAAGCCTATATGATGTGTCATAGTAAATAGATTGTTAATTAGCTCAAAAATCATTTATGATATATTTTTACTTGTAAAAATATATACAAGAAATAAACAATCTATAAAAATAGATCTATTAATGCATAATTATAAAGTAAAATCTTTATTTTTCACAATAAATTGATTATCAATTTGATAATATATCAAAGAAATATGAATTTTAACAAGCCAATGATAAAAAAATATACGTAATATTAGATATTATGAACTACAATTTATATAACTGTATGACAAAGATCTTTTATAAGATATAAGAGAGAGTAACGAATAATTGTTGCTATCTCTTTTATTTGTTATACTAGTATAGTATCTTATTACTATTAAGAGAGTCTTATTTATGATGAAATATATTAAATTTCCTAAAAAAAAGAAAGGTTTTAGAGATGAAGAAATGGATATAGAAGCGTTTATGGATCAGGTTGATGCTAATATAGCGAAAATGGATCGTGAACTTAAAGAATTTCAAAGAAGATATGGGTCGGATAAGGGTATTGAGGATTGGGTTGAACATGAGGAGAAAGAGAGAAGAATTAAAGAAGAAAGAATGCAATTAAGGATGAAGAGTTTRAATKCTCGCTTTGCAAGGAAATTGAGTTCTAAAGTTATTAATAKAAGAGTTGATAAAAATAGTAAAATCAATATATTGAAGAACAATGAAGAGTCTTTATCAAAACTGGAAAAAAATTTAATGGAATAGTTTATAGTAATAGCAGTCTATTTGTTTTTTATCCAATCAATGGAATAGGAAATAGGTTTAGTTGTTGTTGTCAATTTGTACTAATAACAACTAAACTAGTTTAGTTGTTATTAGTACAAATTGACAACAACAACTAAACCTATTTCCTATTCCATTGATTGGATAAAAAACAAATAGACTGCTATTACTATAAACTATTCCATTAAATTTTTTTCCAGTTTTGATAAAGACTCTTCATTGTTCTTCAATATATTGATTTTACTATTTTTATCAACTCTT
>NZ_AYOT01000053.1 GCF_000500045.1 Borrelia persica No12 | reverse complement strand
TTGATAATGTCTTTAGTTACTGGTTTAAGAAGAAAAACAAATAGAGAACCCATACCTAAAATGAGAAGAGCAATAATAATAAGTTTAGTGCCGTCAATATTAAGTAAAAGTTCAGATAAAGCACTCAGACTTTGCATAATCCTTTAACCTCGCTTTTTATAATAAATGGTATAGTTAAATATATAGCAAAAATATAAATATAGCAAAAAAAAATTATAACTTAAGAAGCAAAGGATTACCCCCCACGTTTTTTTGCATGTACCAACCTTCTAAAATATTATTTTCAAATAATGTACCACCGTGTACGGAAGCAAGTCTAAATATAGTCCTGTTAGTTGAAGAATAACTGTTGTACTGGATACTAACTTTTTTAGTAGCTTGTGAAGTTGAATTAGATATTACTTTGACTTTTACAATTAAGTAAATAGGCTTATTATCATATGAGCTATCTGTTTGTATAATGATTTCTTCATTTTCAGATTGTCGTGAGTAGAACCAAGTTCAAAGATATAACGTCTGTTTAGCAAACTATACATAGACACGGATTCTCTATAAGATTGGCTACTACTATTATAGCTATTTGCTTGTACGGTACTAGTACTACTTGAACTGAAATCGTTGCTAATACCAGTTAAATATTTTGGTACTGGTATTTTTTTCAAAGAAGAGTAATAAAGACCTACTAAATAATGGTCTTTACTTAACGTGTCTTGTGATAAATTATTTCCAAACTTATTGATAACTTGACTGGTAATATTATCCATACTACTAGATTGATTATTATTAAGTTTGCTAATAATTTTTTCATAGGCTTGGTTTATAAA
>NZ_AYOT01000052.1 GCF_000500045.1 Borrelia persica No12 | reverse complement strand
GTAATTAATACAGAAGATGGTATACATATTGACATGTCAATATCTGATATGTATTCAAGTAATAATTATGTACGCGCAAAAAGATGTAAGTTAACTCTCTGGAACCTGCCAATTGACTTTACTAATAATGTCAATGAAGGCAATATTGTAAAAATACTATATAAGAAGTTTGCAGAATTAAAGAATTATGACTTTATTATGGCCGGATATTTAGGTGTACCCATGA
>NZ_AYOT01000051.1 GCF_000500045.1 Borrelia persica No12 | reverse complement strand
GATTTTAGTGTTGATCTTGAAATACATTTAGCAACAAAAAGCAATTATTTCAATCGCGAGCTTGATCCAAATCAATTTTACGGTATGACCGTTGAAGAAGCAATTAAATCGGCTTTCCCAAATAGAAACATAATTAATATGAGTTATGAGGATAGAACAAAAATCATAACTGAAAGTTTCTGCGCAAATACACCTCGTGAATTCCTTGAAAAAATTACTAAAAAGTATGTTCAAAGTGTCAGAACAGACATTATACCTAAAGATCATAAACAACTTCTCCAAGAAGCAAATAGGGGTCAAACTCATGTTGATTGTAACTATATTTTTACAAATGCTACACCTCCAAGTTCAGACATAGATTATTTGCCACTTGAAGATTTTGGTTTACAATTTATTCCGCAACAAGAAATTGCTATTGGCAGTAATATGACTATAAGATTTATATATTGGAACGCCACAGTTATGTACACACATAAACTTAAAGTTGGGGACAGAGTATCTTTCATTGACGGCCTTGGAAAAACGATTAAGAATACAATTTTAGAGACTAGT
>NZ_AYOT01000050.1 GCF_000500045.1 Borrelia persica No12 | reverse complement strand
AACAAGTACTGTCATTGTTATTACTGCCATTTTAAATAATATATAAATATTCTTGCATTGTTTTTAATTTGAAAAGGAGATATTAAAATATGAAGTTAATAGATTATGCTTTAATATTATTGTTATTATTGTTAACAATAATAACAATAATATTGGTAAGTTGTCAGCCTCAAAGTTCTGCTCCTGTAGGAGTGGACTCAGGTGATTTGTGGAGAAGGGATAATAGAGATCTGATAGAAGAGGTGAAATCAATTGATACATTACTTGATACATTTAATTTATCAGATGAACATAAGGAAGTAGCTAGGTATTTAAGAAAGGCATTAGTAGATACTGCTAAAACATATAGTAATGATACGTTTTATGATCTATTGTCTAAATTAGGTGCTGGTCAAGTTAAAACAATTGTGAACAATATGTTAGACAATCATCATTTGCGTTTGTTTTATCAAGCTAGCAAAATTATTGAAAATGTCCAAGATGAGGCTGTAAAAAAAACTTTAAATTATAAGTTAAAAGAGACGGAAGATAGATATTTAGGATTATTAAAAGATTATAGCGATATCAATCTTACTCTTGCTGAGATATATAGTAATCTTTCAGAGCATCGCAATGGCTTTAATTTTAAAGATATGAGTAGTAAATTAACTGAAGTGCAAGAACCTGAAGTACAAAGATCTGTCCAAGAAATAGTAAAAAAAATAGGACTAATTCAGGATTTGCAAAATACAGCTAGCTCAGATGAAATTCATAAAGTATTTACTGATTATGGTGCTTCTGAACCTGCTGATCAATATGGAATGCGTTCAGTATTTAGTGCCGTTACATATTTTCTTGATGGTAGTCATATTCATTATTCAGGGGATGATGCGTATTCTCAAGAACGTAGAAAATTAGTCTATTTAGCGTTTGATTATGATTTTGATGACCTTGTATTTTTTAGTGCTTTTTTTAACAAACTTATAGGTAATGTAAATGCGGGTTATTACTTTACTACTTCCTTAGGATTAGGTTTCGAATTTTTGAAAGTGTTTTCTAGTAGGTATTATTTATCTTCATTTAAAACACTGAGAGAAAAAAGAGATGATCTTGTTAAGCTAGATTATAATGATATAAATACACTGCATCAACAATTTGTTTTCCTTCAAGAAGGAAAGCAAAAATTAGTACAAATAAAAGATCAAATTCACAAAGATTATACTAAGAATGTAGGTCTCATTAGAACTAGTACTGGTATTCCTAATGCTCCAAATACATTGCATGAGTATTTAATAGATGAAACTCGTAGTTATGAGTCAAGAGTTCGTGATGCATTACGAAAAATACGTGATGCGGATACTAATATTATTAGGATCTTAAGTAAAATATAAATATTGTTAAATATTAAAGTAATTTTATAAACAACAGAATAAAAGAATATCTTTTTCTCTGTTGTTGTCTTTTATTTATGTTCTTGATCTTGAAATGCAAAGCAATGACATTACTTTAAAATCTCTTGCGACGAGTTTAGAATATTGCTTGGAGATTTTAGAGTATGGAAAAGTCAGAAAGGAAATTTGTATATTGAGAATTTGTTGAATGGGGATAAAAATTATTTGATAGGAAAGCGATCAAAGCTACATGCTGGATAATATACTATTTAAGATTATTGACATAATAAGTAAATTAATTAATAATAACTATTGTCAACATTTTTCATAATTTGTATTGTTTTGTCTTGAAAATTTGGATTAGGTGATATATAGTTACTGTATCAGCAATTGTGTAGTTTTATGCCAGTAGAGTGATGATGAATGAAAGTATTTTGACAGTAATGTTAATATTATAAGATAGAAAAGCAGATAGTGTTAATAAAATCAGAATTAAAAAATAAGTCTAAAATAAATAAAATGACTTTATATGCTCCAAGAGCATATAAAGCATTAAAACCTTTATCTATAGATAAACCACTAGAAATAAGGTCATATAATTTTGAAATGGCTGTTATGTATAAGAGAGTACCAATTAATGGTGATAACAATATAGAAGTAGGTGTGATAGAAGATGAAGAAGAAATTAGAAATAATTTTGGATATGGAGCTGGTGATCGTAGTTTAAAAGTAAAGGAAAACGAAGAAGGGATTACAGTTAATTGTGTGTATCAAAATACAGAAATTCTGGTTAATGATGATGATATTTCTGGAAGAGAAATTATAAAAATAAAAAAAGATGAGATAGATGAATTTAGAAAAGCAATGATTAATGGTGGAGACTTTAATTGTGTTATTTATAAAAATGATAATAAGGCGTGTGAGATGAAATTTGAAAGCAGAAAAAGGTAAGATTTCTTTGATTTTATGCAGAATATATTTTTTTAGATTTTACCTAATCTAGATTACTCATTTGTAATTGCTTAAGGGAACTTAAAAAGCATATTATTTTGGATTGAGAATCTAAAGTATTTATTGATTTGAATAGTGGGCAAAAATTTTTTGAAATTTTTGGCATTTTTGTAATATTTTGGAGATGTTTTATAATTATTTTGTTGTATAGTAAGTATAAAACTTAGTGTTGTTAAAATAGTAAATAAATATAATCAAGTTATTAACATTGTTTTAATTTTAAAAAGGAGATATTAAAATATGAAGATAAAAAATTTTATTTTAATGTTATTACTATTAGCAAGTTGCAATTTTAAAAAACAAAGTTTTGCTCCTACTCCTATAAAAGTGCATTCAAGTGGTGTTATAGAAAGAGGTAATAAAATTACAGTTAAATCAAGCTTAATTAAGGATTTGAAAAATATAGCTACTTCAGATAAAATTAACAGAGTATTTAAAGCTCATGATGCTTCTGAGCCTGATAATCAAGGTGGAATGAGTCAAGTCTTTTCTGTAATGCTATATTCAGTTACATATGAAGGAATGAGTCGTTTTGACTATGATTATAAAAATAATGAGAGAGATAGAAGATTGATTTATTTGGCTTTTGATTATGATTCTAATCACTTGAAATTATTTAGTATAATTTTGAACAAATTATTATCAGGCTTTGGAAAGCCTTATAATGCTTTAGATATAGCAACGTATGCTTTATTTCGGTTGGCAGTGTTTTCTAGAAAATATTACTTATCTTCATTTAAAACACTAAGGGAAAAAAAAGATAATCTTGTTAATCTAGAGATTGAGGACCTAGAAAAATTGAAACGATATTTTGAGTTACTTAACGAAGACGGAAAAGTTAAATTAGAAGAGATACAAGATGAGATAAGGGAAGATTATGTTAATGATGTGGGGCGTATTAGAACTGGTGGCGATGATGCTCAATTAGTATATAGCTATTTAACAGATATAACTCGTAATTATCAAATAAGAGCTGATAATGTATTACGAAAAATAGGTGATGCAGATACTAATATTATTAAGATCTTAAATAAAATATAAATATTATTTATTGCATTTGAAAGAATTATTATGAACAATGGAAGAAAAGAATATCTTCTCTTTGTCTATCTATTAATGATGTGGTGATAAAACTATTTAAATAGAATAATGAACAAATTTATGAGTTAAATTATGAAGAATTCTAATATTAAAATAATAAAAAATTGGAGACTGTTGTATAAGTTGACAATTGAAAAAGATAAGGGAAAGAGTCTAATATATTTTTTATATAATAGAAGAAAGATATCATTTATACTAATAACAATTAAACTAGTTTAATTGTTATTAGTATAAATGATATCTTTCTTCTATTATATAAAAAATATATTAGACTCTTTCCCTTATCTTTTTCAATTGTCAACTTATACAACAGTCTCCAATTTTTTATTATTTTAATATTAGAATTCTTCATAATTTAACTCATAAATTTGTTCATTATTCTATTTAAATAGTTTTATCACCACATCATTAATAGATAGACAAAGAGAAGATATTCTTTTCTTCCATTGTTCATAATAATTCTTTCAAATGCAATAAATAATATTTATATTTTATTTAAGATCTTAATAATATTAGTATCTGCATCACCTATTTTTCGTAATACATTATCAGCTCTTATTTGATAATTACGAGTTATATCTGTTAAATAGCTATATACTAATTGAGCATCATCGCCACCAGTTCTAATACGCCCCACATCATTAACATAATCTTCCCTTATCTCATCTTGTATCTCTTCTAATTTAACTTTTCCGTCTTCGTTAAGTAACTCAAAATATCGTTTCAATTTTTCTAGGTCCTCAATCTCTAGATTAACAAGATTATCTTTTTTTTCCCTTAGTGTTTTAAATGAAGATAAGTAATATTTTCTAGAAAACACTGCCAACCGAAATAAAGCATACGTTGCTATATCTAAAGCATTATAAGGCTTTCCAAAGCCTGATAATAATTTGTTCAAAATTATACTAAATAATTTCAAGTGATTAGAATCATAATCAAAAGCCAAATAAATCAATCTTCTATCTCTCTCATTATTTTTATAATCATAGTCAAAACGACTCATTCCTTCATATGTAACTGAATATAGCATTACAGAAAAGACTTGACTCATTCCACCTTGATTATCAGGCTCAGAAGCATCATGAGCTTTAAATACTCTGTTAATTTTATCTGAAGTAGCTATATTTTTCAAATCCTTAATTAAGCTTGATTTAACTGTAATTTTATTACCTCTTTCTATAACACCACTTGAATGCACTTTTATAGGAGTAGGAGCAAAACTTTGTTTTTTAAAATTGCAACTTGCTAATAGTAATAACATTAAAATAAAATTTTTTATCTTCATATTTTAATATCTCCTTTTTAAAATTAAAACAATGTTAATAACTTGATTATATTTATTTACTATTTTAACAACACTAAGTTTTATACTTACTATACAACAAAATAATTATAAAACATCTCCAAAATATTACAAAAATGCCAAAAATTTCAAAAAATTTTTGCCCACTATTCAAATCAATAAATACTTTAGATTCTCAATCCAAAATAATATGCTTTTTAAGTTCCCTTAAGCAATTACAAATGAGTAATCTAGATTAGGTAAAATCTAAAAAAATATATTCTGCATAAAATCAAAGAAATCTTACCTTTTTCTGCTTTCAAATTTCATCTCACACGCCTTATTATCATTTTTATAAATAACACAATTAAAGTCTCCACCATTAATCATTGCTTTTCTAAATTCATCTATCTCATCTTTTTTTATTTTTATAATTTCTCTTCCAGAAATATCATCATCATTAACCAGAATTTCTGTATTTTGATACACACAATTAACTGTAATCCCTTCTTCGTTTTCCTTTACTTTTAAACTACGATCACCAGCTCCATATCCAAAATTATTTCTAATTTCTTCTTCATCTTCTATCACACCTACTTCTATATTGTTATCACCATTAATTGGTACTCTCTTATACATAACAGCCATTTCAAAATTATATGACCTTATTTCTAGTGGTTTATCTATAGATAAAGGTTTTAATGCTTTATATGCTCTTGGAGCATATAAAGTCATTTTATTTATTTTAGACTTATTTTTTAATTCTGATTTTATTAACACTATCTGCTTTTCTATCTTATAATATTAACATTACTGTCAAAATACTTTCATTCATCATCACTCTACTGGCATAAAACTACACAATTGCTGATACAGTAACTATATATCACCTAATCCAAATTTTCAAGACAAAACAATACAAATTATGAAAAATGTTGACAATAGTTATTATTAATTAATTTACTTATTATGTCAATAATCTTAAATAGTATATTATCCAGCATGTAGCTTTGATCGCTTTCCTATCAAATAATTTTTATCCCCATTCAACAAATTCTCAATATACAAATTTCCTTTCTGACTTTTCCATACTCTAAAATCTCCAAGCAATATTCTAAACTCGTCGCAAGAGATTTTAAAGTAATGTCATTGCTTTGCATTTCAAGATCAAGAACATAAATAAAAGACAACAACAGAGAAAAAGATATTCTTTTATTCTGTTGTTTATAAAATTACTTTAATATTTAACAATATTTATATTTTACTTAAGATCCTAATAATATTAGTATCCGCATCACGTATTTTTCGTAATGCATCACGAACTCTTGACTCATAACTACGAGTTTCATCTATTAAATACTCATGCAATGTATTTGGAGCATTAGGAATACCAGTACTAGTTCTAATGAGACCTACATTCTTAGTATAATCTTTGTGAATTTGATCTTTTATTTGTACTAATTTTTGCTTTCCTTCTTGAAGGAAAACAAATTGTTGATGCAGTGTATTTATATCATTATAATCTAGCTTAACAAGATCATCTCTTTTTTCTCTCAGTGTTTTAAATGAAGATAAATAATACCTACTAGAAAACACTTTCAAAAATTCGAAACCTAATCCTAAGGAAGTAGTAAAGTAATAACCCGCATTTACATTACCTATAAGTTTGTTAAAAAAAGCACTAAAAAATACAAGGTCATCAAAATCATAATCAAACGCTAAATAGACTAATTTTCTACGTTCTTGAGAATACGCATCATCCCCTGAATAATGAATATGACTACCATCAAGAAAATATGTAACGGCACTAAATACTGAACGCATTCCATATTGATCAGCAGGTTCAGAAGCACCATAATCAGTAAATACTTTATGAATTTCATCTGAGCTAGCTGTATTTTGCAAATCCTGAATTAGTCCTATTTTTTTTACTATTTCTTGGACAGATCTTTGTACTTCAGGTTCTTGCACTTCAGTTAATTTACTACTCATATCTTTAAAATTAAAGCCATTGCGATGCTCTGAAAGATTACTATATATCTCAGCAAGAGTAAGATTGATATCGCTATAATCTTTTAATAATCCTAAATATCTATCTTCCGTCTCTTTTAACTTATAATTTAAAGTTTTTTTTACAGCCTCATCTTGGACATTTTCAATAATTTTGCTAGCTTGATAAAACAAACGCAAATGATGATTGTCTAACATATTGTTCACAATTGTTTTAACTTGACCAGCACCTAATTTAGACAATAGATCATAAAACGTATCATTACTATATGTTTTAGCAGTATCTACTAATGCCTTTCTTAAATACCTAGCTACTTCCTTATGTTCATCTGATAAATTAAATGTATCAAGTAATGTATCAATTGATTTCACCTCTTCTATCAGATCTCTATTATCCCTTCTCCACAAATCACCTGAGTCCACTCCTACAGGAGCAGAACTTTGAGGCTGACAACTTACCAATATTATTGTTATTATTGTTAACAATAATAACAATAATATTAAAGCATAATCTATTAACTTCATATTTTAATATCTCCTTTTCAAATTAAAAACAATGCAAGAATATTTATATATTATTTAAAATGGCAGTAATAACAATGACAGTACTTGTTTCGATTATTCTTTAAATAAATCAATTTAATCTTAGTTGTATAATATTTAGACCTAAATATGAATACAAAACAATCACATCTGTTTTTTATAATACAAAAAAGCAACTATACTGAACTTACCTCTTCTCCTGGATATTTATAGCTATAAACAATCAATGAAAAGCTTATAAAACACAAATATAATAAAACTTTATCTTCAAAAAATATTTCTCACACCATACAGACAAACCACCAATATTGCCTAATAAAATTTATTATCTTTAACCAACATTAATTAATTACTAAAATTAACTAATATTATATTAATATTATATGTTGATTATATTTGAAAATCAAGAATACAAAATAGTTTAAAAAAATCTATATGAGATATTGAATATTTTGATTATCATTTTCATTATTCTAATAACAGTTAAGTGAACTATTAAATTTACTAGACATACCAACATATAATTGTATATTCAAATATACAAAACAAAGTTATTATTTTGTCAAATAAATAATATTATTAAAATATGCTATACATTAATGCTCTTCAAATAATTTTATATTTTCTTAAACCTTTATTACTATCACTACACTCTAAAAGTTTTAAAACTATATAACTTCATATTATGCAATTCTTAATAACTTTGTTGACCTTAGAAATTTTAATTTTCACTGTCTGCTTAATAATTAAATTAAGTGCATCCAATACCTTATTAACAACCTCAACTGGACACAACCTCTTTTATTTTTTGAGCATCTTCACCATATACATAACAAAATCATATTAAGTTGTTACGATTGTTCCATCACAAGTTAATTTCAGCATAGGTTGCTTGAGAGTTTTGTTGACTATTTTTGTTTATATATATTATGAAATAGAAAAATATTTGCCTAACATCACAAACACTTGTGCTACAAAATACGACACAGCAAGAGTAGCAATAACCGTCAAAGATGAAACTAACTGTCCCTTAAATCCTAACTTGTTTTCAATTAAGCCTAGTCGACTCTCAATCAAAGTCAAATTGGATTTCATTTGTCCCAAATCACTCCTAACTCCATCTATCTTTTCATCAAGTTTATCCATTCTAATATCAAGTTTATCTACCCTAGCATCAAGCTTGTCTATCTTTGCATTAAGTCTAGTCTCTACTCCGTCTATCTTTGCATCAAGTCTAGTCTCTACTCCGTCTATCTTTGCATCAAGTCTAGTCTCTACTCCGTCTATCTTTGCATCAAGTTTATCTATTTTATCATTCATATCAATTTTGAGTATACTTATCTTATCATCTAAATAGTGAAAATTATCCATCATCCTATCTTGAAGAAGATCAAATTTTTCTTCAAGAACATAATAACTGATAATCTGCCCATCAAACGCCCCACTATGATATTCTTTTTTACCTCTCTCAGACCTAACCGAACTTTTAGATACTTGTTCATCATATACCTGCTCTTTTAATGCAACACTCATATTTAACCTCAACAAATTTTCTTTTTAATTTTTACTATATTTTACTTAATTATAACACACCAAATAAGTGCTCTATTGAAGATAAAAGAATAAAACCAACAACCGAAATTATTTATCTTATTCAGAGTGTAACACAAAAACGAAAATAAATTATGTTTTTGTGTACAAATAATATCACACAATAATATTCAAAAAAACAATTAATTTTTTCAATTGTTTTACTATTTTCACATATTTTTCTCATCAGCCATTCTAAATCCCATTCCATACTCTTTAGCTTTCAGTATACGCATAAGCTTCTAAGCATCCAACACATCACCCGAATAATTATAATTATTAATTACAACCTAAAGGAGAAACAACTAATCCTTCTTCACTACCATTCACTTTAGAAAATAGAGGCTTTCACAACACAAATAATTATCAAAAACACTAGCAAGCTTTCTCTTCACTCTATAATATTCTTTCGCATCTATATTAATTGTTCATTTCTACCTTCTACATTAGGTGAATTATCTTTACTATATTTAATATATCTAAGCAGTTTTTTTAGCTTTATATCTCTGATCTTCAATCTGAAATTGAGTTCAATATTCTATCACATAATATAATTATTTTAATATTCTAGAATTAACATTTATTGAATATTTTTTCTTTGTGATATTTATTTATGATAAATATATTGCTTACTACATATTTCAGTATATTGACTGTTTTATCAATACATAAAAATTGATGAATTATTAAAATACCAAGAACGCCTAAAACCTTAAAAGGTATATGTAACTACCATAAAAGCCACACCTCCTGCTATAACCGCATCTTATTTAGCAACAACAATATTATTGATTTGTATTTCAAGATCAAGAACACAAATAAAAGACAACAACAGAGAAAAAGATATTCTTTTATTCTGTTGTTTATAAAATTACTTTAAAATTTAACAATATTTATATTTTACTTAAGATCCTAATAATCTTAGTATCTGCACCACCTATTTTTCGTAATGCATCACGAACTCTTAACTCATAATTACGAGTTCTATCTATTAAATACTCATACAATGTCTCTGAAGTATTAGGAACACCAGTAATAGGGTGAACGTCACCTACATTCTTAGCATAATCTTTGTGAATTTGATCTTTTATTTGTACTAATTTTTGCTTTCCTTCTTTAAGGAAAACAAATTGTTTATGCAATATATTTATATCATTATGATCTAACTTAACAAGACTATCTATTTTTTCTCTCAGTGTTTTAAATGCAGATAAATAATAACTACTAGAAAACTCTTCCAAAAATTGGAAAACTAATCCTAAGAAAATAGTAGAGGAATAACTCACATCTTCATTATCTATAAGTTTGCTAAAAAATGCACCAAAGAATACAAAATTATAAGAATCATAATCAAAAGCTAAATAGACTAATTTTCTACGTTCTTGAGAATATGCATCATCCCCTGAATAATGAATATAACTACCATCAAGAAAATATGTAACGGCAACTAAATACTGAACGCATTCCATATTGATCAGCAGGTTCAGGAGCACCATAAGCAGTAAATATTTTATTAATTTCATGTGAACTAGCTGTATTTCGCAAATCCTGAATTAATCTTATTTTTCCTACTATTTCTTGGAAAGATCTTTGTCCTGCAGGTTCTTTCACTTCAGCTAATACACTACTCATATCTTGAAAATCAAGAGCCATCGCGATGCCCCAAAGGTTACCATATTTTTGCTTAAGAGTAAGATTGATACCGCTATAATCTTTTAATAATCCTAAATATCTATCTTCCCTTTCTCTTAACATATCATTTAAAGTTTGCTTTAAAGCCTCATCTTGGATATTTCCAATAGCTTCTTTAATTTTATTGATAAAATATAAATGATTTTCAAAAATATTGTTCACAATTGCTTTAACCCTATTATCACCTAATTCATTCAATAGAGCATAAAACTCAACATTAGTATATGTTTTAGCAGTATACACTAATGCCTTTCTTAAATATTCAGATGCTTCCTTCTGGTCAGAGCTTAGATTAAACTCATCAAGTAATTCAGCAATTGCTATTTTTAGACCTTCTTCAATTGCCTCTCTATCAATACTATCAAAATCAGAACCATCACAATGCCCCGAAAGGTTATCATATTTTTGATCAAGAGTAAGATTGACACCGCTATAATCTTTTAATAATCCTAAATATCTATCCTCCGTCTCTTTTAACCTACCATTTAAAGTTTGCTTTAAAGCCTCATCTTGAACATTTGCAACAGACAGTCTAGCTACAGTGATAAAATATAAATGATTTTCAAAAATATTGTTCATAATCGCTTTAACCCTACTATCACCTAATTCATTCAATAGAGCATAAAACTCAACATTAGTATATGTTTTAGCAGTATACACTAATGCCTTTCTTAAATATTCAGATGCTTCCTTCTGGTCAGAGCTTAGATTAAACTTACCAAGTAATTTAACAATTGACATTTTTGCTACTTCTTCAATTGCATCCTTACTAATACTATCAAAATCAGAACCATCACGATGCCCCGAAAGGTTATCATATTTTTGATCAAGAGTAAGATTGATACCACTATAATCTTTTAACAATCCTAAATATCTATCTTCCGCTTCTTTTAACCTATCATTTAAGGTTTTCTTCACAGCTTCATATTGGATATCTCCAACAGCTTCTTTAGTTTTATTGATAAAATATAAATGATTTGTAAAAATATTGTTCATAATTGCTTTAACTTTACTATCACCTAACTTAAACAATAAATCACAAAACTCATAATCAGTGTACATTTTAACAATATCAACTAAGACCTTTCTTAAATATTCAGCTGCTTCCTTCTGGTCAGAGCTTAGATTAAGCTTATCAAGTAATTTAACAATTGCTATTTTTGCTGCATCACTAGTAAAAACTTGCAAAGCAGAACCATCATTATATTTTATTATAAGCTTTTTATAATATTTCACATAAATTGTAATAACTACAAATCGAAATGAATTATTCGCTCTACTTGACAAAGTATTGTACATTTCATCTAAAGAGTAAGTATTACAAATTCTTCTTAAATGCTTTATATAGTTTATCTCTTCGCTTTGTAATCTTTTCTTAAGCTTATCTCTATTTGTCCAAGCATAATTCTCAAGGACTACCTCTGCTTCCCTTTTTGTATTTAATGTCCTCACAATCCCTGATAAAAATACTTTAAGCTTATCAATGCCCATTTCTAACATAAAAATAGAAAAGTTATCTTTCGTATGGGTTATAAACTTAAGATCATTTGGATTACACATTGTTAAAGAACTTTCAAAGAAAACCAAAGCATTTTTTTCATCATCATTGAGCTGTTCCATAATACTGCTATAATACTTTATAGAATCTACGATAATTCTAAATTGAGATGCATTGTCTGTTTTCCTTAATAAATTATTATACATTTCACCAAAAACACCACAAATGTTCTTTAAATGTTTCATATATTCTGTTTCTGCATCTTTTAATCTTTGTTCAAGAAATGATTTTCCCGACTTAGTATATTCTTTAAGATCATCTTTTGCTTTTTTATCTATCTTCAATATCGTTCCAATATCTGATAGAACTGTTTTTAGTCTATTAATATCACCTACTGCGTACCTTATAAGTCGATCATAGTTCCGTTTCGTTTGAATTGTAATTTTATGGTCATCCAATCCATTTGGATTAGGATCTATTGTAGATTTTTCAAGGAAAATTAAGGCATCTCTTTCTTCATTATTTAATTTCCCTATAATAGAATCATAATCTTTAATGCTCCTTATAATATTTTCAAATTTAGATGAACTATTTGTATTTTTTAATAAATTAGCATACATCTCCTCGAAAGAAGAAGTATTACAAGTGTCTTTTAAATGCTTCATGTATTCTGTTTCTGTATCTTTTAATCTTTGTTCAAGAACTGATTTTCCCAACTTAGTATACTCTTTAAGATCATCTTTTGCTTTTTTATCTATCTTCAATGTCGTTCCAATATCTGATAGAACTGTTTCTAGTCTACCAATATCATCTGCTGCATACAGTATAAGTCGATCATAGTTCCGTTTCGTTTGAATTATAATTTTATGGTCATCCAATCCATTTGGATTAGGATCTATTGTAGATTTTTCAAGGAAAATTAAGGCATCTCTTTCTCCATTATTTAATTCCCCTATAATAGAATCATAATCTTTAATGCTCCTTATAATACTTTTAAATTTAGATGAACTATTTGCATTTCCTAATAAATTAGCATACATTTCCTTAATAGAAGTAGTATCACAAATATTCTTTAAATGATTCATATATTCTCTTTCCGTATCTTCTAATTTTGGCACAAATATATTTTTCCCCGCTTGAGCATACATTGAAAGAGTTTCTTCTGCTATTTTTTTTGTACTTAATGTCAGTACTATCTGCAATAAAGCTGTTTTAAGTTTATCAATATCATCTGTATCCAATATGAAGCGCTTGTAGTTCCGTTTTGTTCTCATTATAATCCCATGGTCATCTGAATTACCTGAATTAGAGTTTGTTAAAGCATTTTCAAGAAAAGCTAAAGCATCTCTCTCTTCATTGCTTAATTGTTCCAAGATTGTACTAAAAATATTACAGTAACGATATGTTCCATTTATAACAGCCTCCAATAGGTACGTGTTATATTTTCCTCAAGTCAAATTAATATAAATATCATCAAAAAAATTAGTATTAAAAATACTTTTTAAAAATTTTCTATATCTTAATTTTTCATCCCCCAATATTTGTTCAATCATCTTTTTTTCTGATTCAGTATGTTTTTCAATAACTTCTGCTGCTGTTTTATTTACCTGTAATACTGTTACAATGCATGACAGAGCTATTTTTAGTTTATTAACATCATCTTTTGCATTCAATATAAAAAGATTGTAATTCTTTTTTGTCTCAATTATAATCTCATGATCATCTGGATAATCTGGATTAGAGGCTTCTACAGAATTTCTAAGGAAAATTAAAGCATCTCTTTCCTTATCACTCAATTGTTCTGCAATTTGATCATAACTAATATTATAAGAATATATCTCATCTGTAATACCCTTAAATTGGGATGCATAGATTGTTTCTTTCAATAAATTATTTTCCATTTCATCAACAGAAGAAGTATCACAAATGCTTTTTAAATATTTTACATAAGTTATCTCTGCATTCTTTAACTTTTGTATCAGTACATTTTTTTCTAGTCCATTGTAATTTGCAAGAGCCTCTTCTGCTATTTTCTTTGCCTGCAATGTCGCTACAATGCCTGATAAAGCCATCCTGAATCTATTTATTTTATCTGAATGTAATACAAACTTATAAAAAAAATAAAAAGTTTGTCTTGACCTAATTATAATCTCACGGTCATCTGGATTACCTGGATTAGGAGTTGCTATAGCATCTTCAAGAAAAGTTAAGGCACCTTTTTCATCGTCATCTAACTGTTCGACAATTTTACTATAAGTATCATTATAAGATTTTACCTTATCTTCAATCATTTTAAATTGAGGTGTATAGGTTCTTTTCCTCAATAAAAATAAATTATTTTCCATTTCATCAACAGAGGAAGTATTACAAATATTTTTCAAATACTTTACATAAGTTATCTCTGCATTCTTTAACTTTTGTACCAATATATTTTTTTCTGGTCCATTGTAATTTGCAAGAGCCTCTTCTGCTATTTTCTTTGCCTGCAATGTCGCTACAATGCCTGATACAGCCATCCTGAATCTATTTATTTTATCTGAATGTAATACAAACTTATAAAAAAAATAAAAAGTTTGTCTTGACCTAATTATAATCTCACGGTCATTTGGATTATCTGGATTAGGAGTTGCTATAGCATCTTCAAGAAAAGTTAAGGCACCTTTTTCATCATCATCTAACTGTTCGACAATCTTACTATAAGTATCATTATAAGATTTTATCTTCTCTTCAATAATTGCAAATTGGTATGCATAATTTGCTTTGCTTAATAAATTATTATTCATTTTCTCAACAAAGAAAGTACTATAAACGTTCTTTAAATACATTATATAAGTTGTTTCTGCTTCTTTTATTTCTTGCGTAAATAAAACTTTTCTTAGTCCATTGTACTTCATAAGAAGAAGTTCCACTACCTTTTTTGCATTTAATGTCGCTACAATACCTGATAAACCTGTTTTAATTTTTTCAATATCATCTATGCCTAGTATAAATCGATAAAAAGTTTGCTTTGTATGAATTACAAGCTTACAATCATCTGTGTCACTTGGATTAGAAGCTGTTATAAAGTCTTTAAGAAAAGCCAAAGCATCTCTCTCTGCATTACTTAGCTGGTTTACTATTCTATAATATTTGACATAATATATAATATCCTCAAATCGAGATGAATTATTCGTTTCTATAGATAAGTTATAGCATATCTGATCAAAAGAAGAACCAAAATTAAACACTGTTTTTAGATATTTTACATATATTATTTTTATCTTTTCTAATCTTTGTACAAGTATATCTCTACCTGGTCCATCATAAGATTCAACAGCTTTTTCTGCTACACTTTTTGCATTTAATGTTATTACAATATATGCTAATATCTTTTTGAGTCTATCAATACTTATGTATGCAATGATCTCATAAAAAGTTTTCCTTGAATACATTACATGCCTACCGTCTTCTGGATCATCTGGATTAGGATCTGTGACAGAGTTAGTCAAAAAAGTTAAAGCGGCTTTTTCTTCATTATTTAGGTTAGTCATTATATAATCTACTATTAACTTTATAATGACTAAAAAACTAGATGAATCACTTGTTTCCATTAACAAATCATCAGATAGAAAATCAAAAGCAACATAAGACACATAGACTCCTCTTAAATTCTCCGCATATCTCTTTTCTGCATCATTGAATTTGTGTATCAGTATATCTTTATCAGATCCACTATAATTTCTAAGAGCCTCCTCTACTACATCTCTTGCATATAATACTCCTATAATATAATTTAGAGCTTTTACTAATAGATTATTAGTGTCTAGATATGATATGAGACCATTAAACTCATGTTGTTCATAAGATCTTATATACAAAAACCAATGATATTTATCTGTCATTAGGGAAGTTTCAAGAAAAGTCAAAGCAACCTTTTCACGATCATCTAATTGTTCTTTTATAGTTTTTAATGTTTTTTCTTGTGACATAAATATTTTCCTTATATTTTAAATTCATATTTTTAACTTAATATGTTTAAATATATTTTAATATATTAAAAATTATAAGTAATAGAAAAACAATCATATTGTATATTAATAATTCCATAAAAATACAAAACTAATATCAAAATAAAAGAAATGCTTATTACCTTTATTTAAAGGTAAAGAAAATTGCAATTATATAGTGCCGCATATAATACATCACCAAATATACAATCAAAAAATAGTCAATATAAATAAAGTTGCAACTTGTCTGCATCAATACTTCAATAAAAATTAAATACTTATTATGTCATGAACTAAACTTAATATATGCACTATTAGAATAATGAACTGCATGTTTTAAAGTTTCCTTATAACAATATATAGCAAAGAAAATAACATTAAGCAAAATGACAAATAATAAGTTCATTGTGAAAGATAACGTTGCTATCTAACTCTTTTAATGAATAAGCAGAAAATATTGCAACGAATTCATCCAAATATCTACCTATATATTTAATTTTTTTGTTTAATAAAAAAGAAAACAATCTAGACATATTTTAAAAGATTGACTCCTACTCCCTCTAAACTTATCATTTATCCCATCACCATTATTAGTTCTTGCAGTAATACCATCTTCAGCTTTTTTATTATTCCCAACATCAGGATTGCCTCTGCCTTTAAGTACCACACTTAAAATTTTGCCAATCCCTTTCACTAACAGCATTAGGATTGTCTTAATGCTTCATACCAGGAGCAATTTTTCAAAAGACTTCTTTAGTTCCTTCTACAGTCTTTTAAATCTTTTAAAGCCATCTCCAACATCAAACTTCTTACTCTCAAAATTTCATCCTAATACACTCCCAACCATATCCTCAAAAAGCGTAAAATACTTAAAAATCATCCCTCACCACCAAGCCTATCAAAGACTTTAAAAATTTACTCTCAGAACTCTCTTCAACCATTGTTCCACTATTAATCCCATCATCAACACCATCACCATTACCATTACTATCTTTATCATCTTACTCATTCTTTTTACTTCTCCCATAACTTTTCCCTTCTCTACCTTCTATTATTCTTTTTTTACTTTCATTTGTTCCTTAACCCCTTGTGATCTTTTTATTAAATATAAAAAGATCAGTGAAACAAAAATAAAATTTTTCAGTACTCTTAATCACAACTTCAATTAATTCTTCATAAAAATACTAATAACAGCTTTCATTACAATAAATAACTAATTCAATTGATCAGTATCCTCTAAGTAATAAACTTCAATCTAACTTAAAATTACCCCCCCCATTATTATATTCCATCATTAATACCAACATTATTATCACACTCTTTTTTATTGCACTTATTTTGCTTTTTTTCTTATTTATCACCCAACAAAAAAGAAGTCTACCTAGACTTACCTCTAAGCTTACCTTCTACTCTTATTAATAAATAATCTAAATTTATTCTTTATCTTACTTTTATTACCACTCGGTCATAAAACTGATTCTTGTGACCCTCTTGCTTCATTCATTTTTTGTTTCGCCATTCCAATAACACTATCTACTGTTTTCTTAATTATTTCTTCTACTGCTTCAATAACTTATTTACTGCAGTTATTCCTACCTTTGTACTTATCCTCTTTCTCCTTCTTAAACCCTAGAGTTTACCCCTCTTGCTGATAGTTTACTTGTCTTTAATAACGAAAACGTAACGCTATACCTCCTGCTACTACTGCTACTTTTGGTACATCAGAATTTACTAGGTAAATAGCTGTTCCTATTCTTACAAAACTCACTGCAGTTATTGAGCCATCTAAATTATTTTACAGTTCTGAATCACTTTCCCCTGATTTAACAAATTTCCTCGCCCCACTTACTGCCGTTAACATTATTGCTGCCTTAGATACATCTACTGCTGCTCTCCTTGTGATCTTTATAGACAATACCTTAGCTACTTCTTTATTAGATACACTACCTATTGATAATATTGCAGACCCTGATTATATCCTGATTCTAATGCTTTAACACCTACACTTGTTGCCAATTTCACTTTTATCTCAATGCATTATTTACTAATTTTTATCGATCATTATTCATTATTGTCCACTAACATGCTGCCTATGCTACCTTATCTTTTTGTTTAATTGTAGCTAATGCTTCATTTATCTCCTTTAAACCACTATCAACAGTATTTCTCATTGCTATTCTTAATATACTTAATATTTTATTTACTACACTTGATACTACTGACTTTATTTCTTTGCCCACCAAGCAATTTACCAACTAATTTTTTCTCATTTTCTAATGTCTCAGTAAATTTTGGACTTTCCTAATTACCCCCCATTGTCCTAATTCCTCTAAATAGAAAATTAACACCTTATAAATACAAAGGAACAGCATCTTGGTTTTCAACAGTATTTTTCATAACATCACAAACTCTAACACCATCAACAGCAATTCTTATCCTTATTCAATTTTTTCTATCAATGTATCAAATTTCTTTTTAACTTTGAATAGTTTTTATTCCTCAACCTTGAGTTTAAAGCATCTGTAACCATATCGCCAAAAATAACAAAACGTAAAAAAATACGTCTCTTAATTAGCAATAGAATCAAAAAACTTCACTCTTAGATATCCTCTCCCCCATTATTACATTTCATCATCACTAAAGAAAAATACAAACAAAGCAAACAAATTAATCAAAGTTTGATTACTCTAGCATAAAAAGCTTGTCCCTTTCATTATTTTTCCATAAAGCCTAGTCTAAGTTCCATATATCTTTGCATCAAAAGCCTAATCTCAATTCTATCTATCTAGTCATTCACTTCAATTTTAAATATACCTGTTTTATTATCAAAATAATACAAATTACGATAATCTTTTTTTGACTATATCTAAACCTAACTGATTATTCATCAACCATTTGTTCCTTCATTGAAACACCCATATTGAATCCAAATGCAACTCTTTATACTCTATTCTCTACATTTTCACCAATTCGCTAATATAATAAACAAGTAAGACCAACAATCAAAATTGTTATCTTATTCAGAGTTTACACAATTAAACAATAATAAAAAAACTCTAACACTCATTTTTACAGCTTATTTCTATCAAGTTTACAAAGCAAAAATTATATATATAAAAAAAATCACCTTGACACCAAACCTAGTCAAGAGTGAAATTTTTATATATAATAAAAGAAATAACAATCCAAAGACATACCAAAATTTAAACTTTGGATTAAAAGGAGTTACCCTATGCATATAACAACAAATAAAACAATCAATAGGATAAAACCTATGAATATA
>NZ_AYOT01000049.1 GCF_000500045.1 Borrelia persica No12 | reverse complement strand
TGCCGAAATATATTTATTGCTTCTCTTAAATCCAAAGGATACAACTCATTCGAGATCAAAGAATTAATGAAATACGCATCTACTTCTGAGATTGACAATGTTTATGGCTTATCTTCAGCTAGTAAAATACAAGCTTATAAGGATATTAAAAATAGTTTGAAATAATATCTATTTTTTTGCTAAATTAAGTTATATTAAGTATAATAGTATTAAATTTGAATTTTTTTTGTTGTTTTTTGTTATATTGTTTTGAATTATGACTTAAGTACATTCTTAAGTCATTTTTTCTTGGATTAACAATTCAATATTCTAGTTTTTGTTAACTATTTTTGTTATAATACACATATAGATTCTTTAATATATCGACACAATATATTATATAAATTACTTTAACCGACTCAGAGGGCTTTAACCCTCTCCTTTTTTTACTCCCATCATTTTTATCTTAAACTCTAGTTTTTGTTAACTATTTTTGTTATAATTTACGTTAAATAAACGTCAAATAAATTGTCTCCAATCAATAAAAAAAAGACAGATAAGGAATAAAACCCCACTTATCTGTCTTTTTTTGAAACACAGCACGCAATATCAGTTTACAAGTTATATATTATACAACTTATTTACGATTAAATATACGTTTTGATGTTACTCGATATCTTTTGCCTCGTTTTTTTAGATCAAGTGAATCATATAGCACTTCAAAATTTGAGGTTGCTATAAAATGATACCCGGGTACTCTCTCTATTTTAACTTCACTTATTTCAAATTCATTATTTTCGCAT
>NZ_AYOT01000048.1 GCF_000500045.1 Borrelia persica No12 | reverse complement strand
GGTTATGAAAAATCTGAACTTAAAATACGAATGTCTGAGATAAGCGAGAAATACAAAGAAAAGCCCCATTTTATAGTCGAAAGTAAAAAGTACCCAGACTTAAAAAAAGCCATTGCGAAACTTAAAAAAACGGTACCACAGGTAAAGGATGAAGAAGCAGAAAAGAAGAATCTTGAGATCAACATATTTAGCATACTAGTAGATCAATTTTCTAGGAAAGTGGATAGAGCAATTTTGTTCCCAATACTTAGGGAGTATTTGAGCAAACAAGAAACATTGGACTATAAAAAAACATTTAACAACCATTATTACAACGAAATCTTCGAAATAATAGAAGAAAAAGGATATTTAAAAATAAGAGAGAGTGAGAAAATCGTAACTTGAGGGTAATTAATGGAGAGCGTATTAGAACGCCTAAAAGAAAAAAAAGTTGAAATTGCACCAAAAGAAAAAAATAGGAATCTATTTATAAAAATAGAGGATAAGAACAATAGAAAAATATATCACACAAAAATAATGACAGATTTTTATGCCTTTGGGATCCATAATAACCAAAAACATAAGTTTTTTATATCTCTTAGAGATTTGTTTAATAGGGATAAAACTGAATTTTTTAGTTTATTTTCAATAAAAGAAAATGATAAATTCTTGGGAATATTTTATGGATTTAGAAAACCAATAAAAAATGTAGTTAGAAGATACGAAGAAAATGGAGTCATGAAAGTATCTACATTTTCAAAAATTTATTATATGGAATTCAGATTTAAAAAAGGAAGTGTATTCTGCTATTTAAGAGGGTTGTCTTATTTATTTAGAGAAGACAAAATAGATTCAAATTATCGAAAAACTTTAGTTATGGTACTTACAACTTTAGAAAGCAAAGTATACGAATTTTATGGTAAAAAATTGCCAGATGGGGGTTTAATAACAAAATGGATAGAAAAAAACCAAAAATAATCACAATTGCATCAATTAAAGGAGGTGTTGGTAAAAGTACAAGTGCAATCATATTGTCAATTTTGTTAGTTCAAAACCATAAAGTTTTATTGATAGATCTAGATACTCAAGCATCAATTACCAGTTATTTTTTTAAGAGAATAAAAGAGCAAAATTTTGAATTATTGAGTAAAAATATTTATGAAATTTTGAAAGGAAATATAGATATCAATAATTCGATTGTCGATATAAGTAATAATCTGAGTTTAATACCCAGTTATTTGACTTTACACAATTTTAATTCAGAATCCATACCTTTTAAAGAGATAAAATTACAAGAACAGTTAAATTTTTTGGAAGTTGAATATGACTACATAATAGTTGACACTAACCCTAGTTTGGATATTACCTTAATAAATGCTTTGGTTGTTAGTAATTATATATTAGTTCCGGTAACAGCAGAAAAATGGGCAATTGAAAGCTTGGAATTGTTAGAATTCTTTGTTAAGAAATTGAATTTGATAAAAATTCCTATATTTTTACTCAATACTAGATTTAAAAAAAATAACACTCACAGATACTTGCTAAAGTTATTATCTAAAAAAGACAATTTTTTGGGAGTTATATCAGAAAGAGAGGATTTAAACAAAAGAATAGCAAGAAATATGCGTTTTGACTTAACCAAAGATTATATATCTGAGTATATTACTGTACTTGAAAAATTTTTAGTAAATATAAAGTAAACTGTGGAAATTTTTCGTTATGTTAATAACATTTTACATTCATTTAATGAATGTAAAAATTTTTGGAGGTTTTATGGAAATCAAAATTAATAAAAGAGACTTGTCAAATTCAGTAAAAGAAATAAATTCTATAGAACAAAAAATATGTCGTTATAATTCTTTAAAAGAAAAATTAAAAGTTAATTGTAAAAAAGAAATACATAATAAAATAGAAACAATGAAGATCTTAAAAGAAATTAAAGATAATGAATATTATAAATTAGACAGTTACAAAACTTTTGAAGATTTTTCAAGAGAGTATAGATTAGCAAGGACTCAAGTTTATCAGTATTTAAGACTTGCAAATGCTATGGAAGAGGGGATTATCGAAGAAGTTTTTTTAATAAAAAACGGTATAAATGTTGCACTTATTTTTTTACAGGATAAAAAAGGAAAAAGAATCAAAAGATCAAAAATAAATCCGATAAAACCATTGAGGTTTCAGCTTAAAAGTTATGAGAGTTATGCTTATTATAAAAGCGATTCAAAATTTACCAGTTTTCTCATGGAGGCATTGTTTGAAGAAAAGAAAGATTTGCTTGATGAATTTAAAGAAAAATATGAATCCTTCAAAAAAGGTAAAGGATAATTGTGTAATGACGTTAAGAACGTTAAATAAATTATTTGTAAACTGTATAGGATTGATTTTACTCTATATTTAGTATACTATAATTGCTATTAGTAGTGCTGGTCATTTTAGTACTATCTTAATTTAGGTTCATCCTAATAAGTCTCTAGGGCTTATTCAAATATTTTAGATAAAAGAATATTTGGGTAAGCCCTAAATTTTTATCTTTAAGACTAATAAGTTGATAAAATATTGATTTACTGTATTGACAAAAATAATTATTTATTATACTATTTGTTTTAGCAAATATTTTAACAAAACCTAAATTTAAGGAGTATTATTAATGAATAAAAATCTACCAAAAACACATATGCAAGAAAGTAAAATTAATAATCAACAAATGACAATGGAACAA
>NZ_AYOT01000047.1 GCF_000500045.1 Borrelia persica No12 | reverse complement strand
TAAATGAGTCAATCTAGGCAATTTAATTTTTTTACTTATAATAAGGGAGATATTTATCTAACATCACGATCCCTTGATAGAAAAAAAAGTGGTTCATATTATACTCCTGATGATTTGACAGAATTTATGTCTATTGCTGCTATTGAGCATCAGCTTAGTCAAAATGTTTCTCCCTTGGATCTTAAGATTATTGATAATTCATGTGGAGCAGGTTATTTTTTGCTTTCTAGTCTTCATTATCTGACAGAAAAAGTATGGTCTGAAATAGATAAGTTTGATGATGTCAAAGATTTACTTGAACAAGAATATGAAATTACTCTGAATGAAATTAGAAAACATGGAATTTGCGATTTAGATAAGAAATTAGTTTTAAAAAGGATTTTATTGAAAAAATGCATTTATGGTGTTGATATTAGTGATATTGCTATTAACATTACAAAAATGAATCTTTGGATAGATACTTTTATTTTAGGTAGGTCTGTGAGCTTTATCAACAATAATATAAAAGTAGGCAATGCTTTGATTGGGTATACAAAGGGTGGATTTTTTACTGTTTTAGAAGAAAAATTTCAAAAAAATGTATCCTTGTGGAGCATTTTGATTAATAAAGTTGTGGGGATCGTGAAAGATGTCTATAACAGGATTCATGACATTGATGATGAGATCAAGAATTCATTAAGATTAATTTTTTCATTAATCAAAATCTATGAATTGCATTTAACAAAATCGATTAAATTTGATCAGGAGATATATCTTGATGTCTATATAGTCATAGGATTGATACAAAATATTGTAAATCAAAAAATTACTGATGAAAATCAAAAAATAATAGAAGAAGTTAAAAAAATAAGCGAATATTATAGATTTTTTCATTATGGTATAGAATTTCCTGATGTTCAAGATGGATTTCACATTGTAATCGGGAATCCTCCTTGGGAAAGAGTAGTATTTGATGAAGAGCAGTTTTTTTCGAAGTATGTTCCTGATTATAGGAAATTAAGTTTTTCTGCTCGTAATAGAGTAAGAGCAGAAATAATTAGTAGTCCATTAAATGTATTATTAAATGAAGAAAGAGATAATACAAGGAAATTAAACGCAATCTATAGAAATGATTTAGGTCGATTTTGTATTGGTGGTGATTCAAATCTTTTTAAATATTTTTTAACGTTTAACTTGTGCTTGATGGCGAAAAATGGGAATTTGACATATATGACTCCTGTGGGTTTGTGGCATGATTTTGCTTCGCAGTTGCTTAGGAAATTCATTTTTAGTAATTGTGCAGTGAATTTCATATATAATTTTGAAAACAAAAAAAGATTTACGGATCTTAGTTCCAAATTTCAGTTTTCGATTTTTCAGATTAGTAATAATAACATGTCTGAATTTACCAACTTTAAGATTAAGTTTATGATTCAGGATTCTGATCCCATTATTAAGGATATGACAGCTGATATCAAATTATCTGTTAATAATAAAAATATTGCTTACAAGGGTTTTGATTTAAGTGTATCAAAAATCAGAAAATTCTCTCCTATTTATGAATCTATAGTGAATTTTAAGAGTAATGAGGAATTTTCTTTATTTGGTAAAATGTTTAATAGATGTGATGTCTTATCTGAAGAATATATCAAATTTATAAGTGGCTTAGAGATAATATCTGAAATCAAAGAATTTTTCGAAGAAAATGTTAATAATGGTAATGAAAATGACTATGTGTTTATTTATAAGGGTGCTAATATATATCAATTTAATTCAAGATATTTTGAGCATGAGAATTCAAGAGCAAAGTCTAAATTGTTGTGGACAAGTAAGGAAAATATAGACAAGATTATACCTAATGAAAACTTAAATAATACAAATGTTTTATTTAGAAGGATATTCAGTAGTGTAGATTCACGAACTATGCTAAGTACCTTAATGCCTAAAAATTGTTATTGTGATTATTCAGTTTTTATGAGTTATGACAATAATAGAAAGACACAAATGTCCATTTATAAGAAATTGTTTATTGTATCCGTGTTTAATTCTTTGCCTTTTGATTTTTTGCTTAGAAAATTTGTAAGTCTTAATGTGACAAACTCATGTCTTTATCAGTGTCCTATGCCACAACCCAGTGAAAAGGAAATTTTAACAAATCCTGTGAATTTACTTCTTGCAATGAATGCTTGCATATTAATTGTTAAGAATAATCCAAATGATTTC
>NZ_AYOT01000046.1 GCF_000500045.1 Borrelia persica No12 | reverse complement strand
GGCGTTTTGTCCAATAAACTTTCTGTTTCGTTTGATTGTGCATTATTACCTATATTTTTCTTCAAATTCGCTAAAATACTTTCTCTTTCCCGATCCTTTAAATGGACCCGCTTTTCTTCTGCTCTTCTAAGCCTCTCTTTTCTCTCCTTCGCTTCCTGTTCAAACAGCTTTTGCAAATAGGCTTCTCTTCTCAGTAATTCCAGCCTACGTTTCTCTTTTTCTGCTTTTTTTTCTGTTTCATGATTGCCCAAATTTTTTGTTGCTTTTTTTCTTTCTTTTTCTACAAGTTTTTTTCCAATGCATATGCTTTCACCATAAACCGATTTTTCAACACATCGCTTTTTGTACTTATTGGGATACCAGTCTCTAAATCTGCCTTCCCAAATTATTTCATAATCGTTTATTATCCCATCTTCTCTTTTCATCATCATCCAGACTTTGTGCTTGTATCTATTTGCGAATTGCTTTAAAAAATGCTCTAAAATGTCTTCAAGACTGTATTCAATTCCATAATCAGTTATTGCTTGCTCTAGATTTAGCAGAGCATTTATGTATGTCGAATCGTTGTTACTTAGCTCTTTTATTTGCTTCACATACTTTTCGCTAATTTTATAGTCAGATAGCAGTCTTGTCTCAACGTCTTTTCTTGTTATTTTACAATCTCTTTTCTTTTTTTTATAAAAATCTTCCTTTTTCAAAAGCATTTCTGAGTTCTCTTTAGAATTCTTTTCTTTTTTATTGCTTATATTAGCTTTATTAATATCATCCGAATCTTGCACATGCGAAATTATACTCATGCGATTTTTATGAAGTTGTTCGTTGTTTTTTGATTCTATTTTTTCTTTTATGAGTTTTGTATTTTGCGAATTTATATTTTGGGGTTCGTTATCAAAAAGCTCATTAAAATCAAAATTTCCAATAATGAATTTATCTTTTAAATTGTCTTTTAGAAGTTGTGTTAGATATTCTAATATTGCTTCTTTATGAGTAGGCATTAGTTCCATGTTTTGCACATAATAAGCAACACTTCCTTT
>NZ_AYOT01000045.1 GCF_000500045.1 Borrelia persica No12 | reverse complement strand
ATGAACTTGATAATTTAAATGTAGAAGTGAATCAAGAATTCCCTACTGGATTTATGTATTTAGATTATGACAGGGTATATGATACTGGAATTGATTCTAGTTATATTAGTTATTATTTAAAAAAAGGAAATAAAGGAGAACCCATTCATGGACTTGAACAAATTAAGATACATAAGAGCAGATTAATTATATATGAGAATTATGACTATATATTGCATTCTTATACACCATGTTATACGGAAAGTTTTTTGCTTAATGTGTACTTACTAGAGAAGATATAT
>NZ_AYOT01000044.1 GCF_000500045.1 Borrelia persica No12 | reverse complement strand
AGACTTACAAGATGTTTTATCATCTGCAGTTACATCAGTAAAGGAGAATAAGAGAGGAGGCCTTTCAAATTTTTTGAATTTCTTTTCATTTACAGAAGAAGATAATTCTAATGTATCTGAGCTTGGAGAGTTAAATGGGAAATTAAGGCATGAACTTGAACAACTTAAATACAATCTTAATAATGACGGATTATTTTATAGTTCTTCAACAACATCATCATTAGAAGTAATTAAGTATGATATGACATATCTTAAAGAGGCCTTA
>NZ_AYOT01000043.1 GCF_000500045.1 Borrelia persica No12 | reverse complement strand
TCTTCTCTTTATTATTTATTATTATATTATTATTAAAACACTCCCATGTTTTAGCACTCCCATACTTTCCATTGCCATGTTTTTCATTGCTATGCTTTTCATTGCTATGTTGATTAACAGCCTTTTCAAGATTTTCATAATGTTTATTCACACGCTTTTGGAACCTTTCTTCTTTTTTTTCTCGAAAAAATTTATTGATTCTTCGATTGCATATTTTTTTAGGATATTTGAGCTTGTAGTAGACTTCAGTGCCACAATTTTCACCTAAATGTTTGTGGTAGTTTTCAGTTACTTCTATTGTTTTGCCCAGTTTGTATAAGTAACTTTGAAGTGTCTTCATTTTAATTTCTTTCTGACCATTTTGTCTTAAGTTTCGGTTGAAATAATAGAGTATTTTGTTTTGATTGTATTGTTTGAACATTGAGTTCATAAAATCTAATGTTGATATTAATATGATTAACATGTGCTGATGTTTATTGGTAGGTTTTTTTATACCTTTCATTTTAATCTCCTAGTCTATGTGTTTACTAATAATATGATAATGCAATAACTATTTAAAAGTAAACCCATTTATAATAAAAAAACTTTTTTATACAAATTTAACAAAAAAATTATATCAATAATTTAGCAAAAAAAGTTGACAAAACCAAGTTTTTGCTGTAATTTTATTTTTGTAAATAACTAGATTAGGAGATTAAAAATGAACACAAGTATATCAAAAAAATTTAACAAAGGAGAAAGTATGCATCATATCGGTGTACAAGCTCAAAGAATATTTGAAGGTTTTGAAGCATTTTTGCCACAAATTCAAGA
>NZ_AYOT01000042.1 GCF_000500045.1 Borrelia persica No12 | reverse complement strand
TTGTGGCATAAGCCTATTAGTGAACTGTTGATTAGAGGTGGTTCTCTTAGTGATGAACCTTTGGATTCATTTTTGGAAGATAAAACTTTTTGTGGTGATACTGCTTTGAGATTGTGTTCAAGTTATAGATTGCGAGAAGAAGAGAGGTTTTCGGTATATTTAGATAGTGCCAGTTTTGTGTATCTTAAAAATATCACATTTTTGTACAATCAGGCCTTGGCTTTGCGAATTACGAGTGTTCCCAAAATATTGCTAGAAAATGTTGTTTTCAGACACACAAATCATGGTTTTAAAATTGATGGTGTTGACAATCTGACTTTAATTGGAATTGAAATTGAGTCCAATAAGAATGCGTCTGTTGCGGAGGGAGTGAATGCAATAATGAGGGGAGGAGTTGTCAAAAAAAATATAAATGGATTGAACTTTACTCGATTTTCTAGCATTAAGATCACTGGTGGTGAATTTAGTAACAATACGGGTGTTGCATTAAATCTTGGTGATGTTGTAATTGCTAGGCTTTCTGAGAACAATTTTGTAGAAAACAAAGTAGGACTTAAGACTCATTCGTTAGATTTGTTGATTCGTGACTTTTTTGTGAAAAATGAGCTTGGTGTGGAGATTATAAAAAACTCTGATGTTAGTGCTCGTGTTGTTGACGTGAGTATGTATCAAGAAAATATTAAAGATAAAGAGGAGGTGGCATAATTTGGCTATCAGTGATGATGACTTTGAAGAAATTAAAAGGCGCTTGCAGGCTGATAATGTAAAGATACAGTTTGGAGTTGGGAATATGGAKCAAGCTAAAACTTATATYGGTAAACTTGGTGAACCAATTGTAGTTGAGGATAAGGGYTTGTTTGCTATTTGCGATGGAAARAGTAGTGAGAATCGAAAATATTATCCAATTAACAGAGGRTTGTCGCCTTCTGCAGATGATGATACTTTGGATTCTTATATCAAAGATTTGATTGCAACTTGTTTAGAGAATACTTATCCAGGTTTTTTGACTTGTGAATTTGCACGAGAAGGATCAGAACTTACTAGGTCAAAATTAATTGAGGCTTTTGAAGCTACTAAAAAGTTCTGTTTGCCAGATGGTAGAAGTCTTCCTGAAAATTGCTTTGTAAGAGAAAAATTTGGGATATCATCTGCTCCAAGTCTTGCAGGCAGGTTTTTAAGACATTATGACAATAATGGTTCCTATGATTATGTGCGTAGTATTGGAGATACTCAGGGTGATTCTTATGAGAAGCATTATCACTATATCGATACGAGCAAAATTGATTTTGATGGTAATTTGATAAAAAGTTTTCGGGAGCTTAAGAGGTCTGGTGATTGGGGTGTGGGTAATTATTACTTTGTTTATGATATGTCATATGGTGATTATATTTCGAAATATAAATTTCCTGATCGTACAGAGACTAGCGGTTATGATGAGACTAGACCTAAGAATTTAGCGTATCTGTGTTTCTACAGATATGATTGGTGAGTTTGTTATGAGTATTAGTAATGAAGATTATGAAGAGATAAAAAAGAGAATTATGGATAGTAATATCCGCATACAATTTGGACTTGGTGATTATCTTGATTCTAAAGGTTATATTGGTGGACTTGGTGAACCAATTGTTCTTAAAGATAAGGGTGTATTTGCGGTTTGTGATGCAAGAAGTATA
>NZ_AYOT01000041.1 GCF_000500045.1 Borrelia persica No12 | reverse complement strand
TTGTGGCATAAGCCTATTAGTGAACTGTTGATTAGAGGTGGTTCTCTTAGTGATGAACCTTTGGATTCATTTTTGGAAGATAAAACTTTTTGTGGTGATACTGCTTTGAGATTGTGTTCAAGTTATAGATTGCGAGAAGAAGAGAGGTTTTCGGTATATTTAGATAGTGCCAGTTTTGTGTATCTTAAAAATATCACATTTTTGTACAATCAGGCCTTGGCTTTGCGAATTACGAGTGTTCCCAAAATATTGCTAGAAAATGTTGTTTTCAGACACACAAATCATGGTTTTAAAATTGATGGTGTTGACAATCTGACTTTAATTGGAATTGAAATTGAGTCCAATAAGAATGCGTCTGTTGCGGAGGGAGTGAATGCAATAATGAGGGGAGGAGTTGTCAAAAAAAATATAAATGGATTGAACTTTACTCGATTTTCTAGCATTAAGATCACTGGTGGTGAATTTAGTAACAATACGGGTGTTGCATTAAATCTTGGTGATGTTGTAATTGCTAGGCTTTCTGAGAACAATTTTGTAGAAAACAAAGTAGGACTTAAGACTCATTCGTTAGATTTGTTGATTCGTGACTTTTTTGTGAAAAATGAGCTTGGTGTGGAGATTATAAAAAACTCTGATGTTAGTGCTCGTGTTGTTGACGTTAGTATGTATCAAGAAAATGTTAAAGATAAAGAGGAGGCTGCATAATTTGGCTATCAGTGATGATGATTTTGAAGAAATTAAAAGGCGCTTGCAGGCTGATAATGTAAAGATACAGTTTGGAGTTGGGAATATGGAGCAAGCTAAAACTTATATYGGTAAACTTGGTGAACCAATTGTAGTTGAGGATAAGGGYTTGTTTGCTATTTGCGATGGAAARAGTAGTGAGAATCGAAAATATTATCCAATTAACAGAGGRTTGTCGCCTTCTGCAGATGATGATACTTTGGATTCTTATATCAAAGATTTGATTGCAACTTGTTTAGAGAATACTTATCCAGGTTTTTTGACTTGTGAATTTGCACGAGAAGGATCAGAACTTACTAGGTCAAAATTAATTGAGGCTTTTGAAGCTACTAAAAAGTTCTGTTTGCCAGATGGTAGAAGTCTTCCTGAAAATTGCTTTGTAAGAGAAAAATTTGGGATATCATCTGCTCCAAGTCTTTCAGGCAGGTTTTTAAGACATTATGACAATAATGGTTCCTATGATTATGTTCGTAGTATTGGAGATACTCAGAGTGATTCTTATGAGAAGCATTATCACTATATTGATAGGAGCAAAATTGATTTTGATGGTAATTTGATAAAAAGTTTTCGGGAGCTTAAGAGGTCTGGTGATTGGGGTGTGGGTAATTATTACTTTGTTTATGATATGTCATATGGTGATTATATTTCGAAATATAAATTTCCTGATCGTACAGAGACTAGCGGTTATGATGAGACTAGACCTAAGAATTTAGCGTATCTGTGTTTCTACAGATATGATTGGTGAGTTTGTTATGAGTATTAGTAATGAAGATTATGAAGAGATAAAAAAGAGAATTATGGATAGTAATATCCGCATACAATTTGGACTTGGTGATTATCTTGATTCTAAAGGTTATATTGGTGGACTTGGTGAACCAATTGTTCTTAAAGATAAGGGTGTATTTGCGGTTTGTGATGCAAGAAGTATA
>NZ_AYOT01000040.1 GCF_000500045.1 Borrelia persica No12 | reverse complement strand
AAAGAGAAGAAGAGACTCAATAAAAAAGATAAAAGAGACTCAATAAAAGAGAGAAGGGAACTTATAAAAAGAGAAGAAAGGAATGATAAGAGAAGGAAGGAATGATAAGAGAAGGAAGGAATGATAAGAGAAGAAAAAGAAGAGAAGTTAAAAAGAAGAGAAGGAAGTATGTATTCTGAGTAACTTTTTTTAGAAGGAAGATGAGATTAGTGAGGAGAGCTTATTTAGATGAGATTATGTAGAAGGGCTTATTTAGATGAGCTAGTGAGGAAAGGGAAGAGAAGGGAGCTTTAAATAAGAGGATTTAAAGATTGGAGGGAATAAAGAGTTGATTAAGGAGGGAAAATTATGATGAGAGGAATTAGAGGAATAAAAGATAAAGAAGAAATGAGAGGGGGTAGTGGGAAGATGAAGACGATTATCAAGAGATGTTTGCTTATTATTATGATTTTGGGAATTATGGGATGTAATAATGGAGTAGCGGAGCTAGAAAAGAAGAATGAGTTTTTGAGTTCTATGGTGAATTTAGGGAAAGGATTTTTGGATGTTTTTGTTGCTTTTGGGGATATGGTGAGTGGGACATTGGGAATAAAGGCAGATACTAAGAAGAGTGAGATAGGGAAATATTTTAGTGATATTGAAAAAACTATGGTATTGGTGAAGGATAAATTAAACACTTTAGTTACAGAGAATGGTAATTATCCAAGATTGAAAGAAGTAATTGACCTGTTTGTTATTGGAACGTTAGACAAGATATCAGGAGGAGCAAAGGAAGCAGCTATTGGCCTTAAGGATGTTAATGGTAATTTAGGAGATATAGAGAAAGCTGCTGATGCTAGTAAAGGAGCAGAAGCGACTAGTGTAGGCAATCTAGTTAAGGGAATAAAAGCTATAGTAGGTGTAGTGTTAAAACCAAATGAAGGTGATGGAGTAAAAGATGTAACTAAATCTCTTGATGATGATAAGAAGAAGATAGGAAAATTATTTGGTGATAAAACTGGTAATGGAGCAGAAGAGAAACATATAGCAGCTGCAAGTGCATCTGTAGGTGCAGTAAGTGGAGCTGATATCCTTCAAGCTATAGCTAAGTCTAGTGAGCAAGTAGCTGCTGTTAAGGCAAGTGAAGCAAAGGATGCAGCGGGACTTGCAATGGCTAATGGTGATTCTACTGAAACTACTGACTTGAATGCAGCAGCAAAGATAGATGCAGTAATGTCAGCTGGTATAGCCCTAAGAGCAATGGCAAAAGATGGTAAATTTATTGTAAAGGAAATTGCTGCGAATAAGACGGAAGCTGAAGGAGCTAAAGGTGTTGCAGCAAGTGCAGTAAACAAGACACTCAGTGCTTTAATAATAGCAATAAGGAATACTGTTGATAGTGGTTTAAAAAATATTAATGAAATACTAGCTACAATTAAACAGGAAGATAAGGCAGCAGAATCTACAGTTAGTGGACAATAAATAGATAATTTCCGATAAAAGTAATAAACTAAAAAGTAATTTCAAGGAAACACTTCTCTTGTTCTTTGTAGAGCAGTATAGGGAGGATGTTTTCTTTTTTTTATTAAGTAATTTAATATATTTTTTTACTTTTTGTTAAGTATTTATTTATCATGTATATATTTTATTTGTTTTTCATTTATTCGTTTTTATTGTGTTTTTTCTGTTGAAATAATGTTGTTGATAGAAAGAGAAGTTTTTAATTAAAGAGAAGAGCTAACTCTTTAGGGAAGAGAGGAGCTCTATTTTAAAGAAAGAGAGTAAGTTTTTTAGGATGGAGATTTTATGTAGAGGATCTTATTTGTGAGATTTGATTTAGAAAGAAGATGAGAGGAATTAGAGGAATAAGAGATAAAGAAGAAATGAGAGGGGGTAGTGGGAAGATGAAGAAGGTTATCAAGAGAAGTTTGATTATTATTATGATTTTGGGAGTTATGGGATGTAATAATGGAGTAGCGGAATTAGAGAAGAAGAATGAGTTTTTACAGGCTTTAGTTAGTTTGGGAAATGATTTTGTCAGTGTTTTTACTTCTTTTGGCGATATTGTTGGGAGTGTGTTGGGATTGAATTTGGAGAGTAAGAAATCCGATGTTGGGAAATATTTTAAGACTGTTCAGGATACTGTGCAAGGGATTAAAGATGGGCTTAATAAAATTATTGGTGATATGAAAAGAGAAGGGAATCCTAATGCTTTAGGAGTAGAGACTGTGGTAAATAAATTGGTTACTGGAGTATGGGAGAGTAGAGAAGGATAAGTGGTTTTATTAAGGGGGAGTATTGTGGTGATGATGATTTTGGGAATGATGGGGGTGTGGACAACAAGTAGGAGAGAAGGGTAAGAGTTTTAATGATGTGTTAATGGAAGTAGGTCGTGGAGCAGAGAGAGTTTTTTATTCTTTTTTGGAGTTAGTTTCGGAGTCTTTGGGATTTAAGGGAAATATTGTGGTGATGATGATAGTCAATAGAAAATAATTATATTTAGTAAAAATAAATTGTACTAATTGATATTAATCTGGTATTTTAGCATTTTTGACTTGTGAGTTGGGTATTGTCTATTTTTTTTATTGTTTAAGAACTTGCTATGCTTGTCAATAGCTTTTAAAAAAAAAGAAGTATTTTATGAATAATTATAAATATTGTTTTTTATTATTATGAAATTTTTCACTGCTTCTTTTTGTATTAATTGAAAGTTTTTAAATTGTTTTTACAAAAAGTTGTGTTAAAATTTTGATAAAAGAAGTTTATTATGAATAAGTTTTTGGGTATATTATTTGTATTGGTGTTTTTAAGTTGTGGTATTAAAGAGCTTACAATTCCAAAAGATAAAGAAGTTTCTAGTGGTGATAGTATTGCTCATGATCAGAATAAAGTTGATGATCTTTCAGTGAAATTGAGTTTAAATATTGAAGAAAAAGAGACATTAGATTTTTTTGTAAAAATTCTAAAAGATGAATGTTCTAAGACAATAAATGAAACTAATGTGCGTTTTAAATATAAAGTAAATGATATAAACAAAATAGAAGAATATGTAGAACAATTTTTTCTAGAGTTAAATGATAGTTATAAAGCTAAAGAATTACTTTATATAATAAAAAATGCTAGAGAAAATCCAGGAGTGGGTGGGTTAGATATGATTAAATCTGGTATTGTAGGTGCTTTTGATATTTTTTTTGATGATATTGTTGGAAGATCAGCATTAGTTACATTTAACGGTATTAAAATTGCATGTGAAGCTTATAAAAAGCAGTCTGTTAAATCTGGATAAATTTTAAAATTTTAATAGAATTGTCAACAATATGCAAATCAATCAAATATTATTTATATGTACATGGCATAGTGTTTAGGGTTGTAAAAAAAAAGATATTATTTAGTTGCGTTAATTTGTAAAAATGTTAGATAATATTTCCGATTGATATTTATAAATAGACTTATATGAAATTTTCATTTCTTTGAGTCGTAAATTAATATAAGTTTTAAGCTTATCAAGTCTATGGTTATAAATGGATATTGTATCATTATTGAAGAATTCTTCTATGATAGAAGCAATAATTTTTTTGAGACGAGATTTCGAATTTTTATAATAATTTAAATTATTTTAATTAATATTAATAATGTTAAATGAATGTATATGTTTTATTTTCTTCTCTATATTTTGAATTTTGGGTTTATTAATGAGTAATATGAGGTTATTTTTACGGTTGTTGAATGGACAACAAGTAACAGAGGGGAAAGGGAAAAGTTTAAATGAGGTGTTGATTGACGTTGGAAGAAGTGCAGAGAATGTTTTTTATTCTTTTTTAGAGTTAGTTTCTGGGACTTTGGGTTTTACTGTTACTAAAGATACAAAGAAGAGTGAAGTAGGAGATTATTGTAACAGTCTAGGTAAGAAAATTGAATCTGCATCAGAAGAATTGGAGCAAGTAGCAGTAAAAGCAACAGCAGATGTTGATAAAGATGGTATATTAAATAAGACCATTAGAAGTGCAGTTGATACAGCTAAGAAGACATTAGGAGTATTAAAAGGACATTTAGATTCTTTAAAGGATATAGGTGATGCTAACAAGGTAGTTGAGGTAGCAAACAATCAAAATGGAGCAGCAGCAGCTGAGACTGAATTAAAGAAAGCATATAAAGGATTTAAAGGAATAGTGGACATGGCTGTGGAAACAGGTGTTGAAAAATTAAAAGAAAGTAATTTAAATTTGGCTGAAGCATCACTAGGAGGAAGTAATGCGAAAGATGGAGCTAAAGTATTAACAACAGGTGCTACTGCAGGAGCAGCTGTAGGATTAGGAGCAGCAACAATAGTATCAGCAGTGCGTGGAGAATAAATGCTAGAATCAATAGTTAAATCAAAAGAAGGAGATGCAACTGGAACAATAGATTCAGCTGTGAATGGGACAACAAGTGCATTAAAGTTTGCAAGAGGAGGATCTACTGCTGCTAATTTTGCACAAGATTCAGCTCTTGCAGGTGCAGTTAGCGGAGGGATAGCATTACGATCTTTGGTTAAAGATGGTAAATTAGCTTCACATAATTCAAATAACGATGAAAAAGCAGTACAATCAGCAGGGATAACTGCAGTAAATAAGTTATTGAAATCAGTAGAAGAAATAATAAAGAAGACAGTAAAGAATGTTCTTGATAAAGCCAAAGGAGAAATAGATAAAGCAAGAGCACCAAAACCGGCAGTTTTGGAGTCAAATCAGTAATTTTAAAATAAAATCATTTAAAGAAAACACTTCTTTTGTTCTCTATGAGGGAACAGAGAAGATGTTTTCTTTTTTATTCTATAGATAGAAATTTGTTGAGTAGATTTTTTTCTAAAGATGCTAAGAAAATTAAGCTTAAACATTAGTTATAATTATACACCTAAAGTTCAAAATAAAACTTATGTGTAATTAAATAAAATAGAACTGTGAAGTTTATGAATAAAAGCTATTAATTAATTTTGGTAGGTAATAGGATTATATTTGTAAAGATTAAATTATATAGAAAGGTTATAGATTTTGATAAAAGGAGAAATTTGGTGCAAGAAAGATTAAATTTATTTCATATAATGATTGTTTTTGGAGTGGTTGTTGGATGTTCTACAGATTTTCAACCATAAGGATCAATGATATTTTAGTGATCAGACATTAGTTCGTAAAATTAATCAATTATGCAAATATCAAGCACGCATAAAGCTTAAAAGTTATCTTTAACTTCCATAAGAAGTTAAACTTAAATGAAAGTATAACCAAATTTTTTTAAAAAATTCATAACAAATAAAATTTGTACTTATAAATAGTATTCGTAGTACTAATATCTATAGAACACCAAAGTAATACATAAGATAAATCTATAAATTAATATCAATTGGCATAATTCATTTTAATATTCTAGGATTAATATTTATTAAATATTTTTTCTTTAGGTATATACTATCAAAAAGTATACTGCTTAATATAGATTTTCAGTATGTTGATTGTTTTTATTAGTATCCTAGTGATTAAGACTATTTATATAGTGATTTATGCAAGAAGCAAGATCTGTTTTAGTAAGTTTTAGGAGATAAAAACTAGAGTCTTCTGTAATTGTAAGAAAAGCATAAAGGCAGTCTTATAGATAATCCTAGGCTGTCTTTTATTTTTAGGTTTCTTTTGAGATCTCTTTTTGAAAAAGAACTTAATTTTAGAATGATTGATAAATTGTTAGACTAACATATTCGAATATAACCAACATATTGTATTTATATACAAATTAAATTTTGTAGAATTGAATAATTTTTTATTAAAAATGTTAGTAAAAATTAATTTTTGTACTATAATTAATAACTTAAATGTATTTCAAATTTTTTTCTTTAAAAGAAAAAAGGAGGTTAAAGTGTTTAGCAATATAAAATACTATGAAACTAAAAGAGATAAGTTGGAGGGATTGATGAAGAATCCTAGTAGTGATAGAGCTACCTTTAGTAACAATACAGATTTTAGAGATAAGAATTTACGCTTTAGTAATTCAGGTGGGACTGTAACTAGTAGTGTTGATAGGTTAGAGAATTATCCTGTTAAAGGATACCCATACAAACGTGGTGTTAAGTTATCTTTTGAGGATGGTTATGAATCTTGTATTGAAGCTGGAGGTGGTACTGATCTATATGGAATATGCATTGACATAGATGATTTTACTCAAACTGCAACAGTAATACCAATAACAAATAATTTTCAAGGGGATTTATTAGCCAAGAATTCAAGAATTAGAATTGGTGATAGGCTGTTATTTAATAAATGTGGTATACTGAAAAAAGTTAAAAAAAATACCCACTATGATAAAAAGAATATTACATATAATGCCATTGCACTTTCAAACTCATTTTTGGATGAAGAGCAAAGACATTATTTAGTAGAAGTACAAATTTATTAAATAAATTTCTATGATAAAGTAGTAAGTGGATACGAGGGATATAGTAAGTTAATACAAAATTCGATTTGTTAGAGAATGGAAATGAAAATTGTGAATTTCCTATGTTTGCTGGTGATTTTTTTTATCCAAAAAAGATACGTTATTTAAATAATAGTAAATTATTGAGTAAAGATGAACTTAGAGAAATTTTGGTTAAATTTAATGCTGGAAATGATGTTGCTGCGGCAATTAAGGGAGTATCTGTAGGTGTAGTAATTAAAAGTATTAGATACGTTAACAGTAGCAATAGAAAGACAGTAGATGTAGAGCTAAAGAGAGTGAAAGAATCAAAATAAAAATTAATGCTGATGCTAATCCAGTGAGTTCTGCGGATAGCTCAACAGAACTTAATAAATTAAATTTATGAATTGAATTATAAAGATAAAGAATTCTAAGAAGAAATGTATCATTTATACTAATAACAATTAAACTAGTTTAATTGTTATTAGTATAAATGATACATTTCTTCTTAGAATTCTTTATCTTTATAATTCAATTCATAAATTTAATTTATTAAGTTCTGTTGAGCTATCCGCAGAACTCACTGGATTAGCATCAGCATTAATTTTTATTTTGATTCTTTCACTCTCTTTAGCTCTACATCTACTGTCTTTCTATTGCTACTGTTAACGTATCTAATACTTTTAATTACTACACCTACAGATACTCCCTTAATTGCCGCAGCAACATCATTTCCAGCATTAAATTTAACCAAAATTTCTCTAAGTTCATCTTTACTCAATAATTTACTATTATTTAAATAACGTATCTTTTTTGGA
>NZ_AYOT01000039.1 GCF_000500045.1 Borrelia persica No12 | reverse complement strand
AAGAAAGTTTGAATGAATTTATAATAACAAAAGTACTTAAATTATTAGACAGAGAAGTGCCATTTAAAGACAATTTAAGTATGAGAAAAGGTAAAGTATTAGAGAATTTCTTATTTGATGAATTTATTCGGGAATATGAAGATAGAGTTGAGGTTTTGCATAGAAATAAATATGCCAATGGCATAGATAAATATAACTACTTTAAGGAAATTTCTGGT
>NZ_AYOT01000038.1 GCF_000500045.1 Borrelia persica No12 | reverse complement strand
TGGTTTATAAACAAAGAAGGTGAAGCTGAACTTTTAGAGCTTAAATCTAGTGATAGTTATCAGTTAAAAGAAGCTGCATTGGAATATAACCGTACTGGTAATTTTATAGAGAGTAAATATTTCTTTAAATATTATGTACAAGTACAAATACAACTTGCATGTACGGGTTTAAGCAAAGGCAATTTATTTTTGACAGTAGGGAATGAAGTAATTAATTGTGAAATTAAAAGGGATAACGATTTTGTTATTGAAGTAATTTCTCATCTTGAGAGAGTAGAGCATGGGATAAATTTAATTTATAAAACATTGAGAGCAGACAGTAATATTGACATTCAAAACATTGATTTAGATCTTTTACGTGAGAATATTAAGAGCATGATTGG
>NZ_AYOT01000037.1 GCF_000500045.1 Borrelia persica No12 | reverse complement strand
AAGCGAGTTTCTAGATTATGAGTCGAAATTATTGCCAAATGTTCATTGAGTGCATAATGATCATGCCATACTTCTTTACGCTCAAAATCCCACTTGTATGTGGTATCAAACCATTTAGGATCATATTCTTGATAAACAACACTACCTATCTTATCTGCAAAATCAGGATACACTACTCCTTTTTGCAATACTCCAACATATAAACTACTCCCAGAACCCTGAACACTGATTGGAGCTGAATACAGAGGACGCTTATTTGCAATAGACTCAGCTTTGCTCTGAAACTTACCTTCTCGCCAAATAACCCTGTTTGAATCATAACTACTGGAACTACTCTTTGATAATATATAACTTGTAGCATCGATAGAACAAACCTTTAGATCTTTATTGATAACTTCACTCTTCCATATAGGTAAAATCCTCAACTTTCCATCACCCGTAAATGTATATGCATATCCAAACTCATATAGAAGTGCCGATAAAATTGTCTGCAAATCTTCACCATCATCAATAATTACAGCAGGCACTTTTGCCAAAATACTTTCAGATCCATTATCATCAATCAAATCTTTAAGTTTAGTCTTTTCTATCATTAAATGAACTATAGATTGTTCCTTAATCAATGGATTATACACGTATAGCCAATCAGGATTATAATTTACAGGAAACTGAACAGGCTTTTCAAAAACCACCTCCAAAAGTTTAGAAAAATCATTCACAGTAAAACTCATACTTTTAGTTGAGTCTAAAATCTCTCGATTGAAAAACTTTTCTAAAATACCTTTGAATAACGGCTTCTTACCTTCACTTACGTTTACATAAACATCTTCTTTCCTAAAAAATAGAAAATCTAAAAATTCATCCGAAAGTCCATTTGCCTCAAACGAAAAACTGCTTGACGCTGTTTTTAGAGTTGGATCTACGATTTTTAAATCTAGTGAAAGACTAGATATATCAGTGTAAGGCGTTAAATCAAAGAATTGACCCTCATCAGTGAAAAAAATAATACTAATATTACAACATTCACAAGAATCATTCTCTTCATGGGCATTTTCTGTATCTGTTTCATTACTCTCTACAACTTCAGTATCAGAAGATATTAATCCATGTTCACCAGTTGTAGAAATTTCTTCGCTAACTAATATCTGAGATGAATCAACAGAAGAAGGAGAAGTATTTTGAAGATTCACTAAATCTTCAGATTCTCCTTTTTCTAAAATCTCTTCAATCTCACCTTCTTGTTCCAAATCCACCCTTGTCCCTTATTCCTTCAAAGACACTTGGGTATACTTACGGTATATTGCAATAGCAATAGGTTTTACTTTCGCTATATACCTTTGATAATAAGCTATCCTCATCTTAATACCCTCTTCTCCAGCATCACCTTGAAATGCAGGATCTAAGGTCTCAAATACAGGAAAGCCATCCTGTTTGTAGTAAGTCTCAACATAATGCTTAGCATGAATAAGCCACATATTAAGACTCAATGCATACTGAAATAATACAGACTCATCACGCGCCAAACTTAAAAGATCAGTTTTACCTGTCAGAACAGGCTCTTTTGGGAGACTTGCAACTCCTTTACAAGAAAGTAATAAAAAAACCAAACACAAAAACACATAATAATTTTTCAAAATAGATCGTTTCATTAATTAACCACCTCTGTATTAATACTCCTTTTTCATTTGATTTAATATCTCTTTAGCCACTTGACCTCTAAGTTGGATAAGTTTGTCATAATCATCCCAATTCTCACCATCTTCTAAAGCCTCGCAAGCATCAATGGCTAAATCTACAGCTCCCTTAAGTCTGGAATTAATTATCTCAATTGCACGCTTGTCTTCATTTTGCTTTACAATCTTATCCTTGATTAAACAAATGAAACTCAAAATCGAACTCGCTAGCACAATGCCTTCTCGCGCAACATTAACATTAGATTCCTCTACAAAATCACCAAAACCCTGTAGTAAAAAATCTTTTGCGGTAACTGTATCCAAAAGCTTATTTATATTCTTAATAACACTCAAACGAAACCTCCACAAATATACTTTTTCTAAAATGACAAAAATCCTTACGCACTCGCAAATTGCTCATGGTAAAGAGAAAGTCTTTTTCTTATATCACTTACAAGAGACGAATCAATAATTTTGAATACTCTCAATGACTTAAGCACTCCATTATTTACAGCTCTAGAATTACCAAGTGAATCCCAAATAACAGAACGTAAATCATTATCAACAATCACAAAATGATAAAAATCACTCTCACTATCTTTATACTTCCCTACCAAAATATCACGACTATCAGGCTCATAATTTGCAGGCTCACAATGTACATTAATATAATGAATATCATCACTAACACCCAGATTCTTCAATATAAGATTTGGATCGAGAACATATGAATTAGCATCTTTCAAACAACCAGAATTTGCCAAGCTCTTAAAGAGCAAATCAATTTCAAACACATCAAAATACTTCTCAACCTTATCTTTAATTTCCTTTACAACAAACGCAATGAACAAAATACACAAAAAGTAACATCCAAACTTACAAACAACAATATTGTGGTTCCTAAAATTATGTTGAAATGGAACTACCAATCTGTGCTTTTCAATTTCTATTACTTTCTCAGAAACACTATAAGATGGGTCTTTTAAAGACACAGCTCCCTCTAGCAATTCTGACTTATATTTTTTAATAAAATAATCTTTCAAAGTTTTATAAGCAAACTCATAAATAAAAATGCAAAATTTACTTCTTATCATTTGATTCTCCAAAATGCTTTAGCGATAAAAAGCATTTCTCTATTTCTTCTTTAAGTGCACTTTTGATTTTTACTCTCTCTTTAAGTAAAAGAGACTCTAATTCCATAATCATTTCTTTACTTTCAGTATTCAATTTATCAATGTCTTTTTTAATATCCTCTCTCAAGAAGATCTTTAAGGCCTCAAACTCATTTTTAAATCTATTTTCAGACTCAATTCGTAGTTCTTCTAAAACTTCTCTTTTAAACTCAGATAAAAACCCTTTGAAGGCATATGTACCAATGCCTGAAATACAAATAACTACCGCTGTTGCAACAGTACCAATAATATTAAGTTGTTTCCTTAGACCACCAGACACTCAAATCCCCTCCTCTAAGCCCTCAAAATGACAAACAAGAATACTTTACTCTTATCAACCTTTGCCATAAAACTTAATAAAAGCAAAGTATATTGCCCATATATATACAAAAAAGTATTATACAAAATAATAATTAAAAGAAAGATACAAAAAAAAGATAAAAAAGTCAATCTAATCTATTATTGTAATTAATAATATTAAATATATAACTATAAAATGACCGAAAAAACAAATTTAAAGAGATTTAATACAAAAAAATCGATTATAATTGTATATAATCGATTTTTTTTATAAAAAATATAATATTTTGATTATTTAAATAATAATACTTATAATAAAGTATATAAATAATTCAAACGAAAGGAAAAAAATCATATACAAAAAGGAGTATTATATGAAAATAATAGGAGAAATAAAATTATACAAAGTTGGAGAAGTATCAAAAATTTTAGAAGAAAAATTCAACTATAAAATATGCCCACAAAATGTTTGTAGAAAAGCATCAATTTTGAATGCATATATCAAGTATAATGGTGTAAATTACCTTTCAGAGAACACAATCTGTTATTTCAACATAGATTAAAAAAAAAAAGAAATAAAATCAAATGCTATAATAAATGTTCAAAAAAAACTAGAAAAGATAAAAAAAGATCTAACAATATATGAAAACAAACAGAAAATATCACCATTTGTAGCGATCAAGAAAATCAAAAGCAACAATGTCAACACAGCCACAATTATTCAAGCACTCTTGCAGGCAAATAGGAAAATAACAAAGTTAAACAAACAAACACAAGAAGAAATACAAAATATAAAAG
>NZ_AYOT01000036.1 GCF_000500045.1 Borrelia persica No12 | reverse complement strand
CTGGTAATGGTGTTAAGGGTGATAATGTTGATAGTCTAGTGAAGGGAATTAAAGATATTGTAGATGTTGTACTTAAAGGCAAAGGTAAATATGATGCTGGTAATAGTAAAAAAGCTGAGGATTTTTCTGCTGAAAGAACTGCTCAAGCTGCTAATGGTGAGGCAGGAAAATTATTTGCTGCTGATGCAGATGCTGCTGCTAATGCAAAGAAGTCAGCGGCAGATGCAGCAAAAGCAGTTGGAGCAGTAACTGGTGTTGATATACTGCAAGCTATATCTAAAGATGATGGTGCTGCTAAATTAGCGAAAAATAATGATGGTAATGCTGGTGCTGTCCCTAAAGATGCAACTATAGCAGGAGGTATTGCATTGAGAGCAATGGCTAAGAATGGTAAATTTGCGAATGCTAATGCTGCTGATGCTACTAATGCTAATGTTGCTATTTCAATTCAAGGAACATCAATAAGTGCAGTTACTAAGGCATTAGATATATTAACAGTAGCAATAAGAAAAACTATTGGTTCAGGACTTCAGGCAGTTAAGGAAGCAATGAAAATTAATCCTGAAAATACTCCTTTAACTACAGAGTCTGGTACTGCTATTAAATAGATATAAATAAATTAGATAATAAAGTTATTTAAGGGAAACACTTTTTTCTTTCTGTAGGAGAATTGTTTTCCTTTTAGTATATCTTATTAAACGTTTATCGTTTCTTAATTTAACAGAATAATTTCAATTTGTATATCATTGATTTTTATTTACTAAGATTATGCTTGTAGTGATGATGGGATGTAATAGCTTGAATATTATTATATTACGCTATTGACATGCCAAACTATATATCTTAACTTAACACTAAAAAAAGCGCCGTAATGCGCTATCAGTTTTTTGCCTCACATTATAATGACATTCAATATCATTCGTTCATTTTTGTTTCGTTGTCCTTCTAAATTAATAAGAAAGAAATAAGGGGGGAATAAAAAAATGAAAGTAAAAAAAGAAAGAGAGGAAAAATGGGAGGGAAGAGTAATGAGAAAGCTCGTAAAGAGAAGTATGGTGATGATGTTGGTAGTGATGATGGGATGTGGGCAACAAGGACAGCAAGAAAGAGAGAAACCAGGATAGCAGAATGGAGTTGGGAGAGGATTAAGTGGTGCAATGATGGAAGTCGGGAGGAGTGCTGAAAGAGTTTTTTACTCATTTTTAGAGTTGGTTTCCGATGTTTTGGGTTTTGACTGTTAAACTAGAGACAAAGAGGAATGAGGTAGTAGGAGTATATTTTAGCAGTCTAGGGAATAAGCTTGGAAAAGCAGCAAACGAGTTGGAACAAGTAGCAAAAAAACAGCAAGCAGGTATTGATAAAAGTGATTCATCAAATAAGATAATTAGAGGAGTTGTTAATTCAGCTAAGAGTACTTTGAGTACATTAAAAGAGCATTTAAATTCTTTAAAGGATATAGGTGATGCTAACAAGATAGTTGATGTAACAAGTGATCAACAAGGATTGGTGTTGGGTGAATTTGAAGCAGTTAAATTAGCAGCAATAAATGCAGTAAATAAGGTATTAGGGATACTTAATGTAATTATTACTAAAACAGTAAGTCAAAATTTAGAAAAATTAAGAGAAGCTGTTCATGGAATAAGATTACTCAGAGACTGCTGGTCAATTTCTGGAAGCTGGTATATTACTAATAAGACATATTAAAATGCAATTAAGGGAAACTATTATCCTTCTCATAACAAAAATAACGAAAAAAGTGTTTTCCTTAATTGACGTTATTTTTTTAGTTTAATAATTTATTTAGTAGAAATAAGTTGGGTAATTTATCGTTTTTTTATTTGATAAGTGTATTTTCTTAATTTTTTGTTCATTTATGTGTCATTTTCATTCATTTTTTCTGTTGTACTAATCTTAACCCTTCTCTCCTCTTTTTTCTCTTTCTCTTTTATTTTTTTCATTTCTCTTTTTCTTCCTTACTTTTTTCTCTCTTTAAGGGAGAAGGAAGATGGTAAAGAGAAGTATGGTGATGATGATGGTGATGGGGATTGATAATGGGATGTAATAGTGGGTTGATAGAGGAGAAAGAGGGATTAGAGAAGAGGAATAGTTTTTTAGATTCTTTGGTTAAGCTTGGGCAAGGGTTTTATGAGATTTTTGGCGTTTTTGGGAATGCTATTGGGGATGAATTAGGGTTTAGTGTGGTGAGAAATCGGGGGATAAGAGAAGTAAGGTAGGAGAACATTTTAAGAAGATTGGAGAAGGACTTACAGCAACTAAAAATAAGTTAAAAGAGCTATCAAGTAAAATCTTTGAAGCTAAGAATGCTGAGAGGGGTACAATTAAAGTAGTGGAGGATGCAATTAAGGGAGCAAGTGATGTTTTTTTTGAACAACTAGTTGGTGCTTTAACTAAACTTGCTGGTGTAACTAATGCTAATGTTAATATTGGAGATGCTAATAATGCTGGTGGTGCAGCTGGAGCTAATAGGGATAGTGTTAATGCAGTAATTGAAAGTGTAAAAACAATTATTGATGCAACAGAGAAATCTAATGTCAAGATTGAGAAGGGGACTGCGGGTGGTGAAGTGACTAATGCTAATGGACTTAAGTTATTAGCTCACAATGCTCAAGCTGACCAGGGAACTGCTTCTAAATTTGCTGGAGAGGTATCAAAAGCGGATCCATGGGCAATGATTGATAAGATAAAAAACGCTACTGCTTCAGGTATTGCTACTACTGCTAACGCAGAAGCTGGTGCACTTGCTCTTGGTGGTAATTCTGCGGCCAATGGTGCCGGTACTGCTAGAACTAATGTGGACTTAGCAGCAGCAGTAAGTGCGGTAAATAAGGTATAGGGGTATTGAATTTGATTATTAGAAAAACAGTAAATCTTGAACTTGATAAAATCAAAACGGCTGTTAAAGGAATGAAGTACTTTGGGATTATTGGAAATAATGCTACAGAAACTGGTACTACTCAAACTACTGTTAGTAAATAAATAATAAAAAATAAATAGTCAATTTAAATAATAGATTTAATTAAGGAAAGCATTTCTTTATTTTTGTGTGAGAGTTGTTTTCCTTTTTTTTGTATTTTAGTAGTTTGAAAAAGTTAATAGAAAGAGTGAAAACATTAATTTAATGACTTTTTAATATTATTTTAAACACTTCTCTTGTTCTTTTTGAAGCAGGACAGAGAAGATGTTTTTTAATTAAGTGAGATGTTGTTTATATCTTGTGGTAGGTCAGAACTATTTCATTTATCATGTGTGTATTTCATTTGTTTTTTATTTATTCATTTTTATTTCATTTTTGCCGTTGGAGTAAAGTTAGAAAGAGAGACTCATTAAAGAATAGAAGGGAACTTATAAAGAAGAGAAGAAAAAAGGATTTGGACCGAGTAACTTTTTTTAGAAGTTAGATGAGATTAGTGAGGAGAGCTTATTTAGAAGATCTTATTTAGATAAGATTATGTAGAAGGTCTTATTTAGAAGAGCTTAGTGAGAGAGTAAAGAAAGGGAAGAGAAGGGAGCTTTAAATAATTGAGGATTTAAAGATTGGGGGGAATTAAAGAGTTTGTTAAGGAGGGAAAATTATGATGAGAGGAATTAGAGAAGCAAAAACTAAAGAAGAAATGAGAGGAGGTAGTGGGAAGATGAATACTATTATCAAGAGAAGTTTGCTTATTATTATGATTTTGGGAATTATGGGATGTGGACAACAAGTAGAGAAACCAGAAGGGAAAGGGAAAAATTTAAATGAGGTGTTGATTGAGGTCGGAAGAAGTGCTGAGAATGTTTTTTATTCATTTTTGGAGTTGGTTTCAGGGACTTTGGGTTTTACTGTTACTAAAGATACGAAAAAAAGTGAAGTAGGAGATTATTTTAACAGTCTAGGGAAGAAAATTGCATCTGCATCAGAAGAATTGGAGCAAGTAGCAGTAAAATCAACAACAGATGTTGATAAAGATGGTATATTAAATAAGACCATTAGAAGTGCAGTTGATACAGCTAAGAAGACATTAGAAGTATTAAAGGGACATTTAGATTCTTTAAAGGATATAGGTGATGGTGATAAAGTAGGTGAGGAACCTCCCAACAAAATGGAATAGCAGCAGATATAGAAGGATTGAAGAAATTATATAATGCATTGAAAGGAATAGTTGATACAGCTGGAGAAGAGGGTGTTGCAAAACCAAAGGCAGGAAGCACAGCAGTAAAATTAGGTAATGCAGATAATAAGGATGGCGCTAAGATTTTAGCTGCAAATGCTCAAGCAGGAGCAGCAGTGGGAGAGAAAGCAGCAGCAATATTATAGTTGTAGTTGATGATGATCTAGTTATAGAAAAAGATATTAAAGATAAATTTCGATAATGATGATAAGTTGAGGAATTAGTAGATATTATGGGTTATTTTAATGATATATTAAGGTAAATGTTTTTGTTAAGTAGTGTGGATAAGAAATAGAAGATTTATTAAATAAGGGATATTAGGTTTAGATGGGGGATTTAAATAAGGCTTATTGGTTTTAGGAAAGAATAGTTTACGATATGAGAGCATTGTTAAAATGATGAGCTTATAGAGTATTTAATGAAGAAATGAACATACAAGTCTATGTAAACAAGTAGTGCTTAAGTTTTATGTTAAGGAGCATATTTGTTGGTAAGCTATAGTTATTTAAGAAGATAAATCCGTAGAGAAGCTTGTTAAGATAACAGAAATAACAGCTAGTTCACAACAATAAAGAATCATAGATATAAATAAAAAAGTGAATACTAAATAATAAAGGTGATTTAAAGGAAAGATTTTTTAGTTTTTGAAATGCAGATAGGGGATGTTTTCTTGTATGTATACAGATTATACTAATTGATATTAATCTAATTTTATTATTTTAGCAATTATCTATGGTTGTAGTTGTTTGCATTGAAACCACAACTTAATAATATCAAGATAAAAGTAATAGTGTTAAATTAAAAAATAAATAAGTAATGATTCTGATAGTGAGAAATGAATAAAGCATGTTGGGAAAGAATATAAAGATCTGATTACAGTTAAAATTCCTGGAATGAGAACAGTATATGATAAGATTGTAGGTGTTCTAGATACAATTAAGTAAATTATTATAATATGTAAATAGAAAGGAAGATAGGGTATGTTAAGCTATCTTCCTTTCTATTTAGAGTAAGTAAAAATACTATTTATCTGGCAACAATATTTGTGTGAGTGAGTAAGTTTTTACTAATGTAAGTTTTTAGTATGGATTGCGTAATGCTTGGTATGTTTGATAATCTTTATCATTAGGGTATGCTTTGTAGTCTTTGTTGTGAATTTCTTTTATCTTTGTAATTAAAGAAATTACTGCAGTTTTGAGTTCATCTAACTTTGTCTTTGCAGATAGGTTGTTGCTTTGTAAAATTCCATCGTAATTATTATCAGTTGTAAGTATTTAGCTGTATTTAAACTCTTTTCAATTTCACTTAGAAGTTTTTTAAGAGCTGCTTCTAATTTATCTTTTGAAAACTTAGAGACTTCTTCTCTTGCTGTTTGTTTTTCATGTTCTATCAGCTCTTATTCCGTAATGATTGCTTAATTTGATCCTATGGAATTTGATTGTATCCAAATCATTTTTTATTAGTTCAGCTATTTTAAGTGCTTGCTCAATATTATCTGTGATATTCTTTAGTTTGAATTTATATAGATTGTCTAATCTGGTTTCTAGCTTAGAATCTGCATCGTCATCTTTGTCAAATTCATCTTCTTCAACTGTTATTGATCTGTCAGAGTATGAATTTGATATTATTGGGTTTGAATCATAATGTGAGTTATAGGTATATCCGTATTGAATATTGTGTGATTCACCATTTAATGCATTGAGAGCAATTTTATTGTTGCCCCTGAAAAGAATATTTGCATTTGATTGGTTTTCAACTGTCTCACTGTTTTGATGAAAATGATTATTAATATTATTTTCACTGGTGTAGGTTATATTGTTATCTAGTTTTGATATGTTGTATTCTATTGTATGAGTTAAATTTGTTTTTGCAGGAGTATTAATGGCTATTTTTTGTGTTACTATATTTTTATCAGTATTTGAAGTAGTGATTGAAGCGTTATCAATAATGTTATTACTATTAGAATAACTTTTACTTTGGGTTGTATCATTTGTTTAGGTGATATATCTTTTGTATTTTTGCTATTAATTTGAATAAAGACAATTAAGGAAAACATTTTTTTTATGTAAGCGAGTTGTTTTCCTTTCTAGTGTTTTAGTATTTTTTATTAGACATTTTTCATTTGTTCATTTGACAAGTAAATTTTAATTTATATATGGTGCATGCAAAAAGTGCTATATCTTTGTGTTCATTAGTTAAGAATGGGGTTAAAAATGGAAAGTTGGCATCAGGTTCAGCAGGTGGTGGTGCAGGATGAAAAAAAGAAGTACAAAAAGTAGGGATCGCTGCAGTAAATAAGTTATTAGGAGCAGTAGAAAAAATAATCAAGAAGTCAGTCAAGAGTGTTATTGGGAAGGCAAAAGTAAAAATAGATAAAGCAAGAGATCTAAAAGTATCAGATTCGAAACCAAATAAGCTAAGAGAGCCTGATGACTTTCTTATGATGTAAGGTTAATTGTCTATTTATCATTTTTACTTTGGTGATTAAATTTTCTTAATTCTTTGTTCATTTATTTGTGTTTGTGAATTTTTGTTTTTTAGTTTTTTGGTTTTGGGAGGAGAATAAGGAGATAAAAAAGACATGAAATAAAAATCAAGTAAGATAAAAAGTTATTTCGAAGAAACACTTCTCTTATTCTTTGTAAGGCGTATAGGGGAAATGTTTTTTTGTAAATAGACTAATTTCAATATATTCTTTATGAAGCATTTATTTAACAATTAAATTTCAATTTATATATAATTTATTCATTATATATAAATTATATATTTTTTTTGATTTTTCTGTTGAAGTATATTGGGAATAACCAAGTAATCTCCGAAGAAAAGAGGAAAGAAGAGAAGTAAAAAGAGAGAACTTGGGGAAAAAGGAGGAAAAGGAAAAGGAGGGGAAGAGAAGAGAGATAGGGAAGGAAGAATAGAGAAGGGAAAGAAGAGAAGTGTGATGATAATGGTGATGATGGTAGCTATACTATTAGACAGAATATTTGTACTATAGATAGTAATTTTACGAATACTATCTATAAGTATAGATATATTTATGTGTGTTATTAATTTATTTATTGTTATTAATTTATATTAAAAAAAAGAATTTAGGTTTATACTTTCATTTAAGTTTCAATTTTACGGTAATTGGAGATATTCTTAAAGGTTTTAGGGCGCGCTTTGATACTTTCATGGTCAATCCTAATTTACGAATTAATGAAAACAGCCAGTAATACTGAAATCTATATTAAGCAGCAATATTTATCGAAATTATATACCATAAAGAAAAAATATTCAATAAATATTAATCCTAGAGTATTATACTAATTGATATTAATCTGTATTTTTTTTATAATTTTATTGAAAAATAAATAATTATAATAGTGCTAATTAGATAAAGAGTTTATATAGTTTGTTAATTTTATTTAAGTTTTAATTTTAGGTTGGTTGTAGATGCTATTAACGGTTTTCAGTGTGTTTTGATATTTTTATAATTGTATAATTTTACGGGTTAATCAAAACAGTTAATATGCTGAACCCATCTTAAGCAGGATACTTATTATCAATTAATATTAATCTTAGAGGAATTTATTCAAGAAGCAAAATTATATCTTTAAGAAGATTTGGGGAAATAAGGCTTAAAAGCTTAGATATTTTATTTTAATACTTAAAAAGGAGAGACATTTTTAGGGATGTCTCTTTTAATTTTATTTGGACAAATTTTTGAAAATAACTTACAAATTTTATATTGCTTGATTGTGATATTATATTGAGTTTTGGCAATAAAGGAAGATAGGTCAACGACCTATCTTCCTTTATGTAAATATAAAATACTTATTTATCTGGCAACAATGTTTGTTTTGTTAAGTAAGTCTTTTACTGATTGGAGTGTTGAATATGGATTTCGTAATGTTTGGTATGTTTTGAAATCTTGATATAATGAAGGATATGCTTGGTGATTATTATTCTGATTTTTTTGAACTTCTGTAATTAAAGAACTTACTTCACTTTTAAGTTCATCTAATTTTTTCTTTGCATATAGGTCACTTTGCAGATTTCCACCATATTCTTTGTCAACAAATGTAATAAGTGATGTAGCGTCGTTTAAACTTTTTTCAATTTCGCTTAAAAGTTCTTTAAGATTTGTTTCTAATTTATCTTTTGTGAATGTAGATAGTTCTTCTTTTGCTTTTTGTTTTTCATGTTCTGAAGCTTTTCTTCCATTATTGCTTAATTTGAGCCTATTGAATTCAATTTTATTCAAATCCTCTTTTATTTGTTCAGCTATTTCAAGTGCTTGTTGGACACTATCTATAATCTTCTTTAATTTAAATTTGTATATGTTATCTAATCTAGTTTCTAGTCTTTCTTCATCATCATCTTCTTCAAATTCATCTTCCTCAATTGTCATGGAACTGCCAGAGTATGAACCTGATATTGTTGTTGGTTGTGAATCATAGTGTGAAAGATAAGTATAGTCGTATTGAATATTATTTGATTCACCATTTAATCCGTTTAAGGAAGTTTTACTGTTACCCTGGAAAATATTTGATTTGTGTTCAATTGTTTCACTATTTTGATGATAAGGCTGGTTTTCTTTGTTGAACTGGATTGTAGGCTTATTTAGTGTTGATGTTGTTGTTATATCTTTATTAGTGCTTGAAATAGTATTTGAACTATTATCAATAATGTTACTATTAGAATAACTTTTCTTTTGGCTTGTGTCAGCAGTTCTGATAGTAATATTTTCGTGTTCAGATAGACTATCTTTTATATCTTTTTGTAATTCAGGTTGTTGAAGTGATTTGATTTTTTTAATTTTTCTCTTAATTTTAGGTAGATGTTTTTGTGAAGATTTGTTATTAGAATTATGTTTGATGTCTTTATCACTACTAGTATCCAGACTCATGGAGTTTATTACTTGATCAAGTAGTGCTGAAGACTTGCTTTTGATGTTTTCGGTTAAGAATAAATCGCAACCAATTAAACTAAAGATTAATGTTAAAGCTAAATGTTTGTTTTTTAAAATCATATTTTGCTCCTTAAGGTTTTATATTATAAAAGTATATAGCAATATGAGTTTAATTATAAAGTTTATTAGGTATAATCTGGGTGGTATAAGTCTAATGAGATGAGTGGTTATTATATATATAAATTAATTTTTTGTCAAAATCAATGAATTTTAAAAGAAAAGATATTGGTAAAAATTAATTGTTGTATTAACTTTTGGAACGAATTGTGTTTACATTTTGTGTTAAGGCATCCATATTTGTGCAAGACAATGGATAAGACATAGAATAGCAAGGGGATAATCATGCATTTCTTTTGATGAATTCTCATTCACTTCTTTGATTTCATTTAATGATAATCTTAATTTTATAAGATGAAAAAGATTATTTAAATCAATCTGACAGTACCATTTGGTATATGAGCTTAAGGGTAAAACTATTCTAGAAA
>NZ_AYOT01000035.1 GCF_000500045.1 Borrelia persica No12 | reverse complement strand
GATAAATATAAAGATAGTCCACTGAGATTATTTGGATGTTTATCTCGAGAAAAAGAATTACAGTTTTTGTTTAAATCAACGTAAAAAAGGTCCCCAATTGGGGACCCTGCTTTAATTTATATTTTTAAGTTTTGAATATTGTTTGTAAACTGATTTAGCAATAGGTTTAGTGATCTTGATATAATCTTGAAATAACTTAATATTGTGCTGTAAAGCTTTAATAGAATGTTCGGATTTAAGAAGGCTTGTATCAAAGAAAGTAAAATCTGGGTAATTTAGATCATTAACTTTTTTCTTAGTCTTAACTAGGAAAGATTGTAAGTACATAACATAACCAGAAAGTTTAGCTTCATACTCACTTAAATCAGTRATGTTATTGSTRTTTGGAGATATGGGTTCTTCTATTAATGTTGCAATAGTTGTACAACTGATAAGAAAAAATAGTGTTAGTAAATATTTAAGTTTGTTCATTTAACTTTCCTTTAATATTTTGATATAAGCATTCATAATCTTATTTCTCTTTGATCGTAAAGCCGATATATGTTTTTTATTGACTTCACTGTCTTTTGAATTTTCTATTATTTCAATATTAATCTTTAGAATGTCTTCAATTTCAGATAGAATTTTCATTGCTTCATGACGTTCCATTTTAGTTATATTGTCTGTATAAATAGAATAGAAATAATTAACGACTTTATTGAAGATATTAAGATAATCAGAAGTGTTATGTT
>NZ_AYOT01000034.1 GCF_000500045.1 Borrelia persica No12 | reverse complement strand
TCCAAGTGCAGTAATTAGCTTTGTGTAAAACGCATTCAAATTATCACCAGACATTCAAATATCCTAAGTTAACTTTGCTTGATATCAACTCTTAAAATAGTATTTTGTGTTGCAAGTAAACCACCTAGTACAAAATCAAGATATGAATGCGCAATATCAGTTGAATCTTTATCAATTTGTTCATTTGGCATTGGTAACATATACTTACTTGGTTTAAATTTAATGAGTTCTGCATTTAATGGATAAATAAGTATTTGGTGTGAAAGTAAGTTACTTGTCTCAATATATACTTCTTGTCTATTATTTACAGCTTTAATAGTCTTAATTAAAAAATCCTCCCATGAATCAGTTGAAGAATAGATATGAGAATTAGATGATGAAGAYTCRCATGGTATTGCATATGGTTTAACTARYTTTAAACTTGTTTTTGGATCAACTAATACCATCATAGGAGTAGAAAATTCATCTCCAAGTTCTAGTTTCCCAAGACCTTCTTCAATTTTTTTAAAAATTTCATTCATCTTATCTTTATTAGATTGCTCAACTTCTACTTTAATCTGTCCTGGCATATTTAGAAGCCCATACATATTAGGTAGCATTCGTTTTTGATTCTTGCCATCTTTTTGAATTGAGACAGTACCAGTTAAAATAAAGTGATTTATAAGCTTTATAATCTCATTACTTGCAAGTTTGTATGCTTCTTTAAATGGTAATAAATTATTATTTACATCACCCGCATAATCATTATTTTTATAAGACTGTTCAACAGTTTGCTTTAAATGTCTAAACTTGTATTGTAATTTAAGATAGTTAAGCCTAACTGATTCTGATCTGAATCCTATAGTAGCAATAGTATTAACTTCATTTACTAATGTTGTGGGATTAGCATTAAGAAAAGCATCCCATTTTATTGTTTTTAAATATCCGGTTTTTAAATCTACATCCTCAATCTGCTCATTAGAAAACCAATTGTAAAATACTGGTAACTTTACTTCCGGAAACACATTTGCTATCTCTTTAGCATAATAATTTTGATCATATAATTCTGACATCTTTATACTCCTTTAACTTATTAATTTGGTTTACC
>NZ_AYOT01000033.1 GCF_000500045.1 Borrelia persica No12 | reverse complement strand
CTGGTAATGGTGTTAAGGGTGATAATGTTGATAGTCTAGTGAAGGGAATTAAAGATATTGTAGATGTTGTACTTAAAGGCAAAGGTAAATATGATGCTGGTAATAGTAAAAAAGCTGAGGATTTTTCTGCTGAAAGAACTGCTCAAGCTGCTAATGGTGAGGCAGGAAAATTATTTGCTGCTGATGCAGATGCTGCTGCTAATGCAAAGAAGTCAGCGGCAGATGCAGCAAAAGCAGTTGGAGCAGTAACTGGTGTTGATATACTGCAAGCTATATCTAAAGATGATGGTGCTGCTAAATTAGCGAAAAATAATGATGGTAATGCTGGTGCTGTCCCTAAAGATGCAACTATAGCAGGAGGTATTGCATTGAGAGCAATGGCTAAGAATGGTAAATTTGCGAATGCTAATGCTGCTGATGCTACTAATGCTAATGTTGCTATTTCAATTCAAGGAACATCAATAAGTGCAGTTACTAAGGCATTAGATATATTAACAGTAGCAATAAGAAAAACTATTGGTTCAGGACTTCAGGCAGTTAAGGAAGCAATGAAAATTAATCCTGAAAATACTCCTTTAACTACAGAGTCTGGTACTGCTATTAAATAGATATAAATAAATTAGATAATAAAGTTATTTAAGGGAAACACTTTTTTCTTTCTGTAGGAGAATTGTTTTCCTTTTAGTATATCTTATTAAACGTTTATCGTTTCTTAATTTAACAGAATAATTTCAATTTGTATATCATTGATTTTTATTTACTAAGATTATGCTTGTAGTGATGATGGGATGTAATAGCTTGAATTTACGCTATTGACATAATAAACTGTTAGTAGCAGTTGAGGATATAGTTAAGAAGACAGTAAAGAATGTTCTTGAGAAAGTAAAACAAGAAGTAGATAAAGCAAGATCTTTAAAACCGTCGTTTTAAGAATCAAATCAGTAATAAATAGATATAGTTTAGAGATATAGTTTAGATTCTTACTTTCAAGAAATCATTTAAAGGAAACATTTTTCTAATTCTCTACGAGGTAACAGAGAAGATGTTTTCTTGTTAAATGAGGTGTGCACTATAGATAGAATATTTGTACTATAGATAGTAGCATTACGAATACTCTCTATAAGTACGGATTATATTTGTTACAAATTTATATTATTTATTGCTATCTTTAGTACTTGCCAAAGTTAATAACTTATTAAACAAGTAAAACACATAAATATTTTACCAGTCTTTGTGAAGTGATAAATTATTAAAATTAAAATATTGTGGGTGCTTACAAAAGCTATAAATTATCTATAACTGATATTAAGTAAAGCTTGTTGTATATTAATTTTAAATAAAAAAATAGGAAGATAGATGAATATACCTATCTTCCTATTTTTTTATTTAAAATTAATTATTTCAATATTGTTTATCTGGTGACAATCCCTGTTTTGTGAAGTAAATTTTTTACCAATTGAAGTTTTGAATATGGATTTTGTAGTGAGTGGTATATTTGGTAATCTTTAGAATATAGTGTTGGATATACTTGATGATCTTTGTTATTGTTTTCGTTTATCTTTATAATTAACAAATTTACTTCATTTTTAAGCTCATCTAATTTTGTCTTTGCAGATAGGTCACTTTGGAAACTTCCACCATATTCATTATTGGTAATAAGTATTGTAGCTGCATTTAAGCTTTTTTCAATTTCATTTAGAAGTCTTTTAATATTTGCTTCTAATTTATCTTTTGTGAATTTAGATAGTTCTTCTCTTGCTTTTTGTTTTTCATATTCTTCAGCTTTTCTACCATACATAGGGTTTAATTTGATTTTATAAAACTCAACTTTATTCCAATCGTCTTTTATTTGTTCAGCTATTTCAAGTGCTTGTTGGACACTATCTATAGTCTTTTTTAATTTAAATTTGTATATGTTATCTAGTCTAGTTTCTAGTCTTTCTTCTTCATCCTCATCTTCTTCAAATTCGTCTTCCTCAATTGTCATGGAACTGTCAGAGTATGAACCCGATATTATTATTGGTTTTGAATCATAGTGTGAACGATAAGTGTAATCATATTTAATATTATTTGATTCACCGTTTAATTCATTTAAGGAAGTTTTACTGTTGCCCTGAAGAAGATTTGATTGGTGTTCAATTGTTTCACTGTTTTGCTGATAAGGCGGGTTTTCTTTGCTGAACTGGATTGTAGGATTATCTAGTGTTGATGTTGTTGTGATGTTTTTATTAGTGTTTGATACAGTATTTGAATTATTATTAATAATGTTACTATTAGAATAACTTTTATTTTGGCTTGTGTCAGCAGTTCTGATAGTAATATTTTCGTGTTCAGATAGACTATCTTTTATATCTTTTTGTTTAAGTGATCTAATTTTTCTACTTTTTCTCTTAATTTTAGGTAGATGTGTTTGTGAAGATTTGTTATTAAAATTATTTTTAATGTCTTTATCACTAGTATTCATTATCATGGAGTTTACTTTATTAAGTAATTTTGAAGACTTGCTTTTCGTTTCTTCGGTTAAGAACAAATCACAACCAATCAAATTAAAGATTAATATTAAAGCTAAATATTTGTTTTTTAAAATCATATTTTGCTCCTTAAAGTTAATTATATTAGAAAAGTATATAGCAATATGAGTTAATTATAAAATTTATTAAGTATAATCTGGGTGGTATAAATTTAGGGAGATGAGTGCTATTAAGGAGAAAAGAAAGCAAGGTAATTAATCGTCCTTGTTAAACGTTTTGCAAAATGCTTTAGCGCAGAAAATAATCTTGTATTTGGGTATTATATTTTGTATATATATAAAGCAAATAGTTAATTAAGTAAAAAAGTAAAAGAGGCATTGTATACTAATAAAAATTAAACTAGTTTAATTTTTATTAGTATACAATGCCTCTTTTACTTTTTTACTTAATTAACTATTTGCTTTATATATATACAAAATATAATACCCAAATACAAGATTATTTTCTGCGCTAAAGCATTTTGCAAAACGTTTAACAAGGACGATTAATTACCTTGCTTTCTTTTCTCCTTAATAGCACTCATCTCCCTAAATTTATACCACCCAGATTATACTTAATAAATTTTATAATTAACTCATATTGCTATATACTTTTCTAATATAATTAACTTTAAGGAGCAAAATATGATTTTAAAAAACAAATATTTAGCTTTAATATTAATCTTTAATTTGATTGGTTGTGATTTGTTCTTAACCGAAGAAACGAAAAGCAAGTCTTCAAAATTACTTAATAAAGTAAACTCCATGATAATGAATACTAGTGATAAAGACATTAAAAATAATTTTAATAACAAATCTTCACAAACACATCTACCTAAAATTAAGAGAAAAAGTAGAAAAATTAGATCACTTAAACAAAAAGATATAAAAGATAGTCTATCTGAACACGAAAATATTACTATCAGAACTGCTGACACAAGCCAAAA
>NZ_AYOT01000032.1 GCF_000500045.1 Borrelia persica No12 | reverse complement strand
AAACAGAAACAACTCCACCAAAAACAGAAACAGAAACAACTCCACCAAAAACAGAAACAGAAACAACTCCACCAAAAACAGAAACAGAAACAACTCCACCAAAAACAAAAACAGAAACAACTCCACCAAAAACAGAAACAGAAACAACTCCACCAAAAACAGAAACAGAAACAACTCCACCAAAAACAAAAACAGAAACAACTCCACCAAAAACAGAAACAGAAACAACTCCACCAAAAACTTTTGACCAGCAGCAAACAATCTTACAAGAACAAGTAAAACTCAAGGAAATTTTAAGAAAAAAATTCCTAAGAGAAACTCCAAGAAATAAATTGCCAAAACCCGTAAGAAAAAACTTGATAGTATTACAAGAAGAAGAAGAAGAAACTGCTAAACTAATTAATGAATATAAAGATGAAATAACGTTTCTAAAAAAAGCTTTGATGAATAGAATTCCCAAACACTACAATAAATATCATTCTAAAATTCTTACTGATAAGTTCAGAGTTTATAGAGAAGAAGAAGTCAATGAATTTGTTAAGTATCTAATAAATGGAAATGTTTTCGATAAAAAAAAACTAAAAAAATTTTTCAAGGTAATTCAATCTACATTAGAAAATAAGAAAAAATTTGAAAAAGAATTTGATCAAAATAAAATTCACAACATAGATCTTTATAATGAAGACATAAAGATATTAGAAGATACCTTATACTATGAGATTAGATTATCTTGTAATACAGGATTTCATTTCGCTATGTTTTACAATATTTGTCAGGCTAGAAACCCATTAGTTCAAACACTTAATTACAATAGCATTAGAGATAGTATAAAAGAGGGACGTTACGCAAAAAAACAAAAGAAAGAAATCCCTTATCGAAATGATATAGATTTTGATTACAATCATCTTCCCTTCATCAATATAACAGAAAACCCAACAACACAAGAAGAAGCCGTGAAACAATTTGAAGAAATCATGAGCATATATTTTGAGGACGGGCAAAAAGAGCACACAATGAACAAGTCTTACCATGAAATTCACGAACTTGAAAGCATAATACCTGACAAGATTTTTCACCCTTCCAAGCTTCCACACGGCTTTAGCCGTACACCTGATAATATTTATTTAGCTTTTGGTTATTTACCTTGGGGCATATATACATTAGCACTTGCCCTTGACAAAATTAAAAAAGCCAATATTGAAAATCATCCTGATTATTTTCAATATTTAAACGCTATGACCACATTATTAAACAAGATAGCAGACATGACATCCATCATTTATCATAACTTATCATTTCGTGGTCAGTATACATTTGATGATAAAAGAAATTTTGAAACTAAACTAACTATGAAAGAAATTGTAAATTTTAATCAACAACTTATAATATATTTAAAAAAAATGAGGTGTGTTGGATTTTCTATCTTGCAAAACCTATACGCTGTACCCATTCATGGAAATCGAAGGAACATCAAAGCAGAAGACTTTTATCAGGTGTGCAACAAAATGAATAATGATCCAAAGATTCAAAATGCAATAAATATTGTAATATCAGAAAATAATAAAACAATGCATCACTTTGACAAACTAATAAAAAAAGCTAGAACAAGACAGAAATAAGAAAGTTCCACACAATCAAATATTATATTTACTAACATTTTCATAAATTAAATACATATCATAAATATTTTCATAACACAGAATGCACTTTTGATCACATTCCCATTAAATAATTTTCGTATCCATTAACCAAACTCAAAATCTACAAATCTCCTTTTTAAACTTTCCACACTCTAAAAATCTTCAAGCAATATTTTAAACTCTTCACAAGCAATCGAATATAGACCTGCAATACTTGTAAGAGTTAAAGTAAAATTAAATCAAAAAATCTATCTTGGGGTTTCAAACTTAAAATTTTACGTTTTTCAACCTCTGTAAAATCAAAATATTGGTAAGTCAAGCAACAACTTAAAATCATTAGGATTATTTTTAATAATTAATATACAAGCATTCCTTGAAAGAAGTAAATTCACAGAATTTGTCAAAATTTCATTTTCATTTTGTTGAAGCATCAATCCCACTATATAGATATCTTTCACTTCATAGTATTAACGCTACCTCATTAAGTCATATGAATTCACCAATCAAACAAATACACGTTAAGATATCTTGTAGAGATAAAAGTTTTGTTATTTATTAGTATTTTTTTTAATAAAAATTAAGTTAGGTTGTTATTAAGAGTAATATAGATCCCCCCACCCCATTTTTACATTGTCTGACTTAATACACGAAAATCCTAAGAACCCATATAAGAAGCTACAACAATCACTTTAAAAAAGCATAATTTATGCATAAAATTCCTTTATATTAATATAGTATCATTTCTAAAAAAAATAATACTATATTAATATAAAGGATTAAAATAAACATATGAAAGTTTACACACTATTGATTATTTTTGGGCTTCTACAAATCGAAAATTTGTATTAACTTGCTATATCCCTCATATCCACTTACTACTTTATCATAGAAATAATACCTGAAAGATACATGAGTTCTATATGCAACATGATTTCTCAACGTATCATCAAACACAGCCTCAAAATATGCAATAAAAAATATCCTAAAAACAAATATAAGTGATTCTTCTAGAATATGACCAAGATCTTCGGTAGTAACTTGTGGATTAGAATTAAATTCTTTCTCATATATATTTTTTGCAATACTAAACAGAATAGAATCATAAGGTTTTTCGTATAGAATCTCTTTTACAGCTTTTTTAAGCGTACTTGCATCATCAACTTTAGTACACATATCATATAATTATATCTCCAAAAAAAACACAAATCAAAACAATTTTCTACAAAGTTATATAATACATTATTAGTATTGCCATGTAGAAAGCAACACAAATAAAACATAACAGTATTGATATGAAGATAAACGTAACGATATACAATTAAACAAAAATAATCAACACAACTCTCAACAAATTTATACTAAATTAACTTGTGCTCAAATAGTTGCAACAACTTAATACAAAGTCGTTATATATATCGTTATGTATATTATGAAATAACAAAATATTTTCCCAACATCACAAACACTTGTGCTACACAATATGACACAGCAAGAGTAGCAATAACCGTCAAAGATGAAACTAACTGTCCCTTAAATCCTAGTCTACTCTCAATCAAAGTCAATTTAGA
>NZ_AYOT01000031.1 GCF_000500045.1 Borrelia persica No12 | reverse complement strand
GATAAATATAAAGATAGTCCACTGAGATTATTTGGATGTTTATCTCGAGAAAAAGAATTACAGTTTTTGTTTAAATCAACGTAAAGCAAGGTCCCCAATTGGGCACCCTGCTTTAATTTATGCTTTAAGTTTTGAATATCTCTTATAAACTGATTTAGCAATAGGCTTAGTTATTCTGATATAATCTTGAAATAACTTAATATTGTGCAGTAAAGCTTTGATAGAATGTTCGGATTTAAGAAGGCTTGGATCAAAGAAAGTAAAATCTGGGTAATCTAGATCATTAACTTTTTTCTTAGTCTTAACTAGGAAGGATTGTAAGTACATAACATAACCCGATAACTTAGCTTCATACTCACTTAAATCAGTGATATTATTGCTGTTTGGAGATATGGGTTCTTCTATTAATGTTGCAATAGTTGTACAACTGATAAGAAAAAATAGTGTTAGTAAGTATTTATATTTGTTCATTTAACTTTCCTTTAATATTTTGATATAAGCATTCATAATTTTGTTTCTCTTTGATCTTAAAGCAGATATGCGTTTTTTATTGACTTCTTTGTCTTTTGAATTTTCTATTATTTCAATGTTAAGCTTTAAAATATCTTCAAGCTCAGATAAAATCTTTATTGATTCACGACGCTCCATTTTAGTTAAATTATCTATATATAAGGAGTAAAAATAATTAACCACTTTGGTGAAGATATTAACGTAATTGGCAGTGTTATGTTTAGCAGGTGTTTTAATAATATCTGTGAATTTATTCAAAATATCAACGCCCAAAGAAATAGCATTTTCGTTCATAATGATCCTCTTTTGTGAAAAAAAATAAAATTAATGCAATCCAAGTAATATTGGATTGCAAATTAACCTTTACCAAATATCATAAATCTTTATCTTTGTCTTTATCTTTGGTTTTAAACTTAGTAACTAGGATGTTGATAATGTCTTTAGTTACTGGTTTAAGAAGAAAAACAAATAGAGAACCCATACCTAAAATGAGAAGAGCAATAATAATAAGTTTAGTGCCGTCAATATTAAGTAAAAGTTCAGATAAAGCACTCAGACTTTGCATAATCCTTTAACCTCGCTTTTTATAATAAATGGTATAGTTAAATATATAGCAAAAATATAAATATAGCAAAAAAAAATTATAACTTAAGAAGCAAAGGATTACCCCCCACGTTTTTTTGCATGTACCAACCTTCTAAAATATTATTTTCAAATAATGTACCACCGTGTACGGAAGCAAGTCTAAATATAGTCCTGTTAGTTGAAGAATAACTGTTGTACTGGATACTAACTTTTTTAGTAGCTTGTGAAGTTGAATTAGATATTACTTTGACTTTTACAATTAAGTAAATAGGCTTATTATCATATGAGCTATCTGTTTGTATAATGATTTCTTCATTTTCAGATTGTCGTGAG
>NZ_AYOT01000030.1 GCF_000500045.1 Borrelia persica No12 | reverse complement strand
CACAAAGATATCGAATATCTCAAAGAAAACTTCGATATTAAACTCGAAATGCTAGAAAAAGTATTAAAAGGCGAAATTATAGCTGCTAAGACCGAACTTGATAATAGGATTGATAATACCAAAAGTGAATTAAAATCGGATATTAAAGACCTTGATAATAAAATTGATGCCGTTGAACATAACTTAAATGTTAAGATTGATACTAAATTTAATGAACTTGATAAAAAAATTGATAATACTAAAAATGAATTAAAGTCGGATATCAAAGACCTTGATAATAAAATTGATGCCGTTGAACATAACTTAAATGTTAAGATTGATACTAAATTTAATGAACTTGATAATAAGATTAATACCATTGAAAACAACCTAAATGTTAAGATTGATACTAAATTTAATGAACTTGATAATAAGATTAATACCATTGAAAACAACCTAAATGTTAAGATTGATACTAAATTTAATGAACTTGATAATAAGATTAATACCATTGAAAACAACCTAAATGTTAAGATTGATACTAAATTTAATGAACTTGATAATAAGATTAATACCATTGAAAACAACCTAAATGTTAAGATTGATACTAAGTTTAATGAACTTGATAATAAAATTGATACCAATAAAATAGAATTCACAAATACACTAAGATTACATAAATGGATGCTTGGAACTATTATTACCATATGTATAGGAATTTTGTTAACACTGATATTTAAGTAAAGCAGAAATTTTGGACAAAATATAAATTACTAATTCTATAGTCTAAAATTACAGAAATAGTAATTCACATAAATTAAAATAACATCATAACTCTACAAAATTACTGGCTTCACCTTTTTAGAACCTTTAACTCACTTAGTTTGTTGTTATCCTTGCTAAATTTTTTCTTCTAAAAAGAATAAAGTGCCTTTAAATTCATCCCCCTCTAATGACAAATCAACACTAGATTCAACACTATCCAATGGTAAATCACCCTCAGATTTCTATATATCAACCTTAAATCTTTTTTTCTAAATTACTAAGAAAATCTCCTTATAGTCTTGCTGCAATCTATCCAAAAGACTATTCATCATAAAACCTATTTTAGTTTCACAATAATAATCTCCATCTACTTGATTAATTGTTATATCAAGATTATCTCTATATTTCTTTGCAACTCACTCCTTAAGATATGCATAAACATACTCATAGCCAAAATCCTCAGGACTAAATACTGAAAATTTAACTATTGTTTTTCCAGCACCTCTTCGCTCATATAGGCTTTACAAAGCCTATCTCACTTCTCGCTTAATGTGTAGTCTTTTCGCTAAATATCGCAAATAAAATCTCATATCACGTCTCCTTTTCTTTTATAATTTTATTCCCTTCTTCTGAAACTACAATCCCCAAACTAGATACAGACAATCCCTTACTTGTCTTAAATCCTGAATAATTAGTTTCAAATTCAATATCCATCTTAGGCAATAATCTGTATGAAATGTCAGGGGCAAAATTATTTGATACATCGTCTATTATATTCACACCAGTATTGTCCGTTATACCTTGCTTTAATGTATCAGAAATAATGATATCTAAAGAACGGTTTTTTGCACAAATTTGTCTTTCTTCAGCTTCACTAAACACCACCACCCTTTCCTTCGTTTCAGAAAGAGGTATTCCATTTTCTGTTGTACTCACTATACAATCATCCTTACATTCAATATCCTCGTTTGACAATGACTCAGACAAAATGTTTGGGGGCGTTTTGTTCAAGAAGCTGTCTGTTTCGTTTAATTGCACGTTATCGCCTATGTTTTTCTTCAAAGTCACTAACATACTTTCTTTTGCACGGTTCTTTAAATGGGCTCGCTCCTCTTCTGCCCTCCTAAGCCTCTCTTTTCTCTCTTTGGCTTCCTGTTTAAACAACCTCTGTAAATATTCTTCTCTTCTCAGTAATTCTAACCTGCGTTTCTCTTTTTTTTCTAGATTCGTTCTCTTTACTTTCGCTTCTGTTCCTTTCTTTCCTGCCTTTTCTGTTGCATAAATGCGCAAATTTTTCTTTGTTTTTTTCCCTTTTTTTTCTAAGAATTTTTTTCCAACACATATGTTCTCGCCATAAACTGTTTTTTCAACGAATCGCTTTTTGTATTTATTAGGGTACCAATCTCTAAATCGGCCTTCCCAAATGATTTCATAATCGTTTATTATTCCATCTTCTCTTTTCATCATCATCCACACTTTGTGTTTGTACCTATTCACAAATTGCTTTAAAAAGTGTTCCAAAACGTCTTCAAGACTGTATTCAATTCCATAATCAGTTATTGCTTGCTCCAGATTTAACAGCGCATTTATGTATGTCGAGTCGTTGTTGCTCATCTCTTTTATTTGCTTCACATACTTTTCGCTGATTTTGTAGTCAGATAGCAGTCTTGTCTCAACATCTTTTCTTGTTATTTTGCACTTACTTTTCTTTTTTTCATAAAAATCAGCTTTTTTTAAGAGCATTTCTGAATTCTCTTTAGAATTCTTTTCTTTTATATAGCTTATTTTAGCTTTATTAATTACATGCGGATCTTGCACATGCGACATTACGATATTATCTTTCTGTTCATTATGTTCATTTAAATTAAATTGACTTTCATCTGTTTGGGGTTTTTCATTTTTTTTAGAGTTTGTATGCCAATGCTGCATTGTATCTTCTATATCTTGGTGAAAATCGCTGACGATTCTTCTATTTTTTAGATTTTCTTTCAGACGTTCTTTTAGAAATTCTAAAATTATTTCTTTGTGTTTGTGTGCAAATTCCATGTTTTGTATATAGTGGGAAATGCTTCCATTGCCAACGCCAAGCCTTCTGATTTTGGATTTAATCAATCCTACTTTATTTAGAATTTGGATATCTCTTTCAATAGTTCGTTTACATACCTTTTTATATCCATCGTTTTCTAATAGTTTACTTACCATATTTTGTACATCGCTAGCTGAGTATTCTTCAATGCCGCTTGATTTTTTGTAATCTTTATTTTTAGTGTCTATTGTCCAATAGATCTTAAGCATTCTCTTATATCGTTTGAATGTTTTGATTATTTGTAATCTGACTTGAGATATGGGGATATTTGTTATCTCAGGTGATGTTTTGTATTTGTTTAAGTCTACAAGATCTTTTAGTATTGATTTAATTTGGCTTTTTGTGCCGGTTGATTTGAAAAATTTTTCATCTTTTGTTATTATATTCATAATTACCTTTTAATCCAAAGGTTGGATTTTTGTTTTCTTTGGATTATTTTTTTTATTGTATATAAAAATTTCACTTTTGACTAGTCGTGTCGAGGTGATTTTTTTTATATAATTTTTGCTTGATATATCTTATAAAAATTGTATAAGTATAGTAATTCAGGTGCTGGTCTCGTGCAGTTTTTATGTTGTTTTATAATTAGATAGGGTATAAAGAGTTAATTGGGATTTAAAGATGGGTGTTGAAGTAAAGGAACTAGTAATTGATGAATTAATAGTTAAGAGTTCATTTAAATCTGGAGAGATTTGAAGAGAGATTGTTATAGTTTGACGTTTGGTATGTAGAGTATCAGTTACTATGTTCTTTTTTGAGATAGAATTGTGTATAACTTATGATAGGGTGATTATGCTCAAAATTAATGTTGGTGAAGGGACAGTTGATATTAGGACTAAGTTTGATGAAAAAATAGATTCAGTTTAGGTTAGTCTTGATGAAAAGAATATACTAAATACTAACTTGTGGTTTAGGGGTGGTCAAATTTGATGTTAAGGTAGATGAATTGAGTATTGATTTATGCTAGACCTAATCTAAGTTGACTTTGATTAAGAGTAGATTGGGATTTAAGGATTGTTATTTTATCTTTGGCGTTTATTTCTGAACTTGTTGTGTTATATTTTGTAGTGCAAGTATTTGTGATATTAGGAAAATATTGAGGTGTGTTGTAATTTCATGGAAGGATAATCACTTAACGAAAGTTATTATCCTTCCATGTTGATTTTCTATGTTGATTATTGTCATCACAAAGTTATAGAAGGTACTTTATTGTTTCTTATAATATAGTAACATAATTGTAGAAAGGTTTTTGATGATGAGTAAATATGATAAACAAGGTATGAATGTTGAATTTAGTATTATAGATTCTTGGAGATTTGGTGTTGAATTTTTTATTCGTAACATTTGGTTAATCATGTTTGCTTTGTTTTTATTTTTCTTTAATGTATTGCATTCTTATAGAGGGATTGTAAGTTATAATGTTGGCAAACCATTGTAACTTGTATTTAACATTACCATTTACAATAGTTATTATAATGGTACCATCTTCAATGTTATTGTGTTTTCTGTATTTGTTCAGAGAGTGTGTAGTTGATGGTGTTATAAAAGCTTCAGTGTTTGTGTACTTAGAAAAAGTTTCAATATTTTTGTTGTTAGTGATAGAATTTGTAATTCAGTCTATGAGTTCGTGGATGAGTTTTGAAATTTTTTTTAGTCTGATGTTTGAGGATACTATTAGGGATGCTGTTTTGAGTGTTAAAAAAAAGTCAGAGTGAGCAAGAAGAAAGGTATTCGTAAATTACTTTCTGATAAAGAAGGGATAATAGAGAGTGAAATAATTAGTGTTGATGTTAAGATAAAGAATAATAATGATCGAATATAATAAGCATTAAAATTTGGACTATACATATAAGACTATGAAGAAAGATTATTTGAGAGGACTTGAAAATTCAAAAACAGAAAATAAGGTTTTGTTTCATTAAAGGGATGAATATTTGAATTAGCTTTTATAATTTTACCAATTGGTATTCTATCAAGTAGTACTAGAACTTAAAATTGACTCCTAGCTTTTTTGTTAAAATCCACTTATTATATTTTGAGATCTTTTTTTAATAGGCCAGGAGGGAGGGAAAAAGAAGATGAGAGGAATTAGAGAAGTAAAAACGAAAGAAGAAATGAGAGGAGGTATTGGGAAGATTAAGAAGATTATCAAGAGAAGTTTGCTTATTATTATGATTTTGGGAATTGTGGGATGTGGACAACAAGAACAGGAACCAGGGAAAGAGAATGGCGTTGGAAGTGGGATAAGTGGGGCAATGATGGAAGTTGGGAGGAGTGCTGAAAATGTCTTTTATGCTTTTTTGGAGTTAGTTTTTGATATTTTGGGACTAAAGATACAACTCGGGATAAAGTAGGAAAATATTTTAGTAATCTAGGTAAGAAACTTGGAGATGCATCAAACGAATTAGGAGAAGTAGCAAAAAAATCAACAGGAGGTGATAATAAAAGCAATGCATTGGACAATCCAATTAGAATTGCAGTTGATTCAGCCAAGGAAGTTTTAGGTGTATTGAAAGGACATTTAGATTCTTTAAAGGATATAGGTGATGCTAATAAGGTGGTTAATGTAACAACTAGCCAAAACGGAGTGGCAGCAAATGAAGCTGAATTAAAGAAGGTACATAATTCATTAAAAGGCATAGTGGATGTAGCTGAAGGAGTAGGTGTTGAAAAATTAAAAGAAAGCAAGTTAACTTTGGCCCAACAATCAATAGGAGTATCATCTTCAAAAGATGGAGCCAAGGTCTTAACAGTAGGTGCTGCTGGAGCAACTGTGGGAGATAAAGCAACAGCAATAGTATCTGCAGTGAGTGGAGAAGAAATATTAGCAGCGATTGTTAAGAGTCAGTTGAGGAAGATGCAACTGGAACAATAAATTCGGCTGTAAGTGGTACAACAGGTGCAATTAAAGTTTGCTAAAGGTGGAAATCAAGCAGATCATTTAGCGCAAGATACAGCGCTAGCAGGTGCAGTTAGTGGAGGAATAGTGTTGCGTTCTTTAGTTAAAGATGGTAAGTTAGCTTTTCATTCTGGTAACGATGACAAAGCAGTACAATCAGTGGGAATAACAGCAGTAAACAAGTTATTTCTAGCAGTAGAAGAAATAATTAAAAAGACAGTAAAGAGGACACTTGAAAAAGTGAAGGATGCAATAGATAGAACAAGCACTTTGAAAGTAGCAAGTCAATAATATGACCAATAGTTAGAATTAGATTTTTACAGGGAAAAGTGGAAGACAAGCTTAAAGATGTGTTTAGTTTGTCTTCTTTTGCGTTAAATGAACAATGAGAAGTAGACATCATGTGACTAATTTATTCCAATGTCTGTTATTTATTAAAAAATAATATGCTTGCAATTTAAGTAAGTTGAATAGGTAATGAGAATTAATGATGATAATATTCCTGTAATTTTTGATAGAAGCATATCTGAGGCTAGGGCATAAGGAAGACATTTTCTATATATTAAGGAGAATTGTTTTTCTATTGTTCTGAAGGAAGATGAGAGGAATTAGAAGGACTTATTATAATTAGTTTGGTTATGGTTATGGGATGTAATAGTGGGTTGTTAGCGGAGAGAAAGAGGGATTAGAGAAGGGGAATAGTTTTTAGATTCTTTAGTTAAGATCGGTCAAGGGTTTCAGGAGATTTTTAGTAGTTTTGGAAGTGCTGTTGGAAATACCATTAGGAATTAATGCTATTAAATTTGATGATAAGAGAATTAAGGTAAAGGAATATTTTCAAAATCTTGGAGATGGATTACAAGGAATTAAGGATAAATTAAACGAATTTTCAAAAAAAGTGGTTTTTACTTTTCATTTTGATATTACTGGTGTTAATTCTGTTATTCAAGGTTCTAGCGTAATTTTTGCAAAATTAATAGCTTGCTGGGGTTGTTGGTGATACTGGCATTGGTGATGCTAATTCTGCTGGTGGTGATATTGCTGCTGACAAAGTTAGTGTTGATGCTGTTATTGAAGGAGTGAAAGAGCTAATTGAGATTGCTAATAACGTTGGTGTGAAGATAAATGCTGGAACTGCTGGTAATTCTGTAAATAATGTTGCCGGTGCTGCGCCTGATGCGCTTGGTGGTAATGCTCTCAGGCTTATGCTAATTCTGGTCCTAAATTGGCTTTTGAAGTGGCCAAAGCTGATCCATGGGCAATGATTGATGAGATTAAAAATGCTACTACTGTTGGCTTTGTTGCTGCCAATGATAATAATTACTGGACAATTAGCTACTGGAGCTCCAAATGCTAATGGTGCTAAGGCCCGGCTACTAATGCAGATTTAGCAGCAGCTGTTGTGACTAAGGGTGGTAAGTTTACTCAACCTGCTGCTAATGAAGATGGTGCAGTGAAGGCAGCAGCCGCAAGTGCAGTAAATAAGGTACTAGGAGTATTGCATGTAATCTTTAGGAAAGTAGTAAATCTTGAACTTGATAAAATTAAAGAAGCTGTTAATGGAATAAAATACTCTGAGACTACTGGAATTAATGTTCCGGAAGATGGTATTATTCAACCCACTGTTACTGAATGAATACATAAATAATAAGCAATAAATAAACCAAATAATAAGGTCGAAATAGGGGAAACACTTTTTTCTTTGTGTAGGAGAGTTGTTTTGCTTTTTGATATTTTATTATGTTTTATTAAACATTTTTTATTTGTTCTTTTAACGGTTGAATTTCAATTTATATTTCATTAATTTTTATTTCATTTTTTCTGTTGGAGTAAAGTTATAGAAAAGAGAAGAAGAGACTCAATAAAAAAGATAAAAGAGACTCATAAAAAGAGAAGAAAGGAATGATAAAAGAAGAAAAAAAAGAGAAGTTAAAAAGAAGAGAAGGAAGTATGTATTCTGAGTAACTTTTTTTAGAAGGAAGGAGAGCTTATTTAGGAGAGCTTATTTAGATGAGATTCTTTAGAAGGTCTTATTTAGATGAGCTTAGTGAGGAAAGGGAAGAGAAGGGAGCTTTAAATAAGAGGATTTAAAGATTGGGGGGAATTAAAGAGTTGATTAAGGAGGGAAAAATATGATGAGTGGAATTAGAGAAATAAACGTTAATTATTATAAGAGAGTGGGTATAGGGAAGATGAAGAAGATTATCAAGAGAAGTTTGATTATTATTATGATTTTGGGAGTGATGGGATGTGGACAACAAGTAGAGAAACCAGAAGGGAAAGGGAAAAATTTAAATGAGGTGTTGATTGAGGTCGGAAGAAGTGCAGAGAATGTTTTTTATTCATTTTTGGGTTTAATGGCAGATATATTAGGATTTACAGCTAAAGTAGATACAAAGAAGGAAGATGTAGGGAAGTATTTTAACAGTCTGGGTGAGAAGATTGAGGAAGCATCAATAGAATTAGAACAAGTGGCAGAAAAAGCAATGGCAGATGTTGATAAAGATGGTGTATTAAATAAGACAATTAAAGATGCAGTTGATGCATCTAAGAAAGTTTTAAGTACATTAAAAGGACATTTAGAATCTTTAGGGCAAGTAGGGGATTCTAATGTAGTCGGTTATGCACATAATGCTCAAGGTGTAGGAACAGCACCAGATGGGCCTCAGTTGAAAGAAATGTTTGATGCGTTAAAGGGAATAGTGGGTATAGCAACAGATGTAGGTGTAAAAAAACCAACTTTAGGGGTTGCAACATTAAATGTAACTGGAGTAGATAATAAAGATGGAGCTAAGATATTATCTACAAATAATAATCCAGGAGCAGATGATGCAGGTAAAGCAGCAGCAATATTAGCAACTGTAAGTGGTGAGGAGATATTAGCATCAATAGTTGCATCAGGAGAAGGGGATGTAGCACTAGGGGCGGCTGCACAGGCAGATACAAGTGCAATTTCTTTTGCAAAAGGAGGTCAAGCAGATCACTTAGCAGGTGAAGCTAATGCTAAAGCGGCAGCAGTATCAGGAGGGATAGCTTTACGTTCATTGGTGAAGGCTGGTAAATTAGCATCAGGAGCGGCTAATAATGCAAAGGGAGGAGAAAAAGAAATACAAGGAGTAGGAGTAACTGCAGCAAATAAATTATTAGTAGCATTAGAAGAAATAATTAAAAAGACAGTAAAAAATGTTCTTGGAATAGTGAAACAAAAAATAGATAATGCAAGAGATTCACAGGTATCAGCGTCAGAGCCAAGTAAGAAGTAATAAGGCAGATAGTTTTAGATTATTTAGGAATGAGAATAGAAGGCAAGTTTATAGATGTGTCTAGGTTGCCTTCTATTTTATTGTAAAGAAAATTAAGAATTTAAATTTGGAGTGCTGTTAAAGAGTAATGAGGGAAATCCAGAATTTACTAATACATCAGAAAATTATAAGAAATTAGTTTGTAAATTTCTTGGTGAGCAATTTAATCAATCGTGTAAAAGCAGTATCTGGTGGATAACCATAATATAACCCATTATTACGTCCCATCATTCCTACCATCATCACATCATTAGCTCTAAGAGCAATGGCGAAGGATGGTAAATTTACTGCTAAGCAAAATGAAGCTGATTCTGTTCATGCAGTAAATGGTGCAGTAGCAAATGCAGTAAATAAGACACTCAGTACATTAATAATAGCAATAAGAAATACTGTTTATAGTGGATTGAAAAAGATAAATGAGTCATTAGCTGAGGTTAAACAGGAATATAAGGTAGCAGAAGCAGCAGCTAGTGTACAACAGTAAATAATTATCAATAAAAAAATTAATACTAAAAAAAGTTATTTGAAGGAAACGCTTATCTTATTCTTTGTGAAGTCATATAGGGAAGATGTTTTCTTGTTAAATTAAGTGATTTAATATATTTTCTTTGTATTTTTATTAAGCATTCATTTATCATGTGTGAATTTCATTCATTTTTTATTTATTCATTTTGATTGCGTTTTTTCTGTTGGAGTAAAGTTGATAGAAAAGAGAAGAAGAGACTCAATAAAAAAGATAAAAGAGACTCAATAAAGGAGAGAAGGGAACTTATAAAAAGAGAAGAAAGGAATGATAAAAGAAGAAAAAGAAGAGAAGGAAGTATGTATTCTGAGTAACTTTTTTTAGAAGGAAGATGAGATTAGTGAGGAGAGCTTATTTAGATGAGATTATGTAGAAGGTCTTATTTAGATGAGCTAGAGAGGAAAGGGAAGAGAAGGGAGCTTTAAATAAGAGGATTTAAAGATTGGGGGGAATAAAGAGTTGATTAAGGAGGGAAAATTATGATGAGTGGAATTAGAGAAATAAGAAGGGGAGAAGAGATGCGTGGGGGAATAGGGAAGATGAATAATATTTTCAAGAGAAGTTTGATTATTATGATGATTTTGGGAGTTATGGGATGTAATAGTGGGTTAGTATCGGAGAAAGAGAGATTAGAGAAGAAGAATAGTTTTTTAGATTCTTTGGTTAAGATCGGGCAAGGATTTCAGGAGATTTTTGGCGTTTTTGGGAATGTTGTTGGTGATGTGTTAGGATTTAATGTGGTTAAACCTGAAGATAATAGAAGCAAAGTGGGAGAACATTTTAAGAAGATCGGAGATGGACTTACAACAACTAAGAATAAGTTAGATGAGCTATCAAGTAAAATATCTGAGGCTAAGAATGCTGAAGAGGGTACAATTAAAGTTGTTGAGGATGCAATTAAAGGGGCAAGTGATATTTTTGAGCAACTAATTGCTGCTTTAACTAAACTGGCTAGTGCTGCTGGTAGTACTGAGATTGGTCATAATAGTACTGGTGCTGCAGTAGCTGCTGATAAAGATAGTGTTACTGCAGTAATTGAGAGTGTGAATGCAATTATTGAGGTAGCAAAGAAGTCTGAGGTAGGAATCAAGCCTGGAAATGCTGGTGGTAATGTTGCTGCTGGTGCTCAAGCTAATGCTCCTGCGGTACTTGGAGGTACTGCTAGTCAGGGAGCTGGTGATAAGCTAGTAGCTGAAGTATTGAAAGCAGATCCATGGGCAATGATAGATAAGATAAAAAATGCTAAGGCTGACAATGCTCAACTTGCTGGTAATAATAAAGATGCTGGAGCATTAGCTGTTGGTACAGCCTCTGCTGACAATAATGGTGCTGGTGCAGCTACTAATGCGGATTTAGCAGCTGCCGTAGCTCTCAAAGCCATTACTAGGAGTGGTAAATTTAGTGTAGCAGCACAAGATACTGAAGCAGTCAAAGGAGCAGCAGTAAGTGCAGTAAATAAGGTACTAGGCATACTTGATTTAATCATTAGGAAAACAGTAAGTAGCAAGTTAGATAAAGTAAGAGGAGCTATAAAGGGAATACAATACTTTGAAATTACTGGAACTGATGCTAATGAAGCTGGTACTACTCAATCTACTGCTATTAAATAAATTGTCAAACTAAATAATAAAGACAAGCAAGGAAAACACTTTTTTCTATATGTAGGAGAGTTGTTTTCCTTTTTGTGTTTTAGTAGCTTATAGTGAGCAACTACTAAGAATAAGGTGAATTAATGTTCGTTTATTCATTTTTATTTCATTTTTTCTTTTGACCTAAGCTTGAAAAGAGAAATAAGGAGGGAAAAAAATGAAATAAATAAATAAACGAGTTAAAAAAAAGGAAAGGGAAGAAAGAAGGGATAAGGAAGAGTAATGGGAGAAAGAAAAAGGATAAGTGGGGTTTTATTAAGAAAAATATGGTATTGATGATGGGATGTAATAGTGGGTTGATAGTGGAGAAAGAGAGATTAAAGGAGAAGAATAGTTTTTTAGATTCTTTGGTTAAGATCGGGCAAGGATTTTAGGAGATTTTTGGCGTTTTTGGGAATGCTTGGGATTTAATGTTGTTAAATCGGGAGATAAGAAAAGTAAGGTTGGAGAACATTTTAAGGAAATAGGTGATGGATTTATGACAATTAAGAATAAATTAAAAGAGCTAGAAGGTAATATATCGGTGGCTAAGAATGTTTATGGGAGTACAATTAAAGTTGTTGAGGATGCAATTGCAGTATCGGATAAAATTTTTGATAAACTAATTGGAGCTATAACTAAATTAGCTGGTGTAACTAATGATAGTGCTGAAATTGTTGAAATTGCTGATAATGCTGCTGCTGTTGCTTCTAATAAGGATAATGTTGATGTGGTGATTGCAGAAATTAGAAATATCATTGATGTAGCTGAGAAATCTGGAGTAAAGATTGAAAAAGGAAATGCTGGTGGTGAAGTGGCTGCTGCTGCTAATACTTCAGCTCCTGCTATATTGGCACACAATGTGGGTGTTGGTGCTGGAGCTACTGCAAGGTTAGCTGCTAAAGTTGCTAAAGCAAACCCATGGGTAATGATTGATAAGATAAAAGATTCTAAAACCAATACTGCTCAACTTGTTGCTAATACCAGTTATGATGCTGGTACATTAGCTACTGGTGGTAATGTTGCTAATGGTGCTAAAGCAGCTACTAATGCCGATTTAGCAGTAGCTGTTGTATTAAAGGCTATGACTAGATCTGGTAAGTTTAGTACTGCTAATAATGAAGCTGATGCAGCTAAAGCAACAGGAATAAGTGCAGTTAATAAGGTACTAGGAATACTTGATGTAATAATTGGGAGAACGGTAAGTAGCAATCTCTATAAGATAAGAGAAGCAGTTAAGGGAATAAAATATTCTGAGATTCCTGGTATTAATGCTTCAGATTTTGGTAATACTCAACCTGATGATAATATGGATAGTTATGGTGATGATGGGATGTAATAATGGAGTGATTAGGGAGCAGTTTTCAAATTCAATAGCGAATTGTTGCTGATATAAGAATAGAAGGGAATCCTAATGCTGTTGGAGTTGGGAGTGCAGTGAATAATACATAAATTGAAATCAACTTGTTAAATGAACAAATAACCAATGTTCAATCAAAAATACTAAAACGCTAAAAAGTAAAACAATTCGCTTCCATAAAGAGAAAAGTGTTTTATTTAAATGACTTTATTTCTTAGTCATTTATTTCTTATTAATCCTAATTATTAATTTTTAGATTCAGGAATCTTACTATCAGAACTTACAGGAGTATCATTAACATTGATTTTCATTACTCCCTTAATTCCCTTAAGTCCTCCATCAATTATTCTTCTTATCGCAATAGTTAATGTATCTAATGCTTTAACAACTCGCACACCCACAGCTGTTCCTTTAATTGCAGTATCAACATCACTACCACCAGAACTACCATTAGTAAAACTTACCATCTTTTGCCATCGCTCTTAACGCTATACCTTCCTGCTATAGTTCCATATTAACTTTAACAATAGCTCTCAAGATATCAGCTCCAGTTACGGCTCCAACTGCTTTTCATGCATCGGCTACTGCTTTTCTATCATCATTAGCAGCTCCAATAGTACCATCAAATAATTTACATGCTCCATTATATTTTCGTGCACCAAGAGCCTCAAGCTTTTTTATTATCACCAGCTTCAGCATCTCCTTCTTTTTCACCAAGTACAACATCTACAATATTCTTAATTCCCTTTACCAGATCCTCAACATCACTATAAACGCATTGAGTGTTACCAGCAGCAACATTACCAATTAAGTCATTAGCATCACTAGCAGTCTTTGCTCCCTCCATCATCTTATCAAGAATGTTACTAACTAATTTATTTATTTATTTATTTATTTATTTTGATTTTTCTGTTGATCTAGGTTTTGGAAGTACCGAGTAATCTTTGAAAAGAAAAAGGTGAATTAGCAAAATAAGAAAGGAAGGGAAGAGAGAGATGATATAGGGAAGATGAGAGGAATTAGAGGAATTATTGGAATCGGTATGGTGATGTTGGTTGTGGATGTAATAATGGAATGCTGGAAGAAGGTAAAGGAAAGAATAGATTTTTGCAGTTTTTGGTGAGCTTGAAAAATGAATTTATCAGTGTTTTCACGTCTTTTGGTGAAATGGTTGGGAGTGTATTGGGATTGAATTTGGAGAGTAAGAAATCGGGGATGTGAGGGAAATATTATTTTAAGACAGTGCAAGATACTGTGCAAGGGACAAAGGATAAGCCTGAAAAAATTGTTGCTTACATGAAAAGTGAAGGGAATCCGAATGCTACGGAAGTAGAAACTGCATTAAAAACACTAATTGAATATGTACTTAGTAAAATAATTGCAGGTGCTAAGGCTATAGTATTGGGGTTAAATGTTAATTCTAAGAAGTCGGATGTTGGGAAATATTTTAAGGCAGTGCAGGATACTGTGCAAGGGGTAAAGGATAAGCTTGAGAAAATTGTGGGTGATATGAAGAAAGAAGGGAATCCGAATGCGGCGGGAGTAGAGAGTGCAGTAAAGAAATTAGTTAGTGAAGTTCTTGATAAGGTTATTGATGGAGCTAAAACTGCTAGTGAGGCTATTGGTACTGATGGTGATGAACTAATTGGTAATGTTGCTGCTCAGAATAACGCTGGTGCTGCTGGGAATGTTACGAATTTAATAAAGGGAATTAAGTCAATAGTAGATGTGTCACTTAAAGGTTTGGGAAGTGATGAATCGGGAGATGATAAAAAAGCTTCAGATGGTTCTACTGCAAGAACTAATGGCA
>NZ_AYOT01000029.1 GCF_000500045.1 Borrelia persica No12 | reverse complement strand
TCTCACAAAGAATAAGAGAAGCGTTTCCTCTCATAACTTTTTTTAGTATTGATTTTTTATTGATAATTATTTACTGCTGTCCACTACAATGACATCGCCAAAAGAAATCAAAACACTGTTATTTATTCTTTTAGTCATTGTGAGCAGATAATTACCTTATCTTCATAACATAAACAAAATATAAAAAAGGAAAACAACTCCTTAATAGAAAGAGAAGTTTTTCCTTAAATCACTTAAATCAAAAAGAAAACACCTTCCCTATTTACCTAACTAAACCAGAGAAGTGTTTCCTTAAAATTACTTCTTATCTCACTGATTTACTAATTTTTATCTATAATATTTTTATTATTGCCCACTAGCGGCAGCTTCTACTGCCTGCTCTTCTCGCTTAATTGTCACAAGTGTTTCATTTATCTTCTTTAAACCACTATCAACAACAGTATTTCTTATTGCTATTGCTATTATTAATGTCTTATTCATTGCACCAGCAACCACACCATTCACTGCATACTCATTACCGACAGTAAGTTGATCAGTCTCAGTCTTAGCATTTTTAATCTTATCTATCATTGTTCATGGATCTACTTTAGATACCTAAGCAGCTAGTTTATCAACAGTGCCAGCAATAATAGCAATAATCATTAAAGGAGTAAGTGGGGGGTTGATAAATTAATTGGCTATTTAACTCAATTGGCTGCTGTCACTGATGATAGTTATGATATTGGTGATACTGCTAGTGCTGCTACTACAGTAGCTTTTGATAAGATTGGAGTCGACTCTATAATTTCAGAATTTAAACATTATAGAAATGCAAAAAAATCTGGAATAGAAATCAAGCTTGGAAATCCTCGAAATGTGGTGGCTAATGCAAATAGACCTAAGATGAAGTACAAAAAATAGATCCATGGACAATTAGCGATTCGCCTGCTACCGATACATATTTCACTTAACATCATAAGAGAGCCCCTTAACGCTCTCTTATCTTATTTATTTACACAAGTATCATGACCCAACACTAAATATATCTACTTAATCTACCTATTCATTTCCTAATTATGAAATTCATCATTATTTTTTAGATTCTGATGTGTTACTATCAGAACTTACAGGAGTATCATTTGTATCAACTTTCATCGCGTCTTTAACAGTTTTAAGTCCCATGTCAATTGTTTTCCTTACTGCTACAGTTAACGTATCTAATGCTTTAGTAACTGCACTCACTGCTGCTCCTTTAACCACAGGAGCATACTCAGCAGCCTCAGCACTAGGCCCAGCAAACTTACCGCCTTTAGACATAGCTCTTAATGCCATTCCTCCTGCTATAACTGCATCTTTCTTACCATTACCAGAATTACCATTGGCCTCATTGTGTTTAGCCAGAGTAAAAGTATCATCAGACTTAATAATAGCTTGTAAGATATCAGCACCGGTTATGGCTCCAACTGCCTTTGCAGCATCAGCAGCTGATTTCTTTGCAACATCAGCGGCTCCAGCATTATTATTAGCAAATAGCATACCCGCAGCATTATTATCACGATCACTAAGATCAGTAGCCTTTTTAGCATCCCCAGCAGCAGCATTCCCTTCTTTAAGTACCACTGCTACTATAACTTTAATTCCTTTTAATAAACTCTCAACATCACCAACAGTACCACCATTATTTTGAGCAGCAATATTACCAATTAAGTCATTCCCATCAGTACCAATAGCCTCACTAGCAGTCTTAGCTCCCTCTATTATCTTATCAAGAGTCTCAGTAATAAATTTCTTTACTGCACTCTCTATTCCCGCCGCATTCGGATTCCCCTCTTTTTTCATATCATTAACAATTTTATTAAGCCCATCTTTCACCCCTTGCACAGTATCCTGAACTGCCTTAAAATATTTCCCAACATCCGACTTCTTAGAATTAACATTTAACCCCAATACACTCCCCACAATATCGCCAAAAGAAGTGAAAACACCAATAAAATCATTACCCAAGCTAACCAAAGACTTTAAAAATTTATTCTGAGCACTACCTGCCTCTCCTTTTACTTGTTGTCCACATCCCATCATCCCCAAAATCATAATAATAAACAAACTTCTCTTGAAAATATTATTCATCTTCCCTATTCCCCCACACATCTCTTCTCCCCTTCTTATTTCTCTAATTCCTCTCATCATCATTTTCCCTCCTTAATCAACTCTTTAAAAATTCCTCCTACCTTAAATCCTCAATTTAAAGCTCCCTTCTCTTCCCTTTCCTCTCAGCTCATCTAAATAAGCTCTCCTCACTCATCTCATCTAACTTCTAAAAAAGTTACTCAGTCTTCATCCTTATCTCTTCTCTTCTTTATAAGTTCCCTTTCCTTCTTTAAAGAGTCTCTATTTCTCTTACTAACAACATTGCTCCAACAGAAAAAACACAATAAAAACGAACGAATAATATATAAATTGAAATTAACTTGCTAAAAAAACAAATGAGAAATGTTTAATAAAAAACACTCAAACGCCAAAAAGAAAAACAATTCTCCCTTTATGAAGATTGACGAAATATAAACTGAAAGTACTTCATTTATTAATGAGAAATTGGATTGGCTGAATGCATGACTTATCGAAAGATTTATAAATGCTGATGATGTCTCTAATGCTAGAGATGCAGTCATAACAGGAGGTATGGCGTTAAAAGCTATAGCTAAATGATAAATTACCTGGTGGCAAGACTGATAGTCATAATTTATATAAGCGCTTCCCAAATCATCTTTTAGCTTTAAAACATAAGAATTTAATTTCAAGTATCTTATTTACTTAATCTTATTTTTTATTTTACCAAGTTTAATTTGTAATATTTGCATAATAATTACGTCAAGAACACCTAACACCTTGTTAACGGATTTAACTGCAGCTTCTTTGACTTTTTCAACATAATTACTATGTTTGGTATTATCATCACCCTTATAATCAGCAAATTTACCATCCAATTCAATGGAAGACCAATTTAAATAAGGCATGGTTTGACCTTGAAAATACTATTAATAAAATTAATACTGCGATAAGCAAACTGAAAAGTACAAAATGGTAAAAATAAAACAATAACCAAATCCACTCATTGTTTTATACACTCTATTGCTATATAGTTGTCCAATAAAGAAAGCATTTGCAAAAGATACAAAAGAAAAATCCGATGATCTAATTAACAAGGCACAATCTATCTTGGATAATAAAACCCAAGCTAAAACTGATAAAGTAGATAAAAAAAACCTTTCAAGAAGCCCAAAAAAACGTAGTAGAAAAACTGTAGCAAGAAAAACAGCATAACCACAAGACAACAGCCCCACTTCTAAGGTTGATACTAATACTGTCAATGATTTATTAGGTGCAGAGTCTCTACGACCCAACTCATACTTCCAAAAAAGGAAAGAAGAAATCACCTATTCTTATTGCAAACAGTCACGATTCAACCTCCCCTAGCAGTCAAGAAAAGAAAGCGAATATCAGACAGCAAAGTAAAAAATACAACTTCTACAATCAATTCAAGCAACGAAATATCTCTCTCTTAAACAAAAGCTCTTTACCCCTATAAATTATTTAAGGAAAACACATCTTTTTTATAAGAGTTGTTTTCCTTTTGTTTTTATCTACTTCTTTTCATTTTACTTAATTATTTATTTTCTATCCAATTATTTTCCTTCAGATGTGTTCTTATCAAAAGTTACAGGAGGATCATTCACATTTATTTTAATTGCTTCTTTTACTGTTTTAAGTCCTGCATCAACTGTTTTTCTTATTGCTACAGTTAATGTATCTAATGCCTTAATGACTACACTGACTGCTGCTCCTTTAACTGGATCAGAAACATCTGCATCACTACTATTAGCAAACTTACCGCCCTTAGCCATTGCTCTTAAAGCTATACCTCCTGCTATAACCGCATCTTTAGGGGAAACACCAATATTAGCATTAGCATCATTATTTTCAGCTAACTTAGCTGATTTACCATTATCTTTAAYCATAGCTTGCAGGATATCAGCACCAGTTACCGCCCCAACTGCTTTRGCTGCATCAGTAACAACTTTTTTGGCATTAGCTTGAGCTCCAGCAGCACCATTACCAGTAACAAATAATTTAGCTGCTTCACCATCAGCAGCATTGCCATTAGTTCTTGCAGTAGAACCATCTGAAGCTTTTTTATCATCTCCCGATTCATCACTTCCCAAACCTTTAAGTGACACATCTACTATTGACTTAATTCCCTTTATTAAATTCGTAACATTCCCAGCAGCACCAGCGTTATTCTGAGCAGCAACATTACCAATTAGTTCATCACCATCAGTACCAATAGCCT
>NZ_AYOT01000028.1 GCF_000500045.1 Borrelia persica No12 | reverse complement strand
TTGATACTAATACTGTCAATGATTTATTAGGTGCAGAGTCTCTACGACCCAACTCATACTTCCAAAAAAGGAAAGAAGAAATCACCTATTCTTATTGCAAACGGTCACGATTCACCCCCCCCCTAGCAGTCAAGAAAAGAAAGAGAATATCAGACAGCAAAGTAAAAAATACAATTTCTACAATCAATTCAAGCAACGAAATATCTCTCTATTAAACAAAAGCCCTTTACCCCTATAAATTATTTAAGGAAAACACATCTTTTTTATAAGAGTTGTTTTCCTTTTGTTTTTATCTACTTCTTTTCATTTTACTTAATTATTTATTTTYTATCCAATTATTTTCCTTCAGATGTGTTCTTATCAAAAGTTACAGGAGKATCAYTYRCATTTATTTTAATTGCTTCTTTTACTGTTTTAAGTCCTGCATCAACTGTTTTTCTTATTGCTACAGTTAATGTATCTAATGCCTTAATGACTACACTTACTGCTGCTCCTTTAACTGCATCAGAAACATCTGCATCACTACTATTAGCAAACTTACCGCCCTTAGCCATCGCTCTTAACGCTATACCTCCTGCTATAACCGCATCTTTAGGGGAAACACCAATATTAGCATTAGCATCATTATTTTCAGCTAACTTAGCTGATTTACCATTATCTTTAAYCATAGCTTGCAGGATATCAGCACCAGTTACCGCCCCAACTGCTTTRGCTGCATCAGTAACAACTTTTTTGGCATTAGCTTGAGCTCCAGCAGCACCATTACCAGTAACAAATAATTTAGCTGCTTCACCATCAGCAGCATTGCCATTAGTTCTTGCAGTAGAACCATCTGAAGCTTTTTTATCATCTCCCGATTCATCACTTCCCAAACCTTTAAGTGACACATCTACTATTGACTTAATTCCCTTTATTAAATTCGTAACATTCCCAGCAGCACCAGCGTTATTCTGAGCAGCAACATTACCAATTAGTTCATCACCATCAGTACCAATAGCCT
>NZ_AYOT01000027.1 GCF_000500045.1 Borrelia persica No12 | reverse complement strand
AATAATTCACATATAATTCTTAAGCACTTGTTGCTAATTTAGGCTTTTTAGAAACCTTAACTCGCTTAGCTTTGTTGTTGTTCCTTCCCAACTTCTTCTTCACCTGAAGACGACAAAGCAACCTTAGAATCATCATCCTCTACTGATGGATCAACAATAGATTCAGCACTTTCTAATGGTAAATCACCCCTAGGTTCCGCTATCTCAACCTTAGGTTCCTCAACAACCTTCCTTTCTAAATTGCTAAGTAAAATTTCCTTATAATCTGTATAAAGCCTCTCCAACATACGATTCATCATGAAACCTATCTTCGTTTCACAGAAATAATCTCCATCTGTTTAATTAATCTTGATATCTAGATTATCTGTATACTTCTTTGCTACCCACTCTTTCAAGTATCTATATACATAATCATAGTCAATATCTTCTGGAACAAGTACTGGAAAATTAACTATTGTTTTATCTATTCGCTTAGACTGCACCTCATCGCTCATATAAACTGTCCAAAGCTTATCTCGCTTTATGTATAATCTTTTAGCTAAATATCGCAAATGAAATCTCATGTTACGTCTCCTTTTCTTTTATAATTTTATTCCCTTCTTCTTTAACTACAATACCTAAACTTGATAAAGACAATCCCTTAGTCGTCTTAAATCCTGCATAATTAGTTTCAAATTCAATATTCATCTTAGGCAATAATCTGTATGAAATGTCTGGTGCAGA
>NZ_AYOT01000026.1 GCF_000500045.1 Borrelia persica No12 | reverse complement strand
ATAACTACTTCTCTAATACAAATACTACTTCTTTTCTTAGCAACATTAACTTTAAGACTGTAAAATACTTCACCATTAGTGCTTTTTTCTTTTGATATATCAGCAAGTTTGACATTTTGTATCTCAACTCCTCTACAACCAGTTATTGATAGTATGTAAACAAACCATCCAGATATTGGATCTAAAATTTTAAGTTTTTCTATGCATCGTTTTACTAGTTTTATTGTCTTTTCATTTAAATAGAATCTTATGGGAATAGATTTAGGTTTTGTGGATTTATTTTTTGTTTGACTTTTAATTATAGATAGTTCTTTATGTAATATTTCGTTTTCTTTTAATATGTCTTTGATAGTTTTATTAAATGTGTTAGATAAATTCAAGTTAGGATCATTCATTAAGTTCATAGATTAACTAATCATTTTAAAAAATATAAAATAGTCAAATAATATGTTAGCAAATACTAATAGCTTAAGTCAAATTTTGAAKGTTMTCATTGTATGTAAAATATGGTGTGAGGATTGGTTGTAATTAGCTAGRAGTATGTTTTTAAGCAATTGAGGTTAATATTTATAGAATACTTTATCCTAGCTTTAACAAATACTTACATTTTTGCTTTCCAAATATCCTATTTCCTATTTTCGTAGCTTATAATTTTGCAATGAGAGCATGTAAAATCCATCTTTCCATTCTTAACTTATCTTTTACTTACAGTTAACACAAAGTCAACTTCCTTTACTTTTTATAACCTTTTAATTTATTTCCTTACTCTCTTTTTGCTTATTCTCTTGTAAATATTTTCTTCAAATTTCTTCTTCTTTTTTAAATCCCTTTTTGAAATTT
>NZ_AYOT01000025.1 GCF_000500045.1 Borrelia persica No12 | reverse complement strand
AATTTGTTTGTAATTTTATCTTTATCCCCCTGCTCCGTTACAAGCACTTGACGCTTCATTTTTAAATTGATCTAAATTATTACTATTAGATTTAAATGAGCCCTCTAAAACTTGTTTAAATGTGTTCTTTTGATTTTCTGCATTATCTCCAGTACATTTGTTAAGTTCACTTTGGATATGTTGAAGTACAGACTTTATTGCAGATTCATCATGACTTAAAAACTTGTTAAAATCACTTTCATTATTCAATGCTTCTTTTAAGAAATTTAGATTTACTTTTTCAGTGTCATTTAACTTTTCTTTGAGTATTTCTTCTG
>NZ_AYOT01000024.1 GCF_000500045.1 Borrelia persica No12 | reverse complement strand
GTAGTTCCAGTAGTTAATGATGAAGACTGTGTACCCGATAACTTACTTCTACCAGAAAGTGTTGCAATACCTTCCATCTTGATAGATGGTTTTCCAAAAATCATAGAATAATAAGCATTTTTCATAAGACCATATTCCAAATGATTCTTAACTTCATCCTCAGTTACAGTACCATGTATCAAATCATCTTGTGAAATACGTCTAGTTGTTTCAAATTTGTGCATTTTGTATGCAATTTCTTCTATTAAGTCAGAACTTGAACCAATTTCATTACTATAATCACCAAAACCTGAAGTAACATTATAAGTTGAAATTCCCTTACGAACCACATAATACCCATCTCTGAGTTCATTTTTACTTATTACCTTATAAGGTAATAAATCTTCAAGTCCATTTTTTGCAAGCTTTAAAATATCTCCATGATAAGTACCACTAGATTCTATCAAAATATTTCTACTCATATATATAATCCTCCTTACGTTTATGAAGAAAATTTCCTATTACCACTAGAATCATATTCATGACTAATTTGAATATCTAACAACACAACCTTACTTGAAGTACTAAGACTTATATCCTTGATTCTACCAACCTGAACTCCACCTTTTCCATCTTTATCTTGAACAAGTTTTCCATCCTTAAAAAATACATAATGCCCAATTTTAGGATTTGAATATGATGAATCAACAGTTATTACCACTTCACCACGTCTTCTAATAGGAACAACCTCGCCTGGCAAATAATTTGCTGTTTCATATGAAGATATGTAGGTCTTTCTCATAGCAAATCCACGAACAACATCAGTGTTTGTAGTACTAGACGTTGCTTTTTTTACTACAATATCTCCCATACTAGATGATTTACTAGATATGACTAGGTCACCAGGAGCTATAGGATCTGACCCAACATCAACTATCGCAGTCTCAGTCTCATGAATTCCACACTTGTGTTCAAGTCCTGGTAAAAAACTTTTTTCTGAATTAGTTAAATCAAACTTATGCATGTGTAGCCCCACTGTTAACAAAAATTTTGCTCTTATAATGCCTCATTGGAATAGTATTATT
>NZ_AYOT01000023.1 GCF_000500045.1 Borrelia persica No12 | reverse complement strand
TTGTGGCATAAGCCTATTAGTGAACTGTTGATTAGAGGTGGTTCTCTTAGTGATGAACCTTTGGATTCATTTTTGGAAGATAAAACTTTTTGTGGTGATACTGCTTTGAGATTGTGTTCAAGTTATAGATTGCGAGAAGAAGAGAGGTTTTCGGTATATTTAGATAGTGCCAGTTTTGTGTATCTTAAAAATATCACATTTTTGTACAATCAGGCCTTGGCTTTGCGAATTACGAGTGTTCCCAAAATATTGCTAGAAAATGTTGTTTTCAGACACACAAATCATGGTTTTAAAATTGATGGTGTTGACAATCTGACTTTAATTGGAATTGAAATTGAGTCCAATAAGAATGCGTCTGTTGCGGAGGGAGTGAATGCAATAATGAGGGGAGGAGTTGTCAAAAAAAATATAAATGGATTGAACTTTACTCGATTTTCTAGCATTAAGATCACTGGTGGTGAATTTAGTAACAATACGGGTGTTGCATTAAATCTTGGTGATGTTGTAATTGCTAGGCTTTCTGAGAACAATTTTGTAGAAAACAAAGTAGGACTTAAGACTCATTCGTTAGATTTGTTGATTCGTGACTTTTTTGTGAAAAATGAGCTTGGTGTGGAGATTATAAAAAACTCTGATGTTAGTGCTCGTGTTGTTGACGTKAGTATGTATCAAGAAAATRTTAAAGATAAAGAGGAGGYKGCATAATTTGGCTATCAGTGATGATGAYTTTGAAGAAATTAAAAGGCGCTTGCAGGCTGATAATGTAAAGATACAGTTTGGAGTTGGGAATATGGAGCAAGCTAAAACTTATATCGGTAAACTTGGTGAACCAATTGTAGTTGAGGATAAGGGTTTGTTTGCTATTTGCGATGGAAAAAGTAGTGAGAATCGAAAATATTATCCAATTAACAGAGGATTGTCGCCTTCTGCAGATGATGATACTTTGGATTCTTATATCAAAGATTTGATTGCAACTTGTTTAGAGAAT
>NZ_AYOT01000022.1 GCF_000500045.1 Borrelia persica No12 | reverse complement strand
TTCATCATTAACTACTGGAACTACTCTACATCAAAAGGTTGTGGAAGCTAAACGTAAATCTGAGGAGTACAAGGAAAAATTTGATGGATTTTATCAATTACTCTTACCACATAAGTTTTCACATCTCTTGTTAGATCTTTACAGTGAGCCTCAGTACATAACAGTAAAGGATGCACTTCTGAAAGACCATAATATAGTAACATCAGTATTTAAAGGACTTGAACATCCAGTTCTTTATGAACCTGATGAGACAGTAATGTTTGTGCCAATTTTGTCCGAAATATATTTTAGGAAGTTTGCATCTGCTGAGGGTGAGTATATTATTGCAACAATGCAGTCAGCAGGAGTTGTTCATTTTCGTCCAGAAGAAGTTGTTGAGATTACTATTAGTAGTTAGTTGTTTGGTTTTCAGAGAGATTTATTAAGATATGAATAATAGTATTTTTTTTAGCCAATTTATTGGCCATTATCATGGATGTATTTGTTCGCTTGTAGAAGAATCTGGGTTGGCAGGTTTGCTGCCTTATAAGGTCGTGATGAATAAAAGTGATCTTAGAGATGGGTGTTATGTCCATTATAAGATTGATAATGGTATTACTTCAAGTGATGGAGGTAATACTAATGATGATGCGAATATTTCAATTTTAAAAGAATTTTGCTACAAAATGCATTTATTTGATACAGTTCTATTTCTGTCACACGATATGTTAATGAATGGTAATATAAATGATAATAATATTAAGGATAGTTTAGGACGTGATCTTATTAAAAGTGTTTATTATTCGGTTGTTTTTGGAAACCCATCTATTAATATGGAAGGTATTGCAACACTTTCTGGTAGAAGTAAATTAACGCCTACACAGGCTTCATCATTAACTACTGGAACTATGTTATATGAAAAAGTTGTGGAAGCTAAACGTAAATCTGAAGAGTATAAAGAAAAATTAAATGGAGTTTATCAATTGATCTTACCTTATAGGTTTTCACATCTCTTGTTAGATCTTTACAGTGAGCCTCAGTACATAACAGTAAAGGATGCACTTCTGAAAGA
>NZ_AYOT01000021.1 GCF_000500045.1 Borrelia persica No12 | reverse complement strand
AATATTTCATTTTCTGTTCTACACCCTATACAATCATCTTTACGTTCAACATCCCCACTTGACAATGACTCAGATAAAATGTTTGGGGGCGTTTTGTTTAAGAAACTATCTTTCTTGTTCAATTGTCCGTTATTGCCCATATTTTTCTTCAAATTGACCAACACGCTTTCTCTCATTCGGTTCATTAAATGAGCTCGCTCCTTTTCTGCTCTCCTAAGCCTCTCTTTTCTCTCTTTTGCCTCTTTGGCAAACAACTTTTGCAAATATTCTTGCAGTCTCTTTTTTTCTAGCTTGCTTTTCTCTTCTTTCTTCAGATCCACTTTTTTCTTTGCTTCTCTTATTTTATAAATTCGCACATTCTTTAACGATTTTTCCCTTTCTTTTCTTGAAATACTTTTTTCAATGCATATGCTTTCATCATAAACAGTTTTTTTAACATGCCGTTTTTTATACTTGTTTGAGTACCAGTCTCTAAATCGACCTTCCCAAATTACTTCATAATCGCTTATTATCCCATCTTCCCTTTTCATCATCATCCATATTTTGTGTTTATACCTATTTGCAAATTGCTTTAAAAAGTGTTCTAAAATGTCTTCAAGGTTGTACTCAATTCCATAATCAATTATTGCTTGCTCCAAATTTAACAGCGCATTTATGTATGTCGAGTCGTTATTACTCCTTTCTTTTATTTGCTTCAGATATTTTTTGCTAATTTTGTAGTCAGATAACAGTCTTGTTTCGACATCTTTCCTAATTATTTTGCAATCTCTTTTCTTTTTTTCATAAAAATCAGCTTTTTTCAAAAGCATTTCTGAGTTCTCCATAGAATTCTCTTTTTTTATATTGCTTATTTTAGCTTTATTAATTACATTGGACATTTCGACATGCGACATTTCGGTTGTATTGTTATGTTCATTTAGGTTAGGTTGACTTTCTTTTTTTTGAGAGTTTGTCCTACAATTATGCATTGTATTTTGTATGTCTTGATTAAAGTCGCTAATGATTTTCTTTTCTTTTAAATTTTCTTTTAGGCGTTCTTTTAAGTATTCTAAAATTATTTCTTTGTGTTTGTGTGCAAATGCCATGTTTTGTATATAATGAGCAATGCTTCCATGTCCCACTCCAAGTCTTCTAATTTTAGATTTAATCAATCCAATTTCATTTAAAATTTTAATATCTCTCTCGATAGTTCGTTTACATACCTTTTTATAGCCATCGTTTTTTAATAGTTTACTTACTATATTGTAGATATCGTTTGCTGAGTATTCTTCAGCACCACCTGACTGTTTATAGTTTTTATTTTTAGCATCTATTGACCAATATATTTTAAGTAGTCTATTGTGCTGTTTTAATGTTTTGATTATTTGTAATTTGACCTGAGATACGGGTATGTTTGTTATTTCAGATGATGTTTTGTATTTATTTAAGTCAACAAGATTTTTTAGTATTGATTTTATTTGGCTTTTTGTGCCGGTTGATTTGAAATTTTTTTTATCTTTTGCTATTATATTCATA
>NZ_AYOT01000020.1 GCF_000500045.1 Borrelia persica No12 | reverse complement strand
TACTTAAATATAAGAGTTAATAAAATTCCTATACATATGGTGATAATAGTACCAAGCATCCAATTATGTAATCTTAGTGTACTCTTAAATTCCGTTTTATTGGTATCAATTTTATTATCAAGATCTTTAATATCCGATTTTAGCTCGCTTCTAACATTCTCAATTTTATTATCAAGATCTTTAATATCCGATTTTAGCTCGCTTCTAACATTCTCAATTTTATTATCAAGATCTTTAATATCCGATTTTAGCTCGCTTCTAACATTCTCAATTTTATTATCAAGTTCAGTAAATTTTGTATCAATTTTATTATCAAGTTCAGTAAATTTTGTATCAATTTTATTATCAAGATCAGTTTTAACAGCTAAAATTTCGCCTTTTAGTACTTTTTCTAGCATTTCGAGTTTGATATCGAAGTTTTCTTTGAGATATTCGATATCTTTGTGGGTGAGTTCGTTTCTGTAATATCTAAAAGACAAATCTTTGGCTACATCTTTATCAATACCGGCTTTAATGAGTTCAGACAGTACCATTTTTTGAGTGATCATTGGGTATGCTAATTCTTCCATTAAGATCTCCTTATGTCACTATTATATACTATTTTAGGCTTATTGGAAAAGTAAAATATTTAGTTTTGATTGTATTTACTTTACAAAAACATTAGAGAAGATTTCTAGTTGGTGTTTATAAGTAAACTTACTGGGGACATTCATTTCTTTAAGTCGTAGATTGATATAACGTTTAATTTTATGGGGTCTATGATTGTACATAGATATTGCCTTATTAGAGAAAAATTCTTCTATAATAGAAGCAATAATATTTTTAAAACGGGATTTAGAGTTTTTGTAACGTTCTAGATTATTTTTATTGAGGGTAACAAAATTAAAAGAGTGTATATGTTGTAATTTTTTTTCTATATTTTGGATTTTGGGTTCATTAACAAGTGATATTAGATTACATTTGCAGGTGGATATTTTATTTTTGAGATTATTATTAAATAGTACAAAATTATCTATCAGATTTTTTCTTGTGTTAAGAATCGTACCATAAATATTTCGTAAATCTTTGGTTGTGATCTTTAAATCAAAAAATTTATGTAAAGATCTATTTAATTTGAAAGCTTGGATTGGGAGTATTGTGACATTTTGTAAAGATTGAATAGCGTTAACAACAATTTGAGAATCAATTAAAGTATATCTTGTGAGTTCTAAGCCGTTATTTGGTTTGTAAATAATTGTATTGTTACTGTTTTTTGCAACTAAGATATTCTTATTATTGAGATGTGTGAGAGGAATACCAGTTGACATGATAATTCCTATTAATTTATATTTAATGTTTTCAGATTGTATAAGATGGGTGCCAAGTAAAATAAATTCATCAGGATTAATATTTAAGTTGGGATTATCTGATCTTTTTCTTCTGAAGAAATTAAGTCTAAACATTTTAAACATTAATAAAAGTATATATCCTAAAGTAAAAAAAACAAAATTATTTATAAATTCTGTAAAGATATATTTGTGTTTCTTTTATGGGAGGTATTGGTTTCTTTTGTGGGTAGTTTTTGCAATTGAGATTCTATTTGGTTTTTTTTATAGGAGATATAGGTTTCTTTTATAGGGGGTATTGGTTTCTTTTATGGGAGATAATGAACAAGGAATCTATACTAAAAACAAATTATATATATAATTTGTTTTTAGTATAGATTCCTTGTTCATTATCTCCCATAAAAGAAACCAATACCCCCTATAAAAGAAACCTATATCTCCTATAAAAAAAACCAAATAGAATCTCAATTGCAAAAACTACCCACAAAAGAAACCAATACCTCCCATAAAAGAAACACAAATATATCTTTACAGAATTTATAAATAATTTTGTTTTTTTTACTTTAGGATATATACTTTTATTAATGTTTAAAATGTTTAGACTTAATTTCTTCAGAAGAAAAAGATCAGATAATCCCAACTTAAATATTAATCCTGATGAATTTATTTTACTTGGCACCCATCTTATACAATCTGAAAACATTAAATATAAATTAATAGGAATTATCATGTCAACTGGTATTCCTCTCACACATCTCAATAATAAGAATATCTTAGTTGCAAAAAACAGTAACAATACAATTATTTACAAACCAAATAACGGCTTAGAACTCACAAGATATACTTTAATTGATTCTCAAATTGTTGTTAACGCTATTCAATCTTTACAAAATGTCACAATACTCCCAATCCAAGCTTTCAAATTAAATAGATCTTTACATAAATTTTTTGATTTAAAGATCACAACCAAAGATTTACGAAATATTTATGGTACGATTCTTAACACAAGAAAAAATCTGATAGATAATTTTGTACTATTTAATAATAATCTCAAAAATAAAATATCCACCTGCAAATGTAATCTAATATCACTTGTTAATGAACCCAAAATCCAAAATATAGAAAAAAAATTACAACATATACACTCTTTTAATTTTGTTACCCTCAATAAAAATAATCTAGAACGTTACAAAAACTCTAAATCCCGTTTTAAAAATATTATTGCTTCTATTATAGAAGAATTTTTCTCTAATAAGGCAATATCTATGTACAATCATAGACCCCATAAAATTAAACGTTATATCAATCTACGACTTAAAGAAATGAATGTCCCCA
>NZ_AYOT01000019.1 GCF_000500045.1 Borrelia persica No12 | reverse complement strand
TTTTCTAGCATTTCGAGTTTGATATCGAAGTTTTCTTTGAGATATTCGATATCTTTGTGGGTGAGTTCGTTTTTGTAATATCTAAAAGACAAATCTTTGGCCACATCTTTATCAATACCGGCTTTAACGAGCTCCGAAAGTACCATTTTTTGAGTTATAATTGGGTATGCTAATTCTTCCATTAAGATCTCCTTATGTCACTATTATATACTATTTTAGGCTTATTGGGGAAGTAAAATATTTGGTTGTGATTGTATTTACTTTGCAAAAATATTAGAGAAGATTTCTAGTTGGTGTTTATAAGTAAACTTATTGGGGACATTCATTTCTTTAAGTCGTAGATTGATATAACGTTTAATTTTATGGGGTCTATGATTGTACATAGATATTGCCTTATTAGAGAAAAATTCTTCTATAATAGAAGCAATAATATTTTTAAAACGGGATTTAGAGTTTTTGTAACGTTCTAGATTATTTTTATTGAGGGTAACAAAATTAAAAGAGTGTATATGTTGTAATTTTTTTTCTATATTTTGGATTTTGGGTTCATTAACAAGTGATATTAGATTACATTTGCAGGTGGATATTTTATTTTTGAGATTATTATTAAATAGTACAAAATTATCTATCAGATTTTTTCTTGTGTTAAGAATCGTACCATAAATATTTCGTAAATCTTTGGTTGTGATCTTTAAATCAAAAAATTTATGTAAAGATCTATTTAATTTGAAAGCTTGGATTGGGAGTATTGTGACATTTTGTAAAGATTGAATAGCGTTAACAACAATTTGAGAATCAATTAAAGTATATCTTGTGAGTTCTAAGCCGTTATTTGGTTTGTAAATAATTGTATTGTTACTGTTTTTTGCAACTAAGATATTCTTATTATTGAGATGTGTGAGAGGAATACCAGTTGACATGATAATTCCTATTAATTTATATTTAATGTTTTCAGATTGTATAAGATGGGTGCCAAGTAAAATAAATTCATCAGGATTAATATTTAAGTTGGGATTATCTGATCTTTTTCTTCTGAAGAAATTAAGTCTAAACATTTTAAACATTAATAAAAGTATATATCCTAAAGTAAAAAAAACAAAATTATTTATAAATTCTGTAAAGATATATTTGTGTTTCTTTTATGGGAGGTATTGGTTTCTTTTGTGGGTAGTTTTTGCAATTGAGATTCTATTTGGTTTTTTTTATAGGAGATATAGGTTTCTTTTATAGGGGGTATTGGTTTCTTTTATGGGAGATAATGAACAAGGAATCTATACTAAAAACAAATTATATATATAATTTGTTTTTAGTATAGATTCCTTGTTCATTATCTCCCATAAAAGAAACCAATACCCCCTATAAAAGAAACCTATATCTCCTATAAAAAAAACCAAATAGAATCTCAATTGCAAAAACTACCCACAAAAGAAACCAATACCTCCCATAAAAGAAACACAAATATATCTTTACAGAATTTATAAATAATTTTGTTTTTTTTACTTTAGGATATATACTTTTATTAATGTTTAAAATGTTTAGACTTAATTTCTTCAGAAGAAAAAGATCAGATAATCCCAACTTAAATATTAATCCTGATGAATTTATTTTACTTGGCACCCATCTTATACAATCTGAAAACATTAAATATAAATTAATAGGAATTATCATGTCAACTGGTATTCCTCTCACACATCTCAATAATAAGAATATCTTAGTTGCAAAAAACAGTAACAATACAATTATTTACAAACCAAATAACGGCTTAGAACTCACAAGATATACTTTAATTGATTCTCAAATTGTTGTTAACGCTATTCAATCTTTACAAAATGTCACAATACTCCCAATCCAAGCTTTCAAATTAAATAGATCTTTACATAAATTTTTTGATTTAAAGATCACAACCAAAGATTTACGAAATATTTATGGTACGATTCTTAACACAAGAAAAAATCTGATAGATAATTTTGTACTATTTAATAATAATCTCAAAAATAAAATATCCACCTGCAAATGTAATCTAATATCACTTGTTAATGAACCCAAAATCCAAAATATAGAAAAAAAATTACAACATATACACTCTTTTAATTTTGTTACCCTCAATAAAAATAATCTAGAACGTTACAAAAACTCTAAATCCCGTTTTAAAAATATTATTGCTTCTATTATAGAAGAATTTTTCTCTAATAAGGCAATATCTATGTACAATCATAGACCCCATAAAATTAAACGTTATATCAATCTACGACTTAAAGAAATGAATGTCCCCA
>NZ_AYOT01000018.1 GCF_000500045.1 Borrelia persica No12 | reverse complement strand
TTTCCTTGCAAAGCGAGAATTCAAACTCTTCATCCTTAATTGCATTCTTTCTTCTTTAATTCTTCTCTCTTTTGCCTCATGTTCAACCCAATCCTCAATACCCTTATCCGCCCCATATCTTCTTTGAAATTCTTTAAATTCACGATCCATTTTCTCTATATCAGCATCAACCTGATCCATAAACGCTTCCATATCCATTTCTTCTTCTCTAAAACCTTTCTTTTTTTTAGGAAATTTAATATATTTCATCATAAATAAGACTCTCTTAATAGTAATAAGATACTATACTAGTATAACAAATAAAAGAGATAGCAACAATTATTCGTTACTCTCTCTTATCAAAGACATTTATCATACAGTTATACAAATTGTACACATCATATAATTATATCTTAAAAGATATAAATAAAAACAACTTTCTACAAAGTTACCTAATATATTATTAGTATTACTGTGTAAAAGAAATATCAATTAAACATAATAGTATTGATATAAAGATAAACATAACGACATACAATTAAACAAAAATAATCAACAAAACTCTCAACAAATTCAACTAAATTAACTTATGATTAAATGGTTGAAACAACTTAATACAAAGTAGTTATGCATATAATAAAATAACAAAATATTTGCCCAACATCACAAACACTTGTGCTCAAAATATGACACAGCAAGAGTAGTAACAATCGTCAAAGATGAAACTAACTGTCCCTTAAATCCTAATCTACTCTCAATCAAAGTCAATTTATATTTCACTTGTACTAAATCACTCTTAAACAGTCTCTACCTTATCATCAAGTTTATCTATCTTTTAATTCAAATCAATTTTGAGCATACTTATCTTATCATCTCAGAAATGAAAGTTATCCATCATCCTATCTTGAAGAAAATCAAATTTTTCTTCAAGAACATAATAACTGATAATCTGCCTATCAAATACCCTCACTATGATAATCTTTTAACTCTCTCAGATTTAACTGAATTCTTAACTACTTGTCCATCATACACCTACTCTTTTAATGCAACACTCATATTTATAACCTCAATGATTGCTTTAATTTCTAATATACTCTACTTAATTATCACACATGAAATAAATGCACTATCGGGAATAAAAGAATAAGACCAACAACAAAAGTTATTGGTCTTATTCATGATGTAACACAAAAACGATAATAAATTATGCTTTTGTGTACAAATAATATTATACAACAATATTTAAAAAAGTCAATCGATTTTCTCTATTGTCTCTAAATTTTTTTCATATATTTTTTAGTTAGCCATTCTAAATCCCAT
>NZ_AYOT01000017.1 GCF_000500045.1 Borrelia persica No12 | reverse complement strand
GGAATTAGAGGAATAAAAGATAAAGAAGAAATTAGAGGGGGTAGTGGGAAGATGAAGACGATTATCAAGAGATGTTTGCTTATTATTATGATTTTGGGAGTTATGGGATGTGGACAACAAGGAGAGAAACCAGGAGGGAAAAGTTTAAGTGAAGTACTAATGGAAGTTGGAAGAAGTACTGAGAATGCTTTTTACGCATTTATAGAGTTAGTCTCAGATGTTTTAGGCTTTACTGCAAAAGCATCTACAACTAAGCAACAGGTAGGAGATTATTTTAACAGACTAGGTGATAAGCTTGGAACAGCATCAGGAGAGTTAGAAGAGGTAGCAGTAAAATCAGAAAAAGGTGTTGATAAAAATGATGTATCAAAAAATCTAATTAGAGATGCGGTTGATGTTGCTAAGACTACTTTAAATACATTAAAAGATCATTTAGAATCCCTAGGAACGGTAGGTGATGCTAAGCCGGTAGGTGATGCAGGAAGTGATGCGACAGGGGCAGCAACAAATGAAGGTGAGTTAAAGAAAGCTCTTAAAGCATTGAAAGGAATAGTGGAAATAGCAAAAGGTGCAGGTGTTGCAGAACCGACTGTAGGGACTGTGGCATTAAATGGAACTGGAGTAGATAATAAAGAGGGAGCTAGGATATTAGCTACAGATAATAAAGCAGCATCAGCAACAGATGCAGGTAAAGCATCATTAATACTGTCAGCAGTAAGTGGAGAAGAAATATTAGCATCAATAATTAAATCTGAAGAGGGTGATTCGGCATTAGGAGGATCGGCTCCAAATGAAAATACAACTGCAGTGTCATTTGCCAAAGGAGGTAATGTGGCTAACTTAGCAAATGCAAGTACTCCGAAAGCAGCAGCAGTAGCAGGAGGAATTGCATTGCGTTCATTGGTTAAGGATGGTAAACTAGCATCAGGAGCAGCAGATAATAATGCGGGAGGAAAACAAGACGTACAAGGTGTAGGAGTAACTTCAATAAATAAATTGTTAAGGGCAGTAGAAGATATAATTAATAAAACGGTTAAGCATGTGCTTGGAACAGCGAAACAGAAAATAGATGAAGCAAGAGGTCCACAAGTATCGTCTTTAGAATCAAGTAAGAAGTAATAAGACGGATAGTTTTTTTGATTATTTAGGAATGAGATAGAAGGCAAGCTTAGATATGTTTCTAAATTGCCTTTTTTTGTTAAGTTGAAAATCAGAATTTATAAATTTAATGAAGAAAAGAAAAAAAGTAAGAGAGATGATAATAATGGCTTTATTTTTATTAAAATCAATACAAAGAAAGAGGGGGTAGGAGGATATTTTAGCAGTTTAGGTAGTGAAAAATAAAAGTCAGTAATAAGTAAAGAGATAGTTTAGATTTTTACTTTAAAGAAATCATTTAAAGAAAATACTTCTTTTGTTCTTTATGAGGAAACAGAGAAGATGTTTTCTTCTTGAATTAGGTTATGTACTATAGATAGTGACATTACGAATACTATCTATAAGTATGATTATATGTGTTATAAATTTATATTTAAAAAAAGAATTTTAGCTTGCTTTTATTTAAATTTTATTTTATGGCAGCTAAATATAACTTTTAAGCTTTATGCGCACTTGGTATTTTCATAATTAATCAATTTAAAAATAAACAGTAATATACTGAAATCCCTGTTAAGCAATATACTTGTTAACATTGTATACCATAAATAAGAAATATTCAATAAATATGATCCTAGAATATTGATATGAATTGTACTAATCGATATTAATCTATATTTTTTTATAATTTTAGTGATTGACTAAGGCAGTATTAAAATTATAACCGAACAATATTAAGATAAAAAAGAGTTTAAATTGAAAAAATAATAGTTATAATAGTGTAAAAATACACCATGTCTTTTTTTATAGAAAATGGTTCATAAGTAAATAATTTTAGAGTAAGAATGTAGAAAAAAAGAAATAATTTTTATTAAAATATTTTGTATTTTGGACAAAGTGATATATATTATTAATTAATAACCATTATTATAAAATAACAATGGTTATTAATTTTAAGAAGGAGAATATTTGTGAGAAAAAATTTATTTATATTATTAATTTTAGGATTAATGTCTTGTAATTTAGATTCTAAATTATTGGATATTAAGGATAATAAAGGAATAGTCGAAGATTCTTAAAAGATGATGTTGTAAGTAGTTTTCAAGGTGATGAACCAATACAAGAGGATGTTGTTAATAAAGTTTCTGTTAAAAAAGTATTAGTAAGAGGAGATTCTGTAATAAGAGATGAGAAAGAGGAATTAATATATCTGCCCTTATAAATGATATTGATAATGTTATGGGATTAATAAATCAAGATAAGGCTGAAGTTGAAGATGCAAGTCAATATGGTATGAAGGATGAAGTGTTTAAATTAGTGTTAAATGAGGTTAATGATAAGACATTAGATCTAAGGAAGCAAGAAGATTATTTTATTCCTCTTTGTTATATAATAAAGAGAGAATAAAAGATTTTGCAGAAATTCTTAAAAAGATAGAATCGGATAATGCAAATAGGGGTACATGGATTGAAGATATGATGAATGTTATAGTAGGATGTCTTCAATTTAGTTTTGAAAGAGTAGTTGATAAATTAGAAGAGAATAGAGATAAACTTAATAAATTAAGTCTTGTTGATTTAAGAGAAATTAAATCAAAGCTTGAGGAAATTCAATTACAGAAATTAAGTTGGAGGAAAGCTGTAAATAGTCTTGTTGTATCTTATAAAGCTAAGACAGATGGAATTGATTCTGACAGTAAGAAATTGATAGAGCATATTGAGAAAAAATATAAAGATCTGATTACAGTTAAAATTCGTGGAATGAAAGCAGTATCTGATAGGATTATAGGTATTTTAGATACAATTAAGTGATTATTATAATAATTAAATACAAAGTAAGATAGATTAATGATATGTCTATCTTACTATATGTTGTTATTTTAGAGAATATTAGTGTTGTCTTTTAAATTCTTTTATACAAAAGAATTTAGTCATAAGGTGCCTTATTAAAATTTTTTTTTACAGAAAGTGATTCATTGTTTTATTTTTTTCTGTTATTACAATATTTATTGCATTTTCAATATTCGGATTATTATTCATTTTTTGTTGCGTGCCTTCTAAAAATCTTCTGCTCCAGCTTTCCTTTGATTCTCATGAATGAGTATATAGTATAGATTTTGAAAGAAAAATATCCAACACTCCTCATTTTTTGCAAATATATCATAAGCTTTTTATTAAAATTTACAATTTCTTCTATAGTCTGTGGTGTTTCAATAATAGCAAGAGTTATATATAAACTGCCTATTGATAAATAAGAATAAAGAATAAGTTAATAAGTTGATAATGGTGATGATTGAATAAAAAAAGGTAAGCATTTATACTAATAACAAATTATATATATAATTTGTTATTAGTATAAATGCTTACCTTTTTTTATTCAATCATCACCATTATCAACTTATTAACTTATTCTTTATTCTTATTTATCAATAGGCAGTTTATATATAACTCTTGCTATTATTGAAACACCACAGACTATAGAAGAAATTGTAAATTTTAATAAAAAGCTTATGATATATTTGCAAAAAATGAGGAGTGTTGGATATTTTTCTTTCAAAATCTATACTATATACTCATTCATGAGAATCAAAGGAAAGCTGGAGCAGAAGATTTTTAGAAGGCACGCAACAAAAAATGAATAATAATCCGAATATTGAAAATGCAATAAATATTGTAATAACAGAAAAAAATAAAACAATGAATCACTTTCTGTAAAAAAAAATTTTAATAAGGCACCTTATGACTAAATTCTTTTGTATAAAAGAATTTAAAAGACAACACTAATATTCTCTAAAATAACAACATATAGTAAGATAGACATATCATTAATCTATCTTACTTTGTATTTAATTATTATAATAATCACTTAATTGTATCTAAAATACCTATAATCCTATCAGATACTGCTTTCATTCCACGAATTTTAACTGTAATCAGATCTTTATATTTTTTCTCAATATGCTCTATCAATTTCTTACTGTCAGAATCAATTCCATCTGTCTTAGCTTTATAAGATACAACAAGACTATTTACAGCTTTCCTCCAACTTAATTTCTGTAATTGAATTTCCTCAAGCTTTGATTTAATTTCTCTTAAATCAACAAGACTTAATTTATTAAGTTTATCTCTATTCTCTTCTAATTTATCAACTACTCTTTCAAAACTAAATTGAAGACATCCTACTATAACATTCATCATATCTTCAATCCATGTACCCCTATTTGCATTATCCGATTCTATCTTTTTAAGAATTTCTGCAAAATCTTTTATTCTCTCTTTATTATATAACAAAGAGGAATAAAATAATCTTCTTGCTTCCTTAGATCTAATGTCTTATCATTAACCTCATTTAACACTAATTTAAACACTTCATCCTTCATACCATATTGACTTGCATCTTCAACTTCAGCCTTATCTTGATTTATTAATCCCATAACATTATCAATATCATTTATAAGGGCAGATATATTAATTCCTCTTTCTCATCTCTTATTACAGAATCTCCTCTTACTAATACTTTTTTAACAGAAACTTTATTAACAACATCCTCTTGTATTGGTTCATCACCTTGAAAACTACTTACAACATCATCTTTTAAGAATCTTCGACTATTCCTTTATTATCCTTAATATCCAATAATTTAGAATCTAAATTACAAGACATTAATCCTAAAATTAATAATATAAATAAATTTTTTCTCACAAATATTCTCCTTCTTAAAATTAATAACCATTGTTATTTTATAATAATGGTTATTAATTAATAATATATATCACTTTGTCCAAAATACAAAATATTTTAATAAAAATTATTTCTTTTTTTCTACATTCTTACTCTAAAATTATTTACTTATGAACCATTTTCTATAAAAAAAGACATGGTGTATTTTTACACTATTATAACTATTATTTTTTCAATTTAAACTCTTTTTTATCTTAATATTGTTCGGTTATAATTTTAATACTGCCTTAGTCAATCACTAAAATTATAAAAAAATATAGATTAATATCGATTAGTACAATTCATATCAATATTCTAGGATCATATTTATTGAATATTTCTTATTTATGGTATACAATGTTAACAAGTATATTGCTTAACAGGGATTTCAGTATATTACTGTTTATTTTTAAATTGATTAATTATGAAAATACCAAGTGCGCATAAAGCTTAAAAGTTATATTTAGCTGCCATAAAATAAAATTTAAATAAAAGCAAGCTAAAATTCTTTTTTTAAATATAAATTTATAACACATATAATCATACTTATAGATAGTATTCGTAATGTCACTATCTATAGTACATAACCTAATTCAAGAAGAAAACATCTTCTCTGTTTCCTCATAAAGAACAAAAGAAGTATTTTCTTTAAATGATTTCTTTAAAGTAAAAATCTAAACTATCTCTTTACTTATTACTGACTTTTATTTTTCACTACCTAAACTGCTAAAATATCCTCCTACCCCCTCTTTCTTTGTATTGATTTTAATAAAAATAAAGCCATTATTATCATCTCTCTTACTTTTTTTCTTTTCTTCATTAAATTTATAAATTCTGATTTTCAACTTAACAAAAAAAGGCAATTTAGAAACATATCTAAGCTTGCCTTCTATCTCATTCCTAAATAATCAAAAAAACTATCCGTCTTATTACTTCTTACTTGATTCTAAAGACGATACTTGTGGACCTCTTGCTTCATCTATTTTCTGTTTCGCTGTTCCAAGCACATGCTTAACCGTTTTATTAATTATATCTTCTACTGCCCTTAACAATTTATTTATTGAAGTTACTCCTACACCTTGTACGTCTTGTTTTCCTCCCGCATTATTATCTGCTGCTCCTGATGCTAGTTTACCATCCTTAACCAATGAACGCAATGCAATTCCTCCTGCTACTGCTGCTGCTTTCGGAGTACTTGCATTTGCTAAGTTAGCCACATTACCTCCTTTGGCAAATGACACTGCAGTTGTATTTTCATTTGGAGCCGATCCTCCTAATGCCGAATCACCCTCTTCAGATTTAATTATTGATGCTAATATTTCTTCTCCACTTACTGCTGACAGTATTAATGATGCTTTACCTGCATCTGTTGCTGATGCTGCTTTATTATCTGTAGCTAATATCCTAGCTCCCTCTTTATTATCTACTCCAGTTCCATTTAATGCCACAGTCCCTACAGTCGGTTCTGCAACACCTGCACCTTTTGCTATTTCCACTATTCCTTTCAATGCTTTAAGAGCTTTCTTTAACTCACCTTCATTTGTTGCTGCCCCTGTCGCATCACTTCCTGCATCACCTACCGGCTTAGCATCACCTACCGTTCCTAGGGATTCTAAATGATCTTTTAATGTATTTAAAGTAGTCTTAGCAACATCAACCGCATCTCTAATTAGATTTTTTGATACATCATTTTTATCAACACCTTTTTCTGATTTTACTGCTACCTCTTCTAACTCTCCTGATGCTGTTCCAAGCTTATCACCTAGTCTGTTAAAATAATCTCCTACCTGTTGCTTAGTTGTAGATGCTTTTGCAGTAAAGCCTAAAACATCTGAGACTAACTCTATAAATGCGTAAAAAGCATTCTCAGTACTTCTTCCAACTTCCATTAGTACTTCACTTAAACTTTTCCCTCCTGGTTTCTCTCCTTGTTGTCCACATCCCATAACTCCCAAAATCATAATAATAAGCAAACATCTCTTGATAATCGTCTTCATCTTCCCACTACCCCCTCTAATTTCTTCTTTATCTTTTATTCCTCTAATTCCACTCATCATAATTTTCCCTCCTTAATCAACTCTTTATTCCCCCCAATCTTTAAATCCTCTTATTTAAAGCTCCCTTCTCTTCCCTTTCCTCTCTAATCTTATCTTACTTCTAAAAAGAATACATACTTCCTTCTCTTCTTTTTAACTTCTCTTTTTTTTCTTCTTTTAACTTCCCTTCCTTCTTTTATGATTCCTTTCTTCTCTTTTCTAAAACTTTACTCCAACAGAAAAAACGAAAAAAAATGAATAAATGATAGACACACATGATAAATGAATGTCGAATAAAAAATATAAAAGAAATATATTAAATCACTTAATTTATGACTTCAAAAAGAATAAGAGAAGTATTTTCCTTAAATAACTTTTTTATTTTACTAATTTTTACCTATAATTATTTATTATTGTCCACTAATTACTACTTCTACTGTCTTATCTTCTTGCTTCAATGCAGCCAATATTTCATTTAGCCTTCAAAACAATTTCAATAATTTTTTAATTTCTTTAACTAAAAAGTTAACACTTTCCATATTAGCAGCTTTGACATCAACATTTTTAACAGCATTTCCTATAAAATCACTACCACTAGCACCAGAAACCGCAGTTTTTTTCCTTCTTGCAATCTTATCGATAGTTGTGATAAAAGCAGCAACCTTTTATTTTATCTTTTCATAATTCCCATTCTTCTCTAAAATCTCATTCAATTTTGCTTTCGTTGTTTCCATAGTACCAGCAGCAATATCACTAAAATACTCCTATCCCTCTTCCTTCTCCCAAAGCAAGAACAAAAATGAAATAAAAATGAAATGTACCTATCAAACAAACACACGATAAATATTTAACAAGACGCCAACACTATAACAACATTAAATCCTAATTCATCCCCAATTGCATTACCAAAAATGCCAAAACCTCATAAATACCTTCTACTATCCTAACCAATTACTCTAAAAAATTATTCCTCTTCTTTACTGCTAAAAGTACCCACTTCCACAAAATATCAATAATAATCAATTCATAATTATTATCTCTATTCTTTCTTTTCTTCATTGCTTCTTGCCTCCTGATTTTTCTCTTCTAAAAGTAACAAAACAGTTAATAAACTTTTAATAAGAGAAAAACAAAAGCTAGTAAAACTAATATCCTAGATTTTTTCTTTTAATCATAATTAGAAAAAGGTTAGCTAAACAAGGTTTTCAATGGTTACTGAACTATATTTACACCATATTTATGGTACTAAAACAAAATACAAAAAAAGAAAAACTACTCACTCCCATAAATAGAGAGTAGTGCAATGTTTTCCTTTATTAACTTTATTTTTTAGTTTAAGGATTTATTTAGTAGCAGTAGTTTGAGTAATACCAACTTCTGAAGTATTAGTTCCAACAGCATCAAAATATTTTATTCCCTTAACAGCTTCTCTCACTTTCTCTAGATTATCCGTAAATTTATATAAAACCAAAGGCCCCCTTAATAAGAAAGCCTTTTTTATTTCTATGACTTTATTACTGTGTATTAATTAATTTACTGATCTTATTCAAGATTATTTTTTATCAGAACTAGATACAGTCT
>NZ_AYOT01000016.1 GCF_000500045.1 Borrelia persica No12 | reverse complement strand
AGAGACCTTAACTAGTTTAGCTTGTTGTTGTCTTTTCCTGAAAAGGTCATATGAAACCTATCTTAGTTTCACAATAATATTCCCCCATCTACCTGCTTAATTGTTATATTAAGGTTATCTCTATATTTCTTTGCAACCCACTCCTTAAGATATGCATACACATAATCAAAATTCTCAGGAATAAATATTGGAAATTTAACTATTGTTTCATCCAATCGCTTAGATTGCACCTCTTCACTCATATATGCTTTCCAAAGCCTATATCACTTGATATATAAGTCTTTTCGCTAAATATCGCAAATTAAATTTCATGTCACGTCTCCTTTTCTTTTATAATTTTACTTTCTTCTTCTGAAACTACAATACCTAAACTAGATAAAGACAATCCCTTAGTCGTCTTAAATCCTGCATCATTAGTTTCAAATTCAATATTCATCTTAGGCAATAATCTGCATGAAATGTCTAGTGCAGAGTTATTTGATACATCACCTATTATATTCACACCAGTATCGTCTGTTATACCTCGCTCTAATGTATCAGAAATCATACCGTCTAAAGAACGGTTTTGTGCACACATCTGTCTTTCTTTAACTTCACTAAACATTCCTACCCTTTCATCAACTTCGCAAAGAGATACTTCATTTTTTGTTGTACTCTCTATACAATCATTTTTACCTTCAATATCCTCATTCGACAATGACTCAGACAAAATGTTTGGGGGCGTTTTGTTCAAGAGGCTGTCTGTTTCGTTTGATTGTGCGTTATCGCCTACATTTTTCTTCAAAGTAGCTAACATACTTTCTTTTGAACGATTCTTTAAATGGGCTTGCTCTTCTTCTGCTCTTCTAAGCCTCTCCTTTCTCTCCTTCGCTTCCTGTTCAAACAGCTTTTGCAAATAGGTTTCTCTTCTCAGCAATTCTAGCCTACGTTTTTCTTTCTTTTCTGTTTCATGATTGCGCAAATTTTTTGTTGCTTTTTTGCTTTCTTTCTTTAAAAGTTTTCTTCCAATGCATATACTCTCACCATAAACCGATTTTTCAACACATCGCTTTTTGTACTTATTGGGATACCAGTCTCTAAATCTACCTTCCCAAATGACTTCATAGTCGTTTATTATCCCATCTTCTCTTTTCATCATCATCCACACTTTGTGCTTGTATCTATTTGCAAATTGCTTTAAAAAATGCTCTAAAATGTCTTCAAGACTGTATTCAATTCCATAATCAGTTATTGCTTGCTCCAAATTTAACAGAGCATTTATGTATGTCGAATCGTTGTTGCTCATCTCTTTTATTTGCTTCACATACTTTTCGCTAATTTTGTAGTCAGATAGCAGTCTTGTCTGAACATCTTTCCTCATTATTTTGCAATCTCTTTTCTTTTTTTTATAAAAATCAGCTTTTTTCAAAAGCATTTCTGAGTTCTCCATAGAATTCTCTTTTTTTATATTGCTTATTTTAGCTTTATTAATTACATCGGACATTTCGACATCGGACATTTCGACATGTGACATTAACTTTGGAACATGAGAAATTGTGTTTGTTTTGTTATGTTCATTTTCATTTAATTKTAATTGATTTTCAATATTTTCAAGGTTTGTGCAATTGGGTGTTATATTTTTATCAAAATCCCCAATAATTTTCTTGTCTTTTAGATTTTCTTTAAGTAGTTCTTTTAGATATTCGAAAATGATTTTTTTGTGCATAGGTGCAAGTTCCATGTTTTGTCTATAGTGAGCAATACTACCATTTCCCATTCCCAGTCTTCTAATTTTGGACTGAATCAATCCTGTTTCATTTAGAAGTTTTATGTCTCTTCTAATAGTTCTTTTAGATATCTTTTTATAACCATCGTTTTCTAATAGTTTACTTACTATATTGTAGATATCACTTGCGGAATATTCTTCAAGACCACTTGATTTTTTATAGTCTTGATTTTTAGTATCTATTGCCCAATAGATCTTAAGCATTCTCTTGTATCGTTTGAATGTTTTGCTTACTTGTAATCTGGCCTGAGATACAGAGATACTTATTATTTCAGATGATGTTTTGTATTGATTTAAGTTAATAAGACCTTTGAGCATCGATTGAATTTGGCTCTTTGTGCCATTTGGTTTGAAATTTTTTGTTTCTTCTGTTAAAATATTCATACTTTGTTGTTATTTAAAATCCAAAGTTGAGATTTTCTTTTTTTTGAAGAATCTTTGGATTGTTATTTTATATTATTGTATATAAAATTTTCACTTTTGACTACTTTGGTCAAGGTGATTTTTTATATAATTTTTTGTTTTATCAACTTTATAAAAATAAGAAAGATTGGTGTTATAGGTTTTTTATTGTTGTTGTCTGTATAAAAATTACATAAGATTAGTAATTTGGGTATTTTTCTTATGCAATTTTTGCGTTCCTTATAATTAGAAGAAGTATAGAGGGTTATTTGGAGTTAAATATGAGTGTTGAAGAAATTAATAAATAGTTTATAAATAAATAGTTTATAATTTAATTAGGTCTGAAGAGAGGTCAAAAAAGATTGTCATAGTTTTATATTTGGTGAGCAGATTATCAGTTCTTTTTAAGAAAAGTTTGATCTTTGTTAAGATGGGGTGATGTGTAATTTTAACTATTGAGATGATAAAATAAGTATGAGCAAAATTAATGTGATTGAATAGGTAGATAAGATTGAGACTATGATTGATTCAAGGATAGATGTAATTGATCAGTTTTGATGAAAAAATATACTAACTTGTGATTTTAGGGTAAGCAAACTTGATGTTAAAATAGATGAAGCGAAGAAGAGGGGGTGGTTAGTTTTATTTTTGACTATTGTTCATATACTTGCTTTTTTATGTTTTGTAGTACGAGTATTTATGATGTTAGGTGAATATTATGTATGTCATATTTTATAGAGATATAGTTATTTGTGTTGAGTTATTATTATCTAAAGTTAACTTTTTTTATCACAAACTTGTGGAGAGTATGTTATAAAAATAATTAGAGAGGAGCCTTTGATGATAATTAGAGATACTAAAAAAGGTATTAACTTTTAATTTAGTATTATAGATTCTTTGAGACTTGTGTTGAATTTTTTGTTCGTAACATTTGGTTAACCATGTTTGCTTTATCTTTATTGTTGTTTGATTTGTTGCCTTCTTGTGGAGAAATTGTAAGTTATAATATTGACAGTCATTTTAAATTATATTTTATCTTACCATTTACGATGGTCATTGTAATAGTATTATCTTCAATATTATTGTATTTTTTTGTATCGTTTTTGGGCTAATAACAGATACATTAGGATTGAGTGTAACTAGAGAGACAAAGAAGGAGAATGTAGGACGATCTTTTAATAAATTAGTTAAGGATTTTGAAGAGGCAACAAAATAGTTAGGCAAAGTTCAGAAAGATGGTTTATAAATAAGTTAATTGAAGGAGCGGCTGAGGGAGCTAAGAAGGTGTTAGGGGAGTTGAGGGGTCATTTAGAGTTATTGGGAGAGATAGGAGATGATGATAATGTAGGTGTAACATCTAATAGCAAAGGAGAAGGAGCAGATACAGATAAATTAAAGGAAGCGTATAAGGGGTTGAAAGGGATAGTGGAAATAGCGAAGGGAGTAGGAGTTAAAGAACCAAGTGAGAGTAATGTGACATTGAAGCAAGATTCAATAGGAGTTGATGCGAAAGAAGGAGCTAAGGTATTAACAACAAGTAATAATGCAGGAGCAGCAGTAGGAGAAAAAGCAGTATTGATAGTGACATCAGTGAGAGGGGAGGAAATGTTAGCGTCGATAGTGAAATCGGGGGAAGGAGATGTAGCAGTAGGAACAACTAATGATGTAACTGTAAATACAAGTGCAATGAGTTTTGCAATGGGAGGATCAGGAGATAAGTTAGCAAAAGATGTAGTAAAAGCAGGAGCAGTAAGTGGAGGGATAGCGATGAGAGGGATAGTAAAAGGAGGGAAGTTAGCTGCGAATAATGGTGGTAATGATAATATAGCAGTGCAAGGAGCAGGAATAACAGCAGTGAATAAATTGTTGAAAGCAGTAGAGGAAATAGTGAAGAAGACAGTGAAGAATATTGTGGATAGAGCGAAAGGAGAGATAGATAAAGCAAGAAGTCCTAAAGTAGCAATTTCAGAAGCAAGTGATAGTAATAAATAAACCAAATTAAGATAAGAAATAAGATAAGAAATTAAGAGGATAAATATTAGAGTATTTAGCTAAGAGAGTGGAAGGCAATCCTATAGAAATCTTATAGATTATAGATTTTATAAATGATTCTAGGTTGTCTTCTATTTTTATTTGATTAACTTAGAAATAGAAGGATAAGAAGTTAAATATAAGGTGTATTCATATACATTAGTACAATACTCTAATACTGTTGGAGAATCTATAGAATTTGGGAATTGTTTAACTTATTGCTAATAAATAATAATAAATCGTCAAATAAAATAATAAAATTGTTAAAGAGAAACATGTTGCTCTATATTGAGAGGGAATTTGTTTTCCTTGGATTTTTATTCTTTACTTGTTATGAATAAAAACTCTTCGAAGCAATAAGAAAAAGAGATGAGAGGAATTAGAGAAATAAGAAGGAGAGAAGCGATGCAAGGGGAATAGGGAAGATGAGAGAGGTAATGAAGAGAAGTTTGTTTATTATTATGATTTTGGGAATTATGGGATGTAATAATGGAGTAGCGGAGCTAGAAAAGAAGAATGAGTTTTTACAGTCTTTAGTTAGTTTGGGAAATGATTTTATTGGTGTTTTTACTTCTTTTGGCGATATTGTTGGGAGTGTGTTAGGGTTTAATTTGGAGAGTAAGAAATCTGATGTGGGGAAATATTTTAAGAAAGTTCAGGATACTGTGCAAAGGGTAAAGGATGGGCTTAATAAAATTGTTGATGATATGAAAAAAGAGGGAAATCCTAATTTTGCGTCTACTGAGACTGTAGTAAATAAATTAGTTACAGAGACACTTGATAAGATAATTGATGGGGCTAAGATTGCTAGTGAGGCTATTGGTGATGATAATAATCCAATTGGAAACATTTCTGCTGCTGGTTCGGGTGGTACTGTTGGGGTTGGTGTTGAGAGCTTGATAAAAGGAAGTAAGTCAATTGTAGATGTTGTACTTAGAGATGTAGGAAATGCTGAGGCGGGGGATGATAAAAAGGCTGAGAATCTTAGCGCGAGAAATAATGATGGTGCAGGGAAGTTGTATGCTAATGTTGCTGATGCAGATGCAAAAAAAGCAGCAGCTGATGCAGCTAAAGCTGTTGGAGCAGTAACTGGAGCTGATATATTACAAGCTATTTCCAAGGGTAATGAAGGTGATGCTTCTAGACTAGCTAAGCATAATGCTGTTGCAGGTGCTGAGGCTAATAAAAAAGATGCGGTTATAGCAGGTGGTATAGCACTAAGGGCAATGGCTAAGGATGGTAAATTTGCTGGTCCTAATGCTGCTGATGCAGATGCAAAAAAAGCAATAGAGGGAGCATCAGTAGGTGCGGTAACTAAGGTGTTAGATACACTCACAATAGCAATAAGAAATACTGTTGATGTAGGACTTAAAACAGTAAAAGAAGCAATTAAAATAAATGCAAATGATACTCCTGTAACTTTTGATAAGAACACATCTGAAGGAAAATAATTGGATAAAAAATAAATAATTAAGTAAAATGAAAAGAAGTAGATAAAAACAAAAGGAAAACAACTCTTATAAAAAAGATGTGTTTTCCTTAAATAATTTATAGGGGTGAAGGGCTTTTGTTTAAGAGAGAGATATTTCGTTGCTTGAATTGATTGTAGAAATTGTATTTTTTACTTTGCTGTCTGATATTCTCTTTCTTTTCTTGACTGCGCTAGGGGGGTTGAATCGTGACCGTTTGCAATAAGAATAGGTGATTTCTTCTTTCCTTTTTTGGAAGTATGAGTTGGGTCGTAGAAACTCTGCACCTAATAAATCATTGGCAGTATTAGTATCAACCTTAGAAGTGGAGCTGTTGTCTTGTGGTGATGTTGTTTTTCTTGCTATAGTTTTTCTACTACGTTTTTTTGGGCTTTTTGAAAGGTTTTTTTATCTACTTTATCAGTTTTAGCTTGGGTTTTATTATCCAAGATAGATTGTGCCTTGTTAATTAGATCATCAGATTTTTCTTTTGTATCTTTTGCAAATGCTTCCTTTATTGGACAACTATATAGCAATAGAGTGTATAAAACAATGAGTGGATTTAGTTATTGTTTTATTTTTACCATTTTGTACTTTTCAGTTTGCTTATCGCAGTATTAATTTTATTAATAGTATTTTCAAGGTTAAACCATGCCTTATTTAAATTGGTCTTCCATTGAATTGGATGGTAAATTTGCTGATGAGAGGAATTAGAGAAATAAGAAGGGGAGAAGATTTGCGTGGGGGAATAGGGAAGATGAATAATATTATCAAGAGAAGTTTGCTTATTATTATGATGATGGGAATGATGGGATGTAATAGTGGGTTAGTATCGGAGAAAGAGGGATTAGAGAAGAGGAATAGTTTTTTAGAGACATTGGTAAAGGTCGGAGAAGGGTTTTATGAGATTTTTAGTAGTTTTGGAAATGTATTAGGATTTAATGTTGTTAAAGCTGACGATAATAGGAGCAAGGTAGGTGAACATTTTGGGAAGCTAGGAAATGGATTGAAAGAAACTAAGGATCAATTAGATGAATTGTTGAAAAAAATAGTTACTGCTCCAAATGCTGATACTAGGGGTGTTGAGGCTGTTATTCAAGGTGTTAGTGAAGTTATTTCAAAATTAATTGCTTCTGTAAGCAAACTAGCTGGAGTAGTTAAGGCTAACACTGTTCTTGGTGATAGTGGTGCTGCTGCTGGTCAGGGTGCTGGTCCTAAATTAGCTGCTGAAGTTGCTAAAGTAGATCCATGGGCAATGATTGACAAGATTCAAAGTGCTAAGACTTCTGATGTTCAACTTGATGGTGCTACCAATTATGGTGCTGGAGAACTGGCTACTGGTATTCCTAATCAAGCTAATGGTTCTAAGGCGGCTACTAATGCAGACTTAGCAGCTGCTGTTGCTTTGAAGGCTATGATTGAAAAGGGTAAATTTAGTGCGGCTGTTCAAGATGTTGATGCAGTAAAAGCAGCAGCCGCAAGTGCTGTAAATAAGGTATTGGGAGTATTGGATATAATAATTAGGAAAACAGTAAATCTTGAACTTGGTAAAATTAAAGATGCTGTTAAGGGAATTCAATACTCAGAGACTACTGGAATTAATGTTCCAGAGGCTGGTACTACTCAAATTCCTGCTACTAAATAAATCGTAAAACTGAATTATAGAGTTATTTAAGGAAAACACTTTTTTCTGTAAGAAGGATAGTTGTTTTCCTTATTTTCATTTTAGTATGTCTTATTAAACATTTATCATTTGTTCATTTAACAAGAGAATTTCAATTTATATATCATTTATGAATTTTTATTTCGTTTTTGCTTTTGCTTTAAGCTTGTGAAGAGAAATAAGGAGGCAAGAAAGAAATGAAAAAAAATAAAGGAGATAAAGCAAAGAGGAAAGGGAAGAGAAAAGGGAGAAGGAAGAAGGATAAGAGAGTTTATTAAGGGAAGTATTGTGTTAATGATGATGATGGGAATTATGGGATGTAATAGTGGGTTAGTATCGGAGAAAGAGGGATTAGAGAAGAGGAATAGTTTTTTAGATTCTTTAGTTAAGATTGGACAGGGGTTTCAGGAGATTTTTGGCGTTTTTGGGAATGTTATTGGGAATGTATTTGGATTTAATGTTGTTAAATATGATGATCAGAGAAGTAAAGTAGGAGAGCACTTTAAGAAGATTGAAAATGAACTTATAACGACTAAGAATAAATTAAATGAATTATCAAGTAAAATATCTGAAGCTAAGAATGCTGATGGGAGTACAATTAAAGTTATGGAAGATGTAATTAAAGGAACAAATGATTTTTTTGAACAATTGGTGGCTTCCTTAACTAAATTAGCTGTTGTAACTAATGTTAGTGTTCCACTTGGAGATGTTAATACTGCTGGTGCTGCAGTGGGTGCGGATGAGAAAGATGTTAATACAGTAATTGAAAGTGTAAAGACAATTATTGATTTAGCAGAGAAGTCAGGAATAAAAATTAATGCTGGAAATGCTGGTGCTAAAGTTACTGGGGGTGGTGCTACTGCCGGTGCAGCACTTGTTGGTAAAAATAATGCTCAGGCTGATCAGGGAGCTGCGGCTAAGTTAGTTTCTGAAGTGTCAAAAGCTGATCCATGGGCAATGATTGATAAGATAAAAAATGCTAAGATCCCATCTGATGCTAGTACTGTTGCTAATGATAATAATGCTTCTGGCGCACTAGCTACTAAATTACCTTCTGCTGCTAATCAAAATGGTGCTGTCACTAATGCAGATTTAGCCGCTGCAGTTGCTTTAAAGGCTATGACTAAGACTGGTAAATTTAGTGCCAATAATGCTAATGAGGAATCTGATGCAGTTAAAGCAGCAGCTTCAAATGCAGTAAATAAAGTACTAGGAATACTTGATGTAATAATAAGGAAAACAGTAAGTAATAATTTAGAGAAAGTAAGAGAAGCAATTAAGGGAATCAAATACTCTGAGATTGATGTAACTGAGGCTAGTCAATCTGATATTATGCAATCTGTTATTACTAAATAAAGAGTGATTAAGAAATTATGTAATGTGAACACTTCTCTCTGTAATCGAGAGAGGTGTTGTTTTTGTGAGTTGTATTTTGAGTGTATAATTTCTAATTAAAAATATTCGGTTTATTCTATAAAGTTGTATAGATTTGTATAGTTATAAATATTTATTGAAATAAAATCATTTAAATAAGACGTTTCTTTTGTTATCTATGAGGTAACAAAGAAGATGTTTTTTTGTTTAAAATGAGGTTCTGCACTATAGAAGTAGTTTTTTACGAATACTATTTATAAGTACGGATTTTATTTGTTATAAATTTATATATTTAAAAAAAATTTGGTTATACTTTATTTAAGTTTTAATTTTATGTAAGTTACAAATAATCTTGGAGGTTTTAGAAGGCAAGTTTAGAGATGAATCTAGGTTGCCTTCTATTTTTATTTGATTAAATTAGGAATAAAATAATAAGAAATTGAATTTTTTCCTTTCCTCCTTATCTCTCTTTACAAGATTAGAAAGATAACAAAACAAAATGAATAAAATTGAACAAATGAATATGAATTAACCAAAAATGAGAGAAATCAAAGAGATATAAAAAAGAGTAAAAGGAAGATATACGGGAGAAGGAGTATGGGAGAAGATAAGAGAGGGGGAATAGGGAAGATGAATAAGGTTATCAAGAGAAGTTTGATTATTATGATGATTATGGGGATGATGGGATGTAATAATGGATTAGCGAAGTTAGAACAGGAGAATGAGTTTTTAAGTTCTATTGCTAATTTAGGGAAAGGGTTTTTAGATATTTTTGTGACTTTTGGGGATATGGTAGCAGGAGCATTTGGGATTAAGGCAGATACTAAGAAAAGCGATATAGGGAAGTATTTTACTGATATTTCAACAACAATGGAATCTGTTAAACAGAAATTGCAAAATGAAGTATCAAAGAATGGGAACTATGAAAAAGTCAAAACAGTTGTTGATGAGTTTATTACAGGCACATTAGATAAAATTGCATCAGGAGCAAAAGAAGCAGCAAAAGGGGCTACAACTGATACTGCTATAGGAAATGCTAAACAAAATGAGGATGCTGTACCAGCAGATACTGCAAGTGTAAACTTGCTTGTTAAAGGAATTAAAGAGATAGTTGAAGTGGTTTTAAAGGGTAAAGGTAATCCAGATGCTACTAAGACTGGAGATACAGAGAAAAAGTCAATTGGTAAACTTTTTGCAAAAAAAGATGCTGATAGAGCTCAAGAGGCTGAAGCGGCAGCAGCAAATGCGTCAATCGGATCAGTAAGTGGTGCTGACATCTTGCAAGCAATAGCTAAATCTAAAGAGAATCCTGTTGTTAATTCTACTGATGGAATTGTAAAAGCCAAAGATGCAGCAGAGATTGCAGTTGCTCCAGCTAAAGATGATAAAAAAGAAATTTCAGAAGAATCAGCAAAAAAAGATGCAATAATAGCAGCAGGGATAGCATTGCGAGCAATTGCTAAAGACGGTAAATTTACTGCTAAGCAAAATGAAGAGAAATCCGCTCATGCAGTAAATGGGGCAGCTGCAAGTGCAGTAGGTAAAACGCTTAGTACTTTAATAATAGCAATAAGAAATACAGTTGATAGTGGATTAAAAAGTATAAATGAAATACTATCTACAATTAAACAGGAAGATAAAGCAGCAGAATCTAAAGTTAGTGGACAATAAATAGATAATTTCCGATAAAAGTAATAAACTAAAAAGTAATTTCAAGGAAACACTTCTCTTGTTCTTCTTTAAAGAAGGATAGGGAAGATGTTTTCTTTTTTTAAAATTAAGTGATTTAATATATTTTTTGTTAAGTATTCATTCATCGTGTGTGCATTTGATATGTGCAGAAGATAAGGCAGTAGAAGCAGCAGCTAATGGACAACAATAAATAATTACCGATAAAAATCAGTCAAGAAAAAAAAAGTTATTTAAAGTAAACATTTTTCTTGTTTTTTATAAGGCATACAGGGGAGATGTTTTTTTATTAATCATTCATTTGTCATGTGTGCGTTCCATTTATTTTTCTTTCGTTTTATTTGGGAGTGGAAGGGGAAGAAAAGGGAGCTTTAAATTATTGAGGATTTAAAGCTTGGGGGGATTTAAAGAGTTAGATAAGGAGGGAAAAAGATGAGGGGAATTAGAGGAATTAGAGATAATTATTATAAGAGAGGGGGTATTGGGAAGATGAGAGGGGTAATCAAGAGAAGTTTGTTTATTATTATGATTTTGGGAATTATGGGATGTAATAATGGATTAGCGAATTTAGAGAAGGAGAATGAGTTTTTGAGTTCTATAGCTAATTTAGGGAAGGGCTTTTTGGATGTTTTTGTGACTTTTGGGGATATGATTACAGAAACATTGGGAATAAAGGCAGAAACAAAGAAAAGTGAGATTGGGACTTATTTTACTAAGATTGAGAATACTATGAAAACAGTAAAAGTAAAATTAGGGAAGATTTTAGAAGAACATGGAAGTTATTCTAAGGTAAAAGAGAAGGTAGAAGAATTTGTTGGGAAGATAAGTAAGATTGAAGAAGGCGCGAAAGCAGTGGCTAGTGGTGCCAATGGTACTGGTGCAATAGGGAATGCTGTTAAAAATGAGTCTGCAGAGGCTGCAGATATAACAAGTGTTAATGCTGTTGTTAAGGGAATTAAAACTATTGTTGAGGTGGTATTAAAATCTGGAGAGGGAAATGCAGAGAATAGTAAGACGGCAGAAACTGAAAAAAAATCAGTTGGTAAATTGTTTAGTAGCAAGGTTGATACTGATGGAACAGAAGTACAAGCAGCAGCCGCAAGTGCATCTATTGGAGCAGTAAGTGGAGCTGATGTATTGCAAGCTATATCTAAATCTGAAGAGGTTAAAGGTGAGCCTACTGTTGAGATTGCAAAAAACGCTTGCAGATATTGCGGCTGCTAAGAAAGAAGAAAGTAAAGAGATTACGGTTGATGGAGCAAAGAAAGATGCAGTAATAGCAGCAGGAATAGCATTAAGAGCAATGGCAAAGAATGGTAAATTTATTGCTAAAAATAATGAAGATAAATCAGCTTTTGCCATTAACGGAGCAGTAGCAAGTGCAGTAAATAAGACATTAAGTGCATTAACAGTAGCAATAAGAAATACAGTAGATGAAGGGTAAAAGGAATTAATGAGATATTAGGGGAGATTAAACAAGGAGAGAATTCTGTTGCTAAAGTTAGTGAATAAGCGAAATTGGTAATATTTATAATATGACTTGAATTAATTAAGAAAAATATTTGCTTAAGAGAGCTTGTTTTTAGCTCTCCTTTTTTGTTTGCGGTGCGGTTTTTATGTTTTCATTTATTTTGAATTTAAATCTTGAAGTAAAGGGATAGGAAGAGAATAAAGGGTTTTTTTAAAAAAAAGAGAGGATAGAGTATATATGAGAGCTAGGAGGGATTTAAAGAAGATATAGAAGAGATGTATACATGCTATCTGAAGATTAAGAGAGAAGAGAGAAAGATGTGAGGGAAGATAAAGAGTAAGGGATTAAATGAAAAATGAAGGAAAAGAGATGAGAGGAATTAGAGAAGTAAGAGCTAATTATGATAAAGGGGGAATAGGGAAGATGAAGGAGATTATCAAGAGAAGTTTGATTATTATGATGATTTTGGGAATTATGGGATGTAATAGTGGTGGATCAGGAGGTGGTAATGGCTCTGGGGGAAAGACACAAGATGGGAAGGAGAAAGAAGGCATTGTTACTAGGAGTGATGGGATAGTTTTGGATTTAGCAAAATTAAGTAAAAAGATAAGAGAAGCTAGTAAATTTGCTGCTAGTGTTAAAGAAGTTCATGCTTTAGTTAAGTCAGTAGGTGATTTTGCTAAGGGTATTGGGAAAAAAGTGACCCAAAACACTGGTGTTATTGCGGCTGATGCTGGTGGTAATAATAATGGACAAATAGTTGCAGGAGCATATGGTTTAATATCAGATGTAAATATTAAAGTGGAAACATTGAGACAAAAAGATGGAATTTCTACTGAATTGAAGGCAAAGTTTGATTTTGATGATGTGGTCGCAAAAGGTAAAGCATTTTTAGATAAAGTGAAGGGAGATTCTGATCTTTGTAAAAAAGATGTAACTGATGAGCATGCAAAAAAAGCCTTGGATGTAAATGATGCTTCTAAAGATAAAGGAGCTAAAGAACTTGTTGAGTTCAATACAGCAATGGATGAATTATTAAAGCTTGCTGATAAAGAAGTGGAATCTGCAATTATAGAACTTACTCCTCCTCCTGCTAAGGTAGCTTCTGCTTAATTTGTTAATTGAGGTATAAATAAAAAATTTTAATTTTTAATTAGTAAGTAACTATAAATGTGAAGTCAATTAATAGATAGGTAGCTAAGAGGATTATCCTCTTAGCTTTTGTTTTTGTTAGGGAAGATAAATTTTTGTTCATTAATGTACTGACATTATGATGATTCTAAATCTGAGCATGCGGCAAATGGAGCAGTAGTAAGTGTTCTTGCTAAGACATTAAGTATTCTAATAATTTCAGTAAGAAATGCTGTTGATAGTGGTTTTCCTTATACAGAACAAGAGAAATATTTCCTTTAAATAAAAATAATTTTATCCATTTTATTAATTTTTTATCGATAATTATTCGTTGTTCTTTATTAGCCGAGGCTTCTACTAACTTACCTTTTTGTTTCACTATAGCTAGCAGTGCTGCATTTATTGTAACTTATTGTTGGAATATAGGGAGATTTTTTCTTGTTAAATTAGGTGATTTGGTATTTTTTCTTTTATTTTTATTTAGATCTAATTTATGAGGTTTATTGTGAGCTAATTTATTAGATTTATTTAGAAGATTTGATTTAGGTTGTTTTATTTGTGAGATTTAATTTAGAGCTATGGGGTCTTTAAATAATAGGGAAATTTAAAGATAGGTGGGGGGAATTTTTTAGATTAAGGAGGGAAAAAGGATATTAGTGGGATTAGATATAACGAAGACATTAGAGATAATAATGACATTAGAGGAGGCATAGGGAAGATGAATAGGGTAATCAAGAGAAGTTTGATTATTATTATGATTTTGGGAATTATGGGATGTAATAATGGATTAGCGAATTTAGAGAAGGAGAATGAGTTTTTGAGTTCTATTGCGAATTTAGGGAAGTTGTTGATGAGTTTATTATAGAGACATTAGATAAAATAGCATCAGGAGCCACAGAAGCAACAAAAGGGGCTACAGGTGATTCTATAGGAAATGCTACTTCATCTGGACATGGAGCTACTCCTGCTAATAAGGATTCAGTTGTTTCACTGGTAAAAGGGATTAAAGCTATTGTTGGGGTGGTTTTAAAAGATGGTGAGGGTGATGCAGGAGCTACTAAAACAGGGGAAGATGATAAAAAGGATATTGGTAAGTTGTTTGATCAAAAAAAAGAGGATGCTAAAGAAGAAAATATTGCAAAAGCAGCGGCAAGCATTGGTGTAGTGACAGGAGCTGATATTTTGCAAGCTATAACTACATCTAAGGACAATCCTGTTGAAGATGCGGCTGAGGGTATTAATGCAGCCAAAGATGCCGCAGAGATTGCTATTGCCAAGGCTGTTAATGATAAGAAAGAGAGATTAAAGATTCAGCGAAAAAAGATGCAGTTATTGCAGCGGGGATAGCATTGAGAGCAATGGCGAAGGATGGTAAATTTGCGACTAATAGTACTACCAAAGATGCTGATGCAGTAAATGGAGTAGCAGCAAGCGCAGTGAATAAGACACTAAGTACTCTAATAATAGCAATAAGAAATACAGTTGATAGTGGATTAAAAAATATCAATGAAATACTAGCTACAATTAAACAGGAAGATAAGGCAGAAGAATCTGCAGCGAATGGACAACAATAAATAATTACCGATAAAAATCAGTCAAGAAAAAAAAGTTATTTAGAGCAAACATTTCTCTTGTTTTTTATAAGGCATACAGGGGAGATGTTTTTTTATTAAGCATTCATTTATCATGTGTGCGTTCCATTTATTTTTATTTCGTTTTTTCTGTTGAAGTAAATTTTTAGGCAGAGAAGAAGAGACTCTTTAAATGAGAGAAGGGAAGTAAAAATAAGAGAAGGGAAGTTTAAAGGGAAGAGAAGGAAGTAAAAATAAGACGAGTAACTTTTTTTAGAAGGGATGAACTTTTTTTAGAAGTGATTAGGTTTTATTTGGGAGTGGAAGGGGAAGCGAAGGGAGCTTTAAATTATTGAGGATTTAAAGATTGGGGGGAATTAAAGAGTTGATTAAGGAGGGAAAAAGAAGATGAGAGGAATTAGAGCAATAAATGTTAATTATTATAAGAGAGGGGGTATTGGGGAGATGAAGAAGGTTATCAAGAGAAGTTTGCTTATTATTATGATTTTGGGAGTTATGGGATGTAATAATGGAGGAGGAAAAGATGGAAGTCAAGCAACAAGGTCAGATGGGACAGTGATTGATTTAGCAAAAGTAAGTACAGAAATAAAAGAGGCTATTGATTTTGCAACAAGTGTTAAAGAAGTAGAGACTTTAGTTAAGTCAGTAGATGAGCTGGCTAAAGCTATTGGTAAGAAGATTAAGGATGATGGTAGTCTTGAGGATGAGACTAATCATAATGGAGCATTAGTGACAGGGGTATATCAATTAATATCAGATGTGAAGAGCAAATTGACAAAATTGGAAACAGTGGCTAGCAAATTTGCTGGGCTAAAGGAGAAAGTTAGTGCTGCTAAGGCATCAAGTGGAACATTTTTGGATAAATTGAAGGGTGAAAGCGACCTTTGTAAGGAGGGTGTTACTGATGCACATGCAAAGAGTGCCATACTTGTAACAGATGCTACTAAGGATAAAGGAGCTAATGAGCTTATAGCACTAAACACTGCGATTACTAATTTGGCAACTGCTGCTAAAGGTGAATTAAATACTGCAATCAGTAAGCTTACAGCAAAACCTGTTAAACTTGCTGTTAGTGGAAGTTAATAGATTTAGGTAATGATGATAAGATTAGTTTTTTAATTAGTAAGGTAAGTAACTGGAAAAAATAAAGTCAATAGAAAGAAAGCTAGGAGCTTAGTGCTCTTAGCTTCTGCTGTTATTTAGGCTATGGATGTATAGTGATTAGATGTAATGTGATTGAGTTTTAAGTTTTAGATTAGGATTATATTTTTATTGTAATTTGAGATTTAAAATGTGGTTCAGGATACTGTGCAAGGGGTAAAGGATAAGCTTGAGAAAATTGTGGATGATATGAAGAAAGAAGGGAATCCGCATGCTGCGGGAGTAGAGAGTGTAGTAACTAAATTTATTACTGAGACACTTGATAAGATAATAGGTGGAGCTAAGACTGCTAGTGAGGCTATTGGTGATGCTAGTGATCTAATTGGTAATGTTGCTGCTGGTGGTGCTGGTGCAGCTGCAGGTGCTGGTGGAGATGTTGTAAACTTAGTGAAGGGAATTAGAAATATTGTAGATGTGGTGCTTAAAGGTGTAGGGAGGGCTGATGCTGGGGATGATAAAAAAGCTGAAGATGGCAGTACTGCAAGAACTTCTGCTGATAGTGGAGCAGGAAAATTGTTTGCTAATGATAGTGCAGGTGCTAATGCTAATGATGCAAAAAAGGTAGCAGCTGATGCGGCAAAAGCAGTTGGAGCAGTAATTGGAGCTGATATATTACAAGCTATGGTAAAAGAAGGTGGAGCTGCTGCTAAGTTAGCTGTTAATAATACTGCTAATAATGCTGTAGCTGATGCTGCTAATGCTAAGGATGCGACTATCGCAGGAGGTATAGCGTTAAGAGCGATGGCAAAGAATGGTAAATTCGCTCATGCTAGTGACAATGCTAATGTTGATGCAAAAAAAGCGGTAGAGGGTGCAGCAATAAGTGCGGTAACTAAAGCGTTAGATACATTAACAATAGCAATAAGAAAAACAATTGATACAGGACTTAAGACAGTTAAAGGATCAATAAAAATTAATCCTGAAGGTACTTCTGTAACTACTGAAATTACTCCTGATATTAATAAATAAATAATAAACTGAATATCAAAGGCAATTAAGGAGAACACTTTTTTCTTTATTAAGGATAGTTGTTTTCCTTTTTGGCGTTTTGGTGTTAGTGGTGATGATGCTATAGGAATGCTGCTGTTAAGAGTCAATTTGCGGTTGTTGGCTGATAAATCTTCAGTTATTTCTTTGGTTAAAGGGATTAAATTTATTATTGGGGTAGTGTTGAAAGAAAGTGAAGGTAATGCTGATGCTACAAAATTCAAGATGAGAGAAAGGATATTGGTAAATTGTTTGGAAATCAAGATGCTGATAGCGCTCAATAGGCAAGAGGGGGTTAAGGCAAGTGCGTCAGTAGGAGAGCAATAAGTGGTGTTGATATATTAAAGACTGTAGCTAAATCTAAAGAGAATCCTTCTGATGATAGTACAAATGGTATTGAAAACGCCTAAGGATGTGGTTGAAATTGTGATAGCCTCGGGTTGTTAATGATAAGAAGGGGATAGAATTAAAGGACCCCGGCAAAAAAAAGATGTAGTAGACTGTATCTAGTTCTGATAAAAAATAATCTTGAATAAGATCAGTAAATTAATTAATACACAGTAATAAAGTCATAGAAATAAAAAAGGCTTTCTTATTAAGGGGGCCTTTGGTTTTATATAAATTTACGGATAATCTAGAGAAAGTGAGAGAAGCTGTTAAGGGAATAAAATATTTTGATGCTGTTGGAACTAATACTTCAGAAGTTGGTATTACTCAAACTACTGCTACTAAATAAATCCTTAAACTAAAAAATAAAGTTAATAAAGGAAAACATTGCACTACTCTCTATTTATGGGAGTGAGTAGTTTTTCTTTTTTTGTATTTTGTTTTAGTACCATAAATATGGTGTAAATATAGTTCAGTAACCATTGAAAACCTTGTTTAGCTAACCTTTTTCTAATTATGATTAAAAGAAAAAATCTAGGATATTAGTTTTACTAGCTTTTGTTTTTCTCTTATTAAAAGTTTATTAACTGTTTTGTTACTTTTAGAAGAGAAAAATCAGGAGGCAAGAAGCAATGAAGAAAAGAAAGAATAGAGATAATAATTATGAATTGATTATTATTGATATTTTGTGGAAGTGGGTACTTTTAGCAGTAAAGAAGAGGAATAATTTTTTAGAGTAATTGGTTAGGATAGTAGAAGGTATTTATGAGGTTTTGGCATTTTTGGTAATGCAATTGGGGATGAATTAGGATTTAATGTTGTTATAGTGTTGGCGTCTTGTTAAATATTTATCGTGTGTTTGTTTGATAGGTACATTTCATTTTTATTTCATTTTTGTTCTTGCTTTGGGAGAAGGAAGAGGGATAGGAGTATTTTAGTGATATTGCTGCTGGTACTATGGAAACAACGAAAGCAAAATTGAATGAGATTTTAGAGAAGAATGGGAATTATGAAAAGATAAAATAAAAGGTTGCTGCTTTTATCACAACTATCGATAAGATTGCAAGAAGGAAAAAAACTGCGGTTTCTGGTGCTAGTGGTAGTGATTTTATAGGAAATGCTGTTAAAAATGTTGATGTCAAAGCTGCTAATATGGAAAGTGTTAACTTTTTAGTTAAAGAAATTAAAAAATTATTGAAATTGTTTTGAAGGCTAAATGAAATATTGGCTGCATTGAAGCAAGAAGATAAGACAGTAGAAGTAGTAATTAGTGGACAATAATAAATAATTATAGGTAAAAATTAGTAAAATAAAAAAGTTATTTAAGGAAAATACTTCTCTTATTCTTTTTGAAGTCATAAATTAAGTGATTTAATATATTTCTTTTATATTTTTTATTCGACATTCATTTATCATGTGTGTCTATCATTTATTCATTTTTTTTCGTTTTTTCTGTTG
>NZ_AYOT01000015.1 GCF_000500045.1 Borrelia persica No12 | reverse complement strand
AGGAAAAACAACAATTTTAGGATCAAATATTATGTCTCTTATCCATTCAATTGTCATTTGCTTTTTGATATCTAAGACATCATAACTAGCAACAAAATTGCTCATTAACTTAAAAAATTTATCAATATCCCGAGAATAATTATCAATGCAAGTCTTAAAAAGAGATGAATCAGAAACAGATAAAATATTCTCATAAATTGCAGCAGCAGTAGGCTTGTTAAATAAACCTTTAAATTGCACTGGATAAGCCCTTATTTTTTCAGCAAATTGCGCTCTCACTTCTCCTTCAAGCAAACCTAAGCTTATCCCTAACCTCTTAGATACATCTCTACCTCTTCTACTTAATGAATAACCTACAGGTGATATATTATCAATGGAATCAACTCTCTCATCAAGATGCTCAATCATATTAATATAGCGTAAATATACAATAATCACGAGTTCAATTTGATCAGTATCCCAACTACTAAGCAAAAGATCAAACTCATCATTGCTATATGTCTTATAACCTTGCTCTCTTGCAATATTATAATCAGTTACTATGCTCCTTATCTCTTCTATGTAATGTCCAGCAATACTAGAAAGTCCTAAATAAAGTCTTAAGTAACGATCTGTCAGGCTTGTAAATTCTGCTACATCGCTCTTCAGCATTTTTAAACGCTTGGAATAATTATTTTTTTGGTCTTTATGATCTACATATTGCACAAATTCATCATATACTCTAGA
>NZ_AYOT01000014.1 GCF_000500045.1 Borrelia persica No12 | reverse complement strand
TCTAGAGTATATGATGAATTTGTGCAATATGTAGATCATAAAGACCAAAAAAATAATTATTCCAAGCGTTTAGAAATGCTGAAGAGGGATGTGTCAGGCTTTACAAGCCTTGCAGATCGTTACTCAGGACTGCCTGGTCGTGGTCGTGGATATTACGTAAAAGAGATAAGAAGCATAATAACTGATTATAATATTGCCAGAGAGCAAGGTTATAAAACATATAGCAATGATGAGTTTGATATTTTACTTAGTAGTTGGGATGTTGAGCAAGTTAAAAGCATAATTGATGTGTACTTAAGCTATGCTAGTATATTAGACTATTTTAGTAAGGATCTCTATTACATTGATGATGTACAAGGTTTTAAGTCTAAATTAGGGCTAGGATATAGAGATATATTAAATAGGTTAAAGATGGGTTTAATTTTGCTTGAAGGAGAGGTGAAAGCTCAATTTGGTGAAATAGCAAGGGCTTATCCAGTGCAGTTTAAAGGTTTCTTTAACAAACATTCTGCTGCTGCAATTTATGAGAGTATTATATCTATTTATAGTTCATCTATTTTTCAGACTTGCTTTGATAATTATTCTCGGGATGTTATGAAATTTTTTGATGTCATGAGCAATTTTGTTGCTAGTTATGATGTCTTGGATATCAAAAAGCAAATGACAATTGAATGGATAAGAGACATAATATTTGATCCTAAAATTGTTGTTTTTCCT
>NZ_AYOT01000013.1 GCF_000500045.1 Borrelia persica No12 | reverse complement strand
ATCATCAGTAATAATATCAAAATAATATTGATTTTTTTCATTTAAATCTCCTTATATTTACGATTTAAAAAATATATATCAATTTTTATTAGGATGTATTTCTGGTTCATAAGTTTGGATAATCTGATTGCTGGTTTTATAAAAATTGTTTCTTTGTTATTAAGTTGTCTTTATTTTTTAAATTACTAATTTAAGAAATGAGATTATATGAATTATACTTTTAATATTTTGCAATGTAACAAGTTTTTTTAAATATTTTGTTTCAATTTGTCATTGACAATTACTTATTACACTTTTTTTAAAGTCGGCTAGTTTATTGTTATCTATTGTATCAAAATAGGCGGTTACTAGGTCCTTAAAAGTTTTTTTTCCGTCATTATTATTTTTGCAACTTTCAAGTTGAGTCTTGATGTGCTCCAAAGCTTCTTTAATATTAGATTGATCACATAGTAAAAACTTGTTAAACTTTTCTTCATTGTTTAGAGCTTCTTTGAAAAAGTTTAAGTTTGCTTGCTCTTCATTATTTAATGTTTCTCTTAATATTTCTTCAGGTGTTTTTGGTGGTACCATTATTGTTTCTTTATTTTTTTTACTGAGATCTTCTGAAGGTTTTGTAGGTTTTGTTATTTCTTTACAGGAACAAAGTGATAATAGGCTATAAAATAATAA
>NZ_AYOT01000012.1 GCF_000500045.1 Borrelia persica No12 | reverse complement strand
TGGGGAACTTATTTGCATAATAGGCATTCTGGGAATTTTCAGATTGCTAGGGCAGGATGGGTAGGTCCTTATAGAGATCCAACATCTGTATTATCCATTTTTACAAGTAATAAATCTTATATTTCAACGTATAAATATTCAAATAATAAATATGATGGACTTTTTTTTGAATCTGATTTTGAAAGAGATTCTATTAAGAGACAAGATATTTTGAGAAAAGCAGAGGAAATAATAGTTGAAGAGGATTTCCCAGTTGCACCAATATATATATTCAATCAGTATAATATTCATAATTTGGAGTTGCTGTTCTTGTAGAAATTGCACTATTAGCAGTGACCTAATCTGTGATAGTTTGTCTATCAATAATAGCTAATGTAACCTTAACATCATCAAGAAACTTTACAGTTACATTAAAAGGATAATAATAAAGATCATTAAATGGACTCTCATAATGATCATCTCTCAATCTTAAATCTTTAATTAAATCAACAGGAATAGTTTCATTAAAGATAAAATTTATTTCACCATTTTGATAACTATAATCAAAACTTATAGGAACTATAATTAGAATCAATTTTCATTGCTTCTTTAACAGTCTTAAGTCCTTTATCAACTGTCTTTCTTATTGTTATTGTTAATGTATCTAATGCCTTAGTTACTGAACTTACTGTGGCTCCTTTAATTTCAGTAGATCAATATCAGCATTACTACTATTAGCAAACTTACTACCTTTAGTCATTGCTCTAGCTAATATAACAGCATCACCATTATCTTTCACAATGGCCTTAGTATATCATAACCAGTGACTGCTCCAACAATCTTAGCTGCATCAGCTGCCGATTTCTTGGCAAGCAGCATCAGCACCCCTGCAGTGTTGTTAACAAACAGTATACCTGCAGCAGCATTATTATCCCCTGCAGTACTACCATCTTCAACTTTTTTACTATCCCCAACATCAGGATTACCTTCATCTTTAAGTCCTACATCCACAATACTCTTAATTCCCTTCACTAAGCTCTCAACACCAGTTACAACAGAGCACACCCAAGAATTCTGGTTAACAACACTGCCAATTAGTTAAATACCTTCTGTACCAATAGCCTTGCTAACAGTATTTGCTCCGTCAATTATCTTATTAAGTCTAACTTTGACTGCACTCCCTACTCCAACAGCATACGTATTCCCTTCTTTTTTTATATCATATACAATACCATCAAGCTTATTCTTGATGCTTTCTACAGTCTCTTTAACTTTTTTAAAATAAATCCCCCCACATCCAACTTCTCAGTCTTCAAATTAAATCCTAATACACTCCCAACAATATCCCCAAAAGAAGTAAAAACATTGATAAAATCACTCCCCCCAAACTAACTAAAGATTATAAAAATTTATTCTTTGCCTTCTCTTCCTCTAGCAATCCATTATTAAATCCCATCATTAATACAAGCATCACCACCGTACTTCTCTTCACCACTCTACTCATACTTCTTCCTTATCTCTTTATTTTTCTCTTATAAAATACTAGAAAGCTAAAAAACAAAAATAAACAAATGATATATAAATTGAAATTTACTGGTTAAATGAACAAATGATGAATATTTAATAAGACATACTAAAATGAAAAAAAGGAAAACAACTATTCCTCATCAAAATCAAAGTGTTTTCCTTAAATAACTCTATAATTCAGTCTCACGACTTATTTAGTAGCAGGAATTTGAGTAGTACCAGCCTCTGGAACATTAATTCCAGTAGTCTCTGAGTATTTAATTCCCTTAACAGCATCTTTAATTTTACCAAGCTCAAGATTGACTGCCTTATTAATTATTGCATCCAATACTCTCAGCACCTTATTTACAGCACTTGCTGCTGCTGCCTTAACAATACCACTATCAGCATTGTTAGCACTAAACTTACCAGATTTAGTCATAGCCTTGAGTGCAACAGCAGCTGCCAAGTCTGCATTGGTAGCTGCCTTAGAACCATTAGCATGCCCAGGAGTACCAGTAGCTAATTCTCCGGCATCATTACTATCATTCTGATTAAGAGCACCATCCTTGATCTTAGCATTTTTTATCTTATCTATCATTGCCCAAGAATCAGCTTGAGTTAATACATCAGCTAATTTAGAGCCAGCTCCTTGATTAGCAGAACCACTGGCAGTAAGAACAGCAGGTGCATCAGCCGGACTAGCAGTATTCACTTCACCACCAGGATTTCCTTTTTCAATTTGCATACCAGAATTAGTAGCAGTTTCAATTATCGCTTTAACTTCTTTAATAATAGCTTCAACACTCTCTTTATGAGCAGCTACTGCAGCACCAGCAACATTATCACCAATATTAATACTACCTTCCTTAGTTACCTCAGCAAGTTTAGTGACAGAAGAAATTAGTTTTGAAATCACTGCACTAGAACTTTGAATAACAGCTTCAACTCCTTTAATATCAGCATTAGGAGTAGCAACTATTTCTTTCCCTAACTCAGCTAATTTATCCTTAGTATTCTTCAATCCATCTCCTATCTTTTTAAAATGTTCTCCCACTTTGCTCCTATTATCTTCAGGTTTAACCACATTAAATCCTAATACATCCCCAATAGCACTACAAAAAAAATCAAAAATGTCCTGTAATCCTTCTCCCGATCTTCACTAACGACTCTAAAAAACTATTCCTCTCCTCTAATCCCTCTTTCTCTGCTAACAACCCATCATTACATCCTATAACCACCACAACTAAACTGAATATAATCAACCCCCCCTTTAATTCCTATCATCTTCCCAATACCCCCTATATTCTCTTCACCTATAATATCTCTCATCATAATTTTCCCTCCTTAAAACTCTTCAACCCCCCCCCAATCTTAAAATCCCTCTTTATTTAAGCTCCCTTCTCTTCCCTATCTTCACTCTCTCACTAAGCCCATCTCACTAAGCCCATCTAACTTCTAAAAAAAGTTACTCGATCCAAATCCTTCTTTCTTAGCTTTTTAACACTACTCCAAAAATAAAAGCGAATAAAAATGAATAAATGATAGACACACATGATAAATGAATGATTAATAAAAAATATAAAAGAAATATATTGAAATTACTTGACTTAAAAAGAAAACATCTCCCCCTTATGCCTTACAAAACAAAAAAGAAATATTTCCTTTTAAATACTTTTAAAAATGACTCGCGTTATTTCTTTAATTCCTTTAATAAGTAAGTCCAAAATTGAAATTTCTGAGAGTTTAACATTCTAGTCTTTCACAACCTCAATAACAAAATCAACATCAAGTTATAACCCCCTCTTACGTCTTCTTTTCACCAGTCATCGACCCAATTGATTGTTGATTGTTGGTGCATCATCAACTGATTTCTTTACATCCTCAATAATTTCAGTATTACCATCAAATAATTCTCCTGCACCACCATATACCCCCCCCTTTAACCCTATTCGACCAAAATAACTAGATAAAAACAAAAAGAAAACAACTCTCATCAAAAAATGTATTATCCCTAAATGATTTTATTCCCTTAACTGCTTCCTTCACTTTTTTTAGATTGCCACTTTTAGATTGCTACTTAATGTTTTCCTTATTATCACATCAAGTATTAATAGTATTCGATTTACTGTACTCGTTGCTGCTATTTTAACCACATCAACACCTGCAATGTAAATTTACCATTTTTAGTCATCGCCTTAAGAACTACTGCTGCTGTTACATCAAGCAAGTACTCTTTGCTCCAGTATTAATAACATTCCCACTGGAACAGTTCCAGTAGATAGTGCTCATTGCCTCACTATTAGTGTTCTAAACAATATTCCCAACAGCATCGGCACTTGCCATTTTATCAATCATTGTCTACAAATCCGCTCTTAATACTTAACCTGCTAATTTTGCATCAGAATCAAAACCAACACCATTTTCTATTCATTCTTTTACTATTCTTTTTCCATTTTTTAATCATTAATTCAGTGAAAAAAAAATACAGCAAAAAAAAATAAAAAAAACGATAAAAAAATGTAAATAATATAAACAAAATTAATCTAAATAAAAACATTTAAACTACAAATACATTTTTCAAAAAAAATATTAAATTAAACAGGACAAATAAACAAATGTCAAATATAAATAAATTTCAAAAAAGCAAAAATACGTATAATTGTTATTTGTTTACAAGCATATAAATACTAAAGAAATATCTACACATATTTGCTTACATTTACAAAATAGAATTTGCACAATCATACTACTATTTTCTTTTAAACCCAAAATTTAAGAATTAATTGCTAATTTTTTCCCTATTTGAACCACATTTCTTTAACATTTTTTTATATTCTTATTTAAATTTTCTAGGATACTTAAGGATATTATATCAAGTTTTTTTTAAATTATTTCTCCTAAATACACTTATTTATCTTTTATAAAGAAAGCTATATAGAAAAGGAATTCTTAGCTTATGATCCCTTTTCTATATCGACGCTATCGACGCTTTCCAAATAATTTTACATTTCTTTGCAACCTTCAATTACCCATCACTAAATTTAATAGCAAATGCTAAAAATTTTAGCTTAAGTAACCCAAGATAATTTTAATTCTTGATAGCCTTGTTGATTTTCTCAATCTCAATTTTCACTGTCTGACTAATAATTGAACCAAGTGTATTCAATACTTTGTTAACAGCAACAGATGCAGCCTCTTTAATTTTTTGAGTATATTCGCTAGTAGTACCCTCACTACTTGGAACACTAAATCTACCATTCTTACTCATTGCCTTTAGTGCAACAGCAGCGGCAAGGTCTGCATTACTTTTTGCTCCAGCTCCCTTACTATCACTAGTATAACCAGTAATTAACTCTCCAGCATTATTCTCATTCTTTCCACTAATATTTTGACTTGTAACTGTAGCAGCCTTTATTTTATCAATCATTGCCCCCGCGTCAGCTTTAGATACTTCACCAGCAAGTGCAGAACCAGCTCCTACTCCTACACCACCTTGACCACCATTAAGAGCAGCAAGAGCAGCTGTATTAGTATTAGCCTCAACTTTATTTCCAGCATCTCCTACTTGAATACTTACACCAGAAGCTTTTGCAAGATCAACTATTTCTTTAACTCCATCTATGATATTTTTAACACTAGTTTGATCAGAAACTATAGAAGCCTTAGTTGAGCTATTGCCAATCTCTCCAATAGAAACATTATCATTACCAACAGCTTCAATTAATTTTTTGATAGCAGTAATTAATTTTTCAATAACTTCATTAGCTTTTTTAACCTCATTCACTCCAGAAACATTAGGTTTAGACGCTACATTTCCTGATGAACTATCTAATTTACTTTTAATATCTGTTAAACTCTTTTCTACTTGCCTAAAGTATTCTTTTATCTTACCCCTTTTATCATCAGATTTAATAGATGACGACCCAATGACAAAATCTTTTAAAACACCATCAACAACATTTACAACATCAACAACAACAGAAGCAATATTAGAAACAGCACCTAGACTTGAATTATCAGCAACATCAGAAGCCACGTCCTTTACAAGATTTAAAGCATCACCTGTAACCTGACTTACACCACTAATAATAGCGCCTCCAACTTCTTGGGCAACACCAATAACATCACCATCAACTGCTCCTACAATCTTTAAAGCAGCATTACCAACGCTATCTATTATGTGTCCTGGATCTTGCCCTATTATCTTTATTGCTGAATCTCGCAAAACATCTTTATCTTCATCTAGCGATGTTTTTAACCCAGCTATAACATCACATCCCACAAATAAATTCATCATTATTAATAAACTTAATGGTTTTTTCATCTAAACCTCCATTTTAACTTATATTTTTATAATATTATCTAATATAGATCACATATCCCAAAAAAAAGAAAAAAATCACACCAACATCAAATAAAATAAAAATATTGTATAAATCAAATTAGTATAAAACTAAAAATAAGATTGGAGCATTAACACTTCTTGACTATTAACAGAAAGATTTTCTTTATACATATAAGTAATGATAATAACTTTAATTATTTATTCGGTAAAAATTCAAGACTGAAAACTCTCATTGATAATCAATCTCTATAAATAGAATAATTATACAAACTTAACCAAAAATTCATAAAGAATTTTTGGTATATATTAATAAATATTAATTAAAACAAATTAAATTATTTCAACATCTTTATCGAAGATAATTCATAATTTTCTAATAAATTTGGTTGCCATCCACTCCATTTATCATTCCGAAACATATAGTTTGCAGATTGAATATATATTGGTGCAACTGGAAAATCCTCTTCAACTATTATTTCCTCTGCTTTTCTCAAAATATCTTGTCTCTTAATAGGATCTCTCTCAAAATCAGATTCAAAAAAAAGTCTATCATATTTATTATTTGAATATTTATACGCTGAAATATAAGATTTATTACTTGTAAAAATGGATAATATAGATGTTGGATCTCCATAAGGACCTACCCATCCTGCCCTAGCAATCTGAAAATTCCCAGAATGCCTATTATGCAAATAAGTTCCCCA
>NZ_AYOT01000011.1 GCF_000500045.1 Borrelia persica No12 | reverse complement strand
TTTAACTTTGTCTGATTTCCAATCAATCAGTAGACTACGAAACTCAGCATTATCATACGTCTTATAATTACTTCCAATAGCAGGATCACACAATACTTTTTGTATATGCGCAATTGCCATTCTTCTCCCCTCTTCAATCCCAAATTCATCAAGTAAAACATTAAGTTCATCATCTACAAGGACAGGCTCCAAATTATCGTAAATTTCTAAATCCTTATCCACATAATTATAATAACTGAACACCTTATTTACAGTATATTGCATACCCTCTTCGCGTAAAGATACATCTTCTTCAAACCCACCACCTTTGTGTACAAGTTTAACAAAATCAGATCTCCCAACTCCAACTTTAGGTCCAGGTGCCTCTGGAGACTTTAAATTACAACCGAGTATTACAAGTAATGACAATAAAAAAATAAATGTTTTGCAAAAAAACTTACAGATTTTCCCTCTAACCATCAAATATCTCCTCTTTTGATTTTTTTAATACCAAAAACATCAATGCAAATTCAATAGCATTGCCACAAATTTTATATCAATATTTTCATCAATATTATTATAAAATTAACAACAAATTCATTTTATAATGACAATTATTATAACACAAAAATGACGTATTAATGATCACTAATGGTACATATAAATGTACCATTAATAAATATTTCAATTATTTATCATACCTAAATAAAACTAAATAAAATTAAGAAACATTGTGAGTCTTAACACTGTCTCGAATTTTAGCAAATTTCGTCTCATAATCATTTTTATCAGTCTTATCCTCTGCACTATTAAACTTAAACGTAAAAGTATCAGCTTCAACAGCATTAAACAATTGTCTCAAATACAATTTATAATCAGCTAAGACCTGATGATAATCTCTTCTAGAATCCTCTTTAAATTTAGAATCAACAAAAGCATTAATAGCGCTCAAAGCCTCTTCTCGACGTTCAAAAACTTTGGAATGCTCAACTATGAAATTATCAAAACGAGAATTATTTCCTCCCAATAGAAAATAAAATTCATAATCTCTAGTATATTTTCTGTCATCAGAAGAAACAGTAACACTAGGATCAAATACTACTTCTTTTATCCATTCAATCACTCTTCTTTGTGTAGGATTCAATCTTTCATACTCATAAATAAAATTACTCTTTGCAATTAAAAGCGTATTAAGATTTGGGAAATAACTATCAAAGTAAGGCTTAATAGATAAATCATCAATAGATGAAATATCTCTATAAAGTGCAACAGCAGAACGTTTATCAAATAAACTTTTTAAACGCACTGAATAGTCCTTCAGTTTTTCAGGCAACTCATTGTTCATTTCTATTTTAAGCGCAGACAAGCCTGCTTTTAGGCCATCTCTTATCGGAGCTAAAGCCCCGGAATCCTCCTTTACATCATCAACTAAACCAATCAAACTCACAATATCATCTTTCCTATTCTTATAGCCCCAATACACAAGAATCACTTTTTGAAGTTGTTTATCATCCAAACTACTAAGTAAAGTATCAAATTCTTCATTACTATATGTCCTATAATTTTGCTCTACTGCAATCTTAAGATCAGTTACTATATTTCTCAGTTCCTTAACTGCTTCCCCAACATCAGAAAATTTTGAGTAACGATCTGCCAAAGTTACAAATCCTGATGCATCGGTTTTAAGTATTTCTAAATTTTTATAATAGACCTTCTGGTTTTTAAAATTGACATGTTCTACAACAGCATCATATATCTTAGATACAGGATTCCTAAATATTTCCTTAAGGACAAATGCATAATTCCTCTTAATACACCCCAATCTATAAAGTAATCCTCGTCTATATGCACCATCACTAATCTTTTCAATCTCTGACTGAACTGCTCTAAACTCAGACAAAATTGGCAATAGTTGAGTAGCAAGTCTTTTAACATCATCTTCTCCCAACCTGTTAAGCATACTACGAAATTCAACAGGAGTATAAGTATTGGCATTACCCTGCATACCCACAATAGTGGCATCGCATAATACGTATTGTATATGTGCAATCACTTTCTTCTCTTCTACTTGCATGTTAAATCCATCAAGTAGAGCATCAAGTTCATTATCTACAATGACAGGCTCTAAATTATAGGTAACAGCTAAATTGTCTTCGATATTTTGATTAATATCTTCTTCAGCCACTGCTGCATGTTCCAAACCCGCAATTCTACCTCCACCCTTATCTATAACAGATCTAGTCGCTTTAACTCCACTACCAGGAGTCTGTGAATTACAACTTAGCATCATGAATACCATAAATACCAATAAAAATAATAAAATACATATTTTATAGACTTTATCTTTAGTCATTAAATATCTCCTTTTCAACTTATTTGACACCAATAACATCAATGCCACTTTAATAGCATTGACCCCAATATTAACATCAAATTATTATCAATAATCGTTATTAAATTAATATCATACCAATTTAATAACGATCTATTATAACACAAGCTAGCACTACAAACACTAAAAAATAAATTGAAACATTATGCAGAATCCCGAATTAGAGATCTGCATAAAATCTATTCATAATCAATCTTTAATTTTCAAGAGTACTAAGCAGTACTTAAATGGTAAGTTAATGGCACACATTAAAATGTACCATTAAAAATATTTTAATTATTTACCCATGCAAATAAAATTAAGAAGCATTAAAAGCTCTAACATTGTCTAGAAGCACAGCAAATCTCTGCTCATAATTTTCTTTTCTGTCTCTATCCCGATCAAATTTAAGATCAAAAGTACCACCTTCAACATTATTAAACAATTCTCTCACATACAATTTATAATCTCTTAAAACCTTATTGTAACTTGCCTCAAAAGCCTCTCTAGATTTAGGATCAACAAGCGCATCAATAGCTGCTAAAACCTCCCTCTGACGCTCAAAAACATTGGTATGCTCATCTATAAA
>NZ_AYOT01000010.1 GCF_000500045.1 Borrelia persica No12 | reverse complement strand
AGTATTGATTTTATTTGGCTTTTTGTGCCGGTTGATTTGAAATTTTTTTTATCTTTTGCTATTATATTCATATTGAGCCTTTAATCCAAAGTTTAGATTTTGGTTTTTCTTTGGATTGTTTTTTTTATTATATATCAAAAATTCACTCTTGGCTAGATTTTGGGTCAAGGTGATTTTTTTATACTGTTCTTTTTCTTGCAAAAGCCTTAAAAGATAAGCTTCTAACAGGATTATAGGCCTTTTTACTCAAATTTGTTTACAGGGAAATCTAAAATTAACAGTATGTTTTAAAAAAGTTTGCTTGTTTTTAAAGTAAAATGATGCATGATTTGTGTCGTTTAGGTGATACCATAAGTATGGTCAAAATTGATTTAAGTGAAAATGTGGACAAACTTGATGAAAAAATGTGTGAATTTATGAGTAATTTGGGGTAAAATCGGTTTTTATTTGACTTTGCTTAAGGATGAGCTAGTATTTGAGGAATAATTGGTTATATCTTGAACTGTTATTGCTATGTTTGCTATTTCATATTTTGTAGTGCAAGTGTTTGTGATGTTAGGAAAATTTTGGGGAGGTGATATTTATCAGATATTTATCAACAGATGCAATAATGTGTATGTAACTTGTGTTAAATTATTTTCATCACAAGTTGATGTCAAAAAAAATATAAGGTTATGTAAGATTTGTTGAACTGGTTAATAATGTAAATAAATGCAAATACAAAAATAAAAAAAAAGAGTAATAGTAAGGTGAGTGGTATAAAATAGTGTTTTGATGCTGATGGTGGTGATGATGGGATGTAATAATGGGGATAAGGAAGTCGGAGAAAGTAATTTTTGTTGAGTTTAATGTTTTGGGATTATGTTCATTTGTTACTGGAACTTACAATTTCTTTTTTTAATGGGTTATTCAAATTTTAATGTTTTAAACAACCCATATGATTTATTTACAGGTAAAATTTTGATAGATAATTGTTTGTTAGAGCTTTTCTAAGCATATTTTAAGAAAATTATAAACACGAATAAATGATTCGATATTAAGTTTTTCTTTTGGAGAATGTGCATAGTCAGCATCAGGACCAATGGTGATAGCGTCAACATTTCCAAGTTTGGCAGCTAATATACCAGTTTCAAGTCCTCCATGTGTTATATGTAATTTAGGGACTTTATTATATAGATCTTTATAGATTTTTGTTAAATGACATATAAGTTTATTCTCATTAGATGATGTCCAGGATGGATAATCGTTGGTGATTTTAATATTTGCGCCTGCTAAATTACTAATAGCGTTTAAATGCATGAAAAGATATTCTTTTTCGATTTCCAGTAAAGATCTTGTCTTAAAGGTAAAAATGTACTTACCATTTGAATTTTTTAGACTGGCAAAATTAAGAGAAGTTCTAACTACTCTTTCGTCATAATTTTCCATTTTGCAAAGACCGTTGATAAGACCCATTCCCATATTTAAAATTTTATCTTGACTTTGAGGGTCTAAAATTTTACCGTTGAAATTTTTTTCAGACATAATAATTTGAAAATTATTCTCTAGGTTGTGCATAACTTTTACTTCATTGACGAAATAATTAATCTCATTTTTGAGTAAGTTAAGATCTTTATTGTCAATTACTATTAAAATCTTTGCTTCACGTGGGATTGCATTACTTTTGTCTCCACCAGAAATGTCACTAATCTTTAATTTCATTTTTGATTGAAGTTTGTTTAAAAAGAAGAATGTTAATTTCAAAGCGTTGCCTAAATCTTCATGAATTTTTCCAGCGGAATGTCCTCCTTGAAGACCGGTGAATAAAAGTTCTACAATCATATTATCTTGAGTATGTATGTAGGTTGGTGAAAATTTTATTTCAATTATGCTAGATCCTGCGCAACCAATGGTAAATTTGCCTTCATTTCCTCCATCTAGATTAATAAGATTTTTGGCTTTACATTCGCTTGCATCAAATGCAATGGCACCATCTAGAGCAATTTCTTCATCTGAAGTGAAAATTAATTCTAATTCAGGGTGAGTAAAATTGTTAGATTCACTCATAAGAGCCAATAACATTGCAACTCCACTTCCATTATCAGCTCCAAGAGTAGTTCCGTCAGCTACAAAGTGACCATCTTTTTCCATAACTTTAATTGGATCGTTTTGAAAGTTATGTGTACTAGAATCATTTTTTTCGCAAACCATATCTGTGTGAGCTTGAATGGCAATAGGATCTTGGTTGCTATTGTTGGACTTTATTTTAACTAAGATATTATATGCATCATCTTCTTTAAAATAATGTCCAAATTTTATTGCTTCGGATTTAATATAGTTATTAATTTTTTCAAGGTTCCCAGAACATCTTGGAATCTTGGATATTTCTTTAAAATAGTGAATTACAACATTTTCCATATTGTTTTTTTACCTCATTATTAATTTTTGACATAAATATGTAATACTATAATTGTAGTATTGCTATATACTATTAATATTATTATACCGTAATGACATAAATTTTTTATGTTTTGAATTTAATATAATGAAGTATTATTTTATTTATAAGGGAGGGACTATGATAGTTCGATTTTTTTTATTATTATCAATTTTTATGTTTTCTTGTAATAGTGGAGATAACTTAAATAATGCAGAGAATGGTAATAATAAAAAAAATAATCGTGTAGTGTTTAAGGTAGCTCTAGGTGCGGAACCTACATCAATTGATCCGCAGTTTAATAAAGATACTGTAGGAACTCAGATTATTAATGAAATGTTTGTAGGAATTGTGAGGACAGATCCCAAAACAAGCGGATATAAACCTGGACTTGCTAAAAGTTGGGATATTTCTAGTGATGGTAAAGTTTATACATTTCATTTAAGAGATGATCTTGTTTGGAGTGATGGTGTTCCAATTACGGCAGAAGGAATAAGAAAATCTTATCTTAGAGTTTTAAATAAAGAGTCTAATGCTCCTTATGCTGATGAGGTTATGTATGCGATTAAGAATGGACATGCTTATTTTGAAGGCAAGGTATCAGAATCTGAGCTTGGAATTAAAGCTATCAATGATAAGACTATAGAGTTTAGTTTAGAATCACCAAAGCCTTATTTTTTAAACATGTTAATTTATAGAGTGTTTATACCAGTACCAATACACGTAGTAGAGCGATATGGTGATGGATGGGTTAATCCTGAAAATATCGTTGTTAGTGGTGCTTTTACGTTAAAGGATAGAGTTCCTGGTTCTAGTATCACGGTGGAACGTAATCCTAGATATTATGATGCATTAAATGTTGAAATAGATGAAATTACATTCTTTACTACTGACAATGCTTCAACTTCTTATCATATGTATCAGAATGGTGAAATAGATTTTATGTTTAATCAGACTATTCCTGCTGATTTAATTAAGGATGTAAGGTTGAGAGATGATTATTATGAGGGCCCATTTAATGCTCTTTATTATTATCCTTTTAATATAACTGTAAAGCCTCTTGATGATGTTAGGGTTAGGAAAGCATTGACATTGGCTATTGATAGAAAAACTATTACAGATCAAGTCACTGCTAATGGTGCAATTCCTACAAGAGCAGCAACTCCAAATTATGAATATTATACATATGGTAAAAATTTGCCTTTGTTTGATCCCAAATATGCAAGGAAGTTGTTAGCTGAAGCTGGGTATCCTGATGGTAAAAATTTTCCTAAATTAAAGTTGTTGTACAATACTAATTCATTGCATAAAAAGGTGGCTGAGTTTGTTCAAAATGGATGGAAAAGTGTTTTGAATATTGATATTGTGCTTGAAAATCAGGAGTGGGGA
>NZ_AYOT01000009.1 GCF_000500045.1 Borrelia persica No12 | reverse complement strand
TCTTTTTGCTTGTTCTTTTGTAAATATCTTCTTCAAATTTTTTCTTCTTTTTTAAATCCCTTTTTGAAATTTTATCTTTTATTTGTTTACGCGCCTGCTCCTTCTCCACAATTGCTTGACGTTTGTTCTTTAAATTGATCTAGATTATCATTATTAGATTTAAGGTATTCTTTTATCACTGTTTTGAAAGTTGATTTTTGATCACTTGCATTATCTCCAGTACATTTGTTAAGTTCACTTTGGATATGTTCAAGAGCTTCTTTAATCTTGTTTTCGTCTAGACTCAATAATTGATTGAGCTTATCATTATCTCCTAATGCTTCTTTTAAAAGATCCAATCCTTGTTTTTGAGTATCATTTAACTTTTCTTTGAGTATTTCTTCTGGTGTTTTTGCAACCTCTTCTGTTTGTTCTGCTTCATCTTTTTGAGGTTTGTCATTATCAGTGTTTTTTTGTTTATACTGATCGCAACTATTAATCATCAGTAATAATATCAAAATAATATTG
>NZ_AYOT01000008.1 GCF_000500045.1 Borrelia persica No12 | reverse complement strand
TTCTATGCACCTTTTTACTAGTTTTATTGTCTTTTCATTTAAATAAAATCTTATGGGAATAGATTTAGGTTTGGTACTTTTATTTTCTAATTTGCTTTTGATTAGAGACAATTCTTGTTGTAATATTTCGTTTTCTTTTACTAGGTCTCCAATAGTTTTATTAAGTTTATCGGGTAAATTCAAGTTAGCATCATTCATTAAGTTCATATATTAAGTAATTATTTTAAAAAAAATAAAATGGTCAAATAATATGTTAGCAAATACTAATAGCTTAAGTCAAATTTTGAGGGTTCTCATTGTATGTAAAATATGGCGTGAGGATTGGTTGTAATTAGCTAGGAGTATGATTTTAAGTGTTATAGGAATAAATATCTAGTATTCTTCTTCCTTTATTTAACAAATACTTACTTTTTTACTCTCCAAATATCCTATTTCCTATTTTCGTAGCTTATAACTTTGCAATGAGAGCATACAAAGTCCATCTTTCCATTCTTAACTTACCTTTTACTTTCGGTTAACACAAAGTCAACTTCCTTAACTTTTTACAGCCTTTTAATTTATTTATTTTTATATTTTTGCTTGTTATTTTGTAAATATCTTCTTCAAATTTTTTCTTCTTTTTTAAATCCCTTTTTGAAATTTGTTTGTAATTTTGTC
>NZ_AYOT01000007.1 GCF_000500045.1 Borrelia persica No12 | reverse complement strand
GAAATCATTTGGATTATTCTTAACAATTAATATGCAAGCATTCATTGCAAGAAGTAAATTCACAGGATTTGTCAAAATTTCCTTTTCACTGGGTTGTGGCATAGGACACTGATACACATATGAGTTTGTCACATTAATACTTACAAATCTTCTCAGCAAAAAATCAAAAGGCAAGGAATTAAACACAGATACAATAAACAATTTCTTATAAATAGATATTTGTGCTTTACCATAATTGGCATCACTCATAATAACTGAATGAGCACAATAACAATTTTTAGGCATTAAAGTACTAATCATAGTTCGTGAATCTACAGAACTGGCTACTCTTCTAAATAAAACATTTATATTATTTAAGTTTTCATTAGGTATAAATTTGTCTATATTTTTCTTACTAATCCACAACAATTTAGACTTTACTCTTGAATTCTCATGTTCAAAATATCTTGAATTAAATTGATATATATTAGCACCTTGATAAATAAATACATAATCATTTTCATTGTCATTAATAACATTTTCTTCAAAAAATTCTTTGATTTCAGATATTATATCTAACCCAACCATAAACTTGATATATTCTTCAGACAGAACATCACATTTACTAAACATTTTACTAACTAAAGAAAATTCTTCATTACTCTTAAAATTCATTATAGATTCATACATAGGAGAAAATCTTTTGATTTTTGATACACACAAATCAAAACCCTTGTAAACAATATTTTTATTATTAACAGATAATTTAAGATTAGCTGTCATATCCTTAATAATAGGGTCATAATCCTGAATCATAAACTTAATCTTAAAGTTAGTAAATTCAGACATGTTATTATTACTAATCTGAAAAATCGAAAACTGAAATTTGGAACCAACATCCGTAAATCTTTTTTTGTTTTCAAAATTATATATAAAATTCACTGCACAATTACTAAAAATGAATTTCCTAAACAACTGCGAAGCAAAATCATGCCACAAACCCACAGGAGTCATATATGTCAAATTCCCATTTT
>NZ_AYOT01000006.1 GCF_000500045.1 Borrelia persica No12 | reverse complement strand
TATATCATTACCAAGATTATCAATAGATGATCTTAGTCTAACAAATTCATTAAATATTGAAGATAAATACTCGCCAAATTCTTTAACTTTGTCTAATTTCCAATTAATCAGTAGATTACGAAAATCAACATTATCATACGTCTTATAATTACTTCCAATAACAGGATCACACAATACTTTTTGTATATGCGCAATTGCTATTCTTCTCCCCTCTTCAATCCCAAATTCATCAAGCAAAACATTAAGTTCATCATCTACAAGGACAGGCTCCAAATTATCGTAAATTTCTAAATCATCATCCACATCTTGACCATAAATTCCTTCAGCATGTTTTCTCTTACCTTCCAAAGACACATCTATAAGTCCACAAATTTCGGATACAGGTCTACTAAGACCAGATCTGAGAAATGCATCTTCAAGAATAGGAGTTCTTTTTCGAGATCTTAAATTGAAAATCAATATCAATACTATAAGTACCAATGACAATAACGACAACAATAAAATATAAATTTTTTTTCTCATCATAAGATAACTCCTTCTTTAACTTTCAATATCAACAATATCAAACACAACATCAATTTATAATACAAGCTAGCACTACACATTATAAACACATAATACAACGCAAATCAATCCAAATAAAATAAAATTAAGAAGCATTGCGAATACTCTCTAGAAGCACAGCAAATTTTTTATTATAATTTTCTTTTCTGTCTCTATCCCGATCAAATTTAAGATCAAAAGTACCATCTTCAACATTATTAAACAATTCTCTCACATACAATTTATAATCGCTCAAAACACTATTATACTTTGCTTCAAAATTTGATTTCAAAGCAGAATCAACAAGCGCATCAATAGCTGCTAAAACCTCCCTCTGACGCTCAAAAACATTGGTATGCTCATCTATAAA
>NZ_AYOT01000005.1 GCF_000500045.1 Borrelia persica No12 | reverse complement strand
TCAAAATGACAAACAAGAATACTTTACTCTTATCAACCTTTGCCATAAAACTTAATAAAAGCAAAGTAATTTGCCTTATTTCATTGGAAAAATATTACCAATATTTGTAATTAACAATATATTGATACTAATAAAATATATTATAAATAATAATAAGTCAATATCAAAACTAATAAATATTAATAAGCTTTAATCAATATCAACATAATCATATAAATACGCTTATAAACTTTGACTTATGTTAAAATATAAAAAAAATACTTGGAGGAATATTACCATGATAAAAATAAGTAATATTACATTATACAAAGTTGGAGAAGTAGTTGAAATATTGGAAAAAAAATATAATTATCGAACACTATCGCAAACTCTCTGCAAAAAAGCAACAATGTTAAACGCATATGTTGCGTACAACAATATCAGATATATTCCAGAAAATATAATCTGTCATTTAACCACAACAGTAAAACAACAAAAAACAAAAACATACATTCAAGCAATAATTCACAAAAAATTAGAAAATATAAGAGAAATTATAAGCATGCATGAACAAAAAGAAAACCTACCACCAATGAAAGCAATAACAAGAATCAAAAGCAATAACTATAATACAAAAACAATTGTTCAAGCATTAATACAGTTAAAAGAAGAGATGATAGAAATACAAGAAAAAACACAAGAAGAAATAAAAAATAAAGGTGATGAAATAACAACACTAAGAGAAGAAATAAAAAATAAAAGTGATGAAATAACAGCACTAAGAGAACAGATAAAAAAAATACAAGAAAAAACACAAGAAGAAACACAAGACGAGATACAAATAAGACTACTTAAAGAAGTCAAATCTAAATTAAATAATTTAATTTGCCAAGAATCAAAAAACATTTCTCATATAAAAAATAAAAAAAATATCTGCTCTATATAAAAATATAGACAGTCATAAAATCTCAAAAAAATTTACAGAATATTTAGACCAAATAAATGGTACTAACAAAAACAAAAAGCTAAAAACTTAAGCTTATCTTATTGACAATTATCCTACATTAATTTACAATGCTATCTATTATGATAATATATAGCATTGTAAACGTCTTATCACTTCAATTACTTGCTATTTTCAAAAAAATTGCATATAAAAAAATCACCTTGACCAAAGAACTAGTCAAAAGTGAAATTTTTATATAAAATAAAAAATAATAAATAATCCAAAGATCCCTTTTGGGAAATCTCAACTTTGGATTAAAACCAAAAACTTATGAATATAGTACCAAAAGAAACAAAAAATTTCAAATCCAACGGCACAAAAGGCCACATTAAATCAATACTAAAAAGTCTTGTTG
>NZ_AYOT01000004.1 GCF_000500045.1 Borrelia persica No12 | reverse complement strand
ATCGAATATCTCAAAGAAAACTTCGATATTAAACTCGAAATGCTAGAAAAAGTATTAAAAGGCGAAATTTTAGCTGTTAAAATTGATATTGATAATAAAATTGATACCAAATTTAATGAACTTGATAATAAAATTGACAACGTTAAAAATGAATTAAACGTTAAAATTGATACCAAATTTAATGAACTTGATAATAAAATTGATAACGTCAAAAATGAATTAAACGTTAAAATTGATACCAAATTTAATGAACTTGATAATAAAATTGATAATGTTAGAAGCGAATTAAAATCGGATATCAAAGACCTTGATAATAAGATCGATACCGTTGAAAATAACTTAAATGTTAAGATTGATACTAAATTTAATGAACTTGATAAAAAAATTAATACCGTTGAAAATAACTTAAATGTTAAAATTGATACTAAATTTAATGAACTTGATAATAAGATTGATAATACTAAAAGTGAATTAAAGTCGGATATTAAAGATCTTGACAATAAATTTGATACTAAATTCAATGAACTTGATAAAAAAATTGACATCAATATAACTAAATTCGACAGTACAGCAAGACTACATAAGTGGATGTTTGGTACTATTATCACAATTAATATAGGAATCTTTTTAGCTTTAATTTCTATTATTTATTCGGTTTTTGGTAAATAAATGTGAATTACTAATTTAATAACAGAAACAGTAATTCACATAAATTAAAATATAACACTACAATTCTATGGAATTGCTAATTTCACCTTTTGAGAGACCTTAACTAGTTTAGCTTGTTGTTGTCTTTTCCTGAAAAGGTCATATGAAACCTATCTTAGTTTCAC
>NZ_AYOT01000003.1 GCF_000500045.1 Borrelia persica No12 | reverse complement strand
TGATGATTAATAGTTGCGATCAGTATAAACAAAAAAGCAATTATGATGATAAACCTCAAAAAGATGAAGCAGCACAAACAGAAGAGGCTAAAAAAACACCAGAAGAAATACTCAAAAAAAAGTTAAATGACACTGAAAAAGTAAATCTCAATTTCTTAAAAGAAGCATTGAAGAATGAAAGCGATTTTAACAAGTTTTTAAGTTATGATGAATCTGCAATAAAGTCTGTACTTCAACATATCCAAAGTGAACTTGCAAAATGTACTGGAGAGAGTGCAGAAAATCAAAAAAATACATTTAAGCAGGTTTTAAAAGGTTCTTTTGAAAGTAATAGCTATAATTTAGAGCAATTTAAAGATCAAACATCAAGTAATTGTGGAACAGGAGAATAAAGACAAAATTGAAAGCAAATCTTTTTAAGAAATAAACAAAAAGCTTAAAAGTTTATAAAAATCTCTATACAAACCAAAATCAACAATAGTATACTTAAAAACAAGGAGGATATTATATGCATAAATATTTGAAACATATACTAATTTATAGTTTAATACTAATTTATTCTTGTACAGATGAAATACATAAAGTAAAAGGTTTAGCACCAATTAAACACACACCACCTACAAGCGCACCACAAACAGATGAAAATAAGAAATTTAATACCATTATGCATGGATTTAAAAAACGTTCAGAAGGAGACTCATATCACTCATATGATAAATTTATTTCTTGGATTGAAAACAAACCCGACAAAAAGAAAGAACTAGATACAGATTTTACTGAAGCCTATAATTGGCTAGAGAAAGGAAGAAAAGACAATGCACCTGAAAAAACTTTAGATGAATATATAAGCGATGCTATAATTTATTGTGAAAGCGAAAATATCTTCTTATGTATAGATGGAAATCAAGACAATCGGAGTAAGATATTTTTATTCTTTGCAAGAAATCACAAAGACATATTTGAGGATTATCACGATCAAGATCCTGAAGCCATATTTATGTTGCTTAAAAGAATTGTTATTCACAAATAAAAGATAATTTTTGATTTTAGAAATAATAGAAAAATAAATAAATTAAAGGTTTGTAATAAGTGAAGGAAGTTGACTTTATGTTAACTGGAAGTAAAAGATGAGTTAAGAGTGAAAGCATAGATTCTAGATGCTCTCATTGCAAAATTACAAGCTACGAAAATAGGAAATAGGATATTTGGAAAGCAAAAATGTAAGTATTTGTTAAAGCTAGGATAAAGTA
>NZ_AYOT01000002.1 GCF_000500045.1 Borrelia persica No12 | reverse complement strand
TAACAATAAGTTAACAAAAATTAATTTTGTTTACATAAACTTTATAACAAAACATTAAACTTTACAAAAGAAATAAATAATTACAAGTATATCTATACAAAACAAAATAACTAATCTATAATGAAAACACTTAAAATAAGGAGAATATTATATGATCAAATACATAAATTATTTAATGTTTTATAGTTTATTACTACTTTTTTGTTGTAAAATAGATGGAACAAAACCTCAAGAAGAAAGCCCATTAACTAAGGACGAAAAGGAAAAGGTTGAATTACTCAGTCATGGACTTAATGAAATACACAAAAAATCACAAAGTATTGTTCAAAAACATAATAATGGTACAGTAGTGGTTCCAGCAGAATTACTCAATAAGTTTAAAAAAATAATAGATAAATACCCTGGTTTTTATAAATGGCTTTTAAATAATCCTAAAAAACAAAAAGAACTATCTAATATATTTACTATTATTTATAGTGAATTTGAAAAGAATAAAAAACTCGACAATCCTGAAATGACTATTAAACAATATCTAACCCATATTCTTTTTTTAAATGCTAAAAGTGACTTAGATTTTGAGATCCAGCCAGAAGATGACTCAAAACCTATTACTAAAGGTATACATTATATATTCGATACAAATACTAATGAAGAAACGTTTAATAGACTTAAGGAAATCTTAACAACTATAAAAATTATGCTAATAATTGAAAAATCAAACAAGTAAAACCCATACAAAATAACAAAATTCATAATATTGGAAAAATATTTTTCCAATATTATGAAAAAAGGGATCATTTAACAATTAATGATATAACCCATATACTTCTTATTCCTTAAATTCAAAACCTTAAAAGAAATAACTATAAACTATAACAAAACATTAAACTTTACAAAACAAGTAAACAATAAGATAACTGATATATACTTTTTTTCAATCATATATGTAAGGAAATTTAAATGAAAAAAATCAGTATTATTTTGATATTATTATTACTAATTAATAGTTGTGACGCGTACAAACAAAAAAAGAATTCTGATAATAAACCCCAAAGAGATTCAGAAGAACAAATAGAAGAAGCTAAAAAAACACCAGAAGAAATACTCAAAGAAAAGTTAAATGATACTGAAAAAATAAATCTAAATTTCTTAAAAGAAGCATTGAATGATGAAGAAAAGTTTAATAAATTTGTACTATTTGGTCAATCTAAGATTAAAGAAGCTTTGGAGCATATAAAGACTCAACTTGAAAGTTGCAATAATAATGATGATGGTAAAAACACTTTTAAAAACGTAATACAAGGCTACTTTAACAAAATGGATGATAATACATTATCTGGATTTAAAGAAGGAGCAACAAGTACTTGTGGAGCAGGGGGATAAAGATAAAATTACAAACAAATTCTCAAAGGAAATTTCAAAAAGGGATTTAAAAAAGAAAAAAAATTTTGAAGAAAATATTTACAAAAGAACAAGCAAAAAGAGAAAAGGGAATAAATTAAAAGGCTGTAAAAAGTAAAGGAAGTTGACTTTGTGTTAACCGAAAGTAAAAGGTAAGTTAAGAATGAAAAGATGGACTTTATATGCTCT
>NZ_AYOT01000001.1 GCF_000500045.1 Borrelia persica No12 | reverse complement strand
CATATATAATTAAACGACTCTTATGAATCTTGACTTCTTTTCTAGATGTTACACCCTCTCCATTCTCTTCTTCAAATGAATATACGACATAAGGTGAACTAAGTCCCTTATCACGTATAGAAGAAAAATCTGAATACATAAATCCTATTGGTAATTCAGAATTAACTTCTAAATCTAGATTATCATCACCTGTTGTCTTAACCAATATATAGCCAATACCATTGAATTTGTAACTTATTATGCAATTTAATAATGCTTCTTTAAGCTCTATTTTTAGATTATCTAATTCATCTTCAATTCCACTTAAAGACCTACTATAAATACTCTCCAAAGTAATTCCATTACGCATTGCGTCTTCTGCTACATTCTCTATATAATTTCTGAAAAATATCGAATATTTATATAAGTCTTTTGGATTAATATTGTTATTATTATAATTATTAAATTTCATTTAAATATCTTTTCCCTTATAACATACAAATATAAAGCATATTTTAGTTTTTGCTAACTTACTTTAACAAAAAAACTAAAATTTTTACAAAAAAAATAT